>NZ_QOHF01000052.1 GCF_003319115.1 Geodermatophilus sp. TF02-6 | reverse complement strand
ACCAATCCTGCAGGTCTGTGCACGACACAGCATCATTGTCTCGGCAGCACCGCATCCTGAACAGCAGCACGCCGGAGCACGATCACCGCGTTGCCACGCCAAGGCTGTAGCCCTGTAGTACTAGGGTCGGGTCCGTGACCCGTAGCGCCGCGTGGGACCCGGCCGGTTACCTGCGCTTCGCCGACGAGCGGGCCCGGCCGTTCACCGACCTGCTGGCCCGCGTCGGCGCCCGGGAACCACTGGTCGTGGTCGACCTGGGCTGCGGGGAGGGTGCGCTGACCGCGTCGCTGGCGGCCCGCTGGCCCGGCGCGCGGGTGACCGGCGTGGACTCCTCACCGGACATGCTCGCCGCGGCGGCCGCGCACGCGGTCCCGGGCCGGGTCGAGTTCGTCGCGGGTGACGTGCGCGACTGGCAGCCCGGCGCGCCGGTCGACGTCCTGGTCACGAACGCCGTCCTGCACTGGGTGCCCGGTCACGCCGAGCTGCTGCGCCGGTGGGCCGGCCGGCTGGCGCCCGGCGGTTGGCTGGCGCTGCAGGTCCCCGGCAACGGGCGGGCGCCGACCCACGCGCTGCTGGCCGACCTGTGCCGTTCGCCGCGCTGGGCGGGGCTGCTGGCCGACGCCGCGCCGGCGGCCGACGCGGTGCTGGACCCGGCCGGCTACCTGGAGGTCCTCACCGGCGAGGGGCTGGCCGTGGACGCCTGGGAGACCACCTACTTGCACGTGCTGTCCGGGGACGACCCGGTGCTGGGCTGGGTGCGCAGCACGGTGCTGCGGCCGGTGCTCGCGCGGCTCGACGCGGACGACGCCGCCGAGCTGACGGCCGAGTACGCCGCGGCGCTGCGGGAGGCGTACCCGCCGCGGGTCGACGGGACGACGCTGCTGCCGTTCCGCCGGGTGTTCGCCGTCGGTCAGGCGGGCGCGAGCCGGTAGGTGCCGGTGCGGTAGGACAGGTCGACGAGGTCGCGGCCGCGGGTGTCGGAGTGGGTGGCGAGCAGCGCGCGGACCCGGCCGAGGAACTGCCCGCGCCGGGCGTCGTCCACGGTGGCGACGTAGCTGCGCGTGGCGATGCCGGCGACGACCTGCTCCGGGCTGGTCCGCTGGACGGTCCCGGAGCGGGCGTGCTCCACGCGGGCGTCCAGCGCGCGGGCGAACTGCTCCACGACGGTCTGGTCGGCCTCGTGGTCGCGCGACTCGGCGGCCAGCACCTCGCCCAGGGCGGCGGCCCAGGGCACCTGCTCGTCGCGGGTGTTCCACACCAGCTCGACCACCCCGCCGGGGCGCAGCACCCGGCGCATCTGGACGGCCGCCGGCGCGGGGTCGAACCAGTGGGCGGCCTGTCCCTGAGTTCCGCAGCTGAGCTCGGTTCCTGGTGACGGGACGGCGCGTTTACCCAGGTCGTGGCGGAGGCAGTTCGGCGGGACTCCGGAGTGCCTGGTAACGGAGCTTGGCGCGTAACCGCTTGTCTA
>NZ_QOHF01000017.1 GCF_003319115.1 Geodermatophilus sp. TF02-6 | reverse complement strand
CGTGATCTGGCACTGCTGGCAAGCCGGCGAAGCCTACGACCCCGCCCGACACAACGCCCTGCAACGCATCCTCAACCAAGATCAACGGCAGGCGGCTTGACACAGGGCTTCTCACGCCGCCACCTCCGGCTGGGCGTAGGCGCGGACCAGGGCGGCGTAGCCGGGGACCTCGGCCAGCAGCTCCTCGTGGCTGCCCCGGGCGAGCACCCGGCCGCCCTCGAGCCAGACGACCTCGTCGGCCAGCGCGATGGTGGCCTGCCGGTAGGCGACCACGACGACGGTGGAGGGCCGGTCGGCGCTGCGGAGGGCGTCGAGGATGCGCGCCTCGACGGCGGGGTCGACGGCGCTGGTCGCGTCGTCGAGCACCAGCAGCCGGGGACGGCGGACGACGGCGCGGGCCAGCGCGATCCGCTGCCGCTGCCCGCCGGACAGCGTGGCGCCCCGCTCCCCGACCCGGGTGTCGAGCCCGTCGGGCAGCCGGCGCACGAAGTCGTCGGCCGCGGCCACCCGCAGCGCCGCCCAGACCGCGTCGTCGGGCAGGTCGGCGCCGAGGGTGACGTTGCCGCGGACGGTGTCGTCGAAGAGGAAGGTGCCCTGGGGGACGAACGCCGCCTGGCCGCTGACCTCGCCCTCCCGCAGCGTCCGCAGGTCCGCGCCGTCGAGCAGCACCCACCCCGTGGCCGGGTCGACCAGCCGGACCAGCAGCCCGGCCAGGGTGGACTTGCCCGACCCGGTCGGTCCGACGACGGCGACCGTGCTGCCGGCGGGGACGTCGAAGCTCACCCCCGAGAGGGTCGGCCGCCGGGCGCCGTCGTCGTCGTCGAAGGCGAACCCCACGTCGCGCAGCGCCAGGGAGGCGCCGCCGCTGCCGCCGGCCGCGGCCTCGGCGCCGTGCGGGACCTCTCCCGTGGCGTCGAGCACCGGGGTGACCCGGTCGAAGCCGGCCAGCGCGCGGGGCAGGTCGGCCAGCACCCAGCCGATGGCGCGGATGGGCAGGGCGAGCAGGGTGAACAGGTAGGCGATGGAGACCAGGTCGCCGGCGTCGGCGGCGCCGTCGGCCACCCGTCCGGCGCCGATGAGCAGCACGGCCAGCGTGCCGAGGTTGGGCAGGGCCTCCATGAGCGGGTCGAACAGGCCGCGCACCCGGCCGACGGCGATCAGGCCGTCGCGCAGTTCCTCGGCGCGGGCGGTGAACCGGCGGGTCTCGACGTCTTCCCGGCCGAGGGTCTTGACCACCAGGGCGGCGTCGAAGCTCTCGTGGGCGATCTCGCTGACCTCGGCGCGCAGCTGCTGCGCCCGCTGCACCCGCGGACTCATCACCTGCGAGTAGACGGCGTTGACCGCGAAGACCGCGGGGAAGACGACCAGGCCGACCAGCGCCAGCCACGGATCGGTGGCCACCAGCGCGACCACGGTGATCGCGATCATCACCACCGCACCGCAGGCGAACGGCAGCGGCGCGACGAAGAACCAGGCGGCCTCGACGTCGGAGTTGGCGTTGGACAGCAGCTGCCCGGTCGGGTGGCGCTGGTGCCAGGACAGGGGCAGCCGCAGGTACTGACCGGTGACCCGGCGCCGGTAGTCGGCCTGCAGCCGGTAACCCATGATGCCGGCGAACAGCCGCCGGCCGAGGATGCCTGCGATCTTGAGGACGGCGACGCCGAGGAAGGCGGCGACGGCCAGCGTCAGCGCCGCCGTGGTGGTCGCGCCCGAGGCGAACGCCGGGAGGACGACGCGGTCGGTGATCCCGCCGACGACGTAGGCGCTGGCCACGGTCATCCCGCCGTAGAGGCAGCTGGCGAGGAAGGCCAGGGTGAACATGCCGGGTTGCTCGGCGATCGCGCGCCCGACGTGGCGCAGGCCGCGCCGCACCACGGCGTCTCGGCGGCGGCGGGGCACGGCGCTCCTCACGTGGACAGGGCGGGATCACCGACTGTACGCGGTGCTTAGACCCGCTAACGGGCGTCGCACGGACTGCCGGCGCCGGACGGGCCGACGGGCACCGGACGGTCCGACGAGCTCGGCCGGGACGGTTCGGCCGGCCCGTTTCCCGGCCCGTCCACGTCGGTAACCCCCGCGGTGTGACGACTCGCTCCCTCGCGGCCGCCGAGCGCGCCGAGCTGGCCGACCTGCTCGACGAGCTGGGGCCGCACGCGCCCACCCTGTGCGAGGGCTGGGACACCGCCCACCTGGCCGCGCACCTGGTCACCCGCGACCGCCGTCCCGACGCGGTGCCCGGGTTCGCGCTGGAGACGACGCCGGTCGGCCGGCCGCTGGCCGCCTGGTCGCACCGCGTGGAGGACCGGCTGCGGACCGGGACCCCCTACGCCGAACTGGTCGACCGCGTGCGCTCCGGCCCGCCCCCCTGGCTGCCGGCCGCCTGGCCACCGGTGGCCGGGGCGCTCGACACGGTCGAGTACGTCGTGCACCACGAGGACGTGCGCCGCGCCCAGCCGGGCTGGGCGCCGCGGCCGCTGCCGCGGGCGGCGCAGGACCGCCTCTGGCGCGCCCTCGGCCTCTTCGGCCGGGTCGCCGCCGGCCAGGTCCCGGGTGCGCTGGTGCTGCGCCGCAGCGACGCGCCCGGCGAGGAGAGGCGGTTCGGCAGCGGGACGCCGGAGACGGTCGTCTCGGGCGAGCCGCTGGAGCTGCTGCTGTGGGCCAGCGGCCGCCGGGACGCCGCCCGGGTCACCACCGGCTGACGGTGTCGCGCCCAGTGTGCCCCGGAGGGGTCCTTCTGGGCACCTGGACGCGGTGTCGTCCGGTAGGACGACGATGTCACCGCACGGGGACACCGGCGCCGGCGAGCGCGGCCTTGACCTCGCCGATGCGCAGCTTGCCGAAGTGGAAGACGCTGGCGGCCAGCACCGCGTCGGCGCCGGCTGCCACCGCCGGCGGGAAGTGCTCCGGCTCCCCGGCCCCCCCACTGGCGACCACCGGCACGGTGACCTCGCGGCGCACCGCCCGGATCAGCTCGGTGTCGAAGCCGGCCTGGGTGCCGTCGGCGTCCATCGAGTTGAGCAGCACCTCGCCGGCGCCGAGCTCGGCGGCCCGCACCACCCACTCGACGGCGTCCCGGCCGGTGCCGCGCCGCCCGCCGTGGGTGGTGATCTCGAAGCCGGAGTCGGTGACCGCGCCGTCGCGGCAGCGCCGGGCGTCGAGGGAGAGCACCAGCACCTGGTTGCCGAAGCGGTCGGTGATCTCGCCGATCAGCTCGGGCCGGGCGACGGCGGCGGTGTTGACCGCGACCTTGTCCGCGCCCGCGCGCAGCAGCCGGTCGACGTCGGCCACCGACCGCACACCGCCGCCGACGGTCAGCGGGATGAACACGCTCTCCGCGGTCCGGCGGACGACGTCGTAGGTGGTCTCCCGGTCGCCGGAGCTGGCGGTGATGTCGAGGAAGGTCAGCTCGTCGGCACCCTCGGCGTCGTAGACGCGGGCCATCTCGACCGGGTCGCCGGCGTCGCGCAGGTCGACGAAGTTGACCCCCTTGACCACCCGGCCGGCGTCGACGTCCAGGCACGGGATGACGCGGACGGCGAGGCTCACGACGCGCCCCGCACCGCGTCGGCCTCCACCTCGACCAGCATGTCGGGGTGCAGCAGCGAGGCGACGCCGATCATCGCGGTGGCCGGCCGGACGGCGCCGAAGACCTCGCCGTGCACCCGGCCCACCTCCTCCCAGCGACTGGTGTCGGTGACGTACATGCGGGTGCGGACGACGTCGGCAGCCCTGAACCCGGCGCTCTCCAGCGACCGGACGAGCACCGAGAACGCCACCCGGGCCTGGGCGCCCACGTCGCCGGGGTGCACGACCTCGCCGTCGACGGTGGCAGTGCAGCCGCTGACCCAGGCCTGGTCCCCCACCACGACGACGCGGCTGTAGCCGACGACGTCCTCCCAGGGCCCGCCGGAGCCCAGCCGCACCGTGCTCACGCGAACTCCTCGGTCACCTTCAGCGCCTCGGGCAGGGTGAACGCGCCGGCGTAGAGGGCCTTGCCCACGATGGCGCCCTCCACGCCCACCGGCGTGAGCCGGGCCAGCGCCCGGACGTCGTCCAGGGAGCTGACCCCGCCCGAGGCGACGACCGGGCGGTCGGTGGCGGCGCAGACCTCGCGCAGCAGGTCGAGGTTGGGTCCGCGCAGCGTGCCGTCCTTGGTGATGTCGGTGACCACGTAGCGGGCGCAGCCCTCGGCGTCGAGCCGGGTGAGGGTCTCGTAGAGCTCGCCGCCCTCGCGGGTCCACCCGCGGGCGGCCAGCCGGGTGCCGCGGACGTCGAGGCCGACGGCGATCCGGTCGCCGTGCTCGGCGATGGCCGCGGCACACCACTCCGGCGACTCCAGCGCGGCAGTGCCCAGGTTGACCCGCCGGCAGCCGGTGGCCAGCGCCGCGGCCAGCGACGCGTCGTCCCGGATGCCGCCGGAGAGCTCCACGTCGACGTCGAGCTCGCCGACGACGCGGGCGAGCAGCGCACGGTTGCTGCCCCGGCCGAAGGCGGCGTCGAGGTCGACCAGGTGCACCCACTCGGCGCCGTCGCGCTGCCAGGTCAGCGCCGCCTCGAGGGGGTCGCCGTAGGAGGTCTCGCTGCCGGCCTCCCCCTGCACGAGCCGGACGGCCTGGCCGTCGGCGACGTCGACGGCGGGCAGCAGCTGCAGCTTCGGCACGCCCTCAGGCTAGTGACGTCCCTCCTGTCGCCCGCGTCACCGGCCGGAGGGTGGCGGCGTGCGGGCGCTGCGGCACCGCGTTCCCCGGGGCGCCGCGGCGGGGTGGCAGGGTGGCGGCCTGGCAGGGTGGCGGTGTGGAGTTCGCCGACGTCGTCCGCCGGCGGCGCATGGTGCGCGACTACGACCCCGACCGGCCGGTGCCGCCGCAGGTGCGGGAGCGGCTGCTGGAGCACGCGATCCGGGCGCCGTCGGCGGGGTTCACCCAGGGCTGGGCGTTCCTGGTGCTCGAGACCCCCGAGGAGCGGGATCGCTTCTGGACGGTGACCACGACCGGCGGGACACCCGACGGCTGGCTCACCCGGATGCGCCGGGCGCCGTTGCTGATCGTGGCGCTGTCGTGCAGGGCGGCCTACCTGGACCGCTACGCCGAGCCGGACAAGGGCTGGACCGACCGTGACGAGGCGCGCTGGCCGGTTCCCTACTGGGACGTCGACACCGGGATGGCGGCCCTGCTGGTGCTGCTGACCGCGGTCGACGAGGGGCTGGGCGCCTGCTTCTTCGGCGTCCCCGCCGATCGGGTGGACGCCTTCCGGGAGGCCTTCGGCGTCCCCGACGGCCACCGGCCGGTCGGCTGCCTCTCGGTGGGCTACCCGGGCGGGGAGGACCGCCGGTCGCCGTCCCTGCGGCGCGGTCGGCGCGGCGTCGAGGAGGTCGTGCACCGCGGGCACTGGTGACCGCCCCGGGACGTTGGCCCGTACGTCGGGCCGCGTAGGCGCACAGCCGCTCCCGCGCCGACGACGGCGTACCGCTGCGCGGCGGAGCATGGGGCCGGGAGACGGAGGAGGCGGGCGACATGGAGCCATCGCGGATGCGCGCGGGGGACGCCGACCGGCAGCGGGTGGTGGAGCGGCTCGGCCGGAACCTCGCCGAGGGGCGGCTGACCGTCGGCGAGTACGACGAGCGGGCGGCCCGCGCGCACGCGGCGGTGCACCTCGACGAGCTCCCGCCGCTGCTGGCCGACCTCCCCGCCGAGCCGCCACCGGCCCGTCGGGCGCCGGGCCCGCCGGCGTGGGCCCCGCGGGCGGCGGTCGCCGTCCTCGTGGCGATGGTCCTGGTCTGGTCGGTGGTGGCGCTCGTGCACGGCGCTCCCCCGGTCCTCGCCCTGCTGCTGCTCGTGGTGTTCCTCCGGCACCGGCGGTGGAGCCGGCGCTGGTGAGCGCCGCGGCCCGGGCCCGCCGGCCGCGGTCGCTCAGCCCAGCGCGACGGTGGCCGAGACCAGCACCAGGTCCGAGCTGTGCGACCCGGCGGCGTCGACGTCCGCGGGCCGTGGCACGAAGCCGGGCAGGCCGTCCAGGCCGTCGCTACCGTCGACGACCAGCAGGTCCGGCGGGCCGCCGCCCTCGACGGTGACCCGGAGCTCCACGCCGTCGGCCGGCGGCGCGGAGAAGGTCACCCGCAGGCGGTGCCCGCCGAGCGCCGCCTCCGGCACGTCACGGGCCTCGGCGCGGGCCGCGACGACGGTGCCCTCGCCGGCGTCCAGATCGAGGGCCAGGAGCCGCACGCCCTCCCGCTGCGGGATCACCCGCACGGTGATCTCGCGGCGGCCACCGGTGAGCCGCTCGGCGACCGGTTCGACCCGCGGGGCGGGCAGCGCCGCGACCTGGGCCGGCCCGCTCGACACGTCGTCCCCACCCGGGTACGGGTACGCCGCCGGTAGCTGCGACGGGCCGCGGACGTAGCGGGACGTGTACTCGCCCGGGTCGGCCTCGGTGGTGGCCCACCAGGCCCGGCCGGCGTCGGTGTCGAGGACGTAGGCCAGCTGGCTGGGGATCGGGTGCCGGGGGTCGAACCGGTCGACCGACAGCCCGGCCAGCGTGCAGGCGACCGCGGCGACGACGGCGACCCCCGGCACGGCGGCGGGGAGCCGGCGCCCGTCGGCGAGGAGCAGCTCGACGGCCGGCAGCAGCGCGAGGGCGCCCAGCGTCACGACGACCGACGGCGCGGCCGCGCCGGACATCCCCAGCGCCGGGAGGAACAGGGCCACGGTCG
The DNA here is from genome assembly GCF_003319115.1 of Geodermatophilus sp. TF02-6. Taxonomy (GTDB): domain Bacteria; phylum Actinomycetota; class Actinomycetes; order Mycobacteriales; family Geodermatophilaceae; genus Geodermatophilus. The sequence continues at coordinate 104,117 of NZ_QOHF01000017.1, read as the reverse complement.
GCGCCAGGACGACGACCGCGACCGCACCGGCGAGCAGGACCGCGACCGGACGCAGCCCCGGTGCGCGGACCAGCCCGGCCAGCGCTCCGGCCAGCGCGGGCAGCGCCGCCAGGTAGGAGCCGCCCGGCGCCAGCGCGGCCAGCACCACTCCCAGGACCGCGAGCCACACCAGGGCGCCGGCGGCCAGCGCGGCGGCGCCGACCCGACGGCGCAGCAGTCCGTACCAGGCCAGGACGACGGCGAGGACGAGTGCGACGGCGGCGAGCCGGTACCAGCCGGGCCGCCAGGGGTCGAGCACCGTGCGGTAGCCCGGCCGGACGGCGACCAGCAGCAGCCACAGGCCGTGCACCGCCAGCGGCGCGGCGGCCAGCGGCAGCAGGGCGAGGCCGGTCGCCGCCGCCGTCCGGCCGGGGGAGCTGGTTCCCCGCCGGGCGAGCACCCCGACGAGCAGCAGGACCGCGGCGGCGGCGGCGGCCGCCAGGGGCCAGACCAGCGACCCCGGGTAGCGGACCAGCCGACCGAGGACCGGCAGGTAGGTGGCGTCGCCGGCTGCCGGCCCGGCCAGGGTGGCGAGGTCGCGGTCGCCGAGCGCGCGCGCCAGCGCCAGGGCGTTGTCCCCCATGGCCTGCAGGCTCGCCGGGTCCTGCCGGTCGGGGGTGTCCTGTGGGGTGTGGTAGGCGGCGGCGCCGTCGACGAAAGCGGTGTTCATCCCGGTGAACCGACCGTCGTCGAGGAACGGGGTGAGGTCGGTGTCGTTGGGCAGCGCGCGGTAGACCTCGACGGCGAAGCTGGTGGCCACCGGGTGGGGCGCCGCGCCGGCGAAGACCGCGGCCAGGCCCGAGTTGCCGGGCGAGGTCTGGAACATGACCGGCGGGCCGCCGGTGCCGCGTGCCTCGAAGTTGAGCACCACGCCGCCCTGGCCGGCGAGCGGGTGCGACGCGATGAACGCCTCCGCGCCGCAGAGGCAGGCCTCCTCGGCGTCGGTGAACAGCACCACGACGTCGTTGCGCGGCCGCGGCCCCTGGGCGAGGGCGCGGACCGACTCGAGCAGCGCGGCCACGCCGGCGCCGTCGTCGCTGGCGCCCGGCCCGGTCTGGACCGAGTCGTGGTGGGCGACGAGGAACAGCCGCCCGGCCGGGTCGCTGCCGGGCAGCACGGCGACGACGTTGCGCACCGTGGCCATCTCGGCGGCTCCGGGGCCGGACGGTCGGGCGCCCACCGCGGTCTGGACGCGGGTGTCCAGGCCGAGGCCGGTCAGCGTGTCGACCAGGTAGGTGACGACGTCGGCGTCCGCGGCGCTGCCGGCGACGTGCGGACGGGCGCCCACGCGCTGGACGTGCTCGAACGCGCGGGCGGCGCTGAACCGGTCGGCGGGGGCATCGGGGGGTAGCGGGCTCGGCGGCCCGAGCGCGGCGACCGACCAGCCGGTCAGGCCGAGGAGGAGCGCCACGACGACGAGACCGGCGAGGCGTCGTCCGCGGGGTGGGGGCTGCTCGGCGGGCACACGCACCTCCGCGGGACGCCGGGACGGGACGGCGTCACCCTAGGCGGCCGACCGGCTCCGGTCCGGCGTCAGTCCAGCGTGCCGAGCCAGTTGGTCAGCAGCTGGGCGCCGGCGTCGCCGCTCTTCTCCGGGTGGAACTGGGTCGCCGACAGGGCGCCGTTCTCGACCGCGGCGACGAAACGGTCGCCGTGCTCGGCCCAGGTGACCATCGGGCTCGCGAGCGGGGACGGCGGCCCCTCGGCGCCGAGCGGGAGGTGGCGCACGCCGTAGGAGTGCACGAAGTAGAAGCGCTGGTCCGCGAGGCCGGCGAAGAGCGCGCTGCCCTCGGGCACCTCGACGGTGTTCCACCCCATGTGCGGCAGCACCGGGGCCTTCAGCTGCTCGACGACGCCGGGCCACTCCCCGCAGCCCTCGGCGTCGTGGCCGTGCTCGACGCCGCGCTCGAACAGCACCTGCATGCCGACGCAGACCCCGAGCACCGGCCGGCCGCCGGCCAACCGGCGACCGATCACGCGCGGCCCGTCGACGGCGCGCAGCCCGTCCATGCAGGCGGCGAAGGCGCCGACCCCCGGGACGACGAGCCCGTCGGCCTCGAGCGCGGCCTGCCGGTCGGCGGTCACCGTGACGTCGGCGCCGACGCGGGCCAGCGCGCGCTCGGCCGAGCGCAGGTTGCCCGAGCCGTAGTCGAGGACGACGACCTTCTTCACCCCTGCCACGGTACGTGGCAGGAGGCGGGCGGCCGACGGGCCCGAGGTGGCGGTCGTCGCACAGGCCGTACCGCGTCGGCCTCGCACACGGCCGTGCTCCTCCGACAGGACCCGGCGAGGTTCGGCTCGTGAGCCCGCGGGTCCGGGCACCCTCGGGGCATGTCCGCCCCTCCGGCCCCGCGCCAGCTCCGTGAACGGTTGCGCGGCGGCTTCCGCTGGCGCGGCGACCGCACCGACGTCAGCTCGTTCGCCGACATGACGGGCTGGTGGCGTGACGCAGAGGTCCTCCCGGCGCTGGCCGGCCTCTTCGACTCCGAGCAGCCGACTGTGGTACTGGGCCCTGAGACGCGTGGTTGTCTTCTGGGAGGGCTCGTGGCAGCTGCCCTGGGAGTCGACTTCGTCGAGGTACGGAGGAACCAGACGCCGCTGGCCGACAGCGAAGCCTTGGTTCGGAAGACCTCGCCGATGCGATCGACACCTACGGCTCGGCCTTCACCGCGACATGATCAGCGCCGGGAACCGATCTTGAGGATGGGGTGTCGCGGTGGGGCGCAGGAGTGCGCGTCAAGGGCATCCGCAGATCTGTGGACAGAGCGCTGACCTGCAAGTTCATGTTGAGCAACGGGGTCGACTCAACTAGACTTAGAACACGTGATCGAAGCAGTGGGAGGTGTCGTGGACGAGCTGCAGGCCGCACTCGACGCCCTCGCCGCCGAGGACCTCTCGCCGCTGTTCGGCCCGGCGCTGCTGGATCGGCTGCGGCCGCTGCTCATGGCGCAGAACCGGATCGCCGCCGAGATCGCCCGCACCGTACGCGAGTGTGAGAGCGCCGGCGCAGCCGAGGTCGATGGGCTCAAGTCGATGGCCTCCTGGCTGCGCGGGCACGCCCACCTGTCCCCGGCGGAGGCCGGGCGGGTGGTCCGCGCCGGGCGGGCGCTCGAGCACCTGCCCGCGCTGGCCGCCGCGTTCGCCGCCGGGCACGTCACCGGCGAGCAGGCCGGGCTGGTGGCGCGGGTGGCCGAGCCGGAGCCGCTCGCGCTGGCTGCCGAGCAGGACGTCGACCTGGCCGCGGTCGATGCGGTGCTGGCCGGTGTGGCCACCCAACAGCGGTGCGCCGACGTGGCCAAGGCGGTGCAGCACTACCTCGACCGGCTGGACGCCGACGGCCCGGAGCCCGATCCGACCGAGGGGCGGCGGCTGGTGATCGCCCAGCGCCCCGACGGATCGGGCTCGGGCCGGTTCGACCTCGACGCTGTCGGTCTGGAGAAGTTGCAGACGGCGCTGGAGGCGCTGGTGCAGGCCGGCCGCAGCACCGGCGACGAGCGCAGCCGCGCCCAGCAGCAAGCCGACGCGCTGGTGCAGCTGTGCGACAACGCCCTGGCCGCCGGCTCGCTGCCGCAGCTTCGGGGGCACAAGCCGCAGGTCGTGGTGAAGATCGCCATCGAGGACCTCGTCGACCCCGCCACCGGGCGGAGTGCGGCCGAGATGGGGTCCGGCGCGACGATCTCCGCCGCCCGCGCCCGCTGGCTGGCCTGCGACGGGCAGGTCACCCGCATCGTGATGGGGCCCGACGGGGTGCCACTTGACCACGGCCGCACCGTCCGGCTGTTCCCGCCGCACGTCCGTCGCGCTGCCGAGGTCCGTGACGGCGGGTGCGTGTTCGCCGGCTGTGGGGCGCCGACCTGGTGGTGCGACGTGCACCACCTGCTGGAGTGGATCAACGGCGGCCAGACCGACCTGGACAACGCCGCGCTGCTGTGCGAGCGGCACCACACGAAAGTCCACCACGGCTTCCGCGTCGAGCGACAACCCGACGGGCGATGGCGCACCCGGCGACCCGACGGCACCGAGATCCTCATCGGGCCCCAGCGCACCGGACCGCCGCTCGTGACCGCCGCCTGATCCGACGTCACGCCGCCACCCCCGCCAGCACAGCAGCCGACAGCTGACCGACGCCCACACGGGCCCGGGTCGGCTGCCGGCCGCTCGTGCGTCAGCACCGGCGGCGAGTGGAAGGGAGAAGCGGCCGTCAGAGCCCTGCGGCGCTCCCCTCCCAGGGCAGCACGGTGAGCTCGGGCCAGAGGCTGGTCCAGTGGGCCGCCTTGGCCTCGAACACGTACCGCGGCGCCGGACCGTGCCGGTTCGGGCGTGTGACCAGGCTGAACAGGTCGTCGTAGCCGTGAGGCGCATGGCCGTGGGGCCGGCCATGCGCGTCCACGGTCACGCCACAGCAACAGCACACGGCCACTAACCCCTCGATTGCGTCGGCACAGTTGCGCAATGGCCGGGTGGTCGTGCCGAAGCCGTCGGCGTGCCACAGGTGCACCCGCGCCTGGTCGCGGATCTCGCCCGGCACCGGCAGGTCGGCGAACAGCTGCCCGCCGCGGCGGATGACGGCGTCTTCGGCGTCCCTGGAGGTGTCGGGGGAAGGAGAACAGTCGACGTCGCGCACCCCGGTGACCGCCGGCCGAAGGTCAGCTCCTTCCACACCGCCGGGAACAGCACCCCGGCGGTGAGCGACCAGTCCCCCAACGCCCAGCTCCGGAGCGCGTTGCACGACCGCGGCCACCGTGGGGTCGGCGAGGACGACGTCGAGGAACCGCGGCTCCTCGCTCACACCAACCGCAGGACGCCCGATGCCGTCGCCAGCAGCGCGGCGAGCAGCAGGATCACGGCGAAGGCGACCTGCGGACCGGTCCGCCCCTTGGTGTCCGAGTCGGCCTTCCAGATGCTCCAGGCCCCGCCCAGCAGGAAGCCGCCGAGGACCAGCAGGACGACGCCGGAGGTCATGCGAGGTACCGGAGCCGCGCCATGGCCTACAGCGCACCCTTGGTGGAGGGCACGTCGGGGATCCGCGGGTCGAGCGCGACGGCGGTGCGCAGCGCCCGGGCCAGCGCCTTGAACTGGGCCTCGACGATGTGGTGGGCGTCCCGGCCGGCGTAGAGCACCCGCACGTGCAGGCTGATCCGCGCGTTGAACGCAAAGGACTCCAGCACGTGCCGGGTCAGGCTGGTCGGGTAGTCCGGCCCGATCATCGGCGTCATGCCCTCGGGCTCGGCGTGCACGAAGTACGGCCGACCGGAGAGGTCGACCGCGGCCTGGGCGAGCACCTCGTCCATGGGGATCGTGGCGTCGCCGTAGCGGGTGATGCCCTTCTTGTCCCCCAGCGCCTGGGCGAAGGCGGAGCCGAGGGCGATCGCGACGTCCTCCACCGTGTGGTGGGCGTCGATGTGCAGGTCGCCGTCGGCGCGGACGGTGAGGTCGATGCCGCTGTGCTTGGACAGCGAGGTCAGCATGTGGTCGTAGAAGCCGACCCCGGTGCTGATCGAGCTCGTGCCCGTGCCGTCGAGGTCGAGCTCGACGACGAGCTTGGTCTCGCTGGTCTCCCGCTCGACGCGTGCAGTGCGACTCATGCGCTCAGTCTCCCAGGCGGTGCTCGGCGGCCACCTCACCGAGGGGGTACTGGAGTACTCGGCCCCGGGCGCATCAGGTGGCGCCGTGCTCACGGACGACCTCACTCAGCGCGGTGAGGAAAGCAGTTGTCTCCTCCGGCGTCCCGGCGGTCACCCGCAGCCAGCCGGGCAGCCCGGTGTCGCGCACGAGGACGTCGTGGTCGAGCAGCGCCCGCCACGCGGCCGGCGCGTCGGCGAACCGGCCGAAGAGCACGAAGTTGGCGTCGCTGGGCACGCTGGTCAGCCCCATCGCCGGCAGGGCGGCGACGATCCGGTCCCGCTCGGCCTTGACCGCGTCGACGGTGGCCAGCAGCGCGTCGGTGTGCGCCAGCGCCGTCCGCGCGGCGGCCTGGGTCAGCGAGGAGAGGTGGTACGGCAGCCGGACCAGCTGCACCGCGTCGACGACGGCCGGGTCGGCGGCGAGGTAGCCCAGCCGCAGCCCGGCCATGCCGAACGCCTTGCTCATCGTGCGGCTCACGATCAGCCGCGGCCGGCCCGGGAGCAGGGTCAGCGCCGACGGCGTGCCGGCGCGGGCGAACTCGGCGTAGGCCTCGTCCACGACGACCACGCCGGACGTCGCGTCGTACAGCGCAGCGATCGTCTCCAGCGCGACCGCGGTGCCGGTGGGGTTGTTCGGGCTGGTCACGAAGACGACGTCCGGGCGCACCTCGCACACCTGCGCCGCGGCGGCCGCGACGTCGATGGTGAAGTCCGCCCGCCGGTGCCCGTCGACCCAGGCGGTGCCGGTGCCCGCGCAGATGATCGGGTGCATCGAGTAGGACGGCGTGAAACCCAGCGCCGTCCGCCCGGCGCCGCCGAAGGCCTGCAGGACCTGCTGGAGGACCTCGTTGCTGCCGTTGGCCGCCCACACCTGCGCCGGTTCGATCGGCTCGCCGCTGGTGCGGGTCAGGTAGCCGGCGAGGTCGCGGCGCAGGTCGAGCGCGTCGCGGTCGGGGTAGCGGTTGAGCTCGACCGCGGCGCGCATGAGCGCCGCGCCGAGGTCGGCGAGCAGCTCGGGTGGCAGCGGGTGCGGGTTCTCGTTGGTGTTGAGCCGGTAGCGGGCCGGCAGCTGCGGGGCGCCGTAGGGCGAGCGGCCGCGCAGCTCCGGCCGCAGCGGGAGCTGGTCCGTGCTGCTGGCGACGCCGTGCGTCATGCGCGCTGCCGGGCCCGGACGGCGGCGGCGTGCGCGGGCAGGTCCTCGGCGCCGGCCAGGGCGTCGATGTGCCCGGCGACCTCGGCGAGGGCCTGCTCGTCGTACTCGACGACGTGGACGCCGCGCAGGAACGACTGCACCGACAGCCCACTGGAGTGCCGCGCGCACCCGCCGGTGGGCAGCACGTGGTTGGAGCCGGCGCAGTAGTCGCCCAGCGACACCGGCGACCACGGGCCGACGAACACCGCGCCGGCGTTGCGCACCCGCATCGCGACCGCGCGGGCGTCCCGGGTCTGGATCTCCAGGTGCTCGGCGGCGTAGGCGTCGACCACCGCGAGGCCCGCCTCGACGTCGTCCACCAGGACGACGCCCGACTGGCTGCCGTCCAGCGCGGTGGTGATCCGGTCGGAGTGCTTGGTCGCGGCCACCTGGGCGGGTACCAGGTCGAGGACGGCGTCGGCGAGCTGCTCGCTGGTGGTGACCAGCACCGCGCCGGCCAGCGGGTCGTGCTCGGCCTGGCTGACCAGGTCGGCCGCGACGTGCACCGGGTCGGCGGTGTCGTCGGCGAGGACGGCCACCTCGGTGGGCCCGGCCTCGGAGTCGATGCCGATGAGCCCGCGCAGCAGCCGCTTGGCCGCCGTCACGTAGACGTTGCCCGGGCCGGTGACCAGGTCGACCGGCTCGCAGGAGCCGGCGCCGTAGCCGAAGACGGCGATGGCCTGTGCGCCGCCGACGGCGTAGACCTCGGTGACGCCGAGCAGCGCGCACGCGGCGAGCACGCCGGGGTCGGGCAGGCCGCCGTGGTCGCGCTGCGGCGGGGAGGCGACCGCGATCGACTCCACCCCGGCGATCTGCGCGGGGACGACGTTCATCACCACGCTGGACAGCAGCGGCGCCAGCCCGCCGGGCACGTAGAGCCCGACCCGGCGCACCGGCACCCAGCGCTCGATGACCGTGCCGCCGCGGACGACCCGGGTGGTGACGTCGGCGCGGCGCTGGTCGGCGTGCACCCGGCGCACGCGCGCGACGGCCTCCTCCAGTGCGGCGCGGACGGCCGGGTCGATCCCGGCGAGCGCGGCCTCGATCGCCTCGGCGGGGACGGCGAAGTCCTCCAGGTCGACGCCGTCGAGGCGGGCGGTGATCTCCCGGACCGCCTGGGCGCCGCGGATCCGCACGTCCTCGCACAGCGGCCGGACGGTGGCCAGCACCGAGTCGACGTCCGTGACGGCCCGGGGCAGCAGGCCGGCGAGCTCACGCACCCCCGGCAGGGTGGATCCACGCAGGTCGATGCGGGCGAGCACGGGCGGACCTCCGGCGGCGGGGGACGGCGAACACCCCAGGATAGTCGGCGTGGTCGGGCGAGCTGCCCGGTCTCGGCCGGCACTGCTCGTAGGCTCCACGGCCGTGGGCGACCTGATCCCGCTCTTCCCGCTGGGGACCCCGCTGTTCCCCGGGGTGGTCCTGCCGCTGCAGGTCTTCGAACCGCGCTACCGGCGGCTCGTGCACGACCTGCTGGCTTCGCCGGAGGGCGAGCGGTCCTTCGGGGTGGTGGCCATCCGGCAGGGGTGGGAGGTCGAGCAGGTCGCCCCGGCGGAGGCGCTCTACGACGTGGGCTGCACCGCCCGGGTGCAGGGAGTGCGGCCGCAGCCCGACGGCGGGTTCCGCCTCGTGACCGTCGGCGGGGACCGGTTCCGGCTGCTCGACGTCGTCGTCACCGAGGACCCGCCCTACCTGCGGGCCCAGGTCGAGTGGCTGGCCGAGGAGGAGGCGGCCGAGGAGGCCGCCGGCGACCAGGAGGAGCTGGCACCGGCCGGAGGCGCCGTGCCCGAGGACGACCTCGTCTCCGACGTCGCGCGCCGGTCGATGGCGGTGCTGGTCCGCGGGGTCGGCGAGCTGTTCGGCCGCTACGTCGCCGCGGTCGCCGGGCTGACCGGCGAGGACGACGGCGAGGAGCCCGCCGACGCCGCGGAGCTGGCCGGCGCGGTCGCCGACGACCCGCGGGCGCTGTCCTACCTGGTGGCGTCGGCGGCGCTGCTGACCACCGAGGACCGCCAGGCGTTGCTGGCCGAGTCCGCGACCCGCCGGCGGCTGCGGGCCGAGTCCCGGCTGCTGCGCCGCGAGCTGACCCTGCTGGAGACCCTGGGCGCGGTGCCCGCGCCGATGCAGCAGTTCGCCGCGGAGCGCAGCCTCAACTGAAGGAGGACGGGGTCCTCCTACCTGCAGGGGGCCGGCCCTGGACGGGGCCGGGGGCCGGCAGCGGGCCGCCCGGCGGGAGGACGGCGACGGCCGGGGCGGAGCCGGGTCGGTCGAGGTCCTCCCCGGGCGCGAACAGCGCCGCCACCACGTAGGTGAGGACGGCGACGAACGGGCCGACGGCCAGCGCGGGCAGCGAGTGCAGCCGCACCGCGGTGGTGACCCGCGCGCCGACGTCGGCGAGCTCGGCCGCGGTGGGTCCGGCGCCGAGCAGCTGTCCCAGCTGCCAGGCGGCCAGCGCGGCCAGCAGGGTGCCGGCGGCCAGGCCGAGCAGCGTGGCGACCCCGCGCCGGCGGCGCAGCTGCCAGGCGGCGACGCCGGCGAGCAGGCCGAGGCCGGCGAGCACGAGGGTGTAGACGCCGTCGTCGGCGACGAGCAGCTCGGCCGACGGGTGCCCGACCACGGTGGGGCCGTCCGCGGTGACCTCGAACTGCGCGCGCGGGGCCAGCGCCTCCCACAGCAGCCCCGCCGGCAGCCCGGCCACCAGCAGCACCCCGGTCAGGACCAGGCCGCCGCGCAGGTCTGCGCGCAGCTCCGCGCGACCGGGCCACCGCGCCCCGGTGCGCCACCGGGCCGGGACGACGGGCTGCGGCGGGACGGGCAGGCTGCTCACGCCCCCAGTCAACCGCGTTCCGGGACGGGTCGCCGGCGGGCTCCCCAGCGCGCCGCCGTCCCGGGACCGCGGTCACCGGCCGGCGCTCACCTCCACGACGCCGTGCGCGCCCCGCTCGGCGTCCACCACGACGTGGGAGACGACGGGGTAGCGCCCCGCCTCGGGGAAGGTGAGCTCGACGAAGCCGCCCTGGGCCGGCCCGAGGGCCAGCACCTGGCTGCCTCCCGCGCCGGGCTGCAGCAGGTGGGTGCCCTCGGCGTAGACGGTGTCGAACTGCCCGCCGACGACGTGGAAGGAGGTGGCCCGGTTCGGGCCGGCGTCGAGCACCCAGATCCGCACCCGCTCCCCCACCTCGGCGGTCAGCGGGCGGGCGTCGTACTGGTCGGCGTAGCCGTTGAACACCACGGCGTCCGGGCGCTCCTCGGCCAGCTTGGCGACGTCCACCGGCCCGCCCTGGGGTCCGAGGTAGAGCTCGGACTGCACCAGCACGTACGACCGGTCCACGGCCGGCAGGCCGTCGGGCTCGATCACCACGGCTCCGAACATGCCGTTGGCGATGTGCGCCGACATCGGCGCGGTCGAGCAGTGGTACATCCAGACCCCGGCCCGGGTGGCGGTGAAGCGGTACACCAGCGACTCGCCGGGCGGGATCGTCCGCATCGGCCCGTCGGGTGCCAGCGCGCCGGCGTGGAAGTCGATCGAGTGGCCGATCGTGCCGTCGTTGACCAGCGTGACCTCGAAGACGTCGCCGACGCGCCCGTGCAGCACCGGGCCGGGCGCGCTGCCGCCGAAGGTCCACAGCTGCTGGGTGACACCCGGGGCCACCTCGCGCTCGACCTCCGAGACGGGGAGGGTCAGCCGGTGCACGCGCTCGTCGGTCAACGGCGGGAGCACCGGGTCGTGGGCGGTGAAGCCGTCGCCCGGCTCCGCGGCGAAGTCCAGGTCGTCGGCGGCGCTGCCGGGTCCGGCCGCGGCGTCGACCGCGCTGCCGGCCGCCGGTGACGAGGTGCCGCCGACCGCGCGGACGTGCAGCACCATGCCCATCTGCCGGTGGCCGACCACCGAGCACCAGCCCTCGAGGTCGGTGCCGACGACGCCGACGTCCAGGCGGGTGGACTCGCCCGGCGCCAGCCGGCCGCTGTCGGCGCCCGAGTCCAGCACCAGGTCGTGCACGGCCGCGTCGTCGGCGTTGACGAGCTCGACGACCAGCCGGTCGCCGGCGGGGACGTCGACCGTCTCCGGGGTGAACCGCATGTCCCGCGCCTCCACGCGCACCGTCGTCGTCCGGCCGGTGGGCACGACGTCGGCCGCGGGGACGGCGGCCAGGGCGCGGGCGTCGGGCAGCGCCGAGGGGTCGACGGCGACCCCGGCGGCCACCACCAGGGCGACCGCGGCGAGCCCGGCGACCGCGAGGCCGGCGGCCTGGCCCCGTGGGCGCGCGGCGGTCGTCGGCGGGTGCGGACCGCCCACCGCTCCGCCGCCGGGCCCGGCGTCCCCGGCACGGGCCCGACGGGACGCGCCGATCGCGAGGAACAGCAGCGGGACGAAGGCGCCCAGCCCGGCCAGCACCAGGGCGGAGGCGCCGACCCGCACGACGCTGGGGACGGGGAGGACGCAGACCAGCAGGCCGGCGTTGACCACGGCGATCCGCAGCGGGCCGCCCCGGTCGAGGACGGTGTTGGCCGCCCGGACCGGCACCGCGCCACCGCCGAGGGCGACCGGGACCAGGTGGGACAGCGCGCCCAGCAGCACCTGTGCGCCGAACCCGGCGGCGAGGAACGGCGTCAGCCAGGCCAACCGGTCCCCGGCCTCGGCCCAGGACCCGGCGGTGCCCACCGCGACCGTGGCCGCCGCCACGCAACCGGTCAGCCAGAGCACCGCCGCCGCCACCGACCAGGTCGGGTAGGACGACGGCGGCCGGGTGCGGGCCGTCGCGACGAGCACCCGGCCGACCAGGACCAGGCCCGCCACGTACCCGGCCAGCCCGGCGACGGCGAGGGTCCGGGAGCCGGCGAGCGCTCCCCCGGCCGCGACGACGACCGCCCCGGCCAGGACCGGCAGAGCCCGACGCGCCGCCCGCTCGGCGTCCTCGGCGATGCGGGTCCGCAGCATCGCCGGCCACAGGGTCACCAGCGTGCCGACGACGGTCAGCCCCACCCAGCCGAGCACGTTGACGACGACGTGCGCCAGCAGCGCCCGCTCCTGCCACGGACCGCCCAGCCCACGGGCGAGCAGGGTGCCCAGCGTCGCGCCGACCGGGAGGAGAGCTGCCGCCACGACGTGGTGACGGACCGTGCTCCGGAAGCGGCCCGGCGGGGCCCGGTGGAGCTGCCGGCCGAGGGCCGCGCCGTGCCACCCGACCGCGCCGGCCACCGCGGCGGCGCCGGCGACCGTGACCGGCCAGGTCGCCGACACCACCCCGGTGACCACCAGGACCGCACCGGCGTTGAACTGCAGCAGCCGGCGGGACTGGGTCCTCCGGTCGCCGGGCCCGGGGGCGGTGTGCAGCAACGCCTCGGTGAAGTGCCGGCTCCACACCAGGATCGCGTGACCGACCGCGCCGAGCAGGAGCAGGTGGATCATCAGCCAGCGCGGCGCCGGCACGACCGGGTGCACCAGCGCGACGCCGGCTGTCGCGGTGAGCCAGCCCACGACCGGCAGGTCCCGCAGCGGCCAGAACCCCCGGCCGCCGTCCCGGGCGCGGCTCACCGGGCGCTCCGTGCGGCCCGTCCGGCCGACCAGCCGGCGAGCACGAGGAACAGCAGCACCGCGGCGACGTTGCCGGCGCCGCCGACCTGCCAGGCGGGGTGGAGACCGAGCCCGTCCCCGGCCCAGGTCCGCAGGAGCAGGGAGGCGTGCAGCAGCGCCGCGGGCACGAGCAGGGCCGGCGTGTACGGCAGCGGGCGGCGCAGGACGGCGGGCAGGACCACCGGGGCGTGCGCCATGACCATCGACAGGGTGAACCCGAGGAAGACCGTGTGCACCACCACGTCGTAGCGGGGCCCCTCCAGCGCGGCGCCGCCGACGAACCAGACGGCACCGGCCACCCCGAGCCAGGCGTAGCCGGCGAGCACGCACCCGGCCGTGAACCGGGTCAGCCCCCGCGCGCGGACGGTCCGGCGCGCCACGTCGTGCGCAGCCAGCCAGCCGCCCAGGGCGAGGACGGCGGCCCCCAGGAGCGGTGTCCCCGGCCCGGGCCACAGCAGCGCGGCGACGATCCCGGCGAGGACGGCGCCGGCCAGCAGCACCAGCGTCGGCTCGGCCCGGGGGCCCATCGCGACCCGTGCCAGCTCCAGCCGCTCCCCGCCGACGGTGAGGACGACGAAGCCGGCCAGCCAGGGCAGCAGCAGCGGGACGGGTACCCCGCCCCACCAGAGGACCGTCGCCCCGGCGGCCACGACCGCGCCCAGCGCCTGGACCAGGACGGCGCCGTCGCGGGCCCGCCGCCACAGGGCCACGTGCACCGCCACCACGGCCGCGGCCCCGGCCAGCTGCACTCCCTGTCCGACCCGCAGCGGCGCCGGTGAGAGGACGAGCAGGGCGCCCAGGCCCAGCAGCGCCGGGGCGAGGAACCCGGCCGGCCGGCGCAGCGCGACGGCCCGCTCGAGGGCGATCAGGGTGCCGACGAAGCCCAGTACGAGGACCGGGCCGTGCACGAAGGGCAGCCGGTCGGCCGACACCGGCGCGGGCAGGCCGAGCAGCAGCAGGCCGGCGTCCAGCCCGGCCAGCAGGGCGGTCGCCGCCGGGAGCAGGAACACCGCCCGGCGCAGCGGGACGGGCACCGGCCCCGGTCGGCCGGGGGCAGCGGCCCGGGCGTCGGGCGTGGTCGTGGTCATCAGCGGGGTCCGGCCGGTGCCCGGCGGGTTCGCGGGTCGAGGGCGTTCCGCACGACCCCGAGTTTTTACAAGCTCTCTTGGAAAAACAAGGATCCTGCCGCGACCGCCCGTGTTGCCTGGCTCACCGCGCGGGACCCGGCCGGACGCGGGCGGGGCGCCAGCCTCCGGGCCGTGGCGCGCGCGCGGACGTCGCATCGACGGGACTGCGCCGTGGGTGACCTCCCACCCGGTCCCTCCGCCCTGGCGAGGGCCCGCGGCATCGCCTCCGTCGGGCTGCTCCAGGGGCGACGCCGCTCGCGGTGCTGCCGCGCCGGGGCCGCGCCGCCGTCCGCCCCGGCGCAGCCGACACCGGCTGCCCCGGCTCGCGGCGGTGGGCGGACCGGCGGCCCTGCTGCAGGTTGACGGACCCCGTCCTCCTCACCACTCGCAGTGGAAGGACCCCCTGCCCCCGCCATGGAAGGACCCCGTCCTCCCCACCCTTCGCAAGCTCAGGGCGGGACCCGGGACGGGGCCTGCGGTGGGACCCTGCAAGGGGGCCGGAGCCTCTGGACGGGGCCGACCGGGGGGCAGCAGGGTCCTTCATCAGAGCAGCGCCACGCTGGTCGGGCCGAGGAGCGCCTTGATGTCGCCCATGAGGGCGGTGCTCGGGCGCACCCGCAGCCCCTGGTCGAGCCGCAGCACGGTCTCCCGGCTGCCGTTGAGCAGCCTCAGGTGCACCTCGGTGGTGCCCGGGTGGCTGCCCAGGACCTCGCGCAGCCGCTCGACGACCGGTGGGGTGCACCGGGCGGCGGGCATGGAGACCAGCACCGGGCCGCGTGGGCCCTCGGTGAGCTCGGGGACGGTGACCTCGGCGCCGAACAACGACGGCTGGTCGTCGCGCCGGCTGATCCGCCCCTTGACGACGACGATCTGGTCCCGGACGACCCGTTCGGACACCTCGGCCCAGGTCTTGGGGAAGAAGAGCACCTCGATGCCGGCCTCGAGGTCCTCCAGGGTGGCGATCGCCCACGGCGCGCCCTGCTTGTTGGTCCGCGGGCCGACCGCGGTGAGGATCCCGGCGATGGTGACGGGGGCGCCGTCCTCCACGCCGCCGGCGTTGATCTCCGCGATCGGGGTGTCGGCGTGCGCGGTGAGCACGTGCTCGACGCCGTGCAGCGGGTGGTCGGAGACGTAGAGGCCGAGCATGTCCCGCTCGAACACCAGCCGCTCGGACTTCGACCAGTCCGCGGTCGGCACGGCGATGTCCAGCGCCCCGCCGAAGGGGTCGCCGTCCCCGGCGCCGTCACCGCCGAAGCCGCCGAACAGGTCGAACTGCCCCTCGGCCTCCCGCCGCTTGAGCGCCATCGCCTGGTCGACGGCGGTGGCGTGCACGGAGACCAGACCCTGGCGGGAGTGGCCGAGGGAGTCGAAGGCGCCGGCCTTGCACAGCGACTCGATGACCTTCTTGTTGCACACCAGCGCGTCGACCTTGCGCAGGAAGTCGGCGAAGCCGGTGAACGCGCCCTCGTCCTTGCGGGCCCGCACGATCGCGTCGACCACGTTGCGGCCGACGTTGCGGATCGAGGCCAGGCCGAAGCGGATGTCGGTGCCCACCGGGGTGAAGTCCGCCGCCGACTCGTTGACGTCGGGCGGCAGCACCTTGATGCCCATGCGACGGCACTCGGCCAGGTAGATCGGCCGCTTGTCCTTGTCGTCGCCGACGCTGGTGAGCAGGGCCGCCATGTACTCGGCCGGGTAGTTGGCCTTGAGGTACGCCGTCCAGTAGGAGACCAGGCCGTAGGCCGCGGAGTGGGCCTTGTTGAACGCGTAGTCGGCGAACGGGACGAGGATGTCCCACAGGGTCTTGACCGCCGCGGCGGAGTAGCCGCGCTCCTGCATCCCGGCCTCGAAGCCGACGAACTCGGCGTCCAGGACCGACTTCTTCTTCTTGCCCATCGCGCGGCGCAGCAGGTCGGCCTTGCCGAGGGAGTACCCGGCGACCTTCTGCGCGATCGCCATGACCTGCTCCTGGTAGACGATCAGGCCGTAGGTCGTGCCGAGGATGTCCTCCAGCGGCTCGGCCAGCTCCGGGTGGATCGGGGTGATCTCCTGCTGGCCGTTCTTGCGCAGCGCGTAGTTGGTGTGCGAGTTGGCACCCATCGGGCCGGGCCGGTAGAGCGCGCCGACCGCGGAGATGTCCTCGAAGTTGTCCGGCCGCATGAGCCGCAGCAGCGAGCGCATCGGGCCGCCGTCGAACTGGAAGACGCCGAGGGTGTCGCCGCGGGCCAGCAGGTCGTAGGTGTTCCGGTCGGACAGATCTCGGCTGAGCTCGTCCAGGTCGATCGGGTCCTTGCCATTGGCGACGATGTTGCGCAGCGCGTCGTCGATGACCGTGAGGTTGCGCAGGCCCAGGAAGTCCATCTTCAGCAGGCCGAGCGTCTCGCAGGTCGGGTAGTCGAACTGCGTGATGACCGCGCCGTCGGCCTCGCGCCGCATGATCGGGACCGAGTCGATCAACGGGTAGCGGCCGATGATCACGCCGGCGGCGTGCACGCCCCACTGGCGCTTGAGCCCCTCGAGCTTGCGCGCTTGGTCGACCACCTCGGCCGCGCCCGGATCGGACTCGTAGCGGGCGCGGAACTCCGCGGCCTCCTTGTACCTCGCATGAGCCGGGTCGAAGATGCCCGACAGCGGGATGTCCTTGCCCATGACCGCCGGCGGCATCAGCTTGGTCAGCTCGTCGCCGACCGAGTACGGCCGGTCGAGCACGCGGGCGGCGTCCTTGATCGCGGCCTTGGCCTTGATGGTGCCGTAGGTGACGATCTGGCTGACCCGCTCCTCGCCGTACTTCTGCGAGACGTACTGGATGACCTCGCCGCGCCGGCGGTCGTCGAAGTCGATGTCGACGTCGGGCATGGAGACGCGCTCGGGGTTGAGGAACCGCTCGAAGATCAGCCCGTGCGCCAGCGGGTCGAGGTCGGTGATGCCCAGGGCGTAGGCGGCCAGCGACCCGGCGGCCGAGCCACGGCCCGGGCCGACCCGGATGCCGTTGTCCTTGGCCCAGTTGATGAAGTCGGCGACCACGAGGAAGTACCCGGGGAAACCCATCTGGGTGATGATCGAGACCTCGTAGTCGGCCTGCTTGCGCACGTGGTCGGGGATGCCGGCAGGCCAGCGCTTGTGCAGGCCGCGCTCGACCTCCTTGACGAACCAGGAGGTCTCGTCCTCCCCCGGCGGCAGCGGGAAGCGGGGCATGAGGTCGGCGCCCTCGGTGAACTCGATCTCGCACTGCTCGGCCACCAGCAGCGTGTTGTCGCACGCCTGCGCCAGGTCACCGGTGAACAGCGCCCGCATCTCCGCGGCGGACTTCAGGTAGTAGCCGTCGCCGTTGAACTTGAAGCGGTTGGTCTCGGTCAGCCGCGACCCGGTCTGGATGCACAGCAGGGCGTCGTGGGCCTCGGCGTCCTCCTTCGCCGTGTAGTGCAGGTCGTTGGTGGCCAGCAGCGGGATGCCCAGGTCGCGGGCGATCTGCAGCAGCTGCGGACGGGTCTTGCCCTCGATGGCCAGCCCGTGGTCCATCAGCTCGGCGTAGAAGTTCTCCTTGCCGAAGACGTCCTGGAAGTCGGCGGCCGCCTGGCGGGCGCGGTCGTACCTGCCCGCCCGCAGCCACATGTTGACCTCGCCCGACGGGCAGCCGGTGGTGGCGATGAGCCCCTTGCCGTGGCGCTCGAGCAGGTCGCGGTCGAAGCGCGGCTTGCGGTACTGCCCCTCGAGGCTGGCCATCGAGGAGATGCGGAAGAGGTTGTGCATGCCCTCGGTGGTGCGCGCCAGCAGGGTCATGTGGGTGTAGGCGGCCTTGCCGCGCGACGAGCCGCCCTCGCCGTCCTCGTCGATGAGGTTGTCGCCGAAGTCGAACGGCGCCCGGTCGAACCGCGAGCCGGGGGTGTAGTAGCCCTCCATGCCGATGATCGGCTTCACGCCGGCGGCCTTGGCCTGCTTGTAGAAGTCGTAGGCGCCGAAGACGTTGCCGTGGTCGGTCATCGCCAGCGCCGGCATCCCCTGCTCGGCGGCGGCCGCGGTGACCTCCGGCAGCTTGGCCGCCCCATCGAGCATCGAGTACTCGGTGTGGACGTGCAGGTGCACGAACGAGTCGGTGCTCACGGGCTCTGGCGCTCCTCACGGGTCGTGCGTGCCCGGCCGTCGGGGTGCACGGCGGGCGACCGGCGGGGAAGACCGGCAGGGCTGGTGCGCCGGGTCGGCGCCACCGGTCGCAGCGGCCTGCCGGGCCGGTGGTTCGATCCTCGCACTGGGACAGGTCTACGCCGAGGGTCTGACAGATCGTGTCTCGGCCGTCGTCCAGACGGCGTCGGTCACACCGGCCGCCCCCGCCGGGCGTCCACGGTCGCCGCGCCCGGTCGCCGCCGGAGCCGCAGCGCCCGGCTGCGCGGGACCGTGGCGGCGGCGCGCAGGACCACCAGCGCCACGCCGGCGCGCAGCAGCCCACGGACGAGGCAGCCGGCGTCGGTGCCGTCGACGGTCCGGGTGACCACCTCGCGCACCGACCGGAACGGCAGCAGGCGAGCGGTCCCGCCGGCCGGGTCGAGGATCATCGAGACGCCGGAGACGATCACCAGCAGCAGCGCGCGCCCCGCTCCAGCTCGGCGAGCACGCACAGGTCCAGCACGCCACGCGGCCACTGCGCCCGTCGGTCGTCCGCCACGACCCCGACAGCAGCGGCGCCATCCAGCCCGCCGCCACCTATCGGGGCGGGGTGTCCCGAGCGACCGCGGCCAGCACGTCGTCCAGGGCTCGCCGCATGGTGACGTGGGCGATGCCGGCCTCCTCGTACTCCTCCCCCACGGCGGCGTAGCCGGCCCGCTCGTAGAACCCCCGGGCGGCGACCTGGGCGTGCAGCTCCACCTCGGTGTGCCCGCGCAGCACCGCCTGCCGGTGCAGCTCGGCGAGGACGGCGGCCCCGTGGCCGCGGCCGCGGGCGGCGGCGTCCACCGCCATCCGGCCGACCACCGCCCGGCCGTCGCGGACCAGCAGCCGCCCGGTGGCCACCACCCGGCCGTGCCCGTCGCGGGCGAGGACGTGCACGGCGCGGGCGTCGTGCACGTCCTGCTCGATCTCGGGCGGCACGCGCTGTTCCTCGACGAACACCCGGGTGCGCAGGCGGGCGACCTCCGGCCAGTCGTCGGCGCTCGCCACCGTGGCGCTCACCGGGCCACTGCCGGCAGCGCCGACGCGGGCACGAGCAGGAAGCGCAGGTCGACGAGCACGTGCAGGACGACCGGCAGCAGCAGCGAGGCGGTGTCCAGGTACAGCCCGGCCAGCACCCCGCCCAGGACGCCGGTGGTCACCACGCCGGCGACGCCCTGGTAGGCGTGCGCCAGGCCGAACGCGACCGCGCCGACGGCGACCAGCACCGGCGCGGGCAGCCCGCCGGCCAGCGCGGCGACGACGGCGAGGAGGAAGCCGCGGTAGAGCCACTCCTCGCAGACGCCGGCGGTCACCCCGACCAGCGTGAACAGCCGCCGCTCGGCGCGGGTGCGCGGCAGCAGCGCCAGGGTGGCGTGCACCGCCGGCTCGGCGTGGCGCCCCTCTCCCGGCCGGCGCACGGGCACCGCGGCCCGGGCCAGGGCCCCCGAGCGCAGCGCGCGGGTGGAGGCGAGCACGAAGACGACGACGAGCAGCGTGGCGGCACCGGACACCGGCCCGGGCCAGCCGCTCGGCCAGCGCAGGCCCACGGTGCCGGCGTCCACCCCCGGGGCGGACAGCCACACGACCAGCGCGAGCAGGGCCAGCCCCCACTCGAGCGCCAGCAGCCGCGCGTAGAACGACCGGCGGGCGCCGTCGTCGGTGCGCAGCCGGCCCTCGAAGCGGCGGTGCAGCACGTGCCCGACCAGCGGCTCGCCGACCACCAGGTAGCCGGTGACGACGACCGCCGACAGCGCCGCCGGGCCGTAGTCCGCGAGGGAGCCGGGCAGCCCCGACACGGCTGGCCTCAGGCCTCGGCGCGCAGGATGTCGAGCGCGCCGGCCAGGTCGGGCGGGAACGGGCTGGTGAACTCCATCCAGTGGCCGTCGGCCGGGTGCGGGGTGCCCAGCCGGGCGGCGTGCAGCCACTGCCGCGGAACGCCCAGCCGCGCGGCCAGCGTCGGGTCGGCGCCGTAGGTCAGGTCACCGACGCAGGGGTGGCGCAGCGCGGCGAAGTGCACCCGGATCTGGTGGGTGCGGCCGGTCTCCAGCCGGATGTCGACCAGGCTGGCGGCGGGGAACGCCTCGACCACCTCGTAGTGGGTCACCGACGGGCGCCCGCCCTGGACGACGGCGAACTTCCAGTCGTGCCGGGGGTGCCGGTCGATCGGCGCGTCGATCGTGCCGCGCGAGGGGTCGGGGTGGCCCTGCACCAGGGCGGCGTAGCCCTTGTCGACGGTGCGCTGCTTGAACGCCGCCTTGAGCGCGGTGTAGGCCCGCTCGCTCTTGGCCACGACCATGAGTCCGGTGGTGCCGACGTCGAGCCGGTGGACGACGCCCTGCCGCTCGGCCGCACCGGAGGTGGCGATCCGGTAGCCCGCCGCGGCCAGGCCGCCGACGACGGTCGGCCCCTCCCAGCCGGGGCTGGGGTGCGCGGCGACGCCGACCGGCTTGTCCACCACCAGGATGTCGTCGTCGTCGTGGACCACGGTCAGCCCGGCGACGGGCTCCGGGTCGGCCGGCTGGGCACGTGGCGGCGGGGGCAGCTCGACCTCCAGCCAGGCGCCGCCGCTGACCCGGTCGCCCTTGCCGCGGACCCGGCCGTCGAGGAGCACATCGCCGGCGTCGGCGAGGTCGGCGGCGGTGCTGCGGGAGAGGCCGAACAGCCGGGACAGCGCCTGGTCGACACGCTGGCCCTCGAGCCCGTCGGGCACCGGCAGCGCGCGGTGCTGGCCCGCGGAGCTCGTCACGCCGTCCATCGTGACAGAGAAAGGACCCCCTCCTCCCCACCGCTGGCAGGCTCCGGGCGGTGCCCGGGAGGGGGCCACGAGGGAACGGATTCGCGACCTCCCCACCGCTGGCAGGCTCGGGGCGGTGCCCGGGAGGGGGCCACGAGGGAACGGATTCGCGACCTCCCCACCGCTGGCAGGCTCGGGGGGGTGCCCGGGAGGGGGCCGGGGCCCGACGTTCAGCGGCGGGCCGGGCCGCCGTCGTGGGTGCCGCGTGAGCCGCGGGAGCCGTCGAACTCCACGCCGCGCACCGCCAGGACCGCGCCCAGGATCCCGCCGCAGACGATCGCCGAGTCGGCGACGTTGAAGACCGGGTACACGCGCCCGTCGGGGGCGAGGACGGAGATGAAGTCGACCACGCCGCCGCGCAGGAACCCCGGCTCGCGGAAGACCCGGTCGACCAGGTTGCCCACCGCGCCGCCCAGCACCAGGCCCAGCGCCACCGCCCAGCCGACCGAGAACAGCCGGCGGGCGGTGCGCACGATGACCACCGCGACGGCGACCGCGATCAGCGTGAAGACCACCGTGAAGCCCTCGGCGAAGGAGAACGCGGCGCCGGTGTTGCGGGTGTGGGTCAGGTACAGCAGGCCGCCGAGCAGCCGGATGTCCTCACCCCGCCCGATGGTGGCGACGACGAGCAGCTTGCTGGCGAGGTCGGCCAGCAGCACTGCGAGCGCCAGCAGGAGCAGCAGCCGCGTGCGGGGACGGCGTCCGGCGGCCCCGGGGCCGGCCGCGACCGGGCCGTCGGCCGGGTCGCTCGGGTCGGGCGCGTCGGACAGGAGGGCTCCTCGGTCGGGGCTGGCGCGGCCGGTTCCCGCCGGCCGCACCGACGATAGCCGCGCCTGCCCGGGCGCCTCCGCGCCGTCCGGCTCGTCGCACGAGCCGGACCCGGTGTGATCCATCTCATGACGCTGTGCCACACATCTCAACACGCGGAGTGACATGTTCGGACGGCAACTGGCCGAACGTGGAGAGACAGTGCTCCCCCGCCCGGAAGGCTCCCGTGTCCACCGAACTCGCCCCCTCGACCGACCCCGACGTGGTTCTCGTCGGCGGCGGCATCATGAGCGCGACCCTCGCGGCGCTGCTCGGTGTCGTGGCTCCCGACTGGAGCGTCGCCCTCTTCGAGTCCGGGTCCGAGGTGGCCGGTGAGAGCTCCGACGCCTGGAACAACGCCGGGACCGGTCACGCGGCCCTGTGCGAGCTCAACTACACGCCGGCCGACCCCGACGGCTCGGTGGACGTCACCAAGGCCGTCACCATCAACGAGCAGTTCCAGGTCTCGCGGCAGCTCTGGTCGCACCTGGTCCGCGCTGGCCTGACCGGGTCGCCCAAGGAGTTCATCACCCCCGTCCCGCACCTCAGCTTCGTCACCGGCGAGGCCGGCCGGCGCTACATGCGCACCCGGTACGAGGCCATGTCGGCGTCCCCGCTGTTCGCCGGCATGGAGTACACCGACGACGCCGCCGTCCTGGCCGGCTGGGTGCCGCTGATGATGGCCGGCCGACCCGCCGACCAGGTCGTCGCCGCGACCCGCGCGGTGGCGGGCACCGACGTCGACTTCGGCTCGCTGACCCGCCTGCTCGTCGACGCCGCCGAGCAGCGCGGCGTCCACGTGCACTGCCACCAGCGGGTGACCGAGCTCGAGCGCCGCACCGACGGCCGGTGGACCGTCACCGTGCGCGACACCCGCAGCGGTGAGGAGCGCAGCGTGCGGGCCCGGTTCGTCTTCGTCGGCGCCGGCGGGGGCGCGCTGCCCCTGCTGCAGCGGGCCGGCATCCCGGAGATCCGGGGCTTCGGCGGCTTCCCGGTGAGCGGCAGGTTCCTGCGCACCCGCTCCCCCGAGCTGGTCTCGGCCCACCAGGCCAAGGTCTACGGTCAGGCGGCCGTCGGCGCTCCGCCGATGTCGGTGCCGCACCTGGACCTGCGGCTGATCGACGGTGATCACGCGCTGCTGTTCGGCCCCTACGCCGGCTGGTCGCCGAAGTTCCTCAAGGCCGGCTCGGTGTTCGACCTGCCGCTGTCGGTCAAGCCGGACAACCTGGGCTCCATGCTCGGCGTGGCCCGCACCGAGATGGCGCTGACCCGGTACCTCGTCGGGGAGCTGCTCCAGTCGCGCGGCGCCCGCCACCGGACCCTCACCGAGTTCGTGCCGCTCGCCGAGGAGCAGCACTGGGACATGATCACGGCCGGCCAGCGGGTCCAGGTGGTCAAGCGCGACGCCGGCGGCAGGCCGGTGCTGCAGTTCGGCACCGAGCTCGTCGTCGGCGGCGAGGGCACCATCGCCGGCCTGCTCGGCGCCTCCCCCGGCGCCTCGACCGCGGTCTCGGCGATGCTCACCGTGCTCGAGCGCTGCTTCCCCGACCGGATCGACGGCTGGCGCCCGCTGCTGCGGGAAGCCATCCCCTCCTACGGCCGTCGGCTGGCCGACGACCCGGCCCTGCTGGCCGAGATCCGCGCCGAGACGACGCAGACCCTGGAGCTCAACGGCTGAAGAAGGACCCCGTCCCCCTCACCGCTCGCACGCTCGCGGCGAGCCTCTGGACGGGGCCACGAGGGCGGGTGGCTGGCCGACACGCCATCGAGTACCGCCACCGCCGATGATCACGACGGGGGGAGCCCGCGAGCGGGGAGGAGGACGGGGGCGGCCCCCGTGCAGCGTCCCGCCGCGAGCCTGCGAGTGGCGGGGGGCAAGGAGGTCCTTTCTCAGTCCGTACCGGTGGCCGCGCCGGTCTCGCCGCGCCACATGGCCAGCCGGCCGGCGCGGCTGACTGCCCGCAGCCGCTGCTCGGCCTCCGATCGGGACCGCCGTGCGGACACCAGCAGCGCCTGGTCGCCCCGCATCAGCCGGGTGGTGGGACCGGGCACGAAGGACCGCCCGTCGCGCACGATCAGCACGACGGCGGCGTCCTCGGGCAGCCGCAGCTCGGGCAGGTAGACGCCGTGCAGCCGGGACCCGTCGGGCACGGTCAGCTGCATCAGCTCGGCGTCCAGCGACTCCAGCGGCGCGGACTCCACGGCGACGTCCCGCGGGGTCGACGGGGTGGCGATGGCCAGCCGCCGCGCCACCCACGGCAGCGAGCGGCCCTGCACGAGGGTGAAGACGACGACCAGCACGAAGACGGTGTCGAAGATCCGGGTCGCCCCCGGCACCTGCGCGGTCAGCGGGAACGTGGCCAGGACGATCGGGACGGCGCCGCGCAGCCCGGCCCAGGAGATGAACGCCTGCTGCCGCCACGGCATGCCGAACCAGACCAGGCTCAACGCCACCGACAGCGGGCGGGCCAGCAGCAGCAGGGCCAGGCCGACCAGCAGCGCCGGGCCGAGCGCCCCCGGCAGCCGCTCGGGCGAGACCAGCAGCCCGAGCAGCACGAACAGCCCGATCTGGGCCAGTGACGCCATGCCCTCGGCGAAGCCGATGCTGGCTGCCCGGTGCGGCAGGGCCGCGTTGCCGAGCACCAGCCCGCACAGGTAGACGGCGACGAAACCGGAGGTGTGCAGCAGGTCGGTGAGGGCGAAGGCGAGCACGCAGAGGGCGAGGGTGGCCAGCGGGTAGAAGCCGGACAGCGGCAGCGCCGAGCGGCGCAGCAGCGCCGCCCCGCCCACGCCGATGGCCACGCCGATGACCGCGCCGCCGACGAGCTCGCCGACCACCTCGAGCACGGTGAACCACCAGGCGGGCCTCGTCCCGCCGGTGAGCGAGTCGGCGAGGACGACGACCAGCAGGATCACCGGGGCGTCGTTGAGGCCGCTCTCCACCTCGAGCGCGGCCACCATGCGCCGCGGCAGCGGCAGCCGGCGCAGCGTGGCGAACACCGCCGCGGCGTCGGTGGAGCTGACCACCGCGCCCAGCAGCAGCGCGAACTGCCAGTCCAGGTCCAGCAGCCACACGGCGACGGCCGCCGTCCCTGCAACGCTGACCACCACGCCGATGGTCGACAGCGCCAGCCCGGGCCCGACCGCCCGGCGGACGTCGGTCCAGCGGGTGGTCAGGCCGCCCTCGGCGAGGATGACGACCAGGGCGGTCACGCCGAGGGTCTGGGTGAGCGCGAAGTCCTCGAACTGGATGCCCAGACCGCTCTCCCCGAGCGCCACGCCGAGGGCGAGGTAGAGCAGCAGGCTGGGCAGGCCCAGCCGGTCGGCCAGCCGCAGGGCCACCGCCGCGACGAGCACGACGACCGCCCCCACGGCGAGCGCCACGGTGACCGCCGTGTTCACCGCGCGCCCCTGCCCACCTCCGCAGTCTGGCGTACGCGTCGGGCCGGCCCGGGCCCTCCGGGTCGGCGGGCCGGTGACGAGGACCGCAGCCGCCGGCCCGCCGGGCGGCTCGGGGATGATGGACGGCGTGAGCTCTCCCGGTCCCTTCCGCGCGGCGCCTTCCGGACCGCCCTCCGGGCGCTTCCGCGCCATGCCCCCGCAGGTCGACCTGCCCGCTCTGGAGCAGGAGATCCTGGGTCGCTGGGAGGCCGACAAGGTCTTCGCCCGCTCGCTGGAGGCCTCCGCCGGCCGTCCGCAGTGGAACTTCTACGAGGGGCCGCCCACCGCCAACGGCCGTCCCGGCACCCACCACATCGAGGCGCGCGCCTTCAAGGACGTCTTCCCCCGGTTCAAGACCATGCGGGGCTGGTCCGTGCCGCGCCGCGCCGGCTGGGACTGCCACGGCCTGCCGGTCGAGATCGCCGTCGAGCAGGAGCTCGGTTTCGTCGGCAAGCCCGACATCGAGCGCTACGGCATCGCCGAGTTCAACGCCCGCTGCCGCGAGTCGGTGGTGCGGCACGTCGCCGACTTCGCCGACCTGACCCGCCGCATGGGCTACTGGGTCGATCTGTCCACCGCCTACTGGACGATGGACCCCACCTACATCGAGAGCGTCTGGTGGTCGCTCAAGCAGGTCGACGAGGCGGGTCTGCTGGTCGAGGACTCCCGGGTGAGTCCGTACTGCCCCCGCTGCGGCACCGGCCTGTCCGACCACGAGGTCGCCCAGGGCTACGAGTCGATCACCGACCCGTCGGTGTACGTGCGGCTGCCGGTCACCAGCGGCGAGTGGGCGGGCAGGGCCGACCTGCTGGTCTGGACGACGACGCCGTGGACGCTGCCGAGCAACACCGCGGTCGCGGTCAACCCCGACGTCACCTACGTGGTCGCGCGATCCACCGAGGACCCCGCCCACCCGGACACGCTCGTCGTCGCCGAGCCGCTGCTGGCCTCGGTCTTCGGCGACCTCGACGACGTGGAGGTGCTGGCCCGCACTCCCGGCCGGGACTGGGAGCGGGTGCACTACCGTCGTCCGTTCGACCTGGTCGACTTCCCCGCCGGCGAGGACACGCACTACGTCGTCCTGGCCGACTACGTGACCACCGACGACGGCACCGGGCTGGTCCACCAGGCGCCCGCGTTCGGCGCCGACGACCTCGCCGTCATCCGGGCCTACGGGATGCCGGTGGTCAACCCGATCGACGCGACCGGCCACTTCCTGTCCGAGATCCCGCTGGTCGGCGGGCACTTCTTCAAGGCGGCCGACCCGGCGCTGGTGGCGGATCTGCAGGAGCGCGGCCTGCTGTGGCGCGAGCAGCGCTACGAGCACAGCTACCCGCACTGCTGGCGCTGCCACACGCCGCTGATGTACTACGCGCAGCCGTCCTGGTACATCCGCACCAGTGCGATTAAGGACCAGCTGCTCGCCGAGAACGCGCAGACGCACTGGTACCCCGAGACCATCCAGTGGGGCCGCTACGGCGACTGGCTGCGCAACAACGTCGACTGGGCGCTCTCCCGCGACCGCTACTGGGGCACGCCGCTGCCGATCTGGCGCAACGACGCCGACCCGTCCCGGGTGCTCGTGGTCGGCTCGCTGGCCGAGCTGTCGGAGCTGACCGGCCGCGACCTGTCCGGTCTGGACCCGCACCGGCCGTTCATCGACGAGGTCACCTTCACGCTGCCCGGCGAGGAGGGCACCTACCGGCGGGTGCCGCAGGTCATCGACGCCTGGTACGACTCCGGCTCGATGCCGTTCGCCCAGTGGGGCGCGCCGTACCGCAACGAGGCGGAGTTCGAGGCGGCCTACCCGGCGCAGTTCATCTGCGAGGCGATCGATCAGACCCGCGGCTGGTTCTACTCGCTGATGGCCGTCGGCACGCTGGTCTTCGGCCGGAACTCCTACGAGAACGTGCTGTGCCTGGGCCACATCCTGGCCGAGGACGGCCGGAAGATGAGCAAGCACCTGGGCAACATCCTCGAGCCGATCCCGCTGATGGACCGGCACGGCGCCGACGCCGTCCGCTGGTTCATGCTGGCCGGCGGCTCGCCGTGGTCGGCCCGCCGGATCGGGCACGAGATCCTGTCCGAGGTGGTCCGCAAGGTGCTGCTGACCTACTGGAACACGGCGAGCTTCTTCACCCTGTACGCCGAGACCAACGGCTGGGACCCGGCCGCTTCTCCTGCTCCGGCGCGCGCGGAGCGGCCGCTGCTGGACCGCTGGGCGCTGGCCACCCTCGCCGAGGTCACCGACGGCGTCACCGCGGCGCTGGAGGACTTCGACACCGCCGGCGCCGGGCGGCTGCTCGCGCAGTTCGTCGACGACCTGTCCAACTGGTACGTGCGCCGCTCGCGGCGCCGGTTCTGGGACGGCGACCCGGCGGCGCTGGCCACGCTGCACGAGGTGCTCGACGGGCTGACCCGGCTGATGGCGCCGTTCACCCCGTTCATCACCGAGGAGGTGTGGGCCCGCGCGGTGGCCCCGGGGCTGGTGGACGCCCCCGACTCGGTGCACCTGGCCGCCTGGCCGCAGGCCGACGCCGACGCCCGCGACCCGGAGCTGGTGGAGCAGGTGGCGCTGGTGCGCCGGCTGGTCGAGCTGGGCCGGTCGGCCCGGACGAAGGCGTTGGTGCGCACCCGGCAGCCGCTGGCCCGCGCGGTCGTGGCGGCGCCGGGCTGGTCGTCGCTGCCCCGGGACCTGGTCGCCGAGGTGGCCGACGAGCTCAACGTGGCGGAGTTGATGGACCTCTCCGCGGTCGGTGGCGACCTCGTCGACGTCAGCGTGAAGGTCGACTTCCGCGCGGTCGGGCGGCGGCTGGGCAAGCAGGTGCAGGCGGTGGCCAGGGCGGTCGCCGCCGCCGACCCGGGCGCGTTGGTGGTCGCCTACCGCGCGGGGACGGCGTCCGTCGACGTGGACGGCGCGACCGTGCCGCTGGAGGAGGGCGACCTGGTGGTCACCGAGACGCCGCGCGAGGGCTGGACCGTGGCCAGCGGCGGCGGGCTGACCGTGGCGCTGGACCTGGAGCTGACCCCGGAGCTGGAGCGGGCCGGCCTGGTCCGCGAGGCGGTGCGGCTGGTGCAGGAGGCGCGCAAGAACAGCGGGCTGGCCGTCAGCGACCGGATCGAGCTGTGGTGGACGGCGGACGGCGAGGTGGCACGGGCGCTGACCGAGCAAGGCGAGCAGGTGGCCGCCGAGGTGCTGGCGGTGCGGGTGCACGCGGGTACCGCGGGCGAGGGCTCGGGCGTCGAGGGCCCGGCCGGCTCCCGGTTCTGGGTGGCCCGCACGACCGGCTGAGGAAAGGCCCCCTCCCCAGCCCTTCATGGCAGGACCCCGCCCCGCATCCCCTCGCACGCTCGGGGGTTGCCCCGGACGGGGCCGCGCCTGGAGGGGGCCACCCTCCTCGGTGTCCCCGAGCCTGGCCCCCTTCCCGGGCGTCCCCGAGCTTGGCCCCCTTCCCGGGCGTCCCCGAGCATGCGAGGGATGGGGAGGAAGGGGTCCCTTCTCAGCTGCCGCGGGCGGCCCGGCGCGAGCGTTCGGTGTCGGCGAGGTGCCGCACCGGCCGGCAGACGGCGCAGGGGCTGAACCCGTCGGCGCGCGCCTCGGTCATGGGCAGCAGCACCGACGTCCGGCCGGCGAGGTACGGGCACCCGGCCAGGTGGTAGCGCGGGTGCTCGTCGACGACGACCACGTCGTCGACCAGGTCGACCACCAGCAGCAGGTCGGTGACCTCCACCTCCTCCTCGGCCGGTTCGCCCCTGTCGGAGCGGGCGCCGTCGGCGGAGTCGGGGTCCGGGGCCGCCGGATTCCGTGCCTCGTGCGCTCCCGGCCGCCGCGGCAGGGGTGGGACCTCGCGGGACTCGGTCGACGGCCGGTACGCGGAGGCGCCTCGGGGCGGCACCGTGCGGCCGGGGTCGGTCGCGGTCGGCTCGAGGCCGTCCGCGGCCGCCGCGTGACGCCCCGCGGGCGAGTGGCCCGCCGGCCCGCCGGCCGGTGGGGAGTCCTGAGCCGCCCGGCCGGCGGGTCGGCGGGCCACCTGGGGCTCGATGACCGGCCGGGACTCCGGACCCGCACGGGATCCGGTGACCACCCGCGGCTCGGCGCCGGGAGCGTGCTCGCTGTCCGGAGCCGGGCGGGCGAGGGAAGGGTCCTCCCGGGCCGTTCGCACCCGTGCGAGGAGCAGCAGGACGGCGGCGAGCGCGCAGGAGACCACGCAGGCCCAGTAGAAAGCCGTGGTCTCGGTGGTGAAGCCGGCGACAAACAGGCCGAGGCCGAGGAGCACGAACAGGCTCGCCGCCAGGACCACGCGCCGACTGTAGTCGGGTCCCCCGCCGTGCTCGCCGCGGCGACCGGACGCCACAAGGGCCTTCGGACCTCGTCCGGGGCCTCTGTCGGGAGGGTGTCGTCGGACGGTTGCGCCGGCCGGACTCCGCGCCGGGCCCCCCGTCGGCGTCCCCGAGCGGTGGCCCTCCAGGGCGGCCCGTCCCGGGGCGGCCCTCTCCTGGCGTCGGCCTCCTCCAGGGCACCGCTGGCCTCGTCCGGGACCCGCCGCGCCGCGAGCGAGCGGTGGGGAGGACGGGGTCCTTCTACGAGTCCTGGGGGCCGGGGCCCTCTCTCAGGCGGTCGCGTGCTGGGTCTGGCGGCTGCCCACCGCCGGCTCGGCCGAGCCGCGGCTGTCCAGGTCGCGCAGGTGCGACTCGATGTAGGAACGCAGCCGGGTGCGGTACTCGCGCTCGAACGTGCGCAGCTCCTCGATCTTGCGCTCCAGGCTGCCGCGCCTCTCCTCCAGCGAGCCCATGACCTCGGCGTGCCGACGCTCGGCGTCCTGGTCGAGGGCGGCGGCCTTGGCGCGGGCCTCGCGCTCCATCGTGTCCGCGCGGGTGCGGGCGTCGCTGACCATCGAGTCGGCGCGCATCTTGGCCTCGCTGACCATCTGCTCGCTCTTGGCCCGCGCGTCGGTGACCATGCGCTCGCTGTTGGTCTTGGCGCTGACCACCATCTGGTCGGCCTGCGCCTTGGCCTCGTTGACGTACCGGTCGGCGGTCTCGGTGGCCAGGGCCAACATCCGCGACGCGCGGGCGCTGTCGTCCTCCCGCGGGGCGGGCGGGGGTGGCGGCGCGGCGGCGGGCGCCGGGGTGGGAGTGGGGGCCGGCGGCTCGGCGGCCTCGGCGCGGGGTGTGCGACCGGTCGCCGAGCCCGCGCGCAGCTCGTTGTTCTCCTCGATCAACCGGGCCAGCTCGGCCTCCACCACGTCGAGGAACGCGTCCACCTCGTCCTCGTCGTAGCCCCGCTTGCCGATCGGCGGCTTCTTGAAGACGACGTTGTGCACGTCGGCGGGTGTGAGTGGCATCGGGCTCACCTCGGGGCGGACAGCGGGGACAGGGACGGAGTCGGACAGGCGACGGCCGACCGCACCCGGCCTCCGGCGTCGCCAGCCCCGACGGCTTCAGCGATCACGCGGCGGCGGCGAGCGAGGTCGTGATGCCACGCAGGATGTACACGGCGATCAAGAGCACCATAAACCCGAGGTCCAGCCGGATCGTCCCCAGGTTCAGCGGCGGGATCACCTTGCGGATCGCCTTGAGCGGCGGGTCGGTCGTGGCGTAGACGACCTCCAGACCGGCCGCCACGATCCCCGAGGGCCGCCAGCTCCGTGCCAGCACCATGACCCAGTCGATGACGAACCGCGCGAAGAGCAGGACGAGGAAGACGAACAGGACCGACGAGACGATCTGCCAGAAGAGAGCCACGGTCCTCGCTCGTCCAGGGCACGTCGCGTGCCGGTCTGCGTCCTGCTCGGGGCCTCAGGACTGGTTGAAGAACCCGCCCTCGCGGATCTTGGCCTTGTCCTCGGCCGTCACGTCGACGTCCCTCGGGCTGAGCAGGAACACCTTGTTCGTGACGCGCTCGATGCTACCCCGCAGCCCGAAGGACAGACCCGCAGCGAAGTCCACGAGCCGCTTCGCGTCGGCGTCCTCCATCTCGGTGAGGTTCATGATGACCGGCATCCCGTCGCGGAAGCTCTCGCCGATCTGGCGGGCCTCGTTGTAGGTGCGCGGGTGCAGCGTGGTGATCCGGTAGGGCTGCGGCGCGGGAGCCGGGGCAGGCGTCGGCGCCGGCTCGGGAGCGGCCGCGGCCGGCTCGCGGACGGCCAGCCCGGCCGCGCCGACGGCCGTGGCGCCGCTGGCGCCCGGTCCGGGCAGCTGGCCGGCTCCGGCGCCGGCCAGCCCGCCGAGGCGAGGCGAGGCGGGGCCGGCGGAGGGCGCCAGGCCCAGGTTGCGGCCCGAGCCGGGGCGGCGGGGCAGGGCGGCCGGCTCGGGGTCGGGCGCCGGGGGCAGGTCCGCCTCCAGGTCGGCCTCGTAGTCGTCGGCACGGTGGGGATCGGCACGGTGGGGATCGGCACGGTGGGGATCGGCACGGTGGGGATCGGCACGGTGGGGATCGGCACGGTGGGGATCGGCTCGGTGGGGATCGGCTCGGTGGGCGTCGCTGCGGTAGTCGGCGCGGTAGTCGGGGTCGCCGTAGCGGTCGGCGTCGTCGTAGTGGTCGTCGTAGGCGTCCTCGGGGGCGTAGCGGCCGTACCGGTGCTCCTCGTGCCGGTCGTACCGGTCGGCGGAGTCGGACTGCCGGGCCTCGTACCGGCCGTAGGCGCGGGCGTCGTCGTCCTCGACGAGCCCGAGGTAGATGCCCATCTTGCGCATGGCTCCGGCCATCGGCCCTCCCCCTTGCGGTTGCCGCGCGTCGCTCACCCGGGCTGCTGTGGCCCGTGTGACTGGTGTGACTCGTCCTCCGGGGAGGGTAGGGGGCGCTGCCCGAAGAGCGCGGTTCCGACACGCACGAGGGTGCTGCCGGCGGCGACCGCCGTCTCCAGGTCCGCGCTCATGCCGGCGGAGAGCTCCCGCGCCCGGGGGTGGTCGGCCCGCACGCGCTCGGCGAGGGCGGCCAGCCGGGCGAACGCCGCCGCCGGGTCGCCGCCGCGGGGGGCGACCGCCATGAGCCCGCGCAGGACGACGCCCTCCTCGGCGGCCACCGCGTCGGCCAGCGCCGGCACCGCTGCGGGGTCGACGCCACCGCGGGCGGCCAGCTCGCCCTCCGGTCCGCCGAGGTCGACCTGGAGGAACACCTCGACCGGCCGCCCGCGCTCGGCACCGACCCGCGCGAGCGCCCGGGCGAGGGGCAGGCGGTCCACCGAGTGGACGACGGCGCCGAGCCGGGCGACGGCAGCGGCCTTGTTGCGCTGCAGCTGGCCGACGAAGTGCCAGCGCAGCGGGGCGTCGGCGAGCTCGGCGGCCTTGGCGGAGAGCTCCTGCGCGCGGTTCTCCCCGAAGTCGGCCTGCCCGAGCGCGGCGAGCTCCCGGACGGCGGCCGCGGGCCAGGTCTTGCTCACCGCCAGCAGGGTCACCGACGCGGGGTCGCGACCGGCGGCGCGGGCTGCGGCGGCGATGCGCGCGCGGACCGCCTGGAGACGGTCGGCCGGGGTGCTCACGGCGACGATCATCCCGTTGGTCGTGGCCCTCCCTGCAGGGTCCTCTCTCAGCCGAGCCAGACGACGCCGGCCTGCCGGCCCGTCACCCGGTCGCGGCGGTGGGAGAACAGCAGGCGGTCCTCGGCGGTGCACCGCGGGTCGTGCACCACCTGGCCGACACCGGCCCCGCGGAGCAGCTCGGCCAGCCCGGCCCGCAGGTCCAGGCCCGGGGTGCCCTTCCGGGTGCGCACCGCCGCGGCGGGCGCCACCCGGGCCACCTCGGCCTGCAGCGCGCGGGGCACCTCGTAGCAGGCGCCGCAGACGGCCGGGCCGAGCAGCGCGGCGACGTCGGTGGGCCGGCTGCCGAGTCGGGCCATCGCGGCCAGCGCGGCCGGGACGACGCCCTGCCGGACGCCCTCCCGCCCGGCGTGCACCGCGGCGACCACCCCGCCGACGGGGTCGGCGAACAGCACCGGCACGCAGTCGGCGACCAGCACGCACAGCACCAGCCCCGGTGTCCGCGTGACCACGGCGTCGGTGTCTGGCAGCGGCCCGGCGACCGGACCGTCGACCACGGCGACGCCCGCGCCGTGGACCTGTGTCATCCACACCAGCCGGTCCGCGTCGACACCGAGCTCGCGGGCCAGCCGGACCCGGTTGGCCGCCACGTCGGCCGGGTCGTCTCCGACGTGGTCGCCGAGGTTGAACGAGTCGTACGGGGAACGGGACCGGCCGCCCCGTCGGTCGGTGACGACCCGCCGGGGTCGCACCGCCTGCGGGGCGGCCGGGGTGGAGCTCATGGCCCCGTCCCAGGGAGGACGGCGGCCCCGTGCAGGGTCCCGCCGCGAGCCTGCGAGGGGTGGGGAGGACAGCGGCCCACCTGCAGAGACCCGCCGCGAGCCTGCGAGCGGTGGGGGGCAGGGGGGTCCTTCTTCACTGGCGCAGGAACTCCGGGATGTCGAGCTCCTCCTCGAAGTCCTCGTCGGACAGCGGGCGGCGGCCGGTACCCGCGGCACCCGGAACGGGCGGCAGCGGGGGGACGGTGATGCCGCCGCCAGCCGCGACGGGCGGACGGGGCGGCAGCTGCGACGCCGAGGGCGGGTTGGCCTGCGCCTGCGGAGCCGGGACCGAGCCGACCAGCCGCTCACCCGTGGGCGCCGACCCGGCCGCGGTCACCGGCTGCGGGTGCAGGGGCAGCCGCGAGGGGGACGGCGAGGCGACCGGGGCCGCGGTCGGTACCGAGGCGACGCCGGCGTCCTTGCGGCCGGTGGGCCTGCCACCGTCGAAACCGGCGGCGATGACGGTCACCCGCACCTCGTCGCCGAGGGCGTCGTCGATGACCGCACCGAAGATGATGTTGGCGTCGGCGTGGGCCGCGTCGGAGACCAGCGAGGCGGCCTCGTTGATCTCGAACAGGCCGAGGTCCGAGCCGCCGGAGATGGACAGCAGCACGCCGTGGGCGCCCTCCATGGAGGCCTCCAGCAGCGGGCTGGCGATGGCCTGCTCGGCGGCCAGCAGCGCCCGGTTGTCCCCGCGCGCGCTGCCGATGCCCATGAGCGCCGATCCGGCGCCGGACATGACCGACTTGACGTCGGCGAAGTCCAGGTTGATCAGGCCGGGCGTGGTGATCAGGTCGGTGATGCCCTGGACACCGGAGAGCAGGACCTGGTCGGCGGTCCGGAAGGCGTCCATGACGCTGACGTTGCGGTCACCCAGCTGCAGCAGCCGGTCGTTGGGGATGACGATGAGCGTGTCGCACTCGTTGCGCAGCTCCTCGATCCCCGCCTCCGCCTGCACGGCCCGCCGCTTGCCCTCGAAGGAGAACGGCCGGGTGACCACGCCGATGGTCAGCGCGCCCAGCTTGCGGGCGATGGAGGCGACGACCGGCGCACCGCCGGTCCCGGTGCCGCCACCCTCACCCGCGGTCACGAAGACCATGTCGGCGCCCTTGAGCACCTCCTCGATCTCCTCGCGGTGGTCCTCGGCGGCCTGCCGGCCGACGTCCGGCTGCGCGCCGGCGCCCAGCCCGCGGGTGAGCTCGCGGCCGACGTCGAGCTTGACGTCGGCGTCGCTCATCAACAGCGCCTGCGCGTCGGTGTTGATGGCGATGAACTCGACCCCCTTGAGGCCGACCTCGATCATCCGGTTGACCGCGTTCACCCCGCCGCCGCCGATGCCGACGACCTTGATGACCGCGAGGTAGTTGTGCGGAGGTGTCATGTGGGGCTCCCGACCTCGACCCTCATCCTCAAGTAAAGCCTTATAGTTATGTCAACTGGGTCGACGCGGACGAAGTTAGGTGCGCCTCCGCGGGCCCTACAAGCACCCTCTCGGACGCGGCGTGTCGAACCGGCGCGGTCCCACCGGTCCCACCCGACCCGCTGGTCACTCCAGCACCACCCAGCGTGACGACCCGCGCCCGGGACGTCTCATGTCCAGGTCGAGGGCCGGGACACGCCCGGGCGCAGGAACTCGCGAAGTCGCCTGCAGCGCCGGGCGTGTCGCGGCACCGCGCGTGTCGTCCCCGGGGTCCGGGTGCGGCCCCTCCCGGCCGCGACCGGATCGGCGCGGGGTCGCCTCGGGCGAGGCGGTCACCTGCGGGGGACGCGCCCCAGCAGGAAGAACTCCTCGTTGGGCGGGATCGCGGCCCAGTGCGCCAGCCGGTTGGACAGCGCGAACAGCGACACGATCGCCCCGACGTCCCACACGTCGTCCTCGGTGAGGCCGTGCCCGCGCAGCCGGTCGAGGTCGGCGGCGGTGACCGTCACCGGCTCGGTCGCCAGCCGGACGGCGACGTCGAGCACCGCGGACATCCGCTCCGGCAGCGGCGCCTTGCGCCAGTCGACGGCGACCTGGTCGGCGATGTACGGGTCGCGGGCGCGGACCCGGGCGATCGCGCCGTGGGCGACCACGCAGTAGAGGCAGTCGTTGGCCGCGCTGGTGGCCACCACGACCAGTTCCCGGTCGGCCTTGGACAGGCCGGGGGTCTCCTTGTCCATGAGCGCGTCGTGCAGCGCGAAGAACGCGGCGGCCTCGGCCGGGCGCCAGGCCAGCGCGGCGAAGACGTTGGGCAGGAAGCCCGAGCGCTCCTCGACCTCGGCGTAGCGTTCGCGCAGCTCGGGGGCGAGCTGGTCGTGGGATGGCACGGGGAAGCGGCTGATCGGCGCAGTGGTCACCGGCCCAGCCTCCCCGCCGCGTCAGCGGCAGGCCACCCTGCAGGCAGAAGGACCCCCTCCTGCCCACCCCTCGGAGAAGGACCCCTCTGCCCCCACTGCTCGCAGGCTCGCAGCGGGACCCTGCAGAGGGGCCGGCGGTGCCCGGGAGGGGGCCTGGCGCGAGCCTGCGAGGGGTGGGGGGCAGGGAGGTCCCTTCTTCAGCGCAGCACGACCGCCGACGGTGCGCTGACGTCGATGGTGCCGGCCGGGTCGAGGGCGCCGGCGTGCAGCTGGCCGAGCAGGGCGACGAGGACGGCGGCCTTCCCGCCCGCGTCGTCGGCGCTGCCCCACAGCACGGTGGTGCCGTCGGTGAGGGTCAGCCGGACGTCCTCGGGGGTG
Organism: Geodermatophilus sp. TF02-6; assembly: GCF_003319115.1. GTDB lineage: Bacteria > Actinomycetota > Actinomycetes > Mycobacteriales > Geodermatophilaceae > Geodermatophilus. Next base: position 68,361 of record NZ_QOHF01000017.1, on the reverse strand, counting down.
CGCGCGGAGGCGGCGGCGACGGAGGCGCGCACGTCGTCCGGCAGCGCGGTGAGGGCGCCGAGCGCGGCCCGGGTGGCCCGGTCGTCGGGGCCCGGGGAGGTGACGTCCAGCGGGACCACGCCCGCCGGCGGGTCGCCGGTGACCGTGTCGAAGAGCACGCCGTCGGCGTCGACCAGGGACCGCGTGCCGGCCTGGTCCACCACGGCGACCGGCATCCGCTCGACCACGGTGACGACGACGCTGCGCGGCCACCCGCGGGTCACCTCGACCGAGGCGACCTGGGGCAGCCGCGCCACGCGGGCGCGCGCGGCGTCCACGTCGACCCGCAGCAGCGGCGTGCCCTCGGCGATGCCGGCCACCTCGACGACCTCGGCGTCGGTCAGCGTCGCCGCGCCGTCCACCTGCACCGAGTGGACGGCGAGCACGGGGCTGCCCAGCAGCAGCCAGGCCAGCAGGCCGAGCACCGCGGCGGCGACGCCGGCGTGCAGGAACCACCGGCGACGGCGGGCGCGGGGGGTGTCCCGGCGCCGCGGTCGTGCCCGAGCTGCACCGCCGGTCCGGCGGGCGGGCCGGGGAGCGGCCCCGTCCCGCGAGGACGCCGCACCGCGCGCCCGGTCGCGGGTGGTCGTCCCCGAGCGGCTCACCGGGCCGGGTCCCCCGGGTCGCCGGGCGCCTGCCGGGCGCGCAGGGCCGCCAGCACCTCCGGGCCGACCATGGAGACGTTGCCGGCGCCCATGGTGATCACCAGGTCGCCCGGGCGCGCCCGCTCGGCCAGCGCCGGCGCGGTGGCCGACCAGGACGGCTCGAAGTGCACCCGCTCGGCCGGCAGCGGGACCGCGTCGGCGACCATCGCGCCGGTCACGCCGGGCACCGGGTCCTCCCGGGCGCCGTAGACGTCCATGACCACGACCTCGTCGGCCAGCCCCAGCGCCGCGCCGAACGCGGCGGCGAACGCCCGCGTGCGGCTGTACAGGTGCGGCTGGAAGGTGACCACCAGCCGTCCCCCGCCGGCCACCGCCCGCGCGGCCCGCAGCTGGGCGGCGACCTCGGTCGGGTGGTGGGCGTAGTCGTCGTACACCCGCACGCCGCCGACGGCGCCCTTGAGCTCGAACCGGCGGTGCACCCCGCCGAAGCGGCCCAGCCCGGCGACCAGCCCCTCGGCGGGCAGACCCAGCTCGAGACCGGCCAGCAGCGCGGCCGCGCTGTTGCGGGCCATGTGCTCCCCCGGCACCCGGATCTGCACCCGGCCGAGCACCTCCCCGTCGAGGACGGCGGTCCACGCGGTGGCGTCCGGGCCGACCTCGACGTCGAGCACGCGCAGGTCGGCGTCCTCGGCGGTGCCGTAGGTGCGCACCCGCGCCGGGGTGGGCACCCCGTGCAGCCGCGCCGAGCCGGGGTCGTCGGCGCACAGGACGACGAAGCCCTCGGGAGCGACCGTGCCGAGGAACCGGTCGAAGGCGGCCTCCACCGCGGCCAGGTCGCCGTAGTTGTCCAGGTGGTCGGCCTCGACGTTGGTGACGATCGCCCCGTGCGGGGCCAGCAGCAGGAAGGAGCGGTCGCTCTCGTCGGCCTCGGCGACGAAGACGTCGCCCTCCCCCGCGTGCGCGTTGCTGCCCGACTCGTTGAGGTCGCCGCCGATGGCGAACGACGGGTCGGCGCCGCAGGCCTGCACGGCGACGGTGAGCATCGAGGTGGTCGAGGTCTTGCCGTGGGTGCCGGCCACCGCGACGCTGCGCTTGCCGGCCATGACCGCGGCCAGCGCCACCGCCCGCGGCAGCACCCGCAGGTCCCGCGCGCGGGCGGCGGCGAGCTCGGGGTTGTCGTCGCGGACGGCGGTGGAGACCACCACGGTGTCGGCGTCGCCGAGGTGCGCCGGGTCGTGGCCCACCTCCACCCGGGCGCCGAGCGCGCGCAGCGCCAGCAGCGTCGGGGTGTCGCGGCGGTCGCTGCCCGAGACACGCACGCCGCGGGCCAGCAGGATCCGCGCGATCCCGCTCATCCCGGCCCCGCCGATGCCGATGAAGTGGACGGCGCCGAGCTCCTCGGGCGTGGGCACCGTCCCGGCCCACGCGGCCACCGCGGCGGCGTTCACCGCCCGGCCGCCTGCAGCACGATGTCGGCCAGCCGCTCGTCGGCGTCGCGCGACCCGGCCGCGGCGGCGTGCTCGGCGTACCGGGCCAGCGCGGCCGGGTCGGTGGCCAGCGGGATCACGTGCTCCTCGATCCAGGACGGCGACAGGTCGGCGTCGTCCACCAGCAGTCCTCCCCCGGCCGCGACGACCGGCAGCGCGTTGCGCCGCTGCTCGCCGTTGCCGATGGGCAGCGGCACGAACACCGCCGGCAGCCCCACCGCCGAGAGCTCGGCCACGGTCACCGCGCCCGCCCGGCACAGGGCCAGGTCGGCGGCGGCGTAGGCGAGGTCCATGCGCTCGAGGTAGTCGACGACGACGTAGGGCGCGCCGCCCGGCGCCCGGGACGGGACCGTCACGTCGGTGTTCTTCGGCCCGCGGGCGTGCAGCACCTGCACCCCGGCGGCGGTGAGCGCGTCGGCGGCGCCGGCGGCGGCCCGGTTCAGCGACGCCGCGCCCTGCGACCCGCCGACGACCAGCAGCGTGGGCCGGTCGGCGTCCAGACCGAAGGCGGCGCGGGCCTCGGCCCGGCGGGCGGGGCGGTCGAGCGTGCTGATCGTCGTCCGCAGGGGCATGCCGACGCACTCGGCACCGCGCAGCGGCGTCCCGGGCACGGTCACCGCCACCCGGGCCGCCAGCCGGGCGCCGACCCGGTTGGCCAGGCCCGGCAGCGCGTTCTGCTCGTGCACCACGACCGGCACTCGCTCGCGGCGGGCGGCGAGGTAGGCCGGCAGCGCCACGTAGCCGCCGAAGCCGACGACGACGTCGGCCGACAGCTCCCGCAGCAGCGTCCGCGTCTCGGCCACCGAGCGGCGCACCCGGCCGGGTACCCGCAGCAGGTCGACGGTGGGCGTGCGCGGCAGCGGCACCGGCGGGATCAGCCGCAGGTCGTAGCCGCGCGCCGGCACCAGCCGGGTCTCCAGGCCGCGGGCGGTGCCCAGGCAGGTGATCCGCAGGGGTGGGTGGGCAGGAGCACCGCGGCGCCGCAGCGCGTCGGCCAGGGCGAGCATCGGCTCGATGTGCCCGCCGGTGCCGCCCCCGGCGAGCACCACGCTGCGGCTCACCGTGCCGTCTCGTTCGCTCACCGCGGCCGCCGCGGGTGCTCGGGGGCGGTGGAGCGGGCCCGCGGCGGCGGCTGCCGGCGGACCTCGGGGACCCGGCCGCGGCCGTCGCCCCGCCGCTCCCGGCCGGCGGGCACCCGCTCGCGGGCGGCGTCGCGGGCCCCGGGCCGGGCGACGCGGACGACGGTGCGGCTGCCGGAGACGGCGGGCCGCCCCGCCGCCCCCTCGGGGGCGCGGCCGCCGCGCTCGGGACGGCGGTCGCGGCGCGGGCGCAGCGGGTCGACCGCGTGCTGCGGCACCGGCAGCAGCAGCCGGGCCAGCCGGCCCCGGTCGCGGCGACGCTGGTGCTCGATGGCCTCGGGCTCGGAGCGGGCGAAGCGGATGAGCAACCCCACGATGAACAGGGTGAGCACCAGCGAGGTGCCACCGGCGGAGATCAGCGGCAGGGTGAGGCCGGTGACCGGCAGCAGACCGACGACGTAGCCCATGTTCAGCGCCGCCTGGCCGACCAGCCAGACGGTGATGGCCACGCTGGCCAGCTGCACGAAGCGGTCGGCGCAGCGGCGGGCGATCCGGAAGCCGGCGTAGGCCAGCACGGCGTAGAGGGTGATCACCACCAGGCAGCCGAGGAAGCCGAGCTCCTCACCGATGATCGCGAAGATGTAGTCCGACTCCGCCTCCGGCAGCAGGTTCCACTTCATCGCGCTGTTGCCCAGGCCCACGCCCCACAGCCCCCCGGTGGCCAGCGCGTAGAACCCGCGGATGGCCTGGAAGCCGGCGTTCGACGGATCGGCGAAGGGATCGAGGAACGAGGTGACCCGCTCCAGTCGGTAGCTCGCGGTGGCCACCAGGAGGACCACTGCGCCCGCGCCGAGGAGGGCGAAGCTGGCGAACCAGCGCCCGGGGAGTCCCCCGGCCCACAGCAGCCCGACCAACACCAGCCCGAGGCTGACGATCCCGCCGAAGTCCGGCTCGCGGTACAGCAGGAACGACAGGACGCCGAAGACCGGCAGCAGGGGCACCAGCAGCGTCCGGACGGTGAGGAAGCGCTCCCGCACGGCGAGGACGTGCGCGCCCCACAGGGCGAACACCAGCTTGGCCAACTCGGAGGGCTGGAAGCTGGTGACGCCCAGGTCGATCCAGGCCCGGGAGCCGTTGAGCCGCACGCCGATCCCGGGGACCAGCACCAGGACCAGCAGCAGCACCGACCCGACCAGCGCGAGCGGGGTCCAGCGGCGGACGAGGCCGACCGGCAGCCGGACGGCGACCAGCAGGGCGCCCAGCCCGATGCAGGCGAACACGACCTGGTCGACACCGGGCCGCCAGGCCGGCTGGTGGTTGAGCGCCGCCTCGATGGCCGAGGCGGAGAAGACCATGACCAGCCCGATGGCCAGGAGCATGCCGGCCGCGCCGACGACCAGGTGGCAGCTGGTCATGGGCCCGTCGAGCCAGGCCGGAGGGGTCAGCCGGGCAGCCGGCGTCCTCCGCCCGGTCGGCGCGGTCCGGCGCCGTCCGGGGGCGGTCGGGACGCCGGTGGACTCCACCGGGCCATGGTCGCCGGTGGCGCCGGGCTCCCGGGGGACCGACGGGGCGTGTCGCGGTGGTGAGGTGCTGGAACGGCCGCCCTCATGGGGCCCGCGTCGAGCGGGCGAGGCGCGGGGGGCGGCCCCGTCCGGAGGCTCGCCACGAGCGTGCGAGTGGTGAGAGGGACGGGGTCCTTCTCCCTTCTTCACAGGCCGGCGAAGGCGAGCCAGTCGGCGTAGAACAGGCCGAGGCCGAAGGCCACCGCCATCCCGGTCACCAGCCAGAAACGGACGATGACGGTGTTCTCGGTCCAGCCGGCCAGCTCGAAGTGGTGGTGCAGCGGCGCCATCCGGAACACCCGGCGGCGGGTCGCGCGGAAGAACGCGACCTGGATGACCACCGAGAGGGTGACCGCGACGAACAGCCCGCCGAGGACGATCAGCAGCAGCTGGGTGCGGGTGACGATCGCCAGGCCGGCCAGCAGACCGCCGAGGGCCAGCGACCCGGTGTCCCCCATGAAGATCCGCGCCGGGCTGGTGTTCCACCACAGGAACCCGAGGCAGGCGCCCAGCCCGGCGGCGGCGACGAGGGTGACGTCGAGCGGGTCGCGCACCGTGTAGCAGCCGTCGATCAGCCCGGTGGTGCAGTCGTGGGTGAACTGCCAGAACGAGATGACCGTGTACGCGCCGCAGACCATCGCCGAGCAGCCCGCGGCCAGCCCGTCGAGGCCGTCGGTGAGGTTCACCGCGTTGGAGAAGCCGGCGATGTACAGGTAGGCCAGCACCACGAACCCGATGGAGCCCAGCGCCAGCGGCGCGATGTCGCGCACGTAGGAGACGAACGTCGAGGCCGGGGTGATGCCCGCCTCGTCGGGGAAGTTCACCGCCAGCACCGCGAAGGCCACGCCGACGAGCAGCTGGCCGACCAGCTTGGCGGTCTTGTTCAGCCCCAGGCTGCGCCGGAAGCGGATCTTGAGGTAGTCGTCGAGGAACCCGACGGTGCCCAGCCCCACCATGAGGAACAGCACCAGCAGCCCGCTGGCGGTCATGCCGCGGCCGGGTTGGGTGACGAGGAACAGGTGGGCGATGAGGTAGGCGCCCACCGTCGCCCCGACGATGACGGTGCCGCCCATGGTGGGCGTGCCCTTCTTCGACAGGTGGCTCTCCGGGCCGTCGTCCCGGATCTCCTGGCCGAAGCCCTTGCGGCGGAACAGGTGGACGGCGACCGGGGTGGCGAGGATGGAGATCACCAGGCCGAACGCGGCGGCGATGAGGACCGACTTCACGCGCCTGCCCCGGCGGCGAGCAGGTCGGCCGCGAGCACCTCGAGCCCGTAGGACCGGCTGGCCTTCACCAGCACGACGTCGCCGGGCACCAGCACCTCCATCAGCAGTTCCCGGGCGGCTGCCCGGTCCGGCACGCGCACCGCGCCCTCGTTCTCGCGCGCACCCGCGGCGAGCGCCCCGTCGGCCGTCCCTGCCGCGTCGGGGCCGACCGCCACGACCAGGTCCACCCCGGCGGCGACGGCGTCCCGGCCCAGCCGCTCGTGCTCGGCGGCCGCGCCCGGTCCCAGCTCGGCCATGCCGCCCAGGACGGCGATCCGCCGCCGCGCGGGCAGGCCGGCCAGCGCCGCCAGCGCGGCGCGCATCGACTCGGGGTTGGCGTTGTAGGCGTCGTTGACCACGGTCACGCCGTCGGCCCGGCGGGTGACCTCCATCCGCCAGCGGCTGCGCGGCACGGCGGCCGACAGCCCGGCGGCGACCGCGTCGGGCGCCATCCCGGCGGCCAGGGCGGCGCCGGCGGCCGCGAGCGCGTTGGCGACCTGGTGCTCGCCGACGACCTGCAGCCGCACCGCGCAGCGCGCGCCGCCGGCGACGAGGGTGAACCGCGCCCGGCCGGCCTCGTCGAGGGCGACGCCCTCGGCGCGGACGTCGGCGTCCGCGGCGCGGCCGGTGGTGACCACCCGGGCCCGGGTGCGCGACGCCATGCCGATGACCCGCGGGTCGTCGGCGTTGAGGACGGCGGTGCCCTCGGCCGGCAGCGCCTCGACCAGCTCCCCCTTGGCCGCGGCGATGCCCTCGGGCGAGCCGAACTCGCCCAGGTGCGCCGAGCCGACGTTGAGCACGACCCCGACCTCGGGCCGGGCCACCCGGCACAGGCGGGCGATGTGCCCGGGCCCGCGCGCGCCCATCTCCAGGACGAGGAAGCGGGTGCCCGCGTCGGCGTCGAGCACGGTCAGCGGCAGGCCGATGTCGTTGTTGTACGACCCGGGCGGGCTCACCGTCGCTCCGGCGGCGGCCAGCACCTGGCCGAGCAGGTCCTTGGTGCTGGTCTTGCCCGAGGAGCCGGTGATCGCCAGCGTGCGCAGCCCGTTCCCGGCGAGCCGGGCGTGCACGGCGGCGGCCAGCCGGCCGAGCGCGGCGACCGGGTCGTCGACGAGCACGCACGGCAGGGCGTCGTCCGGGCGGGGGGTCAGCGCGGCGACGGCGCCCGCGGCCGCGGCGGCCCCCAGGAAGTCGGCGCCGTCGACCCGCTCCCCCGGCACCGCGACGAACAGGTCGCCGGGCGTGACGGTGCGCGAGTCGACGGTGACCCCGGTCACGCCGCCGGCGCCGCCGGCCAGCTCCCCGCGCACCGCCTCGGCCACCTCGGCCAGGCTCAGTGCGATCACGGGGTCTCCTCACCGGCGCTCGTCGTCCCCGCGCTCCAGGCTGCCGTGCACTCGCCCGACCTCGCGAGCTGGGTCATGGAAGGGGCTCCACTCCGGCCGGCGCCGGCCGCGCCAGGGCCTCCAACGCCGAGCGCAGCACGGCGCGGTCGTCGAACGGGTGCAGGGTGCCGCCCGCCTCCTGGCCGGTCTCGTGGCCCTTGCCGGCCACCAGGACGGCGTCGCCGGGCCGGGCGCGGGCCACGGCCTCGGCGATCGCCGCGCGGCGGTCGCCGACCTCCAGCACGGCGCCGCGCCGGTCGGCGGGGACGCCGGCCAGCACCGCCGCCCGGATCGCGGCCGGGTCCTCCGAGCGGGGGTTGTCGTCGGTGACGACGAGCAGGTCGCTGCCCAGCGCCGCCGCCTCCCCCATGGCCGCGCGCTTGCCGGGGTCGCGGTCGCCGCCGCAGCCGAGCACGGTGAGGACCCGCCCCGGGGTGGCGGCGCGCAGCGCGGCCAGCGCGGTGGCGACCGCGTCGGGGGTGTGCGCGTAGTCGACGACGGCCACGAACGGCTGCCCGGCGTCCACCGGCTCCATCCGACCGGGCACCACCGTCTCGGCCAGCCCGGTCAGCGCCGCCTCGACGGGCACGCCGACGGCGTCGAGCAGGGCGACGGCGAGGACGGCGTTGGCGACGTTGAACCGCCCGGGCAGCCGCACCTGCGCCGGCCAGCTGCGCCCGCCCGGGCCGTGCAGGGTGAACGCCGACCCGCCGTCGGGGGCGACGGTCACGTCGGCGGCCCACCAGTCGGCGTCCGCGCCCTGCGTGGAGACGGTGACCGGGCGCCGGCCGCCGAGCAGCCCGGTCAGCCGCCGGCCGTGCGGGTCGTCGACGTCGATGACCTCGACCGCGGCCCGGCCGTCGAAGAGCCGGGCCTTGGCGCGGAAGTAGTCCTCGAGGTCGGCGTGGAAGTCCAGGTGGTCGCGGCCGAGGTTGGTGAAGCCCGCGGCGGCGAAGGCGGTGCCGTCGACGCGGCCGAGCACCAGCGCGTGGCTGGAGACCTCCATGACCACCGTCTGCACGCCCGCGTCGGCCATGCCGGCCAGCAGCGCCTGCAGGGCGGGGGCCTCGGGCGTCGTCCGCACGCTGGGCAGGGCGGTGACCGTCGGCGACCCGTCGTCGGCGCGGCCGCGGGTGCGGGTCTCCACGGTGCCGATCAGGCCGGTGCCGCGGCCGGCGGCCACCAGGCCGGCCTCCACCAGGTAGCTCGTCGTCGTCTTGCCGTTGGTGCCGGTGACGCCGACGACCTGCAACCGCCGGGCCGGCTCGCCGTACACGCGGGCGGCGACGGCGCCGAGCACCGCACGGGGGTCGTCGACGACGCAGACGGCCACGCCGGTGGCGCAGGCGGACTCCCGGCCGGCCGGGTCGGTGAGGACGGCGGCCGCGCCGCGGGCGGCGGCGTCGACGGCGAACCGGGCGCCGTGGGTGCGGGCGCCGGGCAGGGCGGCGTAGAGGTCCCCCGGCGCGACCTCGGCCGAGGCGAGGGTGACCCCGCTGACCGTCGTGCCGGGATCGCCCTGCACGGGGGCGCCGACGAGGTCGGCGAGCGCGGCGAGGGTCAGGGGGCCGGTGCCCGCCGGCCGGTGCCCCGACCCCCTCCCGCGCGTGCTCACGGGGCGCCAATCTACCGCCGGGCCCCGGGCCGGCCCGCCGCCCACACGCGGGGCGCCGCGAGCCTGCCGGTGGCGGGGGGCAGGGGGGTCGGTCAACCGGTGAGCCGGAAGGCGGGGCGCGGCGTCCCGGACGGGACGATCCCGCCCGCGGTCAGCGTCCGGCGCATGATGTCGGCGAAGACGGGCGCGGCGACCTGGCCGCCCTCGGCCGAGCTGGTCGGCCGCTCCAGGTCGACGGCGACGACGTACTGCGGGTCGTCGGCCGGGGCGAAGCCGACGAACGTGGTCACGTAGCCGCCGCCGGTGTAGCAGCCGCAGGCGGGGTTGGCCCGCTGCGCGGTGCCGGTCTTGCCGGCCACCCGGAAGCCATCGATCTGGGCCAGCGGCGCCGTCCCGCCCGGGCCGACGACGGCCTCGAGCACGTAGGCCATCTGCTCGGCGGTGGCCCCGCTCACCACCCGGGTCGGCTCCGGGGCCTCGGGCGCCTTCCCGCCGACCGAGGCGACCACCCGCGGCGGGATGCGCACGCCGTCGTTGGCGATCGCCTGGTAGACCGAGGCCATCTGCAGGGTGGTCACCGACACGCCCTGCCCGATGGGGACGTTGGCCGCCCGGCTGGCGGTCCAGTCCGCGGAGTCCTGCAGGATGCCGGCGCTCTCGCCGGGCAGCTCGACGCCGGTGGCGCTGCCGACGCCGAAGGCCCGCAGGTAGTGCTCGAGCTCGGCGTCCCCGACCTCGCGGGCGAGCATGATCGTGCCCACGTTGCTGGACTTGGCGAGGATGCCGGTCACCGTCCAGTCGATCGGCGCGTGGTCGTGCGCGTCGGTGACCACCTTGTCGCCGGCCTGGATGTGCCCGTCGACGGTGAGCACGGTGTCCGGGGTGGCCTTGCCCTCTTCCAGGGCGGCGGCGAGGGTGACCGCCTTCATCACCGAGCCGGGCTCGAAGACGTCGGAGACCACCGGGTTGCCCAGCAGGTCCGGGTTCGTCTTCGCGGAGTTGCCGGGGTGGTAGCCGGGACACGAGCCCATGGCCGCGACGTGCCCGGTGTGCACCTCGAGGACGACGGCGGAGGCGCGGGTGGTGGCGCCGTCGGAGCAGGCCTGGCCCAGCTGCTGCTCTACGGCGAACTGCAGGTCGGCGTCGACGGTGAGCTGCACGGTGGCGCCGTCGACGGCGGCGGTCGACTCGTCGATGCCCGAGGGGATCGGGTGGCCGCCGCTGCCCACCTCGACCCGCCGCTGCCCCGGGGTGCCGGCCAGCTGGGCGTCGAAGGTCTGCTCGATGCCGGCCAGCCCGTCGCCGTCCCGGCCGACGAAGCCGACCACCTGGCCGCCGACGGCGCCCTCCGGGTAGAGCCGCTGCGGGTCGTCCTCGGCGGTGATGCCGGCCAGGCCCAGCTCGTCGATCGCGTCGACGGTCTCCGGCGGGACCTGCGCGGCCAGGACCACGTAGCGGCTGTCCTCGGACAGCCGCGCGGTCAGCTCGGAGACCGGGACGTCGAGCAGCGTGGTCAGCGCCAGCGCCGTCCGGGCGGGGTCGGCGACGACGGTCGGGTCGGCGACCACCCGGGAGGCGTCGACGGTGTAGGCCAGCGGGCGGCCGTCGCGGTCGACCACCTGGCCGCGCAGCGCGGGGATCGGGTCGCTGCGCAGCCGGTCCTGCGCGGCCGCGGTGGCGTAGTCGCCGGCGTCCACGCCCTGCAGCAGCACCAGCTTGCCCGTGATCGCCAACAGCGGGACGACGACCAGCACCAGCCCGAGGGTGAGCCGGCGGCGGCTGGGGCGCAGTCCGCCGAGGCGCCGGCTGCCCGGCTGGCGGCGGGGCACGAAGGCGCCGGCCGGGCTGGCACCCCGCCGCGGGGTGCGGTCACCGGCGCGCCGGCCGGGTGCGGGCGGGCGGACCGCGGTCGCCACGGGTCAGCCCCCGCTGCGGGGCCGGGGAGCCGCGGCCGGGGCCGGCACCGGCCGCCCGCGGAGGGTGACGCTGCCGTCGTCGCCGATGACCAGGTAGGCGGCCGCGCCGGCGGGCACCAGGCCGGCCGCCGCCGCCGTGGCGGCGAGGGAGGCGGGCGTGTCGCCGGCGATGACCTGCTGTTCGAGCCGCTGGACCTCCTGGGTGCGGTCCTCGTTGGCGGCCGCGAGCTGGGTGGCCTTGAGCGAGTCGACCGCGATGGCGGTGTTGAGGAACAGCAGCCCGAGCGTGGTCGCCACCAGCAGCGCCACGACGAGCAGCACGAACGGCGCGCGGCGGGCGCCGGCGACGCCCCGCCCGCGGACGGCCGACGCCGCCGAGGCGCGGGCGACCGGACCGGTCGCCCGGGTCGGTCGGCTGCGCAGGGAGCCGGTGCGGACCGGTGCGGTGTGCGCGCCGCCCGGCCGCGTCTCGTCCGGCCGGACCTCGGGGGCCCGGGGTGCCGGGTGGACGGCGGCCAGCGGCGTCCGGGCGGGGCGGTCCTCCGGCGGCAGGCCCGCCGCGCGGGCCGTGGCGCTCATGCGGCCCGCCGGATGCGCTCGGCGGCCCGCACCCGGGCCGAGGCGGCCCGCGGGTTGGCCGCGACCTCCGCCGCGGCCGGCGCCTCGCCGCCGCGGGTGAGCAGCCGCAACGTCGGGCCGTGCCCGGGCAGCGGCACGGGCAGCTCCGGCGGGGTGCGGTCGGTCGCCCCGGCGGCGAGGGTCTGCTTGACGATCCGGTCCTCGAGCGAGTGGAAGGTGATGACCGCGATCCGCCCGCCCACGGCCAGCGCCTCGATCGCCGCCGGCAGGGCCCGCGCCAGCGCGCCGAGCTCGTCGTTGACCTCGATCCGCAGGGCCTGGAAGGTCCGCTTGGCCGGGTGGCCGCCGGTGCGCCGGGTGGCGGCGGGGATCGAGGCGCGCACGAGCTCGGCCAGCCGGCCGGTGCGGGTGAACGGCTCGCGGGCCCGCTCCCGCTCGATGGCCCGGGCGATGCGGGTGGCGAAGCGCTCCTCGCCGTGGACGCGCAGCACCCGGGCGAGCTCGGCGACGGGGTAGCTGTTGACGACGTCGGCGGCGGTGCGCGGCGCGCCGGGGTCCATCCGCATGTCCAGGGGCGCGTCGGCGGCGTAGCTGAAGCCGCGGTCGGGCCGGTCCAGCTGCAGGGAGGAGACGCCGAGGTCGAACAGCACCGCCTGCACCTGCTCGACGCCGAGGCGGTCGAGCACGCCGGGCAGCTCGTCGAAGACGGCGGGGACGACGGTGGCGCGGTCGGCGAGGCTGGCGGCGGCCAGCCGGCGGGCGGCCTCGGCGCGGGCGTCGGGGTCGCGGTCCAGGCCGACCAGCCGCAGCCCGGGGTGCGCCCGCAGCAGCGCCAGCGAGTGCCCGGCCAGGCCGAGGGTGGCGTCGACCAGGACGGCGCCGTCGAGGGCGCAGGCCGGGCCCAGCAGCGCGGCGACCCGCTCGAGCAGGACGGGCACGTGCACCGCGGACGGCGCCGGCGCAGGTCTGCTCATCGTCGACTGCTCCTGAACGGGTCGGGGGGCCTCGGGGGCGATCGCGGTCGCGAGGCGTGGCGGCCCGTCCATGGTGGCGCGGGGCGGTGCTGGGTGGGTGGAGGGCGGCGGGCGTTTCGCCGGCCGCGGTCGGTGCCGGAGGGAGTGGGGTGGGGACGCGGGGGGCGTTCCGCCGGCCCGCCCCCGCGGGGCCCGCCTGGCGCCGGGGAAGTGCGTCAGGTGGTGCCCCGCGGGGATGCCGGGAGTCCGCGCCGGTCGGTCGCCGGCGGCCCCGGGCGGGCGGTGCGTGTCCTCCGTGCCGGGAGGGGTCCGAGCCGCGGGGAAGGTGGCTCGGGCCGGTCCGGTCGAGCCGCGGGGAAGTCGGCTCGGTCGGCGTCGGGCCCGGAGGGGGTCGCAACGGGTACGGGCGTCGGATCAGGAGAGTGTGGGCATCCCCTCGCTCTCCATCTCGGCGTAGCCGGCCTCCTGCTCGGCCACGTAGGCGTCCCAGGTGACGGCGTCCCAGATCTCGAAGCGGGTGTCGACGCCGACCACGACGACGTCGCGGTCGAGGCCGGCGTACTGGCGCAGGCCGGCCGGGATGGTGATGCGGCCGGCCTTGTCCGGCTCGACCTCGACCATCGACCCGAAGCTCATGCGGGCCCGCATGCGGGCCGCGGCGGTGTCGGAGGGGGCCATCGCGGCGGCGGCGCGGCTGATCTCGGTGACGCGGGCCAGGGTGAGGCCGTAGACGCAGCGCTCCTGGCCCTTCTTGATCACCATGCCGTCGGCCACCTGCTCGCGGAAGCGGACCGGGAGCGCGAGCCGGCCCTTGTCGTCGAGCCGCAGCGGATAGCTGCCGACGAACACCGGATCACCTCCCCCACTGGTCCTCCCCCGGCTGTGCACGGACCCGATGCCGAGTCCTACCTCCCCACCAAGCCACACATTAGCCCACTGCGCCCCACCGGACACCACTCGACACCATGTCGTGACCGACCGTCCCCACCGCTCGACCCGCAGGTCAGCGCGTCATCGGCCGCTCGGGTCCGGCGGGTGGGGCCGGGTGGGGCCGTGACCCGCCACGCCCGGCCCGGCCGGTCGTCGCCGACGGTCGCGGCGGCACGGCGGGGGACGGCGGGGGACGTCGGCGCTCCGGCCCGCGCTGCTGCCGCCCCGCACCCCTGGCGGCACCGCACGCTGCGCCCGGGACGCGGCCGGACACGTACCGTTGGTCGGCGGCCTGAGCCCGCGGGGTCACCGGGGACGCACCGCACCGTCGGGCGGGAGGGACCCCAGGGAGAACACCAGGACCCCAGGGAGAACACCAGGACCCCAGGGAGAACACCAGGGAGGAGGACACGTGACGGAGGTGACCCGCACCGCCGACGGCACCGGCTCCGCGGTCGACGTCGCGGCCGAGGGCGCCCGCATCGCGGCGAACGTCGCCCGCGTCGTCCACGGCAAGCCCGACGTCGTCCGCCTGGCGCTGGTCGTCCTGCTGGCCGAGGGCCACCTGCTGGTCGAGGACGTGCCGGGGGTCGGCAAGACCACCCTGGCCAAGGCGCTGGCCGCCTCGATCGACGCGACCGTGCGGCGCATCCAGTTCACGCCCGACCTGCTGCCCAGCGACGTCACCGGCGTGGCGGTCTACGACCAGGAGAGCCGCGCGTTCGAGTTCAAGCCGGGCGCGGTGTTCGCCAACGTCGTGGTGGCCGACGAGATCAACCGGGCCTCGCCCAAGACGCAGTCGGCGCTGCTGGAGTGCATGGAGGAGCGGCAGGTCACCGTGGACGGCGTCAGCTACGAGCTGGCCCGCCCGTTCCTCGTGGTGGCCACCCAGAACCCCATCGAGATGGAGGGGACCTATCCGCTCCCGGAGGCCCAGCGCGACCGGTTCACCGCGCGGGTCTCCATGGGTTACCCCGACCGCGAGGCCGAGCTGGCGATGCTCGACGACCTGGTCACCAGCGACCCGCTGGCCTCGCTCGCCCCCGTGGCCGACGCCGCGGGGGTGCGGGCGCTGGTCGCCGCCGTCGGCCGGCTGCACGTCTCCGAGCCGGTCCGCCGCTACGTGGTGTCCCTGGTGGAGGCCACCCGCCGCTCCCCCGACCTGCGGCTGGGCGCCTCGCCGCGCGCCGGGCTGCAGCTGCTGCGCACCGCCCGGGCGGCCGCGGCGCTGGCCGGGCGCGACCACGTCCTGCCGGACGACGTCCAGAGCGTCGCCGTCCCGGTCCTGGCGCACCGCCTGCTGCTCACCCCCGACGCCGCGGCCGCGCGGCGCGGCGCCGAGCAGGTGGTGACCGACCTGCTGGCGGCCGTCCCGGTGCTGCGCGGACGCTGACCGTGCGCGGACCGGTCGCCACGGCGCTGGCCTCCCTGACCCTGCGGGGTCGGTGCCTGGTCGCCGCCGGGCTCACCCTCCTCCTGCTCGGAGTGGTGCTCGGTGAGCGCCCGCTGGTGCAGGTCGCCGTCTTCGTGCTGGCGCTGCCGCTGCTGTCGGCGGCCGCGGTGGCCCGGCGCCGGTTCCGGGTCGCCTCCCGCCGCACGGTCACCCCCGCCCGCGTGCCCCGGGGCGGGGACGCCGAGGTGCGGCTGGAGGTCACCAACGCCGGCCGGGGCACCGGCGGGCTGTGGCTGCTGGCCGAGACGGTGCCGCCGGAGCTGGGGCGCTCGCCGGAGTTCGTGGTGGACCGGCTGCACGGCGGGGGGAGCGCCGCCGTGCACTACCGGGTGCACGGCGGTCGGCGCGGCCGCTACCGGCTCGGGCCGCTGCGGCTGCGCCTGGTGGACCCGTTCGGGCTGGTGCTGCGCACGGTCGCCGGCGCCGACAGCGCGCCGCTGACCGTGGTGCCGCGGGTCGTGCCGCTGGGGCCGGGCGGCCCGGTCGGCGGGCACGAGGGCGGCGGGGCGGGTGCGCGCCGCTCGATCGCCGTCCACGGCGAGGACGACGTCAGCACCCGGCCCTACCGGCAGGGCGACGACCTGCGCAAGGTGCACTGGCGGGCGACGGCGCGCACCGGGGAGCTGATGGTGCGCCTGGAGGAGCGGCCGTGGCGAGCGCAGGCGACCCTGCTGCTCGACACCCGGGCCCGCGCGCACCTGCTCGCCCGCGGGCACGCCGCCGACTCCCGCGCCGCCACCGCGCGGGCCGACGCCCCTCCGCCGGACAGCCTCGAGTGGCTGGTCGAGGCGGCGGCCAGCATCGGCACCGCGCTGGTCGAGCGCGGCGCGACGCTGCGGGTGGTGACCGACGCCCTGGAGCTGGCCCCCGCCGAGCACGCCGCCGGGCTGGGATCCGGCGAGCTGCTCGACCGGCTCGCCGGGGTGACGCCGTCGCGGCTGTCGGGCCTGGGCCCGGGGATCGAGCTGCTCACCCGGGCGGCCGGCGACGGGCCGGTCGTCGCGCTGCTCGGCGCGATCGGCCCGGACGAGGCGGTCGAGCTGGTCCGGGCCCGGTCCGGCCCGTCGACCGACCTGGCCGTGCTCGCCGACGTGGGCAGCTGGGCCGCGGCCGGCGCGCAGCGGGGACGGCGGCCGGTCGGTGCATCGGCTCACGGCGAGCTCACCCGCCAGCTGGGGGCCGCCGCGGACCTGCTGCGCGCCGGCGGCTGGCAGGTCGCCGTCGCCGCCGCGGGGGACCCGGTCGCCTCGGTCTGGGCGCGGCTGGGCCGGCCGGACGCGGCGGCCCCCGGGCTCCGGGCGGTGCCGACGTGAGCCCCGCCTCGGCCCGCGCCCTGCTGCAGGACACCGGGACGACGCTGGCCGCCGCGGTGGCCACCGCACTGGGCGCCTGCGCGCTGCTGCCGGTGTTCACCGACCGGTCCTGGTTGCCGCCGGTGCTCGTGGCGGTCGCCGCCGTCGCCGCGACCGGCCTGCTGCTGCGCACGGCCGGCGTCGCGCTGTGGGCCCGGCTGGGCGGGGACCGGCCGGTGCCCGGCGGGTGGGGCGGGTTCGCCGTCGCGCTCGTCCCGGTCGGCCAGCTGGCCGTGCTGGTCTGCGTGCTCACCGCGCTGTTCGCGCCCGCCCGGGCCGACCTCGGCTGGTTCCCGACCGGCGCGAGCCTGACCGACCTGACGTCGGTGCTCACCGACGGCACGGTGGAGCTGCGCGAGCAGGCCACGCCCGCGCTGCCGCTGACCGGTCTGCTGGCGCTGACCACGGTGCTCGCCGGCCTGGTGGCCGTGCTCGTCGACCTGGTCGCGGTCGGCGGCCGGCAACCGGCGCTGGCCGGGCTGGGGCTGCTCGTCCTGTTCTGCGTGCCGGTGAGCACGGTGACCGGCACGATCGGCGCGCTGCCGGTGGTCGCCCCCGCGGCCGGGTTGGCGCTGCTGCTGTGGGCCGACCAGCACCGTCGGCTGGGCCGGCGCGCCGCGGAGGGGCCCCGTCCGCTGCTGGGCACGGGGACGCTGACGGCCGTCCGCACCGGCGCGGTGGCCGTCGCGGTGGGGTTGCTCGTCGGCGCCGTCGTCCCGACCCTGACCGAGGGCCGCTTGGCCGGCGGGATCGGCGGGGCCGGCGGCGGGGGGTCGACCGGGACCGCCCTCGACCCGGCCGCCGCGCTGCAGGGCCAGCTGACCCTCGACGAGCCGGTCGACCTGCTGCGCGTCAACGCCTCGGTCGCCGACCCCGGCTACCTGCGGGTGGTGGCCCTGGAGGTCTACGACGCCGACGCCGGCTGGACGGTGGGCAACCTCGACGGCGAGGCCTCGGTCGCCGACGACCGGGAGCTGGCCCCGCTGCCCGGGCGGCGCACCGGCCGCCCGGTCGACGCGGTGCTCACCGCGCTGGGTCACGAGGACCGCTTCCTGCCGCTGCTGTACTCGCCCCTGTCGGTGAGCGTGGCCGACCCCGACCGGTGGCGTTTCGACCCCGGCACGGGCACCGTCTTCGGCCGGGACGTGAGCACCGCGGGCCTGACCTGGTCGGTGTCGGCCGTGGAACCGCGGCCCACCGGGGACGATCTGGCCGCCGCGGGCCCGCTGCCGCCCGGCCTGCCGCTGGTGCAGCGCTACACCGCCCTGCCGCCCCTCGACCCGAGCGTGACCGACCTGGTGACCTCGCTGACCGCCGGGCTGGGCACGCCCTACGAGCGGGTGCAGGCGGTCTACCGGCACTTCACCGACCCGGCCAGCGGCTACCGCTACTCGCTGTCCACCGCGCCGGGCACCAGCGGGGACGACCTCGCCGACTTCCTCCGGCTGCGCCAGGGCTACTGCGAGCAGTACGCCGGGGCGATGGCGGTGCTGGTCCGCGCGGCCGGCGTCCCGGCGCGGGTGGTGCTCGGGTACACGCCCGGCACGACGCAGCCCGACGGCAGCCGGCTGGTCACCAGCGACGACGCGCACGCCTGGGTGGAGGTGTACTTCGACGACATCGGGTGGGTGCCGTTCGACCCCACCCCCATCGACGCCGACCGCGCGGTGGACCTGCCGTGGGCGCCGCGGGTGCAGGACCAGGAGGTCGACCCCCGCACCGCCCCCACGGCGGCACCCGCGCCCGCACCGGTGGCCCCGGCGCCGCAGGCCGAGCCCGCACCGCAGGACGCGCCGCTGCCGCAGGCCACCCCGCAGGGCCCGGACCGGCTGGGGCCGGTGCTGCGCGCCGCCGCCGTCGTCCTGGTCGCGCTCGCGCTGGCCGCGGTGCCGGCCGGGCTGCGGGTCCTGCAGCGGCGGCGCCGGCTGGCCGCCGGCAGCGCGGCCGCGTTGTGGGACGAGCTGTCGGCCACGGCGCTCGACCTCGGCCGGGCGATGGACCCGGCGCGGACCCCGCGGCAGGTGGCCGCGCAGCTGGCCGGCGCCGTCGGCTCGCGCGGTACGGGGGGTGCGCACCGGCACCGGCAGGCGCCGGCACCGGCGCTGGCCGACGCCGTGGCGCGCCTGGCCCGGGCGGAGGAGGCGGCCAGCTACGCGCGGTCGGCCCCGGCGGTCGGGCCGGAGCTGCGCGCGGCGCTGGACACGGCCCGCCGCGGGCTGCTGGCCGGAGCGCCGCGGTCGGCCCGGCTGCGCGCGCTGCTGCTGCCGCCCTCCCTGTTCGCCGGCCTGCGCGACGCCGCGGCGCGGGTGCCGCGGCCGGGAGCCGGGCGGCGCACCCCGGCACGCGGCTGACCGTCAGGACGGCCGGTCGACCTGCAGGCGCAGGAGCCGTTCGGTCAGCTCGGCCCCAGCGGCACCGGCAGCCGGCGCCCGTCCTCGGACCGCAGGGTCGCCAGCGTCACCCCGGCCGCCAGCCAGTCCCCGACCGCGTCGAGCAGGGTGTCGAGGTCGAGGAACACCGGCGCCTCGCCCGGCTCCGCGCCGGCCCGGGACTCCGCCTCGGCCGGCTCAGGGGAGGTCCACAGCGGAACGGCCTCGCGCCCCTCGTCGTCGCTCCACGGGACGACGCCGTCGGCGTCCCCCCACCCCCACAGCCCGCGCTGGGCGGCCACCTGCCGCCACAGCCGCTCCTGCGGCACCGGACTCCTCCTCTGCGGCCCCTGGTGCACGACAGCCGCCGTCCGGCGCGGACGGCGGCTGTCGGGAGGGGTCTGTCGGTTACTGGTCGTAGCGGCGGCGGAAGCGCTCCTCCAGGCGGTTCTTGAGCGGCTGCCGGCGGGCCCTGCCGCCGCGACGGCCGCTGCGCCCGGACGCGCTGCTGCCCGCGGGAGCGGAGGCCCCGGCCTCGACCGCACCGGTGGCGGACCGGTAGTTGAGGACGGCGAGGATGAGGCCGCCGAAGGCGACCAGGAAGCCGAGGA
This sequence comes from Geodermatophilus sp. TF02-6, assembly GCF_003319115.1. Classification (GTDB taxonomy): domain Bacteria; phylum Actinomycetota; class Actinomycetes; order Mycobacteriales; family Geodermatophilaceae; genus Geodermatophilus. Next base: position 49,140 of record NZ_QOHF01000017.1, on the reverse strand, counting down.
CGCCGAGGGGCACCGACGGGGCGACGGCGCCACCGACGAGGACGGCCATCCCGACCAGGACCAGCAGGGCACCAATCTGCAGCCGGCGGCGGGCCTTGATCCGGCGGTCACCGCTGCGGACCGACGAGGCGAACTTGGGATCGTCATCGACGAGGGCGCGCTCGATCTGCTCCAGCAGTCGCTGCTCGTGCTCGGAGAGCGGCACGTCGACCTCCATGTGGGCCATAGCCGAAGACCCGACGGCGGGGTGAACCGTCGGTGACACCGAGGATACGAGCCCTCCGCGGGGCGCGAAAGGCGGGCCGCGATCGACCCGCCGTGATCACTCCCGGGGGTGGTCGCGGCCTCGCCGGTGTGCACGAACGGGCGCCGGCCGGGGTTCCCCGGGGCACCCCACCGGCCGGCGTGTCGTCGGGGCGGTGTCGTCGGGAGCGGTGTCGTCGGGAGTGGTGTCGTCGGGGGCGGTGTCGTCGGGGGCGGTGTCGTCGGGGGCGGTGTCATCGGGGGCGGTGTCATCGGGGGCGGTGTCATGGAGAGGGGTGCCCGTCGCGGTGCAGCAGGGTCGCCGGGCGCACCGCGCCGGCGCCGAACCGGCGAGCGGCCCGGTCGGCGGCCAGCTCGGCCTCCCGGCGGCCGCGCTCGCGGGCGCCCAGCTCCAGCTGCCGGGGCGTCGACCCGGCCGCCACCAGGCGCTCGGCGCGCACGCCGACCAGCCGGATCCGCGCCCGGTCCAGGCCCAGCGCGTCGAACAGCCCGCGGGCGGTCTCGTAGAGCTCCTGCCCGACGTCGGTGGGGACGTCGAGGGTGCGCGACCGGGTGATCGTGGCGAAGTCGGCGAAGCGCACCTTGATGCTCACCGTGCGGGCCAGGCAGCCACCGGCGCGCAGCCGGGCCGCCGTCCGCTCCGCCAGCCGCAGCAGCTCCCGGTGGACGACGGCCGGGTCGTCGACGTCCCTGGCGAAGGTCTCCTCGTGCCCGGCCGACCGCTCCGGCTCGTCGGGCACCACCCGGCGCGGGTCGCGGCCCCACGACAGCTCGTGCAGGTGGGCGCCCGCCGCGGGGCCCAGCGCCCGCTGCAGCGTGCGGACCGGTACGTGGGCGAGGTCGCCCACGGTGCGCAGCCCCAGCCGCAGCAGCACCTCCTCGGTCCGGGCGCCCACCCCCCACAGCGCGCCCACCGGCAGCGGGTGCAGGAACCCGATGACCTCGGCCGGCCGGACGACGAGCAGCCCGTCGGGCTTGGCGCGGGTGGAGGCCAGCTTGGCCACGAACAAGGTGGCGGCCACGCCCACCGAGCAGGTGATGCCCTGCTCGTCGTAGACGCGGGCGCGCAGGTACTCGCCGACCTCGGCGGCGTCGCCGAGCCGGCGGCCGGCCCCGGAGACGTCGAGGAACGCCTCGTCCAGGCTCAACGGCTCCACCAGCGGGGTGATCGAGCGGAACAGCGCCATGACCGCCCGGGACACCTCGGTGTAGAGGGCCGTGTCCCCCGGCAGCACCGTCGCCGTGGGGCACAGCCGCAGCGCGCGGGCGGTCGGCATGGCCGAGTGCACGCCGTACCGGCGCGCCTCGTAGGTGGCCGAGGTGACCACCCCGCGGCTGCCGGCCCCGCCGACGATCACCGGCGTGCCGGCCAGCTCGGGACGGCGGCGCACCTCGACGCTGGCGAAGAACGCGTCCATGTCGACGTGCAGGACGCTGCACCCCGGAGCCCGCGACGGCACGGCACGGCCCGACGACGGCATCCCGTCCCCTCTCCCCGCTGGTCGAACGCCTGTTCGATGCCCAGGGAGGATAGCGGTCAACCGGCGTCCAGTCCGGTGACCAGCCGGTCGATGTCGGACCCGAACCCGCCGGGAGCCCGCGGCCGGCGTCGTGCCGAGGTCCGCACCGGGCCGGCGAGCGTGCGCAGGACCGTCGCACCGGCCGCGTCGAGCGCCCGGACGAGGGCGACGTCCTCGCCCACCCGCACGGCGGGGAAGCCGCCGACGGCCAGGTAGGCGCTGCCGCGCACCCCGAGGTGTGCGCCGTGCACGTGCGGGTGGGCGGGAGCCGGGTGGGTGGGCGAGGACGCGGCGCGCTCCAGCCGGGAACGCCCGGCCCGGTAGGCGGCCTCGAACTGCGCGGCGGCTCCCGGCGGGACCCCGGTCCAGTCCGGCACGGTCACGGTGCCGACCAGGGCGTCGGCACCGGACGCCGCGGCGGCGCGGTGCAGCGCCAGCCACTCCGGGGGCACGGTGCTGTCGGCGTCCGTGGTGGCCACCCACACCGCCTCCGGCGGCACCCCCACCGCCTCCGCGTCGGTGAGCAGCCGGCGCACGCCGGTGTCGCGGGCGGCGCCCACGTTGCCGCCCGGCCCGCCGCCGTCGAGCACGACCGCCCCGCCGGCCCGCGCGAGCTGCGCGGTGCGGTCGGTGCAGCCGTCGGTCACCACGACGACCCGGACGCGGACGTCGTCGAGCGCGGGGTCGGCGGACGCGACCCTCAGCGCGGACAGGCAGGCCGGCAGCAGCTCCTCCTCGTCGCGGGCGGGCACCACGACGCCGAGCTCCCGCACGCCGAGCTCCCGCACGCCGGGCTCCCGGACGCCGCTCACCACAGCTGCTCGGCCGCGGCGACCGAGGCCGCCCGCACGTCGTCCGCCGGCGCGGCGACCCAGCAGTCGAGCAGGAAGTCCGGCTCCTCGTGCCCGGCCACCCGCGGCCAGTCCAGCTCCGCGCGCAGCGCCGCGTGCACCGCGTCCCCGCTCTGCGGGTAGTCGGCGACGGGGTGGCGCCAGTGGACGGCGAGCAGCGTGCCCCCGCGGCGGACGGCGTCCCGTGCCGCGGCCACGGCGGCGCGCAGGTCGGCCGGACCGAGGTAGTAGAGGACCTCGGAGAGCACCAGCAGGTCGCACGGCGGCAGGACGTCGGCGGGCAGCCGGCGCCGCTGCACCCGCACGTCCCCGAGACCGCGGGTCCGGGCGCGGGCCCGCTCGACGGCCGCGGCGCTGACGTCCCAGGCGGTCAGCCGACCGCAGCGGGGCGCCAGCGCGGCGGTCAGCTCCCCCACCGAGCAGCCCACCTCCACGGCCTCGGCGTAGCGCTCCCGGGGCAGCACCGCCGTGGTCAGGGCGTACTTGCGCCGCTCGTACCACCGGGTGCGCATCGACCACGGGTCCTCGGCGGCCCGGTAGAGGTCGTCGAAGTAGCCGTCGGGCAGCGTCACGCGAACACCACCTCGACGTCGCGGTCGAAGTGGGCCAGCACCTCGGGCGGCAGCACGACCGCGTCCTCCGGCGCCGGGCCGAGCGGGCGCACCTGGGTGGCGAAGCAGGCGACGGCCGCCCGCCGGGCCGCCCGCAGCGGCGGCGGCACCCGGACGACGCGGGCGCGGTCCCACGGCACCCGTCGGTCGGCCGGCGCGGCCCAGTGCCACGTCCACACCGGGAAGGCCAGCAGCGGCGCGCCCACCGCCGCGGCGGCCGCGGCCGCGGCACGGCCCAACGCCTCGTGGTCGGGGTGCGCGTCGCCGTCCCACGGGGCGAGGACCACGTCGGCGCCCTCGGCCGCGCCGACGACGGCGGTGGTGAGCTCCTCCTCCACCGCCGCGAGCCCCGAGTCGGGCAGCCGCAGCCGCACCGTGGCCGCCGGCGCGACGCCCAGGACAGCCAGGGCGGCGGCGACCTCCGCGACGCGGCGGCGGGCCAGCTCCGGCGGGTCGAGGACCGACGAGCCCGGGTGGCTGCCCTCCCCGTCGGTGGCCGCCAGCAGGCGCAGCGCGACCCCGGCGTCCCCCAGGCACCGCATCAGGCTCCCGACGGCGAGGACGTCGTCGTCGGGGTGCGCGGCGCAGACCAGCGCGGTGCGCCAGCCGGGGTCGGGGACGAGCTCCGGCCAACGGCGCGCAGCCAGCCAGGCCCGCCAGTCGTCCTCCGGCGTGCCGCCGTCCGTGGCCGGGCCGCACGGCGCGGGGTACCCGCGGCTCACCGGGGCTCCGCTCCGCGCAGCAGCGCGCCGAGGGCGGCCACGTCCCGCTCGGCGTGGTGCTGGCGCAGGTAGACGGTGAGGTCGGCGACCCGCTGAGCGTGCGCCGCGTCGTGCGCCAGCGGTCCGGCGCCCAGCGCGTGGCCGACGGCGGTGAGCACCTCCTCGGCCGACCGGGCGACCAGCGCGCGCACCCACAGGGCCCGCCGCCGGGCCGCCGGCAGGCCGGCCGGGTCGGCGTCGACCTCCGCGGCGGCGACCTGCAGCGCGGCCTCGGCCGCGGCGAGCGACACCTCGCAGGTGCCCAGGGCCAGGTCGTGCAGGGGGTCTGCCGCCCGCCCGCCGGCGCCGGCCGCCCGGCGCAGCGGGGCGGCCACCGCGCGGGCCCCGCCGAGCCAGACGGCGGCCACGCCGAGCCCGCCGTGCCAGAACCCGGGCCGCTCGACGTAGGCCCCCGGCGGGCCGACCGGCAGCGCCGGGACGTCGGTGAACGCCACCTGGTCGGTGTCGCTGGCCCGCATGCCCGCCGCCGCCCAGCCGGTGGGGTCGACCGCGATCCCGCCGGCGCCCAGGTCGACGAGGAACAGGCGGGGCCCGTCCTCCGCGGTCGCCGTCACCAGGGCGGAGGTCAGCGTGCGGGCACCGGAGCACCAGGCCTTGGGGCCGTCGAGCCGCCAGCCCGCGGCCGAGCGGCGCGCCCGCAGCCGGGCCGTGGGGGGCTCGGCCGCCCAGACGCCCAGCCGCGCCCCCGGGCCGGGGTCGGGGCCGCCGAGCTCCCGCAGGATCGCCAGGGCGTCGGCGTGCCCCTCGGCGAGCCGGGCGAGCGGCAGGCTCTCCCCGCCCAGGCGCCCCAGGGCCCGCCAGCGCGTGGCGGTCTCGCCCCCACCGGGCGGGGGGACCGACCACCCGCCGCCGAGCAGCGCGGTCAGGGCCGTGGCCGTCGCCTCGACCGAGGGGTCGACCGGGACGACGGAGGAGGAGAGGATGCCGGGGACGGGCACCGGCGGCGGCTACCCGGCGTCGGCCGGGGGCAACCCCGGCGGTCGCGGCCGGCCAGGTGTGAGGCCCGGTCGGCTGCGGTAGGAAGGTCGGGCGCGGGCGCCCACTCCGGGCGGCCCGGACGAGAGAGCGGAGGAGCCATGGCGCTCGACGACGACATGACCAGCACCGAGGGCCCCGCGGACAGCGGCGCCGGCCAGGGCACCCCGGGCGTGCACGACGGCGGCGCCGACGGCGGTGCCGACAGCGGCGCCGAGGGCCCCGCGGACAGCGGCGCCGGCCAGGGCACCCCGGGCGTGCACGACGGCGGCGCCGACGGCGGAGCCGACAGCGGCGCCGAGGGCCCCGCGGACAGCGGCGCCGGCCAGGGCACGCCCGGCGTCCGCGACGGCGGTGCCGACGGCGGCGCGGACGGTGGCGCCTGACCGAGAACCCCACCGCGCAGGGCCGGCCGGGCTCCCGGCCGGCCCTGCGCCGGTGCACCGTCCTGGACCCGCAGGTCTTCGCCGAGCGGTACTGGTCCCGCCGGCCGCTGCTGACCCGGGCCGAGGAGAGCGGGGCGTCCTTCGCCGACCTGCTCGACCTGACCGCGGTCGACGAGCTGCTGTCCCGCCGTGGTCTGCGCACGCCCTTCCTGCGGATCGCCAAGGACGGCGCGGTCGTCGATCCGAAGCGCTTCACCACCTCCGGAGGCGCCGGCGCCGAGATCGCCGACCAGGTGTCCTCCGACGCGGTGCTGCGGCTGTTCGCCGACGGCAGCACCGTCGTCCTGCAGGGCCTGCACCGGCTCTGGCCGCCGCTGATCGAGTTCGCCGACCAACTCGCCGCCGACCTGGGCCACCCCACGCAGGTCAACGCCTACGTCACCCCGCCGTCCTCGCGCGGGTTCTCCCCGCACTACGACGTGCACGACGTCTTCGTGCTGCAGGTGGCCGGGGAGAAGCACTGGCGGATCCACGAGCCGGTGCTGCCCGACCCGCTGCGCACCCAGCCCTGGAACGACCACGCCGCCGCCGTCGCGGCCGCGGCCGAGCGGGAGCCGCTGATCGACGCGGTGCTGAGGCCCGGCGACGCCCTCTACCTGCCCCGCGGTCACCTGCACTCGGCCGTCGCCCTGGGCGAGATCAGCGCGCACCTGACCGTCGGCGTGCACCCGGTGACCCGCTGGGCGGCCGCGGAGTCCGCGCTCGACCTGCTGCGGGTGCTCGCCGCCGAGGACCCGGAGCTGCGCCGCTCGCTCCCGCTGGGCCTGGACCTCGCCGACCCGGGCACGGTCGCCGACGACGTCGCGACGGTCGTCGCCGCGCTCAAGGGCTGGCTGGACCGGGTCGACCCGGCCGAGGTCGCCGACCGGCTGCGGTCGCGGACGTGGGCCCAGGTGCGGCCCCAGCCGGTGGCGCCGCTGGCCCAGGCCACCGCCGCGGCGTCCCTGTCCCCCGACACCGTGCTGCGGCTGCGCCCCCGGTTGCGGTGCGTGCTGCGCGAGCCCGCCGACGGCCGGGTCACGCTGGTCGCCGGTCGACGGTCGCTGGAGCTGTCGGCCGAGACCCGGCCCGCGCTGGCCGCGCTGGTGGCCGCCGGCGAGCTCAAGGTGGCCGACCTGCCGGGCCTGGACCCGGCCGACCAGCTCACCCTCGCCCGGCGGCTGGTCACCGAGGCGGTCGCGGTGGTCCCCGACGCCGCCGCCCCCGACCGGGTCGAGGGGCACGATGGAGGGCGTGACCGCGCTCCCCGGACCGGGTCGTGAGCCGGGCGGACCGCCCGACGTGACCGAGCTCGCGGGGTCACCCGTGGACACCGCAGGGCCGGTTCCGGTCCCGGACGAGCCGGTTCCGGTCGCGGACGAGCCGGGGGCGCCTCCCGCGCGCGGGGGACGGCGGGAGCGGGACGCAGCGGGCGGACCCGACTTCTGCCGCTCCGAGCAGGCACCCGGACGGCCGATCGGTCGGCTCGCCGACGACCGCTGCTCGGTGCTGGCCCTGGCCCGCGGCGACTCCGGGGTGGCGACGGCCTCGCCGGCGCAGCGCTGGCTGCTCGTCGAGCAGCCGGGGCCGTGGGGCGTCGACGCGCTGCGGCAGTCCCGGTTCGACCCGGCAGTGGCCGAGCTGGTGGCGCAGCGGGCGCGGGCGGAGAACGTCCGGGTGCTGCTGGTGCGCCGGCCCGGCGACCGGCTGGTCGACTCGCGGCGGCGCTGGGCCTACGTCGACGGCCGGCCCGGCCACGAGGGTCTGTGGTGGTCGGTGCGCGGTACCGACGCCGAGCTCGTCGACGCGCCGTGGGACGGCTCGGTCGGCGAACCGACCGGCGGCCCCACCTACCTGGTGTGCGCACACGGCGGACACGACGCCTGCTGCGCGCTGCGCGGGCGGCCGCTGGCCCGGGTGATGCCCGGCGCCGACGTGTGGGAGTGCAGCCACCTGGGTGGGTGCCGGTTCGCCAGCAACGTGCTGGTGCTCCCGCACGGCTTCTACTACGGGCAGGTCCCCGGCGACGGCGCCGACCTGGTCGCCGCCCACGCCGGAGGCCGGGTGGCGCTGCCCTGGCTGCGCGGTCGGGCCGGTCTCGCCCCGGCGGCGCAGGCGGCCCAGCACACCGCCCGGGAGGAGCTGGCGCTGCTCGGCGTCGACGACCTGCCGCCGCGGGCGGTGCGCCGGCTGACCCCGGCCGGCGCGGAGGTCGAGCGGTGGGTGGTCACCCTCGCCGGTCCGGACGGCGACGTGGTGGCCGAGGTGGAGAGCCGGCCCGCGCCGGAGGCCACCCGGCTGACCTGTCGGGCCCGGCACGAGGCGCACAGCCGCACCTGGCACGTGCGGCTGCTGTCGGTGGTCTAGCCGAGCGCCGGCCCGCGGGCAGCGAGCAACGGGATAGCCAGCTCGGTCTCGGTGAGGGAGCCGTGGTAGCCGACCAGCCGGCTCGGACCCGGCTCCTGCTCCGTGGCGGTCAGCGCCCAGGTGCCGCGGGCGAGGGCGACGACGTCGCCGATGCGGGCGGCCAGGCCGTCGTCCACCGGACCGAAGACGCCGCTGGCGATCGCCTCGTCGCGGCCGGCGACCCACGCCCGCTCGCCGAGCACCGCGCGCCAGCGAGCCAGCAGGTCGGCCTCCGCGCCGGCGACGGCGTGCACGTAGCGGGCCCGCGGCTCGCCGGCCAGCAGGCGCACGCCCTCGGTGAGCTCGGGGGAGGTGTCGAGGTCGACCCGGGTGGCGGCGGGGACGTCGAGCATCCCGTGGTCGGCGGTGACCAGCAGCGCGGCGTCCGCGGGGAGGCCGGTGAGGACCTGCTCGACCAGCCGGTCGACGTGCGCCAGCTGCGCGCGCCAGCTGGGCGAGTCGACGCCGCGGACGTGGCCGGTGAGGTCGAGCTCGGCGGTGTAGCCGTAGACCAGGGCGCGCGGGGCGGCGGCCAGCGACCGCAGGAGGACGGCGGCCAGGTCGCCGGGGCCCACGGTGCCGGCGTAGCGCGCGCCGCGGTAGACCGCGCGGGTGAGCCCGGAGCCGGCATAGGCGTACGGGGCGACGGTGGTGACGTCGACCCCCGCGGCGGCCACCTGCGCGAAGACGCTGGGCCGCGCCTGCCAGACCAGCGGGTCGGGGTCGTCGGTCCACTGGACGTGGTTGAGCGTCCGCCCCTCCCCCGGTATCGCGGTGACGAAGCCCAGGACGCCGTGGCTGCCCGGCGGCAGCCCGGTGCCCAGGGTGGCCAGGCTGACCGGGGTGGTGCTCGGGCAGGGCGCCGACAGGTCGCCGGCGGGGGCGGCGAGCGCGGCGAGGGTGGGCGCCGAGTCGGCGTGCGCGCGGAGCAGGTCGGCGCCGAGGCCGTCGGCCAGGAGGACGGCGACGCGACGCGCGCCGGCCAGCGCGGTGGTGAGGCCGAGCGGGTCGGTCGGCAGGTCCCCGCGCTCGACCGGGACGCCGAGTGCGGCGGCGGCGCCCGGGAGCACGTCGGCGAGGGTGGCCGCCCCGTAGTCGGGCCGGTGCAGGTCGGCCGGGAGCATCACGGACGGGTGGCCAGGACGTGCAGCCCGGCGGCGACGTCGCGGTAGGGCGAGCTGCCGGCCAGCGCCAGCTCGAGCCGGCGGACCGCGGCGGGGTCGGCGCCGGAGGCCGTGTCACCGGCTGCCATGTCGAGCAGGTCGGCGACGACGGAGACCCCGCGCCAGCTACCCGGCTGCAGCCCGGCGCCGGCGACGAGGGCGAGCAGGTCGTCGGGGGCGAAGCGGCGGCGGGCGGGGCGGGCGCGGACCGGTGCGGGGTCGCGGTCCTCGAGCAGGGCGAGGGCCTCGACGGGGTGCCCGGCGACGGCGCGGGCCAGCACCGCGCCGGCCCGGTTGGCGGTCGCCACGCTGGCGGTGCCTCCCGGGCGCAGGGCGCGGGCGATCTCGCGCAGCGTGGTGGCGGGGTCGTCGACGACCTCGAGCACCGAGTGGCACAGGGCCAGGTCGTAGCTGCCCTCGTCGTCCTCGCCGGCCGGAACGACCTCGTGCAGGAGGTCGCCGTCGCCCTGCACGCCGTGGACCCGCTCCCCGACCCCGGCGGTCTGCGCGCGCCGGTCCAGCGTGGCGAGGGCGTCGGCGCTGGGGTCGACGACGGTGACCTCGTGACCGAGGCGGGCCAGGGGGACGGCGAAGTTGCCGCTCCCGCCGCCGACGTCGAGCACGCGGAGCGCCGGACCCGCCGCGACGACCGGATCGAGGGCGGCCCAGACGGCGGCCGCACGGGCGGGCAGCTGGTCCGCGGCGGACGAGGCGGGAGCAGACGGCGGCACCCGTCGCAGCCTAGTGCGACCCCCTCCCGGGTCCCGCTGGCCCCGTCCCGGGCCTCGGCCCCGTCCAGGGCACCGGCCCGAGCTCGCGAGGGCTGGGGGGCAGGGGTCCGTCAACTGCGAGGGATGGGGAGGACGGGGTCCTCCCACGAGGCGGGGGAGGGTGGTCCTCTTCAGGCGGGGACGCCGTCTGCGGCGCGCCGGATCTCGACGAGGTCGATGCGGCGCATCTGCATCATCGCCTCGGTGGCGCGGCGAGCCCGCTCGGGGTCGGGGTCGCTGAGCAGGCTGGGCAGCTCGGTCGGCACGACCTGCCAGGAGACGCCGAACCGGTCCTTGAGCCAGCCGCACTGGCTCTCCTCGCCGCCGTCGGTCAGCCGGGTCCAGTAGTAGTCGGCCTCCTCCTGGTCGGCGCACATGATCTGGAAGGAGATCGCCTCGGAGAAGGTGAACTCCGGGCCGGCGTTGAGCGCTGTGTACGTGCGGCCGTCGAGCGTGTACTCGATGGTCAGCACCTCGCCCTCGGGCACGGGCATCCCGGGGCCGTAGCGGGACACCTCTCCGATCGAGGAGTTCGGAAAGACGGAGACGTAGTAGTTGGCGGCCTCCTCGGCGCGGCCGTCGAACCACAGACACGGGATCGTCTCGGGCATCGGTCTGTCCTTTCTCCTCCTCGAGCCCCCGGGTCGGGTACCGGGGTCGTGGAGGAGACCCGAGCGGCGTCCACAACTCATCGGTCACCCAGACGGCGTCGGCGAGATCGGCGACCTCGCACGGATCCCGCCCCGCCGTGCGGGATCGGCGACCTCGCCGGGACGTCAGCGCCCGTCGGGGACGGGAGCCGGCCCGGCGCCCCGAGGGAGCAGCCGGCCCATGGTCAGCTGTCGGGCGGTCGGTCCCATCCGCTCGTAGAGCCGGATGGCACGCTCGTTGAACGTCCAGACAGCCAGGCGGACGTCGGCGGCGCCGACCGCTGCGGCGAGGTCGAGCACCGCGGCCACCAGCTCCCGAGTGGGGTCAGGGGCCGGGGCTGCCGGGGCTGGAGTGCCACAGCTTGCGCGGCGCCGACGTCCCCCGGCGCGACGTCTCCGGCTGCGCGGCCTCCCGCCGGGCCACCGTCATCGCGTCCTCGCCGGCGGGCCTGATGTCGGCGTAGGGCGACATGCGGAAGCCGGTCGGGTGCACCAGCACCGGCTTGACCACCACCGGACGAGAGCCGCGCGAGGCCGCCGCCCCGGTGATCGCCGCCTCGGTGTACTCGTCGCCGTCCCCCGCCCACCCAGCGGCCATGTGCTCGGCGACCGCGGCCACCCCGCCGACCTCCCAGGCCTCGTGCAACGCCGGCAGCTCCCACGCCCCGGTGGCCCGCAGCGAGACCCCCCGCGGACCGGTCCGGCGCAGCACCCCGCGGATCACCAACAGCCACGAGTGGAAGACCGTGGCGGCGTAGGGGCCCTGGGCGTCCTCGAAGAACGTGGAGTCGGTGCACCCGGTGCCGTCGTCCAGGGTCACGAACACCACCCGCCGGCCCGAGCGGATCGGCGGGGTCTGGGTCGCCACCTTGACCCCGGCGACCAGCACCTCCGCGTCGCTGCGGCAGCCGAGCAGCTCCCCCGCCGGCACCGCGCCGAGCGCGGCGAGGAAGGGCCGGTAGAAGTCCACGACGTGCCGGCTGGCGTCCAGGCCGAGCACCTCCAGCTCGGCGCGCACCAGCTCGGCGTCGGTGAACTCGGGCAGCCCGCTGCCGGTGGCCCAGTCGAGACCCGGTTCCTCCGCCTCCTCGCCGGGGAGCGCCAGCCCCATCAGGTCGAGGCTGAGCTGGCCGACCGAGGCGGCCTTCGCCCCGCTGCGGCTCCACCGGTCCAGCTCGCCGATCTGCAGCAGCAGGTCGCGGCGGGTGACCTGCCGGCGGCTGCGGGTGGGCCGACCGGCCTCGCGGTCGCGCACCCCGAACCCGTAGAGGGAGTCGAAGCCGCCGGCCAGCACCAACCGCTCCGCTACCGGCCGGGACACCGACGCCCGGTGCCAGAAGTCGATCAGCGACCGGAAGGGCTGCCCGGCGACGACGCGGGCCACCTCCTCCTCCGAGATGCCCTTCACGTCGGCCAGGGACAGCCGGATGCCGTAGCGCGACGGGTCGGGCATCGACGCCGGCATCCACTCCGGACGCCGCCACGGTCGCTCGTCCTCCTCCGGCTCGACCCGCTCGACGCGGTAGCTGCCGGTCGAGGCGTTGACGTCCAGCCCCAGCACCCGGACGCCGAAGTTGCGGGCGTCGTCGAGGATCAGCCGCTTCGGGTACATGCCCGGGTCGTGGGTGAGCACCCCGGCGAGGAAGGCCGCGGGGTGGTGCGTCTTGAGCCACGCCGACTGGTAGGTGGGCAGGGCGAACGCCGCGGCGTGGGCCTTGCAGAAACCGAACGAGCCGAAGGCGACCAGCACCTCCCACACCCGCTCGACGACCTCGACCGGGTAGCGCCGCAGCGCCTCGGGCATGAACCAGGCGCGCACCTCCGGGTGGAGGTCCTTCTCCCCAAAGGCCCGGCGCACCTCGTCGGCCTGGGCCAGGTCGCAACCGGTCATCTGCGCCACGATCTGCAGCACCTGCTCGTGGAAGACGACCACCCCGGCGGTCTCCTCGAGGACGGAGGCGAGGTCGCGGTGCGGGTAGACCGGCTCCCGCCAGCCGTTCCGGGCCAGGAGGAACGGGGTCACCATGTCGCTCTTCACCGGCCCGGGCCGGAACAGCGAGATGTCGATGACGATGTCCTCGAACGACCGCGGCCCGAACTTGCCGACCAGCTCCCGCTGCCCCGGCGACTCGATCTGGAACATGCCGAGCGTGCGGGTGCTGCGGATCAGCTCGAACGTCGTCGGGTCGTCCCGCGGGACCGCGTCGATGTCGACGACCTCACCGTCGACCCGGGCCACCTCGTCGACGGCGTGCGCGATCGCCGACTGCATCCGGATGCCCAGCAGGTCGAGCTTGAGCAGCCCGAGCTCCTCGACGTCGTCCTTGTCGAACTGGCTCATCGGGTAGCCCAGGTGGCTGTTCTCCACCGGGGTGCGGTCGAGCAGCGTGGCGTCGGAGAGCAGCACCCCGCAGGGGTGCAGCGCGATGTGCCGGGGCAGCCCGTCGAGCCGGGCGACGAGGTCGAAGAGCAGGTCGAGGTCGCCGGAGCCGCCGCCGCGCCGGGATCCGAGCCGGCTGGCCCGCAGCTCCGGGAGGTCCTTGAGCGCGGCGTGCACCTGGCTGGCCCGGACGTGCGGGAAGGCCTTGGCGACCGCGTCGACCTCGGCCGGCGGGAGGCCCAGCGCGGCGCCGACGTCGCGGATGGCGTGCCGCACCCGGTAGGTGTCCATCATCGAGATGCAGCTGACCCGCTGCGCCCCGAAACGGTCGAGGACCGCGTCGTAGACCTCCATCCGCCGGGCGGACTCCACGTCGATGTCGACGTCGGGCAGCTGGTGGCGCAGCGGGGAGAGGAAGCGCTCCATCAGCAGGCCGTACCGGATCGGGTCGACGTCGGAGATGCCGAGCAGGTAGGTGACCAGGCTGCCGGCGCCCGAGCCCCTGGCGGCCGCCCTGATCCCCAGGCCCGTGATGAGGTCGACCACGTCGGCGACGGTGAGGAAGTAGGACGGGTAGCCGAGGTCGTCGATGACGGCCAGCTCGTCGGCCAGCCGCCCCCGCACCCGCTCGGTCAGCGGCATCCCGCGCCGGCCCAGCCCGGCCTCGCAGCGGGCGCGCAGCACCTGTGACGGGGTCATCCCCCGCTCGGCCGGGGTGGTGACCACGTCGAGCTCGGGGTGGCGCACCGTGCCGATGCCGAGGTCGGCCCGGACGTCGACCGCGCACTGCTCGGCCAGCCGGGCGGTGCGCTCCAGCAGTCGCCGCACCGCGTCGCGGTCGGGGCCGATCACGTCCTCGGCGACCTCGGCCATCTCCTTGCCCGACTTCAGGTGGCCCTCGGCGGTGCGCCGGTCGACGTGCCGGGCGTCCAGCGGGACGAGCCGCCGCGCGGCGTCGAGGACGTCGGCGGTCGGCGCGTCGAGCGCGTCGACGTAGCGCACGGCGTTGGTCAGCACCGCCGGCACCCCCTGCGCGGTGGCGAACCGGAGCATCCGCTGCGCCCGGGCGCGGTCACCGCGGCCGCGGTGGTGCACGACCTCCAGCGCCAGGGACCCCGAGCCGAAGACCGCGCGCCAGGCGTCCAGCCGGGCGGCGGCGACGTCGGCCCGGCCGGCGGCCAGCGCCCGGCCCACCGGGGAGTCGGGCCCCAGCAGCACGATCAGCCCCGCGGCGTGCTCGGCGGCCAGGGCCAGCGAACTGACCGGTTCCCCCCGGGTGCCGCGCAGGTGGGTGGCGCTGGTCAAGCGGCACAGCGACCGCCAGCCAGCGCCGTCCCGGGCGAGGAAGGTGACCCGAGGCAGCCGGGGGTCGACGCTGGCCCCGCCGCGGGCCGGCACCCGGCGTCCCGACCCGGCCCGGCCGGACCCGTCGACCGGCCCGCCCGGTCGGCGCGACCTCGTCCGCTCCGGCGAGTGCCCGCCACCGAGCACCGGGGCGAGGGCCGGCGGCACCGTGCTGTCCACCGTGGGCACGACGGCGAGGTCCACCCCGAACACCGGCCGGACGTCGGCCGCCCGGCAGGCCAGGGCGAACTTCACCGTGCCGTAGAGCCCGTCGCGGTCGGTCAGCGCCAGGGCCGGCATCCCGTGCTCGGCGGCCCGGGTGACCAGGTCGGCCGGGTGGTTGGCCCCGTACTGCATGGAGTAGCCCGAGGCGACGTGGAGGTGGACGAAGGGGTCGGCCCTCACCTCCTGTTCCGGGGCTCGACGCCGACCACGCGTGGACGCTCCGGACGGGGGGACCCGGGTGACGGCGTGCTGCCCACAGCGTCCTCGACCACGGTGAGGAAGGTGCGGACGTCGCGGACGAGGTCGTCGGCCTCGCGCTCGGTCACCGCCCGGGAGAGGCCGGCCTCCGCGGCGGCCCGCTTGGCGGCCCCGGCGGCGAAGAAGGTGGCCCACTCCTCCAGCTCCGGCGCGACCTGCCCGAGCAGCACCCAGGCGCTGCGCGGACGCCGCCGCCCGGACTCCGGCCGGGTGCGGGCGGCCAGCACCGCCGCGGCGGCGCGCAGCGCGCCCAGGTGAGCGGTGGCGTAGCGCTGCCGGGCATCGGTGCTCGCCGCCGCCTCGGCCAGCGCCCGGTGGGCCTGGTCGAGCAGCTGGCTGGCCGCGGGTGGCAGCGGCGGGGGCAGGGGCAGCTGGTCGGCCACGGCGCGGACGGCACCCATCAGTCGTGCACCCGCACGAGCGACCAGCGGTTGGCGGCGGACTCCCAGCTGAGGTCGAAGACGCCGGCAGAGCTCGTCCGCGACCGGCCGGCCCGGACCGCCTCCACCCGCCACACCTCGCGGGTGGCGACCAGGTCGGCGGAGGCGCCGCCGACCACCTCGGGCGCACACTGCCACCACGGGGCGGTCTCCACCCACGAGTCGAGCAGCTCTCCCACGACGTAGCGCGACCGCCCGCGCCAGAACTGCGCCGGGCCGAGCGGGCCGGGCTCGACCTGCACCTGCTCGCCGACCCGACCGCCGACCCCGCTCAGCACCCGGCTCATGCCACGACTCCCCACCGCTGCTCGCCGCCTCGACCGGCCCGACCCACCGCACCGGGTGGGGAAGGACCCGGGTGCGGCGGGAGGGCCGACGTAGTTCGAACTGGTGTTCGAATACATCGAGTAGACCTCATCTTGCCGCCAACGTCAAGCTGGACGTGCGCACCGTGCGGACATGCATACGCGCCATCGGGCACACGGCCTCGTCAGGTACTGCGCACATCGGCGTTCCACGCAGCCACAGGAAAATCGATCTCCACGAACGGGTACTGACCAAGGACTGTCGCCGCCGGATGCCGGACCAGCCCCTCGTCGACCGGCCGCCTCACGTGCGGAACGGGTCGGGTGGCGCGAGCTCGTCGAGCCAGGGCGGGTCGGGTTCGGGGTCGTGGTACCAGCCGGGTGGGCGGGTCGTTCGGGAGACCCCTGACGGCGTGCGGACCGCCAGCCGGCCGTCGGGGAGCAGGGTGAAGGACCAGCCGCGGGCGAACGTCTTGATCCGGTGGTGTCGCCGGCAGAGACAGCAGAGGTTCCAGCAGGCGGTGGGCCCGCCGTCGGCGTAGGCCTGCCCGTGGTCGATGTCGCAGCGGCCGGGACGGCGGCGGCACCCCGGCATGCGACAGTGCCGGTCACGGACCGTGACGAGGTGACGCTGGGCCACCCTCGGCCGGTAACAGCGGGTCGGCCCGGGAGGTCGAAGTCCGGGCCCGTCATCCACCTCGCCGGCCGGTGCCACTCCGCTGGACGCGCCGGTTGCTGCGGCAGACTGCTCTGCTGTGGGGGTGGGCCGGCCGACACCCGGCCGACCTCGGCGGCGGACCCGGCGACCCCGTCCGGCGGCGCGGCGGAGCTCGGCGCGGGTGGCCACGGCGATGGTCTCGCCGGTAGCCGCGTCGTCGATCGCGACGGCGATCGACCCACCGGTCGGTGGCGGGCGCAATCCGAGCACGTCCAGGGAGGCCAGGATCTCGCGGCACTGGGCCGCCGAGATGACCTGGCCGTCCATCTCCGCCGGTGCCGCGCCGACCGGCGCGTCGGGTCGCAGCGAGGGCAGTGCGACGTGGAGGAGCAGTTGCGCGGTCACGGGTGGGCGACTGGTGTCCCACGGCCGCAGGATCAGATCCAGCGCCGCGGCCGAGCGCAGCAGGCCCATCGGACGGTCGTCGCCGTCGGCACGCATCCACCGCGCGTACTGGTCGACCGCGTCGCGAGCGGCGTACACGGCCGGCAGCGGCCCCTCGATCACCAGGCGACCGAGATCGTCGGCGGTGCGTTCCACGTGCACGTCGGCCTTGCGCTCGGCCTCCTTGCGGCGGCGCTCCTTGGCCTCGGCGTCCACCCGGTACAGGTGGTAACGGGCCCGGTCGCCCAGCCGGGACGACGGACAGTCCTCGGCGCCGTCCAGCACCCGCGCCTGAACTCCGGCGGCGACGGCGTCGTCGACGTCGCCGAGCAGGTCGAGCAGGATCCGCGCCTTGCGCACCGTCAGCCGCCCCGCGTACAGCGCCGACCAGGTGGCGGCCAGCTTGGTGGTGAGCAGCAGCGACTCGACCGCCAGCCGGGAGGCCTCGGCCTCCGAGCAGTGGCGGATGAGGGCCAGCTCGGTCACGAAGTCGTCGGACACGTCGGCGAGCGCGGCCGGGCGCATCGCCCGCGAGTCCGGCCCCGGCCCACCCCGGGGACCGAAGTCGCGGTCGCGCTCGGCCGAGCGCCGGCGGGCCAGCTCTGCGATGGTGGCGGCCTGGCGGGCGTGCTCGCGGGCCATGTGCGCATCGGCCGACCAGATGTCGCAGACCAGCTCCAGCTCACCCAGCTGCGGCGAGACCACCTCCGAGGGCAGGACGGGGACCGGCTCGCCCTCCTCCGGTGACCGCGGCACCCCTCCGTCCTCCATGGCTGCACGGTAACCACGGGGTCTGACGATTCTGGCTGGTCAGATACGTGCGCGAAGCGGACCCGGACACGGAGTCACCCGCAGCCGAACCGACGTGACACATCCGTGGCGCTCGGTTGCGCGCCCTCGGTACCCGTACTCGCCCGTCATGTCAGGGGACCCGGCCAGGTGTCGAGGGCGAGCAGGGCATGGACGGTGCGCGGGTCCCCAGCGAGACGGTGACGACTTCTCGACCGCGATTCGCTGGGCGACGAGCCCGAGGTCTTCACCGGCTCCGGAACGCTGAGCTCAGGGATGCCATCAGCTTCATCGCTCCCCCTCGTCGTCCTCCACCGGCACAGGCTGGAAGTTGGCCGGATCGGTCAGGGCGGTAGACCCGTGCAGCTCCACCCGACCGTCCGCGTCGACCGCGTACACGTCGACGCCGAGCCGAGATCGCACCCACGTCGGCACCCGCTTGGCGGCAGACAGGGCGGTGTCCGGGACGACGACCGCACAGCGGGTGCGCGACCTCGGTTCGTCTCCCATGCGACGCAGCAGTTGGCCGTACATCGTGTCGAGGCCGGGGCTGGCGGTGCGCCCCTTGGCCTCGGCGTAGATCGTCGTGCCGTCCTTGTGCGCGACCACGTCCACGAACTCCACTTCGTGGGTCACCTGCCAGCCGTCACCTTCGAGGAAGGCGCAGAAGACGTCGACCACGCGAGCCTCGTCGCCGCGCATCAGCCCGCCGGCCGGATGTCCAGGGCGGGCAGGGCGTCGACGATGCGCATGGTCTCCAGCGAGACTGTCACGATGCGGGCGAGCAGGTCGAGGATGTAGCGCGGGTCGCCGACCTCGCGGGACCAGTCGTTGGGGTCGTTGACGATGCCCGACGCCTTGTCGGTCTTCACCCCGACGTCAGGGTCCATCATCGGGACCTCGGATGCCGCCACAGTCATCGCATCCGCGCAGACAGCGGCGCCAGAGCCGTGCGTCCAGCAGGTCGGGCCGGATGCCGCGCCGAGTGGGAGACTTCCCGGCGTGGACGCCCCGCCGCACCCCCGCGTGGCCGCGATCGCCCGACTGCTGGCCGACGCGGGGGCGACCGGGCAGGTGCTCGAGCTCCCCGAGGGCGCCCGCACCGCCGCCGAGGCCGCGGCCGGGCTCGGCGTCCCGGTCGGGGCGATCGCCAACAGCCTGGTGTTCGACGTCGACGGCGCGCCGCTGCTCGTGCTCACCAGCGGGGCCCACCGGGTCGACGTGGCCAAGGTGGCCGCGCTGCTCGGCGTCCCCGGGATGCGCCCGGCCTCCCCCGACTTCGTCCGCCGGCACACCGGGCAGCCCATCGGCGGGGTCGCCCCCATCGGGCACCCCGAGCCGATCGACACCCTGGTCGACGTCGAGCTCGCCCGGTACGACCGGGTCTGGGCCGCCGCGGGGCACCCGCACGCGGTCTTCCCCACCAGCTACGCAGAGCTGCTGCGGCTGACCGGCGGCACGGCGGCCGAGGTCGGGGACGACCCGGCCGAGGTCGCGGAGGCGACCGCGTCATGACCGGTACGACGCCTGCCGCGCGGGTCACCGAGCTGTCCACCGGCTGGCTGCGCGACCACATGCACGAGGCCCTGGCGATCTACGGCGCGGCGATGGGCTACGCGTCGTCGGTGGTGGCCGGCCGCTACGGCTACGCCATCCAGCACAGCGAGCGCGCCGGTTTCCGGGCGGTGGGCGCCTTCGTGCCGACCCGGGAGGGCGAGGTCCTCGTCGGGTTCGGCTACGGGTACCTGATCACTCCCGGCCAGTGGTGGCACGACCAGGTGCGCGCCGCGCTCGACCGGCGCACGGCGAAGCGGTGGCTGCCCGGCGCCTTCGAGGTCTGCGAGCTGCACGTCCACCCCGACTCCCAGAGCCGCGGGCTGGGCCGCCAGCTGCTGCACGCCCTGCTGGCCGGCCTGCCGTACCCGACGGCGCTGCTGTCCACCCCGGACGCCGACACCAAGGCCTTCCGGCTCTACCACGCCGACGGCTTCGTCGACCTGGCCCGCAACCACCACTTCCCCGGCGACTCCCGCCCCTTCGCGATCCTCGGCGCCCGCCTGCCGCTGCCGTCGCCGGCCCCGCGGGCCGACCGGCCGTGAGGGCGCAGGACACCGCCGTCGACGCCGTCGTCGTCGGTGCCGGCCACAACGGGCTGGTCGCCGCCTGCTACCTCGCCCGCGCCGGGCTGCGCGTGGAGATGGTCGAGCGCGACGAGGTGCTCGGCGGCGCGGTCTCCACCGTCGAGCGGTGGCCCGGCGTCCGCGTCGACCGGGGGTCGAGCGCGCACGTCGTCGTCCGGCAGAGCGGGATCGTCGAGGAGCTCGACCTCGCAGCCCACGGCCTGCGCTACGTCGACTGCGACCCGTGGGGCTTCGCGCCCGCGCCGTCCCCCGGCGACCCCGGCCCCGACGGGCAGCCGCTGGTCCTCTCCGTCGACCTCGACGCCACCTGCGCCTCGATCGCGGCCGCCTGCGGCCCGGCCGACGCGGCCGCCTACCGGCGCTTCGTCGAGGTGTGGGCGCCGCGCAGCCGGGCGGTGGTGGCCTCCTTCGGACGGCGGCCGACCGCGGCCGGTCTGGTGCGCTCCTTCTGGCCGCTGGGCGCCCCCGCCGACGGCCGGCCGCGCACGTCGGGCGGCGACCTCGCCGTCGACTTCCTCGGCTCCGGCGACGCGCTGCTGGACCGCTGGTTCACCAGCGAGCGCCTCAAGGCAGCACTCGCCTGGTTCGGCGCGCAGTCCGGCCCGCCGGTGTCCGAGCCGGGCACCGCGGCGATGGTGGCCTGGGTGACGCTGCTGCACGACGTCCCGCCGGGCCACCCGGTGGGCGGCTCCGGCGGGCTGACCCAGGCGCTGCGCCGCCGGCTGGAGGCCGACGGCGGGCGGGTCACCCTGGGGGACGGCGCGGCCCGGCTGCTGGTCGAGGGCGGCCGGGTGAGCGGCGTGGAGACCGGGTCCGGACGGCGGGTGGCGGCCCCGGTCGTCGTCGCCGCCTGCCACGTGCTGGCCACCCGCGACCTGGCCGGCGAGCACGCCCCGCCGGCGCTGGTGCAGGCCGACCCGCCGGTGGGCAACGGCTTCGGCCTCGTCGTCCGCGCGCTCACCGACGCCCCGCCGGCCTACCCGGGGGTCGAGCCGGCGCAGGCGCTGGGCGGGCTGCAGCTCTTGTGCACCCACCGGGCCCAGCTGGCCGGCGCGCACGGCGACTGGCTGGCCGGCCGGCTGCCGCGCGACCCGGTGCCGCTGGCGATGTGCTTCTCGGCCAGCGACGACACCCTCGCCCCGCCCGGTCGGCACGTGGTGACCATCTGGGGCCAGTGGTACCCGTACGAGCTCGCCGACGGCGCCGACTGGGACGCGATCGCCGAGTCCGAGGCGGCCCGGCTGGTCGCCGCGGTCGCCCGCTTCGCGCCCGGGTTCGCCGCCTCGGTGCAGCGGCTGTACGTGCAGACCCCGCTGCTGCTCGAGCGGGAACTGTCGCTGCTGCGTGGCAACGTCATGCACGTGGAGATGGGGCTGGCCAGCATGTTCGCCTTCCGGCCCACGCCCGCCCTGTCGGGGTACCGCGTCCCCGGCTTGCCCGGCCTCTACCTGGCCGGCGCCTCCACCCACCCCGGCGGCGGGGTGTCGGGCAACTCCGGGCGGACGGCGGCCCGCGTCGTCCTGGCCGATCGCCGGCTGCCTGCCCGGGTGCGCACGACCGCGGGTCGGTTGCTGGCTCGGGCGCGGACGTGACCGGCCTCGCCACCGTGCGACCGGTCCGTGGGCCGACCGCGCTCCCGTGGGTGCCCGCGGTCCTGCTGGTGCTGACCGCGATCGCCTACCCGCTCACCGCCGGCGCCGCTCGCGACGCGGTCAGCTGGACCATCGTGCTGCTCGGAGCTCTGGTCTCGGTGGCGCACGCGGCGGTCAGCCGGGGCGCGCGCACCGGCGCCGGCGTCGGTCTGCTGACCGCGGCGACCGCGGTGCTCTTCGAGGCGGTCGGCCTGGCCGCCGGCGTCCCCTACGGGGAGTACACCTACAGCGACGACCTGGGCCCCACGCTGCTCGGCGTCCCGTTCCTCGTGCCGCTGGCCTGGCTGATGATGGCCTGGCCGAGCTGGCTGCTGGCCCGCCGGCTCACCCGCGACGTCCGGGCCGACCGCCGGCGGCCGGCCCGGGTCGCCGTCGCCGCGGCGGTGTTCGCCGGCTGGGACGTCGTGCTCGACCCGCAGATGGT
Organism: Geodermatophilus sp. TF02-6; assembly: GCF_003319115.1. Lineage (GTDB taxonomy): Bacteria > Actinomycetota > Actinomycetes > Mycobacteriales > Geodermatophilaceae > Geodermatophilus. The sequence continues at coordinate 27,663 of NZ_QOHF01000017.1, read as the reverse complement.
GCAGGCCGGGTACTGGACCTGGACGCACCCGGCTCCGTCGCTGCCGGGCATCGTCACGGTGCCGCTGACCAACCTGGCCGGCTGGCTGCTGGCCGGCGTCGTCCTCATGACGCTGCTCGACCTGCTGGTCGCGCGCACCGCCGCGGCCGTGCCGCGCGCCGGGGACGGCGCGCCGCTGCTGGTGCTGGGCTGGATGACCCTCGGCGGCGCGCTGGCGCACGCCGGCTGGCTGGGCCTGCCCGGCTCGGCGGTGTGGGGCGGAGTGCTCGCCGTCCCGGTGCTGGTCGCCCTGGCGGTGCAGGCCCGCCGGCCGCGGTGACCGGCCGGCTGCTGCGCGCGCTCTCCGCGACGGCGGTCGCCGGGGCGCTGCACGCGGCGGTCAACGTGGCGCTGCTGCGCCGCCCCCCCGCGCAGCTGCCGCCGGTGCGCCGCCCGGTCACCGTCGTGCTGCCGGTGCGCGACGAGGAGGCGCAGGTCGGCGGCTGCCTGGCCGCGGTGCTGGCCCAGCGGGGCGTGCCCGACCTGCGGGTGGTCGTGGTGGACGACGGCTCGACCGACGGCACCGCCGCGGTGGTGCGGGCGGTGACCGACCCCCGGGTACGGCTGGTGACCGCTCCGCCCCCGCCGCCGGGCTGGCTGGGCAAGCCGCACGCCTGCGCCACCGGTGCGGCCGTGGCGACGGGCGAGGCCGGCGCCGGCGACGGCGTCCTGGTCTTCGTCGACGCCGACGTCCGGCTCTCCCCCGACGCGGTCGCCGGCGCGGTGGCCGTCCTCGACGCCCACGACCTGGACCTGGTCTCCCCGTGGCCGCGGCCGGTGACCGCGACCACGGCCGAGCGGCTGGTGCAGCCGCTGGGCCCCTGGCTGTGGGTCACCACGCTGCCGGTGCGGCTGGCCGAGCGCTCGCCGCGGCCCTCGCTGACCGCGGCCAACGGCCAGTTCCTCGTCCTGACCCGTGCGGCGTACGAACGGGCCGGCGGGCACGGCGCGGTGCGCGGCCAGGTGATCGAGGACGTCGCGCTGGCGCGGGCGGTGAAACGGGCCGGTGGCCGGGCGGTGCCGGTCGACGGTTCCCGGCTGGCCGGCTGCCGGATGTACGAGGGCTGGTCGGCGCTGCGGGCGGGCTACACGAAGTCGCTGTGGGCCGCGGTCGGCGGGTCGCCGGGGGCGAGCGTCGCGGTCGCCGCCGCGCTGACCGCCGTCTGGGTGCTGCCGGCCCTGGCCGCGCTGCGCGGCTCGCGGGCCGGGCTGGCCGGGTACGCGGCGGGGGTGGCCGGGCGGGCGGTGTCGGCCGCGGCGACCGGCGGCCGGGTCTGGCCGGACTCGCTGGCGCACCCGGTGTCGGTGCTGCTGTTCGACGTCCTGCTGGCCGGGTCGGTGGCCGCCCGGCGGCGGGGTGTGCTGACCTGGCGCGGTCGCGTCCTGTAGGAACGGGCGGTGCCCGACCCCGGCGCGGGGAGCGACCCGGCCGCCGACGGCGTGCGGGGTGCGGCCGGCCGCGCGGTGGCCGAGGCCGCGGCGCTCACCCTGGCCTGGCACGTGGTCCTGGTGGCCGCCGCGTACGGCCTGCCCCCGCTCTCGCCGTCCTGGTTCCCCGACCTGGGCGCCACCGTGGTGAACCTGGCGGCCGCCGTCGTACCGGTTGCGGTGGTCGTGCGCCGGGGCTGGGGAGACCGCCCGTGGCTGCGCACCGCCTGGCCGCGCCGACCGCTGCTGCTGGTGCCGGTGCTCGCCGTGGCCCTGTCCTACGCCGCGCCCGGCATCGAGGGCGGCGCCGGCGTGCTGCTCTCGTCCGCCGTCCTGTTCCTGGTGCTCGGCGCGAGCGAGGAGCTGCAGAGCCGCGGCGTGGTGCAGGAGGTGCTGGCGCCGCTGCGTCCGCGCCCGCGGGTGCTGTGCGTGGGGGTGCTGTTCGGGCTGGGTCACGTGCTGTCGGCCGTCGCGTTCGGCCGGCCGGTCGACGACACGGTCGCCCAGGTGGTCTCCACGACCGCCTTCGGGGCCGGGTTCGCCGCTCTCCGCCTGCACACCGTCGCGCTCTGGCCGCTGGCGCTGCTGCACGGCCTGGACGACTGGTGCCAGGTCAACAGCCCGGGGGCCGCGCCGTGGTGGTGGCAGCTCGCCGTCGCGGTCGGCTACGCGGCGGCCGCATGGGAGCTGACCCGCCCGCACGCCCTCGCTGCGCCACCGGACCGGAGGTGGCCGAGGATGTCCCGGTGACCAGCTCGGACGCTCGTGTGCAGTTCGACCCGGCGACCATGGACGGCGGCGCCTTCTACCGGGTGCTCAACTCCGTCGTGGTGCCGCGCCCCATCGCCTGGGTGTGCAGCCGTTCGGCCGAGGGCGTGGTGAACCTGGCACCGCACTCGTTCTACACGGTGGCCTGCGCCGACCCGCCGGTGGTCCAGTTCACCTCGATCGGCCGCAAGGACTCGCTGCGCAACGTCGAGGCCACCGGCGAGTTCACCGTCAGCCTCACCCCGGAGTGGCTGTTCGAGCAGGTCAACGCCACCGGCACCGACTTCCCGCACGGGGTCAGCGAGGCCGAGGCGGTGGGGGTCGAGCTCGAGCCGGGCGAGCGGGTCGCCGTCCCCCGCGTCACCGGGTCGCCGGTGGCGCTGGAGTGCACCCTGCACGCCACGCTGCGGCTGGGCGACAGCACCGTGGTCTTCGGCCGGGTCGAGCTGATCAGCGCGTGGGAGAGCGTGGTCGAGGGCGGTCGGCCGCGGATCGGGCGGCTGCGCCCGCTGGCCCGCCTCGGCGGCAACGAGTGGACGACGCTCGGCGAGGTCAGGGAGATCAAGCGGATCCCCTACCGCCGCTGGGTCGAGGACCCGACGATCGGCGAGCAGCTGCGCGACGGCTAGCTGGGCAGGCTAGCTGGGCAGGCTAGCTGGGCAGGCTAGCTGGGCATGGGAAGCGATACGTGCGTTCTGGCGCCGGAAGTGCACGTATCGCTTCCCATGCCCAGTCCTCAGGTGCCCGGGCCTCAGGCAGGCAGGTGGGCGGCGACCTCGTCGGCGGCGTCGGCGCCGAAGGCGGCGGCGAAGCGCTCCAGGAACGGCTCGCGGACCAGCGAGTACTCCTGCGTGCCGACGACCTCGACCGCCTCGGTGGCCACCGCGGAGCCGAGCTGGGTGGCCCGCTCCGGGGAGAGTCCCCACACCTGGCCGGCGATGAAGCCGGCGCGCAGCGCGTCGCCGCCACCGGTGGGCTCGACCGGCTTGGTCTCCGGGACGGCGATCACCGAGATCGGCTCGGCGCCGCCCTGGCGCACGAGCACGCCCTCGGCGGCCCGGGTGGTGACCCACGTCCCGACGCGGGCGAGCACCTCCTGGTCGGTCCACCCGGTCTTCTGCAGCAGCAGCGCGGCCTCGTACTCGTTGGTGAACAGCAGCTGCGCGCCGTCCACCAGCTCGCGGATCATCTCGCCGTCGGCCCAGGCCAGCTGCTGGCTGGGGTCGGCGGCGAAGGGGTAGCCGCGCTGCCGGCACTCCTGGGTGTGCCGCACCATCGCCGTCGGGTCGTTGGGGCCGACGACGACCAGGTCCGGCGTCCCGACCCGGGCGGTGACCGGGGCCAGCTCGATGGACGACGCCTCCGACATGGCACCCGAGTAGAACGACGCGATCTGGTTGTTGACCACGTCGGTCGTGCACACGAACCGGGCGGTGTGCTTGAGCTGCGACCAGTGCACGCTGGCGGTGTCCACCCCGTGCCGGGTCAGCCAGGCGTCGTAGTCGGCGAAGTCGCTGCCCACCGCGCCGACCAGCACCGGCGCCAGCCCCAGCAGGCCCAGCCCGAAGGCCGTGTTGGCGCCCGCGCCGCCGCGGTGCTGCACCAGGTCGTCGACGAGGAAGGACAACGAGACGTTCTCCAGCTGCCCCTCGACGAACTGCTCGGTGAACCTCCCGGGGAAGGTCATCAGGTGGTCGGTGGCGATGGAGCCGGTGACGACGACGGGCACGGGCGCTCCCTGGGGTGCACGGCCCGCACGGTGTCGGGTCCGGGTGGACGGCAGTCCGGCACCGCACACCATAGGAGCCGGCCGGCGGGGCCGCCGTCCGGACCGTCACCCCCCCAGCGCCCGCCGCAGGGACACTCCCAGCTGGGCGGTCCCCACGACGCCGAGCAGGCAGCCGACGGCGGTTCCGCAGGTGACCACCGCAGCCGCGCCGCCGACGGCGGGGAGCACGCCCGCTCCGTCGAGCCCGAGGGCCGCGAGCACCCCCGCCCCGCCGAGGGTGAAGCCGGTCATCGCGACCCGGGTGGGGCGCTCCCAGACCGAGATCGCGCCGGTCTCGGCCAGCCCGGCCTGCCCGGCCCGGGCCCGCAGGTAGTCGGGCAGCCAGCACAGCGCGCCGAAGGCCGCCGCGAGCGGACCGGGCGCGCCGGCCACCCACAGCGCGGTGGCGAAGGCGGCCTCGCTGGCCCGGTCCACCGCGGAGTCCAGCACGAAGCCGCGGCGCGAGGCCCGGCCGGTGGCGATCGCCACCGCCCCGTCGAGGGAGTCCAGGACGGCGGAGACCCCGACGAGCACCCCGGCCAGCACCAGCCAGGGCCCGCCGAGCCGGGCCGGGACGACGGCGGCCGCGGCGACGAGCAGCCCGGCGGCGGTCACCGCGACCGGCGGCAGGCCGGCGAGGGGACGGGCCAGCGCGTAGGCGCCCGACAGCCACCCGCGGACCAGCCGGCTCTCCCCGGGGTCGGTCCCGCCGTGCCAGGTCGACCACGCGGCCAGGTACTCCTCGCGGCTCAGCACGGCGCCCCCATCACCGGTGCAGTCCACCAGCACCGGCACGGGCGGGGACAGTGGAGGGGTGCTCGCCGGCCTGTCCCCCGCCCGCCGCCGCCTGGTCCTCGCCGTCCTGGCCCTCGCCGTGGTCGCGGCACTCGTCGCCGGTGGAGCGCTCCTGCTGGGCCGGTCGTCGGACGCCGCCGGGGGCGAGGAGGTCGCGCAGGACGAGCCCGGGCCGGTGCTGCTGGTCCCGGGCTACGGCGGGTCGACCGCCGCGCTGGCGCCGCTGGCCGACCGGTTGGCCGCCGAGGGACGCGACGCGACGGTGGTCGCCGTCCCCGGCGACGGCACCGGCGACCTCGCCGCCTCCGCCGACGCGCTGGCCACGGCCGCCGAGCAGGCGATGGAGCGCACCGGCGCGGACAGCGTCGACGTCGTCGGCTACTCCGCGGGCGGGGTGGTCGCCCGGCTGTGGGTGGCCGAGGGGGGTGCGGACGTCGCCCGCCGGGTCGTCACGCTCGGCTCCCCACACCACGGCACCACGCTGGCCGACCTGGCCTCTTCCGTCGGGCAGCAGTGCCCCGAGGCCTGCCGGCAGATGACCACCGGCAGCGAGCTGCTCACCCGGCTCAACGCCGGCGACGAGACGCCGGAGGGCCCGGTCTGGATCAGCATCTGGACGACGCAGGACCAGACGGTGACCCCGCCGGAGTCCGCCCGCCTGGCCGGCGCGCTGGACCTGCCGGTGCAGTCGGTGTGCGCCGACGCGCTGGTCACCCACGCCGAGCTGCCCGGCGACCCGCTGGTGCAGGCGATGGTGCTCGCCGAGCTCGGCGCCGGCCCGCCGGTCGAGCTGGGCCCGGCCGACTGCGCCCGTCTGCGCGGCTGAGGGAGGCCGCCTCCTCGGCGTCCCCGAGCGCGGCCCCCTCCCGGGCGGCCTCCTGCAGGTGGAAGGACCCCGTCCCTCTCGAGAAGGACCCCGTCCTCCCACCCCTCGCGAGCTCAGGGCGGGGCCCTGGACGGGGCCAGGCGGGGGCAGGGGGTCCCCTCAGCTGGTGACGTCCTTGGTGGTGAAGTTGGCCCAGGCCGCGGCGAGCAGCACGCCGACGTAGACGCCCTGCAGCGCCAGTCCGCGGACGACGTCGCGCCACAGGATCGGGTCGCGGAAGAGGTCGACGAAGGCCAGCCAGTAGCGGGTCGGCAGGTACGGCGCGATCGGCGAGGCGGCGTCCAGCGTGAACAGCAGGGACGAGGCGACCAGCACGGCCAGCGCACCCAGCGCGGCGGCCAGCGGGGAGTCGGTCAGCGTGGAGAAGAACAGCCCGAAGGCGGCGACGCCGAGCATCGACACGACGACGTACCCGATGGCCGTCAGCGTGCGGCCGACCAGCTCCTGCTGGGTGAGCCCGGTCCCGGACACCGACGTCCCGCCGGTGGCCGCGGTCAGCGGCTGGGCGTCGAACAGCGTCGTCCCGACGACGTAGCCGACGGCCGCCACCACGAGCACGGTGACCAGCACGAAGGCGACGACGGCGACCAGCTTGGCCACCAGCAGCAGGGTGCGCCCGGCCGGGCGGACCAGCAGGTAGCGCAGCGTGCCGGCCTGCGCCTCGCCGGCCACCGAGTCCCCGGCCACGACCGCGACGGCGATGGGCAGGAACAGCGGCAGCACGATGGCCAGCGCGGCCAGCGGGAACAGCGACCCGTTGGTCAGGACGGCGGAGAGGAACGGCGGCCCCTCCCCCGGCCGGGGCACCAGGTCGGTGAGCCGCACCAGGACCGCCACGAGCACCGGCAGCGCGTTGAGGACGGCGATCGTCGCCCAGGTGCGGGGCCGCCGGAACAGCTTGCGCAGCTCGACAGCGATCACCGGTGCACCTCCACCCGGTCGAGACTGCTGCCCGCCGCGGCGAGGACCACCTCCTCCAGGCTGGGCCGCTGCAGCGCCAGGCCGGTCACCGGCACACCCGCGCCGACCAGCAGCGCGTTGACCTCGGCCGGGTCGGCGCCGCGGACGACCACCCGGGAGCCGTCGACCGCGACCACCCGCCCGTCGAGCACGGCGGGCACCCGGTCGGCCGCCGGCGTGTGGACGACGGTCGCGCCGGTGGGTGCGGTGAGCGTGGCCAGCTCGTCCTGCAGCACCAGCCGGCCGCGGTCGAGCACGCCGACGCGGGTGCACAGCTGCTCGACCTCGGCCAGCAGGTGGCTGGAGAGGAACACCGTCGTCCCGCCGCGGTGCAGGTCGAGCAGCAGCTCGCGGATCTCGGTGATGCCCTGCGGGTCCAGGCCGTTGGTGGGCTCGTCGAGGACGAGCAGCTCGGGCCGGCGCAGCAGCGCGGCGGCCAGCCCCAGCCGCTGGCGCATGCCCAGCGAGTAGGCGCGCACCGGCCGCCGGTCGATGCCACCCAGCCCGACCTGCTCGAGCACCTCCTCGACCCGCCGCCGGCGGGTGCGGCGCGGGCCGCCGGGCCCGGCGGCGTCGAACAGCGCCAGGTTCGCCCGGCCGGACAGGTGCCCGTAGGCGGCCGGCCCCTCGACCAGCGCGCCCACCCGCGGCAGCACCCGCCGGGCGGCCCGCGGCATCCGCTCGCCCAGCAACTCCACCTCCCCACTGGTGGGCAGCACCAGGCCCAGCAGCATGCGCACCGTCGTCGTCTTCCCCGAGCCGTTGGCGCCGAGGAAGCCGTAGACGTCACCGGCGCGGACGTCGAGGTCGATGCCGTCGACCGCACGCAGCCGGCCGTAGCGCTTGACCAGGCCGCGGGTGCGGACCACCGAGGTCACGTCGGCACCCCGGGCAGCCGGCGGGCGGCCTCGGCGAGCGCGTCGAGCGAGACCGTGCCGGTCAGGACGTAGGCCGTGCGGCCGGGTCGCTCGACCAGCATCAAGCCGAGCGGACCGGCGGCGACCCGCACCCCCTGGGCGTCGACGACGGCGTCCGGGCTGGCCCGCAGCGTCGTGTCCAGCCCGCCGGCCACCCGCGGCGGCACGGGCGCCACGGCCAGCAGGGTGATGCCGCGGCCGTACACGCCGACCGCCGGCGGCACCCCGTCGAGGGTCCGGCGGGTCAGCCCGGCCAGCTGCGACGGCAGCGCGACCAGCGGTGCCCGCTGCTCGGCCTGCGCGATCAGGTCGTCGGTGTCGGGGGCGGTGAGCACCCTCGCCTCCGCCGGCGGGGTGAAGGCCAGCACCCGCGACGGCGGGTCGCCGAGGTCGAGGTCCAGGAAGCGGGTGTCCAGCGCGGCGTGCTCCGCGCCCTCGGCGTAGACCTCGACCTGCAGGGGCAGCCCGCTGGCCGGGTCGAGCCAGAGGTCGACCCGGCCGACCGAGGAGGCGGCGTCCGAGGGCACCAGCCGCAGCCCCTGCGCCTCGCGGCCGGCGATGCGGCGGGCGCCGGTGCGGGAGAGCTCGTCGTCGTGCGCCTCGGACAGCAGCCGGCGACCGAGCGAGGAGGGCAGCAGGTCCGGCGCCGTGGGCAGCGCCAGGGACGCAGGGACGCCGCGGGTGGCCGTCCCGGCCTCGAAGTCCCAGGTCCACGTCCCGGCGGGATCGCGGTGCACGTCGGTCTCGCCGGCCGCGGTGACCACGTCGACGCGGTGCTCGGTCGGGCCGCGCCACCACACCCGCATCAGCGTCCGGTCGCTGAACAGGTCGGCCACGTCGGTCAGCCGGTCGGAGACCGGCAGGGCGAGCCCGCCGGCCGACACCGCGTACCCGGAGAAGCCGACGTCCGCGCTGGCCAGAGCGGCGGTCCGCAGCTCGGCCGCCGGCGCGTCCCCCACGTCGGCGGGCAGCGCGCCCACGAGCGAGGGCAGCACCAGCAGGGTCGCGACCAGGAGCCCGACCACCGCCCAGCGCCGGATCGCGCCGTGCGCCCGTGCGGCCATGCGACCCACCGTACGGGCGGCGTGTCGCCGGGCCCTCGGCGGTCGTCGTCGGGACGCCGGGCGCGGTGCACTCCGAGCGGTGAGCCGGTCGCGGCGAGGAGGACGGCACGCCGTGGCCGAACTGGCAGGGTCCGCGTCACAGGACCTCGACGAGAGCACCGTGTCCGGGGGTGCGGGCCAGTCGTGTGTCCCGGGTGACCAGCGGACACTCCAGCGCCTCGGCCAGGGCGACGTAGGCCGCGTCGTACGCCGAGACGTTCTCCCTCAACACCCATGCACGGCGGCGGAGGGCGTCATGCGCCGCCCACCGCTCCACCGCCAGGTCGCTGTAGTCGGCGAGGACGCCGGTGGCCCCGTCGGCGCTCAGCGCCCCACGGCGAACCAGGCGGCGCAGCGCCGACACCACCTCGTAGTCCAGCAGCGCAGGCGCGTGCAGGTCCTCGGCCAGGAGGCGGCTCCGCAGCGGATCGCTGCCCTCGACCCCGGTCAGGACGTCGACCACGGCCGCACAGTCGACGACGATCACCGCGTCGGCCGAATCTCCCCCAGCCCCTCGCGTTCCTCCCGCTCCTCGTGCAGGGCGACGAGCGCGGACTCGGTGGCCGTCTCGGTGCGGCGCGCAGCGCGCTCCAGGACCTCCTGCACGGTGGGCCGGGCGGCGTCGCGCTCGAGCAGACCGAGCAGGTACCGGTTCAGCGATTCCCCACGGGCCGCTGCCCGCGACTTGAGCGCGCGGCGGACGTCGTCCGGCACGTCCCTGATCTGCAGCAACGAGCCCACGCGGTCAGACTACCCCCGGCTCAATACACTGTGCATTGAACGACGCTGCACTGAACGACACTGTGCATCGAACGTCCTCGCGCACGTCGCCGTGCATGGTCCGTCCGCGGCCGCGGGTAGGGCGCGGGCATGGCGCCTCCCATCGGCGACGCGGTCGTCGTCGACGTCCTCCGCCGGGTCGACCGGTTGACCGTTCCGCTGGTCCGCCGGCTGGGCCGGCCACCGGCGCTGCCGCAGGCCGAGCGCGACCGGTGGTGGGCCGACCGGGTCGCCCGGGTGGCCGCCGGAGTCAGCGCCTCGCCGCGCCTGGCCGGCAAGGTCGCCGACCTGCTGCCGCTGCAGAACACCGTCGGGGCGGCGGTACAGGCACTGGTCGTCGTCGGGGTGGCGACCGAGCACGGGGTCTGCGACCCGGCCGAGCGGGTGTCGCTGCTGGCCCGGGTCCTGCTGGAGCGCGACCTGCCCGCCGAGCGGGTCGAGCCGCTGCTGGAGCGGGTGCGCGGCAGCTACGCCGAGGAGGCGCTCGGCGCCCGGGAGGAGCGGGCCGGCGTGCGCGGCAACGTCCGCACGCTGTGGCGCATCGCCCGGCTGCTCGGCCGCATCGACGACACCCTCGACGCCCGCCCGCGGGGCAAGCGGCGGCACCGCGCGCTGGCCTACCTGCCGGTGGTCGGGGTGGCCGGCGGCTACGCGGCCGAGCGGGAGGGCCTGCGCCGGGCCGCGACCCGCACCGCCGAGCTGCTGACCGCGCCGGGGACCCGGCTCAGTGGGTAGCGCCGACCGCGGCCAGGTTGGCGTACACCTCACGCGTCGCCGTCGACCGGTTCATGGTGATGAAGTGGATGCCGGGGACCCCCTCGTCCAGCAGGGTCCGGCACAGCTCGGTGGCCACCTCGACGCCGTAGGCGCGCACCGCCGCCCGGTCCTCGGGCCGGTCGCCGTCCAACTCGGCGAAGCGGGCGGCCAGGTCCTCGGGGAACGCCTGCCCGGACAGCTGCACGATGCGGGTGATCTGCCTGGCGTTGGTCACCGGCATGACCCCGGCGATGAGCGGGACGTCGCAGCCGCGGGCGGCCACCCGGTCGCGCAGGCGCAGGTAGTCCTCGGCGCGGAAGAACATCTGGGTGATCGCGAAGTCCGCGCCCGCCCGGCACTTGCCCACGAACATCTCGACGTCACTGTCCGGGTCCGGCGAACGCGGGTGTCCCTCGGGGAAGGCGGCCACGCCGACGGAGAAGTCGCCCATCGAGCGGATCAGCTCGACCAGTTCGGCCGCGTACGCGAGCCCCTCGGGGTGGGTCACCCACTCGGCCTGCGGGTCGGCGCCGGGCGGGTCGCCACGCAGCGCCAGCAGGTTGCGCACCCCCGCGGCGGCCAGCCGGCTGACCACGTGCCGCAGCTCGGCGACGCTGTGGTCGACGGCGGTCAGGTGCGCCAGCGGCGTCATCGTCGTCTCGGTGGCGATCCGCTCGGTCACCGAGACGGTGCCCTCGCGGGTCGAGCCGCCCGCGCCGTAGGTCACCGACACGAACGAGGGCCGCAGCCGCTCCAGCTCGCGCAGCGCCGTCCACAGCTGGGTGGCGCCGTCCGGGGTCTTGGGCGGGAAGAACTCGAACGACCACGTCGGCCGGGCGTCGGCGAGCAGCTCGCGCACGGTGGGGGTCACGGTTGCCGAGGATACGGACCCCGTCGTCCGCCCGTGCCGCATCCGGCGGACGCCGTCCGGGCGAAGACCGCGCAGCACCAGCGCGACCGCCGAGGGACGAGGAGGCCGACCTGTTGACGCCGACCGGGCCCCGGCTTCCGGCCGCGCCGACTCGGGTCGCGGGCGATACTCGGACCGTGACCGCCGGGGCGCAGCAGCGCGAGTCCACCGCCCTCCCCCCGGCATCCCCGCCGGCCGTCGCCGAGCTCGACCGCGTCCGCGGCGCCGTCTCGGCCGCGCTCACCGGCTTCCTCGACGTCCAGCGGGAGACCCTCACCGCGATGGACGACACCCTCCTGCCGGTCGTCGACGAGGTGCGCGCCCTGGCCGACGGCGGCAAGCGGCTGCGGCCGCTGTTCGCCTACTGGGGCTGGCGCGGCGTGCTCGGCGACCACCAGGAGGACGGCCCGGCCGAGGACGACGCGGCCGTGCTGCGGGCGGTCGCCGCGCTGGAGTTCGTGCACACCAGCGCCCTGGTGCACGACGACGTCATGGACGGCGCCCTGACCCGCCGGGGCCGGCCGGCCACGCACGTCGGGTTCGCCGCGCGGCACGGCGACGGCCGGCTGGCCGGGGACGGCGACGCCTTCGGGGTGGGCGCGGCCATCCTCGTCGGCGACCTGGCGCTGGTCTGGTCCGACGAGCTGCTGCGCCACTCGGGGCTGTCCCCCGCGGCGCTGATGCGCGCCCGGGGGGTGTGGGACACCATGCGCACCGAGGTCACCGCCGGGCAGTACCTGGACCTGCTGCGCGCCGCCGGCGGACTGCCCGGCGCCCAGGGCGCGCTCACCGTCGCCCGGTACAAGAGCGCCGGCTACACCGTGCAGCGGCCGCTGCAGCTGGGCGCCGCGATCGCCGGCGCGGGCGAGCGCGCCGCCGACGTGTACACCGGGATCGGGCTGCCGCTCGGCGAGGCGTTCCAGCTGCGCGACGACGTCCTCGGGGTGTTCGGCGACCCGTCGGTGACCGGCAAGTCCGCCGACGACGACCTGCGCGAGGGCAAGCAGACGCTGCTCATCGCGCTGGCCGAGCAGGCCGCGGACGCCGAGGGCCGCCGGCTGCTCGCCGAGGTGCTGGGCAACCCGGACGCCGGCAGCGAGGACCTCGACGCGCTGCGGGACCTCATCGAGCGCACCGGCGCCCGCGTCCGGGTGGAGGAGCGCATCGCCGAGCGCACCGCCCTGGCCCGCACCGCCATCGCCGGCGCCCCGATCACCGACGACGCCCGGGCCGCGCTCGACGCGCTCGCCGTGGCAGCGACCACCCGCACCGCCTGATGGCGCGCACCGTCCCGGGCCGCACCGACCGCGTCGTCGTCGTGGGCGCCGGTCTGGCCGGCCTGTCGGCGGCGCTGCGGCTGCGCGGCGCCGGCCGGGAGGTCACCGTCGTCGAGCGGGCCCCGGGTCCCGGCGGACGCGCCGGCCGGGTCGAGCTGCGCGGGTACGCCCTCGACACCGGCCCCTCGGTGTTCACCGCGCCCGAGCTGGTCGCGGACGCCCTCGCCGCGGTCGGCGAGAAGCCGGAGCACCGGCTGACCCTCGTACCGCTGGAGACCACCTACCGGGCGCGGTTCGCCGACGGCTCGCACCTGGACGTGCACGCCGACGTGGACGCCTTCGCCGCCGAGGTCGAGGCGCTGTGCGGGCCGGGCGAGGCCGCGGCGCTGCGCCGCTACCTGGCCGACCTGGCCGAGCTGTACCGGCTGCAGCTGTCCACCTTCATCGACCGCAACCTCGACACCCCGCTCGACCTGCTGGGCCCCGAGCTGGTCGCGCTGGTCCGCCGCGGCGGGTTCGGCCGGCTCTCCCGGCACGTCGAGCGGCACTTCACCGACGACCGGCTGCGCCGGCTGTTCAGCTTCCAGGCGCTCTACGCCGGGGTCAGCCCGTACCGGGCGATCGCCGCCTACGCCGTCATCGCCCAGCTCGACATCGGCGCCGGCGTGTGGCACCCGGTGGGTGGCATCGCCGCCGTCCCCCGGGCGATGGCCGCGGCCGCCGCCGACGCGGGGGTCGAGTTCCGGTACGGCACGTCGGTCGAGCGGCTCGACGGCGCCGGACGGCGGGTCACCGGGGTGCTCACCGACGACGGCGAGCGGCTGCCCGCCGACGTCGTGGTCGTCACCGTGGACTCACCCGAGCGCCTCGTGCCCGGGTTCGCCCGGCGCCGCCGCCCGGTGTACTCGCCCTCCTGCGTGGCGCTGCACGTGGGCGTGCGCGCCGAGCTGCCCGGCCAGGCGCACCACACGATCAGCTTCGGCGCCGCCTGGCGGGAGGTGTTCGCCGAGCTCACCCGCGACGGCCGGCCGATGAGCGACCCGAGCCTGCTGGTGAGCATGCCGTCGGTCACCGACCGCAGCCTGGCCCCCGACGGCGGGCAGGTGCTCAGCATCGTGGCGCCCACACCCAACCTGGACCCGGGGAGCGGCGGCAACCCCGACCTGGACTGGACGACGCTGACCCCGCGCTACCGCGAGGAGGTGCTGGCCGCGCTGGAGGGCCGCGGCTGGACCGGACTGACCGCAGCGATCGAGGTGGAGCACGTGGACACCCCGCTGACCTGGGCCGCGCAGGGCATGGCCGCCGGCACCCCGTTCGCCCTGGCCCACACCTTCGGCCAGACCGGCCCGTTCCGGACGCCGACCCTGCCCCGCCGCGGCCCGGAGAACGTCGTCCTCGCCGGGTCGAGCGTGCAGCCGGGCGTGGGCGTGCCGATGGTCGTCATCAGCGGCCGGCTGGCCGCCGAGCGGATCACCGGCCCGTCGAGGGCCGGAGTGGCCACGATGGCCCCTCCCGGAACGGCGCGGACCCGGTGAGCGTCGTCCAGCCACCCTCGACGCGGGCCGAGCAGCAGGCACGGCTGGACGCCGCCTACCGGCACTGCGCCGCGATCGCCGCCCGGCACGGCAAGAGCTACCACCTGGCCACCCGGCTGCTCACGCCCGACCGCCGTCCGGCGATCCACGCCCTGTACGCCGCCGCGCGCACCGCCGACGACCTGGTCGACGTCCCCGGTGCCGACCCGGCCGGCGACCTGCTCGCGTGGTCGCGGGCGGTGCTCGCCGAGCTGGACGCCGGCTGGTCGGCCGACCCGGTGCGGCTGGCGCTGGTGCACACCTACCGCCGGTACCGGATCCCGGTCGAGCACCTGGTCGACTTCCTCGCCGCGATGACCAGCGACCTCGAGGTCACCGGCTACGCCGACACGGCCGCCCTCGACCGCTACACGTGGGGCTCGGCGGCGGTGATCGGGCTGCAGGTGCTGCCGGTGCTGGGCACCGCGCCCGGGGTGGCCCGCGAGGAGGCCGCGCCGCACGCCATCGCGCTGGGCGAGGCGTTCCAGCTGACCAACTTCTGCCGCGACGTCGCCGAGGACGTCGACCGCGGCCGGGTCTACCTGCCCGCCGACCTCATGGCCGCGCACGGCGTGACCCGCGAGCAGCTGGCGGCCAAGCGGTACGACCGCAACTTCGGCGAGCTCATGCGGGAGATGATCGCCATCGTGCGCCGCCGCTACGACGACGCCGCCCCCGGAACGCCGATGCTGGCGCCGGAGTCCCGCGACTGCGTGCGCGCGGCGACCGCCCTCTACGGCGGCATCCTCACCGAGATCGAGCGGGCCGACTACCGGGTGCTCGACCGCCGCGTGCGGGTGTCCCGGCCGCGGCGCCTGGCGGTGTTCGCCCGCCGGTTGACCGCCGCCCAGCTGGCCAGGGTCAGGGTGACCATGGCGAAGCCGAACAGCAGGTCCTCGACCGGGGCGTAGGCGATCCGCGGGCCCCAGATGGTGTCCGGGTCGTAGGTGACCACGTCCAGGCCGGTCAGCACGCCGTTCACCAGCAGCTGGAAGGTCAGGATGATCGCGTAGGCCACCCAGAACACCGGGCGGGTGACCATCCGGGTGCGGTAGACGGCCAGGTCGACGACGAGGACGGCGACGACGGCGGTGACCGCGAGGGCGGAGTAGCTCACGACCGCTCCTGCGCCACCGGCTCGGCCTCCTCGGCCGGGTAGCCGGCGTCCCAGCCGGTGACCCGGCGCACCGCCTCCAGCGCGAGCACCGAGCACAGCGGGACGACGAGGAAGAACAGCACCTCCTCGACCGGGATGCCGCCGGGCAGCCGGACGCCGAGGGTGAGCTCGGCCGAGTAGTTCCAGTGACCCTGTGCGATGGCGTAGAGCACCCAGGCCACGAACACGGCGAACTCCGGGGCGACCGCCAGCAGCAGCCGCCGCCAGCGGGCGTAGACCCGCACCCGCAGCACCAGCTCCAGCGGCGTGGTGACGACCAGGCAGCCGACCAGCAGCGCCAGGTACGTCAGGTGACCCACGGGAGGATCAGAACGCCAACGCCTGAGCCCGGCGGGTGGCCTCGCCGTGCCGGTCGCTGCGCAGCGCCTGCACCGGGGTGCCGGGCAGCGAGTCGTCGGCGCGGAACAGCCACGCGAAGGCCTCCTCGTCGCTGAACCCGCCGTCCCTGAGCACGGTGATCAGGCCGGGCAGGTGCTTGAGGACCGCGCCGTCCTGCAGGAAGTCGGCGGGGATGCGGCTGTTGCCGCTGCCGGGCACCGCCATGAGCTTGTACTCGCGCAGCAGCTGGCGGACCCGGTTGGGCGAGACCCCCAGGACAGCGGCGACCTCCGCAGGGGTGAGCGTCTCCATGGGGTGCGAGCCTATGGCGCCCGACGAGCGGACACCCACCGTGCCGGGCCGTCGGCCCGGCGACGTCACCGCCGCCCCGGGACACCGTTCCCCCTGCCCGGCGGCTCGGTAGGATCGACGGTGGGCCGTGACTGGCGCACAGGGGTGGGTCAACCACCGGGGAGCGGCCTGCACGTCCCCGCCGGGCGCCTGGGCACCCCCCTCGTCGACATCTGCTGGAGTGCTCCCATGACGACCGACGCGACCACCTCCCCGACCACCGTCCCGGACGCCGTCCCGGACGCCGTGGCCGCCTCCGCCGCCTACCGCAGCGCCCTGGAGGTCATCGGCGCCGTCGAGCCCCGGGTGGCCGAGGCGATCGGCGCCGAGCTGGCCGACCAGCGGGCCTCGCTCAAGCTGATCGCCAGCGAGAACTACGCCAGCCCCGCGGTGCTGCTCACCATGGGCACCTGGTTGAGCGACAAGTACGCCGAGGGCACCGTCGGGCACCGCTTCTACGCCGGCTGCCAGAACGTCGACACCGTCGAGGCGCTGGCCGCCGAGCACGCCCGCGAGCTGTTCGGCGCGCCGCACGCCTACGTGCAGCCGCACTCGGGGATCGACGCCAACCTGGTCGCCTTCTGGGCCGTCCTCGCCTCCCGGGTGGAGGCCCCGGCGCTGGAGCGGGCCGGCGTGCGGCACGTCAACGAGCTGACCGACGCCGACTGGCGCGAGCTGCGCCGCGCCCTGGGCGACCAGCGGATGCTGGGCATGTCCCTGGACGCCGGCGGCCACCTCACCCACGGCTTCCGCCCCAACATCAGCGGCAAGATGTTCGAGCAGTCCTCCTACGGCACCGACCCGGAGACCGGGCTGCTCGACTACGCCGCTGTCCGGGACCGGGCCCGGGAGTTCCGCCCGCTGATCCTCATGGCCGGCTACTCCGCCTATCCGCGCCGGGTCGACTTCGCGGTGATGCGCGAGATCGCCGACGAGGTCGGCGCCACCCTGGTCGTCGACATGGCCCACTTCGCCGGGCTGGTCGCCGGCAAGGTGTTCACCGGCGACTTCGACCCGGTGCCGTACGCGCACGTCGTCACGACGACGACGCACAAGTCGCTGCGCGGCCCGCGCGGCGGCATGGTGCTGGCCCAGCCGGAGTTCGCCGACGCCGTCGACCGCGGCTGCCCGATGGTGCTCGGCGGCCCGCTGCCGCACGTCATGGCCGCCAAGGCGGTCGCCCTGGCCGAGGCCCGCCGTCCGGCGTTCGCCGCGTACGCCCAGGCGGTCGCAGACAACGCGCAGAGCCTCGCCGAGGGGCTCACCCGGCGCGGTGCGCGGCTGGTCACCGGCGGCACCGACAACCACCTGGTGCTCATCGACGTGTCCGGCTTCGGTCTCACCGGGCGGCAGGCGGAGTCGGCGCTGCTGGACGCCGGCGTCGTCTCCAACCGCAACGCCGTCCCGGCCGACCCGAACGGCGCCTGGTACACCTCCGGCATCCGGCTGGGCACGCCCGCGCTGACCAGCCGCGGCTTCGGGGCGGCCGAGTTCGACCGCACCGCCGAGCTCATCGTCGACGTCCTCTCGGCCACCGCGCCCACGGCCGCCCGCGACGGTGGGGCGTCCAAGGCGAGGTACACGACCGCCGACGGCGTCGCCGCGCGGACCCGCGTCGCGGCCGCCGAGCTGCTCGACGCCCACCCCCTCTACCCCGGCCTCGAGCTGGCCTGAGAAAGGACCTCCTCCCCACCCCTCGGAGAAGGGACCCCGTCCTCCTCCCCGCTCGCAGGCTCGCGGCGAGCCTCTGGACGGGGCCGGCGGGGCCCTGGAGGGGGCCGTCGTGGCCGGTGTGACGGGTGAACCCGGCAGACCCCTCACCTGCGCGTGTGCAGGCGGTTCCGGCCGCCCCCGCTCCTACACTCGACCGGGTGGACACCGCCGTGACCGACCCCGTGGTCGGCCTCGTCCTCGAGGGGCGCTACGTCCTCGAGGAGCGGCTGGCGCGCGGCGGCATGGCCACCGTCTACGCCGCCACGGACCTGCGGCTGCACCGTCCGGTGGCGGTCAAGGTGATGGCCGAGCACCTGGCCCACGACCCCACGTTCGTCGGCCGGTTCACCCGCGAGGCGCACGCCGCGGCGATGCTCAGCCACCCCCACGTCGTGTCGGTCAGCGACCAGGGCAGCGACCAGGGTCTGGTGTTCCTCGTCATGGAACTGGTCCGCGGCCGGACGCTGCGCGACCTGCTCCAGGCCCGCGGCCGGCTCACCGTCGCCGAGGCGTTCGCCGTCCTGGAGCCGGTCCTGTCCGGGCTCACCGCCGCCCACCGGGCCGGCATCGTGCACCGCGACATCAAGCCGGAGAACGTCCTCATCGGCACCGACGGCGGCGTCAAGGTGGCCGACTTCGGCCTGGCCCGCGCGCTCACCGGCACTGGGCAGACCAGCCACACCGGCGGAGTGCTCATCGGCACCGTCGCCTACCTCTCCCCCGAGCAGCTCGAGCGCGGCCGGGCCGACGCCCGCAGCGACGTCTACGCCGCCGGGATCGTGCTGTTCGAGATGCTCACCGGCCACCCGCCCTACGGCGGCGACACCCCGCTGGCGGTGGCCTACCAGCACGTGCACCACGACATGCCCCCGCCGTCGGACGAGGTGCCCGGCACGCCGTGGCAGGTCGACGAGCTGGTCACCCGCGCCACCCGACGCGACCCCGCCGTCCGCCCCCTGGACGCCGGCGCATTCCTCGCCGACCTCGAGGACGTGCGCCGCGAGCTGGGCATCGAGCGGGTACCGGTGCCCACCGGCCGCAGCACCGCCGGCCCCGACACGCTGCGCCCGACCAACCGGCCTCCCCGTGCCCGCCACCCCAGCGACCCGGGGCGGCCGAGCGACCCGGGCACCGAGGTGCTGGGGAGCGGCACCCGCCCCGGCCGTGGGGGACGCACCTCGATGCTGCCCGGCACGGTCCCCGGCCCGACCACCGACGTGGCCGGACGGCACCCCGGGGTCGAGCGCACCCGTCCCGGCGTCCCGCAGCACGTCCGCCGCCGCCGCGCCCGGCTGGCCGTGGCCGTCGTCCTGCTGCTCGCCGTGACGATCGGCGCGATCGGCTGGTGGATGGGCTCGGGCCGCTGGACGACCGTCCCGCAGCTGGTGGGCAGGGACCAGGCGACCGCGATCGACCTGCTGCAGCAGGCGGGGCTGGACCCCGACTGCTGCACGGAGCAGTTCGACGAGGACGTCGCCGAGGGTGTGGTCGTCTCCGCCGACCCCGACGGCGGCGAGGCGATCCGCGGCACCGACGTCCGGCTGGTGGTGTCCAAGGGGCCCGAGCGGTTCGAGGTCGACCCGGCGCTGGTCGGCCGCCCGCTGGAGGAGGTCCGCCAAGCGCTCGCGCACATCCCCGTCGTCCCCACCGAGGTGCAGGACTACGACGACGACGTGCCCACCGGCTCCGTCACCGGCTTCGACCCCGAGCCCGGCACCGAGCTCAAGCGCGACCAGCCGCTGACCGTGTTCGTCAGCCGCGGGCACGCGCCGGTGGGCGTCCCCGCGGTGGTCGGCCTCTCCCCGGAGGAGGCGACGGCCAACCTGCAGGCGCTCGGCTTCACCGTCTCGCGGGCGGAGGGGCGCAGCGCCGACGTCGACTCCGGCAAGGTCATGGCGGTCACCCCGGCGGCCGGCCAGCAGGCGCCCTACCGGAGCACGGTCACCATCCAGGTGTCGGTCGGCCGGCCGCAGGTGACCGTGCCCGACGTCGTCGGCAAGGGCGAGGACGAGGCGAGGGCGGCGCTGGAGGCCGCGGGGCTGCACGTCACGGTGAGCCAGTTCTTCGGCGACCGGGTGTTCCGGCAGAGCCCCGGGGCCGGTGAGGTGGTCGACGTGGGCACCGAGGTGACGATCCTGGTGACCTTCGGATAGGACGGGACGCTGAGCGGATAGGACGGGACGCTGAGCACTGCTGCGGGTGCGCCGCCGATCGGCGCGCACGTCCAGGTCAGGCGAGGCCCCCGCCGCCTGAGTGCGGCCCGAGCACGACCACCACACGTCGGTGGCTGCTCCGCAGCCGGGTGTGGCAGCCACCAGGGTGCCGTGATCACCGTCTGTGGACGGCGGGAGCGGGGTCGGCCCGGTTCGCGGCAGGCTCTGCGCTCGTGTCCCACCCCGGCCCGCTTCCGATCGACACCGTCTTCCGCGGGAGCGAGGCCCTGGCCGCGGGCCTGCTGACCCGCGCCCAGCTACGCGGATCGGCGTGGCGACGGCTGCGGCACGATGTCTACGCCGACTCCCGGTTGCCGGTCGTGCACGAGCTGCACGCGCGGGCGGTCGCCCTGGTGGCCCCGCCCGCGGCGGTGTTGGGTGGACTCACCGCGGCCACGCTGTGGAGCACCCGTGGGCCCTTCGCCGGACCTGACGACCCGGTGGAGGTCGTCCTCCCGCCGGGGGTGCGCTGGAACGCCGGTGCGGGAGTCGTCGTCCGGACGTCGGACACCACCGGTGCCGCGGTCACGGACGGAACGCTGCGATGGACCGATCGCACCCGAACCGCGGTCGACCTCGTCCGTCGCGGCGCCGAGGACGATGCCGTCGTCCTGCTC
Source organism: Geodermatophilus sp. TF02-6 (assembly GCF_003319115.1). GTDB lineage: Bacteria > Actinomycetota > Actinomycetes > Mycobacteriales > Geodermatophilaceae > Geodermatophilus. Next base: position 7,310 of record NZ_QOHF01000017.1, on the reverse strand, counting down.
GACCAGCTCGTGCACCGGCGGGTCGCCTTCCTCGACGACGTGCGGGCAGCCGTCGCCGCCCTGCCGCGATGCCGGGGCAGCCGTCAGGCACGGACCGTCGCAGCCCGCGCCGATGGCCTCGCCGAGTCACCTCAGGAGACGCGGTTGCGGCTGCTCGTCGACCGAGCCGGACTCCCCGCTCCGGTCGCCCAGTACGAGGTCCGCTCCGACGGCCGCTTCGTCGCCCGGGTGGACTTCGCCTACCCGGAGCAGCGCCTGGCGATCGAGTACGACGGCGCCTGGCACGGCGGGCCGGGCGAGTTCACCCGCGACCGCGACCGGCTCAACCGCCTCCTCGCCGCGGGGTGGCGGGTGCTCTTCGTGACCGCCAGCGACATGCGGCGGCCCGAACGGGTCGTCACGATGATCGCCGACGCCCTGGCCGTGTGATCACCACGCACTGACGGCTACCGGATTCCCAGCCTCGACCACCGTCAGCGCGTGGTGATCAACGGCGATCGGCCCCGATCAGCGGGCGAGCAGCTCGGCGAGCACGTCGGCGGCGCGCTCGATGCCGGCGCGGTCGACGTCGAGGTGGGTGACCAGCCGGATCCGCCGCGGGCCCACCTGCGAGACCAGCACGCCGCGCGCCTTGGCGGCCTCGGCGACCACCGGCGCGGGGACGTCGTCGAGCACCACGATGTTGGTCTCGACGCCGGCCGGGTCGACGCCGAGCCGCTTGGCCAGCGCCTGCGCGTGCTCGTGGTCCTCGGCCAGCCTCTCCACGTGGTGCTCCAGCGCGTACTGCCCGGCCGCGGCCAGCACGCCGGCCTGCCGCATCCCGCCGCCGAGCCGCTTGCGCCACAGCCGGGCGGCGGCGATCCGCTCGGCCGAGGCGACGACGACCGAGCCGACCGGCGCGCCGAGCCCCTTGGACAGGCACACCGACGCGGTGTCGGCCAGCCGCCCGTAGGTGGCCAGGTCGATCCCGGAGGCCACGGAGGCGTTCCAGATGCGCGCGCCGTCGAGGTGGACCGCGACCCCGGCCTCCCGCGACCAGTTCCACAGCCGCTGCAGCTGGTCCAGCGGCTGCACCAGCCCGCCGCCGCGGTTGTGCGTGTTCTCCACGGCCACCGCGGCGGTCGCGGTCAGGTGCCAGTCGCCCCGCGGGCGCACCTGGGCGACCAGCGCCTCGGCGTCCAGCCGCCCGCCCGAGACCACCGTGCGGGTCGAGATGCCGAACACCGCCGCCGCCGCGCCCATCTCGTAGGTGACCACGTGCGCGTCGGCGTCGCAGAGCACCTCCTGGCCGGGCTCGGCGACCAGGCGCATGCCGATCTGGTTGCCCATGGTCCCCGACGGGACGAACAGCGCTGCCTCGTGGCCCAGGAGGCCGGCGACCCGCTCCTCGAGCGCCCGGATCGTCGGGTCCTCGCCGTAGACGTCGTCGCCGACCTCCGCCTCGGCCATCGCCCGGCGCATGGCCGGGGTCGGGCGGGTGACGGTGTCCGACCGCAGGTCAATCATCGCGGACAAGGCGGCCCCCCTTCAGGGTCCCGCCGCGAGTTCGCGAGCGGTGGGGGGAAGGGGGGTCCTTCAAGGGGTCCTTCATCATCCCCGCAGCATCTCGGCGACGAGGAACGCCAGCTCCAGCGACTGGCCGGTGTTCAGCCGCGGGTCGCAGGCCGTCTCGTACCGGCTGTTGAGGTCCTCGTCACTGATCTCCATCGCGCCGCCGAGGCACTCGGTGACGTCCTCACCGGTCAGCTCGACGTGGATGCCGCCGGGCCAGGTGCCCAACGCCCGGTGGACGTCGAAGAAGCCGAGGACCTCGTCGACGACCCGGTCGAAGTGCCGCGTCTTGTACCCGGTGGGCGACTCGTGGGTGTTGCCGTGCATCGGGTCGCACTGCCACACGACCGCGTGGCCGCTGGCGGTGACCTTCTCCACGATGGCGGGGAGGACGTCGCGGATCCGCCCGTTGCCCATCCGGCTGATCAGGGTGAGCCGGCCGGGGACGCCATCGGGGTCGAGCCGCTCGACCAGCTCCACCGCCTGCTCCGGCGTCGTCGTCGGGCCGATCTTGACGCCGATCGGGTTGGCGATCCGCGACATGAACGCCACGTGCGCGCCGTACAGCTGCCGGGTGCGCTCGCCGATCCACACGAAGTGCGCCGAGGAGGCGTAGGCCCTCCCGTCGTGCACCCGCAGCAGCGCCCGCTCGTAGTCGAGGACCAGCGCCTCGTGGCTGTTGTACAGCTCGACGCCGCGCAACGCGGTGTCGTCGACCCCGCAGGCCTTCATGAACGCCAGCGCCCGGTCGATCTCGCGGGCGATCACCTCGTAGCGCACCCCGGCCGGGGAGCTGGCCACGAAGTCCTTGTTCCAGTCGTGGACGGCGTGCAGGTCGGCCAGCCCACCCCGGGCGTAGGCGCGGATCATGTTCATCGCCGCGGCCGAGTTGGCGTAGGCGCGGACCAGCCGGCTGGGGTCGGGGATGCGCTCGTCGAGCACCGGCTCGAGCGAGTTGACCATGTCGCCGCGGTAGGAGGGCAGGCCCAGGGCGTCGGTGTCCGACGAGCGGGGCTTGGCGTACTGCCCGGCGACCCGGCCCACCTTGACCACGGGCACGCTGGCGCCGTAGGTGAGGACGACGGCCATCTGCAGCAGCGTGCGCGTGGTGCTCTGCAGGTGCGCGTCGGTGTTGAGGTCGAAGGTCTCCGCGCAGTCGCCGCCCTGCAGCAGGAACGCCCGGCCCCGCGCCACCTCGGCCAGCCGACCGCGCAGCTCGTCGACCTCGCTGGGCGCCACGATCGGCGGCACCGAGGACAGCGTGGACAGGACGCCGTCCAGGGCGGCGCGGTCGGGCCACTGCGGCTGCTGGGCGGCGGGCAGCTCCCGCCAGCGGTCCAGACCGGGCACCAGTTCCGCGGGGTCGGGAAGGGTCACGCCTCCACAGGGTACGGGTGTCCAGACCTCAGCCGAAGAACACCTCCACCTCCGCGTAGCGCTCCGGCGGGACCAGCTTCAGCTGCGCGGTCGCCTGCGACAGCGGCACCCGCACGATGTCGGTGCCGCGCAGGGCGACCATGACGCCGGACTCGCCGTCGTGCACGGCGTCGACGGCGGTCAGCCCGAAGCGGGTCGCAAGGACCCGGTCGAACGGCGTCGGGGTGCCGCCGCGCTGGATGTGGCCGAGCACCACCGCCCGGGCCTCCCGGCCGGTCCGCTGCTCGATGAGCGAGGCCAGGGCGGTACCGATCCCGCCGAGCCGGACGTGGCCGAAGGCGTCCATCTCCCCCGTCGCGAGCATCAGCTCACCGCCCTTGGGCGAGGCGCCCTCGGAGACGACGACGATCGGCGAGTAGCCGGACTCGAACCGGTGCTGGCAGTGGGCGACGACGGCGTCGACGTCGAAGGGCTGCTCGGGGATGAGGACGACGGTGGCGCCGCCGGCCATCCCGGCCTCCAGGGCGATCCAGCCGGCGTGCCGACCCATGACCTCGACCACCAGCGTGCGGTGGTGGCTGTCGCCGGTGGTGTGCAGCCGGTCGATGGCCTCCGTCGCCACGCCCAGCGCGGTGTCGAAGCCGAAGGTGTAGTCGGTGGCGTCGAGGTCGTTGTCGATCGTCTTGGGGACGCCGACGACCTGCAGGCCGGCCTCGGCGAGCTTGGTGGCCACGCCGAGGGTGTCCTCCCCGCCGATCGGGATCAGCGCCTCGATGCCGAGCCGCTCCAGGTTGGCCAGCACGCGGTCGGCGCCGCCCTCGAGCGCGTAGGGGTTGGTGCGCGAGGTGCCGAGCACGGTGCCGCCGCGCGGCAGGATGCCGCGCACCGCCCGCAGGTCCATGGTCACCGTGTCGGCGTCGAGCACCCCGCGCCAGCCGTCGCGGAACCCGACGACCTCGTCGCCGTGCTGGGCGAGGCTCTTGCGGACGATGGCCCGGATGACCGCGTTGAGGCCAGGGCAGTCGCCGCCGCCGGTCAGGATGCCGATGCGCATGTGCCGTCCTCCGGGGTGCGAAGCGCTGCTGGGGCATGGGCAGGCGTCATGATGCCGCAGGTGGGGAGCCGGGTCGTCGGCACCCCGTGAGCGGCGTCACAGGAGCCGCCCGACCCGCGCGCACCCCGTCCGCCGACCGGGCTCGTGGACGCCCGGTGCGGGGTCCCGGCCGGCGGGTGCTCAGCGTCGCGCGCTCTGCATCGCCTGCCAGCGGGCCAGGTTGTAGCGGGCGTCGACCAGCGCGTCGTGCGTGCCGCCGGGCCGGGGCGGCAGCGGTGGCTGCCCGAGGTCGTCCCAGCGCTGGCGCAGCTCACGGGTGAACCGCGGGATCGGCCGGGGCAGCGCCGGCATCGGCCCCCACAGCTGGCACAGCGCCACGTGGTCGTAGGCGGCGAACCAGGCCCACAGCTCGACCTCCTCGCCGGGGCCGGTGAGGAAGGCCAGCAGGTCCTCGCGGATCCGCTGCCGGTCGCGCCAGGCGCGGTCGGCCGGCGGCGGCAGCTGGTCGAGGACGTGTCGCCGCACCCACGGGATCGCCCGGCCCGGGTCGAACTCGGTGCTGACGGCGTAGAACTCGCGGCCGGTCTCGTCGACGACGCCGATGCTCACCAGGTCGATGGTGGTGCCGTCCTCGATGAACTCCGTGTCGTAGAAGTACCGCCGCACGAGTCCCACCGTAAGCGGGAGGGGCAGAGCCCTCCCCGGCCCCGGCCCCCTCGCGGGTCGGTCCCGGGTCGGCCCCAGTAAGGACCCCCTTGCCCCCCACCGCTCGCAAGCTCGCGGCGGGCCCCTGCAAGGGGGCCGGGTCCTTTCTCAGCCGGCCAGGGACTCCGGTGCCCGGTCGCCGGCCTCGTGGACCGGCGGCTGCAGCCGCGAGACCACCTCGGAGGCGCTGGCGCCGGTGTCCTCCATCGACTTCTTCACCTGGGCGCCGTAGACGTCGACGTACTCCTGCGCGGACAGCGTCATGATCTCGTACATGATCTCGTCGGTGACCGACCGCTCGACGAACCGGTCGCCGGCCAGGCCCTCGTAGCGGGAGAAGTCCAGCGGAGGGCCGAAGCGCACGCGGACCGCCGGCAGGTGGAGCCCCACCAGCGGCAGCCGCCGACGCCGGTAGAGCATCGCCACGGGGACGACGGGGGCACCGGTCTCCAGCACCATCCGGGCCACGCCGGTCTTGCCGCGGAAGAGCCGCCCGTCGGGCGACCGGGTGCCCTCGGGGTAGATGCCCAGCAGCTTGCCCTCGCGCAGGATCCGCAGGCCGGTGCGGATGGCGTTCTCCGCGGCCGAGGCGCTGCTGCGGTCGATGGGCACCTGCCCGGCGCCGGCGAAGAAGGCCCGCTGCAGGAAGCCCTTCACCCCTCGGCCGGTGAAGTACTCGGCCTTGGCGAGGAACGTGACCCGCCGGCGCAGCGACAGGGGCATGAAGATCCAGTCGGCCGCCGACAGGTGGTTGCTGGCGAGCACGGCCGCTCCGGTGCGAGGCACGTGGTCCTCGCCCTCGACCCGCGGCCGGAGGAACAGCTTCACGACCGGCCCGATCGCCATGAACTTGAGGAACCAGTAGAACAACACGCCCTCCCTCTGGGGCTGCCAGACTAGGGAGCCCGGGGGTGTGAGGACAATCCGCCCGCCTCGTCCCGCCGGAGCACCCCGTTCCCGCCGGACGCCGAGGAGGACACGTGCCGATTCCCGACCTGGTGCCCGGCGCCGAGCCGTTCGCCTTCCCCGGCGGGCCCGCCGGCGGGGGCACCGGCGTCCTGCTCGTGCACGGCTTCACCGGGTCCCCGTTCAGCATGCGCCCGTGGGGGGAGCACCTGACCGCCGAGGGCTTCGCCGTCCGCGCACCGCTGCTGCCCGGGCACGGCACCCGCTGGCAGGACTGCAACCGCACCACCGAGCGGGACTGGCTGGACGCGGTCTCCGACGCGTTCGACGAGCTGGCCGCCGAGTGCGAGCGGGTCGTCGTCGCCGGGCTGTCGATGGGCGGCACCCTGGCCGTCCGGCTCGCCGAGCTGCGCCCGGACGACGTCGCCGGTCTGGTGCTGGTCAACCCCTCGCTGCTGACCGAGCGCCGGGACGCCAGGCTCCTGCCGCTGCTGGCCCGGCTGACCCCCGCCTGGACGGCGATCGGCGACGACGTCAAGAAGCCCGGCGTCACCGAGCGGGCCTACTCCCGGCTGCCCACCCGGGCGGTGCTGGGGCTGGGCCGGCTGTGGACGGCGACCCGCGCCGACCTGCACCGGGTGACCGCTCCCCTGCTGGTCTTCCGCAGCGTCACCGACCACGTCGTCGAGCCGGCGTCGGTGCGGGTGCTGCTGGCCGGGGTCGCCAGCACCGACACGACCGAGGTGCTGCTCGAGGACAGCTACCACGTCGCCACCCTGGACCACGACGCCCCGCGCATCTTCGCCGGCTCGGTCGACTGGATCCGCGCCCGGGTGCCCGCGCTCGAGGAGGGCGCGTGAGCGGCCGGGGCCGCCGGGACAACGGCCTGCCCGCGACCCTGTGGACGCCGCTGCGCGACGTCGACCCGCGGGTCGGCGAGCACCTGCTCGACGTCCTGCGCGAGGCCGGGGTCGCCGCCTACCTGGAGCCCTCGGCCGACGTCGAGCCCTACACCCGGGCCGTGTCGCTGCCCAGCCCGCCGACCGACCGGCTCTTCGTGGACCGTTCCCGCACCAGCGAGGCCCGGGCCCTGGTCGAGCAGCACGTCGACGACGCCGCGCCGGAGCGCACCCGTGCTCCGCGGGCGCCCCGGCGCGAGGTCGACGAGGACGCCGAGTGGGCGCGCATCGTCGCCGCGTTCGAGGCCGAGCACGGCCGCACCGGGGTCGATCTCGGATCCGGCGACACCGACGCCTCCGCCGCTCCGCCTCCGGCACCGGTCGAGCCGTCGGTGCTCGACCGGCCCGACGAGCACTACGAGCCGCCGCCACCCCCGCCTGTCCCGGCTCCCGCGCCCGCCTCGCTGTACGCGGTGCTGCTCATCGCGGCCGGCGCCGTGCTCGTGGGCGCCCCGCGGGTGCTCGGGCTGTCCGCGGACCTCGGACTGGTGCTCGGGGTGGCCGCCGTCGTCGGCGGGGTCGGGGTGCTCGTGTCGCGGATGCGCGAGCGCTCGACCGACGATGGTGACGACGGCGCGGTCGTCTGACCCCGGAGGGGCAGCGCAGGGGGGCACCGTCGGTCGCCGCGTTGCCCTAGTGTTCCGATCCGGAGATCCGTGCGCAGTATCGGGCGATCTTGTTGAGGATCTGGTCCGGGGTCTTGACCCACTTGAAGGGCCGCGCCTGTTCGTTCCACTGGTCGATCCATCGTTGCAGCG
>NZ_QOHF01000016.1 GCF_003319115.1 Geodermatophilus sp. TF02-6 | reverse complement strand
CCGGCCTTCAGCACAGCGCCGCCCTCACCCGCCTGGTAACCGGAGCCCTCACGCCCTCGATCGGCGTGTCATCCCATCTGCCAGCACGTTCCCGTCACCAGGCCGACAGCTTGCTGCGGAAGTCAGGCACAGCTCTTCGCGGAGTCACCCGCTGCGGCGGCTGCAACCTGGCAGGCGGTCGAGCGGCGCTCCGCGACTGGACCTCGCCGGTCACGGCACCGGGCAACATGCTCCACAGGCCGTGGCACGGCTGCCCGGTAGACCACTGCCACCGCAGGTCGACTGCGCCGATCGCCAGCCCGGATCCGCCCTGCCCACGCGGCTCCCGACGACACCGACGTCGTCGGACACCGACCCGGCCTTCAGCACGCGGGGCGCCCGGGAGGTGGATGCAGCGGTCGCTGCCGCCGCGACGGTCATGCCCCTCCCGGCGCTGCCTCCGGGTCGACCGAGTTCACGAGTCGGTGTCGGTCGACCCGATGACGCCATCCCGGGTCAGCAGCGTGAGCTCCTCCCGGGTGACGCCGAGCTGGCCCAGGACGGCATGGGTGTGCTGGCCGACGATCGGCGCGGGACCGCGCGGCGAGATGTCGGCACCGCGCACCCGCATCGGCGGCCGCACGGTACGGAACCGTCGTCCGTCCGCTGCCTGGATCTCCGGAAAGAGACCGTCGGCGGCGGCCTGCTCGTCGGCGGCGAACTCCGAGACGGTTGATGCCGGGCCCCAGATGAAGCCGCGCTCGTCGAAGAGCGCGCACCACTCCCGGAGTGGCCGGGTCGCGAAGACCTCGTCCATCAGCCGCGTGAGCTCGGGCATGTTCGCCGCCCGGGCGCCCCAGGTGGCGAAGCGCTCGTCCTCGATCCACTCCGGGCGGCCGACGGCCTCGCAGAACCGGGGCCACCAGTGCGGCTCGGGCATGAACAGCAGGATCCAGCGGCGGTCGGCGCAGCGGAACCCGCCGTGCAGGGCGTGCGGCCGGGCGATCCGGCCCTGGGGCGTCGGGGTGATCCCGTCGATCAGTGTGGCCGAGAGATCGCTGGACATCGTCCAGGCCGCGGCGGCCAGCAGGCTGACGTCCACGACCTGGCCCTGACCGGTGGCCTCGACCAGCCGCAGCGCGGCGAGGACGGAGCCGAACAGCGCCAGGGCCGCAGTGTGGTCGCCCTGCGCCGGACGCAGCCGCGGTGGCGCCGGGTTGTCGGGCTCGCTCATCGCGTCCAGGACGGCACCCCGGCCGAAGAAGGCGGTGAGGTCGTAGCCGGGACGGGCGGCGTCGGGGCCGCCGGGTCCGTAGCCGGTGAGAGTCGCGTGCACCAGCCGCGGGGCGAGCTCCAGGAGGGTACCGGCGTCGAGCCCGTACTTCGCCTGCCGGGCCGGCAGCAGGTTGCAGATGAACACGTCGGCGCCGGCGGCCAGCCGGCGCACCAGCTCGGCACCCCGGGGCTGGTTGATCGCGACGGCGATGCTGCGCTTGCCGCGGTTGTCCAGCTGGAAAGCGGCATCGATCGGTGCCTGCCCCTCGGGCACCCGGGGCTGCCGCGTGGCGCCGCGCATGGCGTCGCCGCGCAGGGGTTCGACCTTGACGACGTCGGCGCCCATGTCGGCCATCATCGCGGCGGCGCCGGGGGCGGCCATCCAGTTGGCCACTTCGACGACCTGGACTCCCTCGAGTGGTGCGACCACGACCCGCTCCTCCCCCGGCCTGCGCCGGCCCGAGCTCCGTGCGGCTACCGCCGGGCGGCGGTCAGTCCGTGAGGTAGTCGAAGACGCAGCGGGCCCGGCCGAGCGTGAGATCGGTGAGGATGTGGCTGGCCGAGACGATGTCGCGCACCGGCAGGTCGGCCAGCGGGGCCAAGGCGTGCTCGAACAGCTGCAGCCGGGCCGGGCCGTGCCAGGCGCCGTGCACGGTGATGTCGGTGATCTGGCTGCGGGCCAGCTCGAGGATCCGCGGCCGGCGGTCGTAACCGGGCAGCATCTTCAGCGCGTAGGTGGGCCGTCCGATCTCGGCGCGGGCCTCCTCCTCGCTCATCGGCGCGTGCTTGTAGCCCATGGTCGCCGTAGCCACCCGCAGGGTGCCGTAGTCCAGGGTGCCGACGAGTGTGTCGGAGTCGACGTAGAGCCGCGGCGTGCCGGACTTCTTGGGGAAGGCGCTGATCTCCCGGCCGCTGGCGATCGAGGCCAGGCTGTCGACGTACATGGCGTGCAGGTAGTCGGCCGGCTCGCCGTCGTGCTCGACCTGTAGCACCTGCCCGGACTCGGTGAACGAGCCCAGCCCCGTGACATCGGGCATCCGCATGACCTCGAACCGGACCAGCGGATCGGCGACGGACAGCGGCTCCGGCACGACCGCCCGCATCGCCTCGGCATCGGTCCGGTAGAGGATGTTGAGGTACTCCCGACCGGTGAACCGGTAGCGCCCCGACGGGTAGGCCGGCGCGCCGATCGGGGTGGTCGGCAGCCGGCGGATCTCGTCGACGTTCACCGCGGCGTCTCCTGCCGCGCGGCGTCCCGGGCCGCGATGACCGCCAGTTGTGCCCGGTCGCGTGTCTCGGTCAGTTGCTCGTAGGTGCGGTCCCGGAAGCGCCGTTCCACCTGGCCGCTGATCAGCTCGACGGTCGGCTCGTCGAGCTCCGGCTGCTCGACCACCTTCCACCGGCGGGCCATGCCCGGGCCGAGGTGTTCGAGGAAGTGCCGCATGCCGCCCGGGCCGCCGCCGAGGTGGAAGCTCTCGAACGGCCCTGCCGTCGCCCAGCGGATACCGATCGACTCGGTGACGATCTCGTCGAGCTCGGCGGCGCTGACCACGCCCTGGCTGACCAGCCACACGCACTCACGGAACAGCGTGGACTGCAGCCGGTTGGCGACGAACCCGTTGATCTCCTCGTGCAGGACGACGGGCTTCTTCCCGATGCTGCGGTAGAGGGCGACCGCCGCGTCGACCGCCCAGTCCGCGGTGCGCTCGCCCGGGACGACCTCCACCAGCGGCAGCACCTCGGGCGGGTTGAACGGGTGCCCCACCACGAGGCGCTCGGGGGTGCGCATCTCCCGCGCCAGGTCGCTGGGCATCAGCGCCGACGTCGACGAGGCGATCAGCGCCCGCTCGGGCGCCGCCGCCTCGATCCTGGCGAACAGCTCCTGCTTGAGCGGCAGCCGCTCGGGAGCGTTCTCCTGGACGACGTCCGCGCCGGTGACGGCCGCCTCGACGTCGTCGACCACGTGGATGCGCTCGAGCAGGGCCTGCAGGTCGCCCACCCTGTCCGGCTGGACGCGCGCGTACTGCCGCGCCGCCTCCTCCACGTCCCGGGCGATCCCTGGGCGGGGGTCCTGCACCCGGACCGTCATGTGGTGCACGGCGAACAGCACCGCCCACGACAGCCCGATGGTGCCCGCCCCGATCACCGCGACACAGTGCTCGGTCCGGTCCACCCCGCCCCCTCGAAGTCGGGTCTGTGACCTGCGTCATTCGACCACACCCACGAGGCGACAGCGACCGCTGCGCAGCCCCTCCGTCCTGGCGCTGCCCGCGGGCGGCGAGGAGGCGGTCACCGCCGTCCGGCTGTCTGCCGACGACCCGCGCACGCTCGTCCGCGCCGCCCGGGAGTGGCTGGCCGGCCCGGTCGGCGCCCCCGAACCCGCCACCTGACCGCCGACGGTCCGGGCGCGAACGCGCTGTGCGGCCGTCCGGTGGTCGGCGCCCCGCTCTCCGACCTCCACTTCGCCGCGGGCCGACGCGACGAAGCCCGGTGCCTCGTCGCCCTGCCCGTCGGACGGTCCGAGACGTCCGTGCACAGGTCGGCCCGCGGCCGGTCGACGCCCGACCAGGGTCTCCGTCAGCCGGTGATGCGGTCGCGCAGCAGGTTCTTCTGCACCTTGCCGGTGGAGGTCTTGGGCAGCTCCCCGTAGAGGAACCGCTTCGGCACCTTGAAGCCGGCAAGGCGGGACCGCACGAACGCGGCGAGCTCCGCGTCGTCGACCTCGGCGCCCGGGCGCAAGGCCACGCACGCCACAGGGATCTCCCCCCACTTCTCGTGGGATGCGCCCACCACCGCCGACTCCAACACCGCGGGGTGGGCGTCGAGTGCCCGCTCGACCTCCACCGAGGAGATGTTCTCTCCGCCGGAGATGATGATGTCCTTGCTCCGGTCGCGGATCTCGAGGTAGCCGTCTGGATGGACGACGGCGAGGTCGCCGGTGCGGAACCACGCGGCGCCATCGGCGCTCCCGACGAGCGTTGCGGCCGCCGTGGCCTCGTCGTCCAGGTAGTAGCCGCGCATGACGTCGTTCCCGCGGGCGACGATCTCACCGATGGTCTGCCCGTCGGCGGGGACGTCGGCGCCGTCGTCGGTGACCACCCGCAGCGGATCTGCGATGACGTTGCCCGTGCCCTGCCGAGCCTTGAGCTCGGCCTGCCGTTCCGCCGGGAGATCGCCCCACTCGGGATGCCACTGGTTGATCGCCAGCGGACCGTAGGTCTCGGTCAGTCCGTACAGATGGGTGACCTCCACGTTCAGCTCCGACATCCGCGCCAGCAGCGTCGGCGTGGGGGGTGCACCCCCGGTCTGGACGTGGACCCGCACGTCCAGTGGGCCCGCCGCAGCCTCTGGCGCATTGGCGATCATCGTGAGGACGGTCGGCGCCGCGCTGAAGTGGGTGATGCCCTCCGTGCGCAGCAGGTGCCAGATCCGGGAGGGATCGACGCGAGGCAGGCACACGTGCGTCGCGCCGGCCGCCGACACCGCCCAGGGGAAGCACCACCCGTCGCAGTGGAACATCGGCAACGTCCACAGGTAGCGGCTCGACGGGCCCAGCCCGGTGTGCATCGCCATGGCCAACGACTGCAGGTGTGCGCCGCGGTGGTGGTACATCACGCCTTTCGGGCGACCGGTCGTGCCGGAGGTGTAGTTGAGCGCCAGCAACCCGCGCTCGTCCTCGCAGGGGCGCGCGAGCGGTCGGGCGTCGGCGAGCAGCTGCTCGTACGCATCGGTGTCGCCCCCGGCGACGACCAGCGGGATGCCGACCGCGGAGGCGACCTCGGTCGCGGTCCCGACGAGCTGGGCATCGGCGACCAGGAAACGGGCCCCGCAGTGCCGCAGGATGTGCTCCAGTTCCTCGGCCGAGAGCCGCACGTTGAGCGGGACGAGTACCGCCCCGGCCCACGGCACCCCGTTGTGCAGCTCGAGCATCGCCGAGCTGTTGCTGCACAGCGCGGCAACCCGGTCGCCGGGGAACACCCCGCTCGCGGCAAGGGCACCGGCCAGGCGATGCGATCGGTCGGCGAACTCCCGGTAGGAGAACCGGCGCTCGCCGTCGATGACAGCCGTGCGGTCGGGGAACACCCGGGCCGAGCGCTCCAGGAAGGCCGTCGGGGTGAGCTGGCTGAACGTGAAGGGGGCCATGGCACACCTCCGCGGTGCCCCGGAGTCGTTGCTCAGGGCCGTGTGTACCCCGGATGTCGCGCCCGTCACCACCACCGAGGCTGGAGCTCCGCGCAGGTCGTCGTAGCAGTGCGCGCATGTGGCGTGTCGTCCCTCGGACACCGTCCGACGTAGGGCCCGCGGTCCGCGAACCGAGGGCCTTCGTGTCCACGGGTTCTCAACCCTGCGCCCGGGCCTCCTGGCCGCGCGAGCGTCGACTCGACCAGGGGCGGGCCGTGACGGGCGTCTCGAGTCACGCCACCACGCGCGCGGGCGGGTGCGAGACCGGCTCGGGCTCGGCGACGATCCAGGCCGTGCGCCCGTGGAGCGGCGGTGTCTTCGTGCCGTCGGTGAACCACACGACGACTCCCCCGTGTGCCTTGCAGCGCGAGCGCACGACTCGAACCTGGCCCCCCTGCCTGGTCCTGGTCGGCCGGACCAGGGGGAGGCCGAAGTCCGTACCGACGACGTTGGTGGTCAGGACCGGCTCCCCGGCGGGCAGGTTGGACGTCGAGACGGTGGTCATCGCAAGCCTCCTGGGCATCGGGCCGACCGGACGACCAGCCTCAGATGCTCACTCTTCGGCGGTGCGGTCAGCCACAGACGTACGAACACGTGTTCGATTGTGCGCCCAGTGTGCGACAGATGCCGGTCCCGTTCACCGAACGGCGCGAGGACATCGGCTGCCCTAGTGGCGCGCCACGTCCCGACCGCATCGGCCTCGGCTTCCCGCCCCGCGGAGTCTCGGGGGATGGTTGGCCGGGCACCGAGCCTCCGGGCCTCCGGTGGCGCCGTGGTCGGCAAGGGGTGCCAGGGCCCGACACCGCAGCCGCTGGACCCGGTCAGCGAACACCGCCGTCGTCCCCTCCCGGCGGCAGACCTCCGCCAGATCGCGGAGCAGGATCACTGCCGTGTCGTAGTCAGCACCCGTACGCCGCTCGACCAGCTCGAGGACTTCCTCCCATGCCCGCTCCTGCCGCCCCGCGAGCTCGGTCAGGTGGTTCTCGTGAGCGCGTTCGGCGGCGCGACGCCGCTCCGCGTCCCGCCGCGTGGCCTCCTCCCGAGCCGCACGCTGCCGATCCTCGCGGCGCCTCCGGGACTGCGCGGGCAGCTCTTCCGCCGTCCGGCCGCCGACGTCGCCGGTACCTGACGGTGTGGCAGCCCGACGACAACCGGCCAAGAGCTCCGTCCGCATCCTCGGCCCGTCGCCTCGGGCGACCCGCAGCAGCGCGTCCTTGCTCTCCGCCGGTAGCTGCGCCAGCCAGGCGGGCAGCTCCGTGAGCGTGTCGTCGACGCTCGAGGGAGCGCTGCGCTCCGCGGCGACGGTGACCAGGTCGGTGTCGATGCGCAGGAAGTCGGCCTGCGCCCAGGGCTGCGCTCAACCGACCGAGTCCCGGCGGGACGGGCGGTTCGACTGCGTCCTCGTCGACCTCACCGTTGCAGACCGCGAGCAGCCAGCCCGGGTAGAGCAGCCGCAGGTCCCCGGCCATCAGTTCGGCGCGAACCGGGACGATCGAGGCCGGCAGGCCGGAGCCGTCGGGCCATCCCTCGGAGCGTTCGCCTCCATCCTCCTCGCTGAGCAGATCGATGACGACGTACCCGCCGGTCGTCCATGCGGTCGAGAGGTCGCCCACGAGACACCGCTCCGCCACCGCCGTGGCGGAGGAGCCGAACACCTCGACAGGCAGCCGGAACGCCAGCCGGCGCGTCCCCCGGTCGGCGAGGTGGAGGAACGCGTCGAAGTAGCCCTCGACCAGCCGGCGCGGATCGTCCTCCAGGTCACCCCACTGGTCGGTGTTGACGAAGCTGGTGGGCGTGATCAGGGCTCGGGTCGAGATCGCCCGCAACTCGGCCTGCTCGTCCAGGGTCGGCGGCTGGTCGATCGCCACGAATTCGTCGTACTGGTACTCGCTCATCGCCGGCAGTCCTCTGGCCTCGTCGACGTCGATCCGCCGGCGAAGCGCCCGCCAGCCGACGGTCGCGGACCAGGCAGCGTCCCATGAACGCACGACCCGCACCGAGGGGTCGGCCGGCAGCCGTTCCCGATCCGGCCACGGCCGGACCGGTCTGGTGTCACCGCACGCGCATCGGAAGCCGGGTGAAGCCACTGCCGGGGTGGATCGCCCGAACCGCTTCCTCGTCGGGGTCCAGGTCGAGCCAACTGGTCCCGTGCAGCAGCTCCTCGATGAGGACCCGCAGTTCCAGCCGCGCCAGCGGCGCACCGGGACAGACGTGGATCCCTGCGCCGTACAGCAGGTTCAGCCCGGGATCACGATCCAGGCGGAACTCGTCGGGGTCGCCGAACACCCTCTCGTCCCGGTTCGCCGACGCCCACAGCAGCGTGAGGCGTTCACCGGCTGGCAGCCGTTGGCCGCCGACGTCCACGGGGCGCGTGGTGATCCGGCGATTGGCGATCAGCGGCGGGTGGATGCGCAGGATCTCGTCGACAGCCGGGCCGATGAGCCCCGCGTCGGTGCGCACCCGGTCCTGTACGTCCGGGTGGGCGGCGAGGTGATGGGCGACGATCCCCACCGAGGCGCTGATGGTGCCCAACTCCCCGACGGTCCAGTTCCGCAGGATGGAGACCAACTCGGGGTCGGTGAACGGACGTCCGTCGATGCGCTCCCCGAGGAGCCGTGTGGTCAGGTCGTCCGGCGGCGGGTCGGTGTCCCGGCGGACCCCGAGCAGCTGCGTGATGTACCCGTCGAACTCGACCGCGACCGCCGCCATGGCCTCACGATCACGGGCCAGGGTCGCCTCCCGGTTCCGCGCTGTCCACTGCAGCAGCGGCTCGGTGAGCTCCTCCGGCCACCCCAGGTAGGCCGACTGCACCCGGACGGCGAACAGCTCGGCGAACCCGGACATCATCCGGGCCTGCCCACCGCGCGGCAGTGCTGCGACCAGCTCGGCGGCGATCCGTCGGCACGTCGGCTCGAAAGCCCCGACGAGCTCAGGGGTGAAGTACCCGTCGATGATGTGCCGACATGCAGTGTGCTCGGGCGGGTCCATCCCGTTGGGCACGTTCAGGTGCGTCGACACGGCGCTGGAGAACCGGCCGGGGTCGTGGAGGACCGCGACCACGTCGGCGTGACGCAGCACCGACCAGCCCAGGTAGTCGCTGCGGGCCATCGTGGCGGAGGCCCGGAGTGCGTCGTACGCGCCGATCTGGTCGGCCAGTACCTCCGGTGAGCGAGGGTCCCAGTCCCCGTGCGGGTCTTCCGTCATGGGTCCACCTCCGGCGCGTTGGAGGCCCTGCCCGCAACCACCGTCCTGGAGCAGTTCGCGGGTGGGCCATCCGCGTGCTCGACGACAGCACGATCCTGCCCACCTGCTGACCACGGATCCAGTCGGGGCTCGAGGTGTTCCGGTCGGACGAGACGGTCGAGCTGGTCCGGAAGCCGTCGTCGGTGACGGACCTGTACGACACCTGGCACGTCGTGGCGCCCTGGTGGAGGTCCGCCGGGAGGGCGCCACGCCGCACCTCTCGCGGCTCTCGACGGGACCGGCGACCTCCGGACGTTGCGTGCCACGGCCGTCGACGACACATGGCTCGACGACACATGGCTCGACGACACATGGCTCGATGACCTGGCGCCCGCCGAGAGGGCCCGGCTGGTGCACGTCGACCTGATCGGCGGACGCGTGACGCTGCGGCACCCGCTGATCGGGTCGGCCCCCGTGGAGCTCTCGGCCAGCGGTGAACGTCGGCGCGCGCACGGTGCCCTGGCCGATGTGCTGGTCGACGAGCCGGAACGGTGCGCCTGGCACCTCGCCGAGGCCGTGGTGGGCCCCGACGCCCGGGCCGCGGACCTCCTGGAGTCGGCGTCGCAGCGCGCCCGCCGGAAGGGGGACGTCGTCTCCGCGGTCGACGCCCTGCTCCAGGCGGCTGCGCTCACCCCTGCCGGCCCGGACCGGGCTCGCCGGCTGGCCGAGGCCGCGTTCGTGGGCGCGGACACGACCGGGAGCTGGGCAGGGTCCCGCAACTGCTGCTCGAGGCGCGCGCCGCCGCTCCGGAGACGGGTGGGTCCCTCGAGGTCGCGGTGGCCGCCGCCTCCCACCTGCTCCACGGCGAGGGGGACGTCGAGACCGCGCACCTCGTGCTCGTGCGGGCCATCGAGCACGCGCTCGGCTCCGGCTCCACCGCCGCGGCGGTCGAGGACGCCCTGCACACCCTTCTGCTCGTGTGCCACTTCGGCGGCCGCGACGAGCTCTGGCCCCCCTTCGACCGCGCCCTCGGCGCGCTGCAGCCCGACGTCCCTCCGGTCCTGGCCGTGTCCAGCACCGCGTTCGTCGACCCCGTCCGCGCGAGCTCTCCCGTGCTCGACCGGCTCGACGACCTCATCGCGGCGGCCCACTCCGAGGTCGATCCCGCCCGCATCGTCCGGGTCGGCATCGCCGCCTTCTCCGCCGATCGGCTCGCCGACTGCCGTTCGGCCCTGCGCCGGGTGGTCGAGGACGGGCGGCGGGGTGGCGCGGTCGCCTCCGCGGTCAACGCCCTGGGGATGCTGTGCCACGAGGCGTTCGACGGCGGTCGCTGGGAGGGAGGCCCAGCAGACCGCCGACGAGGGCACGCGGTGGGGCGAGGACCTGGGGTACCGGCTCATCTCGCTGCCCGGCGTCTACTGCTCGGCCCTCCTGGCAGCCGCCCGGGGGACGACGCGACCGCGCGCGCTGGCGGCGGACCTGGTGGCCTGGTCCGTGCCGCGGGGGGTGCACCTGTTCGAGGACTTCGCCTCCCGTGTCCGCGGGCTGGCCGCCCTGGGACGGGGCGACGTCGAGCAGGCCTACCGGCAGCTGACCGCCGCCTCCGAGACCTTCCGCGTGCTCGGCGCCCGGCTGTGGGCGACCCGGGCCGACGACGAGCTGCGCGCGACCGGGCTTCCCCGCCGGTCGACCCCGGACGCGCCGGACGGTGCCCTGACCGCACAGGAGCACCGGGTCGCGATGCTGGCCGCGTCGGGGTTGTCGAACAAGCAGATCGCCGGCCGGCTGTACCTCTCCCCCCGGACGGTGGGCGCGCACCTGTACCGGGTCTTCCCGAAGCTGGGCACCACCTCCCGCGCGGCCGGGCACGTGGCCGCGCGACGGCCGCGCGTCCAGGTGAGCCGGGCCGAGCAGGAGGCCGTCGTGCAGCGGTTCCTGGCCGCGGTCCGCGGCGGCGACCTGCAGGGGCTGCTGGACGTGCTGGCTCCCGACGTCGTCGTGGTCTCGGATGGTGGTGGCGTGGTCGCTGCGGCTCGCCGTCCGATCGTGGGTGCCGACCGGGTGGGGGTCCTCCTGAGCGGCCTGGCCACGGTGGCCGATCACTTCGAGGCGATGCCGATGTGGGTCAACGGCGCGCCGGCGGGGCGGTTCGACCTCCACGGCGCGCTGGACACGGTGGCGAGCCTGGTGATCGAGGACGGCCGGATCACGCGGATCTACGCGGTCCGCAACCCGCACAAGCTGGCCCGGCTCGACGAGGAGACCGAGCTGCGCCGGTGACGGGGTGCGCGTCGGGCACGCCCACCGTGCCGACGTCCACGGCCGATCGGTGGGTCCTGTCCGTCGAACCGACAGCCGTGTGCGTGTGCCGCGGGTCGCCCCTCGGACACGGCTGATGCGCTCCCGTCGGGTGTTCCGCTACACGCTTCCTCGGGGCAGGACCCATCGGTGCTCGAAGACGAGTACCTCGGCAGCGATCTCGAAGTCGCCGTCGTAGTGCAGGATCGTCATCCCGTGCTCGGCGGCCAGCACCGCGGTCAGCAGATCGGCGATGCCCACCGCTCGATGGCGTCCGGTGCGAGCCAGCACGCGCTGCGCGTCGAACGCCCTCTGCCAGTGACCGTCGTCGGTCGGCAGGTACTCGTACGCCTCACGGCGATCGGCGCGCACCTGCTCGTACTCCGCCGGGCTCCGGGCGCTGTAGAACGCCTCGGCGTCCAGGGTGGCGCAGGTGGCCACCAAGCCGCCGGTGATGAGCGGCTCCAACCGGTCCGCGACGCCGGCCAGCCGCATCCGGGCCGCCGCGCTGGTGTCGATCAGGAACCGGGCGATCACCGCCACACGTCGGCTCGCTGGGTGGGATCCGCCATCGTCTCGAGGCCGCCCTCGCGCAGCCAGGTCACCTGCCGGGCGCGTGCGGCTGCGCTCGCCGCCTGCCGCAGGGCGGCGCGGACCGTGTCCGACACCCCGGTGGTGTTCAGCTCCCGTTGGGCTCGAGCCAGCAGCTCGTCGTCGAGGTCGATCAAGCGCTTCGTCACCGAAGGAGTCCTTCCAGCACGTATATACTTGAATTGGCTACAGTATGTGCACCTGGACGGCGGCGCGCCTCCGCGGATCGCCGCGAGCGCACGCTCGACACCGGGTGCAGCATCGGACCGGCCGGATCGATCGGACCCGGGAGGCGACGACGATGTCGGCACAGCCGGCTGCTCGAGACACCCACCAGGAGCTGGAGTTCGGGATCTTCGACTGGATCGACGGGCACCCTCGGATGACTCCGGCCGAGATCTACGACACCCGTCTGCGCGTGCTCGTCGAGGCCGACCGGGACGGGTTCACGAGGTACCACATCGCCGAGCACCACGGCACGCCGCTGGGTCTGGCCCCGTCCCCCTCGGTGTTCATCGCCGCAGCCGCCCGGGAGACCGAGCGGATCAGGCTCGCGCCCACCACCTTCATCGTCCCGCTCTACGACCCCCTGCGACTGGTGCAGGAGATCGGCATGCTCGACCAGCTCAGCCACGGGCGGTTGGACGTCGGTGTGGGCAAGGGCTCCTCCCCCATCGAGGCGGCGATGTACGGGCTGACCCCGGCCGAGACCGCCGAGCGCTTCGAGCAGCTGTTCCCCGCGGTCGTCGAGGCGATGGAGACGGGGCGCTTCCGGCGTCCGGGCGCCGGCCGGCGGCCGGACGAGGAGATCGGGCTGCACGTGCCGGTGTACCAGCGCCCGCACCCGCCGCTGTGGTACCCGACGTCCAACGCCGCCTCCGTTCCGCGGCTGGGCGACGAGGGCTACAACGTGCTCTTCGGGTTCGGCTTCGCCTCCCCGCCGCTGGAGGTGGTGCGCGAGCAGAGCCGCGTGTTCTTCTCCCACTTCCGGGAGTCGGCGGCCCGTGGCGGGGTCCGCTACGGCCTGCCGGGTCGCACGCCCCGCTTCGGGATGCTCCGCCACCTGTTCGTCGCGCCGACCGACGAGGAGGCCGACGCGATCGCCCGCCCCGCGTTCGAGGCCCACTACGAGAGCTTCACCCACCTCTGGCGCCTGCACCGCAGCGACCGGTTCACCGGTCCGGTGGACTTCGACCAGCTGGTCGCCGAGCGCAAGGTGTTCGTGGGGTCCCCCGACACGGTGGCCGCGCAGGTCGTCGAGGCGGTGACGGTCGGTGAGGTCAACTACCTCGCCGGAGCCTTCGCGTGGGGCTCGCTCGACGTGGAGCCGGTCCTCTCCTCCGTGCGGTTGTTCCGCGACGAGGTGGTGCCCGCCGTCCGCTCCGCGACCTCCGGGCGGGTCTCGCCGGCGCCGTCCGTGCCCGGATCGGCCCTCCCGGTCTGACCGACCGCCCGGTCGCCGTCCATCCCGACAGCCACGACGGGAGCCCCCGTGAACCCGATGCCGACCGCGCCCGGGAGCGTGGAGCCGGGCACGGTCGTGCTGGTGACCGGCGGCGCTCGGGGCATCGGCGCGACCCTCGGCCGGCACCTCGCGGCCGAGGGCGCGGCCGTCGTCACGGCCGACGTCGTCGAGCCGGCCTGGGACGTCGACGGCTCGGGCGTCACCCACGTCCCGGCCGACGTGAGCGACGAGGCGTCCTGGCGCCACCTGGTGGACACGACGCTGGACCGCCACGGCCGCATCGACGCCCTGGTCAACAACGCGGCCGTCTACCAGGGGCTGGGGGACAAGCGGCCGTTCACGGA
This sequence comes from Geodermatophilus sp. TF02-6, assembly GCF_003319115.1. Taxonomy (GTDB): domain Bacteria; phylum Actinomycetota; class Actinomycetes; order Mycobacteriales; family Geodermatophilaceae; genus Geodermatophilus. The sequence goes on along the minus strand of NZ_QOHF01000016.1, from coordinate 108,390 downwards.
CATCACGGTCGAGGAGTGGGACAGGGTCATGGCGGTCAACACCCGCGGCGTCTGGCTCGGGATGCGCGCGGTTCACCCGACGATGAAGCAGCAGGGACACGGCCGCGTGGTCAACATCGCCTCGTCCACGGTGCACATGGGGGTGCCCTTCTTCGCGCACTACACGGCCTCCAAGGGCGCGGTCATCGCGCTCACCCGCAGCGTGGCCCGGGAGGTCGGCCGGGACGGCATCACGGTCAACGCGATCGCCCCCGGCCTGGTCGAGACCGAGGCCACCCGGGCGCTGAACGACGACGAGTACCTCGCGACCTCGGCAGGACGGCGGGCGGTGCCACGACGGATGGAGCCCGGCGACCTCGCCCCGGCGGTCTCCTTCCTGTGCTCCCGCGGGAGCGGGTTCATCACCGGTCAGACGCTCATCGTGGACGGCGGCGTGGCGTTCAGCTGATGCCGTACCGGATCCGCGCAGCACCCACCCCCGGAGAGGCAGACCGACGCACGGTGTGCCCGCCGGCGTGGTAGAGCTCTGTCCAACAGGCTCCCCGGGGGCGGTTCAGCGTCCGACGACTCGTCGGCGCTGCACGGTGCGCTCGGGGCCGAACCACTCCACGAGGAGCACGGCGACGACCGAGGCCGCCGCCGCGACCACGGTGCACACGATCCGCTGGACGTCGCCGACCAGCAGGCCCGACGGGGTGAACGTGAGCAACATGACCGACACCGTCACCGCCGTCGAGTACAGCCAGTACGCCGAACCGGCGAGGGTCAGCACCACGCATGCGACGGCGGCGACGACAGCCAGGACCAGGACGACGGTCTCGGAGGCGATCAGGGCGACGGCGATGCCAGCCACCGTCGCACCCACGAACGTCCCGACGATGCGGTTGGCCGCCCGTGCCCGGGTGTCCTGTGCGGCGGGCTGGAGGACGAGCGCGACGGTCAACACGGTCCACCACATGTTCGTGCCGCGGAACCAGAGGAGGCAGATCAAGGCGAACAGCCCGCACACGACCGCCAGCAGCGTCCCGTACGGGATGCTCGGCTCGACGCGCAAGGGTGCGTGCTTCCCGGGGAGGACCGCGAGCCTGACGAGCAGTACCCAACCGGCTACTGCGAACACGACGCCGGCGAGGACCGACGACGTCGTCCAGACGGTGGGCGACGGCCCGAGCCCCGCGTCGAGGCCGCGTGGATCGATGAGCAGGTGGGCGGCCAAGACGATCTGCACCGCTCCGACGGACATCAATCCATGTGGCGTCACGGCGGCGGTCGCGAAGGCGAGCAGGGCGATCAAGCCAGTACCGAGGAGGGGCAGCGCCGGGCCGGTGCCGGTGAGGAGCACGGCGACGAAGGCGACGACCGTCGTGACGACCACGGTGAGCGCGACCGCCCGCTCATCGACGAGAGCGGCGTTCAGCGCGGCGAGGTAGCCGAACAGCACGATCGCGGTGAAGGCGCTCCACGGTGAGCACGCGACAGCAACGATCGGCGCCAGCACGAGCACGGCGGCGACGACGAGCCGCCCCGCGGGCGGGTGCTGAGCCTCACTCATCGGCGCAGCACCCACTTCGCGTCCCCTCCCTCGACGTCGCCACCGGACGTCGTCCGGGCCGGAGGATCTCAAGCAGACCGCACGTTCGCGATCACCGCACGGTCCCGACCGCACGGACCGAGCCTTCAGGGCGTCGGGTCCCGGCACGACGCGGTCCCAGGCGCCGGGAGGGCCAGCAGGGCGGCGGTCAACGTGTCGGCCACCCAGGCCTCGAACCGGTCCATGGAGTACCCGTGGCGGTGGACCAGGGTCTGGTGTGCGGCCGGGCTGGCGATGACGAGCATCGTGTCGATGGCGCCGTCCAGGGTCAGCCCGGGCCGCAGGTCGGCCTCGTCGATGCCGTCCAGCAGTCCGGCCATGCTGTACCGACGCAACCGCTCCAGTTCGGCGTAGTCCTCGGCCACCCCGGGGTCGACGGCGGACCCGTCCCGCAGCAGCTGCCACGGGGTGTTCATCCGCTCGGCGATCCTCCGGAAGACCTGGGCTACCCGCCGCATCCGGGCCAGTGGGTTCGACCGCGACTCCTCGTCCAGCAGGTCCTGCTGCTGCGGCACCCACTTCCCCTCGGTGATCGCCGTCGGCGAGCCGGTCATCGTGTACTCCACCAAGGCGCGCAGCAGCCGGCGCTTGCTCCCCCACGCGGTGTACAGCGTCTGCAACGAGACCCCCGCCCGCGCCGCGATCGTGCTCACCGTGGCGCCCGCATACCCCTCCTCGGCGAACACCTCCCCCGCCGCGGTCACGAGCCGCTCCCGCGACCGCTGCCGCATCGCCTCACCGGCCAGCTTCTGGCGGGTCACGGTGGGCGGCGCAGACTTCGCGGCTGCCGCTCTGGTCATGCTCTCACCTCAGCAATAGAGTCCCACTGTGATCCATACTGATGATCATACTCTAGAGCTCGACACCGATGAGGACAGCGCCTGGTCCCGGGGGCTGCTGACCCTGGGCCGGATGTTCCATCCCCGGGTCACCATCACCGACCCACCCGAGGACGTGACGGTGGACTGGGAGGTGGCCGTGCCGATGCGCGACGGGATCTCGTTGCGGGCCAACGTCTTCCGGCCGCAGGACGACGAGCGCCACCCGGTCATCCTGTCCGCCCACCCCTACGGCAAGGACGGCCTGCCGGTTCACCACGAGACCCGACACGGCTATCGCGTGCCCTGGCAGTACCACCTCATGCGCAGCGCACCGCTCACCCACTCGGCGTGGACCGGTTGGGAGGCACCTGACCCGGCCCACTGGGTGCCCCGGGGTTACGTCATCGTCAACGCCGACTTGCGCGGTTGGGGCACATCGGAAGGCGAGCCCAGCATGCTGTCTGAACAGGAGGGCCTCGACATCCACGACCTGGTCGAGTGGGCGGCCGAACAGCCGTGGAGCACCGGACGGGTGGGCATGAGCGGCGTCTCCTACCTGGCGGTCAGCCAGTGGGCCGGGGCTGCCGCCCGGCCCCCACACCTCGCGGCGATCTGCCCATGGGAAGGGTGGACAGACTTCTACCGGGACTTCGCCCGACCCGGCGGGACCCTCAACACGGGGTTCTTCGCCGTGTACGGCAAGGTCAACGAGCGGCGCAGCCACGGCGCTGTCGCCCTCTACGACGAAGCCCGGCAACGGACCCTCGTCGACGACTGGTACCGGGCCAGAGACCGCGATCTGGAGGCCATCGACGTCCCCGCGCTGGTCTGCGGCAGCTTCTCCGACCACGACCTGCACACCCGGGGGTCGTTCGAGGGCTTCCGACGGATCGCGTCCGCCGACAAGTGGCTCTACACCCACCGCGGGCCCAAGTGGGGCGTCTACTACTCCGCGGAGGGGCTGGAAGCCCAGGCACGGTTCTTCGACCACTTCCTCGGCGGCGAGGACACCGGCATCACAGCCCAACCGCCGGTCCGGCTGGAGATCCGCGAGGACCGAACGACCATCACCGAGGTCCGTCACCTCACCAGCTGGCCCCCCGCCGAAACAGACTGGCAGACCCTGCGCTGCCGCGCCGGCCACGACGCGCAGCACGGTGCACTGGAGCAGGCTGCGTCCGGTACGCCCGAAGCACCCCCCGATGAGACGGTGACCTTTCCCGGTCGGCACGGCCGCGCCAGCTTCACCCACCGGTTCGCCACTGACACCAACGTCGTGGGCCCGATGGTGGCCACCCTGAGCCTGTCCCTCGAGGGCGACGACGACCTGTCCGTGTTCGTCGGCGTCCGCAAGTTCCGGGACGGCAAGGAGGTCACCTTCGAAGGGTCGTACGGCTTCCAGGGCGACATGGTCACCCACGGCATGCTGCTCGTCTCGCACCGGGCGCAGGATCCCGAGCGGTCGCTGCCCCATCGGCCCTACCACTCACACACCGAACGCCAGCCCGTCGCGCCCGGCGAGACGGTGCACCTGCAGGTCGAGCTGTTCCCCTCGGCGACGCTCTTCAGGGCCGGCGACGAACTGCGACTCGACGTGCAGGCGCGCTGGTTCTTCGACCACGAGCCAGTGCACGGCCAGTTCCCGGCCAGCCACGCAGCCGTCGACAGAGCCACCTGCACACTCCATCTCGGCGCCGGGGGCGGATGCAGCCTCCTTCTACCGATCCTCGACGGAGCCACGACCAGCAGGTGGTAGACCGGCTCCTCGAGCGTGCCGGCGCCTCCGGGAAGCGCGACGAACCCGTCCCCGAGGTCGGCCATGCGCGCCTCGCGCTCGTGCACGTCCGGTACGACCTCGCGCCGGGAGCTGCCGGCCGGTCACACCCGGGCCGGTCCCGACCGGCCGCGGGCGACGCCGAGGTGGTGCGCCATGACCTCGCCCAGGCAGACGGCGTCGACGGCGACGGTGACGATCGTCGCGCCCTCGGCGGCGTAGCCGGCGGCCTCCTCGCCGCTGTAGGCGTGCACGCCGACGGGTACACCGGCAGCGCCGGCCCGGGCGATGATCGAGGACAGCATCCGCGCAGCTCCGCGCCGGTCCGCGCCAGCACCTCGCCGGTCACCGCACCGGGCAGCATGCTCCACAGGCCGTGGCACGCCTGGCCCTCGGACCACCGCCGCCGCAGGTCGACCCCGCTGATCGCCATCCAGGACCCGCCCTTCTCACCCGGCTGCCGACGACACCGGCGTCGCCGGACACCGACCCGAGCCCGCACCAGACGAGGCCTCCGCGGCGTCGGTGGCCTGCCACGGCGTCACTGATCGGCGATCCAACTGCCGTGGAAGCCGAGGGGGACCCGCGCCGGGAGGTGGACGGCGGCCACGGGTTCGCCGGTGAAGTCCTGCGCGGCGAGGACCACCAGGTCGGCAGCTCCACGGTCCGGGTCGTGGACGAAGGCCATGACGTAACCGTCGTCCTCGGCTGCCCCGGGCGAGGACGGCGCGAACACGGCCTCGCCGGCGGCGGCGTCCCGCTCGAACCGGTGCACCTCCACCGCTCCGGTGGACAGGTCGTGCTTGAGCAGCGCGTTGGCGAACGCGTCGTCCCCGAAGTCCCCGTTCGGCCGCACGGTGTCCCGGCTGACCTCCCCGACCAGTGCGCTGTACCCGTAGCGGTGCGGCAGCGAGACGACCCTCTCGTCGACGCGCGGGAACTCCTGCGGGTGGTCGTCGAGGCGCTGCTGGGTCACCTTCCCGGCGGCCAGGTCGATGGTCCAGCGCTCGAGGGTGAGCGGCCCCTGCTCGGCCAGGACCGCCATGTCGTAGGTCCCCTCGTACCGGCACGTGTCGACCACGACGCGGTCCCCGTCGTCGTAGGCGTTGAGCGTGTGGAAGACCCAGCACGGGTCCACCTCGAACCAGCAGACCTCGCGGGAGGCCCCCGTCCGGGGCAGCAGCCCGACGCGGGCCTGGTGCGACGGGTTCCAGGTGTAGGGCAGGGACGAACCGGCGGACGCGGCCTCCATGCTGAACGTGACCGGCAGGTCGAACAGGACCACGTACCTCGAGGTGAGGGCGAAGTCGTGCATCATCGGCCCGTCGGTGACCGGGACGTCGGTGGTGCTGCTGACCGTGCCGTCGGAGCCGACGACGACGTGCTGCACGTGGTCCCAGCCCCAGAAGTACGCCACGGCGTGCAGGTCGCCGGTCCGTCGGTCGAGCTTGGTGTGCGCGGCGTAGCCACCGGGCAGGGTGCCCGCGAAGTCGCACGGACCCACGGTCTCCAGTTCCGGCGTGAGCTCGTACGGCAGCGGCCCGGCCTCGACAGTGGCCAGGGTGCGCCCGGCGTGGGCGATGACGTGGGTGTTGGCGGCGAAGTCCATGTCGGCGTGCACCGGACCGGCCGGCCACCTCTCCCCGAGGGACTCGGCCACCTGCCGCGAGCGGACCCAGCGGTTGCGGTACCACTCGGCCTTGCCGTCCCGCAGCCGGACCCTGTGCACCATGCCGGCACCGAGGAACCAGTGACCGGGGTCCTCCAGCCCCAGCGGGTTGGGCCCGTTGCGCAGGTACCGACCGTCGAGCTCGGGAGGCAGGCTCCCCGTCACCGGTAGGTCGAAGGCGGTGATCTCCTCGGTCACGGGGGCGTACTGCCCCTGGAGGAACCGGCTGCGGTCGAGCGTCGGGTGTTCGGTCATCGCGGGTGCCCTTCGGCGGATCGTCGGCCCGGACGTCGCCGTCCCCTGCCGTCCGAACCGATCCTGGCCCTCTCCTCCGCCGAGGGACAGACCCACCGGCCGGGACGGCGGTGCACTCCCGGAGCCGTGCAACCACGGGCGCCCGGCCCCGCCGGACCCTCGCCCGCCGCGCTGCCCGGGGCGGCCGCGGCACGCGCAGCCGTCGACCCCGGCCGGACGGCCGGACCGCGGCATCCCGGCCCGCGCGGCGGCGCCGTGTAGCGTCTGTGACGCGGGTCACCCTCACCAGCGGAGGCGGCACCATGACCACCACCGAACCGGCGACCGTCGCGCAGCCGCGCACCGGCGGGTCCGACGTGGAGCACGTCGACGTCCTCGTGGTCGGCGCCGGCGTCTCCGGGATCGACGCCGCCTACCACCTGCGTGAACGCTTCCCCGAGCGGTCCTTCGTCGTCCTGGACGCGCAGGACGACCGCGGCGGCACCTGGTGGACCCACCGGTACCCGGGCGTGCGCTCCGACAGCGACCTGTTCACCTACGGCTACCGGTTCAAGCCCTGGCGCGGTCCGTCGATCGCCGCGGGGAGCGAGATCCTCGCCTACCTCGACGAGGTCATCGACGAGAACGACCTGGCGCGCCACATCCGCTACCGCCACCGGGTCACCGCGGCGAGCTGGTCGACCGAGGACCGGCGGTGGAACGTGACGGTCACCCGGGTCGACACCGGCGAGCAGCTGCGCTTCACCACCGACTTCCTGTGGATGTGCCAGGGCTACTACAACCACGCCGAGCCCTACCGGCCGCGGTGGGAGGGCGTGGACCGGTTCCAGGGCGTGGTCGTGCACCCGCAGGCGTGGCCGGAGGACCTCGACTACGCCGGCAAGCGCGTCGTCGTCATCGGCTCGGGCTCCACCGCGTCGACGCTCATCCCCGCCATCGCGAAGGAGGCGGAGCACGTGACGATGCTGCAGCGCTCCCCCTCCTACTACTTCGCCCCGCCGGTCACCCACGAGCTGGCCGTGACGCTGCGCCAGCTCGACATCCCGGAGGAGTGGACGCACGAGATCCTCCGCCGCGCCTACGTCAAGCAGTTCAACGAGCTGGCGCGGATGTCGTTCGAGGCGCCCGACGCGCTGCACGCGTTGCTCATCGAGTCCATGCGCCCGCTGCTGCCCGAGGGCTTCGACATCGAGAAGCACTTCACCCCCCGGTACCGCCCGTGGCAGCAGCGCATCGCCATCGTCCCGGAGGGCGACCTGTTCGCGGCGCTGCGCGAGGGGAAGGCCTCGATCGTCACCGACACCATCGAGACGTTCACCGAGACAGGGATCCGGGTCGGCTCCGGCGAGGAGATCGCGGCCGACGTCGTGGTCACCGCCACCGGCTTCAACCTCTCCGCCTTCGGCGACGTCGCCTTCACCGTCGACGGTGAACCGGTCGACTTTCCCGAACGGGTCACCTGGCGCGGCATCATGATCACCGGCGTGCCGAACATGGCCTACGTGTTCGGCTACTTCCGGCACAGCTGGACGCTGCGGGCGGACCTGGTCAGCGACCTGGTCTGCCGGCTGTTCGAGACGATGGAGGCCAAGGGCACCACCATGGTGGTCCCGACCCTGCGGCCGGAGGACGCCGGCATGCAGCTGCGGCCGTGGTCGGATCCGGAGAACTTCAACCCCGGGTACGTCCTGCGCTCGCAGCACGTCCTGTTCAAGCAGGGCGACCGCGAGCCGTGGACCCACATGCTCGAGCACGAGCAGGAGCAGGAGCTCCTGCCCAAGGCCGACCTCGACGACGGGTCGCTCGTCTACCGCTGACCCGGCTCCCGCGACGGACGGACGGCGCGGGGCACGTCCGTGCCGGGTCAGGTCCGGCACTGGGCGGTGTAGCGGTCCCGCAGCAGCCGCTTGAACAGCTTGCCGGTCTCGGTGCGGGGCAGCTGCTCGGTGACGTCGATCCGGCGGGGGCACTTGACGTCGGCGAGCCGCTGGCGGAGGTGGTCGAGCAGCTCCTCCTCCAGCTCCGGACCGGCCTCGACGCCGGCGCGGAGCTGGACCACCGCGTGCACGACCTCGCCCATCTCCTCGTGCGGGATGCCGAAGACCGCCGCGTCGGCGACGGCGGGGTGGCCGAGCAGGACGTTCTCGGTCTCCTGCGGGTAGACGTTGACCCCGCCGGAGAGGATCAGGTCCGTGCGCCGGTCGGAGAGGTAGAGGTAGCCGTCCTCGTCCAGGTGGCCGAGGTCACCGACGGTCGTCCAGCCCCGGTCGTTGCGGGCCTGGGCGGTCTTCTCCGGGTCGTTGAGGTAGACGAAGTCGCGCCCGCCCTCGGCCCAGATGGTGCCGGTCTCCCCGGGCGGCAGCTCGTTGCCGTCGTCGTCGAGGATGTGCGGGGTGCCGACGACCGGCCGCCCCACCGACCCCGGGTGGGCGAGCCACTGCGCCGAGTCGAGCTCGGTGAACAGGTGGTTCTCGGTGGCCGAGTAGTACTCGTGCACGATCGGCCCCAGCCACTCGATCACCTCCCGCTTGGCCTCGACGGGGATGGGGGCGGCGGCGTGGACCAGGCACCGCAGCGAGGACAGGTCGTGCGCGGTGCGCTGCTCGACCGGCAGCTTGAGCATCCGGATCATCATCGTGGGCACCATCTGCACCTCGGTGACCCGGTGGCGCTCGATGAGCTCCAGCGCCGCCGCGGCGTCGAAGCGCTCCATGACCACGACCACGCCGCCGTGCCGGTGGACGGTCATGCTGACCCGCAGCGGAGCGGCGTGGTACAGCGGCGCCGGCGACAGGTAGACGCTGTCCCCGCCGATGCCCCACAGCTGGGAGAACAGGCCGGCGAAGCCCGGCGGCGTCCCCAGCGGCGGCAGGGTGAGCTCGGTGGCGACCCCCTTGGGCCGGCCGGTGGTGCCGGAGGAGTACAGCAGGTCGACCCCCTCGCGCTCCTCCGGCTCGACCGGCGGCGCCGCGGCCACGGCCGCGTCGAGCGCCTCGAACCCGTCCTGCGCCGCACCGGTGGTCAACCGCGTCCCGACGCCCGACGCCGAGGCGGCGGCCGCGGCGACGTCGAGCAGCGCCGGGCCGGTGACCAGCGCCCGCGCCCCCGAGTCGGCGAGGACGTAGGCCACCTCCGGGGGCGTCATCCGGGTCGAGATCGCCACGTACCGCAGGCCGATCCGCTGGCAGGCCCAGGCCACCTGCAGGAAGTGCTCGTCGTTGCCCAGCAGGATGGCCGCGCAGTCGCCGTGGCGCAGGCCGCGCGACCACAGCAGCGCCGCGATGCCCCGGGACGCCGCGACCAGCTCGGCGTAGGTCACCGTGCGGCCCGTGCCCGCCATGACGTAGGCCGGACGCCCGGGATCGGCCGCGGCGTACGTGTCCGGGAACAGCCGCCCAGCGGTCGCGGGCCGCTCGGGAGCCTCGGCCGGCATGGCGTCCTCCGTCCTGCTCGGGCGGCCGGCGTCCGGCGCCGGGGGTGGGCACGGTCCCCGTGGCCGCCCGTGCCATGGTGCACCCGCCCCGGGTGCTGGGCCTGCGGGTGCCGCATCAGCGGGTGCTGGTCAGTCCACCTCGGTCAGTCCGCCTCGGTCCAGGTCTCCTGCTGGCGGACGCCGATCTCGTCGAGGTGGGCCAGCAGGTCCGCGGGGTCGGCGTAGACGCGGTAGGCGCCGGCCCGCTCCAGCTCGTCGCGGCCGTACCCGCCGGAGAGCAGCCCGACGCCGAGCGCTGCGGCCCGGCGGGCGGCCAGCAGGTCCCAGATGCTGTCGCCGACGACGATGGCGTGCCGGACGTCCACGCCCAGCCCGCTCGTCGCGATGGCCCAGGTGACCTCCTGCCGGGTCAGCGCGGCGAGCAGCTCCCGCGCTCCGGGCAGCGGCCGGACGGCGTCCCGGCGGCGCGCGTAGGCCGCGGCGTGGGCCAGGTTGAGCTCCCGGACCCCCCGGGCGTCAGCGACCCGCCCGTCTCGCGCAGCAGGGCGGTGACGAACAGCCCGCCGCTCATCCCGATCCGGCGGTGGATCCGCCACACCGACAGCTCGATGCCGAACGCGGTGAGCGCCTCCTGCCAGGCCAGGACGTGCTGGTAGACGCTGTCGATGAAGGTCCCGTCGAGGTCGAACAGCAGCGCGGGTGGGTCCGAGGAGGTCACGACGCGTTCGGTCACGCCCAGCACCCTGCTCCCCGGTGCGCGGCGCGGACAAGCGGGCCGGCACCGCCCCGGCGGGCCCGAGCCCCCGGCCCCGCTGCCCCCCGCTCCGGGCGCCTCCCCGCAGCCCGCGCGGCGGGCATGATCCCCGCATGGCCGACCGGTGGTACCGCCAAGCCGTCATCTACTGCCTCGACGTGGAGACCTTCCAGGACTCCGACGGCGACGGCGTCGGCGACCTGCAGGGGCTGATCGGCCGGCTGGACCACCTCGCGCGGCTGGGCGTGACCTGCCTGTGGCTCAACCCGGTGCACCCCTCGCCGCGCCGGGACGCCGGCTACGACGTCACCGACCACTACGGCATCGACCCGCGCATCGGCACGCTCGGCGACTTCGCCGAGCTGGTGCACCAGGCCGACAACCGGGGCCTGCGGATCATGCTCGACCTCGTCGTCAACCACACCTCCGACCAGCACCCCTGGTTCCAGAGCGCGCGCCGGTCGCGCCGGTCGCCCCACCGGGACTGGTACGTGTGGTCGGACACCGAGCCCGCCGACCGGCGGCAGGGCATGGTCTTCCCCGGCGAGCAGGAGGAGACCTGGACCTGGGACGACGTCGCCGGCGCCTGGTACTACCACCGCTTCTTCGCCTTCCAGCCCGACCTGAACACCGCCAACCCCGCCGTGCAGGCCGAGCTGGAGCGGATCGTGGACTTCTGGCTCAGCCTGGGCGTCTCCGGCTTCCGGATGGACGCCGCCCCCTTCGTCATCGAGCGCACCGAGCCCGACGACCCGGACGGCCGCAAGGACTTCGACCAGCTCACCCGCTACCGCGAGCGGATCTCGTGGCGCCGCGGCGACGCCGTCGTGCTGGCCGAGGCCAACGTGCCCGACGACGAGCTGCCCCGCTACCTCGGCGACTCCGGCGGCAGCAACAACCGGCTGCACATGCTCTTCGACTTCGTCCTCTCGGTGAACTGCCTGCTCGCCCTCGCCCGGTCGCAGGCCGCGCCGGTCGTCCGAGCGCTGGCCAGCCAGCCGCCCATCCCCCACCACGCACAGTGGGCCACCTTCCTGCGCAACCACGACGAGGTCGACCTCTCCCGGCTCTCCCCGGAGGAGATGGCCGAGTGCTTCGCCGCGTTCGGCCCCGACCCGGACGTGCAGCTCTACGGCCGCGGCATCCGCCGCCGGCTGGCCCCGATGCTCGGCGGCGACCAGACCCGCCTGCAGCTGGCCTACAGCCTGCAGTTCAGCCTGCCCGGCACGCCCGTGCTCCGCTACGGCGAGGAGATCGGCATGGGCGAGGACCTGTCCCTGCCCGACCGGGAGTCGCTGCGCACGCCGATGCAGTGGTCGACCGCGGCCCACGGCGGCTTCACCACGGCCGACGAGCCGGTGCGCCCGGTCCTCGCCGACGGGCCCTACGGCTACCCGTCGCTGAACGTGACCGCGCAGCGGCGCGACCCCGACTCGCTGCTGCGCTGGTTCGAGCACATGGTGCACACCCTGCGCGAGTGCCCGGAGGTGGGCAGCGGCACCTGCACGCCGATCCCCGTCGAGCACCCGGCCGTGCTCGTCCACCGCATGGACGCGGCGCAGGGCACGCTGCTGTTCCTGCACAACCTCGGCGGCCAGGACGTCCGGGTCGACGTCGGCCCGCAGCCGGAGCAGGACGGCGACCCGGTGGAGGTGTTCGCCGACCGCGGCTACGCACCGCCGTCCGCGGCGCTCACCGGCCTCGAGCTGGCCGGCTGCGGCTACCGCTGGATCCGGCTGCGCCGGGCCCTGCGCACCGGGTGAGCGCTCCGGGGGTCAGAGGCCCAGGGAGCCGGAGGCGGGGTCGGCCCACCGGCTGGAGGCGTCGTAGGAGCGGACCACCAGCGACGTCCACCGGCCGGTGCGGCTGATCTCCTTCTCGCTCACGCCCGAGGCGTAGGCGGTGGTGGCGAAGCCGCGGCGCAGCGAGTGCGGGGACAGGCCCGTCGTGGCCACGCCGGCGCGCGCCGCGGCCCGCGCCAGGACCAGGTCGACGCTGCGGGTGGTCAGCGCGGTGGCGCCGAGCCGCCGGCTGCGGCCCTTGCCGACGGAGCGGAACAGCGGGCCCGAGGTGACGCCCCGCTCGGCGAGGGCGGCCAGCCACGCGCGGACGGCGCGGACCGGGCAGGTGGCCTCGCGGACGCCCTCGGCCAGGGCGAGGGTCTGCCCGGCGCCGTTCTGGTCGGTCTTGGAGAACCGCAGGAGGACGTCGAGGCCGCCGTGCCCGGCCGGGGTGAGGTCCTCGACCCGCAGCCCCACCAGGTCCGAGGCCCGCAGGCCGAGCGCGTAGCCGACCAGGATCAGCGCGCGGTCGCGCAGCCCGGCGGGGGTGCCGGGCAGGTCCTCGACGAGGGCGCGGACGGTCGGGGTGTCCAGCGCGCGCGCCTGCCGGGGCCGGTAGCCGGTCCGGGTGGCGGTGCGGCGGATCCCGGCGAGGGTGCGCCGCACGCCCGCGGAGTCGCCGGGCGCGACGTGCCCGGCCGCCCGGTGCGCGTCGTTGAGCGCGGACAGCCGACGGGCGATGTAGCGCGGGCTGTGCCCGGCGTCGGCCAACCCGGCCAGCCACGCCGCGACGTGCAGGGGGTCGGCGGGCAGGCCCGCCGGCAGGCTCCGGCCGGCGCACCAGGTGGCCCAGGCGGCCACGTCCCGGCGGTAGGCGGCGCGGGTGGAGTCGGCCTGGGCGGCGGCGACGTAGGAGCCGACCGAGGCCAGCTCCGCGGGCGACAGCGCCCGGGCCGGGCCCGGCGCGAGCGCCGGGTGCTCCGCGGTGTCCGCGGTGTCCGGTCCGCGGGGAGACGGTTCGCGGGGAGACGGTTCGCTCAGCGCACGCCTCCCCGGGCCGGACGTCACTTCGCAGAAGAGGTGTTTCTCGGAACCGATCGCAGTGTGCCCCACCCGCCGATCGGTCGCACTCCCGGCCGGCGAACTAATGGATACATGGGCGGTGTGGCCCATTTATCATCTCCGGCGTGACGCCCACCCCCACCGGAGTCCCCCCGGACGAGCGCTGCGCCTATCCCGGCTGCGCGCAGCCGCGCCGGCCCCGGGTGCCCGGACGCAGCGGCCCCTCGCCGAGGTTCTGCGCCGACCCCCGCCACAACCCCGAGACCGCCCGGCAGGCCCGCGTCCGGGCGACCAGCGCCAGGACCACCCGGGCCGCGGCGAGCGCCGCCGCGCTGGCCGAGGACCTCCCCCCGGAGGGCCGGGTCCGGTCCCTGGTGGGCCGGTGGGCGGCGGCGACCCGGGAGGCCGCCGGAGCCGCCGAGGCGCAGGCGGTCCTGCTCACCGCGGCCGCCGACGCCCTCGACCAGTACCGCGACGAGACCACCGTGGAGGCCCGGCTCGCCCAGGCGAGCGCGGACGTCGACGCCGCGCACGCCGCCCGGTCGCGCGCCGAGGAGCAGGCCCGCCGCGCCGAACAGCGCGCCGCCGCCGCCGAGGAGGCGGCCCGCGGCGCCAAGCACGCCGCGGCGGAGGCCCGGGCCACGGCCGAGCACCGGGTGGCCGAGGCCGGAGCCGAGGCGCGGCGGGTCGTCGAGCAGGCCACGGCCGCCCGGGTGGCGGCCGAGGCGGCGCGGGACGAGGCCGAGGGGGGACGCCGCGCCGCCGAGCAGGCCGCGCGCGCGGCGGAGCGCGAGGGCCAGGCGGCGCGGCTCGCGGCGGAGCAGGCGCGGCAGGCCGCGGAGCGGGACCGGGCGGACGCCGCCCGCGAGCACGACGCCCTCGTCCGCGCCCGCGCCGAGTGGAGCGTCACCGAGCGGACCCTCACCGGGGACGTCCGCACCCGGACGCGGGAACGCGACGAGGCCCTCACCGCCCGCGACCGGGCGCAGGCGGCCGCGGCGGCGGCGCGCGAGCAGGCCCGCGACGCCGAGCGGGAGCGGGCCGCGGCCCGACGCGCCGAGCACGACGCGCGGACCGCGGCAGCGGCGGCGGCCGGCCGGGCGGCCGCCGCCGAGCAGGACCGCCAGACCGCCGTCACGGACGCGGCCCGGGCCGTCCAGCGCGCCGAGGACGCCGACCGGCGGGCGGCCGAGGCCGGGAGCTCCGCCCGCGCCGCCACCGAGCGGGTCGGCGCGCTCACCGCCGAGGTCGAGGCGCTGCGCGCCCGGGTGGCGGCGCTGACCGCCGAGCCGGAGCGGCGGCGCGGCGACCGGTGACCCGACCGGGGGTGCCGGCACCGTGGGGATCCCGCCGGACCGCCCTCCCCGGATGGCCTGCGGCCGCCCGTGTCGGCCCCGAGGGGGACCTCGCCGCCGCGGGCGGCGGCGCTAGGTTCGACGGCATGCCGACCAGGCCGCCGGGAGATGCGCCGACCGCGACGATCCGGGATCTGGGGTTGCCCGGACGGGCGGTGACCGCGCTGACCCGCGCCGGGGTGGGCACCGTCGACGACCTGGCGGCGCTGACCCGGCGGGACCTCGCCGCGGTTCCCGGGCTGGGTCCGGGGCTGATCGCCGCGATCCGGCTCGTCGTCCCCGAACCGCCCACGCCCATCCCCCGGGTCGCGGCCTCGGCGCAGGCCGGCTCCGGGCACCCCGTCGTCCCGGCGGACGGTCCCGGACCGGCCGAGGACGAGTCGCCGCAGGCGCCGGCGATCCCGTCGTTCGACTCGCTGCGCTCCCCGCGGCGGCGCACCGCGGTCGACCTGCTGGTCCCGGGGCCGTCGTCCCCCGCGCCCGCCCCTGCGGCGGGAGCGCCGCGGCCCGCGGAGTACGCCGACCTGCTGCGGCTGGGCGTGCGCGCGGTGCGCGCCGCCGCGGCCGCGCCGGGGCGGGTGGCGCTCTGGTCGGTCCGCGCACCGGTGCGCGGCCTGCGCCGGCTGCTCGGCGGGTAGCCCGGCTCGACGAGCGGCGGGTCGATCGGCGGGCGACCGGACGCCCACCGCGGCAGCTGGCGGGCGGGGCGCACCCGGGGAGTCCCCGGGGCCCTGCCCGCAGCGAGCACGCGAGTCGCGGAACGGCTCGGCAACAGAGGTCCCGGACGCCTGCCGGCCGCCGCCGGCGCCGCGGGCGCGCACATCCGGACCCGTCGGGCCCGTCGCGCGCCCGAGGTCCGATCGCGCCCCGCCGCACGGGCCGCGCCCCTACCCTCGGGAGCCGCCGCCTCCCCCGGGGGGAGGCCAGCCGGATCTCGCGCCGCCGTGCCCGGGGAGGCGCAGCGCATGGACCAGACTCGAGGAGCGACGCCTCCGGGCGTCCGGCCACCGGGGACGCCTCCCCCGTCGCCGCGGGTCCCGACGGCGCCCGCCGCCGCGCCGGGGGCGAGGGACGCCACCCGGGAGGAGATCACCGGCTACGTCCGGTCCCCGAGCGACGTGCTGCGCACCGTCGTGCTGGTCCTGGTCACCCTGCTGCTGGTCGTGCTCGCCCGCTGGTCCCGGGACGCGGGCCGGTCGCTGGACGACGACCTGGTCCGGCGGTTGTCGCTGCTGACGCCGGCGGTCGGCCGGGTGCTGGCCGGGACCTCGACCCTGCTGGTGCTCGCCTCGCTCATCGCGGCCTGGACCGCACCCCTCGTGCTGCGGCGCTCCCGGCTGCTCGGCTACCTGCTGGTGAGCGGCGTGCTCGCGGCGGCGCTGCTGCGCGGGGTCGAGGCCTTCCTCGGCCGCGGGGACAGCGCCGTGCTGGCCGGCGAGGTCGTGCGCCGGGGCGGCGTCGACACCCCGCTGTTCGCGGACGGCCTGGCCGTCGTCGCGGCGTCGTTCGGGGTGCTCGCGCCGTTCGTGTCCGGCCGGTGGCGGCGCGCCGGCGTCCTGCTGCTGGCGCTGGTCACGGCGCTGCGGCTGCTGATGCCGATCGTCCTCCCGGCCACCCTGGCCGTCGCGCTCGTCCTCGGCGCCGCGGCGGGCTCGGCGACGCTGCTGGCGCTCGGCCGTCCCGACAGCCGGCCGACCCGGGCCGCCGTCGCCGCCGCCCTGACCGGCAGCGGCCTGCCGCTGGTCGACGTGCGGCCGGCGGCGGTCGACGCCCGCGGCTCGGTGCCGCACGTGGCCACCCTGGACGACGGCAGCCGGGTGTTCGTCAAGGTCATGGGCGCGGACAACCGGTCTGCCGACCTGCTGTTCCGGGCCTACCGGTTCGTCCGGCTCAAAGACGTCGGGGACGAGCGGCCGTTCTCCTCGCTGCGCCGCGCCGTGGAGCACGAGGCGCTGGTGTCGCTGCTCGTCCGGGACGCCGGTGCGCGGACCCCTCGGCTGCGGGCCATCGCCCCGGTGGGCCGCGACTCCTTCCTGCTCGCCCACGACCTGGTCGACGGCGCGACCCTCGACCGGGTGCCCGATGCGGACGTGACGCCGGCGGTGCTGCACGGGATCTGGGCGCAGGTGGCCGTCCTGCGCCGGCACTCCGTCGCCCACCGCGACCTGCGCCGCGCCAACGTCCTGCTCGACCGCACCGGCCGTCCGTGGCTCATCGACTGGGGGTTCAGCGAGGTCGCCGCCGCTCCGGCGCTCCTCGACGCGGACGTCGCCCAGCTGCTCGTCGCGCTGGCCCTGCAGGTCGGCGTCGACCCCGCCGTGGACGCCGCGATCGCGCAGCTGGGGCCGCAGGCCGTGGCCGCGTGCCTGCCCCGGCTGCAGCCGACCACGCTCAGCGGCGCCACGCGGGACGCGCTGCGGCACCGCCGGGGCCTGGTCGGGCAGGTCCGCGCCGCCGTGTCCCGCCGGTGCGGCGTCCCCGAGCCGCAGCTGGCCGACCTGGAGCGGATCCACCCCAGGACGCTGCTCACCGTCGTCGCGCTGGTCGTGGTGACCTACCTGCTCGCGCCGCAGCTCGGGGACGTGCGGGGCATGGCCGAGCGCGTCCGGGAGGCCGACTGGGCCTGGGCGCCGCTGATCGTGGCGACGTCCGCGCTGACCTACGTGGGGGCCGCCCTGAGCCTGGCCGGAGCCGTGCCCGCCCGGCTGCGTCCGCTGCCCACGCTCGTCGCCCAGCTGGCCTCGTCGTTCGCCTCCAAGCTGGCCCCGGCCGGCCTCGGCGGGGTGGCGCTCAACGTGCGCTTCCTGCAGAAGAGCGGCGTGGACGGCGCGGTGGCCGGCTCGGCGGTCGGCCTGGACTACGTGGCCGGTGGCGTCGTCCACGTCCTGCTGATGCTGGTGTTCGCCGTCTGGGCCGGGCGGTCGGTGTTCGGCTCCCTGCGGCTGCCGCACCCGGAGGTCCTCGGCTGGGGTGCGCTGGCGGTGCTGGCCCTGGCCGCGGCCACCCTCGCCGTCCCGGCCGTGCGCCGGCTGGTGGCCGCCCGGCTGGTCCCGCTGGTGCGCCGCTCGGTCCACGGCGTCGCCGCCGTCCTGCGCACCCCGGGCCGGCTCGCGCTGCTGCTGGGCGGCTCGGCCCTGATCACCGTCGGCTACCAGCTCAGCCTGTACCTGTCCACCCGCGCCTTCGGTGGCGGCCTGGATCTGGCCACCGTGGGCGCGGTCTACCTCGCCGGCGCCGCGATCGCCGCCGTCGCCCCCACCCCCGGCGGCCTCGGCGCCCTCGAGGCCGCCCTGATCGCGGGGCTGGTCGCCGCCGGGATGGACCACACGATCGCCGTCCCGGCCGTCTTCCTGTACCGCCTCACGACGTTCTGGCTGCCGATCCTCCCCGGCTGGGCCGCGTTCGCCTGGTTGCAGCGGTCCGAGTTCGTGTAGGAGCCCGCTCGGTCGGGGAGCGCAGGTCTGCGGGGACGCCGGTGGTGGTCCCGCGGGCGACGAGCCGCCGGCGGCGTCCGGACCACCTGCGGTGGAGGTCCCCGCCGGCCGCGCGGACCCGCCCGGTCCCCGGGGAGGCCGCCGCGCCGCAGGGAGGAGGCCCGCTCCGACCTCCGGAGGGGGCGGTGGGCGCCGCGTCCCCGGTCGAGCCGCTCCGGGACCGCACGGGCACGGCGGCCCGGGCGGCCGGCAGCGGCCAGCAGCCGGGACCGGGCACCGTCGGCCGACCCCGCTGCACGCCTCCGGGCACGGGTCATACCCGGGTAGGGGTGCCCCGGCTCCGGCCGGCACCGGACGCCGGACGCCGAGCCGCACCTCCCGGTGCAGGCGCTCCCCGCGCCGTCCCATGCGGTGGTCGCGGGTGCGGAACGCGACCTGTGACGGATGTGGCCGTCGCTGGAGTGGCTCTAGCGTTTGCCTGCTCTTAACCCACGGCCCCACCAGCAGAGCCGAAGTCCTCCCCCTCCGAGGACGGAGACGAGACGCTCGTCCCCGCGACGCGCTCCGTCGTCTCGCCGAACCCGATCCCACGCAAGGAGCAGCCATGGTCTTCCGGCCCTTCCGGAACGTGATCGTCTGCCACATGGTCCCCGGCAGCGAGGACAAGGTCGGCCCGGTCTTCGCCTACTACGACGAGTCCACCAGGCCGCAGGACCTCGGCGTCATCGGGCGGTACCTGCTCTCGTACGAGGACCTCTACATCCACGTCATCGAGCGCAAGGAGGACCCGGAGGTGTCGGGCCAGCGCCGTGGGCTGCCCGCGTTCCAGGCGATCGCCGAGCAGATCGCCCCCTACGTGACGCCGTACCCGAGCTACTGGGAGAACCCGTCGCACTCGGTCGCCAAGCCGTTCTACTCTTGGGTGCCCGAGGGCGAGGTGTCCGACGACCGGGAGCTGACCGTGATCGTCCAGCGGATGAAGCCCGGGGCCGAGGCCGACATCGCCCGGGTCTTCGCCGAGTCCGACGCGGGTGGGCTGCCGGTCGAGACGGGCGTGACCGGTCGCTGGCTGTACTCGATGGAGGACGTGTTCCTCCACCTGCTGGAGCAGGACAGGGAGAAGGCCGCGGCCGTGCGGGCCAACCACGAGTCGCACCGGCCGGCCTTCGCCAAGATCATGCAGGATCTCGGCCCGTACGTGAGCCCGTACCGCCCGGAGACCTGGCAGACCCCGCGGGACTCGGTGGCCCACGTGTTCCACCGCTGGCAGGCCGACGACTGGACGCCCCCCGAGGACTGACCACCGGCGACGGCAGCGGGGCGCCGGCCGGCGCTCCGCTGCCGTCGTCCGGGTCGACGCGGACCTGCACGGCCTGCTCCCCGTCGGCACCGGCCTGCCCGTCGATGCGTCAGGTGGCCACGGCGGTGTCCGCGTCCGGCCCGGCTGACCACCGCGGGCGCGGAAGGCCGTCGGCAGCCAGCAGGTCGCCTCGCCGGCCAGCCGGCCCGCGGCGCTGCGGGTCACGTCCGGGCCCGTGCCGCTCGCCACCGGGACAACGTCCCCCGAGCGCCGGCGGCGGACCCGGGGTCCCCCCTCCCCGGGGACGTGACCCGGCGGGGTGGAGCGGGACCCGAGGCGGCGGCCCGACCCGCGCACCCCGGCGCCCGCCGACGCCGCCCGCCGACACCGTGGGGCGACCGCCGGCGACGGTCAGGGCGTCGGACCCTCGCGCCGCTGGTGGTCGTGGCGCCGTCCGCCGACGCCATCGGCTGCTTGTGCACCCCGGGAGGCGCTCCTAGCCTCCTGCCAAGCGGAACCGCGGTCACGCAGCCCGAGGTCAGGAGGCCAGGGTGAAGAAGCTCATCAACGACCCCGCCGACGTCGTCGTCGACGCGCTGCGGGGCATGGCCGCCGCCCATCCGGAGCTGCGGGTCGACTCCGACAACCGGGTCGTCCTCCGGGGCGACGCCCCGGTGCGCGGCAAGGTCGGCCTGGTCTCCGGCGGCGGGTCCGGCCACGAGCCGATGCACGCCGGCTTCGTCGGGCCGGGCATGCTCGACGCCGCCTGCGCCGGCGAGGTGTTCACCTCCCCGGTCCCCGACCAGGTGGTGGCCGCCACCCGGGGCGTCGACGGCGGCGCCGGGGTGCTGCACATCGTGAAGAACTACACCGGCGACGTCATGAACTTCGAGATGGCCGCGGAGCTGGTGGCCGCCGAGTCCGACACCGAGGTCGTCGCGGTGGTCACCGACGACGACGTCGCCGTGCAGGACAGCCTCTACACCGCGGGCCGGCGCGGCGTGGGCGTCACCGTCCTCGTGGAGAAGCTGGCCGGCGCCGCGGCCGAGGAGGGCCGGCCGCTGGCCGAGGTCGCCGAGGTCGCCCGCCGGGTCAACGCCGCCGGCCGCAGCATGGGCATGGCGTTGACCTCGTGCACGGTGCCGGCGGCGGGCCGGCCCACGTTCGACCTGCCCGAGGACGAGATGGAGATCGGCATCGGCATCCACGGGGAGCCCGGCCGCCGCCGGGTGCCGCTGGCGCCGGCCCGGGAGATCGCCGAGATGCTGGTCGAGCCGGTCCTGGCCGACCTGGACTTCACCGGCGGGGACGGCGTGATCGCCTTCGTCAACGGCATGGGCGCGACCCCGCTGCTCGAGCTGTACCTGATGTACGCCGAGGTGGCCGCCGTCCTGGAGAAGGCGGGGGTCGGCATCGCCCGCACCCTCGTCGGCTCGTACATGACCAGCCTGGACATGGCCGGCTGCTCGGTGACCCTGCTCGAGGCCGACGACGAGCTGCTGCGGCTGTGGGACGCGCCCGTGCGCACCCCGGCGCTGCGCTGGGGCGCCTGACCGGTGGCCGATCCGGTCGACACCGCCGCCCTGACCGCCTGGGTGGGCGAGTTCGCGCGTCTCGTGCACGAACAGCGCGACGAGCTGACCGCGCTCGACGCGGCCATCGGGGACGCCGACCACGGCGCCAACCTCGACCGCGGGCTGACCGCCGCGGTGTCCGCGCTCGACGCCGAGCCGCCCGCGGACCCCGCCGCGGCCCTCAAGACCGTGGCGACGACGCTGATCCGCACCGTCGGCGGCGCCAGCGGCCCGCTCTACGGCACCTTCTTCCTGCGCGCCGCGGGCGCGCTCGGCGGTGTCACCGACCCCACCCACCACGGCACCGCGCTGGCCGCCGCCTTCCGGGCCGGGTACGACGGCGTCGTCGCCCGCGGCAAGGCCGAGCCCGGGGACAAGACGATGCTCGACGCGCTGGGCCCGGCCTGCGACGCGCTGGACCGGGCGCTGGCCGACGGGGAGCCGCTCGACGAGGCGCTCCGGGCCGCCGCGCGGGCGGCCGCCGACGGGCGGGACGCGACCGTGCCGATGGTCGCCCGCAAGGGTCGGGCCAGCTACCTCGGCGAGCGCAGCGCCGGCCACCAGGACCCGGGCGCCACCTCGGCGGCCCTGCTGGTGCAGGCCGCCGCGACCGCGCTGACCGGCAGGGGCTGAGCGTGCCCGTCGGGCTGGTGGTGGTGTCGCACAGCCGCGCGCTGGCCGACGCCGCGGTCGAGCTCGCCCGCGGCATGCTGCCCGGCCGGGAGCTGGCCGTCGAGGTGGCGGCCGGCGACGTCGACGGCGGCCTGGGCACCGACGCCACGGCGATCGCCGACGCGGTGACCGCGGCCGACAGCGGGGACGGCGTCGTCGTCCTCATGGACCTCGGCAGCGCCGTGCTGTCGGCCGAGACCGCCCTGGAGCTGCTCGACGACGACGTCCGCGCCCGGGTGGTGCTCTCCCCCGCGCCGCTGGTGGAGGGGCTGGTCGGAGCCGCGGTGACCGCGGCCGCGGGCGCCGACCGGGACCGGGTGGCGGGCGAGGCGGCGCGCGGGCTGGCGCCCAAGCAGGCGCACCTGGCCGGCTGATGGAGGACCCCCTGCCCCCCGCCACTCGCGAGCTCGCGCCTGGCCCCCTCCAGGGCACCGCCCCGAGCGGAGCGAGGGTGGGGAGGAGGGGGTCCTTCTGCCTGCAGGGAGGCCGCCCACGTCTCCGTCAGGTGGGGGCGCGGACCTCGGCCGGGGTGGCCAGCCGCCCACCCGCCGCCGCGCCGGCGCGGAGGAAACCCGGCTCGTAGACGGCGTAGCTGGGCACCAGGCCGGAGTCGCGGCAGATGCCCAGCCCGGTCCGGACGTCGGAGGCGGAGTCGGCGTAGAGCTCGCAGGCCTCCCGCGGGGACCCGGCGTCGTCGTAGGCGTGCAGGTGCACGACCGCCGCACCCTCGCCGGCGCAGGCCACGGCCTGCTCGACGAGCTCGCCGCCGGTCACCGGGATGCCCGGCTGCCGCGCCCGCGTCCACGGCCCGTTGAGCGCCACCTCGAGCCACACCGGCTGCGTCCTCATGGCGCTCCACCGTGCCGGGGACCGCGCGCGCCGCCAACGCCCGTCGGGAACAGGATGGGGCGCCTGCCGCGGAACGGGACGCGGCCTGACCGGGAGGTGCGGTGGTGCGCGCAGGGGTGGCCATCGTGACGGGCGCGGGCAGCGGCATCGGGGCGGCCACGGCGCTGGCCCTGGCCGCCGAGGGCTGGCGGGTCGTCCTAGCCGGCCGCCGGGCCGAGGCGCTGCGCGCGGTGGCCGAGCGAGGCGGCGGCGCGGCGCTGCACCCGGTGCCGGCCGACGTGACCGACGAGGCATCGGTGCGGGCGCTGTTCGACGAGGCGGTGGCCGCCCACGGGCGGGTGGACCTGCTGGTCAACAACGCGGGCCGGTCCGCGCCGGAGCACGAGGTCGGCGACGTGCCGCTGGGCGAGTGGGAGGCGGTCGTGGCGGTGAACCTGACCGGCGTCTTCCTGTGCACCCGCGAGGCGTTCCGGGTCATGCGCGCCCAGCGGCCCGCAGGCGGCCGGATCGTCAACAACGGCTCCATCTCGGCCCAGGTCCCGCGGCCGATGTCGGCCGCGTACACGGCCACCAAGCACGCCGTGACCGGGCTGACCCGGGCGACCGCCCTGGACGGGCGGCCCCACCGCATCGCCTGCGGACAGATCGACGTGGGCAACGCCGCCACCGAGATGACCGAGCGGATGGCGGCCGGCGTGCGGCAGGCCGACGGCAGCGTGCGGTCCGAGCCGAGGATGGCGGTCGGGGACGTCGCCCGCGCGGTGGTCTACATGGCCAGCCTGCCGCTGGACGCCAACGTGGCGCAGCTGACCGTGCACGCCACCGGCATGCCCTACCTCGGGCGCGGATAGCGGCACGGCCCCCGGCGCCGTGTCCGGCTCAGCCGTCGCCTGCGCCGGTCCCGGCGTCCCGCCGGTGCGCCGACCCGGACCCGGTCGGTCAGCGGTCCGACGTCCAGCGGATCTCGACCGACGTCCACCGCACCAGGACGTCGGTGCCGGCGGCCGGCTCCGGGGAGGGCCGCACCGGCGCCAGGGGTGGCACGTCGCCTCCGGACCGTGCCGCGGCGACCAGACCGCGCAGCACCGTGCCCACGGCCGCCGTGGCCACCGCGGCCACGGAGGCGCGCAGCACCGGCCCGGCCGGCAGCGCCCGGACGACCCGCGCGGGCCGCGTGCGGGCGAGGGTGCGGGCCGCGGCGGCGAGCCGGGCCGGCCGCCGGCCCGGCTCGGGCAGCCCCGAGGCGCGCCACGGCACGACGGCACCGCCCCGGGCGGGCGCGTCGTGGATCTGCTCGTCGGTCATGGTGTCCTCCCGGATCTCCTCCTCCCCATGGCACCACCGTCGGCGCGTCGGCGGTACTGCTGGGCGCGGCGGCCCCTCCCGCGCCGGTCTCCGCCGCTGGACTCCCGCGGGCGGGTCGTCCTCGACCGGGTGAGCACGACGGCGGCGGGGACGAGCAGGGTCCAGACCCCGGACACGGGGACGACCGCCCCGCCGAGCAGCGCGGTGGCGCCCAGCCCCCACCCCAGCCCGGGCGGCAGCGGGTGGCCCTGACGTTCCAGCCGGTCGGTCAGTCCGCCGAGGAGCAGCAGCGCGACGCCGGTGGTCTCGAACCAGAAGGCGTTCCCGCGCCGCGCGGCGCTCTCCGGTGCGCCAGGGGCGGGGTCGAGGCTGCCGACGAGGCCGTCGGCGGCCATCGCGGCGAAGGTCCTGCAGTGGGCGACGGCGCCGAGGGCCAGGTGGGCGGCGCTGATGGTCAGCAGCGACACGCCGACGACCGGTCGGGGATGGCGGGCGGGCGGCGCAGCGGGGCGGATCGGCATCAGGGTCCTCCGGTGTCGGCGGCGCGGCGGACGGCGGTGAGCTTCGCGGCGTTCAGCTGCACGCGCACGGTGTTGACCCGTCCTGCGCTGACGTCGAGGTCGACGGTGCCCAGCAGGCCGTCGGCGAGGTGCACGACGACGCCGGTGCGGCCGTTGAGGGGAGCCAGCGTCCAGCGGACCCCGGTGACGTCGGAGCTGATCGCGGTGAGGAAACGGGCCGCCTTGTCCGCTCCGTGGATGGGCCGCAGCGCCGCCTTCTGGGTCCCGCCGGCGTCGGTGAGCAGGACGACGTCGGGTGCGAGCAGCTCGAGCAGCGCGGACACCTGCCCGTCGACGGCGGCCCTCATGAACGCGGCGGTGACGCGGGCGTGCTCCTCGGGATCGCTGACCGCGTGCGGACGCCGTTGCTGCACGTGGTGCCGGGCGCGGGAGGTGAGTTGGCGCACCGCCGGCTCGGAGCGGCCCAGGACGAGGGCGACCTCGTCGTGGCCGAAGCCGAACAGGTCGTGCAGCACGAAGGCCACCCGCTCCAGCGGGGACAGCGACTCCAGCACCACCAGGAAGGCCAGCGACACGCTCTCGGCCAGCAGCACCGGCTCGACCGGGTCGGCGACGGACGACCCGTCGTCGGCGGTGGGCACCGGCTCGGGCAGCCACGGCCCGACGTAGCTCTCGCGGCGGTCGCGCCGCGACCGCAGCGCGTTGAGGGCCAGCCGGGAGGCGATGGTGGTGAGGAGGGCCCGCGGGTCGCGCACGTCGGCGGAGTCGACCGCCGACCAGCGCAGCCACGTCTCCTGCACCACGTCCTCGGCGTCGGCGACGCTGCCGAGGATCCGGTACGCGAGGCCGGTCAGCAGGGACCGGTACCGCTCGAAGGTCTGCGTCGGCTCCTGGTCCGCGGAGGGGTCCACAGACGGTATGACACCGCCGCCCGGCCGGCTGTGACACGTCTGCGGCTCCCGGGTCGCCGGGCGGGGATGTCCGGGCGGGGATGTCCGGGCGGGGATGTCACAGCCGCCGGCCGGGTCGTGTCTTCACGGCATGAGCAGCAGAGGCGAACTGGTGGTGGTGGGTGGCGGTCTGGCCGGTCTGGTCGCCGCGGTCACGGCGGCCGAGGCCGGTGCCGACGTGCGGCTGCTGGAGGCGCACCCCCGGCTGGGTGGGCGGGCGCGCTCGACGCCGGCTCCGTTCGTGGCCAACGACGGGCCGCACGTCCTGTACGCCGACGGGCCGGCGTGGGCCTGGCTCTCCCGCCGCGGGCTCACCCGGCCCTCCCGCCGGCTGTCGTTCTCGGCCGCCGGCGGCATCCGCTTCCGCCGCGACGGGCGGCTGCGCGCCGCCCCGCCGGCCGGGCTGCTGCGGCTGCTCGCCGGGCGGGCACGGACCGCGCCCGTCGGGACCGACTTCCGCAGCTGGGTGGCGGGCGTGCTCGGCGACGAGGCGGCCGCGGCGGCCTCCTCGTTCGCCGGGGTGGTGACCTACACCGCCGACCCGGGCAGGCTCTCGGCGGCCTTCGTGTGGGAGCGGCTGCTGCGGGTGACCAACCCCACCGGCGGCCCCCGCTACCTGGTCGGCGGTTGGGCGGCGCTCGTCGACCGGCTCGCCGACCACGCCCGCGGCCTGGGCGTCCGGATCGAGGTCGGCAGCCCGGTTCCCACCCTGCCCGACGGGCCGACCGTGGTGGCGACGTCCCTGCCGGCGGTGCGCACGCTGCTCGGCCGGCCGCTGGCCACCCCCGCCGTCGGCGGCAGCACGATGCTGCTGGACGTCGTCGTCGAGCGCCGCCGCGGGGATGCGTTCATCGTCTCCGACCTGGACGAGGCCGGCTGGCTGGAGGGCTTCTCCCGGGTCGACCCCACGCTCGCGCCGGCCGGCTGCGTCCTGGTCCAGGCCCACCGGCCGCTGCGCGAGGGGGAGGACCGTGCGGCGTCCTCCGCCGCGCTCGAGGAGTTCGTCGGGCTCGGCGTCCCCGGCTGGCGCGGGCGGACGGTGTGGCGCCGCGACGCGGTGGCGCGCGGCCGCACCGGCGCGCTGGACCTGCCCGGGTGCACCTGGCGGGACCGGCCGGGCATCGACCAGGGCGACGACGTGTTCCTCGCCGGGGACGAGGTCGCCGCCCCCGGTCTGCTGGCCGAGGTGTCGGTCGCCAGCGCCGTCACCGCCGCCACCGCCGCGGCCGAGCGCCTCGCCCGCGCCGGAGGCCGACGGCGGACGGGTCCGCGGGCCGCCCGCCGGGCCTAGGTGCCGCGGTGGACCCCGTCCACGGAGGCGCCGGCGGCCGACCCCGGGCGCCGGCGCCCGCCGGTGCAGGTGACCCCCTTCCCGGGCGGGACGGCCGGGGTGTCGGTGGCGGTTGCGACGATGGCGTCGTGCTGCTCGCCGACGTCGTCGCCGCCTCCGCCGCGGTCGCGGCCACCCGCTCCCGCGGCGCGAAGGCCGCGGCCGTCGCCGAGCTGCTGCGGCGGGCGGGCGCCGAGGAGGTGCCGCCGGTCACCGCGTGGCTGGCCGGTGAGCCGCTGCAGGGCCGGATCGGCGTGGGCTGGCGGACGCTGTCCCGGCTGGCACACGACCCCGCCCCGGGTCCGGCGCTGACCGTCGCCGCCGTCGACCGGGCGCTCACCGAGCTGGCCGCGACCGCCGGGCCGGGGTCGGCCGCCCGGCGCAAGGCGGCGCTCGGCGAGCTGTTCTGCGCGGCCACCGCCGACGAGCAGCGCTTCCTCGTCCGGCTGCTCACCGGGGAGCTGCGCCAGGGCGCGCTCGAGGGCGTCGTCCTCGACGCGGTCGCCGCCGCGGCCGGCGTCCCCGCGGCGCACGTGCGGCGGGCGTTCATGCTCTCCGGCAGCCTGCCGCAGACCGCGGCCACCGCGCTGGCCGGCGGCGTCGACGCCCTCGACGCGGTCCGCCTGCGGGTCGGCCGGCCGGTGCGGCCGATGCTGGCCAGCCCCGGCTCCTCGCTGGACGCCGCGCTCGCCGACCTGGGCGCGGAGGTGACCGTGGAGCACAAGCTCGACGGCGCCCGCATCCAGGTCCACCGCGACGGCGACGTCGTCCGGGTGTGGACCCGCACCCTGCGGGAGGTGACCGACGGGGTGCCCGAGCTGGTCGAGCGCGTGCGGGCCCTGCCGTGCGACGTCGCCGTCCTCGACGGGGAGACCCTCGCCCTGGACGACGACGGCCGGCCGCGCGCCTTCCAGGACACCATGAGCCGCTTCGGCAGCGACGGCGCCGACGCCGGCGTGCTGCTGTCCCCGTACTTCTTCGACCTGCTGCACCTCGACGGCCGCGACCTGCTCGACGAGCCGCTGCACGTCCGCCTCGACGCGCTCGCCCGGCTGCTGGCCGCCCGCGAGCACGCGCCGCTGCGGATGCCCGGCGTGCGGCGGCCCGGCCCGGAGGAGGCGGCGCAGGTGCTCGACGACGCGCTGGCCGCCGGCCACGAGGGCGTCGTCGTCAAGGCCCTCGACGCGGCCTACGCCGCCGGCCGGCGCGGCCGGGCCTGGCAGAAGGTCAAGCCGGTGCACACCCTCGACCTGGTCGTGCTCGGCGCGGAGTGGGGGTACGGCCGCCGGTCGGGGAGGCTGTCGAACATCCACCTGGGCGCCCGCGACCCCGACGGCGGGGAGCCGGTGATGGTGGGCAAGACCTTCAAGGGGATGACCGACGAGCTGCTGGACTGGCAGACGCACACCTTTCCCGGGCTCGCCCACGAGCAGACGTCCTGGGGCGTGCTGCTCGCCCCCGAGCTGGTCGTCGAGGTCGCCCTGGACGGCGCCCAGCGCAGCCCCCGCTACCCGGGCGGCGTCGCCCTGCGCTTCGCCCGGGTGGTGCGCTACCGGCCGGACAAGACCCCCGCCGAGGCGGACACGGTCGACGCCGTCCGCGCGCTGCTCACCGGCGGCTGAGCGGCCGCGGCCACGACACGGCCTCGGGGTCGGCCTCGGGGTCGGAGGCGGGGTGCAGGGGTCCGGTCACGCCCGCTCGTGGCTCTCGTCGAGCACCGTGCGGCCGATGGTCGCGAACACCTCCGGACGGCGCGACCGCAGCCACAGCGCCCACCCGGCGGCGGCCACGAACACCGCGGCGACCAGGTACGGGATGGCGTGGAAGAACGGCGAGACCGCGGCGCCGCCACCGGCGAAGCTGAGGTTGTCGAACAGCAGGTAGACGACGTAGAGCATGCCCAGGCCGCCCAGCGCCGGGACGACGCCGGTGGTGAGCACGTTGCCCGGGTGCACCTTGCGCACGTGGAAGTAGACGACCACCGCCGCCGAGCAGATCGACTGCACCAGCAGGATGGCCATCGTCCCCATCAGCGCCAGCAGCCCGTACTGGTAGGTGTAGGCGCCCTGCAGCGGGTCCTCTCCGCCCACGGTGAGCACGTAGAAGGCCACGGTCAGCACGGCGGTGACCAGCGACTGCACCACCGAGGCGACGTGCGGCGAGCCGTGGACCGAGTGCGTGGCCCCCAGCGAGCGGCGCCACGCGGGCAGCTCCCGGCCGATGGCGTACATGTAGCGCGCGGCGGCGTTGTGGAAGGCCAGCGCGCAGGCGAACGACCCGGCCACGATGAGGAACAGGTACACGTCGACCACCCAGGCGCCGCCCAGGTTGCGCTCGGCCAGCCCGGCGAACAGGCCGATGCCGTCGAAGGAGGCCCCCAGCTCCACCGACCGCCGGGCGCCGTTGCCGGAGATCACCATCCAGGAGACGAACGTGTAGAACAGCCCCAGCCCGACGACCGCCAGCAGGGTGGCCCGCGGGACGATGCGCTTGGGATTGCGCGACTCCTCGCCGTAGACCGCCGTCGTCTCGAACCCGACCCAGGACCAGAAGGCGAAGAACAGGCCGATCGCCGCGCTGCCCGCCGCCAGCCCCTCGATGCCGAAGCCGCCGCCCTCCGGCAGCCGGGTGAACGCCTCCACCGGGTTGACCGACTGCCACACGATCCCGTCCGGCCCGCCGCCGCGGACCAGCACCGACAGCGCCAGCGCGGACAGCAGCACGACCTCGGCGACGAGGAAGACGCCGAGGACGATGGCGGCCAGGCTGATGTCGAAGTAGCCGAGCACCGCGACGATCAGGATCCCGACGCCGGCCAGCACCAGCCAGTCGACGTCCCAGCCGAACCACTGGTCGATCGCGTCGGAGGCGAAGTAGCTGAAGATCCCGATCAGCGACCCCTCGAAGACGACGTAGGCCACGGTGGCCAGCACCCCGGCGGCCAGCCCCCAGACCTGGCCCAGGCCGTGGGAGATGAAGCCGTAGAACCCGCCCGCGGTGGTGATGTGCCGGGCCATCGCGACGAAGCCGACGGTGAACAGGGTGAGGATCACCGTCGCCACCAGGAAACCCGCCGGAGCGCCCAGCCCGTTGCCGGATCCGATGGCGATCGGCACGTTGCCGGTCATCGCGGTGATCGGTGCGGCGTTGGCCACGGCCATGAACAGCACGCCCAGCAGGCCGAGCGACCCCGCCTTGAGCCTGCTGGCGACCGGGACGAGCGGTTCTTCTGTCCGGGCGGGGTCGCCCGGACCGGTGCCGGGCAGGTGGTCGGTGGACATGGGTCTCCTCGGGTCCGTTGCTGGCGTCGTCGTCCCGGTGGGTCAGTGACCGCAGGCGTTGCCGCGGTCGGTGCCGTCGGCCACGGTGGGGGCGCAGTGCCCGCCCTCGGCCGGCAGGTCGAGCATCGGGTTGCCGTCGAAGAACCCGAAGGGCTTGAGGTGGAAGCCGACCCGGGTCACCGGCATCACCGGCCAGTCCTCCGGGCGGACGACGTGGTGGGCGCCGATGGTGTACCAGAGCACCAGGTCGGCATCGACCAGCGAGCGGTCGCCGGCGGTGTAGGCGACCAGCCCGTCGGGTCCGGGGTTCTGCGCCACGTACTCCCCGGCCGCGAACCGTTGGCCCGGGTCGTACGGGGTGGCCCACAGCTGCCGGGTGGCGAAGCCGCCGCGGGCGGCCTGCTCCGAGCCCTCCCGCCACAGCGGCGCGGTGTACGGCCCGGGCTCGACCTTGTAGCTGGGCCGGGCACCGAGCGCGGTCACGGTGTCGGCGCTGCTGACCAGCCAAGCCCGGCCGGCCAGCGGGTCCGGCAGCCGCTGGGCCTCCGACTCGCGGGTCAGGTGCCGCCGGCGCGTCCGCCAGGCGTTGCCGTGGGGGTTGTGCGGGCCGGCGGGGTCGGACACCGAGTCGACCTCGTAGAGGTTGTTGCGCGGCCCGTCGACGGCCATGTCCAGCCGGACGCTGAAGTAGTGCTCGTGGTTGGGGGCCATGAGGCCCGGGGCCACCGTCGTCCCCCACACCGGGTCCTCCCCCACCGGCAGCGCGCCGGTGGAGAGGATGCCGGTCAGCTTGACCTCGAACTCGATGCTGCCGTCCAGGTAGAGGTTCCAGTAGAAGCCGTAGTCGTAGTTGCCGACCGTGGCGATCATCGAGACGACCAGGCGGCGGTTGCGGCGGACCTCGGCCCGGCCGGTGCGGAAGTCGGTGTGCTTCCAACCGATCGAGGCGTCCTCCTCGTGCATGCAGACGGCGTTGGGGATCCGGACCGGCTCGCCGTCCTGGTCGTTGACGTACCCGTCGAAGTAGCGGATCTCGCCGAGGCAGTCGCAGCCGAGCTCCAGCGGGTTGGCCAGCCAGCCCAGGCCGTACTCCCCCATGTCGAAGACGTTCTTGTTCCAGTGGGTGGGGCGCGGGTCGCCGTAGGGGACGAACATCTCCGACAGCGAGGCGCGGTGGACGACCGGCCGCAGCACGCCCCGGTCGACGTAGCCGATCTCGTGCAGCACCAGCCCCTCGCGCGGGGTGTAGCCGATCCGCAGCCGCCACGGGCCCCAGGCCACCGCGTGACCGTCGACGGTGAAGCTGGGCCCCTCCGGCTGGGTGGTGCTGATCGGCTTCATCGGGGCGCGCGGCCGGTCGAAGGCCGGGACGTTGCCGGGCTCGGCGAGCAGCTCGGGCAGGTAGTTGCCCGGCTGCGGCGGCAGCGGGACGACGCCGGAGTCGGCCACGTCGAGCACGGTCATGGTGTCCAGGTCGACGGTGACGACCAGCCCCTCGACCGGGCGGGCGTAGCCGTTGTCGTCGGGCCCGGACCGCACGAACGACAACGGCCGGGCCAGCCGGCGGCCGCCCGGGTCGTCCTCGGGCCCGGTGTAGCCCGACGCCCACGGGTCGAGCATGACCAGCGAGAAGTCCTCGACCCCGCGGGCCCGCACCGCCGCCTGCCAGCGCGGGTCGGCCCGGACGACGTCCTCGCAGGCCAGGAACTCCTCGGCGGTCATCGGCGGCTGCACGCCCTCGACGTGCCGCCAGGACAGCAGGCGGCCGGTGCCCAGCGAGGCCACCGCCTCGTAGGTGGCGTGTTCCCGGGGACTGCGCAGCACGGCCCGCGCCTGCCGGTCCCAGACGGTGCCGGGGGTCCAGGACGAGACGAGGTCCTTCGGCGGCTCGACCAGCTCCAGGTAGACGAAGCGGGTGCCCTCGGGGAAGACCTCGGCGCCGCGGATCAGCGCCGCTGCGTGCGACAGCTCTTCCGGGGTGAGCGGCTCGAGCGGGTGCCCGACGGGCGGGACGGCGAGTTCCTGGCGCGGTGCGCCCTCGATGAGCGTCATGGCGGACCTCCGGTCGGAGCGCGGCGAGCGTGTGCGGCCGACGCTAGGCAGCTCCGGTGCAGGACGGGTGACGCACGTGTCACGGCGAGGGCCACCGGCCGGGGCGCCAACCGCCCGTTCTCACCCGGTGGAACCGACCGCCTCCACCGCGTGGTCGATCCGGGCGCGCCGGCCCGACGTCCGGATCGGTTCCGCGGTCGAGCGGGGGTCCGGACGTCCGGCGCCGGTTCACGGCTGCGTCGGCGCCGGTGCCGGCGGGCCCGCCGCCGCGTGCCCCAGCCGCGACAGGCGCCCGGCGCGCCGGTCGTCGAGCGCCTCGGCGACGACGCGCGCCTGGGCGTGGACGACGGCAAGGTCCTCGGGCTGGCGGATCGAGCGCTCCGCGTCGTCCACCAGCAGGCCCGCCTCGGTCGCGATGGCCGACCACCGGCGGGGGTCCTCGGTGCACAGGGCCGCGCAGGTGGCCAGCAGCCGCAGCAGCGCCTGCACGACGTTGGGCTCGGCCGCGCCGTAGCGCCGGATCAGCCCGACCGTGATGGCCAGCAGCTCCGCGAACCGCCGTCCCGGCACGACCAACCGCACGCTGCCGTCGGGGTCCCGGGCGACGTGGTCCCCCACCGGCCGCGCCGCCAGCGCGCCGAAGAGGACCGCGAGGTGGTCGATGGCCTGCACCGCCGTGTACGGGTCGTTGACCGCCGGGGACAGCGCCTTGCACGCCGGGTCGGCCAGCTGGCGGAAGCCCAGGCCCAGGTCCTGCTCGAGGGTGCGCTCGAAGCCGATGCGCACCGTGCGGTCCAGCGTGGTGGCCAGCTCCGCGGCCGGCGGCGGGGCCTGGGCCGGGGACGCCGTCCACACCCAGGCCAGCACGGTGCCGGCGACCACGTGCTCGCCGACGTGCACGCGCAGCCGCACGGTCAGCCGCCGGCCGGTCGCCGCCGACAGCAGCTGGCGCAGATCGACCGCCTGGACGTAGCCGGAGCGGCGGGCCGCCACCGCCACCGCCCACGCCGGCGGGGCCGGCAGCTCCTCGTCCTCCTCGGTGAACACGTCGGAGCGGATCACCGGCAGGGCGTTCTCCTCGACCACCCGCATGATGTCGTCGACCTGCAGGGAGTGGGCCAGGTGGTGGGCGAAGTAGACCAGCAGCGCCAGGCTCACGAACAGCAGCCCGATGGCCACGGACACCGCGAACCGCGGGAACTCGTCGTTGCGCGCCCCGCCGGCGACGCCCACGGTGAACAGGCCGCCGGCGCTGTAGGCGAACGTGCCGACCAGGACGCCCAGCACCACCTGGTTGGCGCGGTCGCGCAGGTAGTTGCGCAGCAGGCGCGGCGAGAACTGGGTCGACGACAGCTGCAGCGCCACCACGGCGAGGCCGAGCACGACCGCGATGACCGTGATCATGGTGCCGCTGATCCCGCTGAGCAGGCTCCGGGCGTCGTCCGCGGTGCCCTGGAAGGCCAGCGGCGAGGTCGGGCCCACCTCGATGCGCGAGAGCAGCTCCCCGAGGACGAGCGCGCCGACCACGCACCCGGTCGGGATCACCCACAGCGATCCGCGCACCTGCTCCCGCGCGGCGTCCCATCGCATCGTTCCGAGCCCTCCGTCGTGCGGTCCGGTGTACCGGCCGGGCGGCCACGCAGCATCGTCCTCCCGGACGGCGCACTGCGGCCCCTCCCGTGCGCCCTCCGGCCGGCCGCCCCGTCCGGGTGCGGCACCACCCCGCCCGTGCGGTCAGGCGGTCAGCGCGGGGGCGTCCCAGACGACGTGGTGACGGCGCATCCAGGCCTGCGGGTCACGACGCCGCAGCACGACCGGCAAGACCAGGTCGCGGACCACGCGACCCACGGCGGGCGGGGACTTGGCGCTGCTGGTCCGGAAGCCCTGGGCGACCACCCGCTCCGCCCGCGCCCGCCGGGTGCGCTCGAAGAGGTCGACGGCGTCCTCGACCGGCAGGTCGCGCAGGCAGCGGGCCAGGACGACGGCATCCTCGACGGCGAGCGACGAGCCCTGCCCGGCCGCGGGTGAGGTCGCGTGCGCGGCGTCCCCGATCAGCACCGTGCGCCCGCGGTGCCACCGGCGCACGGTCGGCACGTCGTAGGTGGTCCACCCGCGCAGTGGTCCGGCGGTGGCCTCGACGAGGTCCCCCGCCGGGCAGCGGTCCCCGGCGTGCAGGTCGCGCAGCAGGGAACGCCACTGCGCGTCGGGGATCCCGGCGACCTCGTCGGGCGCGGGTTCCCGGGTCAGGGGCGGGTTGGCGAACCACCAGGTCTGCCCGGTCGGCGCCGGCAGGTACCCGAAGAACGAGCGCCGGCCGAAGACCATCGTCAGCCGGCCCACCTCGGCACCGGCCGGGGTGTGCTCGGAGTAGCCGGCGGTGTTCAGCACGGGGACGTACCGGGGCGGTGGGCAGCCGGGGTCGACCAGGGACCGCACCGTCGACCGGACGCCGTCCGCGCCGATGAGCAGGTCCGCCGTCTCGGTCGTGCCGTCGGCGAAGGTCGCCGTCACGCCGGCCGGGGTGCCGCGCGCGTCGACCAGCCGGGAGCGGTAGCGGACGTCGACGCCGCGGCGGAGGGCCTCGCCGTGCAGCGCCCGGTACAGCTCGGAGCGCTTCATCGACAGGCCGACGGTGCCGCCGGGTGCGGGGCCGGTGGTGGCCGTGGACCC
The DNA here is from genome assembly GCF_003319115.1 of Geodermatophilus sp. TF02-6. GTDB lineage: Bacteria > Actinomycetota > Actinomycetes > Mycobacteriales > Geodermatophilaceae > Geodermatophilus. Next base: position 73,957 of record NZ_QOHF01000016.1, on the reverse strand, counting down.
CAGCACCTTGCCGGTGCCGCTGCGGAACTCGATCACCGGCGTCGGGAAACCCACGTCGAGGACCGCCTGCTCCGCGTCGATCGCCCGCAGCGCGTCCAGGCCGTTGGTCTGCAGGCCCAGCCACGCGCCGACGTCACCCGACGGCGTCGGGTGGGCCTCGTGGACGACGGCGTCGATGCCCGCCTTCTGCAGGGCCATGGCCGCCACGGGGCCGGCGACCCCGCCCCCGATGACGAGCGCTCGCGTCATGCCGGTGACCTCCCGTCGGCGTCGGGCTGCCCGCCGCGACCGGCGAGCTCCCGGGGATGGCATCCCCTCACACGTCGCCGCGCGTTTCCACCCCTCCGGGCGCGCCGGTCAGCGGGCCGCCGGGGCGCGCAGCACGGCGCTGCCCGGCACCACCAGCCGGCGCACGTGGTCGTCGACGTCGTCCGGACCGGGAGCGGGCTCGCCGAAGTCGAGGGCACCGATGGCGTAGAAGTCCGTCGTGGCGGTGATGCACTGCCAGCGCCAGGCCAGCTCGCGCTCGTCCAGGTGCGGCACCAGCGCTGCGACGGCGGCCTGGTAGCGGCCGGCCATCGCCCGGGTCGCCGCCGCGCCGTTGGCCTCCCACCGCGCCGGCGGCTGGTCGAAGATCCGCGTGAAGACCCGCGCGGCGTACCGGCCCCGGCCGGCGCACCGGAGCGCGACGATGGGCCGCACCCAGCCGTCGACCAGCCCCTCGACGTCGGGAGCACCGCCCAGCGCCTGCAGCGAGCGCTCCCGGTCGGTGAGCACCCGGTCGACCACGCGGCGCTCGACGGCGGCCACGAGGTCGGCCTTGCCGCCGAAGTAGTACCCGACCGCGGCGGCGTTGGCGACGCCGGCCAGCTTGAGCACGTCGCGCACCGAGGTGCCCGAGCTGCCGTGCTGGGCCAGCAGCTCCTCGGCGGCGTCGAGCAGCCGTGCGGGGGTTGCGCTCTGCGTCATGCGGTCTCCATGCTGGCCCGGACCTGATACGGGCGTCTCAGACGATCGTCTGGAGTGAGCATGCCCCACGAGCAGCAGGTTCGGAGCGACCTGGCGAGGCGCGTCCCGCTCGGCCGGGGGCCGGCCCCCGCCCCCGGGACCGAGCTGGACGTCGACGGCCCGGGCGCGTCGCCGCCCGCGGACTCCTGCCGGAGAGGGACCGCATGAGCCACCGCCCCCGCCCCGACGCGGCCGAGCCGCCGGGCGCCCGCACGGCCGCGCCCGGCGCCTTCACGCACCGCCAGATCATGACGATCCTGGTCGGGCTGATGGTGGCGATGTTCCTCGCCGCCCTGGACCAGACGGTGGTCTCCACCGCCATCCGCACCATCGCCGACGACCTGAACGGCTACGACCTGCAGGCCTGGGCCACCACGGCGTTCCTGATCACCTCGACGATCTCCACCCCGCTGTACGGCAAGCTCTCCGACATCTACGGCCGGCGGCCGTTCTACCTGTTCGCCATCGCGATCTTCGTCGCCGGCTCGATCCTGTGCGGCCTGGCCAGCTCGATGTACGAGCTGGCCGCGTTCCGCGCGATCCAGGGCATCGGCGCCGGCGGGCTGATGTCGCTGGCCCTGGCGATCATCGGCGACCTCGTCCCACCCCGGGAACGCGCGCGGTACCAGGGCTTCTTCATGGCGGTCTGGGGCACCTCCAGCGTGCTCGGCCCGGTCATCGGCGGGTTCCTGGCCGGGCAGAGCAGCCTGCTGGGCGCCGACGGCTGGCGCTGGATCTTCTACCTCAACGTCCCGCTCGGCCTCGCCGCGTTCGCCACCGTGTTCCGGGTGCTGCACCTGCCCCACGAGCGGCGGGAGCACCGCATCGACTGGCCCGGCGCGCTGGCCCTGGTCGTCTGCGTCGTCCCGCTGCTCATCGTGGCCGAGCAGGCCCGCAGCTGGGGCTGGACGTCGACCCGGGCGCTGGTCTGCTACGCGATCGGTGCGGTCGGGTTCGCCCTGTTCGTGCTGGCCGAGCGGGCTTACGGGGAGGATGCGCTGCTGCCGCTGCGGCTGTTCCGCAACCGCAGCTTCACCGTCAGCGGCGCCGCCAGTCTGGTCATCGGCGCGGGCATGTTCGGCGGCCTGCTGCTGCTGCCGCAGTACCTGCAGATCGTGCACGGCTCCAGCGCCACCCTCGCCGGCCTGCAGATGCTCCCGCTGGTCGCCGGGATCATGGTCGGGGCGATGAGCTCCGGGCTCACCATCGCCAAGACCGGCAAGTACAAGGTCTTCCCGCTGGCCGGCTCGGTGCTCATGGCCGTCGCCCTGGTGAGCCTGTCGCGGGTCGTCGGGGCCGACACCTCCTACGGGGCGCTGGTCCCGCTGATGGCCCTGCTCGGTGTGGGGCTGGGCTTCAACTTCCAGCCCGTGATCGTGGCCGTGCAGAACGCCGTCTCCCCCCGCCAGATCGGCGTGGCCACCTCCTCGGTGACCTTCTTCCGGCAGATGGGCGCCACCTTCGGCACCGCGGCCTTCCTGTCGGTGCTGTTCAGCCGGCTGCCCACCGAGATCGGACGCGCCGTCACCGACGCGGTCGAGGCCGACCCCCGACTGGCTCCACAGCTCCAACAGCTCGGCGGCGCCGGCGGCGGCGACCTGTCGGACACCTCGTTCATCCAGCGGCTGCCCGACGCGCTGGCGCTGCCGTTCAAGACCGGGTTCGCCAACTCCCTCGACCTGGTGTTCCTCATCGCCGCCTGCGTGGTGGCGCTCGGGTTCGTCGTCGCCCTCTTCCTGCCGCAGGTGCCGTTGCGCAACCTCTCCGGCATCGCGGCCCGCCAGGCCGCGGCCGCCCAGACGGCGGGCGGGACGGCGCCGGGCCGCGACCCCGCCGGACAGGCCACCCAGGCGGTGGGCGCCGCGGCCCCGACGTCCACCGCTCCCCCGCAGGGCCGCCCCGGGGACGCGAGCGGCCGCCGCAAGGGAGGTGTCTTCGTCCCCCGGTCGACGACCGTCCCGGCGCGCCGGCTCCCCCGCCGGGTGGAACGCCTGCTGGCCGGTGCGGCCGTGCTCGGCATCTTCCTCGGCCTGGGCGGCATCGCGCAGAGCTCGCGGGACACCGCCAGCGGCGGAGACGGCGGGAGCGACCCGACCGCGCTCCTCGGTGGGGACGGCGGGACGGCGACCGGGGCCGGGCCGGGCACGGTCCTGCCCGGGTCACCCGCCGACGCGGTCTCGGCCGACCCGGCGCGGTCGGCGCTGGAGGGGGTCCACGCCACCGGCACGGTCCCGGTGCGGTCGGCCGGCCCGGCCCGCGGGTCGGCCGAGCGGACGCTTCCCGAGACGACGCCGCCGTGGCTCCTCCCCTCCCCGACCGGGACCGGGATGACGGCGGGCACCACCGACGCGGCCGGCACCCCGGGAGCTGGTGGCAGCGCCACCACCGCGGGCGGGGGTACGGCCACCGGCGGCGCCGTCACGACCGCGGCCGGGACCACCGCCGCGGCCGGGACCACCGCCGCGGCCGGGAGCAGCACCACCGCGGGTGGGAGCAGCAGCGCGGCCACGACGTCCTCGTCGGCTCCGGCCTCGACACAGAGCACCGCGCCGGGCACGACCACCGCACCGGCTCCGGCCCCGGACACCACCGCACCCGCCCCGGTCCCGGCTCCGGCCGGGACGACGGCCCCCGCCCCCACCACCACCGTTCCGGCGCCGACCACCACCCAGGCCCCGCGCCCCACCACCACGACGCCGACCACCCCTCCGCCGACCACGACGGCCCCACAGACCACCACGCCGACCACCACGCCGACCACCACCCAGGCCCCGCGTCCCACCACCACGGCACCGACCACCCCTCCGCCGACCACGACACCCCCGCGGACCACCACGCCGACCACGACAGCCCCACGGACCACCACGCCGACCACGACAGCGACGCCCACGACATCCCCGCGGACCACGACACCCCCGCGGACCACCACGCCGACCACGACCTCGTCCTCGTCGAGCACCCCGACCCGGACGAGCACCTCGACGTCGTCCTCGAGCACCTCGACGTCGTCCTCGACCAGCACCACGTCCTCGACCAGCACCACGTCCTCGACCAGCACCGGTTCGACCGGGACGACGCAACCGGGCACCGGCACGTCCAGCGGGTCGACGACCGGGTCGACACCCTGAGCGCCGGCCACCGCGGAAGCGACCGGCAGCTCGCCGTGGGCCGCCGCACGGGGCCGGCCCCGGGGTCCCCGGGTGCAGTGGCGGCCGAGCGGCCTCCGGAACGGGCTCGAGGTGGGGCCCGTGATCGGCCGGGGGCTGTCGGCACCGTCCACCGCACTCGATACGTCGTCACCGGCGGCTGGTCGCCCTCGAGGTGCTCGACGTCCCCGGCTCGCCCTCCGCCGAGGCAGCCCGGTTCGAGCACGAGCCGCCCGGCCGGGAGCGCGCTCCAGGCGCTACGGTCAGAGGGTCGTGTGAGCTGTCTCACAGGAGGATTCGTGACCAGGACGATCCGGACACCGCAGCAGGACCCCGCCGACCGGCGGTCCGACGAAGCAGTGGCGCCCGTCCCCCGACGGGAGTCCGAGGCGCTGGCCTCGGTGGAGGGGGCCGAGGACGTCCCCGTCCCCACCGCGGGCGGCATCGCCCGCAGCCTGCTGTCGGTGTTCACCCAGCCCCGCCCGGTGGCCCGGGAGGTGGCCACCTTCGGCCGCGACGCCGTCCGCATCCTGCGGGGTACCGACGCGATCGCCCCCTCCCCCAAGGACAAGCGCTTCGCCGACCCGGCGTGGTCGGGCAACCCCGCCTACCGGCGCCTCGCGCAGAGCTACCTGGCGCTGACCGGGTCGATCGAGCGGCTGGTCGACGACTACGCCACCGGTGGCGGGGACTGGCGGGAGGTCGAGGGGGCGCGGTTCGTGCTCAACGCGCTGACCAGCGCGATGGCGCCCACCAACACCCTGATGGGCAACCCGGCGGCCCTCAAGCGCGCCTTCGACACCGGCGGGCGCAGCGTGGCGCGCGGGCTCGGGCACATGCTGCACGACATCCGGTACAACCGCGGGCTGCCCGCCCAGGTCGACCGCAGCGCGTTCACCGTGGGCGAGGACCTCGGCATCACACCCGGGGCCGTCGTCCACCGTGACGAGGTCATCGAGCTGATCCAGTACACGCCGACGACCCAGCGGGTGCGGCAGCGGCCGCTGGTCATCGTGCCGCCGCCGATCGGCCGCTTCTACTTCCTCGACCTGCGGCCCGGGCGCAGCCTGGTCGAGTACGCGGTCAGCCGCGGCCTGCAGGTGTTCATGATCAGCTGGCGCAACCCGACGCGGGAGCAGGCCGACTGGGGCCTGGACACCTACGCCGGCGCCGTCGTCCGCGCCGCCGACGTGGCCCGGGAGATCACCGGCTCCCCCGACGTGAACACCCTGGGCCTGTGCGCCGGCGGCCAGGTGATGACCACCGCGCTCAACCACCTCGCCACCACCGGCGACGACCGGGTGCACTCGGCCGGGTACGCCGTCACCCTGCTCGACTTCTCCTCCAAGGCGCCGCTGGGCGCCTTCTCCGGGCCGCGGCTGCTCGACCTCGCCCGCCGCAACAGCCGCCGCCGCGGCGTCATCAGCGCCCGGGACATGGGCGCGGTGTTCACCTGGATGCGCCCCGACGACCTGGTCTTCAACTACCTGGTCAACCAGTGGCTGATGGGCGAGGACCCGCCGGCGTTCGACATCCTCGCCTGGAACGCCGACGGCACCAACCTGCCGGCGACGCTGCACGAGCAGTTCCTCGACATCTTCGCGCACAACTCGCTGATCCGGCCCGGCAGGCTCAAGGTGCTCGGCACGCCGGTGCACCTGTCCCGGATCACCGTGCCCACGTTCGTCACCGGCGCGCTCACCGACCACCTGACCCCGTGGGACGGCTGCTACCGCACCACGCAGCTGCTCTCCGGCCCGAGCACCTTCGTGCTCAGCTCCAGCGGGCACATCCAGAGCCTGGTCAACCCGCCCGGCAACCCGAAGATGAGCTACTGGACCGGCGGCGAGCCCGGCCCCGACCCGCACGCCTGGCGGGCGTCGGCCGAGCAGCACACCGGCAGCTGGTGGGAGCCCTGGTCGGAGTGGATCCTGCAGCGCTCCGGCGCCGAGGAGCCGGCCCGGGAGGCGCTGGGCAGCGCGGCGCACCCGCCGCTGGAGCCGGCGCCCGGCTCCTACGTCCGCGACCGCCGCCCCGTCGCCAGCTGACCCCGTGCCCGGGTCCGGCGGCATCCCGCCGGACCCGGGCGGGGCGGCTCAGCCGAAGGCGGCCTGCACGTCCTCGGACGCCGTGGAGGGCTCGGCCGACTCGCCGCCGGTGTGCGGCGGAGAGTCGGTGTCGGCCGACGCAGGCTCCTGGACGGCGACCACGGCCGGGTCGACCCGCATCACCGCGTACCCGGCCACGGCGCCCGCACCGAAGCCGGGGGCGAAGATCCGCAGCGGCGAGGAGATCACGCCGTCGCGCACCGCGTCGTGGATGGCCAGCGGGATGCTCGCCGACGAGGTGTTGCCCACCTGCTCGATGTTGAAGTAGAGCTGGTCGGCGGTCAGCCCGGCGCGTTCGGCCAGGCCGATCACCATCGTCTTGTTGGCCTGGTGCGGCACGATCAGCTCGACGCTGTCCAGCAGCGAACCGTCCTGCCCCTCCGGGTGCGGCAACGCGGAGATCTCCTCGATCATCTGCGCCAGGTAGCGCCCGGCCAACGCCTTGACCTGCGGCCCGAACACGGTGATGTTGTTGTCGAACTCGGGGTTGGGCCAGAGGATCGAGTTGACCTCGCTGGCCGGGCCGCTGGCGTAGGTCTTCAGGACGTCGATGTCGGTGTCCGCGCCCTCGGGGGCCGGGCCCACGACCATCGCCGCCGCGCCGTCCCCGAAGATCATCCGCGACGTGCGCACGTTGCCGATCTTGTCGGAGAACTTCTCCACGCAGACCACCAGCACCGGCCGCTCGACCTCCTGCAGCAGCCGGGTGGCGTCGGCGACGCCGTAGGGCATGCCGGCGCAGGCGGCGATGAGGTCGTAGGCGGCGAACACCTGGTGCATGCCCAGCTGACCGCACAGGTAGGTGGCCAGCGACGGGATCAGCCGGGAGCTGGTGCAGGTGCACACCAGCACCGCGCCGATCTCCTCCGGCTGGCGGCCGGCCTTGCCCAGCGCGGCCTCGGCGGCCTGCAGTGCCAGCTCCTCCAGGGGCAGCGAGCTGTACCGGCGCTCCTCGATGCCCGTCTTGGTCGAGATCTCCTCGGCGCTCATCGGCGACCAGTTGTAGGCGGTGTTGCGGATCAGGTCGTCGTTGCTGCACACCTGGTCGCCGTGCACCGCGGCCAGCGCCTCCAGCCGCGGTAGCACCGCGAAGCGCCGGCGGACGTCGACCTCCGGGTACGGCCGCACCGGCGGCCGGGACTCCCGCGGGGCGGCGGCGTGCCCAGGTGCGACGCCCGCGCGCAGCCGGCGCAGGAAGGCCCGCACCTCCTTGTCCCGCGGGTGGAAGGCGACCACCCAGTCGTCGTCCTTGAGCTGACCGGCCTCGGCCAGCTCCATCTGCGCGCGGTCCCACGGATACTGGTTGTGCAGCACCATCGCCCACCGGTGCAGCGCCTCGAGCTCGGGCACGTCCTCGTTCACGTCGAGGATGTCGTCGTAGTCGTAGACCGGGTAGTCCGGGTCGTAGGACGGCAGCCGGAAGGTCAGGTTGCCCGGCTGCTCCAGGAACTCCGCGACCGTGGGCTTGACCGCCGGCAGCGTGGAGGCGTGGTGGCGGCGGTTGGCGAAGACGTCGAAGAGGACGTCGAAGATGCGGTCCTCGCAGTCGGCGTTCCACCGGGCCGACAGCTGCGGGTAGGCGTCCTGGACGGCGCGCACCTTCGTCTCGCCGTCCTCCCACGGCTCCAGGACCGGCAGGAACACGTCGGAGCGGGTCCGCGGGAGGTCGGCCCAGCGGGTGGGCCGCTTGTCGTACATGGTGATCGAGAACCGGTTGGCCCAGAACAGGTTGAGCGCCAGGTCGCGCATCAGGTCGTAGCGGGTCGCGTAGGCGCCGGTGCGCACCCGCTCGAGGATGTCGGTCCCGCTGGGGGCCTTGGTCTCGAAGTCGCGGCGGATGACGCTGTCGAGCTGGTCGAGCGTCTCCACGGTGGAGAAGTCCAGCTCGGGCATGATGTTCGAGGGGAACACCATGCGGCCGTGCCGGTTCAGGACGAAGGCGTTCATCGCAGTCCTCTCTGCTCGGGTCACCGTCGGGTGCGTTCCATCCCCCGCTCGACGGCGGCGATGAGGCGGGGCCGCAGCTCGGCGGCGGGGATGATGGCGTGCACCGAGCCCATCCGGCGGGCGCGCTCGATGTCGTGGACGGCCTCGAACTCGGCGGCGACCTCGCCGAGCTTCTCCGACCGGACGGCGCTGCGGACGCTCGCCAGCTCCGCCCGCAGCTGGGCCTGCGCGACGGCGTCGGCCGAGCCGAGAGCGGCCTCGAGCTCGCGCACCCGCGGGTCGGCGGCGGTGCGCTTGTCCACCTCGCGGGAGAAGACCACCGCGGCCGCCGGGGCACCGCCGATCACCGAGGCGTAGGAGCCCTCGACGGCGAGCACCTCCATGCCCTCGTTGAGGACGCCGGAGAACACCACGAACGCGCCGCCGTGGTAGCGGGAGACCACGCAGAACACGATCGGCCCGTCGAAGTTGGTGATGGCCCGGCCGATCTCCGCGCCGTACTCCAGCTGCATCTCCCGCAGCGACTCCGGGGACCCGTCGAAGCCGGAGAGGTTGGCCAGCACCACCAGCGGCCGGTTGCCGCTGGCGGCGTTGATGGCCCGCGCGGTCTTCTTCGACGAGCGGGGGAACAGCGTCCCCGCCGTCCACTGGTCGGGGCCGTCGGCCGGGTGGCTGCCCCGCCGCGGGATCGGCCGGGACTCCACCCCGAGCACCGTCACCGGGTGCCCGCCGAGGTGGGCGTCGAGGACGACGGTGGTGTCGGCGTCGGCCATGCCGGCCCACCGCTCCAGCACCGGGTGGTCCTGGTCTGCCACCGCGCGCATGACGGTGCGGATGTCGAAGGGCTTCTTGCGCTCCGGGTTGGCGATCGGCGAGAAGACGTCGCCGACGGTGGTGAAGTCGCTGGCCGGGTGCCGGTGCGGGTAGCTGCGCACGTCCCGGTCGCGCGGGTCGGTGGTGGGGGCCGGGCGGGGCCAGCGCTCCCCCGGCGCGCGGTAGGTGTGCTCGTAGTGGGCGAACAGCACCTCGAGGGCGGCGGTGAGGTCGGGCGCCCAGTACTGCGCCTGCCCGTTGGGGCCCATCACCCGGTCGTAGCCGCCGATGCCGAAGTTGTCCTCGGCCGACACCCCGCCGGAGTAGTCGAGGGACTGCTTGCCGGTGAGCACCATCGCGCTGTCCGGCGTCATCACCAGGATGCCCTTGGTGTGCATGAGCATCGTGGCCTCGGCGTTCCAGTACGGCTGGGCGCCGACGTTGATGCCGGTGACGACGACGTTGACCTCGCCGCCGGCCTGGGTGAACTCGATGATCCGGCGCAGCGCCCGGGAGACCCAGTCCATGTTCTCGGTGCCGCTGTCCATGGAGATGCGCGCGCCGGAGGACAGCGCGAACCACTCGACCGGGATGCCCCGCTCGCAGGCCAGGTCCAGCGCCGCGACCACCCGGGCGCACTCGGGCTCGGCGACCGTGCCCAGCGCCTTGGTCGGGTCGCCGAACAGCGCCACGCGGGTCATGCCCTCGGGGTAGCGCGGCGTCGGGGTGCTCACCAGCCCGACGACGATGCCGGCCGTGTTCTGCCCGGGCGGGCGCTCGACGGGCACGAGCCGGCCGTCCTCGTCGAGGTCGTGCTCGACGAACGAGCCGTCCGGGCCGGCCAGCAGCGGGGCGAGCTCGTAGGGGTAGGGCGCGCCGCGGGCCCGGGAGCTGAGCACCTTGGCGGTGTAGTCGTCCAGCGGGCGCATCGGCTCGCGCGGGCGGTCGGTGACCTCCATGCGCACCCCGGTGCCGGGCCGGTAGGAGAAGCGCAGCGCCACGTCGCGCGGCGGTGAGCCCTCCTCCTCCTGCAACCGGGCCAGCAGCACGATCTGGTCCAGCCCGGCGCCGAGGGTCAGCGGCGCGGCGGTGCGGGCGAAGGCCGCCACCTGCGACAGCGGCACCTCGATCGACGGCCAGGCGTAGAGGTGGACCCGGTTGTGCTCCAGCGGGCGGCGCGAGCGCCGCCGCGACTGGGCCCGCCGCAGGCTGTCCAGGCAGGAGGTCAGCGCCCGCTCGACGGTGGGGAAGCCGACGACCTCGCCCGCCTCGTCGTGCAGCGGGGTCAGGTCGCGCACCTCGGCCATGGCCACGAGGCGCTCGTCGTTGGGGTTGTCCTTGGCCGCGACGTGGAACAGGTAGGTGTCCTCGGCCGAGGGCAGCCGCTCGCCGTCGAAGTTCTTGAGCCGCCACAGGTCCAGCCGCTGCGCGGTCAGCGGGTGCAACCCCCGGATGATCCGCTCCTCGGCCAGCGCTCCCCGCCCGCCGCTCCCCCCCGTCAGGTCGCCCTCCCCCGTCGGGTTGCCGTCCGCCGACGGGCGGAAGGTCACCGTCTCCACGTCGCCGGTCGGGGTGCAGACGGTGACGGTCACCCGGCGGCCGGTGCGCAACGGCGCGACCTCGGTGAGCAGCCCGGCGAGCTCGCCGGCCAGCGCGTCGGCGTCGGTCGGGCGGTCCGGCCAGTTCACGTAGAGGTCGACGACCAGGTCGGCGCGGTCGGCCAGCAGCGGGGTGAGCGCCTGCAGCGCCTCGGGCAGCCGCGCCCGGTCGGTCATCAGCGCCACCAGGTGCAGCCGGGCGCCGTTCAGGTCGTACTCGGCGGTGACGCAGGTGTCCCCGTCGAGCAGGGAGGAGCGCACGTCCTCGAGGCTGCGGCTGCGGTAGTAGCGGCGGGTGAGGACCTCCAGGACCGGGTCCGGGACGGCCGTGGCGCGGTCGAACCGCTGCGCCAGCAGCCGGACCAGCGGCTCCGGGCTGGCGACCAGCGCCTCCATCCGCCGGATCTGCTCCGCCGCGTCGCCCCGGGCCCCGGCCTCGTCGAGCTCGTCGAGCAGCCGGCCGGCCTCGTCGAGCACCCGCTGGCGGGCCTGCCGGACGACCGGCTCCTCGAAGTACCGGTAGCGCACGGCCCGGGCCAGGTCGCCCACCGACGGGTAGCGCAGCTGGGTGGCGACGACCAGCCGGTCGAGCACCTCCCCCACCTCCGCACGCGCCGGGCCCTCCGGCGGCCGGCCCGCGGCCAGCCAGCGGTCGAGCAGCGCCTGCACGACGGGCAGCTGCTCGGCGACACGCTGCTGGGCCAGGAAGACCCGGTACACCGCCTCCTCGAGGGCCGGGCCGGGCTCGGCGCCCTCGAGGTCGGAGTCGTCGACGTCGTAGTGCCGCAGCGCCCGGCGCAGCCGCGCGCGGAAGCCCTCGGGCAGGGCCGCCCGCTCGACGTCCAGCGAGCGCAGGTAGGCGTGGAAGTGCTCGCGGGGGCTGTGGACCTGGGTGTCGGCCTCCTCCTCGGCGCTGGCCGGCCGGTTGCGGGAGAGCTCGGCCAGGTCGGCGAAGGTGGTGAGGACGGCGAGCTCGCCGCGCAGCAGGTCGGGGTCGTCGACCGGCAGCTCGGCGCGCGCGGCGCCGTACTCGGCGACCAGCGCCCGGGCGGAGGCGGCGCCGACGTCGTAGCCGGTGACCAGCGCCCGCAGCGCCGTCAGCGCGGCCAGCGCCCGGGACCGGGGGTCGGCGGCCGGGGCGTCGTCCGCGCTAGGCAGCGTCACGCGCTCGCCGGTGGCCTCCTCCGCGTCGCCGCCGGCCCGGTCCAGGCTCACCAGCGGGTCGCCGGCGTCGACCTGGGAGTTGACCGCGGCGAGCACCTCGCGGACCCGGCCGGTGAACGGCGCCCGCACCGCCGTCTCCATCTTCATGCTCTCCAGGACGACGACCGCCTGGCCGGCCTCGACCTCCTCCCCCGGTGCGGCGCGGACGGCGACGACCACGGCCGGCGCCGGGGCCCGCACGAGCCCCCCCGCGTCCGGGGTCACCCGGTGGGTGTGCCCGTCGACCTCGACCAGGTGCGAGCCGGCGGCCTCGACGGCCACGACGGAGTACCGCCGCCCGAGCGCGGTCAGCCGGCTCTCCAGCGGGCCGGTCCGGTCCACCTCCACGTCGACGACCCGGCCGTCGAGCTCGACGCGGTACCGGTCGCGGTCCACCGTGGCCACGGTCAGCCGGTACACCTGCCCGCGCAGGCCCAGCTCGACGGGACGGCCCACCTCGCGCGGCGCCCGCGGCCGGCCGCCGCGCGCCGAGGCGAGGAAGGCCTGCCGTTCGCGGTCCTCCTCCGCCCGGGCCAGGTCGACGGCGACCTGCACCAGCGCCACCCAGGCGTTCTCCGCGGGCCGGGTGCCGTCGACGGCTCCGGCGCGGTCCAGCCACCCGGTGTCGGCGGTGCCGGCCACGACCTCCGGCCGGTCGAGCAGGTCGAGCAGGAACGACTTGGTGGTGGTGCCGCCGCGCAGCACGACGGTGGTGTCCCGCAGCGCGACGCGCAGCCGGGCGAGCGCCTCGGGGCGGTCCCGGCCCCACGCGATCACCTTGGCGATCATCGAGTCGTACTGCGGCGGGATGACGTCGCCGACGCCGATGCCGGTGTCCACCCGCACGCCCGGCCCGGTGGGCGGCCGCATCAGCTCGACCCGGCCGGGCGCGGGGGCGAAGCCGGCCTCGGCGTCCTCGGCGGTGAGCCGCGCCTCGACGGCGTGCCCGACGGCGGCGGGCGGGGCGCCCTCCAGCCGGCCGCCGGCGGCGACGTGCAGCTGCAGCTTGACCAGGTCGAGCCCGGTGGTCATCTCGGTGACCGGGTGCTCGACCTGCAGCCGGGTGTTGACCTCCAGGAAGGTGGTCAGCTCCTCCTGCGGTTGGTACAGGAACTCCACCGTGCCCGCGCCGACGTAGCCGGCGGCCTTGACCAGCGCGATCGCGGACTCGCGCAGCGCGGCGTCCTGCGCGGGTGCCAGCGCCGGGGAGGCGGACTCCTCGAGGATCTTCTGGTTGCGCCGCTGCACCGAGCAGTCGCGCACGCCCGGCGCCCACACCGTGCCGTGCTGGTCGGCGATCACCTGGACCTCGACGTGCCGGCCGCCCTCGACCAGCCGTTCCACGAACACGACCGGGTCGCCGAAGGCGCGCTGGGCCTCGGTCCGCGTGCGGGTCAGGGCGTCGGCGAGGTCGGCCTCGGAGCGGACCACGCGGATGCCGCGCCCTCCGCCGCCGCTGCGCGCCTTGACGATCAGCGGGTAGCCGATGGCCGCGGCGTGCCGGCGGGCGTCGGCCTCGTCCTCGACCGGGCCGCGGCTCCACGGCGCGACGGGGACGCCGGTCTCCTCGGCGAGCACCTTGGCCTCGATCTTGGCGCCCAGCAGCCGCATCGCCTCCGGCGGTGGGCCGATGAAGGTCACGCCCAGGTCGGCGCACAGCTCGGCGAACGCCGGGTCCTCGGCCACGAACCCCCAGCCCACCCAGGCGGCGTCCGCGCGGGCGACGCGCAGCGCGCGGGCCAGCTCGGCGTGGTCGAGGTACGGCGAGCCCGCCCCGGTCTCGCGCAGGACGACGGCCTCGTCGGCGGCGCGCACGAAGGTCGCCCGGCGCTCGGCCTCGGTGTGCAGGGCGATGACCCGGGTCCGCGTGCCGGGCTGCGCGGTGGTCCCCCGCCCGGCGCTCCCCCTTCCCTCGACGGTGCTCCCCCGTTCGGCGTCGAGCTCCCGGACGGCGCGGATGAGCCGGACGGCCGGCTCCCCGCGGTTGACGACGGCGATGCGTTGGAACACCCGAGCCCCTCCCCCTCGTGGACCCTGCGGACGGCGGCGGACCTCCGGGTCACATGTCGAGGCCGCCGTTGACCCCCCACACCTGGCCGGTGATGTAGCCCGAGGCGTCGGCGGCGAGGAAGTGCACGACGCGGGCGACCTCCTCCGGCTCGCCCAGCCGGCCGAGCGGGATCTTGGACCGCAGCCCGTCGAGCACCTTCTCGGGCACCGTCGCGAGCATCTCGGTGGCGGTGTAGCCCGGGGTGACGGCGTTGACGGTGATGCCGACGCCGTCGGTGTTGCCGCTGCGCTGCAGCTGCATCGCGGCCTCGCGGGCCAGGGTCTTGGTCAGGCCGAGCAGCCCGGCCTTGGCCGAGGAGTAGTTCGCCTGGCCGATGCCGCCGGTCTCCCCGATCACCGAGGAGATCATCACGATCCGCCCGCTGCCTCGTTCCAGCATGTGCGCCATGGCGGCCTGGGACAGGTAGAAGGCCCCGGAGAGGTTGACGTCGATCACCCGCCGCCAGTCCTGGTCGCTCATCTTCAGCACGGTGCGGTCGGCGGTGATGCCGGCGTTGTTGACCAGGATGTCGAGCCGGCCGTGCTGCTCGATCACCTCGGTGACGGTGCGGCGGCAGTCGTCGGGGTCGGCGATGTCGCCGCGGTGCACGGTCATCCGGCTGTCCGGGTAGGCCGTGGCGAACTCCTCGGCGAACGCCTCGGCCCGCTCGGTGTTGCCGCTGTAGCCGGCGGCCACGTCGGCGCCCTGCGCGGCGAAGCTGCGGCAGATCGCCGCGCCGATCCCCCGCGTCCCGCCGGTCACGAAGGCCACCCGGCCGAGGAGCTTGTCACCGGTCCTGATCGTGCGTTCCTGGGTCGCTGTCACCGGGTCCTCCTCGACAGGGCAAGAGGGTGCGTCCGTCTCGTTCCAGGTCCGACGCCGGTCTACCACGCCGCCACCGCGCCGGCACCGGTACGGCAGCAGCATGCTGTGACCGGGCCCACATGGCAACGGGGAGAGGCGGTTCCCGGCCGGACGGCGAGCCGCGCGGCCGGGCCTGGTCAACCCCGCCGGTCCGCGGCGATGATCCGGAGCGGTGGTCCGGAGCGGCGGTCCGGAGCGGCGGTCCGGAGCGGCGGTCCGGAGGCCGCCCGGCGGGACCGGGCGGAGGCGGCGGGCAGGACCGGGCACCGCGGAAGGGGGTGACGGTGGGTCGACTGCGCGTGGGACTGGTGTGCGGGCACTTCGACCCGGCGCGCGACGGCGTGGCCGACTACACCCGCCACCTCGCCGGCGGGCTGCGGGCAGGCGGGTGCGAGGCCCTGGTGTGCACCGCGCGCCGGTACGCCGGGACCCGCACCGAGGAGGTCGTCGGGGTGACCGACGGCTGGGGCGTCCCCGGCGTGCTGCGCGCCGCCCGGATCCTCGCGCGGCTGTCGCTGGACGTGGTGCACGTGCAGTTCGCGCCGTCGGCCTTCGGCTTCTCCCGGGCCGTGGGGCTGCTGCCGCTGCTCCTGCCGGCCGGTGTCCCGGTGGTCGCGACGCTGCACGAGTACGGCGTGTGGACGGCCGACGGCGTCGGCGGGCCGCTGCGCGCGGCCGCCTGGTCGGCCGCGGAGCGCCGGTGGGGCGTGGACCGGGAGACGCTGGCGCTGACGCGGCGGGCGGCCCGCCTGCTGGTGACCGCGCCGGAGCACGCCGAGGTGGTGGCGGCCCGCTGCCCCGGCCGCGAGGCGGCGTTCCTGCCCATCGCCTCCAACATCCCGGTGCCCCGGGCCGGCCGCGCCGACCCCCGCGGGGCGCTGCGCGCCCGGCTGGGCCTGCCCGGGGACGCCGCCCTCGTGGTCTTCTTCGGCTTCCTCCACCCGGTCAAGGGGCTCGACCGCCTCATCGAGGCGCTCGCCGCCGTCCGCCGGGTGCTGCCCGGGGTCCGGCTCGTCCTCGCCGGCGGCGAGCAGAGCCACTCGGTGCGGCAGGAGGCCGCCACGGCGATGCGCCGCCGGCTCGAGGACACCGCCCGCCGCTGCGGGGTCGCCGACGCCGTCTCGGTCACCGGCTACCTGCCCGCGGAGGAGGTGTCCGGGCTGCTGCAGGGCGCGGACGCCGCCGTCTTCCCGTTCGACGCCGGGGTGACCGCCAAGTCCGGCTCCCTGCTCGCCGCGCTCGGCCACGGGGTCCCGACCGTCGCCACCGCGCCGCCGGGCGTGCTCGACCGGCCCACCGAGGTCGACGGCGTCCTGCGGGTGCCGCCGCGGGACACTGCCGCCCTGGCCGACGCGCTGCTCGCGGTGCTCTCCGACCGTGCCCTGGCCGCGCGGCTGGCCGCGGCCGGGCCGGCGCGCTCGGCCGGCTGGACGTGGTCGCAGATCGCCGGGTTCCACGCCCGCACGTACACCGAGCTGATCCGGGGAAGCCGCCCGCCGGGCGCACGGGGAGCCAGCGGCCCCCGGGCGCACCGCGGCGGCAGGGAGGGACGCTGATGTCTCTGGTCGACCGTCTGACCGCGCCCGCGCGCCGCGGGCTCGCGCTGCTGTCCCGGGCTCGGCCCGACGGCCGCCCTCCGGGGGCGCGCGACACCGAGGACCCCGCGCTGTTCCGGCCGCTGGTCTACGGCGACCCCGAGCGCCTGCACGTCCACCCGACCGCCATCCTGAACAACGCCCTGATCAACCTCTCCTCGGGGGAGGTCACGATCGGCGAGTACGCCTTCTTCGGCCACAACGTCTCGGTGCTCACCGGCACGCACGACTGGCGGAAGTTCGGCGCCGAGCGCCAGGTCGCCGTCCCGCGGTCCGGCCGGGACGTGGTGATCGAGGAGGGGGCCTGGCTCTCCAGCAACGTCGTGGTCGTCGGCCCCTGCCGGATCGGCGCGCACTCGGTGGTGGGCGTCGGGTCGCTGGTGCTCGGCGACATCCCGCCCTACACGGTCGTCGCGGGCAGCCCGGCGCGGGTGCTGCGCGAGATCCCGCGGCCGGAGGAGCCGGCTCCCCCGCCGTCCGACCCCGCGGCCGGTGCCGCCGACCGGCTGGGGGCTGGGTGAGCGCGCAGGCCGCGGACGGCGCCCCGCCCCCGGGCCGGGACGCCGGCCCCGACCCGGACCGCCGGGTCGCCGACCTGGCCCGCTCCGTGCACGAGCTGACCCGGCTGCTGCGCGACACCTCCGACCGGCTGCAGGCGGTGGAGTCCGAACTGCACCGGCTGCGGGAGCGGGGCCGGGGCGAGCCGGACGGCGACGGGGCCGGACCCCGCTTCGCCGCCGTCTACGCCGACTTCGCCGACCGCTTCCGCGGCTCTCCGGCCGAGGTGAGCGCGAAGCTGGCCGGCTACCTGCCCGACGTCGAGCGACTGGCCGGGGGCGGCGGCGTCCTGGACCTGGGCTGCGGCCGCGGGGAGTGGCTGGAGCTGCTGCGCGCAGCCGGGGTGCCCGCCCGCGGCGTCGACGCGAGTGCGACCTTCGTCGCCTCCGGCCGGGCGCGGGGGCTCGCGATGGAGGTCGGCGACGCCCTGGCCCACCTGCGGTCCCTCCCGCCGGACTCGGTGGACGTGGTGACCGCCTTCCACCTCGCCGAGCACCTGCCCACCGAGGCCCTGCTGGCGCTGATGGAGGCCGCCCGGGAGGCGCTGCGGCCCGGCGGCTGCCTGCTGCTGGAGACGCCCAACCCCACCAACCTGGTCATGGCCGCGTGCGACTTCCACAACGACCCCACCCACCGGGTGCCGCTGCCACCCGCGCTGACCGAGTTCCTGATGAGCGCACAGGGCTTCGTGGACGTCGAGGTGCGGCCGCGCAACCCCGCGACGCCGCCGCCGGCGCTCACCGGCGGCGCGGACGGCTGCGCCGGGCTGCGCGACCTGGTGACGCAGCGGCTGTTCGGCCCGCAGGACTACGCGGTGCTGGGATACAAGGCGGTGCTGGGGTACGAGGTGCGCGGGGGCGAGCCCGCCGCCGGCGCCCGGTGAGGCCGCGCCCATGGACCGACAGGCGCGCGACCGGTTGCGGCTGCTCTACCTCGACGGCTACACGGTGGCCGACCCGAGCGCAGGGGCGCCGTCCAGCGACGCGATCGGGTACGGCATCACCGCGTCCACGGCGATCCGCGAGGGGCTCTGCGCGCTCGGCTTCGACGTCGTCCGTCCGCGGATCGACCCCGCGCCGGGCGGGTCCGGGGGTGCCGTGGGCCGGCTGGCGTGGATCCTGTCGACCTACCGCGGGGTGCTCGACGCCCTCGTCGAGGACCCGCCCGACGCCGTCTTCTGCTTCCACGCCTTCGCGGCCTTCCCGGTCGAGATCCGGCGGATGCTGCTCGACCTCGACCGGCCGGTGCCCCTCGTCGGCTACACGCACGGCAGCCACTGGGACCCCACCGACACCTTCCGCACCGAGGCCTACCCCGGGATGGAGCTGGCCGACCTGGCCAACCTGCACGTCCTCGACCGGGTGCTGCTGGTCTCGCAGTACATGCGGACGACGCTGCGGGAGACGATCGGCGCGTTCGCCCCGGCGGTGGCCGAGCACGTCGACCGGCACGCCGCCGTGGTCGGGCTGCCCCTCGACACCGCCCGGATCGACGCCGCCCGGATCGACACCGCCCGGATCGACACCGCCCGGATAGAGGCCGCCCGGGTCGACGCCCGCCGCACCGAGCGGCGGCCGACCCACCCGACCGTGGTCTTCAACCACGCCCCGGTGTCCAGCAAGAACCCCGACCTGTTCGCCCGGGTGATGTCCCGCGTGCTGCCGCGCTCCGACGTCGCCGTGCTGGTCACCCGCGAGTTCGCGCCGGAGCAGCCGGGCGGCGAGGCGATCGCCGACCTCGCCAAGCGGTTCCCGGAGCAGGTGGTCCTCGGCCACGACCTGCCGCTGGACGAGTACTTCGCCGCGCTGTGGGACGCCGACCTGCAGGTGTCCACCGCGACCCACGAGAGCCTCGGCGTCTCCACCCTCGAGGCGATGTACACGGGCAACTGCTGCATCCTGCCCCGGCTGGGCAGCTATCCGGAGATCTGCGGCGACCACCCCGACGTCCTCTACGAGTGGGGCGAGCAGGGGCTGGAGGAGCGGCTGCGGCACTTCCTCGCCCACCCGGACCACCGGCGCGCCGTCGCTCGCGAGCTGCAGCGGCGGGCCGCCCGGTACTCGCCGTCCGCGGTCGTCGGGCAGATCGCCGAGCAGCTGGTGGACGTGGCGGGCCGCCGTCCCCGCTGCTGATCACCGTCCTCGGCCGCGGGCCCACCGGTGCTCAGGGGCGCCACTGCGGGCGGTGGTCGGGGTGGGCGGCGTACGGGAGGGCGAGCACGGCCGGGGTGAGCGCGGTGGCGCCTGGACCGACCCCCGGGTGCTGCTGCGCGTGTCGGCCCGGGCCCTGGCCGCGGACGCCAGGCGACCTCCGCCGCCAGGCCCGGTCGCTGCTGCGGCTCACCCCGCGGGAGGAGGACGTGCTGCACCTGGTCCGCCGCGGAGCGAGCGACTCCCAGATCGCCGTCGCTGCCCTGTGCACGGGTGAGCGGATGGTGAAGTCCCACGTGTCGGTCATCCTCACCGAGCTCGGCGCCCGCGACCGGGCCGGCGCGATCGTCGCCGCCACGACGCCGGCTTCCCGGTCTCCGGCCGTTGATCGTCCGTGTCCGGCGGGCATCGGCCGGGGCACCGCCCGGGCGGGATCACCTCGCGCGCCGTCACCGGCCGTCCGTAGCGGAGGCAGGAGGTGCGAGGAGGTCCTGGGTGAGGATGCCCGCGTGGGTCAGGCAGTGCTGCACACCGCTCGCCTCCGACTGCTGCCGCTGTCGGACGAGCACCTCGAGCACGAGGTCGAACTGGACTCCGACCCGGAGGTGGTGCGTTACCTGGCCGGCCGGCCGCGCAGTCGCCGGGAGGTCGAGCAGCTGCACCGGGACCGCCTCGCGGTCGCGGACCGCGTGCCCGGGTTGGGGTCCTGGGTGGGTCTCGCCGACGACGAGTTCGTCGGCTGGTGGGCCCTCGAGCCACCGACGCGCCCGGATCAGGGCCCGGCCGTCGGGCAGGCCGAGCTGGGCTACCGGCTGTTGCGCCGGCACTGGCGCCGGGGCTTGGCCAGCGAGGGCGCGCGCGAGCTCGTCCGTCACGGGTTCGAGGACCTGGGCCTGGTGCGGGTCTTCGCCGAGACGATGGCCGTCAACGCCGCGTCCCGCGCGACGATGACCTCGGTCGGGCTGGAGTACGTCCGGACCTTCGTCCTCGACGTCGACGAGCCGCTGCCGGACAGCGAGTTCGGCGAGGTCGAGTACGCACTCATGCGGGACCAGTGGGTGGCCCGGTAGCGATCCCGTGCCGTGCTCCGAACAGCGGGAGGCGGAGCCCTGCACACCTCTGGTGGCGCGGTCGCCCGAGCTCCGCCGGCGGCGGTTCAGTAGGGCGGTGGGGTGGTGGTGGCGGTCAGGCCGGTGGGGGTGGTGACGGTCAACGTGCCGTCGGGGTCGAGCTGGTAGCGCCAGCCGGGGGCCTGGTGCTTGCCGCGGTGGTTGGTGCCGCAGTAGCCGGCCAGGTTGGCCGCGCTGCGGTGGGCCCGTGCGGCCAGGCGTGGACGTGGTCGAGCTGGCCGCCGGCGGGCACCCGGCGGCGGCACCCCGGAAAGCGGCACCGCCGATCCCGGGCGCGCCCGTAGCCGTCCAGCTCGGCGTCGGGCCGGTAGCCGTCGGTGGGCTGGGGCGGGCCCAGGCCGGGCCGCCCGGACAGGTCGTGGCCGCAGCGCTCGGGGGTGCGCCGGCAAGCCGGTCGGCCGCAGGCGCCGGCGCGGCGCAGCCCGGGCAGGTCGGTCAGCGCCAGCAGCGCGCCGCTGACCGCATCGGTGACCGCGATCCGGGGCCGCTCGGCCAGCCCCCCGCCGGCGGTGGCCGCCAGCAGCGCGGCCAGCTCCTCCCGCTGCGCCTCCGCGGCGGCGGCCAGTGCGCCGAGCGCGTCGCCGGCGGCGGTGACCCGCCCGGCCGCACTGGCCTGCCAGGTGGCCTCGTCGGCGGCGTCGGCGCGCTGCGCGGTGCGCACCATGCGCTCGGCGCGCCCGAGGGCCAGGCGGGCGGCGTGCACCGCCGTCCCGGCGTCCTCGACCGCCCGATCCGCTGCCGCCCACCAGCCACCGCCCGCATCCTCAGCATCCGTGGGTGTGCCCGTGGGCTCCAGCGGGGGTCCGACCTCCGGTGCAGACTCCGCCGGCGTGTCCGCTCGTCCCCATGGCCTGTCGGTGTCCGGCTCTTCCCACGCACGGGCGTCGTCGGGGTCGCCGCACCCGCACGGGTCGGGCGGATGCCCTGGCGGCCAGCCCGCCTCGCCGGAGGCGGGGGCGTCTCCGAACGCGCGGCCGGTCAGCTCGTCGAGCCAGCGGTCGAACTCATCCGCGCTGAGCTGGTCGCGGGCCCGATCGACCGGGCCGCCCTCGGTGTCGTCCGGATCCCCGTCGGATGCGGTGGCGGTGTCGGCCGTGGTGCCGGCGCTGAGGTCCGGCCCGGCGCCGCCGGAGGTCGTCGCGGCGGACGTTCCCGCCGGTGCAGCGGTGTCCGAGCCGGCCGGGCCGGCATCGGTGGCAGTGGGTCGAGGGTCGAGGCCGGCGAAGGCGCGGGCCAGCCGGCGGACCATCTCGGCGGGCACCAGCTGCCCGTCCACCTCACCGGGCGCGTCGCCGCCGAGCAGCGTGCCGATGGAGGCCACCACGGTCAGCAACACCTGCACCGGCGGCAGCTCGCCCTCCCCGGGCCGCAGCACCAGGTCCAGCAGGCAGTCGACCATCTTCTGCCCCCGCGTCCGCGGGGTCTCCTCGCCATCGGCGGCGTCGGCGAGGGCGTCGGCGTAGGCGCCCAGCGCCCGGTACAGCGCCTGCGCCTCGGGCATGGTGCACACCACCGTCAGCGCGGCCATCCCCTCGGCCCGCTCCGGGCGCAGGCTGATCCCGCGCTCGCGCAGTGCCGTGGCCAGCCGGCGCGCGGCGGCTCGTGCATCGCGGCGGGCCACCACCCGGCGGGCCTTGTCACCCAGCTGCGCCGGCGTGGTCACCGAGCGACCGCGCACCCAGCCCAGCAGCTCGGCCTCCACCTCGACGCGCAGCCGCTCGTCGCCGATCGGGGCGACGTGCTCGAGCAGGCACCACAGATGCCCCGGGTGCAGCACCCCGTCCTCCAGGGCATCGAGCACCCGCGGCAGCCGCTGCACCAGCGTCAGCGACCGCTCCAGCTCGGCCTCCGCGGCCTGCGCGGTGATGCTCAGCGCCACCGACAGCTCCGGTGCGGCCCACTCGCTGACCGGCCGCAGCACCTCGGCCCGCGCCGCCCACCGCTCCGCCGACATCGCCCCGCGCTCACCCTGCTGGCGGTCGGTGGTGGCCGGCCGGGTCGCGGCGAAGGCGGCCACCGCCCGCGCCCGCCGCGCGGTCTGCCGGGCGATCTCCCGATCGGCGGCCTGCACCGCCCCCAACGGACCCGACGCCCAGCCCACCGACGGAGAGGACATGACGGCGGACGGCGCGCGGGAGGAGCTGCCCTCCTCGACCGCAACCCCGTCCGCCATGTACTCGATCATACGTTCGAATACGAGACGATGCAAGACCGGGTACAACGAACATGCAGGTGAGAGCCGACCAGGGACTGCGGGGACAGCCTGACGAGGTCGCCGCTCCGGAGGGAGCCGGAGCCGGGCACGACCGCGTCAACCAACGATGCCGTGTCCGGCCGGGGCCAACCCGTGTCCGGCCGGTGTCCCGCGCCGGGGGACGGCGTCCGTGACCCCTACGTTGGTCGACCATGGGCGACCCGACCGGCGTGCTGGTGGCCGAGCAGCTCCTCGTCGGCCACGGCGAGGTCCCGGTGTGCGCACCGGTCGACCTGCACCTGCCCGCCGGCCGGGCGCTGGCCGTCGTCGGGCCCAACGGCTCGGGCAAGTCGACCCTGCTGCAGACGCTGGCCGGGCTGCTCCCCCCCTGGCAGGAACCGTGGTCTTCGCGGGCGAGGAGGTCGACGAGCGGCGGGCCGGCTTCCGCCGCGACGTGGCCGCGGTGCTCGACGACGACGCCTTCTTCGCCGCCCTGACCGGCCGCGAGCACCTGCTGCTGACCGCCCGCGGGCACGGTGTCGTCGCCGCCGAGCAGGTGGTGGACGCCGAGATCGCGGCGTTCGGCCTGGCCGACCGGGTCGACGCGCTGCCCTCGGCGCTGTCTTCGGGGCAGCGGCGGCGGTTGGCGCTGGCCGCGGCGTTCGTCCGCCCGGCGCGGCTGCTGCTCCTCGACGAGCCCGAGCGCCGGCTGGACACCGGCATGCGAGCCCGGCTGGCGACCCGGCTCGCCGCGCGGCGGGACGCCGGCACCGCGGTGCTGTTCGCCAGCCACGACCCCGACCTGGTCGGCGCGGTGGCCGACCGGGTGCTGACCGTGGCCGACGACGCGTGCCGGCTGGTCGACGCGGCCGACGCCGCCGCGCTGGTCCAGGAGCTGTGAGCCGTGACCGCCGACGTCCTGCTCACCGCCGACCCGCGGGCGGAGCTGGGCGGGCCCGAGGTCCGGCGGGTGACCCGGCGCGCGACCGCCGCCCGCGCCGGGGTCACGCTGTGGACCCGTCTGCAGGAGGTCTGGGGGACGCTGGCCTCGGTCGGGGTCGGGGTCGCCGTCCTCGGCGGCAGCCTCGCGTCGCTGCGCGAGCGGATCAGCGTCTCCGGCGCGCCGGTCACCGAGGCCACGCTCCCGGCCTCCGCCGCGGCGGTGGTGGTCGGGGTCCTCGCCCTGGCCGGGCTGGGCGTCCTGCTCGACCGGCTCGGGCCGGTGAGCAGCACCCCCGCGGCGGCCGCCTGGTGGCTGCCCCTGCCCGCCGACCGGCGCGGCCTGCTGCGCGGAGAGCTGGTGCGGATCACGGCCGTCGTCGCCGCCGTCGCCACCGTGCTGACCCTGCCGGTCGCGCTCGGGCTCCCGGCGGAGCCCACCCCGGTGTCGGTGCTGACCGGTCTGGGCTGGGCGGCCTCGCTCGCTGCCGCCGCGGTCGGGGGCACCGCCCTGCTGCAGACCCGGGGACGCGGCGGCCGGCTGGCCCCCGTCGCGGGTTCGGCCGTGGTGGCGGTCGCCGTCCTGGCCGCCGCCGCGGGCACCGCGGCCGCGGTCGGCCACGTCCCGCTCGCCGTCCCCCGCCCCGGCGCTCCCCCGGCCTGGCTGGTGGCCCTGCCGGCGGCCGCCGCCGTCGTCCTGCTGCTGACCGCCGAGCGGGGACTGGGCCGGCTGGACGCCGGGCGGCTGCGGGCCGGCGGCGCCACGGTGCAGTACGCCGGCGCCTCGGTCCTCTCGCTGGACACCCGGGACCTGGGCCGGGCGCTGTCCGGCCGGCCGCGGCCGCCGCGGCGCAGCCGCCGGTTCGGCTGGGTGCGGCGCCCCGAGCAGGCCGTGGTCGCCGCCGACCTGGCCGTGCTCGCCCGGGGCCGGTGGCCGGCCGGGCAGCTGGTCGTCGCCGTCGCGTTGCCGGTGGTGGTCGCCCGGACGGCCGGGCTCGGGGCCCTCCCCCTGGCGGTGTGGTGCGCCTGCCTGCTGGGCTGGGCGCTGGCGGCGGCCGCCGCCGGCCGCCCCGGGCGGGAGGCGCAGGCGGCGCCGGTGCTCGACCGGCTGCTGCCGCTGTCCGCGGCCCGGGTGGTCCTCGCCCGCGCCTGCGTCCCGCTGCTGCTGACCACGGCCGTCTGCGGGCTCACCGGCCTGCTGCTGGGGATCGGCACGGGGCGGGCCGTGGACTGGGCGGCGCTCGGGCTGGCCACCGCCCCGGTCTGGGCCGCGGGAGCGCTGCGGGCCGCCTACCGCCCCGACCCGGACTGGGCGGGCCCGGTCGTGTCCACGCCCATGGGCATCCTCCCGGCGGGGGTCGGGGCCACGCTGGTGCAGGGCGTCGACCTCGGCGTCGTCGGCAGCCTGCCGCTGCTGCTCGCGCTGCTGCACGGCGAGCCCGCCGCCGTCCTCGTCGCCGTCCAGCTGGGGTGGTCGTTCGCCCTCGCGGTCGGGGCGCTGGTCCACCTCGCCCGGCGCGAGGCGCCGAGCTAGCCGTCCTCGGGGTCGACGACGCCGGCGCTGCCGCCGCCGCGCCGCTGGGGCTCCGCGGCGGCCAGCAGCCGGCCGCCGGGCAGGAACTCCACGCCGGTGGCCGCCCCGATCTCCGGTACCGGGGCGAAGGTGTGCCCGAGGGCGGTGAGCTGGTCGCCGTACGCGTCGAGGAAGGCCGGTTCGGCGTCGGCGGTCGCGCTGTTGCGCTGGCTGGCCCGGGGCGCGGCGATGGCGTCGGCCAGGTCCATCCCGCGGTCCACGCGGTTGAGCAGCGTCTGCAGCACGGTGGTGATGATCGTGGCCCCGCCGGGTGAGCCGAGGGCCAGCAGCGGTGCGCCGTCGCGCAGGACGATCGTCGGGGCCATGCTGCTGCGCGGCCGCTTGCCGGGAGCGGGCAGGTTCGGCTCGGGGCGCGCCGGGTCGGCCGGCGCGAAGGTGAAGTCGGTGAGCTCGTTGTCGAGCAGGAACCCGCGGCCGGGGACGGTGATCCCGCTGCCGCCGGCCTGCTCGATGGTCAGGGTGTAGCTGGCCACGTCGCCCTGGGCGTCGGCGACCGTGACGTGCGTGGTGGACGGCCCCTCGGTGCCCTCGCCCCCGGTCCCCGTGCCCGGCGCGGGACACGGGCCGTACTCGCCGTCCGGGACGCCGGCCGGCACCGGCTTGGCCGCCGCCCGGGCCGGGTCGATGCCGCAGGCCCGCTCCGCCGCGAACCCGGCGGAGAGCAGCTCGGCCAGCGGCACCCGGGTGTAGGCCGGGTCGCCGACGTAGACGTTGCGGTCGGCGAAGGCCAGCGCGCTCGCCTCCAGGTAGGTGTGCAGGAACGCCCCGTCGGGCAGCGCGGCCAGGTCGGAGCGCTCCAGCACGTCCACGGCCTCCCCCACGGTGGAGCCGCCGCTGGACGGCGGGGCCATCCCGTAGACCTCCAGGCCGCGGTACTCCACGGCGGTGGGCTCGCGCAGCGGCGCGTCGTAGGCGGCCAGGTCGGACTCCTCGAGCAGCCCGGGGCGCACCGGCGCGGCGCCGGCCGCCACCGGCGGGTCCTGGGCGGTGCGCACCACCTCGCCGGCCAGCTCGCCGGTGTAGAAGGCGTCCACGCCCTTGGCGGCCAGCAGCTCGTAGGTGCCGGCCAGGTCCGGGTTGCGGAACACCGACCCCACCTCGGGCAGCGCTCCGCCCGGGAGGAACAGCTCGGCGCTCGGCGCGAACCGGCGGAACTTGGCCTCGTTGTCGGCGGTCTGCTGCCGGAACGTCTCGTCGACGACGAAGCCCTCGTCGGCCAGCCGGGTGCCGCCCTGCAGCGCCTCGGCCAGCGACAGCGTGCCGAACTCGTCCAGCACCCGCTGCCAGGTCAGCGGGGTGCCGGGCGTGCCCACCGACAGCCCGCTCTGCACCGCCTCCTGGAACGGCAGGGGCGCGCCGGCGTCGTCGAGGAGGAAGGCGTCCGCGTCCATCGCCTGCGGCGCGGTCTCCCGCCCGTCGACGGTGGACACCTCTCCGGTCGCGGCGTCGTAGTAGACGAAGAAGCCGCCTCCGCCGACGCTCGCCGAGTACGGCTCGCTGACCCCGAGCGCGGCGGCCGCGGCCACCGCGGCGTCGGCGGCGTTGCCGCCGGCGGCCAGCACCTCCAGGCCGACCCGGGTGGCGTCGGGGTCGACCGTGGCGACCGCGCCGCCGGTCCCGACCGCGCGCGGCACCTTCTCCGGGGCCGGGACGGCGGCCCCCGCGGGGACGGCGGGGGCGACGGCGGCCAGGACGCCGGTGGTGAGCCCGGTGAGGGCGGCGAGGGCGGTACGTCGACGCGGCACGGAGCCTCCTCGGGGTCGTCCGGCGGGCGCGGATCGGGCACCTGCCGACCAGCCTGCGCCCGAGCCGGTCGGCGCGCTCGCCGTGCGGGCCGCGGGCCGCCGTGGTCACCTGGGACCGCACGCCGCCGCGCCCGCGCGGCCCCCGGCGGTCCCGGGCCGCCCGCTCGTCCCCTGACCGCTGCAGAACCGACCCGGCGGTGCGCGGCCCCGCCCGGAGAGGAGCCCAGGGATGACCAGTACGGACAACGGCGGCGAGGTCCTCGTGGCCTTCGGCGTGGACGTCGACGCGGTGGCCGGCTGGCTCGGGTCGTACGGCGGGGAGGACTCGCCGGACGACATCTCCCGCGGCCTGTTCGCCGGCGAGGTCGGGGTCCCGCGCCTGCTCGACCTGTTCGGCCGCCACGGCCTGGTGCAGACGTTCTTCTGGCCGGGCCACTCGATCGAGACGTTCCCCGAGCAGTTCGACGCCTGCGTGGCGGCCGGCCACGAGATCGGCGTCCACGGCTACAGCCACGAGAACCCGATCGCGATGACCCGCGAGCAGGAGGCGGCGGTGCTCGACCGCTGCATCGCGCTCATCGAGGAGCGGGCCGGACGGCGGCCTACCGGCTACGTCGCCCCGTGGTGGGAGTTCTCGCCCGTCACCAACGAGCTGCTCCTGGAGCGCGGCATCACCTACGACCACTCGCTCATGCACCGCGACTTCGAGTGCTACTACGTCCGCGTCGGCGACAGCTGGACGACGATCGACTACTCCCGGCCGGCCGAGACCTGGATGCGGCCGCTGGCCCGCGGCCGGGAGACCGACCTGGTGGAGATCCCGGCGAACTGGTACCTCGACGACCTGCCGCCGATGATGTTCGTCAAGGCCAGCCCGAACAGCCACGGCTTCGTCAACCCGCGCGACATCGAGCGGATGTGGCTCGACCAGTTCGACTGGGTGTACCGCGAGCTGGACTCCGCCGTGTTCACCATGACCATCCACCCCGACGTGTCCGGCCGCCCGCAGGTGCTGCTGGCGCTGGAGCGGATCATCGAGCACGTCAACCGCCACGAGCGCGTCCGCTGGGCGACGTTCGACCAGATCGCCCAGGACTTCCTGCGCCGCTCCCCGCGCCGGGCGCGCGGCGCCTGACCGGCGGCTCCGGTCCGCGCGGCCGCCGGCGCGGTCCGCTGCGCCGGCGGTCAGGAGGGTGGGCCGACGGGTACGTCCAGCTCCAGGCGGCCGGCGGTCTGGAAGGCGAAGGTGACCCGCACCGTGTCGGTGGTGTCGACCGGGCCGGTCAGACCCTCCAGGCGCATCCGGACGGCGCCGGTCGTGGCGTCCACCTGCTCCCCTGCCGGCAGCTCGATGCCGTCGGCGCTCGGGTTGCCGTCCTCGTCGAGCAGCTGCACCGACTGCGCCGCCGCGGTGGTCACCTCGACGAGCCGGTCGGCCTGCTCGGCGTCGTTGGTCAGCGCGCCGCGCAGCGGCACCGACCCCCCGGCCTGGACCGTGCCGTCGGTGTCGATGAAGACGTCGTCCACCGAGACCTGGCCCACCGAGCCGTCGACGCCCGCGACGTCGGGGGTCTCCTGGGCGGTCTCGGCGTCGTTGCCCGCGTCGCAGGCGCCCAGGACCAGCGCGCAGGCGAGGCCGGCGACGACCCGGCGGACGGCGTGACGCGGGCGCGGCTGTCCCATCTCGGGGTCCCCCTCCGTGTGTCCGGTGCTCCGCGGACCCTGCCGCCACCGCCGCCCCGGCACCAGGGGTCCCGCTCCGCTCGCCGCGCGGGAGGGTGTGCCGCCGCGGCCCACGATGCTCGGCCGGCTGCCGCGCCACCCCCTCCGGCTGCTCGACGCCGGCGACCGGGCGTACACGCTGACCGAGGACGTGGTGCGGCCGATCACCTGCCCGGTCCTGGTCAC
Source organism: Geodermatophilus sp. TF02-6 (assembly GCF_003319115.1). GTDB lineage: Bacteria > Actinomycetota > Actinomycetes > Mycobacteriales > Geodermatophilaceae > Geodermatophilus. Next base: position 45,407 of record NZ_QOHF01000016.1, on the reverse strand, counting down.
CGGCCCGAGCACGAGCGGTTCCGGCCCGGCCAGTTCCGACGGCGCTACGACCTGCTGCCCGGCGCCGGAGACCTCGTGTCGTCCACCGAGGCCGAGGGCGCCGGGGCCCACTGCGAGCCGCTCGACGTCGGCCTGCGCGGCGAGCGGGTGTTCGACTGGCCGGAGCGTCAGGTGGCCTGACCGAGGTCCTCGACCGGGTTGCCCACGGCGGCCTGCACCCAGCCGCTGCCCGGAGCGTCGTCGCGCGCCCAGCCCTGACCCGGCCGCAGCAGCTCCAGCCGCGCGCCGCCGTCCACCGGCCGGTGCGCCACCCGCCGCTCCCACCGCCGGCCCGGACGCCCGGCGTCGTCCGCCTCCCGCACGTCCAGGCCCGCCGCCAGCACGCCGGCGTCGGGCAGCCGCACCGCGTCGGGGTCGGCGGACGCGGCGCCGGGCGCGGCGAGGGTCCAGGTCACCTCGTAGACCCGGCCGCGCGACGAGGCCCGGTCGAGAGTGCGCGACCACACCCGCCGGCCGTCGCTGAGGTAGGCCACGGCCACCGGACGGTCGGTGGGGTTGGTCAGCCGCAGCCGCAGGGTCACCGTCGGCCCGGCGTCGACCCGCAGCCGGTCCATCGTCAGCCGCCCGCCGGTGTCCTCGCCGGGCGGCAGGTCCTCCGACAGGCGGTACAGCGCGCGGTCGGGGAAGCGGGCGGCGAGCGCGAGGTCGGCCGCGCCCCGCTGCTCGGCGTAGAGCACCGGCTGGCGCAGCGACGGGGTGTTCTCGAGGAACGGCGTGTCGCTCTCGAACCCGAGGTCGCCGCGGCGCGGCAGCAGCAGCATCGCGTCGTCGAGGTGCTGGTCGTCGACGAAGCGCTGCACCGCCCGGAAGTCGTCGGTCACGGCGCGGTTGCCGGTCACCGGGTCCGGCACCGAGACGGCGGTGAGCGCGACCATCGCCGCGACCACGACCACGACCGCGGCCAGCGGGCGCGCCCCGGCCGCCGTCCGCCGCACCAGCCCGACCAGCCCGGCGGCCCCGAACACCACCAGGGGCACCACCACGGGCAGGTGGTAGAAGGGGCCGAACAGCTGCACGCCCTCCCACTGCGCGCTCATCGCGTACGGCCCCCAGAACGGCAGGTAGCCCAGCGGGACGACGACCGCCAGCGCCGCCACCGCCCACTGCGCCGGGCCGCTGCTGCGGGCCAGCCCGAGGACGGCCAGCGCCACGAGCACGATCCCCCCGAACACCCAGCTCGGCGTCCAGCGCAGGTTGGCCAGCAGACCGGCCACGCCGTCGGCGGGCGTGAAGTCGATCGTGTACCGGGGGAAGACGCCCCGCCGGCCGAAACCGAATGTGTCCTGGGCGCCGGTCACCGTGAACGGCAGCCGCAGCGGGCTGCCCATGACCACGGCGTTGTAGAGCAGCGATCCGGCCAGCAGCGGGACCGCGCCGCCCGCCAGGCCGACCACGACACCGACCACGGTCGGTCCGCCGTCGGCGCGGGCCCGCCACCGGCCGACGAGGACGACGAGCACGAACGGCAGCGCGAACAGCAGCGCGTCGAACGGCCGGGCGAAGGCGGCCACACCCCACACCGCGCCGGCCGCGACCAACCGGGCGGTCGAGCCCAGCCGCACGCCCGACAGCAGCAGGACGGCGAACCCGAGGCCGAGGGTCAGCTGGAAGACGTAGGGCAGGAACGTGGCGCTCTGCACGACGAACACCGGGCAGAGCGCCAGCAGCGCCCCGGCGACGACGCCGGCGACCCGGTCGCGCAGCACCTCCGCGGTCAGCAGGGCGGCGAGCACCACGGTCGCGGCGGCGGTGACGGCCAGCGCCGCCCGCGGCGAGCCGGTGACCGCGTCGGCAGCGGCGATCACCGCGGGCCAGGGTGGGGTGTACTTGAGCACGATCCGATCGCCGACCACGGCCGAGGCCCACGGCCGGAAGGCGTCGGCGTCGGCGGGGAGGGTGACCGCGCCGGTCTCCATCAGCCGGGCCATGGCCACGTACACCGAGTCGTCGCGGTTGAGCGAGTAGAGCGGGAACAGCGCCAGGTTGGTCAGCACCGCCGCCGCACCGGACACCAGGGCGAGGAGGGCGAGCGCCGTCCGCCACCGCACGTTGGTCATCCCGCGGGAGTGTAGGAGCCCGTGCTCGGTGCGCCGTCGGCGGAGGAGAACTGCGCCGACCCCCATCCCGACCCACCGTCGAAGCGCCCGCCCTCGAAGCGCCCGCCCTCGGATCGATCATGGGCTCGTCACCGGTCCGCACGGCGTGTCGGGCCGTGTCGTCGGCAACAAGCCCGTGATCGACACCTGTGAGGGGCGCTCGGGCTCGGCCCGTCCGGTGCCCGACGGCCGCGGCGAGCAGGACCAGCGCCACCTCCGCGGCGGGCGCCCGGAGCCGTCGACCCGGTCGTTGGCCGCGAGCGCGTCGAGGGTGGGCCGGACGTCGGCGGGCAGCGGGCGGACGCCGGGCAGCGAGCACCGGCACCAGCACCGCGACGAGGACCAGCACCCTGCTGCGGTCGGCTGCGCCAGTGTGCACGGATGCGGTGTTCCTGGATGCGGCGCGGGCTCACCTGGGCAGCGGCCGTCGCGTGCACGTTCGCGGTGGGGATCTGCGGCGAGCTCTCCTTGGGTGCGCTGCTGACCGTGGCCGCCGTGGGGCTCACCGTCCTCGCCGTGGGGCTGGCCCGGCGGGCGGGCGCGGCGGCCACCGCGGTCGGCCGGAGCGGGCTGCCGTGGCTCGGCTGGCTGGCGGCGGCCGCCGCCTGGGAGGTGGTCACCCTCGCCGACGTCGGCCGGCCGACGCTCAGCGACCTGGCCGACCCGCTGCTCGCCTCGCCCGCGGTGCGGGGCGTCGCGACCCTCGGCTGGCTGGCGGCCGGCGCCTGGCTGATCGCGCGGCCGCGGGGCCCAGTCCGGTGACCGGCGTCCTCGGGTTCGCCGTCCTGCTGCTCGCAGGCCTGGGCTTGGAGCTGGCCGCGCGCCGGGGAGCCGGGCCGGCGACCGCCGCGCAGGCCGTCGGCGCCGCCATGCGCACCACGCCGGGCCGGATCGGGGTGCTGCTGGTCTGGCTGTGGGTCGGCGTGCACTTCCTCGCCCGCTGAGTGCGCTGACATCGGTGCGCCAGCTGGCCGGTGGGTGCGGGACGCTGTGCGGATCGGCAGGAGTCACCGGCGCCCGCAGCTCGGTCGCGGGATGGCGGGGGCGGACGGCGCCGCCGTACTCCCGCCAGGGTGCGGTGTCCCCGTACCGTCCGGGGCGGCGGTCAGCCCGAGCCGCCCTGTTCCGTCCCCAGGGAGCCACCATGGCCAACCCCACGCTCGCCGTCCAGCTGGTGCAGATGCTACGCCAGGCCGGGGTCGACCGGATCTACGGCGTGGTCGGCGACAGCCTCAACCCGATCGTGGACGCCGTGCGCCGCACCGACGGCATCGAGTGGGTGCACGTCAGCAACGAGGAGGGTGGCGCCTTCGCCGCGGCCGCCGAGGCGCAGGTGACCGGCCGGCTGGCGGTCTGCGCCGGTTCGTGCGGCCCGGGCAACACCCATCTGGTGCAGGGCCTCTACGACGCCCACCGCAGCGGCGCGCCGGTGCTGGCGATCGCCTCGCACATCCAGTCCCAGGAGATCGGGATGGGCTTCTTCCAGGAGACCCACCCCGAGCGCACCTTCCAGGACTGCTCCTCCTGGTGCGAGGTGGTCACGCCCAAGCAGATGCCGCACAACCTGCGGGTGGCGATCCAGACCGCGGTCGGCAAGCGCGGCGTGTCCGTCGTCGTCCTGCCCGGCGACCTGGCCGCCGAGGAGTCCGGTGGTCCCACCGTGACCACCGCGATGGTGTCCGAGCCCTCGCCGGTCAGACCGGCACCCGAGCAGGTGCGCGCACTGGCCGAGGCGATCGACGCCGCCGACACGGTCACCCTGTTCTGCGGCGCCGGCTGCAAGGACGCCCACGACGAGGTCATGGCGCTGGCGGCGAAGGTGCTCGCCCCGGTCGGCCACGCGCTGGGCGGCAAGGAGTGGATCCAGTACGACAACCCCTACGACGTCGGCATGAACGGCCTGCTCGGCTACGGAGCGGCGCACAAGGCCACCCACGAGTGCGACCTGCTCCTGCTGCTGGGCACCGACTTCCCCTACACCAACTTCCTTCCCCAGCGGCGCACCGCCCAGGTCGACGCCGACGTCGGGCACCTGGGCCGGCGCACCCCGCTGGAGGTCGCCGTCCACGGCGACGTCGGCGAGACCATCCGCGCCCTGCTGCCGCTGGTGCGGCAGAAGACCGACCGCCGCTTCCTCGACGCGATGCTGCGCGAGCACGCCGGCGCGCTGGAGAAGGTCGTCGACGCCTACACCTCCCGGGTGGAGCGGATGCGGCCCATCCACCCCGAGTACGTGGCCGCGCAGCTGGACGAGCTCGCCGACGACGACGCGGTCTTCACCGTCGACACCGGCATGTGCAACGTGTGGGCCGCCCGCTACCTGAGCCCCAACGGACGCCGGCGGGTGATCGGCTCCTTCCGGCACGGCTCGATGGCCAACGCGCTGCCGCACGCGGTCGGCGCGCAGCTGGCCGCGCCCGGCCGGCAGGTGGTCTCCATGAGCGGGGACGGCGGCCTGGCGATGCTGCTCGGCGAGCTGATCACCGTGCGGCTGCACCGGCTGCCGGTGAAGGTCGTGCTGTTCAACAACGCCTCGCTGGGCATGGTCAAGCTGGAGATGATGGTCGACGGCATCCCCGACTTCGAGACCGACCACGAGCCGACGGACTTCGCCGCGATCGCCGAGGGCGTGGGCATCCGGGCGATGCGGGTGGAGGACCCGCGCGACGTGCGCAGCACGCTGGAGAAGGGGCTGGCCGAGCCCGGGCCGGTGCTCATGGAGTTCGTCACCGACCCCAACGCGCTGTCCATCCCGCCGGCGATCACCGGCGAGCAGATCCGCGGCTTCGCGCTGTCGGCGACCAGGCAGATCCTCGGCGGCGGGGTGGGCAAGATGGTCGACCTGGCCCGGGCCAACCTGCGCAACATCCCGCGGCCGTGACCGCCGGTCCGCCCCGGCGGTCGGCTCAGCCGCCGGGGCGGACCAGTCCGGTCTCGTAGGCCAGCACCACCGCCTGGGCGCGGTCGCGCAGCCCGAGCTTGATGAACACCCGGCTGACGTGGGTCTTGGCAGTCTGCTCCGCGACGACCAGCCGGTCGGCGATCTCGGCGTTCGACAGCCCCCGCCCGACCAGCTCGAGGACCTCGGTCTCCCGCGGGGTCAGGGCGGCCAGCCGCGCCGGACGCGCCCCGGCCGGCGCGAGCGCCGGCCCGGTGGCGAGGTAGTGGCTGGTCAGCCGGGAGGCGATCTCCGGGGCGAGCAGGGCCTCACCGGCGGCCACGACCCGGACCGCGTGCAGCAGCTCGGCGGCCGGGGCGTGCTCGAGCAGGAAGCCGCTGGCCCCGGCCCGCAGCGCGGCGTAGACGTGGTCGTCGAGGTCGAAGGTGGTGAGCACGAGCACCCGCGGGGGCGGGTCGACGCCGCCGTCCAGCAGGAGACGGGTGGCCTCGATGCCGTCCAGCCGGGGCATGCGCACGTCCATCAGCACGACGTCGGGCACCCGGCCGCCGGCAGCCAGCCGGCGCACCGCCTCCACCGCCTCCCGCCCGTCGCCGGCCGTCCCCACCACCTCGACGTCGGGCTGGGCGCCAGCAGCGCGGCGAACCCCTCGCGCACCATCGACTGGTCGTCGACGACGAGCACGCCGATCACACCGGCACCCCGGATCGGCCGGCCGGCGCCAGCGGCAGCGCCGCCCGCACGGCGAACCCGCCGTCGGGCGTCGGGCCGGCGTCGACGCACCCGCCGTGCACCGCGGCCCGCTCCCGCATGCCGGGCAGGCCGGCTCCGCGGCCGCGGTCGTGCCGGGTGGGCACGGCCGGGCGGCCGGCGCCGTTGACCACCTCGACGTGCACGGCCCCGGCGTCCACCGCCACCCGCACCGGCGCCCCCGGTGCGTGCTCGGCGGCGTTGGCCAGGCCCTGCTGGACGATGCGGTAGGCGCTCAGGCCGACCGCCGGCGGCACCGGCCGGGGCGCTGCGCGAGGGCGGGCCGGTCGACGGCTGCCTGCTCGCCGGTCGGCCCGGGTCGGCGCACCGGCCGCCGGTGCCCGGGTGCACCGAGGTGCGCAACGACGACGACCCGGTGGGCTGGTGGCGCCCGGGGCTGCTGGCCGTGCCCACGCCGGGCCTGCCGTGGTTTCCCGTGGGGACGTTCTGGCAGGTCACCGGCGCCCTGGTCGCCGCCCTCGACCAGCCGCCGGGGCACGGCCACCGCTACGGCGCCTCCCTCGCACCGGCCTGGGCGGCGCTGCTGCGGGCCGGCGGGCGCAGCGCCCCGACCGGGGGACGGCGCGGGTGGCGCCCCGCTGCCTCGACACCGGCTGGACGCCTTGACACCTGCGCCACGGTGACGGGGTGGGGATCGACCTGGAACTGCTGCCGGTGCTGGCCGCGCGACGGACCCTGGTCGCCTGGATGGTGCTGGCGTTCCTGGTGACCTTCCTGGTCACCCGGCTGGTCACCCGGGCGATCCGGACCGGCCGCGGCCCCTTCCACGACGAGAGCGTCGGCGGAGTGCACGTGCACCACGAGGTGTACGGCATCTTCCTGCTGCTGGGTACCGGCACGGTGGAGTTCACCTACCAGCCGGCCCCACCGGTGCTGCAGGTGCTGGCGGTCCTCTTCGGCGTCGGCGCGGCGCTCACCCTCGACGAGTTCGCCCTGTGGCTGCACCTGGAGGACGTGTACTGGAGCAGCGAGGGCCGCAGCAGCATCGACGCCGTCCTGGTCGCGCTGGTCGTGGGCGGGCTGCTGCTGATCGGCGCCAACCCGTTCGACGCCGCCGATGCCCACGGCGAGCTGGAGTTGTGGTTGACGGTGCTGACGAACCTGGCGTTCGCGCTGGTGGCGATCCTCAAGGGCCGGGTGGTCCTGGGCGTCGTCGGGGTGTTCGTCCCGGTCGTCGCCATCGTCGGCGCGGTGCGGCTGGCCCGGCCCCGCTCCCCCTGGGCCCGCCGGTGGTACCGGGCCGGCTCGCGGCGCCTGGCCCGGGCGCAGGCCCGCTACCCAGCCGGGCGGCGCACCCGCTGGGACGCGCTGGTCGACCTGTTCACCGTGGTGCCGCCGCGCCACGGGGTCCCGGTCACAGCTGCACCGCCACCGTCGCCGCCAGCTCCCGACAGGCCTCGAGGTCGGCCGGACCGGGCGTCCCGGTGAGGGAGAGCGGCGTGGCGACCTGCTTCCAGCGCAGCGCGCCGGTGATCGTGCGGATGCCGGTCAGCGCGCCGGCGGTGTCGTCGTTGCCGTGCACGTACACGCCGTAGGGCAGGCCGACGGTGGCGTCCAGGCACGGGTAGTAGACGGTGTCGAAGAAGTGCTTGAGCGCGCCGGACATGTAGCCGATGTTGGCCGGCGTCCCCAGCAGCACGCCGTCGGCGGCCAGCAGGTCGGCCGGGCCCGCCGACAGCGCCGGCCGCACGGCCAGCTCGACCTCCTCGACCAGCGCGGCGCCCTCGCGCACCGCCTCCAGCACGGCCTGCAGGGACGGCGAGGGTGTGTGGTGGACGACGAGCAGGCGCGGCACCCGGACATCCTCCCCTGCCGGTCACGCCGCCAGCGCGGCGTAGACCTCCGCGGCGTGGTCGAACACGGCGAAGTGCCCCTCGCCGGTCAGCCAGTGCGCGGTGCAGGCCGGCAGCATCGCGGCCAGCACCCGCCCGAGCCCCACCGGCACCTGCCAGTCCTGCGTGCCGTGCCACACGTGCACTCGCTGGCGCACCGCGGACAGCGGGAACCCCCAGGGCCGGAACAGCAGCGCGCGGTCCTCGGCCAGCGGTGCGGGGCCGCCCCGCAGCCCCTCGGTGAAGGTCTCGGCCAGCACCCGTCGGACGCCGGGCCGCCCGAGCACCCGACGGTCGGCGGGGTTGAGCCGGGCCTGCAGGTAGCGCGGGATGGCGGCCGGGCGCAGCGCGGCCGGGGCGAACACGGGCCGCAGCAGCGCCGCCGCCGGTGACGGTCGGTGCGCGGCCGCCCGCAGCCGCGCGGGCAGCCACCCCGGCCACGGCCACGGGACGTCGGGCGGCGGCGCGCCGCCGAGCACGCCGACGCCGCGCACCCGCGGCCCGAGTGCTGCGGCGCAGGCCAGCGCGTAGGCCGCGCCACCGGAGAGGCTCAGGACGGCGACCTCGCCGATGCCCAGGTGGTCGAGCAGCCGCGCGACGTCGTCGGGCCAGTCGGTCACCCGCCGGCCGGGCTGCGGGTCGGAGCGGCCGAAGCCGGGCCGGTCGGGAACGACGAACCGCACCCCCCAGCGCCGGTAGTCGGCGACGTCCTCGACGTGGCGTTCCAGCCGTGAGCTGGGCGAGCCGTGGCAGCCGAGCACCGGCCGGCCGTCGGGGTCGCCGTGCTCGGCCCAGGCCAGCACCCGCCCGTCCGGGAGCCGGAGCCGCCCCTCACGGTGCCCTGCTGCCTCACGGTGCCCTGCTGCCTCGCGCATGCCGGTCCGGTACCCCGGTGCGGGGCCCGGTGACCGCCCGCGGCGGGCAGGGCGCCCCTAGCCTCTCGGCGGTGCGCACCGACCGGGGCCTGAGCCGGCTGATCGCCCTCCTCGACGCGGTGGTGTCGATCGCCATCACCCTGCTCGTGCTGCCGCTCGTCGACCTCCTGCCCGACCGGGCCGCGGACGCCGACCTCGGCTCGGTGCTGGCCGACGAGGCTCCCCGGTTCGGCACGTTCCTGCTCAGCTTCGTCGTGATCGCGCAGCTCTGGCTGGTGCACCACCGGCTGGTCGAGCGGGTCGGCTCGTACGACGCCCCGTTCGTGCTGGTCAACCTCGTCTGGGCGTTCACCGTCGTGCTGCTGCCGTTCGCCACCGAGGTCACGGCGGTCTACGGGAACGTGCGCGCGGCCATCGCCATCTACATCGGCACGATGACGCTCAGCTCGGCCTGCCTGACCGTGCTCGGCCTGCTGGTCTGGCGCCGGCCGCACCTGCGCCGCTCGGGCCTGGGGGACGACGAGAGCGACCCGACTCCCGGGTTGCTGACCACGGGCACGCTCGTGCTCGCCCTCCTCGTCGCCGTCGCGTTCCCCGGCATCGGCTACCTCGCGCTGCTCCTGCTCTTCCTGTCCGATCCGGTGCACCGGCGGCTCGTCCGCCGGCGGGGCAGCGGGGGCTGAACCGGCCGAGCCGGGCCGCTGTCAGACCTCGGCGACGGCGAGCCGGCCGGTGGCCCGCTCGACCTGACCCACGACCACCACGGCGACCACGACCGCGGCCAGCGCGCCGACCACGACGACGGCCGGCAGCTGCAGCACCGCGTCGAGGGCGGCGACCGCGGCCGCGGCGACCGGCCACCACCAGCCGCGCCGCGTCCGCCGGGACATCCCGGTGTCGGTGACGGCGACCGACAGCAGGTAGACGGCGACCCCACCGGCCAGCAGCAGCCGGGTGCCGGCGGGCACCTCGCCGGCGCCGCTCTGGACGACGGCCAGCTCCACCCCGGCGCCGATGGTGGCCAGCGCCAGGGTCAGCGGCAGCTGCGCGAAGACGTACACGTCGTGCGAGCGCTCGCTGCGCCGTCCGCCCACCTCGTCGAGCAGCCGCTTGGCGCGGGCGCCGGCCAGGTCGAAGTAGCTCCACCACAGCGCCGCGGCCAGCACGAAGCACAGCACCGCGACCGGCAGCGCCGAGCCCGACCAGCCGGCGTCGGACAGCCCGTGCGCGATGCCCGACACCGACTCGCCGAGCACCAGGATCACGAACAGCGCGAACCGCTCCGGCAGGTGCTCGACGTGCAGCGGGACGTCGGCCGAGGAGCGGGTGGCCAGCAGCGGCACCAGCGCCTCCACCAGGACGGCGAGCGCCCAGAGGACGAAGCCGACCGGGCGCGGCACGGCCAGCGACACCGCCCACAGCAGCGCCCCGGCGGCCGCGCCGGACGTGTACAGCCGGGCGATCGGCCGGGCGGCCGGCACGTGCCGGTACGCCCGGTGGTACTGCAGCAGGAGCAGCACCCGCAGCAGGAGGTTGCAGCCGACGAAGACGCCGAACCGCTCCCCCGTCGCCTCGGTCGCCGAGGCGGCCATCCCGATGACGGCGGCCATCCCGCCGAGCTTGAACAGCCGGTAGACGACGTCGTCGTAGTCGAAGCGGTTGGCGTAGAGGGTGGAGCTCACCCACGACCACCAGACGATCGTGAACAGCCCGGCGAACACCAGCTCCCCGTGCCAGGTCACGTCGTCGCGGAACGCGATCGCCAGCTCCGCGACGACCAGGACGAAGGCCAGGTCGAAGAAGAGCTCCAGCCGCGAGGCGGAGCGCTCGTCGTCGGTGCGCAGCTCGGGGGTGCGCACCAGGCCCCCGGTCAGGGCGCCGAGGACGGAACGGGGGGACGTGCGGTCGCTCACGGTGCTCCCGGGGACGACGGGGCGGGCCGCCGGCCTGGCGGTCCCGGCTCCCTACCCGCTCGCCGCGCTGCCACGCGGCCGCCGGCGCCCCGCCCGGGGACGGCGCCGCGGCACCAGGAGGCCGCGGGGTCAGAAGTCGTGCGCCTCGTCGTAGCCGAGGTCCTCGCCGTCGGTGGGGTCGCCCGGTGGCGGGGTGCCCGTCGGCTCCGGGGCGGGCCGGGCGGACGGCGTCCCCGCCCCGCCGGGACCCGTACCTTCGGGGCCCGTGCCCTCGTGGGCCATGTCGTAGCCGTAGTCGCCGGACGGGTCCTGCTTCATCACGAGCCCTCCTCGCGGTGGCGCCGGAGCACCCATGCTCCGCCCGGCGGCTCGCCGCCCACAAGCTCGCCGTCCACACGCTCACCGGCCACACGCTCGCCGGCCACACGCTCGCCGGCCACGAGGCCCGGCGGGCCGCCGCTCAGGTGCCGACGACGGTCCGGACGGCGTACAGCTCGGGGAAGAAGGTGAGGTCGAGGGCCCGCCGCAGGAACCCCACGCCGGAGGACCCGCCGGTACCGGTCCTGGCGCCGATGGTGCGCTGCACGGTGCGCAGGTGGCGGAACCGCCACAGCTGCCAGTTGTCCTCGAGGTCGACCAGGCTCTCGCAGGCCTCGTAGACGCCCCACGGCGTGTCGGTGGACTCGTAGACGCGGCGGAAGACGGGGACGAGGTCGGGCTGGAAGGTCCACGGCTGCCGCACGTCCCGCTCCAGGACCGCGGCCGGGACGGCGAGGCCGAGCCGGGCCAGGTGGCGGAGGAACTCGTCGTACAGGGTCGGCGACTCGAGCAGCTCGACGAGCAGTGCGTGGGCGACCGGCTCGCGGTCGAACACGGGCAGCATGCCGGCGTTCTTGTTGCCCAGGACGAACTCGACCGCCCGGTACTGGTGCGACTGGAAGCCCGAGGCGTTGCCCAACGCCCCGCGGAACTGCGCGTACTCCCGCGGGGTGAGCGTGGCCAGGACCGACCACTGCTCGACCAGCGTGCGCTGGACGTTCTTGACCCGGGCCAGGCACTTGAGGGCCGGCGCCAGCTCGTCGTCGGCCAGGTACCGGCAGGCGGCCCGCAGCTCGTGCAGCACGAGCTTGAGCCACAGCTCGCTGGTCTGGTGCTGGACGATGAACAGCAGCTCGTCGTGGTGCTCGGGCGTGCTCCGCGGGTGCTGCGCGGCCAGCAGGTGGTCGAGGTCGAGGTAGCCGGCGTAGGTCGCGGCCGTGCCGAGGTCGGTGCGGATCGAGCTCTCCAGCGGCCGCACCGATCGCGACGGGTCCTGCTCCGACGACGCCACGCCGCGACCCTAGCCCCGGGTCACCGCCCTCAGCGGCTGCGGTAGAGCCGGGTCGTGACCGGCAGGAAGACCGCGGCGAGGGCGGCGGCGACGGCGAGCGAGACGACGATCGCGGTGCCGTCCGGGCGGCCGTCCACGAGCGAGCGCGCCGCTGTCGCCAGCACCGAGATCGGGTTGACCGCGACGAACGCACGCAGGGGCCCGGGCAGCGTGGCCGGGTCGACGAAGACGTTGGACAGGAACGTCACCGGGAACAGGACCAGGAACCCGCCGTTGAGGACCGCGGTCGGCGAGCGCAGCACCAGCCCCACCACCGTGAAGACCCACGACAGCCCGAACGAGAACACCACGACCAGGGCCAGGGCGCAGACCGCGCCGAGGACCCCGCCGTCCGGGCGGTACCCGAGGACGAGCCCGAACCCCAGGACCACCGTGCCGGCCAGCACGTAGCGGACGCTGTCGCCCAGCAGCGCCCCGAGCAGCGGCGCGGAGCGCCGGATCGGCAGTGACCGGAACCGGTCGACGACGCCCTTGGTCAGGTCGGTGTTCAGCGCGACGCCGGAGTAGACGGTCGTGAACACGACCGACATGACCAGCACCCCGGGCAGGACGTAGTCCAGGTACGCGGCCGTCGAGCCGGCCAGCGCGCCGCCGAACAGGTACGTGAACATCAGCAGGAACAGCACCGGCGTGGCGGTGACGTCGATGAGCTGTTCCGGCACGTGCTTGATCTTCAGCACGCCCCGCCAGCCGAAGGCCAGCGCGGTGGACAGCGCACCGGGCCGCGGCGGCCGGGCGGCGGAGGCGATGGCGCGGCGGACGGCGGCGGCGTCGGCCGCCCCCGGTGTCGTGGTCGTGCTCATGACGCCTGCTCCTCCAGGGTCGCGGCGGGCTCCTCCCCGGCGGCGGGCCCGGTCCGGGCCGGGTGACCGGTGAGCGCGAGGAACACCTCGTCCAGGCTGGGCCGGCCGAGGGAGAAGTCGGCGATGCCGACGCCGGCGCGGCCCAGCTCGCCCATGCCGATCGCGGCGCGCCGGGCGTCGGCACAGGTCGCCGAGAGCGCCGCAGGGTCCGGTTCCAGGGCCACCGGGCCGACGAGCGACTCGAGGACGCGGGCGGCCTCGGCGCGGCGGGCCGGGTCGACCAGCCGCACGTGCAGGGCGCCGGTGCCGACCGAGGCCTTGAGCTGGCCGGGGGTGCCCTCGGCGATCACCCGGCCGTGGTCGATGACCACGATGCCGTCGGCCAGCTGGTCGGCCTCCTCCAGGTACTGGGTGCAGAGCAGGATCGTCGTCCCCTCGGCGACGAGGGCCCGGGCGATCTCCCAGACCTGGTTGCGCGAACGCGGGTCCAGCCCCGTCGTGGGCTCGTCGAGGAACACCAGCTGCGGGGTGACGACGAGGCTCGCCGCGATGTCCAGCCGCCGGCGCATGCCCCCTGACCAGTGCTTGACCAGCTTCCCGGCGGCCGCGGCGACGCCGAACGCCTCGAGCAGCTCGTCGGCCCGGGCCCGCGCCGCGGGCCGGCGGTGGCCGAGCAGGCGTCCGATGAGCACCAGGTTCTCCCGGCCGGTGAGCTCCTCGTCGACCGACGCCAGCTGGCCGGTGAGGCTGACCAGGCCGCGCACCGCGTCGCCCTCGGTGACCACGTCGTGGCCGAGGACCCGCGCCCGGCCGGCGTCGGGTCGGACGAGCGTGGCCAGCATGCGGATCGTGGTGGTCTTCCCGGCGCCGTTGGGCCCCAGGACGCCGTAGATGGCGCCGGCCGGGACGGCGAGGTCGATGCCCGCCACGGCCCGGGTGTCCCCGAAGGACTTCTGCAGGCCGGTGGCCTCGACGGCGAGTGCGGGCTGCCCTGTCATGACGGCTCCTGTCGCGGGTGGTGCGTCGCGGCGTCCTCCGACCCACCGACGCGACTGTGCGCGGTCGGACCGGCGGACGCCACCGGTTTGCGCGGCCGTCGTGTCCCCGCCGGCCGGCGCTCGCGGTGGCCGGCCTGGGCTACTGGGTCGTCCCCGGTGCGCGCCGGTGCGGGTGGGCGACGCGCTCGGTGTGCCTGGCGACGGACTGGGCCCTGGGACGCGGCGGGACGACCCGGGTGGAGGCGTGGGTCGAGCCGGACGACGTCCCCTCGCAGAGAGTGCTCGCCAGGTGCGGGTTCGTCCGCGAGGGCGTGCTGCGCTCCGGACTGGAGGTCGGGGCACGCCGGACCGACGTCGTCGTGTTCGCCCGGACGGCCGTGGACCCGTCGTCGACGGAGGACGTCACGGACCCGGCTCCCTGACCAGCGGCGCGACCGACCACGACCGTCGGGACGAGCCGATCGGGACCCCGGGCACGGCAGCGGCTACGACCGCTCCTCGGGACGTCCGTCCGAGGCCCCACCGGTCCCGGTGTCGCCGGCGTCGAAGCGCACCTCGACCTCCTCGTGCTTGACCGCCTGCTGGGCGCGCGCCGCCTCGGCGTACACCCGCTCGTCGCCCTCGGTCAGGTCGGTGTGCTCGACGAACGGGGTGAGCAGCGCGCGCGGGTAGAGGTGGTCCACCCGGACGACGTCGATCTGCACGCACACCACGAGCGCGATCGCCGCGATGTAGACGAAGGCGAGCAGGCCGAGCACGAGGGCGAAGACCGCGTCGACGGCGCTGGCGTTGGCGACGACCCGGGCGACGTAGACCCCGCCGAAGGACTGCAGCAGCTGCCAGAGCACCGCGGCGGCCAGCGCGCCGGGCAGCACCTGCCGGGTGGTGAGCCGGCGGGCGGTGGTGATGCGGAAGCCCAGGACGAACACCGCCGCGTTGGCCAGCACCGTGACGACGGTGACCGGCACGTGCACCCAACCCCCGTAGGCCGCGGTGCCGGTGCCCAGCGCGGAGATCACCGTGCTGGCCAGCAGCAGCAGGCCGAGGGTGCACAGCAGCAGCAGACTGCGCCCGCGGGCCGTGATCGGATCGGGCCGGCTGTGCCGCGGCACCGCCCACATGCTGTTCATCGCGTGCTGGAGCGCCTGGCCCAGCCCCGTGGCCCCGTAGAGGGCGACCAGCCCGCCGACGACGATCCCGGTGGCCCCGCCGCCGAGGCCCTCCGGCCGGGCCAGCTGCGGCCCGATCACGGGGAACTCCGCCAGCGCCGAGTCGATCAGCTGCTGCTGCAGCTCCGGGTTGCCCTTCAGCACCAGGCCCAGGACGGTGGCCAGCAGGAGCAGCACCGGGAACAGCGCCAGGAAGCCGTAGTAGGTGATCAGCGCGGCGAGGAAGTGACCGTCGTCGTCGAGGAACTTGTAGAGCACCGCGATCGGGAACCCCGCTGCCGGGTGCCGTCGCTGGAACCGGTCCACCCGCTCGGCCCACCTCATGGCCCACCCCTGTCGGCTCGGCTGCCCGCACTCCTACCACGGCGGGTACCCGGCCGGAGGCAGTCGGGGCCGGCCCCGGCCGGTCCGGGCGAGCACCCGGGAGGCGCGCTGCGGCGGCTGAGCGCCCGCCGGTCAGGACGCCGTCGTCGGCTCCGGCGAGGGCTGCGACTCCGGCTGCGACTCCGGCTGCGACTCCGGCGCTGGCTCCGGCGCCGCTCCTCCGCGGCGCGCCACCAGCCCCGGAACCACCTCGGCGCCGGCGGTGGCCCCGGCCGCGCAGCCGAGCACCACCAGCCAGGACAGCGGGTCCAGCGGCGTGCAGCCGAAGAACCGGCTCACCCCCGGGGTCTGCACGACGGCGGCGAGGACGGCGAGCGACCCCGCCGCGGTGGCCAGCACCAGCGGGCTGCGCCGGCCGGCCCACGCGGTCTGCCCCAGCTGGGTGGTGATCAGCGCGGCCAGGCCCATGGTGCCGGCGCGCCCGCCGGGACCGGTGAGCCGGCCGACGGTCCAGGCGGCCGTCGCCCCGGCGGTCGTCGCCGCGCCGCGGACCAGCACCATCCGCCGGACCTCGCGGGCGAACCCGCGTCGGGGCCCGGCCCGCAGCACCGCGGCGAGCGGGTGGCCGGCCAGCGGGCCGTCGTCCTCGTCGTCGGCGGGGCGGGCGGGCGAGGGACCGGGCGCGGCCACGGCGACGGCCAGCGCCGGGAACATGTCGGTGAGCAGGTTGACCAGCAGCAGCTGCCGGGTGCCCAGCGGCGCCCGGCCGCCGAACGCGGCCCCGAGCACGGTGAACGCCACCTCGCCGGCGTTGCCGCCGACCAGGACGGAGACCGCGTCCTGCACCCGGGCCCACATCGCCCGGCCCTCGCCGATGGCGTCGACCAGCCGGGTCAGGTCCAGGTCGGTGAGCACCAGGTCGGCCGACGCCCGCGCAGCGGGCGACTCGGCGCCGGAGACGCCGACCCCGACGTCGGCCAGCCGGATCGCCGCGGCGTCGTTCACCCCGTCGCCGGTCATCGCCAGGGTGGCCCCGGCCCGGCGCAGCGCGGCGACCAGCGACACCTTCTGCTCGGGGGAGAGCCGGGCGAAGACCGCCGTGTCGCGCACCATCCGCGTCCGCTCGGCCTCCGAGGCCCGGGCGAACCGGCTGCCGGTGACCACCTCCTCGGCGTCCGGGACGCCGGCCTCGCGCGCGATCGCGCTGGCGGTCTCCGGGTGGTCACCGGTCGCCACCACGACCCGGACGCCGGCGGCCCGCAGCTGCTCGACCGCCCTCGCCGACGACTCCCGCACGGTGTCGGCCAGCCCGACCAGGCCGCGCAGGGTGAGGTCGCGGGCGGCCTCCTCGAGGTCGCCGGGGGCACCGTCGGCGTCCCGGTCGGCGACGGCGAGCACCCGCAGCCCCTCGGCGGCGAGCTGCTGCACCCGCTGCGTCAGGTCCCCGGCGTCCCGGCAGCGGCCGGCGACCACCTCGGGGGCGCCCTTGACCACCAGCCGGCCGTCGCGCACCGCCGCGGAGAACCCACGCCCGGCGGCGAACGGCAGGCTCTCGCCGGGCTCGCCGTCGGCGCCCACCCCGCGCTCCTCGGCCGCCTCGACCACCGCCCGGTCGGTCTCGTGGGCGTGCTCGTCGCCGTCGCCGACGCCGGCCGCGGTCAGCCGCAGCAGCCCGTCCTCGTCGAGGTCGCCGTCCAGCGGGACCAGCCGGGCCAGCCGCAGCCGGTTCTCCGTCAGCGTCCCGGTCTTGTCGAAGCAGACGGTGTCCACCCGGCCGAGCGCCTCGAGCACCCGGGCGCTGCGGACGACCGCCCCCCGCCCGGACAGCCGCCGGGCCGCGGCCTGCTGCGCCACGGTCGCCACCAGCGGCAGGCCCTCGGGCACCGCGGCCACGGCCACCGCCACGCCGTCCCGGACGGCGGCCCGCAGCGGGTGGCGCCAGAGCACGCCGAGGGCGGTGACCGCGGCGCCGCCGGCGAGGGTGAGCGGCAGCACGGCGCGGGTCAGTTCGCCGAGCCGGGCCTGGACGCCGGCGGGAGGAGCCGCGCCGCCGGCCGCCCGGGCCGCCCGCCCGGCCTGCGTCGCCGCGCCCACGGCGACGACGACGGCCCGGCCCCGGCCGGCGACCACGGTGGTGCCGTCGAAGAGCATGCAGGTGCGGTCGGCGACCTCCGCGCCCGGCGTGGCCGGCACGGACTTGGCCACCGACAGCGACTCGCCGGTCAGGTTGGACTCGTCGACCTCCAGGTCGACCGCCTCCAGCAGGCGGGCGTCGCAGGCCAGCACGTCCCCGGCCTCGACCTGCACCACGTCGCCGACCCGCAGCGCGCTGCCCGGGACGTCCTCGCGGCCGCCGTCGCCCTCCCGGTGCACCACCACGTCCTGCTCGAGCAGCAGCGACTCGAGCACGGTCTCCGCGCGCAGCCGCTGCAGGCCGCTGACCAGCGCGTTGCCGAGGGTCACGCTGCCGACCAGGACGGCGTCGGTGGCCTCGCCGAGCATCGCGGTGGCCGCCGCCCCCGTGCCGAGGACGGGGGTGAGCGGGTCGGCCAGCTCGGCGGCGACCGTGCGCACCAGCCGGGCCGGCACCCGCACCCCGGGCTGCTCGCGCACCCACCGCACCGGTCCGAGCAGCCGGCCGGGCCGCCGCTCGTCGGGGGTCGGGACGTCGGCCAGGCGGCGGAACACCTCGTCGGGGTCCAGCGCGTGCCAGGGCGTGTGCACCGCCGCCGGCGGGACCGGGCGGACGTCGACCCGGACGGCGCTCCAGGTGCCGGCCAGCATCGCGAACAGGGTCGCGGTCTTGCCGGGTGTGGTGGCCCGCTGCTGGCCGTAGCGGGCGCTGCCGACCGCGGCCAGCAGCCCGCCGAGGACGTTGCCGGTCAGCGCGGTCTGCACCGACCGCCGGCTCACCGCGCGCGCCGCGGTCGTGGCGGCGACCAGCCGGCAGGCCTCGACCAGCCCCGGGGGGGTGACCAGGTCGGCTCCCCAGGCCGGCGCGGACCCGGCCCGGACGGGTGCGACGCCGACGTCGGCGGCCAGCAGCGCGGGCCCGTCCACCGCCGTCACCAGGAGCACGCCGCGCCCGTCGTCCTGCAGCCGGCGGACGGTCTCGACCAGCGCCTCCTCCGCCGGTGCCACCTCGTCGGCGGCCGCGGCGACCTCCCGCGTGCCGGCGTGCGCGGTGAGCACGAGCCGGTGGCCGGCCGCGCCGACCGCGGTGAGCAGCGCCTCGGCGTGCGGGTCCAGCTCGGCCGCGACGGTGACCGTGCCCACCCGGCGGCGCCCCTGGAACACGGCGTGGACGGCGGCCCCGGGTGCGTCCGGCGCCTCCCGCGGCGGGCCGAGCCGCAACCGCCCCGCGCCGTCCCCGTCGCCGTCCTCCCCGCCGGCGGAGCCGTCGTCGGCGCGGACCAGGCGCGCCGCGGCCGACCAGACGGTGGCGTCGTCCCACCCCGCGGCCCGGGCGCTGGCCTCGAGGACCACCGGCGGGCCGGTGCACAGCGCGGCGCCGTCCACGACGACCGCGTCGACGCGGTCCAGTCGCCGGTAGGCCGAGCCGTCCATCGGCAGCACGTCGCGGCGGCACATGAGCAGGTCCAGGGTGGTGGCGAACGCCTCCCGCCCCTGGACGGCGACCTTCGGGGTGAGCGCCTTGAGCAGGTCGGCCGAGCGGCCGGGCCGGCGGGTCAACCCCAGCAGGCCGAGGGCGGCGGCCAGGTCGGTGGGGCCCAGCCGGTCGCGGTAGGTCTCGATCGGGCCAGGCGGCAGCGGGCACGGCCGCGGCCCGGGCGGCGGGAGCGGATCGGTCGAGCCGCCGTCCGGCTCCGGGCGGCACAGCTCCCACTCGCGGCGCCGCCACACCTGCCGGCGGCCCCGCACCTCCGCGACCTCCTGGAGCGCGGCGGCGGCGTTGAGGGCGGGCACCGTGGGGCTCTGGGTCAGCGCGTGCAGCAGCGCGCTGGTGCCGGTGAGGAGCAGGTCGGTGCCGACCGGACCGATCCGCCGGGCCAGTGCCCGCTTGACCCACTGCTGGGAGTCCAGCAGGGCGACGGCGAGGGTGGCGTGGCGGGTGAGCGCCGGGATCGGCAGCAGCCGCGCCGCGTAGGCCACGCCGACCGCGGCGAGGTCGACCCCGGCGGTGATCAGCGCCGCCAGCAGCGGCTCGAGGTCGGCGGGGTGGTCCTCGCGCTGGGGGAACACCCCCGTGCCGCCGCGGGCCTGCTCGATCGCGGTGACCGTGCCGACGACGTCCTCGACGGTGACCTGGCGGTCGTCGAAGGCGACGAGGACGCGCCCGACGACGTCGTTCACCGTCGCCCACTCCACGCCCTCGAGCCGCTCGAGCTGGCGGCGCAGGGCGGAGCGGACCTCCGGGGCGTCCTCCGCGGCCGGCGCCTCCAGCTCGACCTGGACCCGGCCGCGGTCGGTCCACACCCGGCGGGTGCGCCGGGCCAGCGGCGGCTCCACCATCCCGCGCGCGGTCTGCACGATGCCGCGCAGCTGCCCGCCGGGCAGCGGGTCGGCGCCGGTGACGAGCGTGCCGACGGCGCGGGTGCCGGTGACCGCGGCGGTGCGGGCCAGGGAGAGCGAGCCGCCGGCCACCGCTGCGGTGACGTCGACGGCCGCACGGGCGCCGCGGCGCGCGGTGTCCCCCACGAGCCCGGCGGCCACGGGGACCGTCCCCCCCACCACCCCCGCGGCCAGCCCGGCACCGGCACCGGCCAGCCCCGCGGCCGCACCGAGCGCGGTGCGGGCCGACCGGATGCGGCGGGTCAGGGACATTCGGCCTCCTCGGACCTCACTCCCGGGAGGGGAGACCCTGCGGACGGTACGCCCGCCGGGGCCCTACCACGCCCTTGGACGGCGCGCCGTCCGACCCCCGGCCGTGCCAGCCGCGTCCCGGCGCTGCGTACGGTCGCGGCATGGCGCTCCGGGACGACGTCGTGACCGCTCCCTCCCCGCGGCTGCGGAACGCGCGGGCCGCGGTGGGCGCCTGCTTCTTCGTCAACGCCGTCCTCTACGCCAACCTCGTGCCCCGGCTGCCGGAGGTGAAGGAGCGGCTCGGCCTCTCCGCGACCTCCCTGGGGACCGCCCTGGCCGCGCTGCCGCTGGGTGCGCTGCTGGCCGGGCTGTCCGCGGCGGTGCTGATCCGCCGCCTCGGCTCCGGCCGGGTGGCCTCGTGGGGCCTGGTGCTGCTGGCCGGCGTGATCTGGGCGGTGGCGGTGGCGCCGAGCTGGGGCGCCCTGGCGGCGGTGCTGCTCGTCGCCGGCGCGCTCGACGCCGTCGTCGACGTGGCCCAGAACGCGCACGGCCTGCGGGTGCAGCGGCGCTACGGGCGGTCGATCCTCAACGCCTTCCACGGCATCTGGAGCATCGGCGCGGTCGCCGGCGGCATCCTGGGCTCGGCCGCCGCCGGCCTCGGCGTCCCGCTCGGCGTGCACCTGGGGATCTCCGCCGCCGTCTTCGGCGGGGTGGCGCTGCTCGCCTCCCGTGCCGTGCTGCCCGGGCCGGACGACGCCGGCCGCGACGCCGCGCCGCACGGCGGACGACCGGGCCCGGGCCGGCACCCCGCCCGGGCGGCCGTCGCGGCGCTGGCCGCCCTGGGCGTGCTCGCCGTCTGCGGCGCGCTCGTGGAGGACGCCGGCGCCTCGTGGAGCGCCCTGTACCTGCGCGAGGAGCTGCTCACCGGCGCCGCCACGGCCGGGCTCGGGTTCGTCGCCCTGCAGGCCGCGATGACCACCGGGCGGCTCACCGGCGACCGCGTCGTCGACCGGTTCGGCCGGCGCCGGGTGGTCCGGGTCGGCGGCGCGCTCACCGCCGCCGGGATGGGGCTGGCCCTGGCGCTGCCGTCGGTGGCGACCACGCTGGTGGGCTTCAC
Source organism: Geodermatophilus sp. TF02-6 (assembly GCF_003319115.1). GTDB lineage: Bacteria > Actinomycetota > Actinomycetes > Mycobacteriales > Geodermatophilaceae > Geodermatophilus. The sequence continues at coordinate 24,396 of NZ_QOHF01000016.1, read as the reverse complement.
CCTGGCCGGCCTGGGCGTGGCCACCCTGGTGCCCGCCGTCTACGCCGCCGCCGACGAGCTGCCCGGGCTGCCGGCCGGCCTGGGCCTAACGGTGGTCAACTGGCTGCTGCGGATCGGCTTCCTGCTCTCCCCGCCGCTGGTCGGCGCGGTCGCCGACGCCACCAGCCTGCGGGTCGCCCTGCTGACCGTCGTCCTCGCCGGGCTGGGCGCGCTGGTGCTGGGCCGGACCCTGCGCCCGGCGCCGCCGGTGCGTGCCAGGCTGTCGGCGTGAGCGGTGCCCCGCAGTACGCCGTGCTCGAGTACACGCTGGCCGACGACTACCTGCAGCGGCGCGCGGCGCTGCGCGAGGAGCACCTGGCCCTGGCCAGGGCGGCGCACGAGCGCGGCGAGCTGCTGCTGGCCGGCGCCCTGCCCGACCCCCACGACCGCGCGCTGCTGGTGTGGACCGCGCCGCGCGAGGTGGTCGAGCGGTTCGCCGAGTCCGACCCCTACGTCGTCCACGGCCTGGTGACGAGCTGGGTGGTCCGGCCCTGGGCCGTCGTCGTCGGCTGACGCGGCAGGGTGCACCGCGGCAGGGTGCACCGCGGCCGGGTGCACCGCGGCGGGTGAGCACCGGACCGGGCACGGACACCGCCGGAGGACGTCGTCATCGGGGTCGCACGAGGATCTTGACGTTCTCCTTGTTGTCGACCAGCTCGCGGAAGCCCCTCTCGACGATGTCGTCGAGCCCGATCCGCCCGGTGATGAACTGGAACGGGTCGACCCGGCCGCTGGCCACCATCTCGATCGTGGCCGGGTGGTCGCCGGCGTAGGCCAGGCTGCCCAGCAGGTTGACCTCGCGGAACACCAGGTCGTTCACCGCGACGCTGGCCTCGTGGCCCCAGATGGCGACGTTGACGCAGGTCCCGCCGGCGCGGGTGCAGCGGATCGCGGTCGCGAGCACCTGGTCGACGCCGGCGCACTCGAAGGTGACGTCCGCACCGCGGCCCTCGGTGAGCTCGTCGACGGCCTCGGTGACGTCGACGGTGCGCGGGTCGAGCACGGTCGAGGCTCCGGCGACGGAGGCCTTCTGCTTGCGGGCCTCGGCCGGCTCCACGACGACGACCTGCTCGACCCCGGCGGCGGTCAGGGCGGCGGTGGTCACCAGCCCGATGGGGCCGGCGCCGAACACCACCGCCGAGTGCCCCGGCCGGGCGCCGGAGATCCGGACCGCGTGGTAGGCGACGGCGAGCGGCTCGACGAGCGCGCCGACGTCGGTGCCCAGCTCGCCCAGCGGGTGGATCCACCGGCGCTCGGCTACGACCAGCGGCGAGAAGCCCCCGCCGCCGCCGGAGAGGCCGACGAAGCCCAGGCTGCGGCAGACGTTGTAGCGGCCGCGCCGGCAGGCGTCGCAGCGGCCGCAGACGACGTAGGGCTCCACGGCCACCCGGTCGCCGACCCGCACGTCGTCCACGCCCTCGCCGACCTCGGCCACCACGCCGGCGAACTCGTGCCCGAGGGTGACCGGCACGCTCTCCCCCGTCAGCGGGTGCGGCGCCTCGGCGGTGGGCACGAAGATCGGGCCCTCGAGGTACTCGTGCAGGTCCGACCCGCAGATGCCGCACCACTCGACCTCGACCGCCACCGTGCCGGGGCCGACCTGCGGCTCGGGTACGTCGTCGATGCGGATGTCGCCGCGACCGTGGAACCGGGCTGCCTTCACGACGCTGCCTCCATGTCGCTGTCTGTCGTCCCTCGAGGGCCCTCCGCGGGGGAGGCTGCCGCCAGCACACCCCGGCCCGCCCGACGGGGGAAGGCGTTGCAGCCGGTTGCAGCCCGGTCAGGCGGCGGCCGCGCTCCTTCCCGGAGTGTCCTGGAGGCGACGGTCGGCGGTGATCATGGGGTTGTTGTCGGTGACACGGCCGGACACGCCGCAGCGGCCGGCAACGACCCCATGATCACGGCGGGCAGGGCGAACGTCGGGCAGGGTGAACGGCGGGCAGGGCGACAGGCGCCGTCAGCCGGCGAAGGCGCGGCTGAGCGCGGGGGCGACGTCCCGGTGGGTGCGGATGCGGGTCAGCCGTCCCCGGCCGGCGCGGGCCAGTTCCCGCCCCAGCTGCAGGTCGTGCTCGCCGGAGACGTCGAGCAGCACGTCCAGGCGGGGCAGCCGGGCGGCGTCCGGCCGGGGGTCGGGGCCGGCGTTGTGCACGCAGTCCGACAGCAGCACGACGCGCGCGTCCCGGGCCGGGACCCGGGCCAGCTGCCGGGCGGCCTGCTGCAGCGGGAAGGCGACGTTGGTCAACCCCCGGGCCGGGACGGCGAGCAGCTGGTCGAGCAGCGTCAGCGGGGCGACCGGCTGGCCGAGGTGCAGCAGGACGGCGGCGTCGGACCAGAAGGCGAGCACGGCCAGGTCGTCGCGGGACAGCTCGCCGGCGAGCGCGGCCACGGTCGCGGCGGCGGTACGGACGCGCTCGCCGCGCATCGAGCCGGACACGTCGACGGCGAGCACCACCGACCGGCGGGTGCGCACCCGGTCGCGGACGACGATGTCCTCGTCCTCCGGCACCGGCCGCTCGGCGAGCACCTCGATGGTGCGGTCGAGGTCGATGTCGTCCGAGCCGCCGCGGTAGGGCACGCTGGCCAGGTCGCCGGCGCCGCGGCGGGTGAGCACGTCGTGCCGCGGGCGGGGCACGGCCAGCCGGGCGGCGATCTGCCGGGCGCGGGCGCGCACCTGCGGGTCGGGGCCGGGGCCGTCGGCCGGCAGCTCGACCAGTGCGGCCGGCTCGTCGGTGGTGCCCGGGGCGGTGCTGCCGGGCGGGGCCGGGCCGCGGCGCCCTCCGCCGGGCCGCGCGGTGAGCACCGTGCCGCCGCCGGCTCCGCCGCTGCGCTGCTCGAAGAGGGTCGGCTGCTCGGTCAGCTGCTTGGGCCGGCGCCGCAGCGGAGGGCGGCGGTCCGCCCGCGGCGGACCGGGACGGCGGATCGGCGAGTCGGCCTCGACGGCCCTTCAACCCGGGGCCGCGGTGGCCGGCTGCAGCACGAAGTGGTCCTCCCAGATCTCGCGGAGCACCCGCTCCGCGCTGGTCTCGGCCGCCTCGTCGAGGTGGATGCGCCCCGACAGCGCCACCACCATCGCGTCGAAGACGGTCTCCGGGTACCGCTCGTCGGCGGCGTCCCCGATGCCGCGCAGCGCGGACAGCTGCAGCGCGACCAGGACGGTGTCGATGGCCCCGCGCACGCTGCTGCCCTGCCGTACGTCGGGGTGCGTCCGGGTGGCCCGGGTGACCGCGACCCCGTCGGTGACCAGCCGGGCGCGCAGCGGCCCCTTCCCCCCGCCGGCCCGCAGCGCCACGATGTCGCGTTCGGCCTCCTCGTCCTGGTAGCCGATCGCCAGCCGGCAGAGCCGGTCGTGGACGCTCGTGGACAGCCGGGTGGTGCCCACGTTGTCGTAGGGGTTCATCGACGCGATGACCCGGAACGTCGGGCGGGCGGTGACCGTGCCGACCCGGGGCACGGTGATCGAGCGGTCGGCGATCGCGGTGAGCAGGGTGTTGAGCGTGTCCTCCGGCGCCCGGTTGAACTCCTCGATGTAGAGGAAGCCGCCGGCCTGCATCGCCTCGACCAGCGGCCCGGGCACGAAGTTGTCCGCGCTGTAGTCCTCGCGCAGCACCCGCGCCGGGTTGTGGTGCCCGACGATCTTGGCCGGGGTCAGGTCGGCGTTGCCCTCGACGAACAGCAGCGGGATGCCCCACTCCGCGGTGATCGCCTTGAGCATGGTGGTCTTGCTGGTCCCCGGGGGGCCCTCGAGGACGATGTCCCGGCCGGCGGCGACCGCGGCCAGCACCAGGTCCAGCTCGGACTCCCGGCCGACCACGCGCCGGCCGACGCGGGCCCGGACGGCGGCGACGCCGTCCCCGGCGACGTCGTCCACCCCCGTGCTGTCCACCCCCGCGCTGCGCTCGGTTCCTGCGGCCACGCGCCCCTCACCCCCGCCCGGGGACGGCGCCGACTCGCCCGGTCGGGACGGCACCGTCCCGCTCCCGTCCTGCCACGTCGTCCCTCCTGGGTCCGATGTCACCCGTCCTCCGCCGCGGCGGGCCGGCCGCGCCGCCGGGAGGGCGACGCGGCCGGCTTCGTCCCGCGACGGGTGGGGCGCTCCCCGTCCCGCGCTCCCCGTCCCGCGCTCCGCGTCCCGCGCTCCCCGTCCCGCGCTCCGCGTCCCGCGCTCCCCGTCCCGCGCTCCCCGTCCCGCGCTCCCCGTCATGGCACTGTGCCACGGACCGCGGCGGTGGGCTGCTCAGTCGGGGAGCAGCCGGCGCAGCACGCCCTTGGCGGTCGAGCCGAGCCGGTAGGACTGCACCAGCCACGAGCCGCACACGATGTTGGCGCCGGCCAACGCCGGGACGGCGAACTGGGTGACCCGCTGCCGGCGCTGCCACTTCGTGATCTCGGCCGGGGTGCCGGCGGTGGGCAGCGTGGCGTCCTTGACCTCCACCTGCTCCCCGCGCCGCTGGGCCTCCTCGGCCAGCTTGCCGATCCGGCTGCCGCTGTAGGCGGCGTACCCGGTGGCGGCCGCGCCGGCCACCGCCAGCCCCGCCTTGAGGGCGCCGACCGAACCGAAGCCCTTCTGCAGGGCGAGCCGCCGGCCGCCGACCTGGGTCAGCCGCAGCCCGGCCAGCAGGGTGGCCGCGATGCCGCCCCACTGGGCGGGGGCGTACCGGCGCCACGCGGAGCCGGCGACCCGGATGCGGTCGATGCCCTGCGACAGGTCGCTGCCGGACTTGTTGACGCCGGCGATGCCCATGACCGCTCCGCCGAGCCACAGCGCCGAGCCCAGGTCGTGCACCGCCTGCGCCACGAAGTGGTTGTCACTGCTGGTCATGTTCTCTCCCGTCCATGGGTCGCTGTCCTGGGTCGCTCCCCCGTACCCCGACCGGTGACCGGGACACCCGCCCGAGACGGTCGGCCGGGTTGAACCCCGCGTGCGGTGGGGTATGGGGAGCCCGGCCGTGGGTTCGGGCAGTCGGACTCCCAGGCCCGGATCCCCGCGGAGAGTCGCATGCTCCCCTCCGTCGCCCCCCTGTCCGAGGTCGACCGCCGCATCCTCGCGGCCCACCGCGACCTCGGCGTGGCCCGCGCGTCGTTCGCCCGGTCCCCGAGCGGTGCGGCCATCACCGCCTGCCAGGCCGCGGAGGCGCGGCTCGACGAGCTGCTCGACGCGCGGTTGGACCTGATGAGCACCGCCCGCCCGCCCGGCGTCGTGACCCGCCGCCCCCGGGTGCCCGACCGGGCCGGCGACCGATGAGGGAGGCTGTGTGCACGGCCGCGCCGGCCCGGACCGGCGGCGGGCCGACTGACCTGGCGGGGCGGACCCGCCGACGACGAGCAGTGCAGGAGCACGTTGATGCCGCAGGGCACGGTGAAGTGGTTCGACGCAGAGAAGGGGTTCGGGTTCATCGCCCCCGACGACGGAGGGCGTGACGTCTTCGTCCACTTCTCCGCGATCGACGACCAGGGCGGCTTCCGCACCCTCGAGGAGGGCCAGCGGGTCGAGTACGAGGCCAGCGAGGGCCAGCGCGGCCCGCAGGCCGACTCGGTGCGCCCGTCCGGCGGGGGCGGCCCGCGGCGGCCCGACACCGGGTACGGCCGTGACCCGGGTCCCGCCCGCGGCCGGTCGTCGTCCCGCGGTGGGCGCAGCACCGGGACGGTCTCGTGGTTCGACCCCGACAAGGGCTTCGGGTTCATCGCCCCCGACGACGGCGGCCCCGACGTGTTCGTGCACTTCTCCGCGATCGCCGACCGGGGCGGCTTCCGCACCCTCGAGGAGGGCCAGCGGGTCGAGTTCGACGTCACCCGGGGCCAGCGCGGGCCGCAGGCCGAGGACGTGCAGTCCCTCGAGCGGCCCGGCGGCGGGTACCGCGAGCGCGACCGCGACCGCGGTCGGGACGCCGGGCGCACCGGCGGCCGTCCCGGCGGCGGTGGTGGCGCCGGCGGCCGCGCCGGCGCCGGCGGTGGTGGCGGTGGCCGTGCCGGCCGGGGGAACGGCACGGTCAAGTGGTTCAACGCCGAGAAGGGGTTCGGGTTCATCGAGCCCGACGACGGCGGCCCCGACGTGTTCGTGCACTTCTCCGCGATCGCCGACCGGGGCGGCTTCCGCTCCCTCGAGGAGGGCCAGCGGGTCGAGTACGAGGCCAGCGAGGGCCAGCGCGGCCTGCAGGCCGACCACGTCGAGCCGGCCTGAACGAGGGCCCCGTCCTCCCCGTTCAGAGCATCCGGACGTCGGCCTCCACGGCGTCGAACGCCTTGCGGGCGGCGATGAGCACCGGGTCCCAGACCGGGGAGAACGGTGGGGCGTAGGAGAGGTCCAGCGAGAGGATGTCGCCGACGGCCATCTCGTTCCAGATGCAGATGGCCAGCGCGTCGATCCGCTTGGCCGCCGCCTCCTTGCCGACGATCTGGGCACCGAGCAGCCGCCCGCTGCGCCGCTCGGCGGTCATCTTGACCCGGATCGGCCGGGCCCCGGGGAAGTAACCGGCCTTGGTCGTCGAGTCGACCAGGGCGGTGACGAACTCGTACCCGGCCGCCGTCGCCTCCCGCTCGGAGAGCCCGGTGCGCGCCGCCTCGGTCTCGCAGATCCTGGTGACCGCCGTGCCGATGACGCCGGGGAAGGTCGCGTAGCCGCCGCCGATGTTGATGCCGGCCACCCGACCCTGCTTGTTGGCGTGCGTGCCCAGCGCCACCACCACCCGCTGGCCGGAGAGCCGGTGGCGGGACTCGACGCAGTCGCCGGCGGCCCACACGCCGTCGACACAGGTGCGCATCCGCACGTCGACGTCGACTCCCCCCGAGGTGCCCAGCGGGATTCCGGCCTCCTCGGCCAGCCGCACCGCCGGTCGGACGCCGAGGCCGAGCACCACCAGGTCGGCGGGCAGCTCCCGGCCGCTGGCCGTGACCACCGCCCGTGCCCGGTGGTGCGCGTCGACCTCGATGGCCGCGACCCCGTCGGAGAGGACCAGGTCGATCCCCTCCTTGCGGACGGCCTCGGCGATGAACTCGCCCACGTCCGGGTCGAACGTCCCCACCGGGGTGGCCGAGCGGTCGACGACGGTGACCTCCAGGCCGCGGATCCGGCAGGCCTCGGCGATCTCCAGGCCGATGTAGCCGCCGCCGACCACGACCACCCGGTGCACCTCGTCCCGCTCGAGCTCGGCCCGCAGCGCCACGCCGTCGTCGAGCACCTGGACGCCGTAGACCCCGGCGGCGTCGATCCCCGGCACCGGCGGCCGCATGGGCACGCTGCCGGTGGCGTAGACGAGCTGGTCGAACGGTTCGACCCCTGAGCCGCCGGCCTCGAGGTCGCGCCAGTGGACGACGCGCCGGTCGAGGTCGATGCCGACGACCTCGGTGCGCATCCGGACGTCGATGCCCATCGCCCGGTGCTGCTCGGGCGTGCGGGCGATCAGGTCCGCCTCGGAGTCCACGGCATCGCTGATCCAGTACGGGATGCCGCAGGCGGAGTAGGACGTCGCGCGACCCCGCTCGAACATGACGACGTCCAGGTCGCGCCGTCGCTTCTTCGCCTGCGACGCCGCACTGCCACCCGCCGCGTCCCCGCCCACCACGACCACCCGTTCGCCCATGCCAGCGGACGTTAGGTGACCCGGCCCGCGCCCGCCGGTCCAGGAGCAGCGCGACCGCCGTGGTCCGGGCTAGCGTCGGCCCGTGACCGTGCCACCACCGGGTCCCCAGCCGCCCGCGCCCTCGCCGTCCCCCGTGGACCCGACGCCGCCGCCCGACCCGGCCCCCGTACCGCAGCCCGGGCCCACCGACCCGTCCGCGCCGCCGCCGTCCGGCCCGCAGCCGGTCTGAGCGAGACCGGTCGCGGCTGGCCGGACGACCCCGACGCCCTCGTCGCGGAGCAGTGCCGGCTGGCGCAGCGCCGGCCGCCGCCGTCTCGCGGCGCTCACCGGGGAGCGCCCGCGGGTGCCGGCCGCGGGCGACGGGATCCGGCTCCTCCCCTCCCGCGCTCCCACTCCGGCGGCCGCCCGAGCGTCCGGCGGGGCGTGCTCGGGCAGCACCCCGATCCCGATCACCCGAGCCGGGATCCCCTGCAGCACCGGGTACCGCTGCAGCAGACGCAGCACCCCCGGGGTCGTGACGGTCCGGGTGCCGGCCAGCAGCGGGGTGATGAGCCGCGCCTGGACGACCCGCTGCAGCCACTGGGTGACCACCGTGGGCAGCAGCCGGCGCCACCGCACCCGGGCGAGGAGCTGGGGAGGGACCGCTCCCGCCCGCAGCGGCCCGGCCAGGAGGCGCGCCGCCGCGGCGGCGTCCTGCACGGCCAGGTTGATGCCGACCCCGCCGATCGGCGACATCGTGTGCGCGGCGTCACCGATCAGCAGCAGTCCCGGGCGGTGCCACCGGGTCAGCCGGTCCACCCGGACGCTGAGCACCGAGACGTCGTCCCAGCTCCGGACGGCGTCGAGGACGTCGGTCGCGGTGGGCAGCAGCCGGGCGAGGTCGGCGCGGAAGGCCGCCATCCCGGCCGCCTGCAGCGCCGGGTAGCCGCCCTTGGGCACCAGGTAGGCGCACTGCCAGTACTCGCCGCGGTCGATGGTCACCAGCATCCGGCCGCGCGAGATGCGCCCGGCCACGCCGAAGCCGGAGGGCCCGGCCCCGGAGGGGTTCGGCAGCCGGAACCACAGCACGTCCATCGGCGCGCCGAACTCCCGCAACCGCAGCCCGGACGCGGCCCGCAGCACGGAGTGCCGCCCGTCGGCAGCGACGGTCAGCCGGGCCCGGACCGTGTGCTCCGACCCGTCGGACCCCCGGTACCGGACACCGCGCACTCCGCCGTCCTCGACGAGCAGGCCGACCGCCTCGGCCTGCATGCGGAGGGAGAAGGTCGGGTAGCGCTGCGCGCGGTCGGCGAGCAGGTCCAGCAGGTCCCACTGCGGCACGAAGGCCAGGAAGGGGAACCGGCCGGGCAGCCGGCCGAAGTCGGCCAGCGGGAAGGTGCCGGCGTCGGTGGTGACCCCGAGCTGGGTCACCTCCTGGTGCGGCAGCCGGAGGAAGTCCTCGGCCAGCCCGACCTCGTCGAGCAGGCGCAGCGTCGAGGGGTGGACGGTGTCGCCGCGGAAGTCGCGCAGGAAGTCCGCGTGCTTCTCGAGCACCAGGACGTCGACGCCCTGGCGGGCCAACAGCAACCCGAGCACCAGGCCCGCCGGTCCCCCGCCGGCGATGCAGCACGCCACCTCGTCCGCGCGGGCGGTGTCGGGCGTGGACGACATGGCCCGCCTCCTCGGTCGGCGCACCCCAGGCTCGCGCCGTCCGCCCACCGCGGACCAGGGTCCGAGGGCCCCGGTCAGCCGTGCCCGTCCCGCAGCTGCCGGTAGATGCGGGCCAGGTCGGGCAGCTGGTAGTGGGCGTTCAGGCCGCTGGGGTTGGGCACCACCCAGGTCACCGCGCCCCCGATCCGCTCGTCCTGCCGGCCCAGGGCCGCGCGCGGCCGGTCGAAGCCGGTCCGGAAGGCGCCGATCCCCAGGACGGCGAGCACCCGGGGCCGCACGGTCCGCACCAGCTCGGTCAGGGCGGCGGCGCCGTCCCGCAGCTCCTCGGGGGTCAGCTCGGCCGCCGTCCGGGTGGGGCGGTCGACCAGGTTGGTCACCCCGAGGCCGTGGCGCGGCAGCTCGGCGTCCTCGTCGGGGGTGAGCAGCCGGGGGGTCAGCCCGGCCAGGTGCAGCGCCGGCCAGAACCGGTTGCCCGGCCGCGCGAAGTGGTGCCCCCGGGCGGCCGACGTCAGCGACGGGTTGATCCCGCAGAAGAGCACGTCGAGGTCGGGCGCCACCACGTCGCGCAGCGGCTTGCCCGTCACCGCCGCCAGGCTAGTCGGAGGGCGCCACCGCCCGGGGCTGACAGGGGGGCCGCGGGAGGCCAGGGTCGGGGCATGAGCGTCGAGGAGCGACTGCGCGAGCTGGGCGTCGAGCTGCCCGAGCCCATCAGCCCGCGGGGCAACTACGCCCCCGCCGTCCGGGCCGGCGACCTGCTGTACCTGTCGGGACTGGGCCCGGTCCGGCCGGACGGCAGCCTGCTGACCGGCAAGGTGGGTCCGGGCGGCCTGGACGAGGACGCCGGGCGGGAGGCGGCCCGGCTCACCGGCCTGCAGATCCTGGCCCGACTGCGCGCGGAGCTGGGCGACCTCGGCCGCGTCCGGCAGGTGGTCAAGCTGTTCGGGATGGTGAACTGCGCGCCCGGCTTCACCCGGCTGCCCGCGGTCGTCGACGGCTGCTCCGACCTGCTCACCGACGTCCTCGGCGACGCCGGGCGCGCCGCGCGCTCCGCGGTGGGCATGGCCGAGCTGCCCTTCGACATCGCGGTGGAGATCGACGCCGTCGTCCTGGTCGCGGGCGGCTGACCCGGGCCGCCGGCCGCCTGCGGTGGTTGGGTGCGGGGATGGACGAACGGACGGTGCAGCAGCTGGTCGGCGCCCTGCCCGAGGGCGTGGTGGTGACCGACCCGGCACGGACGGAGGGCTACCGGCGGGACTGGACCCGCGCCGAGGACGCCGGGCGGCCGGCCGCCGTCGTGCGGGCCGGGTGCGCCGACCACGTGCGCACGGCGCTGCGCTGGGCGAGCGAGCACCGCGTGCCGGTCGTGCCGCGCGGCGCCGGCAGCGGCCTGGCCGGCGGTGCGACCGCGGTCGAGGGGTGCGTCGTGGTGAGCACCGAACGGATGACCGCGGTCGAGATCGACCCGGCCAACCGCGTGGCCGTGGCCGAGCCCGGCGCGCTCAACGCGGCGGTCAAGGAGGCCGCGGCGGCGCACGGCCTGTGGTACCCGCCGGACCCGGGCTCGTTCCGCATCTCCTCCATCGGCGGCAACGTCGCCACCGACGCCGGCGGCATCTGCTGCGTCAAGTACGGCGTCACCCGCGACTACGTGCTCGGGCTGGACGTCGTCCTGCCGGACGGGCGGCTGGTCACGCTCGGCGGCCGCACCGTCAAGGACGTCGCCGGCCTCCCGCTGCTGCACCTGTTCGTCGGCAGCGAGGGTGCGCTCGGCATCGTCACCGAGGTGGTGCTGCGGCTCGTGCCGCCGCAGGAGCCGGCGGCCACCGTCGTGGCGTACTTCGACACCCCCCAGGACGCCGGCGCGGCGGTGGTGCGGATGACCGCGCGCCTGCGACCGTCGATGCTCGAGCTGCTCGACCGGACGACGGTGAACGCGGTCGAGGACTTCCGGCCGATGGGGCTCGACCGCGCCGCGGGAGCGCTGCTCGTCGCCCAGACCGACGCACCCGGCCCCGTCCGCTCGGCGGACGTCGAGCTCATGGCCGACTGCTGCCGCGCGACCGGCGCCCGCGAGGTCCTCGCCACCGACGACCCCGAGGAGGGCGACGCCTTCCTGGAGGCGCGCCGGGCGGCCGGACCCGCGCTCGACGCCCGCGGGCCGATGCTGCTCGAGGACGTCTGCGTGCCGGTCGACCGGCTGCCCGGCGTGCTCGAGCGCATCCAGGCCGTCGCGTGCGAGTTCGGCGTCGAGATCCCCGTCGTCGCCCACGCCGGGGACGGGAACCTGCACCCGGTGATCCCGTACCGGCCCGAGGACCCGAACTCCACCCGCCGGGCCCGGGGCGCGTTCGACGCCGTCATGCGGGCCGCGATCGCCGCCGGCGGCACGATCACCGGCGAGCACGGCGTCGGCCGGGCCAAGCGCGCCGCCCTCCCCGAGCAGCTCGGACCGGACGTCCTGGAGCTGTCCCGCCGCATCCGGTCCGCCGTCGACCCGCTGGGGATCATGAACCCCGGCGTCCTCTGGGAGGCTGCCCCGGAGGACGCCGCACGGTGAGCCGGGTGCGTCGACGCCGTCGGGCTGGGCGCCGGCTGGACCGCGCGGCCGCCGCCGACGCCCTCGCCGAGGCGCTCGCCGGCCGGCGGGGCCGGCTGCTCGGCGGCGAGCAGGTGCTCGAGTCCCTCGACGACCGGCCGTCCCCGTCACCCGCGGCCCCGGTGCGGTGGCGGCTGGACACCGACGCCGCCGTCGCCGACGTCCTCCGCCGCGTCCGCCGGCACCGGCGCCGCCGGGTCGCCACCGCGGCGGCCGCGCTCGCGGCGGCCGCCCTCGCCGTCCCGCTCGTGCAGCCGCACGGCGAACCGGCGCCGCCGGCGCCGCAGCGGACCGCGCCGGCCGACGTCCCCGTGCTCACCGAGCCGACCCGCGGGTCGCTCGCCGCCGACCGCGGGTTCGTCGAGGCGGTCCGGCGGGTGGACTGGGGCCCGATGGTCGCGCCGCCGGTCGCCGACCGCCGGGTCGTGCTGGCCACCGACACGCCCTCGGGGCGGGTGGTGCTGCTGGCCGGGACGGTCGACGAGGACGTGCGCGGGACGTGGCTGACCGGCCCGGTGGGCGCCGCGCCGGACGACCTCGCCCCGCACCTGCCCCGGCACCTCGGACCGCTGCGGCCCGCCGCGCTGGTCCTGGGCGGCCCGGGCCCGGCGACCCTGGTGGTCGTCGCCGGGCGGGACGACGCGGTCGAGGTGTCGCCGCGGCTGCAGGTCGGGCCGCGGGGCACGGTCGGACGCACCTACCGGCCGGCGCCGGCCGACGACGGCGTCGCGGTCGTACCGCTGCAGACCACCGCGGGCGGCACCGGCGCCAGCGTCCGGGTGCTGCGCGACGGGCAGCCGGTGTACCGCTCCGGGGTCGGCGGCCCGCAGCTGCCCGCGGCCGCTCCCGACCCGCCGGACCTCGACCCGCCGGACCTCGACCCGCTGCGCCCGTCGGCCGTCCGGCCGGCACCGCGGGCCGTGGCCGAGGCGCTCACCGCGGTGGCGGTGCCGCTCGGGGCCGAGCCCGCGGCGCTGGAGCCGCAGCTGCTGTGGTCGGGGGCCCTGCCGCCGGCCGGCGTCCCCGGCACGGTCGCCGTCCTCGTCGGCCGCAGCCCCGGCGGCGGGCTGCTCGTCGTCACCGAGGCCGCGCAGGTCGGGCCCGGCGGCGCCGGACGGACCGTGCCGTGCGGGGTGTCCACCCCGCCGGGCACCACCGACGTGGCCGGGCTCGTGGTGGCGCGGGTCTGCGACCTGTCCACCCCCACGGAGGACGGCGGCCGCTGGCTGGTGGTCACCGCGCCGCCCGGGGCGGCCGGCGCGGCCGTGCTCGACCGGCGCGGGTCGGTGCTGGCCACGCTGCGCTTCGACGGCGGCGGGGCGGTCGGCCGGCTGCCCGAGGGCGCGCGCACGGTGCGCACGCTCGACGGCGACGGCCGGGCGCTCGCCGAGGTGCCCGTCGCCGCCGCCCCGACCGCCCCGTTCGGCGACTACGGCGGCGGCCCGGTCGGCTGACCGGGCGGGTCAGCCGGGACGCCGCCGCGGCACCGGCACCGTCTGCAGGTCGGCGGCGACGACCAGGTCGCCGTCGAACACCGCCGCGGCCTCGTCGCGGTGGCGGACCGGCTCGGGGTAGCGCTGCGAGAAGTGGGTGAGCACCAGGCGCCGCACGCCGCTCTGCGCGGCCACGGTCGCCGCCTGCCGGGCGGTCAGGTGGCCGTACGCCCGCGCCAGGTCGGCGTCCTGCTGCAGGAAGGTCGCCTCGACGACGAGCAGGTCGGCGTCCTCGGCCAGCGCCCAGACGGCGTCGCAGAGCCGGGTGTCCATGACGAAGGCGAACCGCTGACCCGGCCGCGGCGCGCTGACCTCCTCCAGGCGCACGGTCCGCCCGCCGACGTCCAGCGACCCCTCCCGCTGCAGCCGCCCCACGTCGGGCCCGGCGACGCCGGCCCGGGCCAGGGCCTCGGGCAGCATCCGCCGCCCGTCGGGCTCGACCAGCCGGTAGCCGAAGGCCTCGACCAGGTGGTCGAGCCGGCGCGCCTGCAGGGTCCAGGACGGCCCCGACGCCACCGGACCGTCGGTGGCGATCGGCTCCTCGCGCAGGTCCAGGACGTCGTGGAACACCGAGGCCGCCCGCAGCCGGGAGAAGTACTCGCCGCCGGACGCCGGGAAGTGCGCCCGCACCGGGTGCGCGACCCGGTCCAGCGACATCCGCTGCACGACGCCGGGCACGCCCAGGCAGTGGTCGCCGTGGAAGTGGGTCAGGCAGATCCGGGTGACCGCGCTGCTGGGCACGCCGGCCATCAGCATCTGCCGCTGGGTGCCCTCCCCCGGGTCGAACAGCAGCCCCTCGCCGTCCCAGCGCAGCAGGTAGCCGTTGTGGTTGCGGGTGCGGGTGGGTGCCTGGCTGGCGGTGCCGAGGACGACGAGCTCGCGGACGGTCATCCTTCGATGCTGACCCCGCCCGGGACGGACCTCCCCCGGCGGTGTGATCCGCGTTACGTTCGGGCCCTCGCGGCCCACCCCAGGAGGACACATGGACAGGCTCCGCTTCGGCACCTTCCTCGCGCCGTTCCACCCCGCCGGGGAGAACCCCACCCTGGCCCTGCAGCGGGACCTCGAGCTGGTCGAGCACCTGGACCGGCTGGGCTACGACGAGGCCTGGATCGGCGAGCACCACTCCGCCGGCACGGAGATCATCGCCTCGCCGGAGATCTTCATCGCGGCGGCGGCCGAGCGGACCAAGCACATCAAGCTGGGCACCGGCGTCACCTCGATCGCCTACCACAACCCGCTGTGGGTGGCCGAGCGCATGGTGCTGCTCGACCACCTCACCCGCGGCCGGGCGATGCTGGGCTGCGGGCCCGGGTCGCTGCCCACCGACTCGATGATGCTGGGTCTCACCCCGACCGACACCCGCGAGCTGCTCGAGGTCGACCTCGACATCGTCATGCGGCTGCTGCGCGGGGAGACGGTCACCGAGCAGACCAAGACGCACAACCTGGTCGGGGCCCGGCTGCACCTGCGGCCCTACACCCAGCCGCGCTTCGACATCGCGGTCGCGGCCGTGGCCTCCCCCACCGGGCCGCGGATGGCCGGCCGGTACGGCATCGGGCTGCTCTCCATCGGCGCCACCCTCACCAAGGAGGGCTTCGACGCCCTGGCCCACCACTGGGACGTCGTCCAGGAGCGGGCCGAGCACTTCGGCCAGACGGTGTCGCGCCGGGACTGGCGGCTGGTCGGGCTGATGCACGTCGCCGAGACCCGCGAGCAGGCCTACCGGGACGTCGAGTACGGCATCGAGACCTGGTTCCGCTACTTCCAGAAGACCGCGGCCTTCCCGCAGATGGCCGTCGAGGGCGGCGACGTCAAGGAGATGATCGACTTCATCAACGAGGCCGGCATCGGCGCGATCGGCACCGTGGAGGACGCCCGGGCCCAGGTGCAGCGGCTGGAGGAGCAGTCCGGCGGCTTCGGCTGCATGCTGCTGCTCGGCCACGAGTGGGCCAACCCGCAGGCCACCAAGCGCTCGTGGGAGCTGATCGCCCAGCACGTCCTGCCGCACTTCCAGGGCGGGGAGGTCTCGCACGCCCAGCAGACGCTCGACGCCAAGGCGCACGCCGGCAGCAAGCGCGAGGACTACTCCGCCGCCCAGCTGCAGGCCGTGGCCACGATGACCGAGCGCTACCAGAAGGAAAAGGCCCAACGCGGCTGAGCCCGCCGGCCGCCGTCCCGGTCGCGCCGCCTGCCGGGGCGGCCGGGGCGGTCAGGGCAGCAGGAGCGAGTGGTGCTCGTGCGCCGCGCCCTGCCCGGCGGCCACGATGGCCGGGTGCACGATGGCCGGGTGCACGATGGCCGGGTGCACGATGGCCCGGTGCACGATGGCCCGGTGCACGATGACCCGGTGACCGACTCCCCCGACGACGTGGCCGCGGTGCTCGCCGCGGAGGACCGCCGCTACCGGGCGATGGTCGACGGCGACCTCGCCGCGCTCGAGGAGCTGCTGGCCGCGGGGCTGTGCTACACCCACTCCAGCGGCGTCCGGGACACCCGGGACGAGTACCTGGCCAAGCTCCGGGCGGGCTACTACGTGTACCGGCGGGCCGAGCACCCGGTCGAGCGGGTCGAGGTGTCCGGGGACGCCGCGGTCGTCGTCGGCCGGATGAGCGCGGACGTCGACGTCGACGGCGTCCCGAAGCGGATCGACAGCCTGGCGCTGGCGGTGTGGACCCGCGCCGACGGGTCGTGGCAGCTGCTCGCCTACGGGCCGACCCCGCCGCCCGGCTGAGCCCTCCTCGACGACCTGCCCTGACCGCCCCGACCTCGACCGACCCGACCTCGACCGGCCCGGCGTCGTCCGACCCGACCTCGACCGACCCGGAGTCGGTCCCGTGCTCGCCGCCGACCGGGACGACGACGCCCGCACGGTGCCGCTGCGCACGTGGCACGCCGTCGCGACGATCATGAAGTCCGGGACGCGACACGCCGTGGGTCAACGGCGCGCCGCTCCCCGGACTTCATGATCGCGCTGGACCACGCCGGGGTGAGGAGGGGGGTCACTCCGGGGCCCAGGACCCCCGCGGCTGCTCGACCGGGGCCGGGACGGTGACGGTCCGCTCGAAGGTGTGCCGACCCGAGCCGACCTCGAACGGCGCGCTGCCGTCGGGCAGCGCCACCTGCGCCCTGGTGTTCGGCGGCACGGCCAGCTCCAGCACGAACGCCGAGCCGTCCACGGTCCACGAGACCGCGGCCGGGCCGTACGGCGTCTCGTGCGTGGCGGCCGCCGAGGTGATCCCCGGGCCCGGCCGCGGGGCGATCCGCAGCCGCCGGTAGCCCGGCGCGGCCGGGGCGAGCCCGGCGACGACCCGGTGCAGCCAGTCGGCGACCGCGCCGTAGGCGTAGTGGTTGAACGAGGTCATCTCGCCGGGGTTGATCGACCCGTCGGGGAGCATGGAGTCCCAGCGCTCCCAGACCGTCGTCGCGCCCATGGTCACCGGGTAGAGCCACGACGGGTTCTCCCGCTGCAGCAGCAGCTCGTACGCCGTCGCCACCTCGTCGGCGTCGGTCAGCGCGTCGGTGACGAACGGCGTGCCGAGGAAGCCGGTGGCGATGTGCCAGCCGTCGGCGGCCACCTGCTCGGCCAGCAGCCGGCCGGCGTGCTCGCGCTGCTCCGGGGTGAGCAGGTCGCACCCGAGCGCCAGCGCGTACGCCGTCTGCGCCGGGAAGGCGACCCGGCCGGTGGGGGTCACGTACTCGGCGCGGAACCGCTCCGCCGCGCGCTCGGCCAGCGCGGCGTACTCGCCGCCGTCGCGCCCCAGCACCGCCGCGGCCCGAGCCGTGATCCGCGCCGAGCGGGCGAGGTGGGCGGTGGCGACGAGCGGCCACGGCGTCCGGGCCGCTCCGGGCCGGTCCGGCGGCGCGGCCGGATCCAGCCAGTCGCCGAGCATGAACGGGACCCCGGCGAAGTCCAGGTCCGGGCCGGCCGCCCCGGCGAAGGCGTCGAGCCAGGCGGTCATCGACGCCCACTGGTCGGCGAGCACCCGGGCGTCACCGTGCCGCTGGTACAGCGTCCACGGCACCACGACGGCGGCGTCACCCCAGCCGGCCTCGGCCTGGACGGGGAACGGCAGCAGGTGCACCCACGGCACGTACAGCGGCACGATGCCGTCCAGGTCCTCGAGCTGCTCGACCGCGAGGTCGGCCAGCCAGGAGCGCAGCATGCCGGCGGTGTCGTAGAGGAACGACGCGGTCGGGACGAACACGGCGAGGTCGCTGGTCCAGCCCAGGCGCTCGTCGCGCTGCGGGCAGTCGGTGGGGATGTCGACGAAGTTGCCGCGCATGCCCCACACGACGTTCTCGTGCAGCGTGGTCACGTCGGCGTCGGAACAGGTGAACGTGCCGGTCGGGCGCAGATCGGTGTGGACGACGACGGCCTCGAGGTCGGCGCGGGTCAGCTCGGCGGGCCAGCGGTCGACCTGGGCGTAGCGGAAGCCGTGGAAGGTGAACCGCGGCTCCCAGGTCCGCGGGCCGTTCCCGTCCAGGACGGCGACGTCGGTGGCCCGCGCCCCGCGCAGCGGGCGGGTGCCCAGCTCGCCGTCCTCGAGCACCTCGGCGTGCTGCACGGTGATCTCCGTGCCCGCGGGGGCGTCGGGCAGCGCGAACCGGATGCGGCCGACCAGGTTCTGGCCGAAGTCGACGAGCACCTTGCCCGACGGCGAGGCGCTGACGGCGACGGGGGGCACCACCTGCGTGCGCCGCACCGGCGGACCGGTCGGCGCGACCAGGGTGGCGACGTCGAGGGTGCCGGTCTGCACCGGCGTCCACGCGGCGTCGTCGAAGCCGGCCGTCGACCAGCCGGGCAGCTCGCGGCGGGCGTCGAACGTCTCCCCGCCGTAGATGCCGGCGCGGGTGGTCGGCGCCGGGGTCGACCGCCAGGAGCCGTCGGTCGTCACGACCGTGCGGGTGCCGTCGGGGTGCTCGACCTCCAGCTGGGCGAACAGGCCGGTGCGGTCGCCGTAGTGCGCGCGGCCGCCGGTGAAGCCGACGTACCCGCGGAACCAGCCGTCGGCCAGCTGCACGCCGAGGGCGTTGGCCCCCGCGCCGAGCAGGTCGGTGACGTCGTACGTCTGGTAGCGCAGCCGGTGCCGGTAGCTGGTCCAGCCGGGGGCGAGCACGGAGTCGCCGACGGTCGCGCCGCCCAGCTCGGCCTCGTAGACGCCGTGCGCGGTGGCGTACAGCCGGGCGCGGGCGACCGGCTGGTCGAGCGTGAACTCCCGGCGCAGCAGCAGCACGGGTTCGTCGGCGTCGTCCGGCAGGACCGGCTGCACCAGCTGCGCGGTCCAGTCCGACGGCTCGAGCAGCCCGGCCTCGACGACGGCGTCCCCGCTCCACGCCGACGGCTCGGCCGCGCCCTCCCCGGAGACGCTGCCCCACACCCGGACGCGCACGGTCCGGCGCTCGCGGCTGGCCAGGGGCGGCGCGTCCCAGCCGACGAGCACCGACTCGGCCGACTCGACCCGACCGGACGACCAGGGCTCGCCGTCGGACGGGGCGATCTCCAGCTCGTAGGCGGCCTGCCGCCACTCGGGCTGGTCGGTGTGCACGACCCAGGACAGGCGGGGCCGGCTCTCCCCGATGCCGAGCGGCTCGCGGTGGTGCTCGACGGTGACCGGCGCGACGCTCGGGTCGCTCACCGCAGGGCCTCCGCGAGGTACTCGGCCGACAGGCGCACGAGGCCGTCGACGTCGTCGTGCCCGTCGAAGACGTGCCCGGCGCCCTCCACGGGCACCAGTCGCGCGGAGGCCCCGGCCGCGGTCAGCGCGGCGTGCAGCTGCTCGCTCTGCGCGTAGGGCACCAGCCGGTCGGCGGTGCCGTGCACGAGCAGGAACGGCGGCGCGTCCGGCGTCACGTGGGTGACCGGGCTGGCGTCGGCCAGGGCCTGGCCCTCGAGCCCGCGGGTCAGCTGGTCCTCCGGCGGCACGAGCAGTTCCGGGGGCAGCTTCGCGGCGACCTCGGGGGGCGGGGCGGTGCGCGGCATGGTCGACAGGTCGGCCGGTCCGTACCAGTCGACGACGACGTCGACCGCGCTGGACGGGCCGACGACGCCGTGGGTGCCCTCCAGGTCCGGCCGGTGCGCGCTCAGGCCGAGGACGGCGACGATGTGCCCGCCGGCGGACTCGCCCATGGCGCCGACGCGCTCGGTGGAGATGCCGAGCTCGCGGGCGTTCGCCCGCAGGTAGCGGACGGCGGCCTTGGCGTCCTGCAGCTGCGCCGGGCCCTCCCCGGCCGGTACCCACAGGTCCAGCTGCAGCGGCCGGTACCCGAAGGCGACGGCGTAGGTGAGACCGCTGTAGTGCAGCGCGCCGTCGTCCCGCCGGCTCGGTTCGTGCGGCGGCAGGAACCGGGCCGGGCCGGCCCACTCGGTCGTCTCGGCGGTCATCGGGCGCTCCCCTCGAAGGTGTGCTCGCCGGGACCGGCGGTGTGCGTGGTGCCGTCGGGCAGGACGACCTCGGCCCGCGTGCCGGCGGGGACGACGACCCGCAGCCGGAACTCGCCGTCCTCGATCCGCCAGGCCGACTCGATGCGGCCGTACGGCGACTCGTGCACGGCCGCGGCGCGGGTCAGCCCGCCGCCGGGGCGTGGCCGGACGCGGAACCGGCGGTAGGCGGGCTCGACGGGCTCGATGCCGGCGGTGTACCGGTGCAGGAACGAGACGACCGCGCCCTTGGAGTAGTGGTTGAGCGAGTCGTGCGGGACGCCGTCGGCGTCGACGCCGTTCCAGTGTTCCCAGACGGTGGTGGCGCCGCGGTCGATCATGACCAGCCACGACGGCTCGGTGTCCTGCAGCAGGAGCTCGTAGGCGACGTCGAGGTGGCCGGTGTCGGCCAGCACCGGCAGCAGGTACGGGGTGGCGAGGAAGCCGGTGCCCAGGTGGGTGTCGGCCTTGCGGATGAGCTCGACCAGCCGCTCGGCGACGGCCGGGCGCAGCTCGTCGGGCACCAGGTCGAACGCCAGCGCGCGGACGTGGGTGGCCTGGGTGTCCGGGGTCAGCCGGCCGTCGGCGTGGAGGTACTCGGCCTGCCACGCGGCGCGCACCTCGTCAGCGAGGCCGGCGTACCGGTCGGCGTCCGCCTCCTTGCCCAGGATCTGCGCGATGCGCGCCATCAGCCGCGCGCTGCGGGCGAAGTACGCGGTGGCGACGTCCCCCTTGTCCGCCTTCGCGAACGCGTCGAGGTCGGCGGCGGTGTCGTCCCCCGGTTCCAGCCACTCGCCCCAGTGGAAGCCCGAGTCCCACAGGTACTCCTCGTGCGGTGCCGGCTCGGGACGGCGCTCGGCGCGCGCGGGGTGGCGCTGCTCCCGGGCGATCCGCTCGGTGCGGTCCAGCCAGCCGACCATGGTCGGCCACATCTCCTCGAGCAGCTGCACGTCTGCGTAGGCGCGGTACACCTCCTCCGGGACGATCACCGCCGCGTCGCCCCAGCCGGCCGAGCCGTTGAGGAAGGCGATCGGGCCCTCGCGGCCCTCGTCCCGCGGGGTGGGGCTGACGTTGGCGATCGTGCCGTCGGGCCACTGGTCGGCGGCGACGTCGCGCAGCCACTTGGTGGAGAAGCCGGCGACGTCGTAGAGGAAGGCGGCGGTGGGCGCGAACAGCTGCCAGTCGCCGGTCCAGCCGTGCCGCTCCCGGTGCGGGCAGTCGGTGGGGATGTCGCAGGCGTTGTCCCGGAAGCTCCACACCGCCGCCTCGTGGAGGCGGTCGACCCGCTCGTCGCTGCAGGTGAACCAGCCGGTGCGGCGCAGATCGGTGTGCACGACGATCCCCCGGACGTCGTCGGCGGTGAGTTCCCCGGGGTGGCCCTCGATGCGCACGTACCGGAAGCCGTGGGTCGTCCGCCGGGGCTCGAAGACGTCGCCGGGGACGCCGGCGGAGACGACGGAGTCGACCTGGCCGGCGGGCAGCGGGTGCGGCAGGAACGGCAGGTCCGGCTCGAGGTTGGCGACGGTGACGTCGCCGTCCGGGCCGAGCCACTCGCCGTGGGTCAGGGTGGTGGTGGTGCCGGCCGGCCCGAGGTCGGTCAGCCGGACCCAGCCGTTGACGCTCTGGCCCAGGTCGACCAGGTGCGCGCCGCCCGGCAGCCTGGTCACCGACCGCGGGACGAGCTCCTCGACCCGGCGCACCGGCGGGGCGGGCGAGTCCACCAGCCCGGCGCAGCCGTGCTCCACCACGGCGACGTCGTCCCAGCCGGCGTCGGCGAAGCCGGGGGCGTCCCAGCCGCGCGGCAGCCGGGTCAGGTCCCACCGCTCGCCCTCGATCAGGTCCGCGGCGACGACGTGGCCGAGCCCGCTGCGCCAGCCGGGGCCGGTGCCGACGACGGTGACCTCGCCGTCCTCGTGCACCAGGTGCAGCTGGGCCAGCAGCGCGAGCCGGCTCCCCCACTGCTGCTCGGCCCGGGTGATGCCCACCTGCCCGCGGAACCAGCCGTCGGCCAGGATCACGCCGAGGGCGTTGCGCCCCTCGCGGACCGACGCGGTGACGTCGTGGGTCTGCACCTGCAGCCGGGCGTCGTACTGCGTGTACCCCGGGGTCAGCTCGGCGTCGCCCACGCGCTCGGCGTTGAGGAACGCCTCGTAGATCCCCTGCGCGGTGGCGTGCAGCCGGGCGGCGACGACCGGCCGGTCGACGTCGAACTCGAACCGGAGCAGCGCGGCGGGACGGTGCCCCTTCGGGCCGTCGGGCATCACGCCCGGCTCGACCCAGGAGGCGCGCCAGTCCTCGGCCCACAGCAGACCCGTCTCGAACCACCCCGGCGTCGACACGGGGCTCTCGCCGAGGTCGGTGCGCACCTGCACCCGCCACTCGACCCGCTGGGACGACGCCAGCGGCGGGCCGGCGTAGGGCACCAGGATGCTGCGGTCGCCGTCGACCCAGCCGGTGTCCCAGCCGTTGTCGGCGGTGATCCGGTAGGCCAGCTGCTCGCCGGCACCGTCGGGCAGCCGCCACGACAGCCGCGGCGCCGTCGTCCGGATCCCGAGGGCTGGGTCCACGTGCTCGACCCGCAGCTGGTGGGGTGCGGCGCACGTCGACCCAGCCCGCGGGCCGGTCGGCGCGCTGGTCACCGTGGGGTCACCGGACCCGGCGGATCGGCAGGATGCAGGCCGCGCCGACCAGGGCCGCGACGGCGCCGAGGACGAACAGCGCCGAGAAGTTCTGCGGGGAGGCGGCCGTGGCGCCGATGGCGAGGACGAACGGTGCGACGGTCGGCACGATCGTCCCCGGCAGCGTGCTGGCCAGGTTCATGATCCCGAGGTCCTTCGCCGGATTGCCCGGGTCGGGCAGGACCTGCGTGACCAGGGCGATGTCGACCGCCATGTAGACACCCTGACCGAGGCCGACGACGCCGATCGCGACGAGGAAGGCCGGGAAGGACTGCGCGAACGACGCGAGGGCGAGCCCCACCGCGAAGACCACCGCCGCAGCGACGACGAACGGCTTGCGGCGGCCGATCCGGTCGGAGGCCTTGGCCGCGATCGGTGCGAAGACCAGCGCGGCCGCGGTCAGCACCAGCGTCGACAGGAACACCGCCCCCGCCACCTCCTCGGGCGCGAAGTGCAGCACCATGATCAGGTAGAAGGCCTGGTAGGCCTGGATGGCGGCGACGCCGAGGAACAGCAGCAGGCGGCTGCACCAGGCCCACCCGTAGCTCGGGTGGCGCAGCGGGTTGACCCAGAAGGTGCCCAGGAACTGCGCCCACCCGAAGTGCGGCCGCTCGGCCGCGGACAGCTTCCGGTCGCTCAACCGCAGGGCGAACAGGACCGCCCCGACGACGGCGACCCCGGCCGGCAGGAGCACCATCGCGGCCAGGTTCGGCGCCACCAGCTGGGCGATGAACAGGCCGGTGACCGCCCCGACCGGCAGGCTCAGCCCGGCCAGCGCCGATGCCGGTCCGCGGCGGTTCGGCGCCAGCTGGTCGGGGATGGCGGCCGTGAACGCCACCGCGGTCGAGCTGTAGCCGACGGCGGTGACGACGTTGGCGACGGTCAGCGTGACCGTGTTCGTGGCGACGATGATCCCGACGGCACCGAGCGCGAACAACAGGGCGCCCAGCAGCAGGTACGGCCGGCGCCGCCCCAGGCGCCCCGTCGTGCGGTCGCTGAGCCGGCCCAGGGCCGGGAACGCGACGAGGGAGAACACCGACCCGACACCGACGACGACCGACAGGACGGTGGTGGCGTTCTGCGCGTCGATCTGCTGCGCCTTGAGCGACAGCGTCAGCACCGCGGGCACCAGGCTGGCCATGCCCGCACCGATCGAGGCGAGACCGAGGAAGAACAGGAAGCCCCGCCGCGGGTTGGGCCAGCCGCCGGGCGGCGCGCCGACGTCGTCCGCGGCCAGGACGGCCGGGTCCGGCTGGCTCACGCTCTCCAGGGGCGAGGTGGTCATGTGCGGCTCCTCCAACTCGAGGCGGCCGTCGGCCGCCCGTTCGGTGTCGCTCGTGCGGTGTGCGGATGACCGGTGGTGTTCGGTGGCGGTGTGCCGCGCGCCCGCCGGTCCGCGAGCGGCCGTGCGGACCTCCTCCGCCCGGCTCGTCTGAAACGATGCGGGGAGCGTCACAGCGACGTCAGGCACGATGCCGCTCAATGGCACGCCGCTGTGGCGCGCGCCTCGGGAGGAGGAGGTGCCCGGTGACCGAGCCCCGCTCCGCGCCGGTCCGGACCCGTGGGCGTCGGCCGCCCCAGGGCGATCCGGTCGTGGACCGTGCCTTCGCGCTGCTGGCCGCGTTCGACGCCGGTCACCGCTCCCTGACCCTGGGCGAGCTGAGCCGGCGCAGCGGCATCCCGACCAGCTCGACGCTGCGGCTCGCGACCCGGCTGCAGGCGTGGGGAGCTCTGGAGCGCGGCCCCGACGGCCGGTTCGCCATCGGGCTGCGGCTCTGGGAGGTCGCCTCCCTCGCCCCGCGCGGTCAGGGCCTCAGCTTGTCGTTTAACCCTTGATTTTCGGGTCGGTGGTGTCTCGTTTGGCGGTCTTGCCGACGTCGTAGCGGGGAGCCCGGCTGCGGTTGGCGACCCCGGCTGGCCGTCCTGGCCCGGGATGGGCGGG
>NZ_QOHF01000051.1 GCF_003319115.1 Geodermatophilus sp. TF02-6 | reverse complement strand
AGCTTGTCGTTTAACCCTTGATTTTCGGGTCGGTGGTGTCTCGTTTGGCGGTCTTGCCGACGTCGTAGCGGGGAGCCCGGCTGCGGTTGGCGACCCCGGCTGGCCGTCCTGGCCCGGGATGGGCGGGTTTCGGTGCACTGGCCGGCTGGACCGTCTTCGCCCGCAGGTAGCGAAATCCGCGGCGGACCCGCGCCGGGGTCAGCCGCTCGGCAGGCAGCGGCCGTTCCCAGGGCCGGCGCAGATCGGCGGCCAGCGGGCGGGCCAGCCGCAGCTGGGTGTGCGCGGCCAGGATCAGCCAGGTCCAGCGGTCGGCCG
The DNA here is from genome assembly GCF_003319115.1 of Geodermatophilus sp. TF02-6. Lineage (GTDB taxonomy): Bacteria > Actinomycetota > Actinomycetes > Mycobacteriales > Geodermatophilaceae > Geodermatophilus. The sequence goes on along the minus strand of NZ_QOHF01000051.1, from coordinate 1,302 downwards.
CGGCCGGTGAGCGGAACTTGGGAGCCGTCCAGCCCAGGACCTGCTTGAACAGCCGGATGGTGTGTTCTTCATCGAAGCGGCGAAGGTAGGCCTGCCAGCAGCGCACGACCTCGGCGGCCAGCTGGTCGAGGTCGTCGTCGCAGTCGGCGGCGGTATGCGAGGACCACAGCCAGACCGGCTTGGCCGAGCGCTGGCCGGGCAAGTGCTCGACCTGCAGGCGGATCAGCGTGCCCTCCACGATCGGCAGCCGGCCGACATGGTCGGCCCAGGCGCCGCGGTGGGTCAGCCGGGGATGCATCCGGTCCCAGGCGGTGGCCTCGGCCCGCCCGTAGCGGGGCGTGTCGGTGCTCGACCGGGTGCTCGGCGCCGGCCAGGTGTGCGGCTTGGCCAGGGTCATCGCCGCTCCGTGCCGGCGGGGGCGGCCCACCGGACCCCGACCGTCGGTCGGCCGCGGGGCGGCGGGGCCGAGCAGCACTCGATCGGCGCGGATCCGCCCGATCAGATGCAGCGGCAAGTCGGCCAGCAGCCAGGCCAGCCGACACACGTCATAGCCGGAGTCGAGCACCACCATGATCGGCCGATCACCGTCGTGCCAGTGCCCGGCCGCGCGCAGCCGGCCGACCACGGCGCGCAGCTGGGCGGCGGTGACCGCGGTGGCGTCATCGGCCGGGCCGAGGCGGATGATGTCCAGCGCCGCGGTCCAGCTGGTCGGCCCGCTCTCCAGCGCCACCACCAGCTGATACGGCCAGCCCGGGATCTGCTGATCGGCGTCTGGGTGCCGCCCGCGGCCATAGACGTGGCAGAACAGCCGTTCCGGGCAGCACGGAGCGTCTGGACGCAGCCACGGCGTGGCGTCGACGGCCAGCACGATCCGCCCACCGAACATCCGCGGCACGGGAAGCTCGGCCAGCCGCTGGCGCAGCCGGTCGGCATCGACCGAGCCGTGATTGAGCGCGTCGTAGAGCGCGCCGTGGCCGCGGCGGTGCTCCGGGGTCAGGCACAGCCCGACCAGCGTGTGCACCGGCCCCTCGGCGCACAGCACCGCATCGGTCAGCTCGAACAACTCATCGGCCCGCCGCCCGAGGCATCCGTACAGCTCACCCCGGAAGCTCTGCAGCCGCGTGGCCGCCTCCACGGCGGAACCCTGGTCAACCGCACCGGCCCGGTGAAGACTGTCCATCACGGCCACCGCCGATCTTCGAAGCTTCGCAACTCCGAAGGATCACGCGGTGGCCGCCTTCACGCCAACCCCGAATCCCAGCAGTGCAACTCCCGGGGGGCCGGGAGGTTAAACGACAAGCT
>NZ_QOHF01000015.1 GCF_003319115.1 Geodermatophilus sp. TF02-6 | reverse complement strand
GGCGCGCCATTCGAGCTTCATCGGCGCCGTGCTGGCCTCCGAGGTGGCGATCGTCACCGACGCCGGCTTCCGCTCCGCCCGCGCCGATCTGCACGTGATCTGTCGGGCCGGCAACCACAAGACGCCCAAGCCCGGCGACCGCGAGATCACCCGAGCACGGGCGGAGAACGAACGCCCGCACGCGCTGCTGAAGTCCTGGCGGATCATGGATCGCACCCGGATCACGCCGCTGGTCAAGATTCACGCCATCACCGGCGCCGTCGCCGTCCTGGTCGGGCTGCAGACCTACGGCCACCGCCGACCGGACTGGCCCTGAACCAATTCTCGGACAGGCTCATTGCGCAGCGCCCGCGCCAAGAGGGGCGTCTCCCAGGCCCAGCTCGCGGCGCTGGACGGCGTCCTCCGCTCCACAGTGGAGCGGATCGAGGCCGACACCCGGCAGCCGTCGCTGGTCACGCTGAACAGGCTGCTCGCCGCGGTCGACCTGGAGCTGCGCATCCGGCTGGACGACCTGGACCGACTGGCCGCGGCCGTGCGCGAGCTCGATGAGGGCTCAGCTGCACGACCTGTACGGGGTCGGGGTCCTCGCCGACCCCGGCCCCGGTGCTCAGGTGCCGGCGCCGATGGACACCACGGCGGCGATGACGAGGATCGCCGGGATCAGCGCGATGATCCCCAGGACCAGCCCGGCGACGGCCAGCCCGGTGGGGGCACCCCTCCTCCGGCCGGACGCGACACCGACGCCGCCGAGGACCACCCCCAGCAGGGCCAGCACGATGCCGATCGCCGGTAGCCAGAAGAAGAGCAGACCGAGCAGGCCGGTGACGAAGCCCGCCACCCCGAGACCGTTGCCCGGCGCGCCGGTCTGGACGACGACGGGAGGCTGACCGTACACGGGCTGGCTCTGGATCGGTTGGCCGTAGCCCGGCTGCCCGTGTCCTGGCTGCCCGTGTCCCGGCGGAGTGGACTGCTGCCCTGGGGCGAGCTCTCCGTGAGCCGGCTGCTGGCCGTGGGTCGGTTGGCCGTACGCAGGCTGGCCGTAGCCGGCCCTCGACGAGCCCGACGACGCGGTGCCGTGCGGCTCCGCAGGATCCGGGGTGGTCTCGAACTGGTCACTGCTCACGACGGCTCCCGTGGTCCTGGTCGGCACACCCGACCTCGAGGAGAACTCTCGACGTCCGCAACGCCGCCGACAAGTGGGCGCGGCGAACCGTGGCCGTCCGGGTGACGTACCGACGGGTCGGGGTCAGCTCCGCGACCGGCGCCGTCCCCGGGACAGCTCGGCCCGCAACCGCGCCGCCTCCGCCGCATCGCCCCGTGCGCGGGCCCGCCGCAGCCGGCGGCGCAGCCGCCGCTGCCGGGACACCAACAGCCAGGTCACGACGACCAGCAGCACCAGGCCGGTGGCCCAGCCCGCGGGCTCGGGGCTGCCCGGTGCCCCGAGCGCGTCCCAGACCGTGTAGCCGACGGAGTAGCCGAGGACGACGACCAGCAGCGCCGGCACCGCGAGGAGGAAGACCGACACACCGCTCCTTCGGCAGACGGTGTCCTGGCGGACGCGGCCCGCCTGGCCCTCGTGCACAGCGTCGACCATGGCGACGTCTCTCGCTACCGTGGCCGCGGCTGGACACGGCGAGGAGGTGGCCATGGCCAAGAGGCACGGCAAGCCCCGGGGCCCGCTCCGGCTGCGGTCCGTACGGTCGCCGGGAGAGCAGCTGGCCAGGCTGCGGGGCTCCTTCCTCGCCTGGTTCGACGGCCACGGCCCGCCCGAGGACGTCGACACGGGTGCGCTCTGGAACGACGTCGTCACCACCGTCGACCTCGCCGCCGACCGCGCCGGCCTCACCGACCTCTCGTCCTGGACCGTCGACCACGTCACCGCGCTGGCAGCGGTCGCCGACGGGAACCAGGTCGACGCGCTCGCCGCTCTCCCTCTCCTGCTCGCCTTCCTCGGCGACACGGGGCGTTGGCAGGGGACGCCGGACGAGCTGGACGCGGTGCTGGGAGTCGCGGAGCGGGTCACCTCACCGCTCGCCGCGCTGCTCGACGAACTCGACGCCGTGACGGTCGACCCGGCGGCCGAGCAGGCGGCCCTGCGCACCCTCCCCCTGGTGGTCCGGGCCGAGACCCTGCTGGGCTTCGTCGTCCCGCGCCGCCCGGTCACCGGCACCGGAGCCCTGCGCCGCGCCGACGTCGTCGCCGTCGCCGAGCGGCTGGATCTCGACCTCGGCGACCGCCGGCCGCGGTCCATGTGGGACGTCCCGCGTCTGGCGGACCTGTGGCAGGCAGCCCAGGACGCCGACCTGCTCGTCGTCACGCCGACCGAGGCCACGCCCACGCCCCTCGCCCACGGCTGGGTCTCCGGCGACGCCGAGCAGGGCGACGAGGCCCGCCGACGCCTGGTGGACGCCCACCTCCGCCACGTGCTGACCTCACCCGCGCCGCAGCCCTGGCTACCGCCTCCGCTGGCCACCCTGCTGCCCGTCCTGGCCGCCGCGGCGCTCGACCGGCCGGTTCCGGTCGACCAGCTGTTCGACCCGGCCGGACCCGCCGACGTCGACGCCCGCCTGGCGACGTACCTGGCGTTCGCCGCCCTGCCGGCACACCCGCTGCTGCACCAGCTGGCCGACGACGGCATCCTGGAGGTCTCCGACACCATCACCGCCGCCGCGCCGCTGCGCGGTCTGCTGGCCCGGCTCGCCTCCGAGCTGCTCGCGAGCGTGGAGTCGGCCGACGCCTCCGGCCCCGACCTGCCCGAGCCCGACCCCGCACTGGCCGGACAGGTCTACCGGCTGCGCGTCGAGCTGGTGGATGCACACCCTCCGGTGTGGCGCGAGGTGCTCGTCGACCCGAACCTCCCCCTCGACGAGCTGCACGACGTCGTCCAGGCGCTGTTCGGCTGGGACGACTCCCACCTGCACGAGTTCACCGCCGTCGGGCCCGGTCGCCGCACCACGCGGTTCGCCTCCCGCGACCCCTTCGGCGACGACTGGGCGCCGCCGGGCGACCACGCCCAGGACGAGTCGGCGGTGCGGCTGGGCCAGCTGATCGGCCCGCGACGGGGCGAGCTGCGCTACCTGTACGACTTCGGCGACAGCTGGGAGCACCGCGTCACCGTCGTCGGCAGCGAACCGGCCGGGAACGTGGCGCTGCCGCGGTGCGTCGCCGGCGCCGGCGCCGCGCCGCACGAGGACTCCGGAGGGGTGTGGGGGTGGGCCGACATGGTCCAGGCGGCGCGCGACCCGCGCCATCCCGAGCACTCCGACGTCCGCGAGTGGCTCGGCCTGGCCGACGGCGAGACGCTCGACCCGACCCGGTTCGACCGCGCCGAGGTCGACGAACGGCTGACGCGGCTGCGGAGGTCGGCCGCGCCGCCGGTGTGAGCCCTCCGAGCCCGCGCGCGTCAGCCCGGTGGCCGCACCACGCACACATCTGTCTGCACGAAGTCGTCACCGACGCAGACGCGGCTGACCCCGGAGCCGGCGACGCATCTCGTCGGCCCCGGGGTCAGCGCGTCAGCGGGTGATCGTCGAGGCGTGTCCGTTCGAGGCGACCCGGTCCCCGGCCTGCCGCGCCGCCAACCGCTCCCGCTGCGGGACGACGGTGTACTTCGGGTCCTCGGCGCTGGCGACCCCGGCCTCGAAGACCCCGAAGCGGGTGAGCAGCGACCCGGCCGCCAGCAGCACGCCGGAGACGACCGCCCCCGGCCGCGTGCGCCCGACCAGCACGGCCAGGCCCAGGCCGGAGGCGGTGCACGCCTTCGCCGCCTGCATCAGCTTCCCGGCCCGGCCCCGGTGGTACGGCTCGGCGACGATGCTGTCGTTGCGCTCGATGCCGCGGAGGGCGGCCAGTTCGATCCCCGCCCCGATGATGGCCATCTTGTGCGCCGGCGCCGACTCGGCCAGCGGCGTGAACGCCAGGCACAGCCCGCCGCCGGCGGCCATGGCCGACCCGCCGAAGACGAACGGCATCTTGCCGTGGAACGCGTGCCACGACGGGACGGCGGTGTTGGACAGCAGCACCGCGGTGTAGGTGGCCAGTGGCCCGCCGAAGACGGCCGCCACCGCCCCGCCGAAGCGCTTGAGCCGCGGGAACCAGCCCAGCAGCTCCACCGCCGCCGTCGCCCCGGCCGCCGCGCTGAACGGCGCCAGGATGTAGGAGCCGACCGACAGCGGCGACGTCGGCTTGAGCACCCGCAGCATGTGCAGGAAGCGTTCGGGGCGCCCCAGGTCGATGATGAGGAACCCCACCGACGCGATCGAGCTGCCGCCGGCGGTCAGCCGGGCCACCCGGGTCAGGTGCGGCCGGCCGGTGACGTCGGCGAGCGCGCCCAGTACCGCCGAGGACCCGGCCGCCCCGCCGAGGAACAGGTACAGCGGCACCTCCGGGCTCTTCCACACCGGCGGCTTGATGATGGGGCGGCCGTAGTAGGAGGTGAACTGGGCCTCCTCGACCATCGGCACCTCGCCGCCGGGGCGGCCGCCACGCCGCCGGCGTCGCTTCTCCCGCCGCTGCGCCGGCGGGCCGCCCGCTCGCCGCCAGCCGGCGCCCGGCGTCGTCACGCCCTCGGTCACGCGCCCACCCCCCAGGGCCTCCGTGGCCACTTCGACCCTTCGATGAGGGGCCTTTGTGGCCACTTCGGCCCGGTCATCGGGTCCTCCGCGAGCCGAGGACCGCGGACAGCGCCACCCCGATGATCATCGCCGCCGCGGCGGCGGCCGACCGCCACATCGCGGGCAGGTCGCGCGTGGTGACGATCGGGTCCGGCGGCAGCCCGTAGACCTCCGGCTCGTCGAGCAGCAGGAAGAACGCCCCCGCGCCGCCCACGCCGTCGTCCTCGTCGCGCCCGTACAGCCGCGCCGTCTCCACGCCCTGCCGCTTGAGCGTGGCCAGCCGCGCGTCGGCGCGGGCCTGCAGCTCGTCGAGGTTGCCGAACTGGATCGACTGGGTCGGGCAGGCGGTCGCGCACGCCGGCATCAGCCCGTCGGTCAGCCGGTCGTAGCACAGCGTGCACTTGAACACCCGGCCGTCGCCCTTGCGCTGGTTGATGACCCCGTACGGGCAGGAGGGCACGCAGTAGCCGCAGCCGTTGCAGATGTCGCCCTGGACGACCACCGTCCCGAACTCGGTGCGGAACAGCGCCCCGGTCGGGCAGACGTCCAGGCACCCGGCGTGCGTGCAGTGCTTGCACACGTCGGAGCTCATCAGCCAGCGGATCTGCTTGTCGGTGCCCGACTGGCCGGTCTGCGGGTCGAACTCCGACAGGGCCTCGGCGTTCAGCACGCTCTGCTGCGCCGCCGCCTGCGTGTCCCGGGGGCCGTCCGCCGGCGACGGGCCGCTGTCCTGACGGTCGTCGCCCGGCCGGCCGAAGGTGGGCGTCGGCAGGTCCACCGGCCGGCTCTGCTCGATGAACGCCACGTGCCGCCAGGTGTTGGCGCCCAGCTGCCCGGTGTTGTCGTAGGACATGCCGGACAGCCCGATGACGTCCCGTGTGCCGTGCGAGTCGTCCATCGGCAGCGCGTTCCACTCCTTGCACGCCACCTCGCAGGCCTTGCAGCCGATGCACACCGAGGTGTCGGTGAAGAAGCCCACCCGCGCCGGGTGGTCGCCGTCGTACCCGGCCTCGCCCTGCACGTCGGGCAGCGGCCCGTACAGCCGGTGGTCGGGGTCGCGGCCGGTGTAGGCCGCACTGACCGAGCTGATCGAGGTCACGCCGGCCTCTCCTCCCTGGTCGCGTCGTCCTGGATCACCCTGACGCGTCCTGGCTCACCGTCGACCGTGAGCCAGGACGCCGGATGATCAGCTGACCTGATCGTGCGGGCGGCACCGGCGCTCACGTGAGCGTCGACCCCTCACCGGCCGAGGCCTCGACCGGGTCGCGCCCGTTGACACCGACCCGCCCCGAGGGCACCCCGGCCCGCCGGCGGTAGGACTCCACCAGGTCGATCAGCTCCGGCCCGCGCGGCCGGCGTCCGGGGCGGATGTCGGCGGTGCTGACCTTGTCCTCCTGGATGTGGGTGTTGGCGTCGAGCACGATGCCCAGCAGGTCGTTGGCCGAGTCACCGGTGGAGATGCCGCTGTAGGACCAGTGGTACGGCACGCCGATCTGGTGCACGACCGTGCCGTCGGCCAGCCTGATCGGCCGCATCCGCTCGGTGACCAGCACCTTGGCCTCGATCGCCGTCCGGCTGCTGATCAGCGTGGCGAACTCGCCGTTGGCCAGCCCGCGCAGCTCGGCCAGCTCCGGACTGACCTCGACGAAGAACTCCGGCTGCAGCTCGGCCAGGTAGGGCAGGGTGCGGCTCATCCCGCCGGCGGTGTGGTGCTCGGTGAGCCGGTAGGTGGTCACCTGGAACGGGAAGACCTCGCTGCAGGACGGGTTCTCCCGGTTCCACGGCCCGGGGATGCGCTCGATCGTCGGGCTGCTCTGCTGCTTGTAGAAGGCGTTCTCCACCACCGACTCGGCCGGCTCGTAGTGCGTCGGCAGCGGACCGTCGACCAGCCCCGCCGGCGCGTACAGCCAGGCCTTGCCGTCGCCCTGCATGACGAACGGGTCGGTGCCGGCGATGGCGTCCTGGGCCTTGGCGCCGTCCGGCGGCACGTAGTCCGGCCGCTTCTGGGCCTCGAAGTCCGGCACGTCCTGGCCGGTCCACCTCCCGGCCTCCTCGTCCCACCAGACGTAGCGCTTGCGCTCGCTCCACGGCCGGCCGTCCGGGTCGGCCGAGGCGCGGTTGTAGAGCACCCGGCGGTTGAGCGGCCAGGCCCAGCCCCACTCGGAGGCGACCAGCCCCTGCTCGCGGCCGGGCTTGCGGCGGGCGGCCTGGTTGACCTCGTCGGCGTAGACCCCGCAGTAGATCCAGCAGCCGCCGGTGGTCGAGCCGTCGTCGGCCATCTGCACGTAGGACGACAGCGCCCGCCCGTCCGGCCCGGTGCCGTTGATCTCCCGCAGCACGGCCGCGGCGTCGGGGTCCCGGGTCTCCCCGATCAGCGGGTAGTCCCAGGTCAGGTCCAGCAGCGGACGGTCCCGCGGATCGGTGGAGTCGGCGAGGCGCTCCCGCAGGATGCGGCCGAGGTGGTAGTAGAACCACAGGTCGCTGCGGGCGTCCTCCGGCGGCTCGACCGCCTTGTGCCGCCACTGCAGCAGCCGCTGGGTCTGGGTGAAGGTCCCCTCCTTCTCCGCGTGCGTGGCCGCGGGCAGGAAGAAGACCTCGGTGGCGATCGTCTCGGGGGCCAGCTCCCCCGTCTCGATCTCCGGGGCCTCGTGCCAGAAGGTCGCCGACTCGATCAGCTGCAGGTCGCGGACGACCAGCCAGTCGAGGTTGGCCAGCCCGAACCGGTTCATCCGCCCGTTGGGGTGCCCGACCGTGGGGTTCTCCCCGACCAGGAAGTAGCCGGAGACCTTGCCCTCGATCATGTCGGCGATGGTCCGGTAGGAGCTGTGGTCGCCGGTGACCTTGGGCAGGTGGTCGAAGCAGAAGTCGTTCTCCGGCTGCGCGGCGTCGCCGAACCAGGCCTTGAGCAGGCTGACGGTGTAGGCCCGCTTGTTGCCCCAGAAGCCGGCCTTGCCGGCCGCGTCGGCCACGTAGTCCTCCAGCGAGTGGTGCTGGAGGGCGTGCGGCATCGGCAGGTAGCCGGGCAGCAGGTTGAACAGCGTCGGGACGTCGGTCGAGCCCTGGATGCTGGCGTGCCCGCGCAGCGCCAGGATGCCGCCGCCGGGACGGCCGATGTTGCCCAGCAGCGCCTGCAGGATCGACGCGGTGCGGATGTACTGTGCGCCGACCGAGTGCTGCGTCCAGCCCACCGAGTACACCCACGCCGTCGTCCGGTCGCGGTTGCTGTTCTCCGTCACCCACCGGGCGACCTGGTCGAACACCTCCGGCTCGATGCCGCAGACCTCGGCGACCATCTCCGGCGTGTAGCGGGCGAAGTGCCGCTTGAGCACCTGGAAGACGGTGCGCGGGTGCTGCAGCGTCTCGTCCCGCTTGGGCTTGGCCGCGATGGGCGGCCCACCGCTGCCGGCCGCCTGGGCGCGGTCGGAGTCCTGCACGGCCGGGTGCTGCTCGGCCGCCTTCTGCTCGGCGGCCCGCTGCGGGTCGTCGGAGCCCGAGTGCGGCGGCTCGTCGAACTCGTACTGCCAGCTCGTCTCGTCGTAGTGGCCGTGCTCGGGGTCCAGCCCGGAGAAGACGCCCTCGAGGTCCTCGGTGTCGACGAAGTCCTCACCCACCAGCGCGGCGGCGTTGGTGTAGGCGACCACGTACTCGCGGAAGTACAGGTCGTTGCTCAGCACGTGGTTGATCAGCCCGCCGAGGAACGCGATGTCGGCGCCGGCGCGGATCGGTACGTGCAGGTCGGCGACCGCGCTGGTCCGGGTGAACCGCGGGTCGATGTGGATCACCTTCGCGCCGCGCCCCTTGGCCTCCATCACCCACTGGAAGCCCACCGGGTGGCACTCGGCCATGTTCGAACCCTCGATGACGATGCAGTCGGAGTTCGCCAGGTCTTCCAGGGTGTTCGTGGCACCGCCACGACCGAACGAGGTCCCCAGACCGGGGACGGTGGAGGAGTGCTATATGCGGGCCTGGTTCTCGATCTGGATCGCGCCCAGGGCGCTGTAGAGCTTCTTCATGAGGTAGTTCTCCTCGTTGTCGAGGGTCGCCCCTCCGAGGCTGGCTACTCCCATGGTCCGGTTGACGCGCTTGCCCTCGCACTCGTCCTGCCAGCCCTTGCGGCGGGCGTCGAGGACGCGGTCGGCGATCATCTCCATCGCCGTGTCGAGGTCGAGGTCCTCCCACTCGGTCCCGTACGGACGGCGGTAGCGGACCTTCGTGACCCGGGTCGGGCTGGTGACCAGCTGCTTGCTCGCGCTGCCCTTGGGGCACAGCCGGCCGCGGCTGATCGGCGAGTCCGGGTCGCCCTCGATCTGGACGATCTGCTCGTCCTCGACGTAGATCCGCTGCCCGCAGCCGACGGCGCAGTACGGGCAGACGCTCTGGACGACGCGGTCGGCGGTGGCCGTGCGGCTGGTGAGCTGCTCGGTCTGCTTGCTCCGTGCGGCCCTGCCGCGGCCGAGCGGGTCTGGGCCGGTGAGCTGCCGGAACACCGGCCAGGCATCGAGCCAGGTCTTCACGTGGGGAACTCTGCCACTTCCGTACCGAAACGGCTCATCGGGACACGTCCCACCCGCAGGTCACGGGGTTGCCGGCCCGTCCGCCGTCCGCCCCGCTGATCGCCGTCCGCCCCTCCCCGCTGATCGCCGTCCGCCCCTCCCCGCCGCCCTCTCCGCTGATCGCCGTCCGCCCTTCTCCGCTGATCATGGGGTTGTTGCCGCTCGCTTCGGCGGGTCGTCGCGTGTCGTCTGCAACAACCCCATGATCAACTCGGGGAGAGGCTCGAGGGAGAGGCTCGGGGAGGAGCGGAGGGGCCGCCATGCGCGCGGGACGGGGTCGGGGTCAGGGCCGCCAGCCGCGGCTGACCAGCGCGCCGCGGGTGCGCTCGACCACGACCACCGGCCCGCCCAGGTGGCGCGCGGCGAAGCGGACGACGAGCCAGCCGTCGGCCGCCATCAGGGAGTAGCGGTCGATGTCGCGTCCGAACTGGTCGGGCTCGGCGTGCTGCTGACCCTCGTACTCCACCGCGACCTTCCACTGCGGGTAGCCCAGGTCGGCGTGCGTGACCTCCCTCCCCCACCGGTCGTGCACAGGCACCTGCACCTGCGGGTCGGGCAGGTCGCTGGTCACCAGCCAGTAGCGGATCAGGCTCTCGGGCCGGGAAGCCGCCGCGGCCGTGAGCAGAGGAGCGCACTCCCGGGCACGCACGACCCCTCGGACGCCATCGGCCCGGGCCAGGCGCCGCACGAGGGACTCCGCGGTCAGCCGGCCGGCCCGCAGGAGCCCGTCGCCGACCGCCACCAGTTCCGCGGACGGCAGCCCGGCGGCCAGGTCGAGGAAGGTCTGCGGTCCGGACGTCTGTCGCAGCCCGTCCAGCACCACGACGTCCTCCGCCCCGAGGAGCCGCTCGTGCACCGTCAGGCCGGCCCGCCGGGGCAACTGCCGCCGGGACGGGATGACGACGTGGACGGTGGAGGACGTCGCCATCGGGGCACCGTGCAACCCGGCCGCCGTCCCCAGGCCGAAGGCGGCGTCGGCCGGGAGGGCCAGCTGCCAGGCACGGCACCGGGCGGGCAGGTCCGGCTCGACGGCGGCGGAGAGGTAGACGCCCCGTCCCACCCGTACGCCGTCCTGGGCGATCTGGCCGCGCGTCGCTCCGCGGCCGCGGGCACCGGTCCAGGTGTAGGCGGTGCCGAGGTCGAACTCCGTCACGTGCGCGACCGTCACCGGCCGGGGCGCCCGGGAGGAGCGGTCGACCCGATCTGTGGACGGCGGGAGGGTCTGTGGACGCCGCCGTCCACCCCCGACACCGCTCGCGACCCACCCCGAGTCGATCATGGAGTTGTGGCCGGTTGCCGCGGCGCGTCGTCGCGTGTCGCCGGCAACAACCCCATGATCAACTGGGAGAGGGACCGGGAGAGGGCGATCGGGGGAGGGCGCTCGGGGGGAGGGTGGGTGCGATCGGCTCCCGTCCTGTCGGCGCCCAGGTCGATACTGGGCGGCGTGGGTGAGCTGGACCTGCACTTCCTCGGCCACTCGACGGTGCGCGTCGAGCTGGCCGGGCACACCGTGCTGACCGATCCGCTGCTCACCGACCGCGTCGGGCCGCTGCGGCGGGTGGTGCCGGCCCCGCGACCGGAGACGTACGCCGGCGTCGACCTGGTGCTGCTCAGCCACCTGCACGGCGACCACCTGCACCTGCCGTCGCTGCGGCGGCTCGGGCCGGACGTGCGGATCGCCGTCCCCCGCGGCGCCGGGGCGTGGCTGCGCTCGCGCGGGTTCCGCTGCGTCGTCGAGGTCGTGCCCGGCGAGGTCTTCACCCACGGCGCGCTGCAGGTGACCGCCGTCCCGGCCGACCACAGCGGGCACCGCTGGGGGCCGCGGCTGACCCACGGGCCGGACACCGCCGCGGTCGGCCACCTCGTGGAGGGCGGGGGGCGCACGGTCTACGTCAGCGGCGACACCGGCCTGATCGACGAGATGTCCGTGCTCGGCGCCCGCGGGGTGGACGTCGCGCTGCTGCCGGTGTGGGGCTGGGGCCTCACCCTGGGGCCCGGCCACCTCGACCCGGTCGGGGCGGCCGAGGCGACGGCGCGGCTGCGACCGCGGGTCGCCGTCCCGGTGCACTGGGGCACCCTCGCGCTGCCGGGCGCTCCGGCGCTGCCCCGGATGCGCCGGCTGCTCGCCGAGCCGCCGCGCGCGTTCGCCGCCGCGGTCGCCGGCCGCGGCCTGGGCACCCGGGTGGCGGTGACCGAGCCCGGGCAGCCGGTCCTGCTGCCCGCACCGACGGGCGCGCCGTGAGCACTGGCACGCTCGCCGCCGGTGCGACCGTCGGGTCGGCGATCGGCTACCCGGTCCTCTTCGGCGGAGTGCTGCTCGGCTCGATCGTCCCGGTGGTACCGACCGGCGCGGTGGTGGGCGCCGGCGCCGCGTTCGCCGTGACCGCCGACGGGCTCAGCCTCCCTCTCGTGCTGCTCGTCGCCACCCTCGCCGCCTGGACCGGCGACGTGGTCACCTTCGCCGTCTGCCGGTCCGGCGGCCCCGCGGCGGTGCGCTGGGTCGCCCGCGGCCAGCACGCGGAGCGGATCGAGGAGGTCCGCGAGCAGTTCCGCCGGCACGGCTGGCAGATCGTCGTCGTCGGCCGGCTGCTGCCCGCCGGGCGGATCCCGGTGCTGCTGGCCGCCGGCGCCCTGGCCTACCCGTGGCGGCGGCTGCTGCCCGCGTCCGCACTGGCCGCCTTCCTGTGGGCGGTGGCCTACGCCTTGCTCGGCGTGGTCAGCGGCGGCATCTTCGACTCCCCGCTCACCGCCGTCCTGCTGGCCACCGTGCTGGTGCTCGTCGTCGGCGGCGTGCTCAACCTGGTGGGCGCGCGCCGCAGGCGTGCTCGGGAGTCGGAGCGGGAGCCCTCGCGCTGCGGACCGGCATGACCCCTCCCGTCCCCGCCGGCCGGGTGCTGCAACGCGGCCGGACGACGGCCCGCGTGCTGCTCACCTGGGCGGTGACCACCGCGGCGCTGGCCGGCCTGGACCGCTGGCTCGCCGGCTTCGCCATGCCGTCGTGGTGGCAGCCGCCGGTGATCGCGCTGCTGCTCGGCCTGCTCACCGCGGTGGTGTGGCCGCTGGTCATGCGGATCGCGCTGCCGCTGGCCTTGTTCACCCTCGGCCTGGGCAGCTTCCTGCTGCTGGGGACGGCGGTGCTCGGCCTGTCGTTCCTCGTCCCCGGCGTGGTCATCGCCGACCTGGAGACGGCGGTCGTGGTCGGGGTGGGCATGGCCGCCGTCTCCGGCCTGGTCAGCAGCGTGCTGGCGCTCGACGAGGACGAGCTGTTCTTCCGCCGCGCCCGCCGCCGGGCCCGACGGACGGCGGACGGCGAGCCGCGCCCGCCCGGCGTGCTGTTCCTGCAGATCGACGGGCTCTCGCACGACACCGCCCGCCGCGCCGTCCGCGACGGGTCGATGCCCAACCTCGCCGCCTGGCTGCGCTCGGGCAGCCACACGCTGGCCTCCTGGCACACCGACTGGAGCTCGCAGACCGGCGCGAGCGTCTGCGGCATCCTGCACGGCTCCACCACCGACATCCCGGGGTTCCGCTGGTACGACAAGCAGCGCGACCGGGTGGTGCGCGTCTCCAACCCGGTCGACGCCGCCGCGGTCGAGCGCGCGCACTCCGACGGCCGCGGGCTGCTGGCCGGCGGCGGCGCCAGCCGGGGCAACCTGTTCACCGGCGACGCCGCCCACGTCAGCCTCACCATGAGCTCGCTGGCGCACGTCGTCCCCGCCACCAGCCGGCGCGAGCGGCAGGCCCGCACGCGGGTCGGCTCGGGCTACTACGCCTACTTCGCCAGCCCGGTCAACGCGCTGCGCACCGTCGCGGTCTCGCTCGTCGACGTCTACCGGGAGCTGACCGCGGCGGCCCGGGAGCGCCGCCACGACGTCCGGCCCCGAGTGGCGCGCGGCGGGGCCTACCCCCTGGCCCGCCCGGGAACGACGGTGATCACCCGCGACGTCGTCGTCTACGCGCTGCTGGAGGACATGCTCGCCGGCCGGCCGGTCGCCTACGCCGACTTCCTCGGCTACGACGAGGCCGCCCACCACGCCGGCCTCGAGCGCGCCGACAGCCTGGCGGTGCTGCGCGGCATCGACCAGCAGATCGGCCGGCTGCACCGCGCCGCCCAGCTGGCGCCGCGCGCCTACCACCTGGTCTGCCTCTCCGACCACGGGCAGACCCAGGGCGCGTCGTTCGCCAACCGCTTCGGGGAGACCGTCGAGGAGCTGGTCGGCCGACTGTGCGGAGCGCCGGCCGAACGGCCCGGGCCGCGCCTGACCGGCCCGCGGGACAGCCGCCGGCTCACCGAGGGCTGGCAGGTCGGCGCCGTGCTCGCCGAGGGCGGCCCGATCGCGCAGCGGCTGCGGGAACGGGTCGAGCGGGCCGACGGGGTGCCGCACCCCCACGAGCTGCCCACCGGCCGCGAGGGGCAGGTGCCGCGGGTCGCCCCCGGCGTGGTCGTCACCGTCTCCGGGCACGCCGCGGCGGTCTGGTTCCCCGACGTCCCCGGCCGGGTGTCGCTGGAGGAGATCGAGCGGCACTGGCCGGCGCTGCTGCCCGGCCTGGTCGACCACGACGGCGTGGGCTTCGTGCTGGTGCACTCGGAGGAGGACGGCCCGGTGGTGCTCGGCCGCGACGGGCTGCACCGGCTGGCCTCGGGCGCCGTCCTCGGCGAGGACCCGCTGCTGCCCTACGGGGAGCACGCACCCCGGCTGGTGGCCCGGGTGTCGGGGTTCGCCAACTGCGCCGACGTCGTGGTCAACAGCCGCTACGACCCGGACACCGACGAGGCCTCCGCGTTCGAGCCGCACGTGGGTTCCCACGGCGGCCTGGGCGGGCCGCAGCAGCACGGCGTCCTGGTGCACCCGCGGTCCTTCCGGGCCCCGGGCGAGGTCGTCGGCGCCGAGCAGCTGCACCGGGTGCTGCGCGGCTGGCTGACCGACCTCGGCCACCCCGAGCCGACCGGGGACGGCGCGGCGGTGGGCCCGCTGAGCCCGACCGCGCTGCGCCGCCCCGCCGACGCCCCGGCGTCCGCCTGACCTCGGGTATGGGAAGCGATACGTGCGTCAGCCGGCCCGTGACGCGGGTATCGCTTCCCATACCTCGGGCGCCGGCGTCCGAGGTCACCCCGCCGAGACCGCCAGCACCCGGGAGGCCCGCGCGGCCAGCTCGGGGGCGTTCTCGGCGGCCATCAGGTCGTGGGGGGCCCCGGGCACGTCGACGACGGTGAGGTCGGGGCCACCCGCCGCCAGGCGTGGAGCTGGTTCGTGATCACCGGGACGAGACGGGTCAGCGCGTCGTCGAGGACCACGCCGGGCCGCAGGACCACCAAGAGCGCCAGCCGGGGGCTGCCCGGCGCGGCCGGGTCCCGGACCTCGACGGCCATGGCGTCGGCCACCCAGGCGCACTACCAGTCGTGCTGCCAGTCGTGCAGCGCCGTCGGCGTCGGCAGCGGGCGCCCGGCGACGGCCTCGGCGCGGGCGCGGGAGCCGGCGAGCTGGGGGACGCGTCCCGGCGCCACCGTCGCGGTGGGGTCGCGCACGCTCATCGGCGACCTCCAGGGGTCAGGGGACGACACCGAGCGCGCCCGGGGGCAGCGCGGCGTCGCAGGCCAGGCTGGCCAGGTGGCCGGGGGGCACGGGGACCGCGGCCACCCACCACGGCCCGATCCACCCGGCGTCGGCGACCGGCGTCACCACGTCGGAGGGGGGCCGGAGGATGCCGGTCCCGCGGGCCTTGAGCACCGCCTCCTTCTGCGTCCAGCAGCGGGTGACGGCTCCGGGGCGGGCGGACGGCGGGAGTGCGGCGATCCGCGCCTGCTCGACGGGCGCCAGCCAGCCCTCACCGGCGGCGACGGCGGCGTCCTCCCCGGAGCAGCGCTCGACGTCGACGCCCACGCAGACGTCGGCCGAGACCGCGACCAGGGCGACGTCGCCGCCGGCCGAGCACGAGAAGCTCAGGCCGCAGCCGACGAGGAACGGCCGGCCGCGGTCGGTCTGCAGGGGCACGGCGCGGGCGGGGAGGTCGAGCAGGCCGCCGAGGAGCGAGCGCAGCGCGGAGCGGACGAGGACCCGCCGGCGCCGGACCGCCGGTGTGCCGCGGTCGGCCCGGGCCCGTTCGGCCGGGCTCAGGTCGGCCGCCGCGGCGGCCACGTCCCACCCGGGATCGGTCAGGTCGAGGACACGGAGAGTGATCCGCGGGCTGCCGGGCTCGGGGAGCGTCCGCACCGCCGTCCGACCGACCATTCCGCTCCGCAACCACGAGTGGGCCCCTGCACCCGGTTCCACGACCGTGAACGTGGTCGAGTTCCCTGCCGAGGCGCTCTCCTCCCCACGGGTGGGGGGTGGGAGCGGTCGCTGGGCCGTGTACCAGGGCGGACGCTCCCAGGACGAGCGCCCGGGATGGCGGTGCGCGAGCATCGCGGGGAGCGTCGAGCAACCGGCGCCGCACGGCGTCGGCGACGGAAGGCGGCGACAGATCGCCGCCGGGCGTGCATCCTGTCGCCGACGGGGTCCCGTGCCGGCATCGGTGTCGGCACCCTGCCGAGGGAGACGTGTGCGCTCTGACGTCCGACGCTGGTTGAACCAGCGCACCTACACTGCCGACACCTGGCAGGCCGGAGAGCTGCTCGCCGCCAAACAGGAACGCGACACCACGGTCAGCGTGGTGCTGCCGGCGCTCGACGAGGAGCGCACGGTCGGCGGCATCGTCGCGGCCCTGCGCGCGGCACTGGTCGAACGCTGCCCGCTGGTCGACGAGGTCGTCGTCGTCGACAGCGGGTCGAGCGACCGGACGGCGGAGGTCGCGGCCGCCGCCGGCGCCCGCGTCGTCCACGTCGCCAGCGTGCTGCCCGGCCACGGCACCCGGCCGGGCAAGGGCGAGGCGCTGTGGAAGTCGCTGCACGCCACCGCCGGTGAGCTGCTGGTCTTCGTCGACGCCGACCTGATCGCCTTCGACCCGAAGTTCGTGGTCGGCCTGCTCGGCCCGCTGCTGACCGACCCCACCGTCGGCTACGTCAAGGCCCTCTACGACCGGCCGCTGACCACGCCCGAGGGCATCGTCCCCTCCGGCGGCGGCCGGGTCACCGAGCTGGTCGCCCGACCGCTGCTCAACGCGTTCTGGCCGGAGCTGGCCGGCTTCGTGCAGCCGCTGTCCGGGGAGTACGCCGGCCGCCGGGAGCTGCTCGAGCAGGTGCCGTTCGTGTCCGGCTACGGGGTGGAGCTGGGCCTCTTGGTCGACCTGGTGGCGCTGGCCGGCCTCGACGCGCTGGCCCAGGTCGACCTGGGCACCCGGCAGCACAGCCACCAGACCGACGCGGCGCTCGGCCGCATGGCGGGGCAGATCCTGCAGACCGCGCTCGCCCGGCTGCCCGGTGCCGCCCGGCCGGAGAGCGAGCTGCTGCAGTTCCTGCGCACCGCCGACGGCCTCGAGGAGGTCACCTGGGACGTCTCGGTCGTCGAGCGCCCGCCGATGCGGGCGGTGCGGGCCGCCCGCCGCCGTCCGGGGCTGTGGGCGTGAAGATCCTCATGGACGCCGGCCCGTGGCTGCCGGTGCCGCCGCCGGGCTACGGAGGCCTGGAGAACGTCGTCGCCACGCTGACCGCCGAGCTGCGCGCCCGCGGGCACACCGTCGTCCTTGCGTCGGTGGGCGAGTCGACACTGCCGGTCGACGGGCTGGTCAGCGCCTTCCCCACCGGCCGGTTCGAGCAGCTGGGCGGGCCGTACCCGCAGGTGGTGGGCACCGCGCACGCGCACGAGCAGGTGGTGCTGGCCACGCTGGCCGAGCACGCGCTGGCCGGTGCGCCCTTCGACCTGGTGCACACGCACGTCGAGGTGGTCGGGCCGGCGGTGCTGGGCGGCCTGGGGGACGCCGGGCCGCCGGTGGTGGCCACGCTGCACTGGGACCCGCGGCGCAACGCCGACTTCTGGTCGGTCTTCGACGGCCGGGACCGGGTGTTCTTCGCCGGGGTCTCCGACAGCCAGGTGGCGCAGGCGCCGCAGCGGCTGCGCGAGCAGGTCATCGGCATCGTCCCGCTGTCGGTGCCGGTCGACGACCAGCCGCCGGTGCCCCGGGCCGAGCGCGGCGACTCGGTGCTGGTGCTGGCGCGGCTGTGCGAGATCAAGGGCGTGGACACCGCGCTGCGGGCCTGCCGGGCCGCCGGGGTGCCGCTCGTGCTGGCCGGACCTGTCGGCGGCCTGCCGGACCGGCCGGCGCTGACCGCCGCCCTGGCCCAGCCGGGCCACCCGGCCTCTACGCACCCGGACGTCGCCTGGTTCGCCGAGCACGTCGACCCGCACCTGGACGGCGTGTCCGCCCGCTGGATCGGCAGCGTGGGGGGAGAGGAAAAGGCCGCTCTCCTGCGGACCTCCCGGGCGGTGCTGTTCCCGATCCGCTGGGAGGAGCCGGGGGGCACCGCCGTCTGCGAGGCCCTGGCCGCCGGGACGCCGGTGGTCGCCATGGCCCGCGGGTGTCTGCCCTCGCTGGTCGAGGACGGCCGCACCGGCTTCCTCGCCACCGACGAGGAGGGGTTCACCGCGGCGCTGTCCCGGCTGGACGAGATCGACCCCGAGGAGTGCGCCGGCCAGGCCCGTCGCCGGTTCGCCCCCGCGGTGATGGCCGACGGCTACGAGCGGGTCTACGCCGAGGCGATGGCGCGGGTGCGCAGTCCGCTGCCGCTGCTCGGCTGACCGGCGGGCATGGGAAGCGATACCTGCGTCCTGACCACGAGAACGCATGTATCGCTTCCCATGCCCGGTCGGTCAGGGCCGGACGGCGTCCCCCGTGCGCGCCGACTCGGTGATCGCCACCGCCACCCGGTGGGTGCACAGCGCCTCGGCGTAGTCCACCAGGCCCTCGGCCGGGGCGCCGCCGGCCAGCACGTCGACGAAGGCCCGGTCGACGGCGGTGCGCCCGTCGACCCGGGGCTCGCGCCGGTCGGTGCCGTCCGCGGTGGTGACGGTCAGCGTGGTCTCGGTGAGCTCCACCGCCGCGCCGTCGCAGACGACGTCCAGGCCGGCGCGCAGCCTGCCCGGCAGGGAGCAGGCCGCGGTCACCGTGCCGACGGCGCCGGAGGCGAAGGTGAGCAGCGCCGCGGTCGCGTCGTCGACGTCGCGGCCCTCCGCGGTGGACGACGCGGCCATCGCCCGCACCTCGACGACCTCGCCGGCCAGCAGCCGGGCCAGGTCGACCACGTGGGTGAGCTGCTCGACCACCTGCCCGCCCGAGGACTCCCGCCGCGCCCACCACGCCGGGGGCGGGACCTTGTCCAGCCAGGTGGCGTCGACCAGCCGGGGCCGGTGGGCCGCGCAGACGGCGCGGGCCGCGGCCACCGTGTCCAGGTGCCGCCAGTGGTAGCCGGTCGCGGTGGGCAGCCCCGCGGCGGCGACCGCCCGCGCCACCTCCTCGGCGACCGGCAGGCCGCTGGCCAGCGGCTTCTCGACGAAGAACGGGACCCCCACCTCGACGACGGCCAGCTCCAGCTCCCCGTGCGCGAACGGCGGCACGCACAGCCACACGCCGTCCAGCGGCTGGCGCAGCAGCTCGGCGACGTCGTCGACGGCCGGGACGCCCAGCTCCGCGGCGAGCGCACCGGCGGCCCCGGGGGCGGCGTCGGCGACCCCGACCAGCTCGACGTCGTCGAACCCGGACAGCACCCGGCCGTGGCGGGCACCCACGCCCCCGGCTCCGACCAGGCCGACCCGGACGCTCATGCCGGCAGGGTGTCGTTGGCCGGCTGGGTGTCGTTGGTCGGCTGGGTGTCGTTGGCGAGGCCCATGCCGGCCTCCTGCCCACCCGGCGGACGACGCAACCGCTGGTCCGGTCGGCAGGTCGCCCCACAGCCGCGTTCGGTGCGGCACGATCCGGTCGTGGTCCCCTCTCCGTCCGCTCCGGCGCGCCCACGTCCGCACCGGTCGCGGCGCGGCCCCGCGCGCTCGTGTCGAAAGAGGCGCAGGATGGAGTCACCCCACGACCGGGGCCACGACACGGGGTACACGGAGCGGAGTTAGTGTAAGACCGTGAGTGAGGTCCTCGACCGGCGCGCCCGGAAGAAGGCGCAGACCCGGGCGCTCATCCGCGAGACCGCGCAGGCGCTGTTCGCCGCGCGGGGGTTCGAGGCTGTCACCATCGTCGACATCGCCACGGCCGCGGACGTCGCGGTGCAGACGGTCTTCAACCACTTCTCCACCAAGGAGGAGCTCTTCTTCGACGGGCACATCCCCTGGGTGGACGGCCCGGCGACGGCGGTCCGCGCGCGCACCCCCGGGGTCGCGCCGCTCACCGCGCTGCACGCCCACCTCACCGACCGGGTGGGCGCCTACGTCCGGTCGCTGGCCACGCCCGAGGGCCGCAGCTTCGCGATGACGCTGGAGGCGTCCCCGGCGCTGCGCGCCCACGAGCGCGAACTGCACCACGAGTCGATCAACCTGCTGGCGGAGGCGCTCCTGGAGGCCTGGCAGGCCGACGGCGGTGTCCCGCCGCTGGCCAGCGACCCCCGGACCGCCGCCTCGGTCACCGCGGCGGTGTGGCTGGCCGCCGTCCGGACGCTGGTCCGGGAGCAGCGGCTGGGTCTCACCGAGTCGGCCGGGGTGTCGTCGGCCGATCCGGAGGCCGGCGTCGCGGTCGCCCGCACGGTGGCCGACCAGGTGCTCTCGGGGCTGGTCTCGGCCATGTCCGCCCCGCCGGAGAGGTCCGTCCCGCCCGAGAGCCGGTTGCGGCGCACCGGCTGACCCTCAGACGCGGACGTCCTCGCCGACCGGCTGCACGATCGGCAGCAGCACCTCGTCCACCACGCGCTGCAGCTGTTCTGCGCTCATGACCCCGCGAGCCGAGGTGAACCGCTGCCACCAGAAGGCCTCGAGCACCGAGCCGAGCAGCGCCAGGCGGGACTCGGGCACCTCCTGGCCGCGGGCGGCGGCGCGGGCGCCGATCGTCTCCACCGCCTCGGCGAGGGGCTGCACCAGCGCCGCGTCGAGGCCGGCGCGGAGGTCCTCGTCGTGGCGGGCGGCACCGACCAGGCTCGCGGTCGCCCGCTCCTCACGGTCGAGCGGACACCGCCAGCGGTCGACCAGGGCGGCCAGGTCGTCGCGCAGCGACCCGCAGTCGGGCGGGGCCTCCACCAGCCGGAACCGCGCCACCGCGGACCGGGCCATGGCCGCCATGGTGGGCCACCGGCGGTAGATGCCCGCCTTGCCGGCCCGGGCACGCGCGGCGACGCGATCGCTGTTGAGCCTGCCCCAGCCCTCCTCGGCCAGGATGTCGACCGCCACGGTCAGCAACTGGTCGGACAGCTCGGCGCTCAGCGGGCGGCCCGGCGTCCCCGTCACGCCGGCCCCCCCTGATCGGTGCACGTCACCGCGACATCGTGACCTCCCGGTGGAGTGACCACAATGACCGGGCGACCAACTCACGGGCTTTTTCCGGCCGAGACCCAGCCCGCCCACCCGCCCGGCGAGGTCAGGCCCCCGCGGCGCTCTCCACGTGCACCTGCAGACCGGCCCCGTCGTCGGCCAGCCAGCCCGCGCCGGAGGCCTGCTCGACCATGTCCTCCCACCGCTGCGCCCAGTCGGCGGCCGTCACCTGCGGCTCGGCGGCGGCCCGCAGAGCGGCCACGTCGAGGACGCCGGTCTCGGTGTCGGTCAGGCGGCCCAGCCCGGCGTCCCGCAGCACGCGGTCGGCCTCCTCGTCGGTCACCGCCCCCAGCGCCAGGTGCAGCCGCGTCAGGTCGTCCACGTCGACGACCCGTACCTCGGGCAGCTCGTCCGCGCCGCCCACCACCTCGACGATCACCAGAAGGACCCCCTTCTCCCCAGCCCTCGCAAGCTCGCGCCGGGACCCCGAAGGGGGCCGCGACGCCGGTACCGCTGACGCGGAGCGTAAAGGCCGCTAGACGTGCCAGGGGAAGCGGGAGAAGTCGGGGTCGCGCTTCTCGAGGAAGGCGTCGCGCCCCTCGACGGCCTCCTCGGCCGCGTAGGCCAGCCGGGTCGTCTCGCCGGCGAACAGCTGCTGGCCGACCAGCCCGTCGTCGACGAGGTTGAACGAGTACTTGAGCATCCGCTGCGCGGTGGGGCTCTTGGCCACGATGCGCCGTCCCCAGTCCAGGGCGGTGCGCTCCAGCTCGGCGTGCGGGACGACGCGGTTGACCATGCCCATGCGGTGGGCCTCCTCGGCGGTGTACTCCTCGCCGAGGAAGAAGACCTCGCGGGCGTACTTCTGCCCGACCTGGCGGGCCAGGTAGGCCGAGCCGAAGCCGCCGTCGAAGCTACCGACGTCGGCGTCGGTCTGCTTGAACCGGGCGTGCTCGGCGCTGGCCAGCGTGAGGTCGGAGACGACGTGCAGGCTGTGCCCGCCCCCGGCCGCCCACCCGGGGACGACGCAGACGACCACCTTGGGCATGAACCGGATCAGCCGCTGGGCCTCGAGCACGTGCAGCCGGCCGGAGCTGGTCTCCGAGTGCTGGTAGCCGTGCCTGCCGCGCACCCGCTGGTCACCGCCGGAGCAGAACGCCCAGCCGCCGTCCCTCGGGCTGGGGCCGTTGCCGGTGAGCAGGACGCAGCCGACGTCGGTGGACAGCCGGGCGTGGTCGAGCGCGGTGATCAGCTCGTCGACGGTCTGCGGGCGGAACGCGTTGCGCACCTCGGGCCGGTCGAACGCGATGCGCACGACGCCGGCGTCGACGGCGCGGTGGTAAGTGAGGTCGGTGAAGCCGAACCCCTCGACCGGCTGCCACGCCGTGCTGTCGAAGATCTCGGAGACGTCGTCGCGGGCGGTCATGGGAGGCAACCTAGCGACCCGGGTCGGGCACGATCAGCTGGGCTGATCGTGCGGCGTCCGGGCTCACGGTCGACGCTGAGCCCGGAAGCACCGCGGTGAGCCCGGACGCACCGCGGTGAGCCAGGACGCGCTCCGGGGAGCTGGGCGCGGCCGGGATGGGTAGCGTCGGCGGGGTGCCCGGGGCGCCCGCCGTGCGAGTCGGCACCGTCAACATCGCCTCGGGACGCAGCCCGGCCGGCCCGGTCCTCACCCCCGCACAGCTGGGCGCGGCGGTCGCCGGGCTGGACGTCGACGTGCTCGCCGTCCAGGAGGTCGACGCGGGGCAGCCGCGGTCGCACGGGGTCGACCAGGCCGCCGTCCTGGCCGTGGGGCTCGGCGCCGGGGACTGGCGCGGCGCGGCGACCCTCGCCGGCACCCCCGACCCGTTCCGCAGCTGGACGCCGGCCGCGCCGGTGCTGCGCGGCCCGGACAGCTCCCCCGACAGCCCGGCCTACGGCATCGCGCTGATCAGCCGGCTCCCGGTGCTGGAGTGGTCGGTGCACGGGCTGGGCTCGGGCCGCGCGCGGCTGCCGGTCCGGGGTCCCGACCCGCGCACCGGCCGGCTGCGCGTGTGGTGGTTCCCCGACGAACCGCGGGTCGCCGTCGCCGCCCGGCTCGAGCGGCTCACCGTGGTCGCCACCCACCTGTCCTTCGCGCCGCACACGGCGGTGCGCCAACTGCTGCGGCTGCGCCGGTGGATGGCCGGGATGGCCGGCCCGGTGGTGCTGGCCGGCGACCTCAACCTGCCCGGCGCGGTGCCCGGCCGGCTGCTGGGCGCGACGCCGCTGGTGCGGGCACCGAGCTTCCCCGCCGTCGACCCGCGGGTGCAGCTGGACCACGTGCTGGCGGTCGGCGACGGCCTGCACCCCAGGGACCCCACGGCGAGCGCGCTGCCGGTCGGTGACCACCGGGCGCTCACCGTCACCGTGTCGCCCGGGTGAGGCGCCGGCCCCGTCACCGTGTCGCCCGGGTGAGGCGCCGGCCCCGTCACCGTGTCGCCCGGGTGAGGCGCCGCCTCAGAAGAGCAGGTCGTGCAGCCGGGTCAGCGAGGCCTCGAAGCCCGGGTGCAGGGGCACCGACGCGAGGTCGCCGAGCGCGATCCAGGCGACCCCGTCGCTCTCGCCGTCCAGCCGCAGGTCGGCCGGCTCGATGCCGCGCAGCGGGCGGGCCAACACGGTCGTGTACGACCAGCCGCCGTGGTCGTCGACCGAGCGCGTGCCGAGCTGCAGGTCCTCGGGGAGCAGGCCGAGCTCCTCGCGCACCTCGCGCAGCGCACCGTGCTCGGGGGACTCCCCCACGTGCAGGGCACCGCCCGGCGTCCCCCACGTGCCGCCGTGGTGGGACCAGACGGCCCGGTGCTGCAGCAGCAGTTCCGTCCCGTCGGCGCCGTCCCGGTGCACGAGCAGCCCCGCCGCGCCGAGCAGTCCCCAGTGCCGGTGGCCGAACGAGCAGGTCACCCAGCCGTCGGTCGGAGAGAACACCTCCCCAGTGAACCCGAGGCCGGCTGCCCACGGCGCCGGGTCACGCTCGGGGGCGTGCGTGTCGCCGTCTCCACCGGGTCCTCGTGGACGCCGACACCGCCGTGACCCGGGTCGCGCCGACCGCCTAGCGTCGGGCCCGTGGAGCGCTGGGACGTCGTGGTCGTCGGGGGCGGCCCGGCCGGCGCGGCCGCCGCGCTGGCCGCCCGACGCACCGGCGCCTCGGTGCTGGTGGTCGACCGCGCCGCGTTCCCCCGCGACAAGGTGTGCGGCGACGGTGTGGCCCCCGAGGCGCTCGACGTGCTCGCCGGCCTCGGCGTCGATGCCGGGGAGCTGACCGCCGGGTATCCGCCGGTCCCGCGCCTCGCGCTGCGCTCGCCGGGCGGCGCCGCGGTCGAGCGGGCGACGGCCCGCCCCTCGCACGTGGTCCCCCGCACCGTGCTCGACGCCCGCCTGCTGGGGGCGGCGCGGGCGGCCGGGGCGCGGTTCCGCCGGCACGCCGTCCGCCGGGTGCAGGCCGACCCGGACGGCGTGACCGTCGACGGCGTGCTGCGGGCGGGCGTGCTGGTCGGGGCGGACGGTGCGGAGTCCGTCGTCCGCCGGGCTCTGGGGCTGGCCACCAACCGCCCTGATCGGCTGGCCGTGGCGATCCGCGGCTACGCCCCCTCGCCGCCCGGGCAGGGGCTGACCCAGGTGCTGGTGACCACCGAGCAGCGCTGGCCGGCCTATGCGTGGTCGTTCCCGGTGGGCGACGGGCGGGCCAACGTCGGTTACGGCGAGCTGGTGTCCGGCGGGGCGACCCGGGCCACGCTGGTCGAGGGGCTGCACCGGCTGCTGCCCGGGGTGGCGCCCGAGGGCCTGCGCGCGCACCGGCTGCCGCTGTCCACCGGCCGGCCGCGGCTGCCCGACGGCCGGGTGCTGCTGGCCGGCGACGCCGCCTCGCTGGTCAACCCGCTGACCGGGGAGGGGATCTTCTACGCCGTCCTCTCGGGCGCGCTGGCCGGCGCGGCGGCGGGTGCCGGGGCGGGCGCCGGGGCCCGGTACCGGGGGCTGGTGCGGCGGCGGCTGGCCGGGCACCTGCGCTCGTCGCGGCTGGCGTCGGAGCTCTCCCGCTGGCCCGCGCTGATGGACGCCGCCGTCCGGGCCGCCGCCGCCGACCAGCGGGTCTTCGACGACCTGGTGGCCCTCGGCCTGGCCGACGGACGACTGGCCGCGCGCACGCTGGCCGCCGCGGTCGCGCGGCTGGCGGTCAGGAGCTGACGGCGGACAGCTGCTCATCCGGGTGTGATCCCGCGAGCGGAGGGCGCGCGACCCGAACCCACGATGGGTGTCACCCCACAGCGGTCTTCGCACTCGACACCGCGGTTGGCCGGGTCGTGCGGTCTCGTCCGTAGGCGCTGGTCGGGCTGAGCGGCTCGATCATCCCTTGTCGGCTGGCATGCGGGGCGCCGACGATGCGGCCATGGCCACGAGCCGACGAGCCGACATGTTCACCGCGGACGGCAAGCCGTCCAACGACGACCCGCGTGAGAACGGACCGAGGTTGGGCGACGAGCGCACGACGCTGGTCGAATCGCTGCGCTGTCAACGCCTCACGCTGCAGCTGAAGTGCTCGGGTCTCGATGCGGAGGCCATGGCGCGGCGTTCGGTCGAGCCCTCGACGATGTCGCTGCTCGGGCTGGTGCGCCACCTGGCCGAGGTGGAGCGTGCGACGTTCCGGAAGGTGATGGCCGGGCAGGACGTGCCTCGGCTGTTCTGCTCCGACACCGACCGCGACGGCGACTTCGATGGTGCCGTTCCCGACCCCCAGGTCGTCGCGGAGGCGTGGGAGGCATGGCGTGCGGAGGTCGACTTCGCCGCACAGTTCGTGGCCGACGCGCCCAGCCTCGACATCACCGGCAACGATCCCCTGAACCAGCACGGCAGCGGCGGCGGGCTCATGTCGCTGCGCGAGGTGTTGGTCGGGATGATCGAGGAGTACGCCCGCCACATGGGTCACGTCGACCTGTTGCGCGAACGGATCGACGGACGCATGGGCCAGTGATGGTCACGGGTGCGGCTCGTCGCGGTTCATGCCCGACCGCACGACCGTGCCGCGGCGTGCGCGCGTAGCCGACAGCCGTGGCAACCGGCTCAACCAGCGCAAAGACGCAGGTCACGAGCGGAGGGCGTGGGATTCGAACCCACGATGGGTGTCACCCCATAGCGGTTTTCAAGACCGCCGCCATCGGCCACTAGGCGAGCCCTCCCAGCAGGTCATGTGCCGCCTGACCTGCATGTCTGCCGCTTCATCGTGCAACCGTCAGCACCCCTAGGAGGCCCCTGGAGACTCCGTCGTGCCACTGCTCGTTGCACGGATGTTGCACGCGAGACGCCATGCTACGGAATCACCGACTTGATCAACTGCCCGCTCCGGGTGCCCCTGATCTCACTGACCCGCATCCACGACGGCCTCAAGGGCCTCGGCGCGAACGCCGTGCGCAGGGTCAGCAGCAAGCCGAATTGCGACGACGTCCTCTTCTCCGGTGGCACCGAGTGCCATAACGGGCGACGTAGATCACATTCGGCCGTCGGGGTCAGGGACTCCGGGAGGAGCACTCCATGGGACGGGTCGAGGGCAAGGTCGCCTTCATCACCGGAGCTGCCCGTGGCCAGGGCCGCAGCCATGCGGTCCGGCTGGCCGAGGAAGGCGCGGACATCATCGCCGTCGACGTCTGCAAGCAGGTCGAGACGGTCCCCTACCCGACCGCCACGCCCGACGACCTGGCCGAGACCGTCCGGCAGGTCGAGGCCCTGGACCGGCGGATCGTCGCCGCCGAGGTCGACGTCCGCGACCTCGCCGGGCTGACGACGGCGGTCGAGGACGGCGTCGCCCAGCTCGGCCGCCTCGACATCGTGCTGGCCAACGCCGGCATCTCCACGCCCGCCGCCACCCTGGAGATGGACGAAGAGACCTGGCAGACGATGATCGACGTCAACCTCACCGGCGTCTGGAAGACCGTCCGCGCCTCGGTGCCGCACATCGTCGCCGGCGGCCGCGGTGGTTCGGTGGTCGTCACCAGCTCGCTGGCCGCCATCTACGCCAACCCCGGCACCGCGCACTACTCCGCGGCCAAGGCCGGCCTGGTCATGCTGGCGAAGGTCATGGCCAAGGAACTGGCGCCGCAGAACATCCGGGTCAACACGATCCACCCCACCACGGTCGCCACCGACATGATCCTCAACGAGCCGACCTACCGACTGTTCCGCCCGGACCTGGAGCACCCCACCCGGGCGGACTTCGAAGAGGCTGCGCTGACCCTCAACGAGATGCCGGTCCCGGCCATCGAGGCGGTCGACATCTCCAACGCCGTCCTCTACCTGGTCTCCGACGACGGCCGCTACGTCACCGGCACCACCCACGTGGTGGACGCCGGCGGCCAGCTCTGAACAAGGACCCCCTGCCCCCACCACTCGGGGAGGACCCCGTCCTCCCCACCCTCCACAGGCCCAGGGTGGGACCCGGGACGGGCCGGGGGCCCTGCAGGGGGCCGCCACACCGAGGAGGAGGCCCACATGGGCATGCTGGAGGGGAAGGTCGCCCTCATCACCGGCGGCGCGCGCGGTCAGGGCCGCGCGCACGCCACCACCTGCGCCCGCGAGGGCGCCGAGGTCATCGCGGTCGACATCGCCGACCAGCTCGAGACGGTCCCGTACACGATGGCGACACAGGACGACCTCGACGAGACCGTCCGCCAGGTCGAGGCCCTCGACCGCCGTGCGCTCGCGGTCACCGCCGACGTCCGCTCCCAGGAACAGATGGACGAGGCGGTCCGCCGCGGTCTGGCCGAGTTCGGCCAGATCGACATCCTCATCGCCAACGCCGGCATCTGGACCCAGGGTGCCTTCTGGGAGCTGTCGGAGCAGGCGTGGGACGAGATGATCGGCGTCAACCTCACCGGCGTCTGGAAGTCGGCCAAGGCGGTCGCCCCGCACATGATCGAGCGCCAGACCGGGTCGATCGTCATCACCTCGTCGATCAACGGCCTGGAGCCCGGTCCGAACTACGCCCACTACGTGTCCGCGAAGTTCGGCGTGGTCGGGCTGATGAAGAACATCGCCCTGGAGCTCACGCCGTACGGGATTCGCTGCAACTCGGTGCACCCCGGCGCGATCAGGACCCCGATGACCGACCACCAGGGCGCCTGGGACATGTTCGCCGGCCACGAGGGCGGCACCGAGGCCGACCTGATCGAGGGCGGCTACTCCTTCCACGCCCTCAAGGGCACGACCTTCATGTCGCCGCAGGTCATCGCCGACACCGCGCTGTACCTGAACTCCGACCTGGCGGCCAAGGTCACCGGGGTCACCATCCCGGTCGACGCCGGGCACATGATCCTCCCCGGGGTCAACACCGCACCGGTCAAGTGAGCAGCGGAGGCCACGGACGACACCGACCTCGGCGCGGCGCCGGAGGGAGCTGACCCGCGAACCGCGCCGCGGGGCCCGAGGTCAGCCGGCCGCGCGGACGACGCAGGCGCCACCGAGCGGGTCGACGGCGAAGCCGCGCAGGGCCAGCACGTCAGCCAGCGCCCGGTTCACGACCTGCTGGACGGCGGCGTCCGCGGCGGGGCCGTGGACCTGCTCGACGCTCATCCGGTCGTGCTGCCGCCAGCTGACGACGATGCCGCCCAGGTCGCGCTCGGGGACCAGGCACACCCCACCGGCCTCGCTCCCGGCTCCGGTGGCGTCGTACAGGGACAACCCGGCCTCGCACAGCGCCGCGGCCACCTCGACCACCAGGGTGCCGAGGGCGTCGTCGTCGGGGAGTCCGGCGTCCCAGTCCTCGGGCAGCCGGTCGAGCTGTTCCCCGAGGTGTGCCAGCCACGCCCACTCCTGGGGTGACGGGCGGGGAGCGAGCGCGCCGTCCGCCCGGCGGATGCCGTGGACCGGACGGGCACCCCGCTCGAGGGCGCCGGTCGACCAGCCGGCCTCGGCCCGGTCCGCGAACGGCCCGGCCACGATCCGCCCGGGGCCGTCCTCCTCGTCGACGACCAGCCACCAGCCCTGCCGGACGGCGCCACCGTCGAGCACCTCAGCACCGGAACGAGCGCCCACCATCACCACTCCCTGGTACGGATCGCCGACGGGGGAAGGACGTCGGCGCCGCGCGGGCCGTCCCTGGCCGCGCGCAGCGGGGAGACCGTAGGCCGCGGACGCCGTCCCGATCGCGTCCTCGGAACCGGCCCGGACGCCCGCGTTGCCGGATCGTTGCCCGAGCCCCCGACCGGGCACGGTGACCTGCGTTCCGCCGCACCACTTGTCGACCGCTGCGGCCGGCGCCGAGCGTGGCGGAGCCCGGCCCCCGGGTCGGTGAGGCCTCCGGGTCGGCGCCGCGCCGGCGTGTCGCCGGCCCGGTCAGGCGGCGACGGCGGTGACGAAGGTGCAGATGCCGTCGCCGCGCTGCGCCCGCTGCCGTACGCCGGCCAGCGCGAGCAGGGCGATCTCCACCCGGTACGCGAGACGGGCCAGGCCGCGGTAGAAGGTGTTGCCGCCGGTCGTGACCTCGGTCCGGTCGAACCCGGCCAGGCGGACGTGCTCGGTCAGCATCCAGTCCGGGAGGATCGTGATGTGCCCCGGCTGGTGGTAGAACTCCGGCCCGAAGACGTACGGGGCGCCCAGCAGGAACGTCTTCAACCGTGAGTGCGGATGGGTGACGTTCGGCGTGCTGACCAGCAGCGTGTCCCCGGGGCGCAGCAGGGACCGGATCGAGCGCAGCACCTGCCGCGGGTTCTCCACGTGCTCCAGCGTCTCGACGCAGACCACCATGTCGAAGGGGCCGCGGGTCTCCTCGGTCCACTCGGGGTCGTCCAGGTCGAGCCGGTGGATCCACTCGTGCGGCGGGTCGAGGTCGGTCGGGACGACGTCGAAGCCGGCGTCCCGGAGCCGCAGCGCCAGCGCCCCGCACCCGGAGCCGACCTCGAGGACCCGCCCACCATCGGGGAGCGCCGCCCGCACCAGCTCGACGGCGTACTCGTGCACACCCGGTGCGGCGTGGATGCCGTGCCCCGCGTAGGACCCGTGGGCTTGCGTCCGGGTGCTGGTCGTTCGCTCAACCGCCGCCATCACCGCAGCCTCGCACAGGTGACGGGGAGCCCGCCGTGCTCGGTGACCTCCCGGGTGCGGCCCCCCGCTCGACCGGCGTGCCTCCGCCCCCGCCGTCCGTGATCATGGGGTTGTTGCCCGACGACACGCCGGCGGGCGGCGTGTCCGTGGCAACAACCCCATGATCAACTCGGCGGGGCTCGGCGGGGCTCGGCGGGGGCGGGGCGGGGCGCCGCGTCGGGTCAGCCCTCGCCGAGGGTGGCCCGGCGGATGGCGTCGGGGTCGCACTTGGGCACCCGCTCGGCGGTGAGCAGCCCGTTGACCTCCTGGTAGGTGTCGGTCAGCTGGGTCCAGCACGCCCCGGCGAGCACGCTGCTGGCGTGCACCGCCGCCCACTGGTCGCGGTAGCGGGCCAGCAGGTCCTCGGGCGATCGGGCGTCGGCGTAGCCCCAGCCGCGGTCGTCGTCGGCCGGGTGCCGCAGCGCCACCCCGCCGAACTCGGACAGGACGACGGCGCGGCCGGCGACCCCGGCCCGCTCCAGGTCGGTCAGCCGGCCGTCGGGACGGCGGCCGGTGGCGGCGCGCTCGACGTCCTCCCGGGAGGCGTAGCGGGCCGCGAGCGCCACCGGGTCCTGCGCGTAGTCGTGGACGCCGAGGATGCTCCCCCCCAGCGCCTCCCAGCCGTCGTTGGCCGACACCGGCCGGGTGCCGTCGAGCGCCTCGGCGGTCGCGGCCAGGGCCCGGACCAGCGCCCGCTGCCGGGGGTCGGTCGCCACCTCCTGCACGCCCCACGACTCGTTGAGCGGTACCCAGGCCACCACGCTCGGGTGGCCGCGGTGGGCGGCCACGACCTCGGGCCACTCCCGCAGCAGCCGCGCGGCCGCGGTCGGACCCGGGCGGTGGGCCGAGGGCATCTCGGCCCACACCAGCAGCCCCACCCGGTCGGCGAGGGCGAGCCAGCGCGGGTCCTCGGTCTTCTGGTGCTTGCGGACGCCGGTGAAGCCCAGCGCCCGGGTGAGCTCGAGGTCGCGCCGCAGCGCCGCGACGTCGGGCGGGGTGGCGCCGGTGTCGGGCCAGTAGCCCTGGTCGAGGACCAGCCGCAGCGGCACGGGCCGGCCGTTGACCAGGACCCGCCCGTCGTCGACCGCCACCGAGCGCAGCGCCGTGTAGCTCGCCACCTCGTCGAGCACCTCGCCGGTGTCGGTGACCAGCGCGAGCTCGGCGTCCAGCAGCCGCCCGTCGCCGGGCTCCCACAGCAGGCCCCACCGGTCGTCGAAGCCGCCGTCCCCCACCTGCAGGGTCCGCTCGACCACGGTGCCGTCCACGCGGACGGCGTCGTCGGCCAGCAGCCGGTCGCCGGCGCGCAGCCGCAGGTGCAGCCGCGCCCCGGAGACCGGGACGGCCAGCTCCACGCGGACGTCGACCCGCAGCGTGTCCGGGTCGCCGCGCCACTGCACGTCGGCGATGTGCCGGGCGCAGAGCTCCTCCAGCCACGGGGTGCGCCAGATGCCGGTGGTGCGCGGGTACCAGATCTCGTGCGGCTCGTCCCGCCAGTCCTGCTTGCCCCGCGGCGCCTCGAGGTCGAGCGGGTCGTCGTCGGCCCGGACGACGAGGTCCGCGCCGTCGCCCAGGGCGTCGGTGACGTCGACCGAGAACGGGGTGTAGCCGCCCTCGTGGCGCGCGACGTGGGCGCCGCCGACCCAGACGTCGCAGACCCGGTCGACGGCGCCGAGGTGGAGCACGGTGCGCCGGTCGCCGGCGCGTCCCGGCAGCGGGCGGCGGTACCAGGCGCGGTCGAGCGGCCCCTTCCAGTGCACGCCGCTGGCCGGGGTCTCGGGGGCGTAGGGCACCCGCACGGTGCGGTCGAAGGCGACTCCCCCGACGGTGCCGGTCAGGTCGGGGTCGGCGGCGAACTCCCAGACGCCGTCGAGCGGGGTCCAGGGACGGCGCAGCAGCGGCCGGGGGTGGGCGGTGGCGTCCAGCGGGTGCACGAGCCCACCTCACCCGAGGACCACCCCGTCGCTCCAGTCGATCACCGGCGAGTGGCTGCCGGACCCGCCGGTGGGGACAGCCACTCAACGATGATCACTACATGCGTCGATACCCGTGGTACCGCGTACTGTTGGTACCGTGAAACCGGGCACCGCGCGCCGTGACCGACGAGACTCGCGGTGGGACGAGCACCGCCGCGCCCGCCGCGAGCAGCTGGTCGACGCCACCGTCGCCGCGGTCGGCCGGCACGGCGCCGGCGTCGGCATGGACGAGATCGCCGCCGCGGCCGGCACCAGCAAGACCGTCGTCTACCGGCACTTCGCCGACCGCGGCGAGCTGCACGTCGCCGTCTGCGCCCGGGTGGCCGGACACCTCACCGCCCGGCTGCGCGCGGCGACGGCGCACAGCCGGGACCCGCGGCAGACGCTCGCCGCCGCCGTCGACACCTACCTGGGCTTCCTCGAGGCCGATCCGGAGCTGTACCGGTTCGTCGTCTCCGGGCCGCCGGCCGACGGCGACCCGATCGGCACCCTCTCCTCCCTCGTGGGGGACCAGGCGGCCGCGCTGGTCGCCGTCGCCCTCGAGCGGGCCGGCCGCGACCCCGCCGCCGCGCAGCCCTGGGGCCACGCCCTGGTCGGCCTGGTCCGCTCGGCTGCCGATTGGTGGTTGCGGGCCGACCGGCCGATGCCGCGCGCCGACCTCGCCGCCCACCTCACCGACCTCGCCTGGGCCGGGCTGTCCGGCGTGGTGACCACCAGCACCGAGGAGACCCCATGACCACCAGCCTGCCGACCGGCGTCGACCCGAGGGCGCTCACCGAGGTGCTCGACGGGCGCTGGGGGCACGTGCGCCGCGACGCCCGGGAGAACCTGCACGACCCCGACCTCCTGCCCGTCTACGGCGAGACCGTCGCCGAGGCCCGCGCGCGGGTGACCCGGATGGCCCGCACGCTCGCCGGGTCCGGCCGGGTCACCCTGGGCTTCCCCGAGGAGTACGGCGGGGAGGACGACCCGGGCGGGTCGGTCGTCTCGGTGGAGATGCTCGCCTTCGGGGACCTGTCGGTCATGGTCAAGGCCGGCGTCCAGTGGGGGCTGTTCGGCGGCGCCGTCCAGGCGCTCGGCACCCAGCGGCACCACGACGCGTACCTGCGCGACATCATGGGCTTCGACCTGCCCGGCTGCTTCGCGATGACCGAGACCGGGCACGGCTCCGACGTGCAGAACCTGCGGACGACGTGCACCTACGACCCCGCCACGCAGACGTTCGACCTGCACACCCCGCACCCGGCCGCGCGCAAGGACTACATCGGCAACGCGGCGCGAGACGGCCGGATGGCCGTGGTCTTCGCCCAGCTGGTGACCCGCGGGGAGCGGCACGGCGTGCACGCCTGGCTGGTGCCGATCCGCGACGAGCACGGCGACCCGGTGCCGGGCGTCACCGTCTCCGACGACGGCCCCAAGGCCGGCCTCAACGGCGTGGACAACGGCCGGCTGATGTTCGACCACGTGAGCGTGCCGCGGGAGATGCTGCTCGACCGCTACGGGCAGGTCGCGCCCGACGGCACCTACACCAGCCCGATCGCGGACCCGACCCGCCGCTTCTTCACCATGCTCGGCACGCTGGTGCGCGGGCGGGTCAGCGTCGGCGGCGCGGCGTCGTCGGCCACCAAGCTCGCCCTGGACATCGCGGTCCGCTACGGCGACGTCCGCCGCCAGTTCACCGTCCCCGGCGCGGACCGCGAGGTCGCCGTCAACGACTACCTCGTCCACCAGCGCAGGCTGTTGCCCGCCCTGGCCACCACCTACGCGTACACCTTCGCGCAGGAGGAGCTGGTGGGCACCATGCACGACCTGCAGACCGCCGACCGGGTGGACGAGCAGCAGCAACGAGAGCTCGAGTCCCGGGCCGCCGGGCTCAAGGCCGCCCAGACCTGGCACGCCACCCGCACCATCCAGGCCTGCCGCGAGGCCTGCGGCGGCGCGGGCTACCTGCAGGAGAACCGGCTGCCGCACCTGAAGGCCGACACCGACGTCTTCACCACGTTCGAGGGCGACAACACCGTGTTGATGCAGCTGGTCGCCAAGGGCCTGCTCACCGGCTACCGCGACGCGTTCGGCTCGCTGGACGGCTGGGGCCGGCTGGGCTTCGTCGCCGACCTGGTCCGCGAGACCGTGCTCGAGCGGACGGCGGCCCGCGGGCTGATCGCCCGGCTGGTCGACGCCGTCCCCGGGCGGGACGACGACGTGCCGCTGCTCGACCGCGGCTGGCAGCTGAGCGCGTTCGAGGACCGCGAGAAGCACGTCCTCGAGGGCGCCGTCCGCCGGCTGCGGCGCAACGCCCAGACACCCGGGATGGCGCCGTTCGACGTCTTCAACGACGTCCAGGACCACGTGCTCGAGACCGCGCAGGCGCACGTCGACCGGATCGTGCTGGAGGCCTTCGTCGCCGGCATCGAGCGGACGACGGACGACGGCGCGCGGGCCCTGCTGGAGCGGGTCTGCGACCTGTACGCGCTGTCGACCATCGAGGCGGACAAGGGCTGGTTCCTCGAGCACGGCCGGCTCACCCCGGCCCGCGCGAAGGCGCTGACCGCGACGGTGAACCAGCTGGTCCGGGAGCTGCGGCCGCACGCGGTCACGCTCGTGGACGCCTTCGCCATCCCGGAGGGCTGGAAGGCCGCGGCCGTCCTGCGCGAGGAGGAGGGCCGGCAGGAGGCGATGGCCGCCCACGACGCGGCCGTCCCCGACGCCGGGCCGCTGCAGGGGACGGCGACCGCGGTGGCGGTCCCGCCCGCGCAGTGAGCCCGGCCCCTCCCCGAGCTCTGCCCGAGTTCTTCCCGAGTCGAGCTCTGCCCGAGTTCTTCCCGAGTCGATCATGGGGTTGTTGCGCGCGACACGGCAGAACACGCCGCAGCGGCCGGCAACAACCCCATGATCACGCCCGGAGGGGCGAGAGGGCCCGGAGGAGTGCCCGACGGAGAGAGGGACGCCGTGTCAGCGGGCGGGTGGGCGCGGGAAGCCGCCGACCAGCCGCTCGAAGGCGTGCGCCACCTTCAGACACGTGGTGTCCTCGAAGCGGCGGCCGACCAGCATCATCCCGACCGGCAGCCCCTGCGACAGCCCGGCCGGGACGCTGGTCGCCGGGTGCCCGCTGACGTCGAACGGCGCGCAGTTGACGATCATCTCGAGTGCTCGGGCGATCCGGGTCTCCAGCAGGGCGTCCGGTGCCGGGATCTCCGGGGCGACCATCGGCACGGTCGGCAGGACCAGCAGGTCGACGTCGGCGAGCGCGGCGTCGTAGCGCCGGCGCACCTCGGGGACCAGGTTCTGCGCCATGGCGTAGTGCCGGGTCTGCTCCTGCTCGAGCGACCACCGCCCGGCCAGCGCCACCGCGGTGACCGTCGGCGACCACCGGTCGACCACCTCCCGCCGCCGCCGGCCGTAGTGGGCCACCAGTTCGGGGTCGTAGCGGCCCTCGTAGTTCCAGCCGTACGCGTTGCCCTCGATCATCTGCACGGTCGCGCCGTCGGTGGCGATGACGTTCCACACGTGCAGGGCGTGCCGGTGCCAGGGCAGGTCGACGTCGACGACCTCGATGCCCAGCTCGCGCAGCCGGTCGGCGGCCGCCCGGACGGTGTCGTCGACACCCGGTTCGGAGAGCTCCTCCCAGCCGAAGCCCTGCGCGACCACCCCGACCCGCAGACCGGTGACGTCCCCGTCCAGCGCGGCGGCGTACTGCTCGGGCGCGAGGTCGGCCGGCTGACGGGGGTCGTCGCCGTCCCGGCCGGCCAGGACGTCGAGCACCAGGGCGGCGTCGGCGACCGTGCCGGTCATCGGGCCCAGGTGGTCGAGGGTCAGCTCGATGGGGAACGCGCCGGTGTAGGGCACCAGGCCGTGGGTCGGCTTGTGCCCGACGATGCCGCAGAACGCCGCCGGCATGCGGATCGAGCCGCCCTGGTCGCCGCCGAGGGCGAGGTCGACCTCCCCCGCGGCCACCAGCGCGGCGCTGCCGCTGGAGCTGCCGCCGGTCGTCCGGGACGGATCCCACGGGTTGCGCACCGGGCCGGTGACCGAGGTGTGGCTGCCGCCGGAGAAGCAGAGGTCCTCGCAGACGGCCTTGCCGGTGATGGTCGCGCCGGCCTCGAGCAGGCGGGTGATCACGGTGGCGTCCTGCCGGGGGACGAAGCCCTCGACGGTGTGCGAGCCGTTCATCATCGGGACGCCGGCGACCGCGGTGTTGTCCTTGACCGCCACCGTCCGCCCGGCCAGCGGGCCCTCGGCGGCGCCGGGGATCTCCGTGGTCACGTACCAGGCCCCGAGCGGGTTGTCCGCCTCGGCGGGGCGGCTTCCGGCCCGCCCCTCCGGGAGCTGCGGGGCGATGCCGGCGTAGAGCTCCTCGACCGCGTCGTAGGAGCCGAGGAACGCCGCGACGATCGGCGTGTAGGCGGCCACCTCCTCGGCGCTGGGCTCCATGCCGTAGCTGGCCGCGAGCGCGGCCACCTCCTTCTCGTCGGGCGGGCGGACGGGCACGGCGACCTCCAGGTGAGCGCAGGTGTGGCCGCAAGCTAGTGGCGTCCCCGCCGCCCTGTCACCGCATCGCCGGCCCCTTCCCGGGTTGATCATGGGGTTGTTGTCGGCGACACGGCCGGACGCGCCGCAGCGGCCGGCAACAACCCCATGATCACGGCCGGCGAGGGGCCGCCGCCGGCCGGTCCGGGCCCGGGCCGCGCAACGGTCCGGGATCCGGTGGCGCCGCCGCGGCTGACGCGCGCACCCGGTGGCCGGGGGGCCAGGATGGCCGGGTGCCCGACACCACGCGCAGCCACGACCGCACCCACGACCGCACCCACGACGTCGCCGTCTACGGGGCCACCGGCTTCGTGGGCCGGCTGCTCGCCGAGTACCTCGCCGAGCACGCCCCCGCCGGCACCCGCATCGCCCTGGCCGGGCGCGCACGGGACCGGCTCGAGGAGGTCCGCGCCGGGCTGCCCACTGCCGGCCGGGACTGGGACGTCGTGGTCGCCGACGCCACCGACCCCGCGTCGCTGGCCGCCCTGGCCGGCTCCACCCGAGCCCTGGCCACGACCGTCGGCCCCTACGCCCGGTACGGCCTGCCCGTGGCCGAGGCCTGCGCCCGCGCCGGCACCCACTACGCCGACCTGACCGGCGAGGTGTTGTTCGTCCGCGAGGCGATCGACCGCACCGACGCCGTCGCGCGCGACACCGGCGCGCGGATCGTGCACGCCTGCGGCTACGACTCGATCCCCTCCGACCTGTCGGTGCTCCTGCTCGCCGAACGGGCCGCCGCCGACGGTGCCGGCCGGCTGGGCGACGTCCGGCTGGTCGCCACGGCCCGGGGCGGCTTCAGCGGCGGGACGATCGAGTCGGTGCGGGGCCAGCTCGCCGCCGTCCGCAGCGACCCCGCCGCCCGGCGGCTGGCGGCCGACCCGTACGCGCTCAGCCCGGACCGGGACGCCGAACCGCGCACCCGCCAGCCCGCGGACGCCGGCCCGCCGACCCGCACCCGCGACGGCCGGTGGACCGCCCCCTTCGTGATGGCGCCGTTCAACACCCGGATCGTGCGGCGCAGCAACGCGCTGCAGGAGTGGGCCTACGGGCGGGGGATGCGCTACGGCGAGGTGATGGGCTGCGGCCGCGGCCCGGTGGGTGCGTTCACCGCCGCCGGGGTCACCGCCGGGCTGGCCGCGGGCCTGGCCGCGATGAGCCTGCCGCCGACGAGCGCGCTGCTCGACCGGCTGCTGCCCGCCCCCGGCACCGGCCCGAGCGAGCAGGCGCGCCGCCGCGGCTGGTTCCGCATGAGCGTCGACGCCGAGACCGAGGGCGGCCGCCGCTACCGGGCGACCGCGGCCGGCCCGGGTGACCCGGGCTACGCGGCGACCGCCGTCATGCTCGGGGAGACGGTGCTGGCCCTGGCCCTCGACGAGGACCGGCTGCCCGACCGCGCGGGGTCGCTCACCCCGGCGACGGCGTTGGGCGACGTGCTGGTCGACCGGCTGCGCGCCGCAGGGCACACCTACGAGGTCGCCCCGGCCTGACAGAAAGGACCCCGGCCCCCTTGCCGGGTCCCTCGTCTAGGCCGAGGCGTCGGTGAGCAGCCGGCGCTGCTCGTCGGTGAGGACGAGGTCCTGCATGGGCAGCAGGTCGGCCAGCTGTTCCACCGACCGGCCGCTGGCGATCGGTGAGACGACCGTCGGCTGGTCGGCCAGCCAGCGCAGCGCCACCGCCGCCGTCGTCACCCCGTGGGCCTGCGCCACCTGCTCCAGCGCGGCCAGCACCCGGTCCCCGCGCTCCCCGACGTAGGCCGACGCGCCCTCGGCCCGCGGCGAGTCGACCTGCTCGCCGGGCCGGTACTTGCCGGTGAGGAATCCCTTGGCCAGGGCGAAGTAGGGCAGCACGCCCATCCCGTGCGCGGCCACGACCTCGCGCAGCCCGTCCTCGTAGGCCGGTCGCTCCACCAGGTTGTAGTGCGGCTGCAGCGCGACGTAGCGGGCCAGGCCCAGCCGCTCGGAGGTCTCCAGGGCCTCGGTCAGCCGCTGCGGGGAGTAGTTGGACGCCGCGACGTAGCGGACCTTGCCCGCCTGCACCAGCTCGTCGAAGGCGCGCAGCGTCTCCTCCAGCGGGGTGGTCTCGTCGTCGTAGTGGGCGTAGTAGAGGTCGATCCGGTCGGTCTGCAGCCGGCGCAGCGACCCCTCGGCCGCCGTCCGGATCTCCGCCGCGGACAGCGGGTGCTCCTTGTCCAGCCGCGAGGCCTTGGTCGCCACCACCATCCGGTCGCGCACGCCGCGCTCGGCCATCCAGGCGCCGAGGATCTCCTCCGAGCGGCCCCGACCGTAGGACTCCGCGGTGTCGACGAACGGGGACTGGGTGCTCACGGTCGCGTCGGTGAAGCGGTCCAGCAGGGCTGCGGACGTCGGCTCGTCCGCCGTCCAGCCGAACACGTTGCCGCCCAGGCAGAGGTCGCTGACGGTCAGGTCGGTCCCCGGGATCCGTGGCATGGCCCCACGCTAGATGAAGGGCCCTCCTGCCTCCCGTCGTAG
The DNA here is from genome assembly GCF_003319115.1 of Geodermatophilus sp. TF02-6. Classification (GTDB taxonomy): domain Bacteria; phylum Actinomycetota; class Actinomycetes; order Mycobacteriales; family Geodermatophilaceae; genus Geodermatophilus. The sequence goes on along the minus strand of NZ_QOHF01000015.1, from coordinate 102,160 downwards.
AAGGACCCCGTCCTCCTCCCCCGCTCGCGAGCTCGCGGCGAGCCTCTGGACGGGGCCGGCGACGGGAGGCAGGAGGGCCGACGCCGCCGTCCGGGAGCCGGCCGACCCGGAGGGGCCGGTGGGGCGGGAGGGACCCGTCCGCTCCCCGCGGTGGCGGCTCGTCAGGGCAGCATGGCAGCGTGCCCTCCGGCCTGACCTCGACGGATCCGCCGCGGTCGGCGCCTCCCCGTTCCCAGCAGAGAGGACACCCGTGAACAAGGCCGCACTCGTCTCCGCCATCGCCCAGCGGGCCGACGTGCCCACCGCCACCGTCGACTCCGTGCTCGACGGCCTCCAGGAGGAGCTCGTCGACGCGATCACCCGCGGTGAGAAGGTCGCCGTCTCCGGCCTGCTGACCGTCGAGCGCACCCAGCGCTCCGCGCGGACCGGCCGCCACCCGCAGACCGGCGAGCCGATGCAGATCCCCGCCGCGAACACCGTCAAGGTCACCGCGGGCTCGACCCTGAAGAAGGCCGCGAGCGACGTGCCGGTCTGACCGACCCCGGGGCGGCGGCTGCCCCCGTGTCCCGATCCGCAGCGTCGTGGGTCAGGATGCGCAGGTGGTCGCCGTCCGACGGCGGGCGGTGGGAACGGAGGACACGTGACGACGGCACTCCAGGTGGACACCGACCCCGCCGAGGTCGGCTTCGACGCCGGCCGGCTGGCCCGGCTGGACCGGCGGCTGGCCCGCTGGGTGGACGACGGGCAGCTGCCCGGCCACCTCGTGACCGTGGCCCGGCACGGGCACCTGGTCCACGTGGGCCGCTACGGCTCCCGCAACGTCGAGGAGGGGCTGCCGGTCGAGACCGGCACCCGCTGGCGCATCTACTCGATGACCAAACCGATCACGTCGGTCGCGACGATGATGCTCTACGAGGAGGGCGCCTTCGAGCTCTCCGACCCGATCGCGCGGTGGCTGCCCGAGTTCGCCGAGACCCGGGTGTACGTGGCCGGGTCGGCGCAGAAGCCGGTCACGCAGCCGCAGGTCGAGCCGATCCGGGTGCGCCACCTGCTCACCCACACCTCCGGGCTGACCTACGGCTTCCACCACGCCTCCCCCGTCGACGCGATGTACCGGGCGGCCGGGCACGAGTGGGGCACCCCGGCCGGCGCCGACTCCGCGGAGGTCTGCCGGCAGTGGGCGGCGATCCCGCTGGCCTTCCAGCCGGGGTCGGAGTGGAACTACGGCGTCTCCACCGACGTGCTGGGACGACTGGTCGAGGTCGTCTCCGGCATGCCCCTCGACGAGTTCTTCGAGCAGCGCATCTTCACCCCGCTCGGCATGACCGACACCTCCTTCGGCCTGCGCGGGGACGACGACGTCGAGTCGCTGGCCCGCCTCTACGCCGCCGTCCCCGGTGAGCCCGGCGGCGCGCCCACCGGGTACGCCCCGTACGACGCGATGGGCACCGCGGCGCACGCCAAGCCGGCGTTCCTCTCCGGCGGGGGCGGGCTGGTCTCCACCGCCGCCGACTACCTGCGGTTCGTCGAGCTGTTGCGCCGCGGCGGGTCCTACGACGGCGGCCGGCTGCTCAACGCCCGCACGATCGCCTACATGACCCGCAACCACCTGCCGGGCAACGCCGATCTGGAGACCTTCGGCCGGCCGCTGTTCGCCGAGACGCCGCTGCGCGGGGTGGGCTTCGGACTCGGGTTCTCCATGGTCATCGACCCGGTCCGCTACGGCGTGCTGTCCAACGTCGGCGACTACAGCTGGGGCGGCGCGGCGTCCACGGCGTTCTACGTCGACCCGGTCGAGGACGTCACGGTCGGCTTCTACACCCAGCTGCTGCCCTCGAGCACGCTGCCGATCCGCAACTTCCTCCGCCAGCTGGTCAACCAGGCCCTGGCCGACTGAAGGCCGGGCATGGGAAGCGATGCCTGCGTTCCCGGGCTGAAGACGCAGGTATCGCTTCCCATGCCCGGGTCGTCGGCTAGAGGTAGCGGCGGTAGACGACGGTGGCGACCAGCGCGGGCTTGCTGGCGCCCTCGACCTCCACGGTGACGGCGACGTTCATCTGGACGCCGCCGTCGATGGGGGTGGCCGACTCCATCGTCGCGCCGGCCCGCACCCGTGACCCGACGGGCACCGGGGTGGGGAAGCGCACCTTCTCCGTGCCGTAGTTGACGCCCATCCGGAAGCCCTCGACGTCCAGGATCCCCGCCAGCAGCACGGGGACCAGCGACAGGGTCAGGTAGCCGTGCGCGATCGGCCCGCCGAAGGGGCTCTCCCGCTCCGCGCGCTCGACGTCGACGTGGATCCACTGGTGGTCACCGGTCGCGTCGGCGAACCGGTCGACCTGCTCCTGCGTGATCGTCGTCCAGTCGCTGTGGCCGAGGTGCTCGCCGACCAGGCTCTGCACACCCTCGACGCCCTGCGCCGTCGTCGCCGCCATCGCGCCGTCCTCCCGTCCTGCGGTGGTCTGGTTGGCTGACTCCACCACACCAGCGTCGGCGAGGGAGGGACGGGGTGCTCCGGATCGGCGCGCTGGACGTGCCGGACGGCGCCTTCGTCCTGATGGCGATCGTGAACCGGACACCCGACTCGTTCTACGACCGCGGCGCGACCTACGCCATGGCCGCCGCCCTCGACCGGGTGGACCGGGTGGTCGCCGAGGGCGCGGACGTGGTGGACGTCGGCGGGGTGAAGGCCGCGCCCGGCGAGGACGTCTCCCCTGCCGAGGAGATCCGGCGCACGGTGGACCTGGTCGCCGCGGTCCGCGCCGCCCACCCCACGCTGCCGATCTCGATCGACACCTGGCGGGCCGAGGTGGCGCGGGAGGTGCTGGCCGCCGGGGCCGACGTCGTCAACGATGCGTGGGGCGGGGTCGACCCGTCGCTGGCCGCGGTCGCCGCGGAGGCCGGCGCCGGCATCGTGTGCACCCACGCCGGAGGCCTGCCGCCGCGCACCCGCCCGCACCGGGTCGCCTACGCCGACGTGGTGGCCGACGTGGTCGCCCGGACGACGGCGCTGGCGGAGGAGGCCGTCGCGGCGGGCGTGGACCGGGAGCGGGTGCTGGTCGACCCCGGCCACGACTTCGGCAAGAACACCCGGCACTCGCTGCAGGTGACCCGCCGGCTGGACGAGCTGGTGGCCACCGGCTGGCCGGTGCTGGTGGCCCTGTCGAACAAGGACTTCGTCGGGGAGACCCTCGACGTCCCGCTGGAGCAGCGGCTGACCGGGACGCTGGCCGCGACCGCGGTGAGCGCCTGGCTGGGCGCGACGGTGTTCCGGGCGCACGACGTCGCGGCGACCCGCCAGACGCTGGACATGGTCGCCTCGATCCGCGGCGACCGGCCGCCGGCCCGCACCACCCGCGGCCTGGCCTGAACGGTGACCCGCGGACCCCCGCCACTCGCAGGCTCGCGGCGGCCCCTGCAGGGCGGCGACCACCGAGAACGATCAGCTGAGCTCACGGTCCGGCGTCCTGGCTCACCGTCGACGGTGAGCCAGGACGCCGGACGACCAGCTGACCTGATCATCCGGGGGGCGACATCATCCGGGGGCGACGGCGCGGATGCGAGCGGCGACTAGGTTCCGCTCCATGACCGCCACCGGGTTCCTCACCGCCGACGAGCTCAACGCCCTGCTCCCGGGCACCCTCCCGGGCCTGCTGGGCCTGACCGTCACCGCGCACGAGCCCGGCCGGCTGGAGGCGGCCCTCGACGTGCGCCCGGAGCTGCTGGCCCCCAACGGCTACCTGCACGCGGCGACCGTGGTCGCGCTGGCCGACACCGCCTGCGGGCTGGCCACCCGGGCGCTGCTGCCCGAGGGGGCGGTCGGTTTCACCACCCTCGAGCTGAAGAGCAACTTCGTCGGCACGCTGCGCGAGGGCCGGGTCACCACGGTGGCCACCAACGCCCACGCCGGCCGGACGACGCAGGTGTGGGACGCCGTCGTGACCGCGGCCGGCTCGGGGAGGACGATCGCGCTGTTCCGCTGCACGCAGTCGGTGCTGTGGCCGCGGTGACCCGATCCGGTACCCGCGGGTAACCCCGCTCGTCGGACGGGCCCCGGGGGATGTGAGACTGGCGCCACACCGACCGAGCGCGAAGGAGTCCCCGTTGGCGCTGGCCAGCCGATACCCCGACGTCGAGATCCCGGACGTCTCCGTCCCCCAGTTCGTCCTCGCGGCCGGCAGGGACAGGCCCGACGCGCCCGCGCTCGTCGACGGCCTGACGGGCGACACGATCACCCACGGCCAGCTGGCCGGCTACGTCGACCGGGTGGCCGCGGCGCTGCACGCGCGCGGTCTGCGCAAGGGCGACGTGGTGGCCGTCTTCTGCCCCAACACGCCGTGGTTCCCGGTGGTCTTCCACGGCATCGCCGCCGCCGGCTGCGTCATGAGCCCGATCAACTCCCTGTACACACCCCACGAGATCGCCTTCCAGCTGCGCGACTCCGGCGCCAAGGTGCTGATCACCGTCTCGCCGTTCCTCGACCGGGCGAAGGCCGCTGTGGCGGAGGCACCGGTCGACGAGATCGTGGTCATGGACGGCGCCGAGGGGCACGCCTCGCTGCTCGACCTGCTCTCCACCGATGCGCCGTCGGTGCAGGTCGACATCGACCCGGCCGACGACCTGGTCACGCTGCCCTACTCCAGCGGCACCACCGGCCTGCCCAAGGGCGTTCTGCTCACCCACCGCAACCTGGTGGCCAACGTGGCGCAGTGCCGGCCGCTGATCCAGCTGGGCGAGGACGAGCGGATCATCGCCGTCCTGCCGTTCTTCCACATCTACGGCCTGACCGTGCTGATGAACCAGGGTCTGGCCTGGGGTGGCGCGGTGGTCACGCTGCCGCGCTTCGACCTCGAGGACTTCCTGCGCACCATCCAGGACCACAAGATCACCCGCGCCTTCGTCGCCCCGCCGATCCTGCTCGCATTGGCCAAGCACCCGCTGGTCGACTCCTACGACCTGTCCTCGCTGGTCTCGGTCCTCTCCGGCGCCGCCCCACTGGACGAGCAGCTGGCCCTGGCCGCCCAGCGGCGGCTGCGCAAGGGGGCCGACACCGGTGTGACGGTGGCGCAGGGCTACGGCATGACCGAGCTCTCTCCCGTGTCGCACACGACCCCCGACCCGGGGTGCGAGCCGCCCGGCGCGCCGGCCGGCTCGGTCCCGAAGGGCTCGGTGGGCTTCGCCGTCCCGAACAGCGAGTGCCGGCTGGTCGACCCCATCACCGGGGAGGACGCCGGCCCGGGCGAACGGGGCGAGCTGTGGGTGCGCGGCCCCAACGTCATGAAGGGCTACCTGGACAACGCCGAGGCCACCGCCGCCACGATCGACGCCGAGGGCTGGCTGCACACCGGCGACGTCGCGGTCGTCGACGACAACGGCTGCTACACCGTCGTCGACCGGGTCAAGGAGCTGATCAAGTACAAGGGCTACCAGGTGGCCCCGGCCGAGCTCGAGGCGGTGCTGATCGGCCATCCGGAGATCGCCGACGCCGCGGTCATCGGCGTCCCGGACGCCGAGAGCGGTGAGGAGCTGCCCAAGGCGTTCGTCGTCCGCACCGCCGGGTCGACGCTCACCCCGGAGGCGGTCGTCGAGTACATGGCCGGCCGGGTGGCGCCGCACAAGAAGATCCGGTTCGTCGAGTTCATCGAGGCGGTACCGAAGTCCGCGGCGGGCAAGATCCTGCGCAAGGACCTCAAGGCCGCGAACTGAAGGACCCCGGCCCCTCCCCGAGCCCTCGCGGGCTCGGGGCGGGTCCCGGGAGGGGGCCACCCTCCCCGAGCCCTTCGCGCCCGGCGGACCGCCCGGTGCTCAGTGACCGTGTCCGACCCGGACACGGCCGTCGGGCCCGGGCCGCCCGGTCGACCTCCGTACGGCGAACCGGTCGCTGGCCGGACGGGTGACGAGCAGGGCGCCCCAGACCAGCGGGGCGTAGCTGCTCCTGGGCAGGAGGTAGGCCAGCGGGACCGCGGCGAGGAACACCACGGCCGACGACACCGGCCGCACCAGGAGCCGTCGCCGCAGGTCCGGGTCGACGTCGGCCCCCCGGGGTCCCAGCGCCCACCGGTAGAGCCGGAACGCCAGCGCGCTGGTCAGCGCGAGCAACCCGGCGGTCACCGCCACCGCCTCCGGGACCTGGGCGTTGTGCACGATGAGGCCGGTGGCCACCGGGAGGGCCGCGACACCGACGAGGAACGCCAGAGTGCGCCGGACCACGTCGCTGTCGATCTGCTGCACCGTGCTCATGACCCGGTGGTGCGACTGCCAGTACTGGCCGGTGATGAGGCCAGGGAGTAGGCACCCAGCTGGGCGAGCAGGCCGGGCAGCGCGGACCGGAACTCCTGGCGGGTGAGCGTCTCCTCCGGCACCCTCACCTCGAGGGCGAGCAGCGTCATCGCGATCGCGAAGACGCCGTCGCACAGTGCGTTCAGGCGGTGCGGGGGCCAGGTCGATCCGTCCCGTCGCAGGGGCACGGACCGCAGGGTAGGCGCAGCATCGCGGTGTCGGGCGCCCGGCTGCCGGTGGCCCGCGGCGGCCCCCTCCCGGGTCTCCCTCGAGCGGAGCGAGGGGTGGGGAGGAGGTCCTTCGACGACGGGCTCGGGGAGGGGGGCCCTCGGCCTGCACGGAGGCCGAACCTCGGGACGGAGCCTCGGGACGGAGCCGCGCGGCGGGACCCTGCACGGGGGCCTTCTAAGGTCGAGGCATGCGTGCGGTGACGACGAGCGGACCGGGTGGCCCCGAGGTGCTGGGCTGGGGGGAGGTCCCCGACCCGGTGCCGGGGCCCGGCGAGGTGCTCGTCGACGTCGTGGCCGCCGCGGTCAACCGGGCCGACCTGCTCCAGCGGGCCGGTCGCTACCCGCCGCCGCCGGGGGCCAGCGAGATCCTCGGCCTGGAGTGCAGCGGGGTGGTCAGCGAGGTCGGCGAGGGCGTCTCGGGGTGGGCGCTCGGCGACGAGGTGTGCGCGCTGCTGTCCGGCGGCGGCTACGCCGAGCGGGTCGCCGTCCCGGCCGGGCAGCTGCTGCCCCGCTCCGCGGGGGTGGAGCTGGCCACCGCAGCGGCCCTGCCCGAGGTGACCTGCACCGTCTGGTCGAACGTCTTCCTGCTCGCCGGGCTGCGCCGCGGCGAGGCCTTCCTCGTGCACGGCGGGTCCAGCGGCATCGGCACGATGGCCGTCCAGCTGGCCGCCCGGGCCGGCGCCCGGGTGTTCACCACCGCCGGCACCCCGGCCAAGCTCGACGTGTGCCGCGAGCTCGGCGCGGAGGTGACGATCAACTACCGCGACGAGGACTTCGTCGAGCGGGTGCGCGCGGAGACCGACGGCGCCGGTGTCGACGTCGTCCTGGACAACATGGGCGCTGCGTACCTGGCCCGCAACGTCGAGGTGCTGGCCACCGGCGGCCGGCTGGTCTGCATCGGGATGCAGGGCGGCACGCGGGCGGAGCTCGACCTCGGCGCGCTCATGCGCAAGCGGGCCTCGGTGCACGCCACCACGCTGCGGTCGCGGCCGGCGACCGGGCCGGGCGGCAAGGCGGAGATCGTCGCGGCGGTGCGGCACGACGTGTGGCCCGACGTCGAGCGCGGGGTGGTCCGCCCGATCGTCGACCGCCGGCTGCCCATGTCGCGGGCGGCCGAGGCGCACCGGGTGGTGGAGGCCAGCGAGCACGTGGGCAAGGTGCTGCTGCTGGCGGAGGCATAGGAGAGGCATAGGAGAGGCATAGGAAGCGATGCCTGCGTCCGCGGGCGCAGGACGCAGGTATCGCTTCCCATGCCCGGGAACGTCAGCGGGGGCGCAGCTCGGCCACCGAGTCGACGAGGTACCCGACCTCCTCGGCCGTGTTGTAGTGCATCAGCCCGAGCTGCACCGCTCCGCCCTCCTCGTTGACCCCGAGGGCGTCGAAGAGCTCGCGGGCAGAGAAGTCGCCGTCCCAGGCGCAGACGCCGCGCCGGGACAGCTCGGCGGCGACCTGCCGCGGGCGCATGCCGGCGACGGTGAACGACAGCGTCGGTGTGGTGTCCGCGGCCGACCCGATCACCTGGACGTGGCGCATGGCGCGCAGCGCCTGGTCCAGCCACTCGAACAGCCCGCCCTCGTAGACGGCCACCGCGGTCATGGAGGTGCGCAGCCGCTCGCGCCGCGACCCGGTCGCGTCCTCGCTGAGCGAGGCCAGGTGCTCCACGGCCGCGGGGACCCCGGCCAGCAGCTCGAACGCGTGACCGCCGCTCTCGAACCGGTCGGGCACCCGGTCGGACACCGACAGCAGCTTGTCCGGCGCCAGCTCGCCCAGCAGCGCGGGGTCGGCCACCACCGCGGCCACGTGCGGGCCGCACCACCGGTCGGCCGCGACGACGAGGAAGTCCGCGCCGAGCTCGCCGACGTCGACCGGGTCGTGGGCGACCGCGTGCACACCGTCGACGAAGACCAGCGCGCCCACCTCGTGCGCCCGCCGGGCGATCGCCGACACGTGCGGGCGGGTGCCGATCGCGCTGCTCGCGGCGGTGACCGCGACCAGCCGGGTGCGGCCGGTCAGCAGCTCGTCGTACTGCCAGTCGGGCAGCTCCCCGGTCTCGATGTCCACCTCGGCCCACCGGACCCCGACGCCGTGCCGCTCGGCCAGCTGCACCCACGGGCGGATGTTGGCGTCGTGGTCGAGCCGGCTGACCACGATCTCGTCCCCCGGCCGCCAGGTGCGGGCCAGCGCGCGGGCCACGGTCCAGGTCAGCGTCGTGGGGTCGGGCCCGAGGACGACACCGGCAGCGACCCCGCCGACGAGGTCGGCGACGGCGGCCCGGGCGCTGGCCACCAGCCCCTCCGCGCGGGCCGACGCCGGGAAGACCCCGCCGCGGTCGGCGACCGGCACCCGCATCGCCTGGGCCACGGCGAACACGACGCTCTCCGGCAGCAGCGTGCCGGCCGGCCCGTCGGCGTGGACGAAGCCGTCGGAGAGCCCGGGGAACAGGCCCCGGACGCGGGCGACGTCCAGCCGCCCCTCCCCCGGTCCCATGGTCAGCGACCCTAGACGCAGCCCTCGGCGGCCGAGCACGCCTCGGAGGTTCCCGGCGGACGGCCGGTCGGGCGGGGGAGGATGGGGACATGACCGCACCCGGATACGGCAGTGAACGCCCACAGCAGGTCGTCGTCGTCGGCCCCGACGGCCGGCCGGTCGGCACGATGCCCGTGCCGGACGGCGGCGTGGGAGGGCCGGGCAGCGGTGGAGACGGCCCCGCGGACGGCGGGGGCATCAGCGACATGGTCGAGCAGCCGGCGAAGGTCATGCGGATCGGCACGATGATCAAGCAGCTGCTCGAGGAGGTCCGCGCGGCGCCCCTGGACGACGCCAGCCGCAACCGGCTCCGCGACATCCACGCCACCTCGATCCGCGAGCTGGAGCAGGGCCTGGCCCCGGAGCTGCGGGAGGAGCTGGAGCGGATCACGCTCCCGTTCAGCGAGGACCAGACGCCGTCGGACGCCGAGCTGCGCATCGCCCAGGCCCAGCTGGTCGGCTGGCTGGAGGGCGTGTTCCACGGCATCCAGACCGCGCTGTTCGCCCAGCAGATGGCCGCCCGCGCCCAGCTCGAGGAGATGCGCCGCCGGGCGCTGCCCGGCGGCCAGCCCACCCCGGGCCCCGACCTGCGGCCCAGCGGCCAGTACCTGTGACCTGCCCCGCCCCCCGGGCGATCAGTCCCGCCCCCACGGGTGATCACCGGAGAGTGGCTGCCCGACACGCCGAGCGGAGGAGTCACCCGCCGATGATCGCGGCGGGGGGGGGGGAGTCGAGCCGGTCAGAGGGAGGCCAGGAAGGCGGCGACGCCGTCGTCCTCGTTGCTGCCGGTGACGTCGGTGGCGGCGGCGAGCAGGTCGGGGTGGGCGTGGGCCATGGCCACCGCGCGGCCGCCGCCCTCGCGCACCCAGTCGAAGGCGGCGATGTCGTTGGGCATGTCGCCGAAGACGACGACGTCCCCGGGGCCGACCCCGTGCGCCGCGGCGACCTTGGCCAGCCCGGTGGCCTTGGTGACGCCGAGCGCGGAGATCTCGGCGAGGGCGTCGCTCGAGGAGTTGGTGACCGTCGCCTGGTCACCCACGACCCGCTCGACCAGGGCGACGAACTCGTCCCGGGGCAGGGACTCGTGCCGGGCCAGCAGCTTGGCCACCGGCGCGGCGACCATCTCCTCCAGCGTGGCCACCGCCACGCCGGGGGCGTCGACGTCCCAGCGCGGCTGGTACACCGGCTCGTGCCGGAACTCCAGGCCGTACTCGACGGCGAACCACGTGTCGGGCTGGTGCCGGCGCAGCTCGGCGGTGACCTGCTGCAGCACCTCGGGTTCCAGCGGGTCCTCGTCGACGACCTCGAAGCCGGCCAGGTCCAGCAGGACGGCGCCGTTGCAGCACACCGCGGTGCCGTAGCGCAGGACCTCGCGGATCCGGACCATCCAGCGCGGCGGCCGGCCGGTGGCCAGGACGACGGGGACGCCGTCGGCCCGCCAGCGCTCCAGCTCGGCGACGGTCGCTGCGCTGACCGTGTCGTCGCCGCGCAGCAGCGTGCCGTCCATGTCGCTGGCGATCAGCCGCGGCCGCCAGTCAGACACCGGGCTGCCTCCCGTCGCACAGCAGGGCCTCCAGGTAGCGCGCGACGCCGTCCGCGTCGTGCCCGCTGGTGAGCAGCGGCGTGGCCGCGCGGACGGCGGGGTGGGCGTTGGCCACCGCGACCGCCCGCCCGCCGGCGGCGCGTACCGCCTCGATCATCGGCAGGTCGTTGGGCATGTCGCCGAAGACGAGGACGTCGCCGAACCCGACGCCGTAGCGCTCCAGCGCGATCGCCAACCCGGTCGCCTTGGTGACCCCCGCGGGCAGCACCTCGATGAAGCCCAGCCCGGCGTGGGTGACCTCGGCCTCGGCCGGGTCGACCACCCGGCGGGCGCGGGCGAGCAGCTCGTCCTGGCCGAGCGACGCCGAGCGCAGGAACACCTTGAGCACCGCGCCGGTGGGCAGCACCTGGTGGCGCGGCAGCAGGTGCGCCGGCTCCGGGTAGGGCCAGTCGAACCCGTGCTGCACCCGCAGCGGCGAGTGCACCTCACCCTGCTCGGCGGCGTCCTCCACGGCGACGACCAGCTCGCCGGCGACGTCCTCGATCCGCTCGATGACCGCCGTCGCCTGATCCCGGGGCAGGCCGACGGTGCGCAGCACCTCGTCGCGCTCCAGGTCGACGACGAACCCGCCCTGGGCGAGGACGGCGATGCCCCGCCCGTCGAGCGCGGCGCGCACGCTGTCGAACAGCCGGGGGCCGCGGCCGGTCACGCCGACGACCGGGATGCCGGCGTCCCAGCAGGCGCTCAGCGCCGCCCGGGTGCGCGGGCTGACCGCGCCGTCGGAGGTCAGCAGCGTGCCGTCGAGGTCGCTGGCCACCAGCTTCGGCCGCCAGGACCCGACGTCCCCGAGCTCGACGACGACGTCGGCACCCGCGGCGGCGGTGCCGGCGCTGGGCAGCACGCCCGACCGGTCAGCCGTCATGCGACCGGCACCGGCGCCGCCAGCGTCATGCCGGGGGTGAGCGCCTCGCGGCCGCCCAGCCAGGGGCGCAGGGCCCGGGGCACGTACACCGACCCGTCGGCGCGCTGGTGCACCTCGAGCAGGCAGGCGATGGTGCGGGCGATCGCGCAGAGCGTGCCGTTGAGCGTGGCCGCGGTCTGGTTGCGCCCGTCGGCGTCCCGGTAGCGGATGCCCAGCCGCCGGGCCTGGAAGGTGGTGCAGTCCGAGGTGCTGGTCAGCTCGCGGTAGGTGCCCTGCGACGGGAACCAGGCCTCGATGTCGTACTTGCGGGCGGCGCTGGTGCCCAGGTCGCCGGCGGCGATGTCGACCACCCGGTAGGGCAGCTCCAGGGCCTGGAGGAACTCCTCCTCCCAGGCCAGCAGCCGCAGGTGCTCCTCGGCGGACTCCGCAGGAGCGCAGAAGCTGAACATCTCGACCTTGTCGAACCAGTGCACGCGGATGATGCCGCGGGTGTCCTTGCCGTAGGAGCCCGCCTCGCGGCGGAAGCAGGACGACCAGCCGGCGTAGCGCAGCGGTCCGCCGGACAGGTCGAGCACCTCGCCGGCGCGCATCCCGGCCAGCGCCACCTCGGAGGTGCCGACGAGGTACAGGTCGTCGCGCTCGACCCGGTAGACCTCCTCGTCGTGCTCGCCGAGGAAGCCGGTGCCCTCCATCGCGGCCGGCTTGACCAGGGCCGGGGCGACGACCGGGGTGAACCCGGCGGCGACGGCGCGGCCGACCGCCAGCTGGGCGAGGGCGAACTCCAGCAGCGCGCCGGGGCCGGTGAGGAAGTAGAAGCGGGCACCGGAGACCTTCGCCCCGCGCTCCACGTCGATCGCGCCGAGCGCCTCGCCGACCTCCAGGTGGTCGCGGACGGGAAAGTCGTACGCCGGGACCTCGCCGACGGTGCGCAGGGTCACCGCGTCGTCCTCGCCGCCGGGCGGGACGTCGTCGGCGACGACGTTGGGGATGCGCAGGTGCGCCTTCCGCAGCGCGGCGTCGGCGGTGCGCAGCGCCTCCTCGGCCTCCTTGACCTGCGCGGCCAGCGCCTTCGCCCGCTCCAGGACGGCGGGCCGCTCCTCGGGGGAGGCCTTCTTCACCGCCTGCGAGGCCGCCTTCTGCTCGGCGCGCAGGTCGTCGGCGCGCTTGACCGCCTCGCGGCGGGCGGTGTCGGCGGCGAGCAGGTCGTCGACCCGGGACTCGTCGGCCCCGCGGGCACGCTGGCTGGCCTTGACGAGGTCGGGGTGCTCGCGCACGAGTCGCAGGTCGATCACCCTGTCCAGTCTGTCATCCTCCGGACGACACCGCGGCCAGGTGCCGGGAAGGACCCCGGGTGTCCGGACGACGCCGCCGCCGGCGCCCCTCGTCCGCCTCAGAAGTCGGCCTCCAGCTGGGCCAGCAGCGTGGGCCCGTCCCACGTCGGCGGCGGCATGACCCGGCGCACGGTCAGCAGCGGGCGCTGGGGGTCCTGCGGGTCGGCGAGCTGGAAGGCCGCCCGGAAGCCGGCGGCCGCCACGTGGTCGAGCGCCTCCTGCGACCACATGCCGTTGGGGTAGGCCAGCAGGTCCACCGGGTGGCCGACGATCTCGGCCAGGTCGGCGGCCGGCTGATCCAACTGGACCGGCCACTGGTCGGCGGGCAGCCGGTCGAGCCGCTGGTGATCGTAGGTGTGGCAGCCGATGGTCATGCCCGCCTGGTCCAACTCGCGCACCTGGTCGCGGCTGAGCCAGTCGGGCTTGTCCAGGACGACGGTCATCGGGAAGAAGGTGCCGACGAAGCCGAACTGCTGCAGCGTCGGCAGGGCGACCGAGTGGTGGGTCTCCGACCCGTCGTCGAAGGTTAGCAGCACCGGCCGGTCCGGCAGTCCGGTGCCGTACTCCAGGTGGTCGACGAGCGCCGGGGCGGTCACGGGGGTGTACCCGGCGTCGCGCAGCGCCTGGAGCTGGGCGGTGAACACCGCCGGCGGGGTGATGATGCTGCGGGCGTAGGCGCCGTCGTCGGGGCGGAACTCGCGCAGCTGGTGGAAGCAGAGCACCGGCACGGTGGACCGGGCCAGGACCTCCTGCGGCGTGCCCGGGGTCGGCGGCGCCGGCGGCGCGGGTGAGGTCGTCGGTGGCGCGCTGGAGGGCGTCGTCGTCGCCGCCTGGGGAGCGGCCGACCGGTCGGCCGAGCACCCGGCGATCGTGGCGATCCCGGCGAGGCCTGCGGCGAGGAAGGTCCGGCGGTCCATACCAGCACGGTGACCACTCCGGACCCGGCCGGCAAGTACCCACGCCCCGGCGCCGGTCCGCCTCGCTGGCGCACGCGCGTCGGTACGGGACGATGGGGCCATGCGCTTCCTGGGAGGCACCCGCCCGGCGACCGACCTGACCTACGCCGACGTCTTCATGGTGCCCAACCACTCGACGGTGGGGTCGCGGCTCGAGGTCGACCTGACCACGCCGGACGGCGTGGGCACCACCATCCCGGTCGTCGTGGCCAACATGACCGCGATCTCCGGACGGCGGATGGCCGAGACCGTGGCCCGCCGCGGCGGCCTGGCGGTGCTGCCGCAGGACATCCCGGTGGACGTCGTCGGCGAGGTCGTCTCCTGGGTCAAGGCGCGCCACCCGGTGTACGACACCCCCATCACGCTCTCCCCCACCTCGACGGTCGCCGAGGCGCTGTCGCTGCTCACCAAGCGCGCGCACGGGATCGTGGTCGTGGCGGAGAACGGCGTCCCGGTCGGTGTGGTCACCGACGGCCAGTGCCAGGGCGTGGACCGGTTCACCCAGCTCGCCCAGGTCATGGTGACCGACCCGCTGACCGTCCCGGCCGGCACCGACCTGCCCAAGGTCTTCGACGTGCTCTCCGATGCGCGGGTCAACGCCGCACCGGTCGTCGAGGGCGACCGGCTGGTCGGGGTGATCACCCGCACGGGCGCGCTGCGCTCGACGCTGTACTCACCGGCGGTCGACGGCGACGGCCGGCTGCTCACCTCGGCCGCCGTCGGCATCAACGGCGACGTGGCGGCGAAGGCGGCCGCCCTGCTGGCCGCGGGCGTGGACGTGCTGGTGGTCGACACCGCGCACGGCCACCAGGAGAAGGCGGTGGAGGCCGTCCGTGCCGCGCGGTCGGTGGCCGGGGCGGTGCCGGTGGTGGCGGGCAACGTGGTCACCGCCGAGGGCACCCGCGACCTGGTCGAGGCCGGCGCGGACGTCGTCAAGGTCGGCGTCGGCCCCGGCGCCATGTGCACCACGCGGATGATGACCGGCGTCGGCCGGCCGCAGTTCTCCGCCGTCGAGGAGTGCGCCGCGGCCGCCCGCGAGCTCGGCCGGCACGTGTGGGCCGACGGCGGCGTGCGCCACCCGCGCGACGTCGCCCTCGCCCTGGCCGCGGGCGCGGCCAACGTGATGGTCGGCTCGTGGTTCGCCGGCACCTACGAGTCGGCCGGCGACATCCACGACGACGGCTCCGGCCGGCTGTACAAGGAGTCCTTCGGCATGGCCTCGGCCCGCGCGGTCAAGGCCCGGACGGCGACGCAGAGCGGCTTCGAGCGGGCCCGCGCCGGCCTGTTCGAGGAGGGCATCTCGTCCTCGCGCATGTACCTGGACCCGGCCCGCCCCGGCGTGGAGGACCTCGTCGACCAGATCGTCGCCGGGGTGCGCTCGGCGTGCACCTACGCCGGCGCCCGCACCGTCGACGAGCTGCACGAGCGCGCGGTGCTCGGCGTGCAGAGCGCGGCCGGCTACGAGGAGGGCCGACCGCTGCCGACGTCCTGGTGATCGGGCGGCAGGGGTGAGGCCGCTGCCGCTGCCGGTCTTCGAGGAGCTCGTCGCCGACGCGCTCGACGCCGTCCCGGGCGAGCTGATGGCGCTGCTCGACAACGTCGTCGTCCTGGTGGAGGACCGCAACGAGGAGGAACCGGAGCTGCTGGGTCTCTACGAGGGATACGCGCTGACCGAGCGCGGCTGGCAGTACGGCGGCGCCCTGCCGGACCGGATCATGGTCTACCGCGAGGCGATCTGCGAGATCTGCTCGACCGCCGAGGAGGTCAGGGACGAGGTGACGATCACCGTCGTCCACGAGATCGCGCACCACTTCGGCATCGACGACGACCGGCTGCACGAGCTCGGCTGGTGAGAGGACCCTCCTGCCCCCTCCGCTCGGAGAAGGACCCCCTGCCCCCCGCCACTCGCGAGCTCGCGGCGGGACCCTGCAGCGGGCCAGCGGGGCCCGGCAGGAGGGCCGTTCCAGCACCTCACCCGCTCGCGGCGGGACCCTGCAGGGGCCAGCGGCGGGTCCCGGGAGCGGGCCGCTCGAGCACCTCGCCGCCGCGTACCGTGATCGACCGTGGCTGACGTCAAGGGGCTGCCGATCAAGATGCTGCACGACCGCATCCTGGTGGCGCTGAGCAGGGAGGACGGCGAGCGTCGCTCCAGTGGCGGCATCCTCATCCCGGCGACCGCGCAGGTGGCCAAGCGGCTGGTGTGGGGCGAGGCGCGGGGTGTCGGCGGGAGCGTGCGGCAGGTGAAGGTCGGCGACCAGGTCCTGTTCTCCCCCGAGGACCAGCACGAGGTCGAGGTCCACGGCGAGGAGCTGATCATCCTGCGCGAGCGGGACGTGCACGCCGTGGCCGCCGAGCGGATCGAGGAGTCCACCGGCCTCTACCTCTGAGGTGGCCGTTCCACGGGACTGCACGGACGCGAACGAGTGGGTGCGAAGCCGTCCGTTTCTGTGCGGGCGGGCCCCGATGCGCGCTCCCTGCTGGAGGGACCCGAGGAGCGACCGGGTCCTACTGATCTGCTACCAACTTCCTTGGTAGTTAGTAGCAGCACCGGTGGCCCGGACAGACCTACTAACTACTACCCGTGTTAGTATCTGATTAGTACGACACCGGTGTGATTAGAGAGCTGATGCACGTTCCCCTGACTCCACCCTCCCTCGACGAACTACTCGCGGAGATCCGCCCCGAGCGGATCGCCCGGGTGATCTCACAGCCCTTGGGGACGGGCGTACCTGGAGACGACGGTTACCTGCACTGGGACAAGCTCCTGCACCTGTCGGCCCCCGAGGGCTTGACGCACCGCGAGTGGTGGCTCCGGCTCAAGCTGACCCGCGGGGCCGGCCGCCGGTCCGTCCCGCTCCTCGACACCGAGGGCTCGGCATTCTGGTTCACACTCCCGGACATCACCCTCGAGTCACTGCACAAGATCGACCAAGAGGCGAGCGGGCGCATCGGGATTGCAGACAGCGTGACCAACCCCGCGACGCGCGACCGGTACGTCATCACGAGCCTCATGGAGGAGGCCATCACCTCGTCTCAACTGGAGGGTGCCTCCACGAGCCGGAGAGTGGCGAAGGAGATGCTCCGCACGGGACGGCAACCCCGTGATCGCAGTGAGCAGATGATCGTCAACAACTTCCGGGCCATGCAGTACGTCACGGCTCATCGTGATCAACCACTCACGCCGAAGTTCGTGTTCGAGGTTCATCGCCTGGTCACGGACGGGACTCTGGACAATCCGACCGCGGCGGGGCGCCTACAGCACCCGAACGAGGAGCAAGTGAAGGTGTGGGGCGACGGTGATCAACTCCTGCACACGCCGCCGCCCGCCGAGGAACTCCCCAAGCGGTTGCGGGCCCTCTGTGACTTCGCCAACGAAGGAGGGCAAGACGCCTGGATCCATCCCGTCGTGCGGTCCGTCATCCTCCACTTCTGGCTCGGATACGATCACTACTTCGAGGATGGGAACGGCAGGACGGCACGTGCCATCTTCTACTGGTCGATGCTGCGCCAGGGGTACTGGCTAGCCGAGTTCCTCACCATCAGCACCATCCTGCGCAAGGCACCCACGACCTATGCACAGAGCTTCCTGCTGACGGAGACGGACGACAACGACCTGACGTACTTCATCCGGTACCACCTTGAGGTCCTCAGGCGTGCCCTTTGTGACCTCCAGGACTACCTGGAGCGCAAGATCCGCGAGGTGCAGGAGGTCGAAGCCCTGGTCCGGGGTGACAGTGGCCTGAACCACCGGCAGCGCGCACTTCTCGGCGATGCACTTCGGGACCCCCACGCGCACTACACCATCGAGGGGCACCGGCGGTCCCACAACGTCGTCTATCAGACAGCTCGGACGGACCTTCTCGATCTCTTCGACCGTGGCCTGCTCGAGAAGCGCAGAGAGAGCAAGGCCTTCGTCTTCGTGCCACCGAGCGACCTCAGTGAACGACTGCGAGCGCTCGCCTGACCACTGACTGGGCGAAGCTGACGACCGAGGGAGGCCGCCAGACCCACGCTGGCCCTCAGTTCGTGCGTTCGCCCGGCGTTTGATCGATCCTGGCGTGATGCATGATCGCGTCGGTCATCTGCTCGAGGAACCGGCGGACGACGGCGAGCTCCTCGTCCGGGAACTCCCCCATCGCCGCGACCAGGTCGCGCTGCAGCCTCCCGAAGAACTCCGCGCCGGCCGACTGCGCCGACTCGGTCATCTCCAGCACCACCCGGCGGCGGTCGGTGGCGTCACGCACCCGCCGTACGTGACCGGCGCGCTCCAGCCGGTCGACCAGGGCGGTCACCGACGCCGAGCTCAGCTCCACCGCGGCGCCGAGCGCCCCGGCGGTCAGCGCCCGCCCACAACGGGCGGCGTCCATGATCGCCACCAGCGCCCGGACGTCGGTGCGCCCGAGCCCGTGGATCCCGGCGAACCGCTCACCGACGGCGTCCAGCTCGACGGTCAGCCGGCGCAGCAGCAGGGCGATCTCCGAACGCTCCTCGACGTCCACCTCCACCTCCTGTTGCACCCGCACCGGTCCCGCCCATAACCTCTCGGCTGTCGAGACTATCGATCTTCGAGGGACGACACCATGGGTCGTTGGCGCTGGCTCCTCCCCGCACTCGTCCTGCTGGTCTGGCTGGGTGGCGCCGGCCCCCTGGGTCAGCTGAGCGGCAAGCTGTCGGGCCTGCAGCAGAACGACGCCGCCGCCTTCCTGCCCGACAGCGCCGAGTCGACCCGCGTCACCGAGCTGCAGCAGCGCTTCTCCCCGGTCCAGGCGATCCCCGCCGTCCTGCTGTGGGAGGGTGACGGGCCCCTCGACGCGCAGACCCTGACCGCCATCGGCGACCGGGCCCGGCAGGCGACCCGCATCGCCCAGGACGCCGGCGCGCTGGCCGGCCAGCCGTCCCCGCCGGTGCCGTCGGCCGACGGCGCGGCGGTGGAGGTCGTCCTGCCGCTGGCCCCGGACGTCGGCGACGAGATCGTCTCGCTGGTCGAGGACCTGCGCGCGGCCCTCCCGGTCGCGGGCACCGACTCCTTCGTCACCGGCCCCGGCGGGGTGTTCGCCGACTTCGCCAACGGGTTCGCCGGCATCGACGGCCTGCTGCTGCTCGCCGCGTTCGGCGTCGTCCTGCTCATCCTGCTGGTCGTCTACCGCAGCCCCATCCTGCCGTTCCTGGTCATCGGCACCGCCGGCCTGGCCCTCACCGCGGCCAACGCCGTCGCCTACCTGCTGGCCAGCAACGGGGTGATCACCGTCAACGGCCAGAGCCAGGGCATCGCCGCGATCCTGGTCGTCGGTGCGGCCACCGACTACGGCCTGCTGCTGGTCGCCCGGTTCCGCGAGGAGCTGCGCCAGGAGCGGTCGCGGTACGCCGCCATGCGGGTCGCGCTGCGCCGTTCCTGGGAGCCGATCGTGGCCTCGGGGGCGACCGTGGTCCTCGGCGTGCTGTGCCTGCTGCTCTCCGACCTGAAGTCCAACCGCGGCCTCGGCCCGATCTCGGCGGTCAGCGTCACCTTCGCCGTCCTCGCCGCGCTGACCTTCCTCCCGGCCGCGCTGACCCTGCTCGGGCGCGCCGCGTTCTGGCCGTTCCGCCCCCGCTACGGCACCGAGCCGCCGCGGGGGCGGGGCTGGCAGCGGGTCGCCGCCCTCGTCGGCCGCCGTCCCCGCCGGGTGCTCGCGGTCAGCACGCTCCTGCTCGTCGCCGCCGCCGTCTTCGCCCCGACCTTCGACGCGTCGGGCATCACCACCTCCGAGGCCATCCGCGGCGAGTCCAACGCCGTCGCCGGGCAGGAGGCCCTCGCCCGCCACTTCGACGCCGGCTCGGGCAGCCCGACGGTGGTCGTCACCCCGGAGGCGAGCTGGCCGGCGGTGGCCCGGGCGGCCGCCGCCACGGACGGCGTGGCCAGCGTCGTGCCCTTCACCGGGGCCGGCGGGCCACCGCAGCCGGGCGCGCCGCCGCTGGTGGTGGACGGGCTGGTCCAGCTCGACGCCGTCCTCGCCGTCCCCGCCGACAGCGACCGGGCGGAGGACGTCGTCTCCCAGCTGCGCACCGCGGTGCACGCCGCCGACCCGGCCGCGCTGGTCGGCGGGAACACCGCCACCAACCTCGACACCCGCCAGACCGCGGCCCGCGACCTGCGGGTGATCGTGCCCAGCGTGCTCGTCGTCGTCTGCGTCGTGCTGGCCCTGCTGCTGCGCTCGCTGGTGGCCCCGGTGCTGCTGGTGGCGACCGTCGTGCTCAGCGTCGGCGCGACCGTGGGCGTGGCCGCGCTGGTGTTCGACCACGTCTTCGGCTTCCCCGGCAGCGACCCCGGCATCCTGCTGATCGGGTTCGTGTTCCTCGTCGCGCTCGGGATCGACTACAACATCTTCCTGATGACCCGGGCCCGGGAGGAGTCGGCCCGGCACGGCACCCGGGACGGCGTCCTGCGGGCGCTGGCCGTCACCGGCGGGGTCATCACCAGCGCCGGGATGGTGCTCGCCGCGACCTTCGGCGCGCTGTCGGTGCTGCCCCTGCTGTTCCTGGTCCAGGTGGCGTTCCTGGTCGGCTTCGGCGTCCTGCTCGACACCTTCGTCGTCCGGTCGCTGGTGGTGCCGTCGGCCGTCGCCCTGCTCGGCGACCGCACCTGGTGGCCGAGCCGACTGTCCCGCCGCCGCCCGGACCCCGAACCCGAGCGCGAGCTGGAACGCGTCTGAAGAAGGACCCCTCCCTCCCACCCCTCGCAGGCTCGGGGCGGGACCCTGGAGGGGGGCGCCCCTCCCGCGCCCCCTCCCGAGTTGATCATGGGGTTCTTGCCGCCGACACGCGCGGACACGCCGACGGAGCTGGCAACAACCCCATGATCAACTCAAGAAGGGGGGGAGGGGAGGCGGGAGGGGTGGACGGCCGGGGTCGGGGTCACGCGCGGCCGGCGCGCACCCGCTCCAGCCACTGCGCGGCCTCGTCGAACGCGGCATCGGTGGACGCCGTGGGGACCGGCTTGTTCTCCCGCTCGTCGGCGCGCGCGTACGAGCCGAGGAAGCGGACCTCGTCGCACACGCGGTGCAGCGCGGCCAGCGCCTCCCCCACCCGGGCGTCGGCGACGTGCCCCTCGCAGTCGAGGGAAAAAGAGTAGACGCCGAGCCGCTCGCGGGTCGGGCGCGACTCGATGCGGGTCAGGCTGATCCCGCGCCCGGCGAACTCGCCGAGCAGCTCCAGCAGCGCCCCGGTGCGGTCGCCGACCACGGCGACCAGCGAGGTCTTGTCGTTGCCGGTCGGCTCCGGCAGCGGGCCGGGCGGGGTGACCAGCACGAACCGGGTGACCGCGCCGGGGCGGTCGGCGACGTCCTCGGCCAGCGCGGTCAGCCCGTAGCGCTCGGCGGCGATCGGAGCGCACACCGCGGCGTCGTGCTCGCCGGCCGCGACCTGCCGGGCGGCCTCGGCGGTGGAGGTGGCCGGCAGGGGGACGACGCCGGGCAGCAGGTCGGTCAGCCGGCGGGCGGTCTGCGCCAGCGCGTGCGGGTGGCTGGCCACCGAGCGCACGTCGGACGGCGCCGTCCCGGGGCGGGCGGCCAGGACGAAGGAGACGGGGAGGAACACCTCGCGGGTGATCAGCAGCGGGGCGCCGTCGACCAGCCCGTCCATGGTGGCCGGCACCGAACCCTCGACCGAGTTCTCCAGCGGGACGACCGCGGCGTCGGCGTCCCCCGACCGGACGGCGGCCAGCGCGGCGGCGACGCTGCCGGCGGGCTGCCGGGATCCCTCCGCGGCGGCGACCGCCCTGATCAGGGCCGCTTCGGCGAAGGTACCCTCGGGGCCGAGATAGGCGTACCGCGTCCCAGGCACCCGACGAGGGTAGTGCGGCCGGGTCGCAGCGGTCGCTCCACCGCAGGAGCACGGCCGCACCGTCGAGGGGAGGACGCGTGACCTCCCGCCCAAGCCACCTGACCGAGGGTGACCTCGACGATGCGCTCTGGCGTCTGCTGGCCGCCAGCGACCGCGACGACCCCACCACCTTCACCGCCGAGCACGACCGCGCCGAGGCGGCGCTGACCGCCTCGACCGATCCCCGCTGGACCGCCTGGCGGCACGCGCTGGCCGCCCGCCGACAGCTGCTGGACGGCGACCGCGGGTCCGCCGCGGCCGGGGTGGCGGCGGCCCGCGAGGCCCTCGGCCGGTGCCGGCCGGACGCGCAGACCGCCCTGACGCTGGCCTACCTGGCCCACGTCGAGGTCACCGCCGACCACGTCGACGCCGCCATGCTGCTGGCCGTCGACGCCAGCCTGCTCGCCGAGCCGAGCGCCGCGGAGCCCTCCCGCGCCCTCCACCAGGCCCACCTGTGGCTGTCGCTGACCCTGGCCGCCCTCGACCTGGAGGAGCTCGCCGTCGCCTCCGCGCTGGAGGGGCACCGGGTCGCCGCCCGGCTGCCCGACCCGGCCGACCGGTGGCGGCTGCTGCAGCTGTGCGCGCAGCAGCACGCCGAGCTGGCCCAGACCCTGCACCGGCGCGGCCGGGCCGAGCGCTCCGCCGAGCTGGCCGCGACGGCCGTCGACTGCGCGAGCGCCGCCCGGGAGCTGGGCGTCGAACCCGACCCGGGCGACCAGGACCTGCTCGACGTCGTCCAGGCCTGGGCGATGGCCGGCCGCGGCCAGGTCGACGACGCCGTCGGCCCGATGCGGCGGGCGCACCGGCGCATCCACCGCGACGGCAGTACCTGGCTGCGCGGCTACGCCGACCTGGTGCTCGCCCGGCTGCTCACCCGCCTGGCCCAGGCCCAGTCCGGGGGCGGGCACGGCGGGCAGGCCACCGACCTGCTGGTCGACGCCGCCGGGGCCTTCGCCGCCACCGGCGACCGCCGGCGCTACCGCCAGTGCCTGCTGGAGCTCGGCCAGGGCACCGCGGCGATGGGCCGGCCCGCCGAGGCGCTGCACTGGCTGGAGGCCTACCGCGCCGACACCGGCCGGGCGCACGCCCGCGGCCGCGAGCTGTGGGCGGAGATGTTCGTGCGGCGCAGCCGGCTGCGGGAGGCCGAGCGCCAGGCCGCCGTCCTGCGCCGGCACGCGCTGGAGGACCCGCTCACCGGACTGGGCAACCGGCGCAGCGCCGAGCGCCGGCTGGCCGGTCTGCGCACCGGCGAGGAGCCGCTGTCGCTGGCCGTCGTGGACGTCGACCGGTTCAAGGAGGTCAACGACGACACCTCGCACTCGCACGGCGACGAGGTGCTGCGCCGGGTGGCCGACCTGCTGCGCGAGCACAGCCGCGCCGGCGACGAGGTGTACCGCTGGGCGGGGGACGAGTTCCTCGTCGTCCTGCCGACGGCGACCGAGGGCCAGGCGCTGGTCGCCATGGACCGGCTGCGCGCTGCCGTGGCCGACGCCGACTGGGACGACCTGCAGCTGCCCGAGCCGGTGACCGTGAGCATCGGGGTGGCCAGCGCACCGCCGGCCGCCGACGAGCCGCTCGGCTGGCGCTCGCTGTTCGACACCGCCGACCTGTACCTGTTCTCCGCCAAGCGCGGTGGCCGCAACCGGGTGCGCGCCCCCGGCGGCCGGCCTCCGCGGGAGGACCCGTGACGGCGGAGGCGGGGTGGGACCCCTGTGGCCAGACGGACGGCGAGCGGGACGGCGCCCCGCGCGCCTCCCCACCGGTGCTCGACACCGACCGGGACGGCGGGCACAGTGCGCTCGTGCCACCGGGAGCCCTGCACCAGCGGGTGACCGCTGCCCTGGCGAGCTGGCGGCTCGACGACGCCGAGGAGCTGCTGGCCGACGTCGGCACCGACCCCTCCCCCCACGTGGCGCCCGCCCCGCGCGACGGCGCGGCCGACGACGCACCCGCCGGCTCCCCACCCGTCGACCCTGCACCCGTCGACCTGGGCCGGGCCTGGGCCGACACGCTGCGCGCCGAGCTGCTGGTGCGCCGGCTGCGGCAGGCCGGGTTCACCCTCCTCGGCGACCCGGTCGGGCTCCCGCACGGCACCGGCTCCCCGCCCGCCCTCGACCTGCACGCCGGCCTGGCCGAGCTCATCGACGGCGCGCAGGACGGGGGTGCGCGCACCGAGCCGGCGTCCCGCGCCGCGCTGGCCATCGCGCTGGTCCGCTCCGCGAAGGCCGCGTTCGAGGCCACCGACGACGAGCTGCAGCGCGCCGCCGGCCTGGCCCGGCACGCCCGCATCGAGCTGCTCTCCCGCCGCATCGACGCCGCCATGGACGAGGCCGTGGAGGCGGCCAGCCTGCTCGACCCGGAGCTGCCGCCGTCCGCGCTGCTGGTGGAGACCCTGACGGCGCTGGCCGGGGTGCTGGCCGACCTCGAGCTCATGCCGCTGGCCCTGGACTACCAGCGGCGGGCGCACCAGGCCGCCGTCGCGGCCGCGGCCTCCGGCGCCCTGGGACGGCGCGGGGACGGGCACCCGGACGGCGGGCCCGACGTCCTGGTGGCCCGCGCCGCCACCCGCCTCGGCGAGCTGTGCGCCGAGCTCGGGGAGGCGCTGCTCGACGACGGCGTCCCGGAGTCGGCGCAGCCGCACTTCGCCGAGGCCCGCGCGCTGGCCGAGCAGGCGCTGGCGCTGCTCCCGCCGGAGGCGGCCGACCCCGTGGTCAGCGCGCAGGTGGTGCACGGCTGGGCCCTGGTCGGCCTCGGCGAGCACGCGGCCGCCGCGGGGCCGCTGCGCGCCGCCGTCCGGACGACCACCGCGGCCGGCGACCGGGCGCTGCTGGCCACGGCGCTGCTGGCGCTGGGCCGCGCGCTGCGCCGGCAGGGCGACGGCCGGGGAGCGGACGAGCAGCTGGCCCGGGCCCTGGCGACGGCGACCGAGCACGGCCTGCCGCGGCTGCGCCGGGCGGCGCTGCGCGAGCTGTGCACGCTGCACGCCGAGCTGGACGACGCCGGCCGGGCGCTGCCCTACCTGCAGGCCTACCTCGCCGACGAGCTGGACCGGGTCGACGAGCGGCGCACCCGGTGGGTGGAGCTGTTCGGCCGGCGCAAGAGCCTGCTGGAGACCGAGCGGGCCGCCGGTCAGCTGCGTCGGCAGGCCTACGAGGACCCGCTCACCGGGCTGCCCAACCGCCGCTACGCGGAGGCCACGCTGGACTGTCTGCTGTCCTCGGGGTCCGCCCCGGCGCTGGCCGTGGTCGACGTCGACCGGTTCAAGCAGGTCAACGACACCGCCGGCCACCCGACCGGTGACGCCGTGCTGCGGACGGTCGCCGAGCTGCTCTGCGCCGGGGTCCGCGACACCGACGAGGTGTGCCGCTGGGCCGGCGACGAGTTCGTCGTCCTGCTGCCCGACACCACGGCCGAGCAGGCCGAGCGGGCGCTGGAGCGCACCCGCCGGGCGGTCGCCGAGCACGACTGGGCCGGCCTCGGCGTCGACCTGCCGGTGACGATCAGCGTCGGCGTCGCCTCGGCCACCCGCGGCGACGACCGGCGCACCCTCTTCGCCGCCGCCGACGGGGTGCTCTACGACGCCAAGCGCAGCGGCCGCGACCGCGTCGTCCGGCTGTCGACGGTGACCCAGACCCGGGCCGGCGACGGTCCGCTGGACGCGCTGTTCGGCCCGCCGGGGCGAGCTGCGACGGCTGTGACGGACGGGTCCGGTGGGGAGGACACGGCCCGCGCCGTGCCCCGGGACGACGCCTCCGCGGCCCCTAGGGTCCCTGCCGTGCAGCCCTCCCCGCTGGACGACCCGGCCGGCGCGCCCGGCGGTTTCGCCTCCCTCCTCGTCGAGCCCGTCGACCCGCCGCTCGGCCTGGGCACCTCCGGCGAACCGGCCCTGGGCCCGGTGCCGGCGACCGCGCGCCCGGCCGGGTCCGGCGGGGTCGGCACCGCCCCCGCCGCGCCGCTGCGCGACGGGCCGGCCGAGCCCGAGGTCGTCTGGGGCACCGGGCGCAGCACCGAGCAGGTGCTCGCGCTGGTCCGCACCGCCCGCCGGGAGTTCCCGGACCGGCCCGCGGTCGTCGTCCGCGCCTCCGCCGAGACGCTCGTGGCGCTGGCCAGCGAGCACGACGCCTACACGACGGTCGACGCCGCGGCGATGTCGGCGGCGGTGGGTCCGCTGCCCGAGCCCGCCGGGCGCATCGGGGTGCTGCGCGGTGTCGGCGGCGACCGGTCGGTGGCCGCCGAGGCCGCCTTCGCCGCCCGGGTCACCGGCACCGAGGTGGTGCGGGTGGACGACGTCAGCGGCGGCCGCCGCACCGGGGCCCCCGAGCTGCCCGGCGACGTCGACTGCCTGGTGGTGGTGGCCGGGACGGACGCCTCGCTGGCCGGCCTGGTCGGCGTGCTGACCGACGTGCCGGTCGTCGCCGTCCCCACCTCGACCGGGCAGCCGGGCTCCTTCGGCGGGTTCGGCGCGCTGCTCACCGTGCTCAACTCGGCCTCGCCGGGTGTCGTGGTGAGCAACATCGACGACGGCCACGCCGCCGGCGTCTTCGCCGCGAGGATCGCCCGGAGGTCCCGGAGGGGCTGACCGGCCCTACGGTCGAGCCGTGATCGGGTGGCTGGACCTGTCCGCCGGCTGCAGCGGTGACCTGCTGCTGGGCGCGCTGGTCGACGCCGGGGTGCCGCTGGAGGTGCCGGCGGCCGCGGTCGCCGCGCTGCCGGTCGAGCCGGTCCGGCTGCTGGCCGAGCAGGTGACCCGGCACGGGTTGGGCGCCACCCGGGTGCACGTGCAGGCACCGCCGTCCACCGCGACCCGCACCTGGGCCGATGTGCGGACGCTGCTGGCCGACGCCGACCTCTCTCCCGCCGTGCGGGACGGCGCGCTGGCGGTCTTCGCGCGGCTGGCCCTCGCCGAGGGCCGGGTGCACCGGGTCGACCCGAACGACGTCCACTTCCACGAGGTCGGCGCGCTCGACGCCCTGGCCGACGTCGTCGGGGTGGTCGCCGGCTTCGAGCACCTGGGCCTGACCCGGCTGAGCGCCTCCCCGGTCGCGCTGGGCAGCGGCTCGTCCCGCGGCGCGCACGGCGTCGTCCCGGTCCCGGCGCCGGCGGTGCTGGAGCTGCTCGCCGGGGCGCCGGTGCACGCCGGGCCGGTGCCGGCCGAGACGTGCACGCCCACCGGCGCGGCGCTGCTGGCCGCCCGGGTCGACGAGTGGACGCCGCTGCCGCCGGTGCGGGTGGACCGGGTCGGGGTGGGCGCCGGCGCCCGCGACCCGGCCGAGCTGCCCAACGTCGTCCGGCTGGTCCTGGGCGAGCCGGCCGGGTCCTCGCCGGCGTCCCCGGTCGTGCTGGAGGCCAACGTCGACGACCTCGACCCCCGGCTGTGGCCCGGTGTGCTCGACGCCCTGCTGGCCGCCGGGGCGTCGGACGCCTGGCTCACCCCGATCCTGATGAAGAAGGGGCGCCCGGCGCACACCCTGTCCGCGCTGTGCCGGCCGGACGCGGTCGCCGCGGTGCAGGCCGCGGTGTTCGCCACCACGTCGACCATCGGGCTGCGGGTGGTGCCCGTCGGCAAGGTCGCGCTGGAGCGGACGTCGACGTCGGTCGAGGTGCTCGGCGGCCGGGTCGGCGTCAAGGTCGCGCGGGTCGGCGACCGGGTGGTCAACGTGGGCGTCGAGTTCGAGGACGTCGCCGCGCTGGCCCGCGACCGCGGCCTGCCGGTGAAGGAGGTGCTGCGCGCCGCCACGGCCGCCGCCGAGGCCGCCCATCCGGTCGGCTGAGCCGCTCCCGCCGCTCCCGCCGCTACCCGCGGCGGGAGCGCATGGCCCGGAGCTGGGTGAGCCGCCCGTCGGCGCGCAGTCGCGCGTACGACGGCGAGTCCACGGCGTGCAGGGCGTACTGGACGGCGGCGACCGTGGGGACGCCGCTCCGGTCGGGAGGCACCTCCCCGGTGCCCGCCCGGCAGTCCTCGGCCACCGCGATGAACGTGTTCGTGTAGCCCACGGCTCGGCTCCTCCGTCCCGGGTGGTCCGCGCCCGGCCGGACGGGTGTCACTGCTGCGCCGCCCACTCGGCGAGCCGGCGCTCGGCCTCCTCCGGGCTCACGTCCTCGACGCGGGTCATCACCGCCCAGCGGTGGCCGAACGGGTCGTAGATCGACGCGAACCGGTCGCCGGTGACGAAGGTGGCCGGCTCCTCCCGCACGGTCGCGCCGCGCTCGACCGCCGCCGCGACCACCGCGTCGACGTCGGCGACGTAGACGCAGGTCGAGCTGCTCACCCGGTCGTCGGCCCGCCCGCTCGGCGCGACCAGGCCGTAGGCGTCGTTCGGGTCACCCAGCTGCAGCCGGCCCAGGCCGAGGTCGAACTCGGCGTGCGGGACCGTGCCGTCCGGACCGTCCATCCGGCTGACCACCGTGGCGCCGAACACGTCTGCGTAGAAGCGGATCGCCTCGCCGGCCGGGGAGCAGACGAGGAAGGGGGTGAGGGTCGTGTAGCCGTCGGGACGGCCGTCGGTGATCGCCATGTCCGCCACCCTGCCTACCCTGCGGCGGTGGCGTCTTGGACGAATGCGACAGCCCCGCGGACGACGCACGGCGTGCTGTGCCCGGCCGAGACCGCGCGGGAGGCCGACCTGCGGCGCGACACCGCCGTGGCGCCGGAGCTGGCCCCGTTCGTGGAGCGCTACTGGTCGGTGCGCTGGGACCGCACCGGGCGGCCGCCGTTCCGGTCGGAGGTGCTCAGCCATCCCAGCGTCAACGTCTCGGTCGAGGAGGGCACCCGGCCCCGCTTCGGGGTCGCGCTGCCGGCCGTGCTCGTGCACGGGCCGGTCCGCCGCCGGTTCACCGTCGACCTCGCCGGGGTCGGGCGGGTGACCGCGGTGAAGTTCCGCCCGGGCGGCTGGGCGGCCTTCACCGGCCGGCGGCCGCTGCCGGACGGCGTCACCCCGCTGGGCGGCGAGCTCGGCCCGGCCCCCGACGCGCTCATGGCCGCCGTCCTGGCCGAGGACGACGACGGCGCCCGGGCCGCCGTGCTCGACGCCGCCCTGGCGGCCTGCGCGCCGCAGCCGTCGGCGACCCACCTCGACCTGCTGGCGCTGGTCGAGGAGATGCTCGAGGACCGCGAGCTGGTGCGGGTCGAGCAGGTGGCCGCCCTGGCCGGGGTGAGCGTCCGCTCGCTGCAGCGGTTGTTCGCCGCCTCCGTCGGGCTCGGCCCCAAGGCGGTGCTCGCCCGCTACCGGCTGCAGGACGCCGCGGCCGCGATCGACGCCGGCGAGGTCACCGACCTGGCCGACCTGGCGGTCTCGCTCGGCTGGTTCGACCAGGCCCACTTCAGCCGCGAGTTCCGCGCCGTCGTCGGGGTGCCGCCGTCGGCCTACCTGCGGCGGGCCCGCGAGGCCCGGGGACATCAGGGCGTCCTGGCCGGCTCCCGCAGCCCGGCGGCGACCACCGGGACGGCGGCGAGGAACACCGCCGCGACCGCCACCGGCCCGCCCAGCGCCCACGCGCCGAACACCAGCAGCGAGGCCAGTTCGAGGCCCAGCCCCGCCACCGAGGTGACCGTCGCCCGGTACGGCCCGGCGATCCGCTCCTGCAGGCGCGCCTCGGCGACCACGAGCACCGCCAGGTAGAGCCCGTAGCAGGCGGCGAGCAGGGCCAGCGCCGGCGGGTGGGCCCACACCGCGGCTCCGGCCAGCAACGCGCCGGACGCCGCGAGCAGGGCCAGCAGGCCGCGCGTGGACAGCTGGGCGGCCCGGCCTCCGAGGGCCGCGCCGAGCGCTCCGGCCAGCGCGACGGCGACGGCGGCGGGAGGGACGGCGACGGCGGGCACGTCCCAGGAGCGCGCCATGACCGGGATGTACTCCTCGACGGCGTCCAGGCCGCCGAGCAGCGCCACGGCGAGCACCACCAGGCGCAGGTCGGGACGGCGCAGCGCCTGGGCGAGCCCCAGCCGCAGCGTCCCGCCCGCCGGCTCCCCGTCGTCGTCCGGGGTCCGCGGCGGCTCGGGGAAGCGCAGGGCCAGCCCGGCCGCGGCCAGGCAGACCGCGACGCTGGCCCAGCCGACCAGCGGGTAGTCCCCGACGGCGAACAGCGCGGTGGCTCCGGCCGCCGTCGGCAGCTGGACCAGCAGCTCGGCTGCGGTCATCCAGCCGTTGACGCGGGCGTAGACCGCCTGCGCGCCGACGTCGGCCAGCCCGTCGAAGACCAGCGCCTCGGCGGCACCGGAGACCAGCGCCCCGCCGACGCCCCACAGCACGAACCCGGCGGCGAAGGCCGACCCCGTCGGGGCCACCGTCCAGAGCGCGAAGCCGGCCGCCTGCAGCACACCGGAGAGGACGACGACCCCCCGGCGGGACCACCGGTCGGCCAGCGCACCGGCGGGCACCTCGGTGAGGAAGCCGGTGACCGACCACAGCGCGAACAGTCCCGAGACCTGGGCGTCGGAGAGCCCGGCGTCGAGGAAGAGCAGGGCGTAGAGCGGGTAGAAGGGCACCAGCTCGGACAGCGCGGCCCAGCACACGGCCAGCCGCACGAGCGGCCGGGCCGCCGCCGGGATCGTCGGTGACCGGCGTCAACGGAACGGCATGGGCGGACCGTAGCGCGGGTCACCCCTCGGCGCACCCGGGTTCCGGGGGCCGCTCGGCTAGGCTGGACCGCCGAGAAGGGGAGCAGCCCCCGTCCGCTGGTCGACACGCTGGCGCCTCCGGGCGCCCGGTCAGCGGGCCCACGCACCGGCGTGGGCGGGCCAGACCCCCGACCGTCGCACACCGGCCGGTCGGAGGCTGCCCGTGCCCGCCCGGCAGTGCCGAGCGGAAGAGGGACACCGTGCTGTCGCTGTCGGTCATCGCGACCGCGTTCATCCTCGTCCTGCCCGTCGAGCTGCCGGACAAGACGCTGTTCGCCAGCCTGGTCCTGGCCACCCGGTTCCCGTCCTGGCCGGTGTTCCTCGGCGTCGGGACGGCGTTCGGCCTGCAGGTGGCGATCGCGGTCACCGCCGGCAGCCTGCTCTCGCTGCTCCCCCAGGCGCTGGTCAGCGGCGTGGTGGCGGTACTGTTCCTGGTCGGCGCGGTGCTGCTGTGGCGCAGCGCGACCGCCGGCCCGGAGGAGGCCGAGGACGTCGCCGACGCCCGCGAGGGCACCTCGTTCCTGCGCGCCGCCGCGATCTCCTTCGGCGTGCTGTTCGCGGCCGAGTGGGGCGACCTGTCCCAGCTGGCCACCGCGGGCCTCGCCGCGCGCTTCGACGACCCGCTGTCGGTCTTCGTCGGCGCCTGGGCGGCGCTGCTCACCGTCTCCGGCCTGGCCGTGTTCCTCGGTAAGGAGCTGGCCGACCGGCTGCCGGTCGCGCTCATCCGTCGGGTGGCGGCGGCGCTGTTCCTCGTCTTCGCCGTCGTCGCGGCCGTCGAGACGGTGCGCACGCTCGCCGGCTGAGCGGTGGGGCCACCGTCGGGGGCGGTGGCCCGGGACCGCTGACGGCACGGCGGTGCACACGATCCGCCACCACTCCCCGGATCGGTCTCCTCCCCGGCCTCGGGGTGGCCGTCCCCGTGCCCGCCGTCGCCGCGAGCACGCGTCGTGACGCCACCACGGGTCGACCCAACCGCCCGGCGCCCTGTCCCGGCCCGGCGCCGGAGTGACAGGATGCGCGACATGCGGTTCCGGACGGGCCACCTCCGACGGGCTGGCCCCCTCCCACCGCGAGGAGTGGGTGCGCTGGGTCGAGGAGGCGAAGAGGCCCGAGACGCGCGCCGCCCGCATCGCGAAGACCGCCGAGTCCCTGCGCGCCGGCAGGAAGACGCGTTGACCAGCCCCTCGAGCCGCCCTGCGCGTCCTGGAGAGGAGCCCGCGTGAGCGTCGCCTTCCTGCTGACGTCCCTGGTCGTGGTCGCCACCCCCGGCACCGGCGCGCTGTTCACCATCGCCGCGGGCCTGTCGCGGGGCGCTCGGGCCGGCGTGGTCGCCGCGGCCGGCTGCACCCTGGGCACCGTCCCCCACCTGGCCGCCGCGATCACCGGCACGGCGGCGCTGCTGCGGGCCAGCGGCCTGGCCTTCGAGCTGGTCAAGGCCGCCGGGGTGGCCTACCTGCTGTACACGGCCTGGGCGACCTGGCGGGACCGCAGCGCCCTGGCCGTGGACGCCGACCGCGCGCCCCGCTCGGCGTGGCGGGTGATCGGCTCGGCGGTGCTGGTCAACCTGCTCAACCCGAAGCTGACGCTGTTCTTCTTCGCCTTCCTGCCACAGTTCGTCCCCGTCGGCGCCGACGGGCAGCTGGGCACGGTGCTCGCGCTCAGCGGCGTGTTCATGGCGATGACGTTCGTGGTGTTCACCGGCTACGGCGTCGCCGCCGCCGCGGTGCGCCGCACCCTGCTCGAGCGGCCACGGCTGGTCCTCCGCATCCGGCAGGCGTTCGCGGCCTGCTTCCTCGGCCTCGGCGTCAGGCTGGCGCTCACCTCCCGCTAGGCCCGGGCCGAGCCCGTGCGGCCCCCGACCGTCAGCGCAGGGTCGGGATCCACTCGGCCAGGGCGCGGCCGATCTCGTGCGGCGAGTCCTCCGGCACGAAGTGGGCGCCCGGCACGGTGACCTCGCTCAGCGCCGCCCACTTGCGCACGAACGCCCGGGGCCGGCCCACCAGGATCGAGCCCGGGTCGGCGTCGAGGAACAGCTTCGGGACGTCGCTGTGCCGCAGCCACTGCCCGTACCGGGACACCACATCGTGCACCTTCGGCGGCACGCTCTCGATCGGGATCTGCCGCGGCCACTCCAGGGTGGGCCAGCGCTCCTCCGGCGTGCGGAACGGCGCCCGGTAGCGGTCGTGCGCCTGCCGGCTCAGGCCGCGGGCCACCGACGCGGGCAGGATGCGCTCGACGAAGACGTTCTTCTCCAGCACCGCCGCCTCGCCGTCCGGGCCGCGCATGGTCGAGAAGATCCCCCGGGCGGCCGCCGGCCAGTCCGCCCAGGTCAGGGGGACGACGATCGCCTCGGTGAAGGCCAGGCCGCGGACGGCGTCGCGGTGCCGCTGAGCCCAGTCGAAGCCCAGCGCCGAGCCCCAGTCGTGCAGCACGAAGGTCACCCGCTCCCGGGCCCCGACCTGGTCGAGGAACCGCTCCAGCAGCCCGGCGTGGGTGGCGAACGAGTAGGTGCCGGGGCCGGGATCGGCGATCTTGTCCGACTCCCCCATGCCGATCAGGTCGGGGGCGAGGCAGCGCCCGAGGCGCGCCACGTGCGGGATGACGTTGCGCCACAGGTAGGACGACGTCGGGTTGCCGTGCAGGAAGACGATCGGGTCGCCCTCGCCGACCTCGACGTAGGCCATCTCGAGGGTGCCGTCGGCCCGCCGGTCCACCCGGACGCGCTTGCGGGGGAAGGGGTCCTCGGGCGAGACGTCGTCGGCAGCCATGCCCCGATCCTCACCCATGCACCCCGCGGGCACCCGTTCGACTCCACACACGATCCGCTGTGGCCGTCCTCGTGTCACCGGCGGCGGCAGAACCCATCGCTCGAGCCCGCCGCCGAGCGGGTCTGACGCAGGCGGAGCTGGGCCGGCGCGCCAGGTGTGGCCCAGAGCGTGGTCGGTGCACACGAGAACGGCCGACGGCGACCGAGCCTGGAGACGGCCGCACGCCTGGTGGCCGCCGCGGGAGCGCGGCTCGTGCTCGACGTCGTCGTCCCCGCGGATCCCGACGAGCCGCCGGTCGGGCGGGCGGCGGTGGAGCGGCTGCTGGCCGGGTGAGGCTCAGGGTGCCCGCCGCGCCGCCTGCCGGGCGGCCGCCTCGACGCGGGCGCGGAAGGCCGCCCACTCCTCGGTGCTGCGCTCGGGCAGGTTCGGGCTGCCCGGGCTCATGCCCACGGCGTCGTCGATCACCTCGCGCACCACGTCGGCGTGCCCGGCGTGCCGCGCGACCTCGACGCACAGGTGCACCAGGATCGTGTGCAGCGTCGGGTGCCGCCGCTCCTGCGGCCACCAGGACACCTCGCCCACGGCGTCGAACGGCAGCGCCTCGACGGTGGCGTCGGCGTGCGCGGCGGAGAACCGGTACAGCTCCACGACGTCCGCCCGGCTCTCCTGCGCGGTCGCCCACATGTCGGCGTCGGCCTCGCCGCCGTCGTCCCACGGGTAGGGGCGGCCGCCGGGCCGGCCGAACACGTCGCCGAGGTAGCCCAGCTGGACGTGGGCCACGTGCTTGACCAGGCCGAGCAGGCTCGTGCCGGTCGGCGTCATCGGCCGGCGGACGGCGTACTCGTCGAGGCGGTCGAGCTTGGCCAGCAGGTCGTCGCGGCGGAGGCGCAAGTACCGGTGCAGGGTCCCCTTCTCGTCCATGACGGGCACCCTGCTGCATCCCGGGGACATCCTGCTTGACCCTGACGCGACGTCAGGCTGTGCACTCGGTGCCGTCGGAGAGAGGAGGAGCCGTGAACGTGGGAGAGGTGGCCGCCCTGGCCGGGGTCACGGTGCGCACGCTGCACCACTACGACCGGATCGGGCTGCTGTCACCCTCGGGCCGGACGGCGGCCGGCTACCGGCAGTACTCGCCGGCCGACCTGGACCGGCTGCACCAGGTGCTGCTCTACCGCGAGCTCGGCTTCCCCCTCGAGGAGGTCGCGACCCTCCTGGACGACCCGTCCGCCGACCCGGCCGAGCACCTGCGCCGGCAGCACCGGCTGCTGCAGGACCGGCTGGAGCGGACCCGGGCGGTGATCGCGGCCGTGGAGAAGGAGCTGGAGGCGAGAGCGATGGGGATCTCCCTGACCCCGGAGGAGCGGTTCGAGGTGTTCGGCGAGCACGACCCGGCGCAGTACGAGGCCGAGGTGCGGGAACGCTGGGGCGAGACCGACGCCTACGCCGAGTCGCAGCGGCGCACCCGCGGCTACACCAAGGAGGACTGGCTGCGGGTCAAGGCCGAGGGGGAGGACGTCGAGCGCCGCTTCGCCGAGGCGATGCGGGCCGGCGTCCCGGCCGACTCGGAGCAGGCGATGGACCTCGCCGAGGAGCACCGGCAGCAGATCAGCCGGAACTTCTACGACTGCTCCCCGCAGATGCACGCCGGCCTGGGCCGGGTGTACGTCGAGGACGAGCGGTTCACCGCCCACTACGAGCAGGTCGCGCCGGGGCTCGCGCAGTACGTGAGCACCGCCGTCCAGACCAACGCCGCCCGCCAGGACGGCTGAGGAAGGACCCTCCTGCCCCCCGAGAAGGACCCCGTCCTCCTCATCCCTCGCAGGCTCGGGCGAGCCTCCGGACGGGGCCGTCCGAGGCTCGCGCCAGGCCCCCTCCCGGGCACCGCCCCGAGCGGAGCGAGGGGGGGAGGAGGGGGTCCTCTTACCTGCAGGAGGGCCGCCCCTTCCGAGGTGATCACGGGCGTGGGCCGGCCGCCGCGGCGGCGAAGCGGGTGAGCAGGTCGGCCAGGGCGGCGACGTCGCGGTCGGGCCAGCCGGCGAGCAGCGCCGCCAGACGCGCGGTGCGGAACGCTCGGGACGCCGCCACCAGCCGGCGGCCGGCCGCGGTCGGCGTCAGCGAGGTCCGGCGCGGATCGGTCGACGAGGGGCGCCGAGCCACCATCCCGGCCGCGACGGCCCGGGTCACCAGCCGGCTGGCCGTCGAGTGGGTCACTCCCAGCGCCGCGGCCACCTCGACGACGCCGACCTCCGCCGCCCCGGCCAGCCCCTCCTCCACGGCCAGGCACACCAGCAGGGTGGAGCCCTCGACCAGGGCGCCCTCGTGCTCGATGCCGGCCGGCGCGTCCCACATCCGCCGCAGCCGCAGCAGCGCCCGGTCCACGCGTTCGAGGGAGGTCTCGACCGCGCCGTCCCGGTGCTCGTCCACGTCCCCCGCCCCGATCGTGCATGTACCGTACATGTATGCCCGTCCTGGTGACCGGATCCTCCGGCAACGTGGGCCGCTGGGTGGGCGAGGAGCTGCACGCCGCCGGCGCCGACGTCCGGTGCGCGGTCCGACCCCCGTCCTCCGGGCAGCTGCCGGAGGGCACGGTCGGGTTCGACTTCACCGACGAGCGCACCTGGGCGGCGGCGTTCGCCGGCGTCCGCGCGCTGTTCCTCGTCCGACCGCCGGCGATCGGCAACGTGCGGCGCGACCTGCTACCCGCCGTCGCGGCCGCGCGGGAGGCCGGCGTCGAGCACGTCGTGTTCCTGTCCATCCAGGGCGCCGACCGGCTGCGCGTCGTCCCGCACGCCACCGTGGAGCGCTGGCTGCAGGGGTCGGGGCTGGGCTGGACGTTCGTCCGCCCGTCGTTCTTCACCCAGAACCTGTCGACGACGCACGCGCCCGACATCCGCGACCGCGACGAGGTCGTCGTCCCCGCCGGCCGAGGCCGCACCGCCTTCGTCGACACCCGCGACGTCGCCGCGGTGGCCGCCGCGGCCCTGCTCGACCCGGCCGCGCACCGCGACCAGGCGTGGACGCCGACCGGCCCGGAGGCGCTGACCTACACCGAGGTCGCCGACGTCCTCACCGACGTGCTGGGCCGCCCGATCACCTACCGCGACCCGGGGCTGCCCGGCTGGTTCCGGCACGCGCGCACCGTCCTGGGCATGCCGGTCGGCATGGCGGTGGTGACGGCCGCGATCTACACGACGGCGCGGCTGGGGCTGGCCGCCGGGCTGACCGACCACGTCGAGCAGGTCACCGGGCGGCCGCCGGCGAGCGTGCGCACCACCGCCGTCCGGGAGCAGGCGGCCTGGCGCCGCACACCCGAGAACCCCCGAGGAGGACAGTCGTGAAGGTCGCCGTCCTGGGTGGTACCGGCCGCACCGGCCGGGCCGTCGTCGCCGAGCTGCTGCGCCGCGGGCACGAGGTCAGCGTGCTGGCCCGCGACCCGGCGAAGCTGGGCGAGCCGGCCGGGTCGGTGCGCGTCGTGACCGGGTCCAGCCGCGACCCGGAGGCGCTGGCCGACCTCGTCGCCGGCGCCGACGCGGTGGTCTCCGCGCTCGGGCCGGTGGGCAAGGACGCGACGCTGCACCGGGAGACCGCGGCGGCGCTGGTCCCGGCGATGCAGCGAGCCGGGGTGGACCGCTTCGTCGGCGTCTCCGGCGCCGGCATCGACGTCCCCGGCGACCGCAAGTCGCCCAGCGCACGGGTCATCTCCACGCTGATCCAGAAGCTCGGCGGCGCGGTCGTCGCCGACAAGCCGGCCGAGTACGCCGTCTGGGCGGCCAGCGACCGGGACTGGACGCTGGTGCGCCCACCCCGGCTCACGGACACCCCCGCGACCGGCGCCGTCGAGCACCACGCATCGGAGTCGTGCCGGTCGACCCGGATCAGTCGAGCCGACCTGGCCGCCTTCCTGGTCGACTGCCTGGAGCAGCACCTCTACCCGCGCCGGGCACCCCTCGTCGCCGCCGGCCGCCGCTGAGCGCCCGCCCGGGGGGGGCCGGAGTGGCCACTTCGGCCCCCCGGAGGGCCGCCAGACGCGGACGGGCAGGACGCCGAGCCGGTCGGCTACCTCGAGACGGCCATCTCGCCCAGCTCGGACCAGTCGTCCTGCGGGATCGAGAAGTTGACGATCCGCGGGGTCTCGACCAGGTGCGGCGGCAGGGTCTCCTGGGCCTTCCCGAAGTGGTCGGACTGCACGTGCGCCCCGCCGGCCTCGTCGTCGCGGAAGGCCTCCACCAGGACGTACTCGGTCGGGTCGTCCAGGCTGCGCGACCAGTCGAACCACAGGCACCCGGGCTCGGACCGCGTGGCCTCGGTGAACTCGCGGGCGATCTCCGGCCACCGGTCGGCGTCCTCCGGCTTGATGCGGAACTTGGCGGTGATGAAGATCATCTCGTCCTCCCGGTGCCGAGTGGCGGGTACTGCGGACGCCGGTGTGCCCCCCGCGGCTCGGGTCGAACCGCGGCCCCCGGCCACCGCCTCGTCGGGCTGCGGGCCGGCCGCCGCCGGGCCTACACTCCGCCCACCCTGGATCGGCCCTCCAGGTCCCGCGGTCGACGCGCACGCCGACGGAGCGGGACGAGCAGAGCGTCCAGCTGCACGACCAACCGGTTTCCCAGAAACAGACGCCGGTGCCCCGACGGGTCGTACCGGCGCGAGGACGGGAGAGGCGCCGAGATGACGACGCAGTCAGTGGGTCTGGACGGACAGGTCAGCGAGGAGGGCGGCATCCGGGTCGCGGACGCCGCCGTCGCTGGGCAACGGCTCGACACCGACCCGGACCGGACAGGGGGGCTCGCCGACCTGCGGGCCCTGGACCAGGGCACCGCCCGGGCGCTGGTCAGCATGACCCGGGCCATGTACCCGCACGACCGGCTCCCGGACGTGCACTACGAGCGGGTGGTCGCCGCGCTCGACGAGAAGGCCGCGGCCGACGCCCGGATGCGCATCCTGCTCACCGAGGGCGTGGGTTGGCTGGCCACGACGACCGGCCGGTACCCCTCGGAGTTCGGCGGCCTGCCCGAAGCCGCGCAGGTGGCAGCGCTGACCCGGCTGCAGGAGACGCCGTTCTTCCAGGCCGTCGCCGCCGAGGTCGTGGTCAACCTCTACAGCCAGCACGACGTGTGGCCGTACTTCGGCTACGAGGGCCCGTCCACCGACGAGGGCGGCTACCTGCACCGCGGCTTCGACGACGTCGACTGGCTCGACGACGCCCCGGACCGCCGCGACGCGCCGGTGGCCGAGACCATCGGCGACGAGCGCGACGGCGACGAGGCCCGCATCCAGACCGAGGCCGGTCAGGCCCGGAGCGGCGAGGAGGACTGAGCCGTGCCCGCACCGTTCGACCTCACCGACGACTCGGTCGTCGTCGTCATCGGCTCCGGCGCCGGCGGTGGCACCCTGGCCAACCAGCTCGCCCAGAAGGGCATCGACGTCGTCGTCCTCGAGGCCGGCAAGCGCGTCGAGCCCGAGGAGCACGTCGACGACGAGTGGCCGGCGTTCAACCAGCTGGCCTGGCTGGACATGCGCACCAACAGCGGCACCTACCGGCTGGCCGAGGACTTCCCCAACCTGCCCGCCTGGCACAGCAAGTGCGTCGGCGGGTCGCCGGTGCACTGGGCCGGCTGCTGCCCGCGCTTCCAGGACTGGGAGTTTCGGACCCGCACCGTCTACGGCGAGATCCCCGGCGCCACCCTGCTCGACTGGCCGATCACCCTCGAGGAACTCGAGCCCTACTACGACCGGGCCGAGGCGAACATGGGCGTGGCCGGCACCCACGGGATGCCGCTGCACCAGCCGGACAACAACGCCAAGGTGCTCTTCGAGGGCGCCCGCCGGATGGGCTACCAGAAGTACTCGACCGGGCACTACGCGCACAACTCGGTGCCCTACGACGGGCGGCCGGCCACCGTCCAGGACGGCTTCTGCTTCGAGGGCAACCGGTCGCGGGCCAAGTGGTCCCCGCTGGTCTCCGACCTGCCCAAGGGCGAGGCGACCGGGCACCTCGAAGTCCGGCCCGAGTCCATGGTGCTGCGCATCGAGCACGACGACGCCGGCCGGGTGACCGGCGTCGTCTACGCCGACGCCGACGGCGCCGAGCACCTGCAGCGGGCCCGGGTGGTCTGCGTGGCCGGCAATGCCATCGAGACGCCGCGGCTGCTGCTGGGCAGCGCCTCGAACCTGCACCCCGACGGGCTGGCCAACTCCTCCGGCCAGGTCGGGCGCAACTACATGCGGCACATGAGCGACACCTGCTGGGGGGTGTTCGACGAGCCGGTGCACTTCTACCGGGGCAACACCATGGCCGGCATCGTCGAGGACGAGGCGTACCACGACCCCGACCGCGGCTTCGTCGGCGGGTTCTACATGGAGACCATCCACCTCGGGCCGGCGTTCATGGCCTCGTTCATGAACCCGCACTCGTGGGGCCGGGACTTCACCGAGCTGATGGACGCCTACGAGAACTTCGCCGGCATGTGGCTGGTCGGCGAGGACATGCCCAGCGCCACCAACCGGGTGACGCTCAATCCCGACGTCACCGACCAGCACGGGCTCCCGGTGCCCAACGTGCACTTCGACGACCACAAGAACGACATCGACATGCGCGACTACGCCGCGGACCGGGCGCGCACCCTCTACCAGGCGGTGGGCGCGGTCAAGACGATCCGCACCCCACCCTTCCCGGCCTCGCACAACATGGGCACCGCCCGGATGAGCGAGCGGCCCGAGGACGGCGTGGTCGACCGGTGGGGCCGGGCGCACGACGTCCCCAACCTGTTCGTCTCCGACGGCTCGGTGTTCACCACCGGAGCGGCGGCCAACCCGACGCTGACCATCGTCGCGCTGGCCATCCGGCAGGCCGACCACATCGCCGAGCAGCTGGCCCAGCAGGCCCTCTGACCCGGCTGCGCCGACCCCGCCGGCCCGGCGGGGTCGGCCGCGGTCGTCCCCGTCACCGCTGACCAGGGGCGACGAGGTGGCAACCGGTCGACCCGAGCGGCTCGACCGCGAAGCCCAGGTGGGTCAGGACGTCGGCGACCGCGGCGTTCATCGCCTGCTGCACCGCCGCGTCCGGCGCCGCGCCCCGGACCTGCTGCCGGCTCATCCGGTCGTGCTGGCGCCAGCTGACCAGGATGCCGCGGGCGGCGGGGTCGGGGACCAGGCACACCCCGCCGGCCGGGCCGGACCCGTCGCAGTCGTGCAGCGGCAACCCGGCCTCGAGCAGCGCCGCGGCCACCTCGACCACCAGCGTGGTCGTCGGGTCGGTGTCCGACACCAGCACGTCCCAGTCCTCGGCCAGCCTGTCCAGCTGCGAGCCGAGCTCGGCGAACCACGCCCGTTCCTCCGGCTCGGTCCGCGGGGACAGCGTCCCGTCGGGTCGACGCACGCCGTAGACGGCCCGGGCGCCCGCGGACGCCGGGAGCCCGCCGGCCAGGGCGGCCCAGTCCGCGTCCACCCGGTCGCCGAAGGGGCCGGCCATCGCCCGGACGGCTCGGCCGTCGGTGGCGCCCGCGCCGCGGAGCTCGGTGGCCAGCCACCACCCGACCGTCGTGCTCCCGGCGGCCGGCCCGTCTTCGAGCCGGTCGGTGCCGTCGGGCCCCGCCGGAGCCGCGGGTGGCGTCCGCCGACCGGACTGCCGGCGGGCCGCCGCGCGCCGTCGCCTCGGCGGGGCGGCCCGCCCGGTCCCGCCCTCGCCGTCTGGGCCGACCAGCACGCCCACCGCCGTCCGGGAGCGCTGCCCGGCCTCGGTGGCGGCGCCACCCGGGGGGTGCGGCGTCCGCAGGTCGCGCCGGATCCCTCCCGGTGCCGCAGGGCCACCGGCGGGGGGCTGCCCTCCCCCCGACGGCACGGCCGGCGGCTGCGCCTGCTCGCGCACGCGCCGGCGCTCGGCCTCGTAGCGGGCGGTCGAGCCGGCGCCCAGCACGATGACCACCCCGGTCAGGGCGAGGAAGCCCACCACGGCCACCGTCGGCCAGAACAGCATCACTGCACCTCTCCGTGCTGCGGGTCAGTCGTCGGACAGGGCGGGCCGGCCGCCCGGTTCACCAGGCGCACCAGGCGCCCTGCGGGCCGGCGCCCCAGTTGGCCGCCCGCTGCACCCAGGTGCGCAGCCGCTCGCGCAGCCCGGTGGCCGACCAGCCGGCCGTGCGGCGGATCGGCGCCGGCCAGCCCGAGGCCGGGGCCCGGTCGGCGGGCACACCGACCAGGTCCAGCAGCGCCGTCAGGCTCAGCCCCACACCCGCCCGGTCCGGCTCGTTCCCGGTCGACAGCGGGGTCGTCGGTGCAACGGACGCGCTCATGCTGCGGTCTCCTCGGAGGACGTCGGACGCCGCGACCGGGAGCGCCGCGGACAGCCGAAAGCTAGGTCCCCCTGCCGCGCCGGCCGCCGCCCTCGACCCCGGTGCGGACGGCCCCGTCACCGGATCGTTGCCCACCCCCCGCCGAGCAGCCGGTGAACCGCCTCAGCACGCGCTGCCTTGTCGACATCCCTCCGGTCGCGCAGCGTGCTCGGCCGGTCAGCGGCCGCCGGTCACTCCGCGGCGGCCGCCGGACGCCGGCGTGTCGCGGTCGCGGACCTCCCCACCTCCTCCGGAGTTGATCATGGGGTTGTTGCCGCTCGACACGCCGCCCACCGCGTGTCGTCCCGCAACAACCCCATGATCGACTCGGAGGGAGGGCAGAGGGAGGGCAGAGGGAGGGCGCAGGGAGGGCGGACGGAGAGCTGGCGGAGGGCGGGGGAGGCGACCGATCAGAGAGCGTCCGGCCGGCCGGCGCCGGACGCACCCGGGTCGTCGGGCAGCGGGCGGTCGTTGAGGTGCGCCGCCAACCCGGCCGGCTCGTCGGCCGGCACCTGGGCGCGGCGGGGCCGCGCGGGCAGCCGCAGCCGACGGCGGGGCAGCCCGCCGTCCTGCGCGGCGGCCAGCAGCTCGGTCAGGTGCAGCACGCGCACCCGCGACCGACGCCGCCGCAGGCCGCCGACCAGCTGCCGCTGACAGCCGGGGTTGACCACGACGACGTAGTCGACGCCGGCCGCCTCGATCTGGTCGAGCTTGGGGGCCAGCACCCGGCGGCTGTCCTTCGGCCGCAGCAGCGAGTAGGTGCCGGCCGAGCCGCAGCACCGGGCGGCGCCGGGCAGCTCGACGTGGTCGGCGACCGCGGCGATCAGCTCCCGCGGCTGACGCCACACGTCCATCCCGTTGCGCAGGTGGCAGGAGTCCTGCAGGGCGACCCGGGCCCGCCGTCCGTCGACGCGCAGCTCGCCGACGGAGAGCGACCCGTCGCTGGCTGACCGACCGACGAGGTACTCGGAGAACTCCTCCACCCGGTCGCGGCCGAGCACACCGGTCAGGTGCGCCGCGCAGCCGCCGGCGGTGGTGACGATCGTGCCCGGCAGCTGCTCGCCCAGCCGCCGGGCCATCTCCCGGCCCAGCTCCAGGTCGCCGTTGTGCGCGTGCAGCGCGCCGCAGCAGCCCTGGTCGGCGGGGCAGTCCAGCTCCGGGCGCAGCCGCCGCGCGGCCCGGCTCACGCCGGGGAACAGCGCGCGCTCGAAGCAGCCGAGCATCAGGTGCGGACCCTGCGGGGCCACGGTCGCGGTGCGCGCGTGCCCGCGGAAGGTACCCAGGCGCCGCACCAGCCAGTTGCGGACGACGACGTTGGTGAGCACCCGCGCCAGCGGCGGCCGGCGCCGGCCCTGCCACTGGGAGGAGCGCCAGTGCTCGAGCAGCTCGCCGTACTGGACGCCGGCCGGGCAGACCGGCTCGCACGCCCGGCAGCCCAGGCAGAACGAGGACTCCTCGCGCAGGGTCGGGTCGTCGTCGTCCAGGACGCCGGTCTCCAGCGCGCGCATCAGGGTGATCCGGCCCCGCGGGGAGGACTTCTCGTCCTTGCTCAGGGCGTAGGTCGGGCAGGCCGGCAGGCAGAAGCCGCAGGAGATGCACCGGTCGAGCAGCTCGGCCGGGAAGATGCCCCGGGACGCCGCGCCGGCCGCTCCCGGGGCGTCGGTGGCGCCCGACACCTCGGCGCTCACGAGCCCACCTTGCCCGGGTTGAGGATGCCGGCCGGGTCGAAGGCGGCCTTGATCCGCTTGGTCAGGGCCATCTGGTCGTCGCCCAACCGGTCGCGCAGGTAGGGCAGCTTGGCCGCGCCGACGCCGTGCTCCCCGGTGATGGTGCCGTCGAGCTCGAGGGCGGCGGCGAAGATCTCGGCGAAGGCGGCGTGCGTGCGCTCGGCGGCCGCCGGGTCGTGGACGTCGATGAC
Organism: Geodermatophilus sp. TF02-6; assembly: GCF_003319115.1. Taxonomy (GTDB): domain Bacteria; phylum Actinomycetota; class Actinomycetes; order Mycobacteriales; family Geodermatophilaceae; genus Geodermatophilus. Next base: position 58,886 of record NZ_QOHF01000015.1, on the reverse strand, counting down.
CGCGGTGGGGTGCAGGTTGCCGTCACCGGCGTGGCCGAAGGTGCCGATGAGCAGGTCGTGCCGGGTGGCGACGGCCTCGATCCGGTCGACCATCTCGGCCAGCCGCGGGCGGGGCACGGTGACGTCCTCGAGCACGGTCAGCGTGTCGAGCCGGGACAGCGCGGGCAGCGAGCAGCGGCGGGCGGCCAGCAGCGCCTCGGACTGGGCGACCTCCTTGGCCACGGTGACCTCCAGCGCCCCCTCGTCGGCGCACAGCTCGCCCATGCGGGTCAGGTTGCGCTCCACGGCGTCCGGCTCGCCGTCGTCCCCGAACAGCAGCAGCGCGCCGGCGTCGGTGCGCAGCCCCAGCCGGGCGTAGTCCTCCACCGCGCCGATGCAGGTGCGGTCGAGGAACTCCAGCGTCGCCGGCACCACGCCGGAGCCGAGGACCGCACCGACCGCGCGGCCGGCGTCGGCCAGCGAGGGGAAGTAGGCCACCCCGGTGCTCGCCGTGGCCGGCATGGGCAGCAGCGCGAGGGTCACCTCGGTGATGACGCCGAGGGTCCCCTCCGAGCCGGTCAGCAGCCGGGTGAGGTCGTAGCCGGCGACGTCCTTCCACAGCCGGCCGCCGGTGCGGATGACCTCGCCGGTGGGCAGCACGACCTCCAGGCCGAGGACGTAGTTGCGGGTCACCCCGTACTTCAGGCCGCGCAGCCCGCCCGCGCAGGTGGCGACGTTGCCGCCCACCGTGGAGACGGTGCGGCTGCCCGGGTCGGGGGCGAACAGCAGCCCCTTCGCGGCTGCCGCCTCGGCGACCGCGGCCGTGGTGGCGCCGGGCTCGGCGCGGACCAGCAGCTCGTCGGCGCTGACCTCGAGGACGCGGTCCATCCGGGTGAGCACCAGCAGGATCCCACCCCGCAGCGGCACCGTCCCGGCGCACAGGTTCGACCCGGCGCCGCGGGGCACGACCGGGATGCGGTGCGCGGTGGCCAGCCGCAGGACGGCGGCGACCTCGGCCGTGCGCGCCGGGAACACCACCGCGTCCGGCGGGGAGGAGAACAGCGGGGTGGCGTCGCGGGCGTAGGGCGCGACCTCGCCCTCGCGGTGGCGCACGTGCTCGCGGCCGACGATGGACTCCAGCTCGGCCAGCACCCCGGGATCCAGCGCCACGTCGCACCCCCTCACGGCCACGGGGTGGGCCCCTCCGTCTCGGCCGCTGCGACGAGCCTAGTGACCCGCCCGACATCCGGCTCCCCGCGCAGGGCGGCCCGCGCTCCTCGCGGCCAGATCGGCGATGTGGTCGCCTCCGGGGCCAGGAAGCGGCCAGATCGCCGATCTGGCCGCGAGGTCTGCACCGGGGGCGGCCGGCTCAGAGCTCGGCGGCCAGCACCCGCTCGGCGACCGGCACGGCGCGCGCCCGGTCGGCCGGCACCAGCCCGATCCGCACCCGGCGGTCGAGCAGGTCGGCGACCGACCGCGCCCCCTCGGCCCGCACCGCGAAGCGCAGCTCCCCCACCGTCTCCGGCCGGCCGTCGACCACCGGCTCGCTGCCCAGGGCCGCGACCGCCGGGGCCTCGGTGCCGTACCGCGCCACCAGCCGCCGCGGCGCGGCCACCCGGTCCAGCGCTGTCCGCGGCGCCGCCCCGACCAGCGGCAGGCGGGCGGTCGGCGACCGCGGCGCACCCCGGCCGAGGCGGGCGACCGCCGCGTCGACGACCTCCTCGGCCATCGCCCGGTAGGTGGTCAGCTTGCCGCCGACGACGGTGAGGACCGGGCCGTCCTCCCGCAGCAGGTGCCGCCGGGAGAGGTCGGCGGTGGCGTTCCCGGGACCGGCGCCGGCCGACGCGGGCAGCACCAGCGGCCGCAGCCCGGCGTAGCAGCCGACGACGTCGGCGCGGGTCAGCGGCTCGACCAGCACCTGGTTGACCGTGTCGAGCAGCTGCGCCACCTCGGCGTCCGACGGCAGCGGGTCGGCGTCGGGCACCGGGCCGGGCACGGGCTCGTCGGTCAGCCCCAGGTACACCAGCCCCTCCGGCTGCGGCAGGGCGAAGACGTAGCGCGAGCGCGACCCCGGCAGGGGCACGGTCAGCGCGGCGGACGGCGCCCCGAGCCGCGCCGCCGGCACCACCAGGTGCGACCCGCGCGAGGGCACCAGCCGCACGCCCGGCGCCAGCCGCTGCGCCCACACACCGGTGGCGTTGACCACCACCCCGGCCCGCAGCGCGAGGGCCTCGCCGTCGTCGAGCTCGACGTGCACGTCGGCGCCGTCCACCGCGCGCACCGCCGCGCCGGTCACCATCCGGGCGCCGCCCGCGGCCGCCGTCCGGGCCAGGGCCACCACCAGCCGCGCGTCGTCGGCCAGCTGCCCGTCCCAGAACACCACCCCGCCCCCGCGGCCGCGCACGCCCGGCGTCAGCCGGGCGACCTCGGCGGCGCCGACGCGCCGGGTCGCGGGCAGGGAACGGCGGCCGCCGGGCACCGAGGCCCGGACGGCGTCCCCGAGCCGCCCGCCGAGCGCGGCCAGCGCGCTCGCCGTCCGCCCGGCGGCGTCGGGCACGAGGAAGGGCAGCGGGCGGACCAGGTGCGGCGCGGTCACCCCCATGAGGACGGCGCGCTCGCGGGCGCTCTCCCGGGCCAGCCCGAGCTCGCCGTGCGCCAGGTAGCGCAGCCCGCCGTGGACGAGTTTGGACGACCACCGGCTGGTGCCCGCCGCCAGGTCGGCGCGCTCCAGCAGCACGACCGACAGCCCGCGCGCGGCGGCGTCCAGGGCCGCGCCCGCGCCGGTCACCCCGCCGCCGACGACCACCACGTCGACCGCGGCACCGGCGACGGCGTCCAGGTCGGCGGCCCGCCGCTCCGGGGAGAGCACCGCGCCGTGGACGGGTCCGGGACCGGGCACCCGGCAGACTGTAGCCGTGCCCGAGCAGCCCGAACTCACGATCCAGGGCTGGGGGCCGGCCACCCGCCCCCGCGACGCGACGGTCACCGGCGGGACGGAGGCCGACGACGGCACCCTGCAGCTGACGGCCTTCCCCGACCTCGCGGAGCTGCTGCCCAGGACCGCCCGCCGGCACCTGGCGCGGGAGCTGGACTGGACGCCGCGGCGCACCCCGCCGGTGCCGGTCGCCGACATCCGGCTGGCGCCCTCCCGGCTGGCCGAGGACTACCGGTTGCGGCTGGTCGAGCTGCTGGGCGAGGAGCACGTGCGCACCGACCGGGAGACCCGGCTGCGCCACGCCGGCGGCAAGAGCTACCTCGACCTGCTGCGCCGGCGCGAGGGCGACGCCTCCGACGCGCCGGACGCCGTGGTCGCACCGGGCAGCACCGAGGAGACCGCCGCGCTGCTGGCGCTGTGCAGCGGGATGGGCGTCGTCGCGGTGCCCTTCGGCGGCGGCACCAGCGTCGTCGGCGGCCTGTCGGGCATCGACGCCGACGACCGGCCGTCGGTCTCGGTCGACCTGGCCCGGATGGCGGGGGTGCGGGCGCTGGACGTCGCGTCGTCCCTGGTGACGGTGGGGCCGGGCATGCGCGCCCCGGCGCTGGAGGAGCACCTGGAGCGCTCCGGCCTCACCCTCGGGCACCTGCCGCAGAGCTGGGAGTACGCCACCCTGGGCGGGTACGCGGCCACCCGCTCGGCGGGGCAGGCCTCCACCGGCGTCGGCCGCTTCGACGACCTGGTGGCCGGGCTGACGCTGGCCACGCCGTCCGGGGTGCTGCAGGTCGGCTCCCCACCCGCGTCGGCGGCCGGCCCCGACCTGCTGGGTCTGGTGCTGGGGTCGGAGGGGGCGCTCGGCGTCATCACCGAGCTGACGCTGCGGGTCCGCCCCCGGCCGCGGGCCCGCGCCTACGAGGGCTGGTCGTTCCGGTCGTGGGCCGCCGGGCTGGCCGGGCTGCAGCGGCTGGCCCGGCACGACCTGCTGCCCGACGTCGTCCGCCTCTCCGACCCCGACGAGACGCGCGCCAACCTGCTCATGGCCGCGGGCCGAGGCGCCGCGGCGCTGCGCGGCGTGCTGCGGGTGCGGCGGCGCGGCGAGGGCTGCCTGCTGGTCGTCGGCTGGGAGGGGCTGCCCCCGCTGCTGCGCGCCCGCCGGCGGGCGGCGGTCTCGGTGCTGCGCGAGAGCGGGGCGGTGCGGGTCGGCCGGCGGGTCGGCGAGTCGTGGCGGAGGCACCGGTTCGCCGCGCCCTACACCCGCGACAGCCTCCTCGACGCCGGCCTGCTGGTCGAGACCCTGGAGACGGCGGCCACCTGGACGGCGCTGCCCACCGTCTACGACGCCGTCCGCGGGGCGCTGGGCGAGTCGCTGGGCCGGCGCGGCAAGCCGGCGCTGGTGATGAGCCACGTCTCGCACGGCTACCCGACCGGCGCCTCGCTGTACGTCACCGTGCTCGCCGACCGCGACGACGCCCTGCCCATCCAGCAGTGGCTCTCCGCCAAGCGTGCGGCGACCGACGCGCTCATGGCCGCCGGCGGCACGCTCACCCACCACCACGCCGTCGGCGCCGACCACCGACCCTGGCTGGAGCGCGAGATCGGCCCGCTGGGCGTGGAGGTGCTGCGGGCGGTCAAGCAGCGGCTGGACCCGGCGGGTGTCTGCAACCCCGGCGTCCTGCTCCCCGAGTGACGAAGGACCCCGTCCTGGGTCCCGGCCCGGCCCCGGCCCGCACGATCAGCTGGGATCACCGCGACGCGTCCTGGCTCACCGTCGACCGTGAGCCAGGACGCGCCACGACCAGCTCAGCTGATCATCCGCCGGGCCCACCAGGCGGTGGTGCGCGGCCGTCGTCCACCGGCTGTGCCAGCCTCGCCTCATGACCGCACCCGCCGCCGACACCGCCATCCCGGGCGCGACCAGCGAGGTCGGGCCGCTGCGGACCGTCCTGCTGCACCGGCCCGGCGACGAGCTGCGCCGGCTGACCCCGCGCAACAACGACCAGCTGCTCTTCGACGGGGTGCCGTGGGTGCCGCGGGCGCAGGAGGAGCACGACGCCTTCGCCGCCGCGCTCACCGCCCGCGGGGTCGAGGTGCTCTACGTCGACCGGCTGCTGGCCGAGGTGCTCGACGTCCCGGCGGCCCGCGCGGAGCTGATCGACGCGGCCGTCGACGACCCGCGGCTGGGGGCCACGCTCACGCGGACGGCGGCCGCCCACCTGGGCGACCTCCCGCCCGAGGACCTCGCCGCCACGCTCATCGCCGGGCTGGCGCACGACGAGCTGCCCGGCGCGCGCGGCCTCTCCTACGAGCTCATGGACCGCTCCGACTTCGTCGTCCGGCCGTTGCCCAACCTGCTGTTCACCCGCGACTCGTCGGTGTGGGTGGGCGACGAGGTGGCGGTCACCTCCCTGGCGATGCCGGCCCGCCACCGGGAGAGCACCATCACCGCCGCCGTCTACGCCCACCACCCGCGCTTCGCCGGTGCCGAGCAGCTCTACGACGCCTCCCTGGAGCACCTCGAGGGCGGTGACGTGCTGCTGCTGGCGCCCGGGGTGGTGGCGGTCGGCGTGGGCGAGCGGACGACGCCCGGCGGCGCAGAGCGGCTGGCGCGGCGGGTGTTCGCCCGCGGCCTGGCGCACACGGTGCTGGTCGTCCCGATCGCCCAGCAGCGGGCCACGATGCACCTGGACACCGTCGCCACCATGGTCGACGTCGACGCGTTCGTCATGTACCCCGCCGTCGCCCACGACCTGGTGGCCTGGACGGTCACCGCCGGGGAGGGTGGGGCCGGCCGGCTCGCCGACGCCGACACGACCGACCTGGCCGTCCGCGGCCCGGCCCCGTTCCTGGAGGCCGCCGCGGCGGCGATGGGCCTCGACCGGCTGCGGGTGATCGACACCGGCCTGGACCCGGTCACCGCCGAGCGCGAGCAGTGGGACGACGGCAACAACACCCTCGCCCTCGCCCCGCGGCTGACCGTCGCCTACGAGCGCAACACCGTCACCAACGAAGCGCTCGAGGCGGCCGGGATCGAGGTGGTCCGGATCGTCGGCTCCGAGCTCGGCAGCGGCCGCGGCGGCCCACGCTGCATGTCCTGCCCCGTCTCCCGCGTCCCGCTCTGACACCCGCTCCGGGTCCGGCGCCGAAGGCCGACCACCGTCTGGCACGGCCGTACCAACCAAGCTGTACGGTCGTACCAGTTCGATGCGGAGCCGGTCCGGAGGGGGACGACGTGGCCTGGGCGCTGGTGATCGTGGCGGGACTGTTCGAGACGGCGTTCGCCGTCTCGCTGAAGCTGTCCGACGGCTTCACGCGGTGGGGCTGGACGCTCTCCTTCACCGCCTGCGCGGCGGTGAGCTTCACGCTGCTCAGCCTGGGGCTGCGCCAGCTCCCGGTCGGCAGCGCCTACGCGGTGTGGACCGGCATCGGCGCGGCCGGCACCGCGGTCGTCGGCATGGTGTTCCTGCGCGACCCGGTCACCGTCGTCCGGTTGCTGTCGATCCTGCTGATCGTCGCGGGCGTCGTGGGGCTCAACCTGTCGCCGTCCTCGGCACACTGAGGTGCCCGGACCGGACGCCGCCACGCCCAGGGGCGCCGCGCGCCGGGACGCGCTGGTCGCCGCGGCCGCGGCCCTCCTCGCCGCGGCGGGACCCGACGCCGTCTCGCACCGCGCCGTCGCACGCACCGCCGGGGTGCCGTTGGCGGCCACGACCTACTACTTCGCCGGCCTCGACGACCTGCTGGCCGCCGCCACCGAGCGCATCGCCGCGGAGGAACTGGCCGCGGCCGGCGCGCTGGTGCACGCGCTGCCGCGGCGGCGCCGCTCCCCGGCCGTCACGGCCGCGGCGCTGGTCGAGGTCCTCCTGGGCCGGCGCCGGGACGACGCCGAGCTGCTGGCCTTCTACGAGCGATTCCTCGCCACGGGCCGCCACCCCGCGCTGCGGCCGGTGCTGCGGGGAACCCGCGACCGGGTCGACGCCCTGCTCGTCGACGTGCTGCAGCGCTGCGGCCGGCCGGGCGCCGACGTCGCCACGCTCGTCGCCGTGGTGGACGGTACGATCCTGTCCGCCCTGCTCGAGGGCGACGGCCGAGCACGGGAACGGGCCCGGGACGCCGTCGAGACGCTGCTGCGCCGGGAGGCGCTCCTCGCGGGGTGACCCGACGGGACCGCCGGCCGGACGAGGCCCGGGTCTACAGGCCCTGGGCGAGGCGGTGGTAGGCGGCGCTCCAGCGCAGCTCCTTGGCCAGGCTGCGCCGGGTGGTGTCGGCGTCGATGAGCACCAGCTCGGTGGAGAACACCTCGGCCAGGTCGGTGAGCTCGTCGGCCCCGAGCGCCGTCGACAGCACCGTGTGGTGCGGGCCGCCGGCGGTCAGCCAGCCCTCGGTCGCCGTCTCGAAGTCCGGCCGCGGCCGCCACACCGCGCGGGCCACCGGCAGGTTCGGCAGCGGCTCGTCCGGTTCGACGACGTCGATCTCGTCGGCCACCCAGCGGAACCGGTCGCCCAGGTCGCACCAGCCGACGACGACGCCCGCGCCGGGGGCCGCGGTGAACACCAGCCGGGCCGGGTCCTCGCGGCCGCCGATGGACAGCGGGTGCACCTCCACCCGCGGCCGCTCCCCGGCGAGGGTCGGGCACACCTCGAGCATGTGCGCGCCGAGGATCTTCGGGGTGCCGGTGAGGTCGTAGGTGTAGTCCTCCATGAAGGAGGTCCCGCCGGGCAGCCCGGCGGCGGCCACCTTCAGCACCCGCAGCAGCGCCGAGGTCTTCCAGTCCCCCTCGCCGCCGAAGCCGTAGCCGTCGGCCATCAGCCGCTGGACGGCGAGGCCCGGCAGCTGGCGCAGCCCGCCGAGGTCCTCGAAGTTGGTGGTGAACGCGCCGAAGCCGCCGTCCTCGAGGAAGCTGCGCAGCGCCGCCTCGACGCGGGCCTGGTAGCGCACCGCCTCGTGCCGTGGCGCGCCCGGCCGGCAGTCGTCGGCCCAGTCGTAGCGGTCGCCGTACTCCTCGACGAGGGCGTCGACGGCCTTGTCCTCCACGGCATCCACCACGGCGACCAGGTCGTCGACCCCCCAGGTGTTCACCGACATGCCGAAGCGGATCTCCGCCTCCACCTTGTCGCCCTCGGTCACCGCGACGTTGCGCATGTTGTCGCCGAAGCGGGCCAGCTTGAGCGACCGCGCCGCGTGCGCCGCCGTCGCCGCCCGCGCCCACGAGCCGACCCGGGCCCGCACCCGTGGGTCGGACACGTGCCCGGCGACCGTCGTCCGCGGCAGGCGCAGCCGGGTCAGGACGAACCCGTACTCCCGGTCGCCGTGCGCGGCCTGGTTGAGGTTCATGAAGTCCATGTCGATCGTCGCCCACGGCAGGGCGGCGTCGGCCTGGGTGTGCAGGTGCAGCAGCGGCAGCCGCAGCGCCTCGAGCCCGGAGATCCACATCTTCGCCGGGGAGAAGGTGTGCATCCAGGTGATGACGCCGACGCAGGACGGGTCCTCGTTGGCCGCACCCATCGCCCGGCGGATCGCGCCGGCGTCGGTGAGCACCGGCTTCCAGACCACCCGGACCGGGACCTCACCGGCCTCGTCCAGCGCCGCGGCGACCCGCTGCGACTGCCCGGCGACCTGCTGCAGCGTCTCCTCGCCGTACAGCCCCTGGCTGCCGGTCAGGAACCAGACCTCCGCTCCGGCGAAGGAATCCACGATGTCCGTCCTCACTGTCCGTAGACGTTCTGGTAGCGGGCGTACAGGGAGTCGACGTCGGCCTGCGCGATCGGCAGCGGCTCGCCGAGCTGGCGCGACAGGTGCACCGTGCGGGCGACGTCCTCGGTCATGACCGCGGCCTTCACCGCCGCGCGCGCCGAGGGGCCGATGGTGAAGACGCCGTGGTTGCGCATGAGCACCGCCGGCGAGCGCGAGCCGCGCAGCGTCTCCACGATGCCCCGGCCGATGGAGTCGTCCCCGATGAGCGCGAACGGCCCGACCGGGATCGGCCCGCCGAACTCGTCGGCCATCGCGGTGAGCACGCACGGGATCTCCTCCGCACGCGCCGCCCACGCCGTGGCGTAGGGGCTGTGGGTGTGCACCTGGCCGTGCACCTCGGGCACGTGCCGGTAGACGTAGGCGTGCGCGTCGGTGTCGCTGGAGGGCAACTTCACCCCGTCCACGGCGTTGCCGTCGAGGTCGCAGACGGTGATGCCCTCCCAGGTCAGCTCGTCGTAGGAGACGCCGCTGCCCTTGATGACGAACAGCTCCTCGCCGGGCACCCGCTCGGAGACGTTCCCCGAGGTCCAGGTCACCAGCCGGTAGCGGGTGAGCTCGGCGTGCAGGGCGGCGACGTGCTCGCGCTGCGCCCGGTGGGTGCCCCGCTCGGTGCGGGGCTGGGTGGCAGTCACACCGATCACTCCACGGTCAGGGCAGATGTGGTGGTGCCGGACTCCGGGACCAGGGCGGACGAGGTGGTCTCGACGTCGGCGACCTGCGGCTCGGTCTCCCGGCGGCCGGCCCGGGCGACGGCGTCCCGGCGGATGGCCCGCAGCCGGTGCAGCACGTCGTTGCCCCCGCGGCCGAAGTGGTCGTGCAGCCGCACGTACTCGGCGTAGAGGGCGTCGTACCGCGCGGCCCGCTCCTCGTCGGGGACGTAGACCGCCCGCTGCACCTTGCCCATCGCGGCGGCCGCCGCGTGCACGTCCGGGTACGCGCCGGCCGCCACGGCGGCGAAGACCGCCGAGCCCAGCGCCGGGCCCTGGTCGGAGCCGATCACCGACAGCGGACGCCGGGTGACGTCGGCGTAGACCTGCATGAGGAAGCGGTTCCTCAGCAGCCCGCCGGCGACGACCAGCTCGGTCACCGGGACGCCGCTGCCCTCGAACGCCTCGATGATGGTGCGGGTGCCGAACGCGGTCGCCTCCAGCAGCGCCCGGTAGGTGTCCTCCGGGCGGGTGGCCAGCGTCTGCCCGAGGACGACGCCGGAGAGCTCGTGGTCGACCAGCACCGAGCGGTTGCCGCCGTGCCAGTCCAGCGCGACCAGGCCGTGCTCGCCGACCTCCTGGGCGGCGGCCAGCTCGGTGAGGTGCTCGTGCAGCCCGAGCCCCCGGGCGGCGGCCGCGTCGGCGTAGGCGGCCGGGACGGCGGTGTCGACGAACCACCCGAAGACGTCGCCGACCCCGCTCTGCCCGGCCTCGTAGCCCCACAGCCCGGGGACGATGCCGCCGTCCACCACGCCGCACATGCCCGGCACCTCGCCGAGCACGTCGCTGCTCATGACGTGGCAGGTGGAGGTGCCCATGACCGCGAGCATCTGCCCGGGCTCGGTGGCCCGGGCGGCCGGCGCGGTCACGTGCGCGTCGACGTTGCCGACGGCGACGGCGATCCCCTCCGGCAGGCCGGTCCACGCGGCGGCCTCGGCGGTCAGCGAGCCGGCCCGCTCGCCGAGCTGGGCGATCGGGTGCTCCAGCTTCTCCTCGACGAAGGTCTCGAACGCCGGGTCCAGCGCGGCGAGGTACTCCCGCGAGGGGTAGCGCCCGTCTTGGTGGATGCCCTTGTAGCCGGCGGTGCAGGCGTTGCGGACGTAGGTGCCGCACAGCTGCCAGATGATCCAGTCGGCCGCCTCCACCCAGCGCTCGGTGCCGGCGTAGACCTCCGGGTCCTCCTCGAGCAGCTGCAGCGCCTTGGCGAACTCCCACTCGCTGGAGATGCGGCCGCCGTAGCGGGCCAGCCACTTCTCCCCGCGGTCCTCCGCCAGCCGGTTGATCCGGTCGGCGTGCGGCTGGGCGGCGTGGTGCTTCCACAGCTTGGGGTGGGCGTGCGGCCGGTCGCGGAACCGCTCGAGGTCGCACAGCGGCGTCCCGTCGGCGGTGGTCGGCAGCACGGTGCAGGCGGTGAAGTCGGTGCCGATGCCGATGACGGAGGACGGGTCGACCCCGCTGGCGGCCAGCGCCTCGGGCACCGCCGTCCGGAGGACCGCCAGCCAGTCCCCCGGCATCTGCAGCGCCCAGTCCGGCGGCAGCGGCTGCCCGGTCGACGGCAGCGTCCGGTCGACGACGGCGTGCTCGTAGGCGTGGACGGCGCTGCCCAGCTCCGCGCCGTCGGCCACCCGGACCACGACCGCGCGTCCGGACAGCGTCCCGAAGTCGACCCCGACGACGTGGGCCTCGGCGGCCCTCGGCTGCGACATCAGTCCTCCTGCTCCCGGTGGTGGTCGCGACGACGACCGGACGGCGTCACCATCGGCGATGTCAGCGTTAACACGATGATGGTCGGCCATGGGCGGGCACCGCGGTGACCGGTGCCGGCCCGGTGCTCGACCGCACCAGCAGGGCCGGCGGCACCGGTTCCAGGCGCAAGTCCTCGCCCCGGAGCCGGGCGAGCACGAGCTGCACCGCCCGGCGGCCCAGCTCGGCGAAGTCCTGGCGCACCGTGGTCAGCGGCGGGGTGAAGTACGGCGCCTCGGGTAGGTCGTCGAAGCCGACCACGCTGACGTCCCGCGGGGCCTCCAGGCCCTCCTCGTGGAGGGCGGCGAGCAGGCCCAGCGCCATCTGGTCGTTGGCCAGGAACACCGCGGTGACCTCCTCGCCGGCCCGGCGGCGGGCGGCCAGCTCCCGGCCGGCGGCGTAGCCCGAGGACGGCGTCCAGTCGCCGCGGGGATAGCCGGGCGCGCAGGCGCCGGCCGCGCACAGCTCCGCCTGCCAGCCCGCGATGCGGTCGCGGGCCTCCTTGGAGTCGGCGGGCCCGGCGACGTGGTGCACGGTGCGGTGCCCGAGGTCGAGCAGGTGCCGGGTGGCCAGCCGGGCTCCGGTCACCTGGTCCACGCCGACGGCGGGCTCCTCCACCGCTCCTCCGCTCTGGACGGTGACCAGCGGCACCGGCGTCGAGACCAGGTGCAGCGCCTCGGCCGCATCGTCGTAGGTGGCCAGCGCCAGGACCGCGTCGACCGACTGCGCGGCGAACCGGTCGACCGCGTCGTGCATGGCCTCCGCGGTCGCCTCGTCGAGGACGGTGACCGACAGCGAGTAGCCCGCCGACCGCGCCGCCTGCTCCAGGCCGACCAGGGTCTGGGCCGGGCCGTACTGGTTGATGGTGACGGTGACGAAGCCGAAGGTGCGGGTCGAGCCGGTGACCAGCGCCCGAGCGGCGGTGTTGGGCCGGTACCCGAGCTCGCGGATGGCCCGTTCGACCCGCTCCCGGGTCTGCGGGGCCACGTGGGGGTGCCCGTTGACCACCCGGGACACCGTCTGGTGGGAGACACCGGCGCGGGCGGCCACGTCGGACATGGCCAGCGCCCGGGACACCCCCTCCGGCTCCACCGTCACCCCTTCCGTCGAGGGGTCGGGCCGCCGGCCCCGTCGACCCCGTGGCGGTGCGGCCGGCCCCGCGGGACCGCCGCGGGGCCGCCTCCGCACTCAGCGCGCGGCGCCGGCCCGCCGCTTGTTGTAGACGTCGAAGGCCACGGCCAGCAGCAGCACCAGGCCCTTGACCACCGACTGCACGGACTGGTCGACGCCCATGAGCTGCATGCCGTTGCTCATGACGGCCATGATCAGACCACCGACCATGGCGCCCACGACGGTGCCGACACCGCCGGTGACGGCCGCGCCGCCGATGAAGGCCGCGGCGATGGCGTCGAGCTCGAACATGTTGCCCGCGGCGGGCTGGGCGCCGTTGGAGCGCGAGGAGAACACCACGCCGGCGACCCCGGCCAGGAAGCCCATGTTGACGAAGATCCAGAAGTTGACCGCGCGGACCTTGACACCCGACAGCGTCGCCGCCGCCAGGTTGCCGCCGATGGCGTACACCTGGCGCCCGAAGACGGTGCGCTTGGTGATGATGCCGTAGGCGATGATCAGCACGGCCAGGATGATCAACACGATCGGCAGACCGCGGGCGTGCGCCAGCTGCCAGGCGAACGCCATGACGACGGCGCCGACGGCCACGATCTTGGCGACGAACAGCGGGAACGACTCGACCGGCTGCTGGTAGCGGATGCGTGCCGTGCGGGTGCGCCAGGTGCTCACCGCGTAGCCGGCGACCGCGATCGCCCCGACGAGCAGGGTGAACGCGTCGTACCCGTTGCCGCCGATGAGCCCGTTGAGGAAGCCGCTGGCGATCCGGCCGTACTGCGGGGGGAACGGCGAGAGCGAGATGTTGTCCAGCACCTGCAGCGTCAGGCCGCGGAACAGCAGCATGCCGGCGAGGGTGACGATGAACGCGGGGATGCCGACGTAGGCGACCCAGAAACCGTGCCAGGCGCCGATGGCGATGCCGACGGCCAGGGCGGCGAGCACGCCCACCCACCAGGGCATCCCGTGCCGGATCACCAGCACGGCGGAGACCGCGCCGGTGAGCGCCACCACCGACCCCACCGACAGGTCGATGTGGCCGGCGATGATCACGATGACCATGCCGATGGCCAGGATCAGGATGTAGCTGTACTGCAGGACGATGTTGGTGACGTTGTTCGGCGACAGCGACGTCCCGCCGGTGAGGACCGCGAACAGCGCGATGATCACCACGAAGGCGACGTAGATGCCGCTCTGCCGCAGGTTGCGGGTGATCAGCGTGCGGACGTCACTGGTCCCGGTGCGCAGGGCGGTGGCAGGCGCGACGTCCTTGGGAGCCGTCGCCGTCTGCGCTTCCGGCTCCGACGACGGAGGCACGGTCCTGGTCATGCCACGAGCTCCTTCTCCTTGGTCATGAGCTCCATGAGGTTCTCCTGGGTGGCCTGGCCGACGGGCATCTCACCGGTGATCCGACCCGCCGACAGGGTGTAGATGCGGTCGCAGATGCCCAACAGCTCGGGCAGCTCGGAGGAGATGACCAGCACCGCCTTACCGGCCGCGACCAGCCGGTTGATGATCGTGTAGATCTCGTACTTCGCGCCGACGTCGATGCCCCGGGTGGGCTCGTCGAGGATGAGCACCTCGGGGTCGGTGAACAGCCACTTGGACAGCACGACCTTCTGCTGGTTGCCGCCCGAGAGCTTGCCGACGACCGCGGTGACGCTCGGCGCCTTGATGTTCATGTCCCGGCGGTAGCCCTCGGAGACCTTGATCTCCTCGTTGTCGTTCACCCAGCCGGCGCTGGCGAGCTTGTCCAGCGCCGCCGCGGAGATGTTGTGCCGGATGTCGTCGATCAGGTTGAGGCCGTAGTGCTTGCGGTCCTCGGTGGCGTAGGCGATCCCGATGTCGATCGCCTCGGCGACGCTGCGGGCCTTGACCTCCCGGCCGCGCACGAACAGCCGGCCGGAGACGTTGCGCCCGTAGGAGCGGCCGAAGATGCTCATCGCCAGCTCGGTGCGCCCGGCGCCCATGAGGCCGGCGATGCCCACGACCTCGCCGGCCCGGACGGTGAAGCTCGCGCCCTCGACGACCTTACGGTCCTGCGTCGGGTGCCAGACGGTCCAGTCCTCGACCCGGAGCACCTCGTCGCCGGGGCGCGACTGGCGCTCGGGGTAGAAGCTCTGCAGGTCGCGGCCGACCATCCCGCGGATGATCCGCTCCTGGGTGACCTCGCCGGCGTGCAGGCTCAGCGTCTCGACCGTCCGGCCGTCGCGGATGACGGTCACCTGGTCGGCGATCGCGGTGATCTCGCCCAGCTTGTGCGAGATCATGATGCAGGTGATGCCGCGCTCCCGGAGGCGCCGCAGCAGGTCGAGCAGGTGCGCGGAGTCGTTGTCGTTGAGCGCGGCGGTCGGCTCGTCGAGGATCAGCAGGCGGACGTCCTTGGACAGCGCCTTGGCGATCTCGACCAGCTGCTGCTTGCCCACGCCGAGCTGGCCGACCGGGGTGACCGGGTTCTCGGTCAGGCCCACCTCGTCGAGCAGGCGGCCGGCCTCGGCGTTGGCCTTGTTCCAGTCGATGAGCCCGCCGCGCCCCCTGCGTTCGTTGCCCAGGAAGATGTTCTCGGCGATGGACAGGTACGGCACCAGGGCGAGCTCCTGGTGGATGATCACGATCCCGACGTGCTCGCTGTCGCGGATGCCGTTGAAGCGGACCGGCTGACCGTCGTAGACGATCTCGCCCTCGTAGCTGCCGGTCGGGTAGACGCCGGACAGGACCTTCATCAGGGTCGACTTGCCGGCACCGTTCTCACCGCAGATCGCGTGGATCTCCCCCCGGCGGACCGCCAGGTTGACGTCCTCCAGCGCCTTGACGCCGGGGAAGGTCTTGGTGATGGAGCGCATCTCCAGGAGGTGGTCGTCCATGGGACCTCGTCGTCCTGTCGTCGGGGCGCAGCCCGTCGGTGCTCACGGCGCGCCCGCGGATGGTGGAGAGAGTGTGCGCCACCCGGACGGGGTGGGCAGGTCGTGCGGGGGACGGCGGTCCCGGTGGTGCCGGCCGGGCCCGGCAGCGACGGCTGCCGGGCCCGGCCGGGCTGGGGGTGCGAATCAGTCCGACTGGCCCTTGGCGACCTCGTCGGCCGTCCAGTAGCCGGAGTCGATCAGCACGGACTGGATGTTGTCCTTGTAGACCGTCTGGACCGGCAGCAGGTAGGACGGGACGACCTTCACGCCGTTGTCGTACGTGTCGGTGTTGTTGGCCTCCGGCTGGTTGCCCTCGGCGAACGCCTGGGCGGCGATGACGGCCTGCTCGGCGAGCTTGCGGGTGTCCTTGAAGATCGTCGAGCTCTGGACCCCGTCGTTGATCAGCTTGACCGAGGCGATCTCGGCGTCCTGCCCGGTCACGACCGCCATCGGGTTCGGCTGCGAGCTGAGCGTCGGGCCGTACCCGGCGTTGGTCAGCGCGGTGATGATGCCGCGGGACAGGCCGTCGTAGGGCGACAGGACGCCGTTGACCTTCGAGCCGTCGTTGTAGGTGCCGGTCAGCAGGTCTTCCATGCGCTTCTGCGCGGTCTCCTGCTGCCAGCGCAGGATGGCGACCTGCTCGATGTCGGTCTGCCCGGACTTGACGACCAGCGTGCCGTCGTCGATCAGCGGCTGCAGGACGTCCATGGCGCCGTCGAAGAAGAAGTGCGTGTTGTTGTCGTCCAGCGAGCCGGCGAACAGCTCGATGTTGAACGGACCGGTGGCGCTGCCCGCCGAGCCGTCCTCGTTCTTGATGCCCAGCCCGGTGAGCAGGGCGTTGGCCTGGGCCTGGCCGACGGCGAAGTTGTCGAAGCTGACGTAGAAGTCGACGTTCGCGCTGTCGCGGATGAGCCGGTCGTAGGAGATGACCGGGATGTCGTTGGACGCCGCGGTCTCCAGCTGGCCCGAGAGGGCGGTGCCGTCGATGGCGGCGATCACCAGGATGTCGGCACCCTCGGTGATCATCTGGTCGATCTGCTGCGACTGGGTCGGGATGTCGTCGTTGGCGTACTGCAGGTCGACCGTGTAGCCCTTGTCCTCCAGCTGCTGCTTGACGCTGTTGCCGTCGTTGATCCAGCGCTCGGAGGTCTGGGTCGGCATCGAGACGCCGATGGTCAGGTCCTCCGCGGCAGCGCTGCTGCCGGCGCCCCCGCTCCCGCCGGCACCCTCGCCGCCGCACGCCGCCAGGGTCAGCGCCAGGCTGGCGCTGAGGGCGGCGAAGCCGAGCCTCTTGCTCACGTGATCTCCTCCTCGAGACTGCTGCGCGCTCGACCCGGCGCAGGTCCGCCGATGGCGAGCGAACAAGTGTGAGCGCTAACAACCACGGTGCGTCAACCCCTGGCGGACGAGCTCGCGTCACGGTCTCGTAACGCTCGCGCCATCGGGTGACGACGCGTCCGCTCCCCGTCACGCGATCCGCGGACCCGTCACCCCGGGCGACGCCGCCGTCATCACCCGGCTGCCACCCGGGCATGGGAAGCGATGCACGCGTTTTCGGGCTTGAAACGCACGTATCGCTTCCCATGCCCGGGTGGGCCGCGGGGGTCAGCGGATGGTCACCTGGCGGGAGAGCAGGCCGGCGCGGGCCCGGCGCTCGTCGGCGGTCAGCGGGTCGGTCACGGCCAGCGCCTGCTCCAGCCGGGCCTGGAACTCGGTGGCCGGGCCGGTCCAGTCGGCGGCCGGGGCGTCGGCGGGCAGGTCCCACACCGGGACGACGAGGCCGTGCGCGCGGAAGGCCCCGGCGTAGCGGGTGCCCGCACCGAGGGTGATCGCCTCGGCCGCCCGCAGCCGGGCCAGCGCGTCGAGCAGCGGCTCCTCCGCCTCCGACCGCACCCAGCGCAGGTGCGCCCGCTCGCCGCTGGGCCGCACCCAGTAGGCGGCGCCGAGCCCCGGCAGCAACTCGGTCGGCAACACCGCCTGGTTGGCCTGCTCCAGCCCGGCGCGCGCGGCCGGTGAGGGGTCGGTGCCCTCGAGCCAGAAGCCGAAGTCGGGGTGGACGGTGACCTCGAGCGGGGCGTCCGGGTCGACCAGCTCCTGCAGCCGCGGCCCGGCCGAGCCGACGCCGCCGACCGGGCCCGGGTCGACCGGCGCGCCGGCAGGCGCCTGCAGGGCCGCGGCCAGCGCCGTCCCCAGGTCGCGGCTGACGTCGTCGGAGGAGGCCGGCAGCTGGACGCCGAGCAGGATCTCCCCGGTGGCCCGCACCAGCGCCGGCGCGCCGCCGGGCAGCACGCTGGCCAGGGTGACGTCGCGGCCGTCGGCCGTGCGCAGCGGCGCGGTGGCGGCCGGGACCAGCTCGCGCAGCGCCACCCAGTGCGGCTCGCCCGGCAGCCCCTCGAACGGCCGGGAGACCGGCGGCGCGTAGCCCGAGCCGTGGCAGTGCCGGTAGCGGCGGCCCGAGCCGCACGGGCAGGGCGCCTTGGGGTTGACGCCACCGTCGGCGGCAGGGGCGGCGGGACGCTTGCGGGTCGCGGGGCGGGCCATGGCGACGAGCGTAGGTGGGCGGCTGCGGCGGCCCCCGTCCAGAGACTCCGGCCCCGTCCCGGGTCCCGTCCCGAGCTCGCGAGGGGTGGGGAGGACGGGGTCCTTCAACGAGCCGTGGGGGCAGGGAGGTCCTTTCCCTAGGCTCCGGGGGTGACCACCACCGCCGTCCCGCTCGACCTCACCGACCCCGCCGTCGTCGCCGACCCCTACCCCGCCTTCGCGCGGGCCCGGGCGCAGGCGCCGGTGCAGTGGCACGAGGGGCTGGGGCTGTGGCTGGCGTTCACCCACGGCGAGTGCAACGCCGTCCTGCGCGACCGGCGGCTGGGGCGGATCTGGCGCGACAGGGAGCCGGCGGAGCGGTTCGGCAGCTTCAACCTGATCCACCGCAACGCGCTGCTGGAGATGGAGCCCCCCGACCACACCCGGCTGCGCCGGCTGGTCAGCGCCGCCTTCGCCCGCGGGCACGTCGAGCGGCTGCGGCCGTGGGTGGCGGAGCTGGCCGGCCGGCTGGCCGACGGGCTGGTCGAGCGCTCGGGCGGCCGGGAGCCGGTCGACGTGCTCTCCGGCATGGCCGAGCAACTGCCGGTCGACGTCATCGCCGAACTGCTGGGCATCCCCCTCGCCGACCGGCCGCTGCTGCGGCCGTGGTCGAACGCGATCGTGAAGATGTACGAGTACGGGCGGACGACGGCCGTCGAGGACGCCGCCGAGCGGGCCGCCGCCGAGTTCGTCGCGTACCTGCGCGGGCTGGTGGCCGACCGCCGCGCGCATCCGGCGAACGACCTGGTCAGCTCCCTGGTGCAGACGCGGGACACCGACGGCGACCGGCTCACCGAGGACGAGCTGGTCACCACCTGCATCCTGCTGCTCGACGCCGGCCACGAGGCCACGGTCAACGTCACGGGCAACGGGCTGCTCGCCCTCCTGCGCCACCCCGACCAGCTGCGGCGGCTGCGGGAGGACCCCGGCCTGCTGCCCACGGCGATCGAGGAGCTGATGCGCTTCGACTCACCGCTGCAGCTGTTCGAGCGCACCGCCACCGCGGACGTCGAGGTCGGCGGGGTGACCGTGCCGGCCGGGCAGAAGATCGCCGCGCTGCTGGGCGCGGCCAACCGCGACCCGGCCGTCTTCGCCGACCCCGACACCCTCGACGTCGGCCGCACCGACAACCCGCACCTCTCCTTCGGCGCCGGCATCCACTTCTGCCTCGGTGCGCCACTGGCCCGGGTGGAGCTGCAGGCCTCGTTCGGGGCGCTGCTGGACCGCACGTCGCGGCTGGAGCTCGGCGGCGAGCCGGTCCGCCGTCCGGAGTTCGTGATCCGCGGCCTGGCCGAGCTGCCCGTCGTCCTCGCGCCGTGACCTCCCGCCGCGACCTCGACCCGGGGTCGACGCTCCCGATCCGGTGCACGCGATGGCGGCCAGCGGCGGCCTCACCTGCGCCGAACTGGACCGGGAGGACCCGCGGCGTGAGCAGGTCATGACCGCCTCCTCCCTGCGCGCCTCTCTGTTCACCTCCGTGGTGGCCTTCGGGGTCGCCGCTCTGGCGGTGGGCCTGGGTGTCGTCCTGGCGTTGGTCGCGGTGGCGCTGTTCGCGGTCGCCCGGTCGCTCCCGAGCCGGTGAGCGCCAGCGTGTCTGCGCCGGTGGAACGTGAGCGGGGCCACTGGCACGATGCGGCCATGCGCGGGCTCATGCAGGACTACCCCCTGACCATCGATGCGATCTTCCGGCACGTCGAGCAGCACTACGGCGACGGCACCATCGCCACCGCCGGGCCGGGCGGGGTCACCCGGACGACGTACGCGGAGTGGGCCGAGCGCACCCGGTGCCTGGGCGGGGTGCTCGACACCCTGGAGATCAGCGCCGACGGCCGGGTGGGCACCTTCGGCTGGAACAGTCAGCGCCACCTGGAGCTGTACTTCGCCGCGCCGTCCACCGGGCGCGTGCTGCACACGCTCAACATCCGGCTGTTCCCCGAACAGCTGACCTACATCGCCAACCACGCCGAGGACGAGGTCGTCTTCGCCGACCGCTCGGCGCTGCCGCTGCTGTGGCCGCTGGTGGACACCATGAAGACTGTCCGGCACGTCGTGGTCATGGACGACGGCGGGGACGCCGAGATCCCCGACGACCCGCGCGTGCTCGACTACGAGACGCTGCTGGCCGAGGCCTCGCCGGTCGACTTCTCCGTCACCGACGAGTGGCGGGCGGCCTCGATGTGCTACACGTCCGGCACCACCGGCAACCCCAAGGGCGTCGTCTACTCCCACCGCTCGACGTTCCTGCACACCATGGGCGTGATGGCGCCCAACGCCTTCGGTCTGAGCATCCAGGACGTCGCGATGCCGGTCGTGCCGATGTTCCACGCCAACGCGTGGGGCATCGCCCAGGCCGCCCCGGCCGCCGGCGCCTCCCTGGTCATGCCCGGCCCGATGATGCAGCCGCAGGCGCTGGCCGACCTGATCGTGGACGAGGGCGTGACCTTCACCGCCGGCGTGCCGACCATCTGGCAGGGCGTGCTGCCGCACCTGGCCGGCCGGCCGCACCGGCTGCGCGAGATCGGCTGCGGCGGCTCGGCGGTGCCCAAGGCCCTGTCGGAGGCCTACCGGGAGCAGGTGGGCCTGGCGATCCTGCAGGCCTGGGGCATGACCGAGACCCACCCGGTGGCCTCTTCCGGCGTCCTGCCCCGCCGCTACCTGGACGCCGACGAGGAGACCAAGGCCACCCAGCGGGCGCGGGCCGGCATCCCGTTCCTCGGCGTGGAGGCGCGCATCGTCGACGCCGAGACCGGTGAGCCGCAGCCGTGGGACGACCAGGCCACCGGCGAGCTGCAGGTGCGCGGGCCGTGGTGCGCGCAGGACTACTACAACCCCGACGCCGGAGTGGTGCTGGCCACCCCGGACGGCTGGATGCGCACCGGTGACGTCGCCGCGCTGGACCCCTTCGGCTCGATCCGGATCGCCGACCGCACCAAGGACCTCATCAAGTCCGGCGGCGAGTGGATCAGCTCGGTGGACCTGGAGAACGTGATCATGAGCCACCCGAAGGTGAAGGAGGCCGCGGTCGTCGGCATCCCGCACCCGAAGTGGGACGAGCGCCCGCTGGCCTGCGTCGTCCTCAAGGAGGGCGAGTCGATGACCGCCGACGAGGTGCTCGAGCACCTGCGGCCGCTGGTGGCCAAGTGGTGGCTGCCCGACGCGGTGGAGTTCATCGACGAGGTGCCCAAGACCAGCGTCGGCAAGTTCTCCAAGAAGGACCTGCGCGCCCGCTTCGCGGAGTACCCCGCGAGCTGAGCCCCCCTGCTGCGCCGATCATCGGCGAGTGGCTGCCCCCACCGGGCGTGTCGGGCAGCCACTCGCCGGTGATCGCGGCCGGGGAGAGGCCCTGCAGGAGGGCCCTTCCTCAGCGGACGAAGGGGGGCTGGCCGGTCTCGCTGACCATGGGGCGGCCGGCGGCCTCCCACTCCCCCATGCCCCCGCCGACGTTCACCGCGTCGTAGCCGTTGGCGTTCAGCCACGCGGCCACCCGCGCCGAGCGGCCGCCACCGCGGCAGGTGACGTAGAGCGGATCGCCCTCGGGCAGGTCGTCGAGACGGGCGGGTACGTCCCCCATCGCGATGTGGGTCGCGTCCTCGATGTGGCCGGCCACCCACTCGTCGTCCTCCCGGACGTCGAGGACGACGGCATCCTCGGGGACCTCGCTGGCGGGCACGGTCGGGACCTGCTGCGGCATCACGCACCCCATCGTGCCAGCGCGGCACCGGACGATCGTGCCAGCACGGCACCGGACGTCGCCGGTCGCTCCGGGGCTGTCGGAGCCGGCGTCGGCGCGCAGCCCGGGCCGCGGACACCGCCCCGCCGAGCCGACGGGCCGTGCGCTGACAGGATGGACGGCGATGACCGCCGAGACCGCCGCGCCCGTCCGCGACCCGGCCTGGTCGCTGTCCCGCTCGGCGATCGGGCTGTGGGTCACCGAGGGGGTGCTGGGCACGCTGTCCTCCGGCGTCCTGGTGGCCGTGTTCCTGCTCCTCGTGCCGGACGACGGCCCCGTGCCGGTGCTGCGCTGGGTGCTGCCGGCCCTGGTGCTGGGGTACGCGGTCGTCGCGATCGGGGTGCGACCGTGGGTCCGCTACCGGGTGCACCGCTGGGAGGTCACCGAGGAGGCGGTGTACACCCTCACCGGCTGGCTCACCCGCACCTGGACGCTGGTGCCGATCTCCCGCATCCAGACCGTCGACGTGACGCGCGGGGTGTTCCAGCAGCTGTTCGGCCTCGCCTCGGTCGCCGTGCTCACCGCGTCCTCCCAGGGGACGGTGCGGGTGCCGCACCTGGAGGCCGACGTCGCGCAGCGGGTCGCCGACGACCTCGCCCACCGGGCCGAGCTGGTCCGCGACGAGGTGACGTGAGCGGACCGGGGCGGCCATCGTGGCCACAAAGGCCCCCGGGGGAGGTGCGGCGGACGTCGCCGCGCGTGGTCCTGGTGCACACCGCCACGTTCCGGCAGGCCCGCCAGCTGGTGCCGCTGCTCATCCCGGTCGCGGCGGTCGTCGGCCTGGACGACGGCGTCGGCACGATCGTGCTCCTCGCGGCGGCGGTCACCGCGCTGTCCCTGGCCGCGGCCGCGCTGTCCTGGTGGCGGTTCGGCTACGCCGACGGGCCGACCGCGGTGGTGGTCACCCGCGGGCTGCTGGCCCGGTCGGTGCGCACCGTGCCGAACGACCGCATCCGCGGCGTGGAGGTCGAGACCCCGCCGCTGCACCGGCTGCTCGGCCTGGTGCGGGTGCGCATCGACGCCGCCGCGGGCTCGGTCGGCGCGGACGAGGAGGAGTTGCTCGTCGACGGCGTCCCGCGGGCCGAGGGCGACCGGCTGCGTGCGCGGCTGCTGGCCCACCGGCCGGCGACCGCGCCGCCGCCGGGGGACGACGGGCAGCCCGAGCCCCCGGAGGAGGAGGAACTCACCCGCTCCGACCCCCGCTGGCTGCTCTACGCGCCGCTGGTCGGCAGCTACCTGGTCGTCCCGCTGGCCGCCGTCGGGACGCTGTTCCGGTTCCTCGACGAGCTGCCCGACGCCGTCATCCCCGCCGTCCCGGGACCGGACGTCTCCGACCCCCGGGTGCTGGTCGCCGCCCTGGTCGCCGCGGTGCCGCTGCTGGCCCTCGCCGCGGTGGTCGGCGCCGCGGTCGTGAACTGGCGGTTCCGGCTGCTGCGCCGCGGCGGGTCGCTGGTCGCCGTCCGCGGGCTGCTCACCCGGCGGCACACCGAGCTCGAGGTCGACCGCATCCGCGGCGGCACGCTCAGCGAGGGCCTGGGCATGCGGTGGGTGGGTGCCGCCCGGGTCAACGCCCTGGTCACCGGGCTCGGCCAGGCGAGCCGGCGGGGCCAGCTGCTGCCCCTCGGCCCGCGGACGACGGCCGTTGCGCTGCTGGACCGGCTGGTCGAGGACCCCGGCCCGTTGACCGCTCATCCGCCCGC
This sequence comes from Geodermatophilus sp. TF02-6, assembly GCF_003319115.1. Lineage (GTDB taxonomy): Bacteria > Actinomycetota > Actinomycetes > Mycobacteriales > Geodermatophilaceae > Geodermatophilus. The sequence goes on along the minus strand of NZ_QOHF01000015.1, from coordinate 35,733 downwards.
GGCGCTGCGCCGACGGCTGGTCCGTTCCCTGGCCAGCGGGGTGCTGGTCACCGCACTCGGCGTCGCGGTCGCGGCCGCGCTCGGCTGGTGGTGGGCGCCGGTCCCCGGCGTCGTCCTGACCGTGCTGGGCGTGCCCGCGGGCACCGGCCGCTACCGGGCGCTCGGGCACCGGGCCGGCCCGCGGTCGTTCAGCGTGCGCAGCGGGTGGTTGGTGCGCGAGCAGGCGGTGCTGCAGCGCCGTGCGGTCGTGGGCTGGAAGGTGCGGCAGAGCCCGTTCCAGCGGCGTGCCGGGCTGGCCACGGTGGTGGCCTGCGTGGGCGCCGGCAGCGGCGGCTACGCCGCGGTCGACATGGCCGCCGCGGACGTCGCGGCGTTCACCGCGGCGGCGTCGTCGGGGACGTGGGCGCGCGGCCTGCGTTCCTGGACGGACCGGCCGGGGCGCCGGCCGGCAGCCGGCCCGCGGGCAGCTCGACGAGGACCGCTCCCGTGAGGACCGCCGCCGTCCGCGGGTGACGCGGCTCACTGCGGCGACCCGGTCCGCGACTGGCCGGCGACCGTCGCGGGTACCGGAACGGCGATGACCTGCGAGCCCGCGTCGGAGCGCGGCTCACCCCTGCGAGAGCGGGGTCCGGCCCAGGTTCACGCGGCCGGCGAGCGCGGCGGCTTCCACCCGGGTGGTCACCCCGAGGGTGCGCAGCAGGGCGGCGACCAGCCGCTTGGCGGTCCGCTCCGACACGTGCAGCGCGGTGGCGATCTCCACGGTGCTCGCGCCCTCGGCCACCAGCCGCCACAGCCGGCGCTCGTCGGCGGTCAGCCGCTCGGCGACGCCCAGCTCCCCGGTCGGCGCGGCGTCCGCGAGCAACTGGCGCAGCAGGTCCTCCGGCAGCACCGACCACCCGTCGAGCACGGCCAGCAGCGGGCGCACCAGCGCCTCGGGGTCGGCGGTCTTGGGCAGGAAGGCCGCCGCGCCCGCCCGCAGCGCCTCGAACGCGGCGTCGGCCTCGGGCAGCCCCGACAGCGCCACGACCCGCACCACCGGGTCCGCGCGGCGGATGGCGGCGATCGCCCGCGTCCCGCCCGGCGGCGGCATGTGCAGGTCGACGACGGCGACGTCGGCGTGGTGCCGGCGGACCAGCGCGGCCGCCGCGGAGGCGTCGTCCGTCGTCCCCACGACCCTCACCCGCCCGTCACTGACGCGGGGCAGCAGCAGAGCCAGCCCCCGGCTGAACAACGGGTGGTCGTCGACCAGCACCACGTCGACCGAGGGACGGCGCTCAGCACCGGCGTCGGTCAACTCCATCTCTCCCCGGCGGTCGGCCGCGCCGGCGCTGCTGACCGGACGCACTCCGGAGGTGCCCATGACCCTCGTCGCCAACCCCCCGATCCCGTCGCCCGGGTTGCTGCCCGGCCTGCGCCGCCTGCTGCGGGGCCGCCCGCGGTCCGCGGGGTCCGACGTCCCCACCCCGCCCGAGGCGCTGGTGCAGGCGCTGTGCCACGACATGTGCACGCCGCTGGCCTCGCTGGAGGCGCTGCTGGGGTCGCTGGGCCGGTTGGGGGACCCACCGGGCGGGCCGGCGCCGGACCCGGGCGAGGTGCTGGCGCTGGCCCGCGCGCAGACCGCCCACCTGTCCTCGATGCTGCGGACGGCGGCCGCCACCGGCGGGGCCGCGCCGCGCGCGCCCGGCACCCGCCGGCTCGGGGACGTCGTCCGCGCGTCCGTGGCCGCCTCCGGGCTGCCGGCCGCCCAGCTCACCGTCGAGCTCGGCGGGGGCGCGGAGGAGGTCTCGGTGGCCGACGCCCGGGTGCAGCGGATCCTCACCAACCTGCTGGAGAACGCCCACCGGCACGGGGAGGGCGCCGCGGTGCGGCTGGCCGCGACCTGCCGGGCGGGCTGGGTCGACCTCGCCCTGACCCAGGCCGTCGTCCGTCCGGAGCGGCTGGTCGGGCACCTGCGCACCGAGGTCCCGCCGCCGGACCTGACCGGGCTGGGCCTGTGGTCGGTGCAGCGGCAGACCCGCGAGCTCGGCGGCCAGGTCGTGTGGAACCGCGACGGCGACGCGCTGACCCTCACCGTGCAGCTGCCCGACCGGTGAAGGACCCTGGCCCCCGTGCAGGTGGGAGGACCCCGTCCCCCTCACCCCTCGCAGGCTCGGCAGAAGGACCCCCTCCTCCCCACCCCTCGCGAGCTCGGGGTGGTACCCGGGAGGGGGCCGCCCTCGGGGAGGCCCTGCAGGGGGCGACGCGCAGGTTGGCACGGGCGGGCCAGGGCTCGGCACGGGCGGGCCACCAGCACCGGGCATCCCCCTCGTGTCACCGCACCGGCGGTGCTCACGACGACGCGAGGAGAACCCGTGTTCACCCACACCCACGCCCTGCAGTACGAGGCCAAGCCCGACGGCCCGGACGCCACGTTCGCCCGCCGGATGCAGGAGATCCTCGGCGGCCAGTGGGGCGAGATGACGGTCGCCACCCAGTACCTGCTGCAGGGCTGGAACTGCCGGCTGCCCGGCAAGTACAAGGACATGCTCCTCGCCATCGGCACCGAGGAGCTGGCCCACGTCGAGATGATCGTGACGATGATCGACCGGCTGCTCGACCACCAGCCGCTCAAGCCGGACTCCGCCGACCGCACCAACGAGGCCGCCGCCGCGTACGGGCAGACCAACCCGCAGCACGCGATCGTCAACGGCGGCGGCGCCTACTACAAGGACAGCATGGGCGTGCCGTGGAGCGGCGGGTACGTCACCGCGAGCGGCAACCTGCTGGCCGACTTCCAGTACAACGCCACCGCCGAGATGATGGGCCGGCTGCAGGTGTGCCGCCTCTACAACATGACCGACGACCCCGGCGTGCACGAGATGTTCAAGTTCCTCATCGCTCGCGACCACATGCACCAGATGCAGTGGCTCGCCGCGGCCGAGGAGCTCAAGGCCGACGGCCTCGAGGGCATCCCGGTGCCCGAGGCGTTCCCGCTGGAGGAGGAGCCCGACAACTTCGGCTACGCCTTCATCGACGCCTCCGACGGCCCCGAGGCGACGGCCGGCCGGTGGGCCTCGGGGCCGGCGGTCGACGGTCGCGCCCAGTTCACGGCGCAGCCGATCGAGGCGACCGCCGACGCGCCGATCCTGCCGCCCGGCGACCCGCGGCTGTTCGGGACCCCGCAGCAGCCGGGGCAGTCGTTCCTGCAGAAGGCCAAGGACCTGCTCACCTGAGCCGGTCCAGCCCGTCCTGCGCCGTCGCCGCGCCGGCGGCCCGGTCCGCACCCGACCCGGCCGCCGACCGGCGGGACGCCCTCTGCCCGAGGAGCCCACCGTGCACCTGTCCGTCCCCGCCGTGCTGCTCACGGCGGTCTACGCCGCGGCGCTCGCCGTCGCGGTCACCGCGCCCGGCGAGCAGCTCGTCGCCGGGCTGGTCGTCCTCACCGGCCTGGTCAGCCGCTGGGCCGTCCGCCACCGCCGCATGCACCGCGCCGTCCCGGTCGTGGCAGCCCCCGCACCCGTCGACGCCGTCCTGACGCCGGAGGCCGCCCCCGCCCGGGCCGCCTGACCGCCGGCGACCAGCTCGCTCGCGGCCGATCCGCCCGGCCGTTCGCGGATGATCAGCTCAGCTCACGGTCCGGCGTCCTGGCTCACCGTCGACACCGAGCCAGGACGCCGGACGATCAGCTGAGCTGATCATCCGCAGACGGCACCCCCGACACCCGTCGAGGCACGCGCCCCCGGAGCGGGGACGCGCGCCTCGACGGTGGCTGAGAGGCCCCCTCCAGGGCACCACCGGTCCCGTCTCGGGCCCTGCAGGGAGGCCGCCCGAGGGGCCACGCTCGGACCGGGCGCTCACTCCTCGGGCAGTGGCTCCCCGCAGGCGGCGCACCGGGTGGGCGGGTCCTCGTCGGCCAGCCGGCCGCACGCCGGGCAGACCCGGTGCAGCCAGCACGCCGGGTCGCCGCCCTCCGGCTCGGCCGGGCGCGGCGCCGGCGGTGTCCGCAGCGCCGTCCCGTACTCGTCCAGCGCAGCGAGCACCGTGTCGCGGCGAGCGGCGGGGAGGGCCTCCAGCGCCGCCCGGAGCGCGGTGAGCCGCAGCGCGTCGTAGCGCTCCAGCACGGCCCGACCGGCCGCCGTGGGCTGCAGGACGACCTCCCGGCGGGTCCGCGGCGAGTGCTGCCGGTCGGCCAGCCCGGCGGCGACCAGCCGGTCGACCAGCCGGCTGGCCGTCGAGACGGTGATCCCGAGGGCGCGGGCCAGCTCGGCGAGCTCGGTCCCCTCCTGCTCGCACAGCACGGTCAGCGCGGGCAACTGGTGGACCGAGATGCCGCCCACCTGCCCGGCCGCGCGGGTCGACAGACCCACGACCGCGCGGGTGAGCGCGAGCAGCACGTCGTCGCCGGTCACGGGAGTACCCTCTCATTACAGGACAGCAACAGTTGGCTTCGGCCAGTCCGGCGCGGGTGGGCAGACTTCCCCGACCCGGCGCAGGACGTCGACCCCTCCCGGGTTCGGCGCCGTCCGGTCCCGACGGCTGGGATGCTGGCGGTCGTGCCCTCCCCTGCGTCCCGCCGCGCCGCGCTCGCCCTCGCCGCCACCCTCGCCGGGCCCGCCACCTGGGTGGTCCGCGCCGCCTGGGGGCTGCCCACCGCGCTGGGTGCCAGCCGGCGACAGGTGCGCCCGTACGCCGCCGGCTCCCCGCAGTTCTCCGAGGGCCGGTTCCACAACCGCCTGGCCACACCGGCGCTGCCCTCGGCCAGTGCCCAGCGCGGGCTGCTCCGCCAGATGCACGAGGAGCGCCACTCCGGCCGCCCGGCCTCCCCGGTACCGCTGGCCCGGCCGGAGCTGTCGGCGCAGGCGGGCGAGCTGGCGGTCACCTGGTTCGGCCACTCCAGCGCGCTGATCGAGGTCGACGGGCGCCGGGTGCTCGTCGACCCGGTGTGGGGAGAGCGGGTCTCGCCGTCCCCGCTGATCGGCCCGACCCGGCTGCACCCGGTGCCCCTGCCGCTGGACCAGCTGCCCCCGGTGGACGCCGTCCTCGTGTCGCACGACCACTACGACCACCTCGACCTGCCCACGGTGCGCGGGCTGGTGCGCACGCAGACCGCGCAGTTCGTCGTGCCCCTGGGCCTCGGGGCGCACCTGCGCGGCTGGGGCGTACCCGATGAGCGGATCGTCGAACTGGACTGGGACGGCGCGACCAGCGTCGCCGGGCTGACGATCACCTGCACCGAGGCGCGGCACTTCTCCGGGCGGTTCCTCACCCGCGACACCACGCTGTGGGCCTCCTGGGTCGTCGCCGGCCCGCAGCACCGGGTCTTCTTCGGTGGCGACACCGGCTACACCCCGGCCTTCGCCGGCATCGGCGCGCTGCTGGGTCCGTTCGACCTGACCCTCCTGCCGATCGGCGCCTACAACCCCGCGTGGGCGCACATCCACATGGATCCGGAGGAGGCCGTGCGCGCCCACGGCGACCTCGGCGGCGGCCTGCTGGTGCCCGTGCACTGGGCGACGTTCAACCTGGCCTTCCACCGCTGGGCCGAGCCGGTGCTACGGCTGTGCGCCGCGGCCCAGCGGTCGGACGTGCGGGTGGCCGTGCCGCGCCCGGGTGAGCGGGTCGACGTCCTGGCGCCCCCGCCGCTGACCGACTGGTGGACGGCGGTCGGCTCGCTCGCCGACGTGCCGGGCGAGCAGGACGACGCCGGGGTGAACAGCTCCGTGGTCGCGCGAGCCGCCTCCTGGCTGACCGCCCGCCGCCAGGACGACTAGTACCGCGGCCTTGGACCTCGGCCCTGTCCGCGACGCGCCGGGCCTCCTGACCACGCCTCCGACTCCGTGGCGGGCGCGGTTGCCGCGAACCCGCACCGGCTATTGACAACAATTCCTGTCAATTCGACACTGGGCGGGTGCGGGAGGTCGAGGTCGTCGAGGATCCGCAGGCGGCGATCGCCCTGCTGGACCAGACCCGCGCGCAGGTGCTGGCGGCGCTCAGCGAGCCGGGGTCGGCCTCGACGGTGGCGGCGGCGCTGGAGTTGCCGCGGCAGCGGGTCAACTACCACCTGCGGGCGCTGGAGGCGCACGGCCTGGTCGAGCTGGTGGAGGAGCGGCCGCGGCGCGGGCTGACCGAGCGAGTGCTCCGCGCGAGCGCCGCGGCGTACGTGGTCTCACCCGGCGCGGTCGGCGCCGTCGCCGCCGATCCGCGGCGTACCGACCGGTTGTCGGCCGGCTACCTCGTGGCGCTCGCGGCCCGACTCGTCCGCGAGGTCGCGGCGCAGAGCCGGCGAGCGGCGGCGACCGGCCGCACGCTGCCGACGCTGGCCATCGACACCGAGATCAGGTTCGCGACCCCCGCCGACCGCGCGGCCTTCACGGCCGGCCTCGCCGAAGCCGTGACGGCGCTGGCCGGCCGCTACCACGACGAGGCGGCGCCGGCGGGTCGCTGGTACCGGCTGGTCGTGGCGGCGCACCCGAGGCCGGCGCGGTCCGGCGAGACCCACGAGGAGGGCGGATGAGCGAGCAGCGGCGCACGATCGACCTGTCGGTCGTGGTCACCGGCACCCCCGAGCAGGTGTGGGAGGCGATCGCGTCCGGCCCCGGCATCACCTCCTGGTACGTGCCGACCACCGTCGAACCGCGGGCTGGCGGCGTCTGCGTGTCGAGGTTCGGGCCCGGGGACGAGATGCGGGTCGAGGGCCGGGTGGCCGAGTGGGATCCGCCGCACCGTGTCGTCTTCGACGACGGCGAGGGCGTGCCGGGGTTGGCGTTCGAGTGGTTGGTCGAGGCGCGGGACGGCGGCTCGTGCGTCGTCCGCTTGGTCAACTCCGGCTTCGGCGACGGCGGTCCGTGGGACGACCAGTACGACGCCATGACCGAGGGCTGGCGGTTGTTCCTGCGCAACCTCCAGTTGCACCAGCAGCACTTCCCCGGTCAGACGGGCACGCCGCTGCTGCCCACGGCGACGTGGGCCGGCCCGCGGCAGGACGCCTGGACCGGGCTCCTCCGTGCCCTGGCCCTGCCGGAGTCCCCGCAGCCCGGCGAGCGGGTCCACGGCGGGCCGGGCAGCCCGCCGCTCGGTGGGACCGTCAGCGACGTCGTTCCCGGGAGCCGGCTCCACCTGCTGCTCGACGAGCCCGCCCCGGGCACGGCGTTCCTCGCCGCGGAGGGCACCGGTGATCAGATCAGCGTCTCGGTGTGGCTCTACGTCCACGGCCCCGAGGCATCCACGATCGCGCAGCACGACGAGCCACGGTGGACGACCTGGTTGCGGGAGCGGTCCGCCGAGCCGACCGCGAGCACGGTCAGCGGAACGTGATGGACAGCCCGATGACCCGGGTGCCGTTCCGCTCGGCACGATCCCGGACCCCCCTGGCCCGGCACCCGCGGGAGCGGCCATGACCGACGTCTCTCCGTCCGCCGCAGCGCGCCCGCCCGGCGGACCGGCCGACCTGCGGGCGGTGACCCCCGACGCGGCGCTGGCCGCCTTCGACGAAGCCGGCGCCACGATCGACGCGGTGGTCGCCGCAGTCGCCCCGGGCCGGTGGACCGACCCGTCGCCGTGCCCGGGCTGGACGGCGGCCGACGTGCTCGGTCACCTCGTGTGGGGGCAGCGCCTGCTCGCCGCCTGGGCGCAGGGCGACCCGCCGCCGACCCCGGCCGATCCCCCCGCGCGGGAGCTGGCCGGGGAGGACCCCGTCGACACCTGGACGGCCGCGCGGAGCCGGACCCGGCCCCTGCTCACTCCGCAGACGCTGGAGCGCACCATCCCCACCCGGGCGTTCGGGCCGGTCCGGTTCGCCACCTTCCTGGCCGGTTTCCCGTTCGACACGCTCGCGCACACCTGGGACCTCGCCACCGCCACCGGCCAGGACGTCGTCCTCCCGCAGGACCTCACCGCCGCGGTGCTCGCGTGGGGCGAGGCCAACGAGCCCCTGCTGCGCCGTCCCGGTGGGCTCGGCCCGGCGCTGCCCGCTCCCGAGGACGCGCCCGTGCAGCAGCGCTTCCTCGCGTTCACCGGCCGGTCGGGTCCCGCGCTCCCGAGGTGACCGCGGGACGGTCAGCGCAGCAGCTTGGACAGCCGGCGGTCGGCCAGCGGCCTGCCGCCGGTCTGGCAGGTGGGGCAGTACTGCAGCGAGGTGTCGGCGAAGCTGACCTCGCGGACGGTGTCCCCGCACACGGGGCAGGGCAGGCCGGTGCGGGCGTGCACCTGCAGCCCCGAGCGCTTCTCGCCCTTGAGCGTCGCCGCCTTCTGCCCGACCTGGCGCTCGAGGGCGTCGGTGAGCGTGCCCCGCACCGCGTCGTACAGGCGCACCACCTCGTCGTCGGTCAGCTTGTCGGCCATCTTGAACGGCGACAGCCGCGCGGCGTGCAGGATCTCGTCGGAGTAGGCGTTGCCGATGCCGGCGAGCAGCGTCTGGTCGGTCAGCGCCCCCTTGAGCTGGCCGGACCGCCCGGCCAGCAGCCGGGTGAAGGTGTCCCGGTCGACCGCGAGCGCGTCGGGGCCCAGCCGCGCGATGCCGGGCACCTCCGCCGGTGAGCGCACCAGGTACACCGCCAGGCTCTTGCGGGTGCCGGCCTCGGTGAGGTCGAAGCCCGGAGCGGGCGGGTCGTCGTCCAGTGGCGCCAGGTGCGCCCGCAGCGCGAGCGGCCCCCTGCCCGGCTTGGGCGGGGCGGAGGGCAGCCCGGTGCGCCAGTGCAGCCAGCCGGCCCGGGCCAGGTGGACGACGAGGTGCAACCCGGAGACGTCGAGGTCGAGGAACTTGCCGTGCCGGGTGACGCCGGTGAGCTCCAGCCCACCCAGCGCCGACAGCGGCGGGTCGAAGGTCTTGACCGCCTGGACGGCGGCCAGGTCGACGCGGGTCACGACCCGCCCGACGGCGTTCTCCTGGAGGAAGGCGACCAGCGCCTGGACCTCGGGCAGCTCGGGCACGCGGTCATGATCGCGCGGATCCGCCGTCGCCGTGGGTGGATCGGGCGCATCCGCGGCCCGGGCGCGGGGTAGGGGCACGGCATGCGGGCGTTGACGGTCCGGCCGGGTCAGGCCGGCTCGGCTGGTGTGCAGGACGTGCCGGAGCCACCGGTGGCCGACGGGCCGCTGCTGGTGGAGACCCTGGCCATCGGGATCTGCGGGACCGATCTGGAGATCGCCGCCGGGGACTACGGCGAGGCACCCCCGGGCGAGGACCACCTGGTCATCGGGCACGAGTCGCTGGGCCGGGTGGCCGAGGCGCCGGCGGACTCCGGCTTCGCCGCGGGTGACCTCGTGGTGGGCATCGTCCGGCGGCCCGACCCGGTGCCGTGCGCCAACTGCGCGGTCGGCGAGTGGGACATGTGCCGCAACGGCCGGTACACCGAACGCGGCATCAAGGGACTGCACGGCTACGCCTCGGAGCGCTACCGCATCTCCCCGGACTTCGCCGTGGCGCTGGACCCGGCGCTGTCGCAGGTCGGGGTGCTGCTGGAACCCACCACGGTGGTGGCCAAGGCCTGGGACCACATCGAGCGGATCGGTCACCGGGTGCACTGGGAGCCGCGGACGGTGGCGGTGACCGGCGCCGGGCCGATCGGTCTGCTCGCCGCGCTCCTGGGTGTGCAGCGCGGCCTGGAGGTCCACGTCCTCGACGTCGTCGAGCACGGGGTCAAGCCAGAGCTCACCCGGGCGCTGGGTGCCGAGTACCACACGCAGCCCATCGGCGAGATCGGTCTGGCGCCGGACGTCATCGTCGAGTGCTCCGGCGTCCCGTCGGTGGTCATGGACGTGCTCTACCAGTCCGGGCACGACGGGGTCGTCTGCCTGACCGGCGTCTCGCCGAGGGGCCGCAACGTCACGGTCGACGCCGGGGCGCTGGGCCGGGAGATCGTCCTGGAGAACGACGCGATCTTCGGTTCGGTGAACGCCAACCGGGCGCACTACGAGCAGGCCGCGCAGGCCCTCGCGGACGCCGACACGGGGTGGCTGGAGCGGCTGATCACCCGACGGGTGCCCCTCGACGGGTACGCCGACGCCCTGCAGCGGCACGCCGAGGACGTCAAGGTCGTGCTCGAGATGCAGGCCTAGGCAGGGGAGGTCGGGTCGTGCCGCTGGCCCTGGAGCACTACGCCGTCGTCGGGGACACCCAGTCCGCCGCCCTGATCGGCCGGGACGGATCGGTGGACTGGCTGTGCTTCCCCCGCTTCGACTCGGGCGCGATCTTCGCCGCGCTGCTGGGCACCGAGGAGCACGGCCGCTGGCTGCTGGCTCCGGCCGTGCCGGTGCGGGCCACCCGTCGCCGCTACCGCGAGGACACGCTGGTGCTCGAGACCGAGTTCGACACCGACGAGGGCACGGTCCGGGTGACCGACTTCATGCCGATCCGGGGCGAGGCCCCGGACCTGGTGCGCATCGTGGAGGGCGTGCGCGGACGGGTGCCGATGCGCATGGACCTGCGGCTGCGCTTCGACTACGGGCACGTGGTGCCCTGGGTCTACCGGGAGGGCGGCGCGCTGGTCGCCGTCGCCGGGCCGGACGCGGTGTGGCTGCGCACACCGGTCGAGGTGCGGGGACAGGACCTGGCCACCGTCGCCGACTTCAGCGTCGGTGAGGGGTTCGCGGCGCCGTTCGTGCTCACCTGGCAGGCCTCGCACCTGCCCACGCCCCTGCCGGTCGACCCGATGGTCGCGCTGCACAGCACGGAGACGTACTGGCACGAGTGGATGGCGCAGTGCACCTACGACGGCGAGTGGAAGGAGGCGGTCCACCGCTCGCTGATCACCCTCAAGGCGCTCACCTACGCCCCCACCGGCGGCATCGTCGCCGCCGCGACGACGTCCCTGCCCGAGCAGCTCGGCGGCGTGCGCAACTGGGACTACCGGTTCTGCTGGCTGCGCGACGCCACCATCACCCTGCAGTCGATGCTGTACTGCGGCTTCTCGACCGAGGCCGCGCAGTGGCGCAGGTGGCTGCTGCGGGCGGTCGCCGGCGACCCGGCCGAGATGCAGATCATGTACGGGGTGGCCGGGGAGCGGCGGTTGGAGGAGTACGTCGCCGACTGGCTGCCCGGCTACGACGGGAACCCGGTGCGGATCGGCAACGCGGCGGCCAAGCAGTTCCAGCTCGACGTCTACGGCGAGGTCATGGACGCCCTGCACCTGGCCCGCAGGTCGGGGCTGCAGCGGGAGGACCCGTCCTGGACGCTGCAGCTGGAGCTGCTCCGGTTCGTGGAGGAGCACTGGACCGAACCCGACGAGGGCATCTGGGAGGTCCGGGGCGGGCCGAAGCACTTCACCCACTCCAAGCTCATGGCCTGGGTCGCCGTCGACCGCGGCGTCAAGGCGGTCGAGGACTTCGGCCTGCCCGGCCCGGTCGACCGGTGGCGCGGCCTGCGCGAGGAGATCCGCCAGCAGATCCTCCACGAGGGCTTCGACGCCGAGCGCGGCACCTTCACGCAGTACTACGGCTCCGCCGAGCTCGACGCCGCGCTGCTCATGGTGCCCCTGGTCGGCTTCCTCCCCGCCACCGACGACCGCGTCCGCGGCACCGTCGCCGCCATCGAACGCGAGCTGCTCCGGGACGGCTTCGTGCAGCGCTACACCCAGCAGCCGGGCAACACCGCCGACGGGCTGCCGCCGGGCGAGGGCGCCTTCCTCGCCTGCACGTTCTGGCTCGCCGACAACTACTCCCTGCTCGGCCGCCACGACGAGGCCCGCGCGGTGTTCGAACGGCTGCTCGGGCTGCGCAACGACCTGGGCCTGCTGTCCGAGGAGTACGACCCCAGGGCCCGGCGCCTGGTCGGCAACTTCCCGCAGGCCTTCAGCCACGTCCCGCTCGTCGACACCGCCCGCCGGCTGTCCACCGCCGCCCGGCCGGTGGGCGAGCGGGTGGGCTGAACGAGGACCCCGTCCTCCCCACCCTTCGCAAGCTCAGGGCGGTGCCCGGGACGTGGCCAGTGGGACCCGGGAGGGGGCCTGAGCCTCTGGACGGGGCCGGTGACGGCGGGGGCCGGTCAGCTGCGGACGGCGGCGGCCATCCGCTCGACGATGGTGCGCAGCACCGGCCGCGGGGTGGCGAAGTTCAGCCGCACGTGGCCCGCCCCCGGCGCGCCGCACGCCGGCCCGTCGACCAGCGCGACCCCGGCCCGCTCGAGCAGGAGGTCGCCGACCGAGCCCTCCACCCCGAGCTCCCGGCAGTCGAGCCAGGCCAGGTAGGTGCCCTCCGGCGGGGTGTAGCGGACCTGCGGCAGCCGCTCGGCGAGCAGCTCCCCGAGCAGCCGGCGGTTGCCGTCCAGGTAGGCGAGGACGTCGTCCAGCCAGGCGGCGCCCTCCGTGTAGGCGGCGGTGGCGGCCAGCACCCCGAGGGTCGCCGCGCCGTGGGCGGCGAACGCCCCCTTCTCCGCCCAGGACGCGGCGTCGGCCTCGTTGCTGACCAGGAACTGGGCGGCCTTGAGCCCGGGCAGGTTCCACGCCTTGGACGCCGAGGTCGCGGTCACCGTGTGCGCCGCGGTCGCCGGGGAGAGCGCGGCGTAGGGGCGGTGCACCGCGCCCGGGTACACCAGCGGGGCGTGGATCTCGTCGGAGAACACCCGGATCCCGTGCCGGTCGACCACCTCGGCCAGGGCCAGCTGCTCGTCGGCGGTGAACACCCGCCCGGTCGGGTTGTGCGGGTTGACGTGCACCAGCAGCCGCCCACCGGCGGCGGCAAAGGCGCGGTCCAGGGCGTCGAGGTCGTAGGTGAGCCGGCCGCCGTCGTCCACCATGGGCACCTCGACCAGCTCGCGGCCCATCAACCCGGGGACGAGGAGGAAGGGCATGTAGGCCGGCGTGGGCAGCACGACCGGGCTGCCCGGCGGGGTGAAGTGCTCGATCGCCGCCTGCAGCCCGGCGATGACGTCGGGCAGCGGGGTGATCCACTCGGCCGGCACCGGCCAGCCGTGGCGGTCTGCCTGCCACCGCGCGCAGGCCCGGGCCATGTCCAGCGCCGCCGGCGTGGGCAGGTAGCCCAAGCGGCCGGCGTCCACCGCCTCGTGCAGCGCCCGGGTGACCGCGGGTGCGGTCCCGAAGTCCATCTCGGCGACGAAGGCGCCGATCGCCTCGCCGTAGCGGGTCCACTTGAGACTGCCCGCGGAGCGCAGCCCCTCCTCGGTCAGCTCGTCGAAGACGAGGGGCACGTCAGCGCTCACGACCCCAGGATGCCGTGGGCGTGCCGCCGCGGCCCCTTGCCGGGCACGGCCGCCGTCCCTAGCGTCCGGACCAGGCGACTGGGGGGAGGCCCGGTGGACCAGACCCGGTGCACGGCCGACCGCGTCTGGCCCGGTGACGGCACGCTGCTGCCCGGGCTGGTCGACGCCCACGCGCACCAGGGCTTCGACGCCCGACCCGCTGCCGCCCCGCGAACCGCCGCCGGAGGGACCCGAGCTCGCCCGGCCCTCGGCGACCGCGCCGCCCCGACGGGGACCGGCGATCCCGGAGGAGAGAGGAACCCGGAGATGACCGAGAGCGCCCAGGGCCGGCCGCCCGTGGACGAGACCCGCCCGTCGGCCCCGTCGGAGTCGCAGGGCAGCGGTCGAACGCCGGACCCGTCCGGTACCGGCGTGGGCATGGGGCTCGGGGAGGCCGACAGCTTCGAGCCGGAGGAGTCGGCGCCCGCCGACGAGGACGCCGACCCCGAGCAGGGGTAGCCGACCTCCGGACGACGGCTCGCGCAGGCGCGGCGGTCGGCCCTCAGCCGCCCGGCGGGCGGCGCAGGCCCAGGTAGGGCGGGCCGCCGGGCAGGTGCTCGAGGCGGGGAGCCACCACCTCGAAGCCGAGCGACCGGTAGAAGCGCTCGTTGGCGGGGTCGGACGTCTCGACGTAGCACGCCCGCCCCTCGCGGTCGGCCCGCTCGAGGCCCGGTCGGAGCACCCGCTGCCCCCAGCCCTGCCGTTGTGCGCGGGGGTGCACGCCCAGCGTCTCGAGGTACCAGCTCGGCTCGCCGGGGTGGGTCCGCTCGGCGGAGGAGCCGATCCGGGCGAACGCCGGAGCGGAGCGCGGCGCGGCCAGCGCAGTGCGGAGCAACGCCGGCGCCGCCCGCAGCTTGCGCGCCGTCGACCAGGGGAAGGCGCCGGGCGGCAGCCAGAGCGCCACGGCGAGGACGCCGTCCCGGTCGCGGCCCACGGTGCTGGCGGACAGGGCGGCGGCATCGGCGACGCTCGCTCGGAGGAACGGCCGCAGCGCGCGGGCGCGGACCTGCGGCCGCGGCCAGACGTGGCGGAAGGCGGGGTAGTCGGCGTGGCTGGCCGCCAGGACGGCCACCGCCGCATCGACGTCGGCCGGCCCGAGCGGGCCGACCCTCCCGGCGTCCACGGTCATCGCACCTCCAGCACCCGGCGCCGACCGGCGGCACGGCGACCCGGCAACCACACCACCCGACCACGGTCGGCGCCTCGGGAGAGGCACCGCACACCCCGGCCGGCCGCCCCGGTCAGGAGGTGACGCCGTCGTCGTCGCTGACCGTCGCGGTCGCGCCGGGCTCGGCCCGGGCCTGGTCGGCGACCGCGGCCGCGACCGCCTGCGTGACGGCGGGGTCGAACACGCTCGGGATGATGTAGTTGGCGTTGAGCTGGTCGTCCTTCACGACGGCCGCGATCGCCTCGGCCGCCGCCAGCAGCATGCCGTCGCTGATCTCCCGCGCCCGCGCGTCGAGCAGGCCGCGGAAGACGCCGGGGAAGGCCAGCACGTTGTTGATCTGGTTGGGCAGGTCCGAGCGGCCGGAGGCGACGACGGCGGCGTGCTGCCGGGCCCGCACCGGGTCGACCTCGGGCGTCGGGTTGGCCATCGGGAAGACGACGGCCTGCTCCGCCATCCGGGTGAGGTCCTCGACCGCCAGCACGTTGCCCGCGCTGACGCCGATGAAGACGTCGGCGCCGTCGAGGGCGTCGGGCAGCTCCCCACGCACACACCCGGGGTTGGTGCGCCCCGCCAGGTCCAGCTTCGCCGGGGTGAGCCGCTCGTCGTCGGGCGAGAGGATGCCCTCCCGGTCCCACACCAGCACGTGCCGGGCGCCGGCCTCCAGCATCAGGTGCACGATCGCCGTCCCGGCCGCGCCGCCGCCGGCGACGACGATCCGCACGTCCTCCAGCCGCTTGCCCACGACCCGCAGCGCGTTGCGCAGCGCGGCCAGCGCGACGATCGCCGTCCCGTGCTGGTCGTCGTGGAAGACCGGGATGTCCAGCCGCTCGCGCAGCCGGCGCTCGATCTCGAAGCAGCGGGGGGCGGCGATGTCCTCGAGGTTGATGCCGCCGAAGCCGGGGGCGAGCAGCTCGACGGTGCGCACGATCTCGTCGACGTCCTGGGTGGCCAGGCAGATCGGCCAGGCGTCGATGTCGGCGAACCGCTTGAACAGCACGGCCTTGCCCTCCATCACCGGCATGGCCGCGCCGGGGCCGATGTCGCCGAGGCCCAGCACCGCCGAGCCGTCGGTGACCACGGCGACGGTGTTGCCCTTGATGGTCAGCCGGCGGACGTCCTCGGGGTTGTCGGCCAGCGCCAGGCAGACCCGGGCGACGCCGGGGGTGTAGGCCATCGACAG
This sequence comes from Geodermatophilus sp. TF02-6, assembly GCF_003319115.1. Lineage (GTDB taxonomy): Bacteria > Actinomycetota > Actinomycetes > Mycobacteriales > Geodermatophilaceae > Geodermatophilus. The sequence goes on along the minus strand of NZ_QOHF01000015.1, from coordinate 20,214 downwards.
GTCGTCGCGGGTCTTGAGCGGCACCTTCGGGGCCACCTCGAGCTTGCCGCCGAGGTGCAGCAGGAACGTGCGGTCGCTGACCTTGCGGACGCTCACCCCTTGGACGGCGCGCAGCGCGTCGACCATCTCCGCGGAGTGCGCGGCGTCGGCGGCCGAGCAGGTGACGTCGACGGTCAGCCCGTCGGAGCGGGAGTCGACGACGTCGATCGCGGTCACCGCGCCCCCGGCCGAGCCGACCGCGGTGGCGATGCGGCCGATGGACGCCGGGTCGCCGTCGGCGGTGAGCCGGACGGTGATCGAGTAGGACGCCGAGGTGACCGGTCCCCGCGGCGGGGTGGCGGGCTCGCCGAGGGCGGTGTCGTCGGCGCCGGGCGCGGCGGCGCTGGACGTGGCGGTGTCGGTGTCTGTGCTCATGGCGCGACCATGGTCGCACCGCGGCCGCCGCCGTCCCCCCTTGCGGTCACTGCGGTCGCGGAGGATCTGCGCACCGGCGGGTCACCGGGCGGTCCCCGGCGGACGGACGTCGACCACGGTGACGTCGACCTCGCTGGCGGTCAGCCCGGTCTGCGCATCCAGGTGGCGGATGATCTGGGCGCGCACCTGCTCGGCGACCTGCGGGATCGGGACGCCGTAGTCCACGGCGATCTGGACGTCGACGACGACGCGGGTGCCCGCGACGCCGACGTCGGTGGCGGACTCGCTCTCCTGCCCGGCGATGCGGTCGGGGTCGGGAGTGCCGCCGGGAGGAGTGGCCGTGTGTCCTCCGCCCAGGGCCAGGGTGACGTGGGGGACCGACTCGGCGGCGAGCCGGGCGACGGCCCCGACGACCCGGGCGGCCACGCGGGTGGAACCGGTGGGTCCGGGCAGCACGGCGTACCAGGTGTGGCGGGACAGCTCCCGCACCTGCGCCATGACCGCCTGCAGCAGGCCCGCAGGGGCGCGCACCTCCTCCGCGGCGAGCGCCTCCACCGGCGCCCAGAGCTCCTGCAGCTCGGCGAGGTGGGCCCGGCAGTGCGGGCAGGTCCGCTGGTGGTCGGCGTCCCTCGGCCGGGCGCCGGCGGTCACCTGGGCGAAGAGGTCGTCGACCGAGGCGCCGCAGGGCAGCCGGTCTCCACCGCCGGCGCCGCCGGGAGCGGCGTTCTCCTCGTTGCCGGGCACCGCGGTCACTTCCACTCCCGCAGACGGTCGGACAGAGCACGCCGAGCGCGGTGGGCCCGGACCTTGGCGGCCCCTTCGCTGATCCCGAGGATCCGCCCCGTCTCCCCGTACGTACAGCCGCTGAACGTGGTCAGCACCAGGGGAGCGCGTTGGTCGAAGGGCAGGGCGAGCAGCGCTTGGCGGACGGCCTCGCGCCGGCGCGCCGAGACGGCCAGGGTCTCCGCGGCCGGTGAGGACGGCAGGGTCGCTGCCGCGTCCTCCTCGTCGGGCAGGGGCTGGACGGGTCGGGCGGCCCGGCGCAGGTTGTGGCAGCGGTTGACCACGATCCGGGTGACCCAGGTGGAGAACCGGGCGTCGCCGCGGAAGGTGGGCAGGTGCTGCCAGGCCTGCAGCAGCGCCTCCTGGACGACGTCCTGGGCGTCGTGCGGTTCGCCGGTCATGCGCAGCGCGACCGCGTACAGCCGGTCCTGGTGGGTGCGGACCAGCGCCGCGAAGGCGTCCTCGTCCCCCGCGCGGGCCAGCTCCACCCAGCGGGCCTCGGTCGGATCGGCCGGAGCGTCATCGCCCGATGGTCCTCCTGTCACGAGCGGACGACCGGCGAGACGGTGCGCCGTTGCGTTCTCCTGGCCATGGCCCGTAACCCTTCCCCGCTGGAGTGTGTCGAAAGAGGTGTGAGCCGCCGCCGCGCGGACAGGACGGCGTACCCGCATCGCCGCTGCTGCCCCTCGGCACAGGACCGTAGTCGTACCCGATGCTCAGGAAGGCACCACCGTGACGCAGTCACCGAGCTCCACCAGCACCTCGACGTCCTCCAGCACCATCGCGCAGGCGTCTCCGTCCTCGTTGCAGAGCAGCCAGGGCAACACCACGATCGCCGACGACGTGGTGCAGAAGATCGCCGGCCTGGCGGCGCGGGAGGTCTCCGGGGTGTACGCCCTCGGCGGTGGCGCGGCCCGCACGATCGGTGCGCTGCGCGAGCGGATCCCCGGCGCCAGCCAGTCGATCGGTCAGGGCGTGTCGGTGGAGGTCGGGGACAAGCAGGCCGCGGTCGACCTGGACCTGGTCACCGAGTACGGCGTGCCGATCGTCGACGTGGCCCGTTCGGTGCGGCGCAACGTCATCGCCTCGGTGGAGGGGATGACCGGCCTGCAGGTCACCGAGGTCAACATCTCGGTCAACGACATCCACCTGCCCGGCGACGACGAGGGCCCGCAGGAGCCCCCGCGGGTCCGATGAGCGCCGGGCCGGACACCGTGGCGGTCGAGGCGGACGCCCTCGCCGCCGCGGTGGCGGCCTGCCCGGCGGTGGCCTCGCTGCACGCGGGTGGACCGCGCTCGACGGCCACCTACCTGCCCGGACGACGGGTCGACGGGGTGTACGTCTCGCCGGACCGCGTCCGGGTCGCGGTGATCGCCGTCCACGGCCTGCCGATGGCCGCCGTGGCCGAGCAGATCCGGGAGGCGGTCGCACCCCTGGCCGGGGACCGGCCCGTCGACGTCCACGTCCACGACCTGCTCCTGCCCGACGAGCGGCCCGCGCTGCCGGCCGGGTCGTCGGCCTGAGCGGGTCCGGAGCCACACACATGCCGTACCAGTCGGACCCCGAGGAGCGCCGGCGACGCCGGGCTCTGCTGAAGGCCCACCACCCGGACCTCGGCGCCGCCCGCGGCGCCGTCGCCGCGGGCGCTGATCCCCCATCCACTCCCCTCTCCATCGGAGGTGTTCCATGCCCCCCACCGTGGTGGGACTGTTCACCGGCCTGCTGCTCGGTCTGGCCTGGGTCGTCGGCGGCTTCGACGCCTGCGTCGGCACGGCCGTCCTCGGCGTGGTCGGGTTCCTCGTCGGCAAGGTGGTCTCCGGCCAGCTGGACCTGACCCCCTACCTGGGCGGCGGCGGCCGCGGCTCTCGATGAGCACGGCCCTCTCCACCTCGGCGGACGCACCCACCGGAGCCCTCCAGCCGGCCGACGTGGGCACGGCCTTCCCCGAGCTGGGCGACCCGGCCGACCGTGGCGGGCTGGTCGTCGCCGACCGGGTGGTCGACCGGGTCGCGGGGTACGCGGTGACCCGGGTCGAGGGAGCCAGCGCCGCCCCCCGCCGGCTGCTCGGGGTCAACGTGGGCGACGCCCGCTCCACCACCGAGGCCTCGGTGGACGCCCGGGTCGACGGCTCCACCGCCACCGTCGACGCCTCCATCGCCGTCAGCTGGCCGGCGTCGGTGCGCGCCGTCACCGACCGGGTCCGTCGACAGATCCGCCAGGACGTCCGGCACCTCACCGGGATCCGGATCGACCACATCGACATCGACGTCGTGAGCATGAGCTCCCCCGCGGCTCGACCGCGCCGCGTGCGGTGACGAGGGAACGCTCGAGAGAGGAGCACACGTGCACGTGCTGAACCGGGTCCTCGCCACCCTGCTCGCCCTGGGGCTGTTCCTCGGGGGGTTGCTCGCGGTCGTCGAGATCGTGCTGGCCGCCCTCGACCGCCCCCACCTGGTCGTCCCCTACGACCGGTGGACGAGTTGGCTGCGCGAGCAGAGCTTCGGCGACGGCATCGTGCGCGCGGTGCTGATCGGCATGGTGGTCCTCGGCCTGCTGCTCCTGCTCGCCGCGGTGCGCCGCGGCCGGCCCGGGTCGCTGACGCTGCCGGCCCGGACCGAGGGGGTCCGGGTCACGGCGTCCCGCCGGGGGATCGAGCGGACCCTGTCCAGCGCCGCCCGCCGCACCGACGGGGTGCGCGACGCGCGGGCCAGGGCCGGACGGCGCGCCGTGCGGGTGCGGGCGGCCACCGCCCTGCGCTCACCGGGGGACCTGCAGCAGCGGGTGTCCGACGCGGTCACCGGGCAGCTGCGCGAACTCGGCCTCGCCGACCGGCTGCGCGCGCGGGTCACCGTCTCCCAGGAGGCCTCCCGATGAGGCGCCGGGTCAACGGGGTGAACCGCGTCGTCCTGCTGCTGCTCGGCCTGGTCCTCCTCGCAGCCGGCGTGGCCGGCCTGGCCGTGAGCTTCGGTCTCGTCGGCGACAGCACCGACCCGGTGCTGCCCGACCGGGTGCGCACCTACCCCGACGACCAACCGTGGTTCTGGTGGGCCGTGGCGGTCGGGTGCCTGGTGCTGGCCCTGCTGGGCCTGCGGTGGCTGTTCGCCCAGTTGGCGACCGACCGCGTCGGGCGTCTGGACCTCACCGTCGACGACCGCGACGGGCTCACCACGGTCCACGCCGGCGGGTTCAGCGACGCCGTGGAGGAGGAGGTCGAGAGGCTGCGCGGCGTCGCCGGTGCCTCGGCCCACCTGCGCGACGAGGGCGGCCGCCGGCTCGTGCTGACCGTCGACCTGGCCGACTACGCCGACATCGCCGAGATCCGGCGCGCCCTCGAGGACCGCACCGTCGGCCACGCACGGCAGGCCGTCGACGACCCGGACCTGCCCGTCGACATCCGGCTGCGTCCCGGCAGGGCCCGCTCGGCCAGCAGGGGACTGGTCTAGACCACCGGAGCCGCCACCGGGACGACGCGCCCGGGACGACGCGCCCGTCCCGGATCAGCCGGAGTGGCGGGAGGTGCGCCCCTCGGCCACCGCCTTGAGACCCGCGCAGAACTGGCGGAACGAGGGGTCGAGGTCGGGGGTGCTGCGCTCGGTGACGAAGGCGAGGGGGCCGGTCTGGTCCTCGCGCACGGTGAGCACCGTGCCGCCGTCCTGGCCGTCGAGGCGGTAGGTGCGGTCGATGACCGCAAGTCCGAACGGCAGCCCGCCGCGCCAGCGCATGACCTCGCCCGGGCGCAGCTCGGTGACCGTCACCTGGAACGGCCGGTTGCGGATCATCGTGGCGTAGAGCGTCAGCTTCTCGCCGAGGGCCACCCGGCCCTCGACCCGGTCGACGCCGGAGGCCCAGTCCCGCCAGCCGTGGACGTCGGTCAGCAGCCCCCACACCTGGTCCGGGGGCGCGTCGATCCGCGTCGCGGCCTGGTAGCTCCTCATCGGTCCCCTCTCATCCGCAGCGCACCGCCGTCGTCTGCAGGTAGGTGTTGGGGACGACGACCCCCGGGCCGCCGCCACGGGTGGAGCTGCCCCACATGTCGGTGAACTCCGTCTCCAGCGCCGTCCGCCCGGCCGCGTCGAGCCGCTGCCAGGCCACGTGCACCGGGGCGTACCAGTCGCGGTAGCGCTGCCACTGCGCGGCCAGCGACGGAGCGGTGAAGTCGACGGTCCGCTCGGTGTGCCGGACCTGCGCCACCTCCCCGCGGCCGAGCAGCCCCTCGACCCCCTCCGGCGTCCCCCAGCGCAGCGGGTCGCCGACGGCGTCCTGCGGATCGTGCCGCGCGATCAGCGACACCAGCCGCCCCCCGGGCGCGTCGGGGCGCCAGGCGGTCAGCCCCAGCCGACCGCCGGGCCGCAGCACCCGCAGCAGCTCCCGGGCGGCCTGCTCGGGGTCGGCGGCGAAGACGACGCCGAAGGTGGAGACGACGACGTCGAACGAGCCGTCCGGGAAGGGCAGCGCGCCGGCGTCGGCCACCTCCGTCGTGAACTCCAGCCCCTCCAGCCCGGCCCGGCGGAGGGCGTGCTCCAGCAGCTCGGGGACGATGTCGCTGCACACGACGTCGGCGTCGCGGCGGGCCGCGGCCAGCGCGGTGTTGCCGGTGCCGCCGGCCACGTCGAGCAGCCGGTCCCCCGGGCGCACCCCGAGGTCGGCGACGAGCTGCTCGCTGGCGGGGACCAGCCGGACGCCGACCCGCTGGTAGTCCCCGGCGGCCCACACCTCACGGGTGCGCTCGACGGTGGAGGTCATGCCGGGCAGTGTGCTCCCGGTCACCGTGCGGCGGCCAGGGCCGTGCTCACCGGCCCGCTCCGGGACGGTCGGCCGGCGCTCCCCGTACGCGCGCGTCCGGCGGCGCCGTCCGGTCCGGGTGCCGCCTGCCCATGACGACCGGTGCCAGCGCGGCGAGCACCGCGAGGACGAGCAGGGGCAGGGCCGGATCGATCCCGGCGATGGCCGAGCCCCCGCTGACCCCGATGACCTCCCCGAGCACCAGCAGGGCGGCGTTGTTGCCCAGGACGGTGCCCTGCCGGTCGGCCGGGGCGGCCGCGGACAGCAGGCCGGCCACGGCCGACAGCGCGATGGCCAGCAGCAGGCTGGCGGCCGCGGCCAGCGCGACCGCGACGGCCAGCGCACGGGGCACCCCCAGCGCCGAGGGGGCGGGGACGGCGGCCATGGCCGCTGCGCCGCCGAGCATGCAGGCGACCGCCAGCGGCCCCAACGGCACGCGCCCGTGCAGGCGGGGCACCACCACCAGGTTCGCCACCCCCGCAGCGACGGCCAGCGCCGCGTAGCACGCGGTCACCGGCCCGACCGACAGGTGCCACTCGTCGACCAGGTAGATGGTGACCACCCGCCAGAAGCCCATCGCGGCGACGTAGAGCACCAGGCCGGCCAGGTAGCGGCGGCGCAGCAGGGGGTCGGTCACCACCTCCGACAGTGCGGCGAGCGAGCCCAGCAGCCGGCTGCGGCGGCGGGCCGGGCGAGGCAGCGTCTCGGCGAACGCCACGTACAGCCAGACCAGCACCGCGACCAGCGCGCCGAGGACGATCCAGAACGGCAGCGCGTAGCCGGCGTGCTCGGCCAGCGCACCCCCGCCGAGGGGGCCCACGGTGTAGGCCACGCTGGTGACCGCGAACACGTACCCGAGGTAGGTGGGCCGCGCGTCCTCGCTGGTGACGTCGGCTATCGCGCTCATCGTCAGCGCGATGTTGCCCTCCACCAGCCCGCACAGCAGCAGGAACGGGGCCAGGAGCACCAGGTCGCGCACGGTCAGCGCGGCGGCGATGCCGACGTAGCAGACGATCGTGGCCGCGCTCGACGCGAGGACGACCGGGCGCCGGCCGAAACGGTCCGACAGTGCCCCGAGCACGGGGTTGCCCACGAACTGGCCGATCGGGTACAGCGCCAGCAGCAGACCGATGAGCGTCGTCCGCCGGGCCAGCCCGTCCCCGGCCGGCAGGTAGCCGTCCGTGCGCGACATCAGCATGGGGACGAACAGCGTGGCCATCATCGCGTAGCCGAGGTAGCTCGCCGCGACGGCCGGGAACAGCGGGGCGACGCGCCGGCCCACGCTCGGAGGGGCAGCCGCCGCAGCAGCGCTCATCGGGTCCTCCCGCTCCCCACGGACGACGTCGGTGCGCGGCCCGACCGGAGGCGTACTGCGGCGACGGGCTGAGGAGGTGATCAGGGCACCGGGAACGCTACCGGTCACCGGCCCCGGCGGGGGAGCACCGCGGCCCGGCCGCACCGGTCGCGGGCGCCCGGCGGTCAGCCGCGCAGGCGCGGGGGGCGCGGGTCGGGGGACCGCCCCGACGCCGCCTCGGCGGCGAGCGCCCGGGCCCACGAGCCGAGCCCCGCGACGTCGACCCCGTGCGGCGGACCGGCCGCGTAGGGCCCGATGGTGCCGGCCCCCCGCTCGAGCAGCGTGGCCGCACCGCGCGCGTTGCCCCGCGCCGCGTGGGTGAGGCCGACGGCGAGCTGGGCCAGCCCCCGCCACAGCTGCCGCTCCGGCTCCGGCGCGGACTTCCACGCGTCCTCGAGCACCTCGTGGGCGTGGAAGGGCCGACCCGCGTCGAGCAGCCGCTGCGCCTCGGCCAGCGCCTCGTCCGGCGTCCGGACCACTCCCTCGGGAGCGCGCTCCTCGCCCACGGCCCCGCGGGGCTGCGGGCGGCCCAGCGCGTCGCGGGGCCGGGCGTTGCGCGCCCGGCCGGTGGGGTCACGGTCCCGGTCGGCGTCCACCCCCCGATCCTCACCCGAACACCCCCGGGACGTGCGTTCTGTCGGTGGTCGTGGGCAGTATGGGAACCGAGGACGGCCGCTCCGACGGGCCGCCCCCGCACCGACCCGCGGTCGACGTCGACCGGTCCGGACCTGGAGGGGGTGGGGCCCGTGGCCCCGGTGACCGAACTGTACGAGTCCGTCCTCGACCTGGACGCCGCGGTCGCGCACGTGGCCGCCGCCGCGCTGCGCCCCGGCCCGGTCGGCGCGGTGGGCCTGGAGCTGGAGGCGCACCTGGTCGACCTCGACGCCCCGGCGTCCCGGGTGCCGTGGCGGCGGATCAGCGCACTGGTGGGCGTGCTGCCCGCGCTGCCGGGCGGCAGCCGGGTCACGCTGGAACCGGGCGGCCAGGTGGAGCTGTCCGGGCCGCCGGAGCCGGACGTCGCCGGCGCGGTGACGGCGCTGCGCGCCGACCGGGCCGCCCTCGCCGCCGCGCTGGCTGCCGACCGGCTCGGGCTGGCGCCGGTGGGCGCCGACCCGCTGCGCCCGCCGCGGCGGGTCAGCCCGGCGGCTCGGTACACCGCGATGGAGCAGCACTTCGCCGCCGTGGGCTGCGCCGCGGCGGGGACGGCGATGATGGCCGGTACCGCGTCGCTGCAGGTCAACCTGGAGGCCGGGCCGTGTGCCGGCTGGAGCGAGCGGGTGGCGCTGGCCCACCAGCTCGGCCCGGTCCTGGTCGCCGTCTCGGCCTGCTCGCCGCTGGCCGCGGGCCGCCCGACCGGGGCGGCGTCGCACCGGCAGCGGGTGTGGGGTGACCTCGACCAGGCCCGCTGCGGTCCGCTGCTCGGCGGCGCCGACCCGGCCGGCGAGTGGGCCGAGTACGCCCTGACCGCGCCGGTGATGCTGGTGCGCGACCCGGACACCGGCGGCGCGGCGCCGGTGCGGGCCCGCGTCCGGTTCGCCGACTGGGTCACCGGCACCGCCCCGCTGGGGAGCCGGCGTCCCACCGCGGCCGACCTCGACTACCACCTGACCACGCTGTTCCCGCCGGTGCGGCCACGCGGCTACCTGGAGATCCGCTACCTCGACGCCGCTCCCGAACCGTGGTGGCCGGCGCTGGCGGCGGTGACGACGACGCTGCTCGACGACCCGGTCGCGGCCGGGCACGCCGCGGCGGCCACCGCCGGGGTCGCCGGCGCGTGGGACCGCGCCGCCCGCCTCGGCCTGGCCGACCCGGCGCTGCACACCGCGGCCCGGGCCTGCCTGGCGGCGGCCGTGGACGTCGTCCCGGCGGCCCTGCGGCCGGAGGTCGAGGCCCTCGCCGAGCTGGTCGACCGCGGCCGCTGCCCCGGCGACGCCCTGCTCGACACCGCCCGCCGCGACGGCCCCGGCGCCGCGCTCCTCTCAGCCACGGGAGACGCCCGATGACCGACCTGACCGAGATCCTGGCCCGCGAGCTGAGCGCCGCCCGGCAGCGCACGCTGCACCTGACCGACCACGACGAGCCGGAGCTGCTGCGCCAGCACACCCCGCTGCTCAGCCCGCTGGTGTGGGACCTCGCGCACGTCGGCCAGCAGGAGGACCTCTGGCTGCTGCGCCGCGGCGACGCCCGCCGCCCGGGCCTGCTGCCGGCCGACGTCGAGGCCCTCTACGACGCGTTCACCCACCCGCGCGCCGTCCGCGCCCGCCTGCCGCTGCTGCCACCGGTGGAGGCCCGGGCGTTCTGCGGGGAGGTGCGCGGCCGGGTGCTCGACCGGCTGGCGCGGTTCGGCGCGGAGGACGACCCGTTCGACGTCGCGATGGTGGTCAGCCACGAGCAGCAGCACGACGAGACCATGCTGCAGGCGCTGGGAGTGCGCTCCGGCCCGCCGCTGCTCGGCGCCGGGACGCCGCTGCCGCCCGGCCGCCCCGGTGTCGCCGGCACGTCGGTGCTGGTGCCCGGCGGGGAGTTCGTGCTCGGGGTGGACGCCGCCGACGAGCCGTTCTCGCTGGACAACGAGCGGCCCGCGCACGCCGTCCACGTGCCGGCGTTCCGGATCGGCCGGGTGCCGGTGACCAACGCCGAGTACGCGGCGTTCGTCGCCGACGGCGGGTACGCCGACCCGCGCTGGTGGTCCGCGCGGGGTTGGGCGCACCGGGTGGAGGCGGGGCTGGAGCGGCCGCAGTTCTGGGGCGCCGAGGGCACCCGCACCCGGTTCGGCGTCGTGGAGGCGCTGCCGGCGGACGAACCGGTCCAGCACGTCACCTTCTTCGAGGCCGAGGCCTACGCGGCCTGGGCCGGCGCCCGGCTGCCCACGGAGGTCGAGTGGGAGAAGGCCGCCGTCTGGGACCCGGCCACCGGGCGGCGGCGCCGCTTCCCGTGGGGCGCGGCCGAGCCGACGCCGGCGCTGGCCAACCTGGGCGGCGACGCGCTGCGCCCGGCCCCGGTGGGCGCCTACCCGGCCGGGGCGTCGGCCTACGGCGTCGAGCAGCTGACGGGTGACGTCTGGGAGTGGACCTCGTCGGCGTTCACCCCGTGGCCGGGGTTCCGGCCGATGCTCTACGCCGACTACTCCGCACCCTTCTTCGGCGGCGACTACCGGGTGCTGCGCGGCGGCTCCTGGGCGGTGGCGCCGTCCATCCTGCGGCCGAGCTTCCGCAACTGGGACCACCCGGTCCGGCGGCAGGTCTTCAGCGGGATCCGGCTGGCCTGGTCCGTCGACGAGATGGCCGCCTGACCGTGTGCCGCCACCTGGCCTGGCTGGGCCGGCCGCGCACGCTGGCCTCGCTCGTGCTGGAGCCGCCGTCCTCGCTGCTGGTGCAGTCGTGGGCGCCGCGCCGCCAGCGGTACGGCACGGTGAACGCCGACGGCTGGGGGGTGGGCTTCTTCACCCCCGGCCGGTCGCAGCCGGCGCGCTGGCGCTCGGCGCGGCCGCTGTGGGGCGACCCGTCCTTCGCCTCGGTGGCGCCGGTGCTCGCGTCGGGGTGCGTGGTGGCCGCCGTCCGGTCGGCGACGGTGGGCATGCCGCTGGAGGAGAGCGCGGTGGCGCCGTTCACCGACGGGCGGTGGCTGCTGTCGCACAACGGCCTGGTCGACCGCGCGGTGCTGCCCCCGGCGCGGGACGCCGAGTCGACCGTGGACAGCGCGCTGCTGGCGGCCCTGGTGTTCGCCCGGGGCCCGGAGCACCTCGGCGCGACGGTGCTCGAGGTGGCCGCGGCCGACCCCGCCGCCCGGCTCAACCTGCTGGCCGCCGACGGCTCCCGGCTGCTGGCCACCACGTGGGGCGACACCCTCTCCGCGCTGGTGTGCGCCGACGGGACCGCGCTGGCCAGCGAGCCGTGGGACGACGACCCGCGGTGGACCGACGTCCCGGACCGGCACCTGGTCGAGGTGACCCCCGACGGCCTGACGCTGACCCCGCTGACCCGAGGAGACCCGTGTCGATCTCGCTGACCAGCCACCTCGCCCCCGGCGACGCCGCGGACGCGCTGCGCGCCGATGCCCTCGCCGGGCTGACCGCGACGCCGAAGTCGCTGCCGCCGCGGTGGTTCTACGACGAGCGGGGCAGCGAGCTGTTCGACGAGATCACCCGGCTGCCGGAGTACTACCCGACCCGGGCCGAGCGGGCCGTCCTCACCGCACACGCCGGGGAGATCGCCGCCGTCTCCCGGGCCGACGTCCTCGTCGAGCTGGGCAGCGGGACGTCGGAGAAGACCCGCCTGCTGCTCACCGCGCTGCGCGAGGCCGGCACGCTGCGCCGGTTCGTGCCCTGCGACGTCGACCCGTCGGTGCTGCAGGCCGCCGGGGCGGCGATCACCGCGGAGTACCCCGGGGTGGAGGTCGAGGCGGTGGTCGGCGACTTCACCCGGCACCTGGGCGAGCTACCCCGGTCGGGACGGCGGCTGGTGGCCTTCCTCGGCTCGACGATCGGCAACCTGGAGCCACCCGAGCGGGCCGCGTTCCTCGCCGAGCTGGCCGGCACGCTGCAGCCCGGGGACTCGTTCCTCCTCGGCACCGACCTGGTCAAGGACCCGGCCCGCCTGCTGCGCGCCTACGACGACGCGGCCGGGGTGACCGCGGAGTTCAACAGGAACGTGCTCGCGGTGCTGGACCGGGAGCTGGGCGCCGACTTCGACCCCGCCGCGTTCGCGCACGTCGCGGTGTGGGACGCCGAGCGGGAGTGGATCGAGATGCGGCTGCGCTCGCGGGTCGACCAGGTGGTGCACGTGGCCGCCCTCGACCTCGACGTCGCGTTCGCGGCCGGGGAGGAGATGCGCACCGAGGTGTCGGCGAAGTTCCGCCGCTCCGGGGTGGAGGCCGAGCTGGCCGCCGCCGGCCTGGCCATGACCTCCTGGTGGACCGACCCCGACGGCGACTTCGGCGTCTCCCTGTCCGTCCCCGCCCTGTCCGTCCCCGCCTAGGAACTCGGCCGCCGCCGACCGGCGCCGCAGGGCCTAGGGTCGCGCCCGTGCCCCCGGACGACGCGAGGCGGCGCTCTCCGAGGCGCGGTCGGCGGCCCGCGCCGGCGGCCCGCTGGTCGACAGCGCCGTCGCCGACCCACCGGACGGCTTCTACGAGGTGTGGCTGCTCGACGAGGCGGTGCGGGGCCTCGTCCCGCTCGGCGTCGTCCAGGGCGGCGGCGAGGTGACCCTGCAGCTCCCGCCGGGGCTCGACCTCGGCGAGCACCCGGTCGTCGACGTCTCCGTCGAGCCGCTGGACGGCGACCCGGGCCACTCCGGGGTCTCGGTGGCCCGCGGCACCCTGGAGAGCTGAGCGGGCGCCCGCCTAGCGTGGTGCTCCGTGACCGAGCGTGCGAGGCCACGCAGGGGCAGAGCACCGTCGGGCACGGAACCGACGAGCGCCAACGAGGAGGATCCCGTGACCGCCCTCGACACCGACCTCGTGCACGAGGACCTCGGCGCCTCCTGGCGCTCCGTCCGACCCCGTCCGGCGGGCCGGCACCTGGACAGCGCCGCCTGCAGCCGGCAGAGCTCCCGGGTGCTCGAGGCCGCCGCGCACCACGCCCGGCACGAGGCCGAGCTCGGCGGGTACGTGGCCGAGGCGACCGCCGAGGACCTGCTGCAGCAGGGCCGCTCGGTCGTCGGCGGCCTGGTCGGGATGGCCGCCGCCGACGTGGTGTTCGTCGAGTCGGCGCAGGCCGCGCTGGTCACCCTGCTGGCCGGCTGGCGGCTGCCCGCCGGTACGCGGGTGGGCTGCCTGCCCGGGGAGTACGCGCCGAACGCCGCCCAGCTGCGCGCCGCGGGCCTGGCGCCCGAACCGCTGCCGGTGGACGACCTGGGGCGGGCCGACCTCGACGGCGTGGCCCGGCTGCTGGCCACCGACCCGCCGCGGCTGGTGCACCTGACCCACATCGGCAGCCACCGCGGCATCGTGCAGCCGGCCGCCGAGGTCGCGGCACTGTGCCGGGCGGCCGGGGTGCCGCTGGTGCTCGACGCCGCCCAGTCCCTCGGGCACGTCGACACCGACGTCGGCGCCGACATCGTCTACTCGACCTCCCGCAAGTGGCTGGCCGGCCCGCGCGGGGTGGGCCTGCTCTGCGTGCGCCCGGCGGTCGCCGCCGAGCTGACCCCGGTGCTGGCCGCGCCGGACGGCGTCCCCCCGCTGCGTGCCTTCGAGTCGGGGGAGGCGCACGTGGCCGGCCGGGTCGGTCTGGTGCTGGCCGTGGGCGAGCACGTGGCCGCCGGTCCGGCGCGGGTGCGGGAGCGGCTGGCCGCGCTGGGGCGCGCCGCCCGCGACGTGCTGGAGGGCGCCGCCGGCTGGCGGGTCGTCGAGCCGCGGGACGAGCCGACCGCGACCACGACCCTGCGCCCGCCGGACGGCGTCGACGTCGTCACCACGCGGGCCCGGCTGCTCACCGAACACGGCATCGTCACCACCGCGATCGAGCCGCAGCGCGCCCCGGGCGAGATGACCGGGCCGGTGCTGCGGGTCTCTCCGCACCTGGACGCCACCCTCGACGACCTCGAGGCCCTCGCCTGCGCCCTGTGACCGCCCTGGGCATGGGAAGCGATACCTGCGTCCTGGCGCGCCGGACGCCGGTATCGCTTCCCATGCCCAGGTCAGCCGGGAGGTACCTGCATGCGGGCGGCGACCCGGCGGTGCACGGCGAGCTGCTCGTCGAGCGCGGGGTGCACCGGGACACCGTCGTCGACCACGAACCGCCCGGCGACGACGGTGTGCCGCGCCGACACCGGACCGCAGCGCAGCCAGGCCTCCACCGGGTCGGACAGCGCGCCGGCGAAGCGGACGCCGTCCAGCGGCCACACGACCAGGTCGCCGCACGCCCCGACCGACAGCTCGCCGACCTCCCCGGCGCGGCCCAGGCAGGCCGCACCTCCGCGGGTGGCCATCTCCAGAGCGCCGCGGGCCGACGTGGACCCCGCCCCGTGCCGCAGCTTGCCCTGCAGCATCGCCGTGCGGGCCTCCAGCCACAGCGACGCGGAGTCCGCCGACGCCGACCCGTCGACGCCCAGGCCCACCGGCGCGCCGGCCGCCCGCAGCTCCGCGACCGGCGCCATCCCGCTGCCCAGGACCATGTTGGACGACGGGCAGTGCGCCGCCCCGACCCGCGCGACCCCGAGACGCTCGACCTCGGCCGCCGACGGCCACACCAGGTGCGCCAGCCACACCCGGTCGGAGAGCCAGCCGACGTCGGCCAGGTGGTCGACCGGGCGGCGGCCGAAGGTGGCCAGGCAGAAGGCGTCCTCGTCCTGCGTCTCGGCGAGGTGGGTGTGCAGGCGGACGTCGAGGGTCTCGGCCAGCTCGGCGGTGCGGGTCATGAGCGCCGGCGAGACGCTGAACGGGGAGCAGGGCGCCAGCGCGATCCGGGTCATGGCGTGCGGCGAGCGGTCGTGGTGGGCCGCCACCAGGCGCTGCGAGTCGGCGAGGATCGCGTCGTCGTCCTGGACGACGGAGGCCGGAGGCAGCCCGCCGTCTTCCACCGACAGCGACATCGAGCCGCGGGTGGGGTGGAACCGCACGCCCAGGTCCCGCGCCGCAGCCACCTCCGCCGAGATCAGGTCACCCGCTCCGCGCGGGTGCACGTACAGGTGGTCGGTCGAGGTGGTGCAGCCGCCGAGCGCCAGCTCGACGAGGCCCACGTAGGCCGACACGTACGCGGCCTGCTCGTCCAGCCGCGCCCACAGCGGGTAGAGGGTGGTCAGCCAGTCGAACAGGCCGCCGGTCAGCGCGGGGGCGAAGGCCCGGGTGAGGTTCTGGTACAGGTGGTGGTGGGTGTTGACCAGGCCCGGCGTGACCAGGCAGCCGCGGGCGTCGACCCGGCGGACGGCGTCCGGAGCGGGGTCGCCCGGCCCGCCGAGCCCGCTGACCACCCCGGCGGTGACCGCCACCCAGCCGCCGGCGATCTCGCGGCGGTCGTCGTCCACGGTGGCCAGCAGCTCGGCGTCGTGCACGAGCAGGTCCGCGGTCTGCGCGCTCTCCACGGTCGCCATCCTGCCCGCCGCGCGCTCACCGCAGGATCTCCACCAGCAGCACCCAGGCGTTGACCACAGCACCCGCGAAGCCGACCAGCAGCGCGGGCACCGTCCAGTACAGCCCGCCGCCGACGCCCGCGACCAGGCTCACGCCGGCTCCGAGCAGCGGTGCACCGGTCAGCAGCGTGATCACCGCGGGGATGACGACGGCGGGCAGCGGCGCGCCCGCGGGCCGGCCGCGCCGGAGCCGCAGCCCGCCGTCGACGCCGGCCAGCAGGAACCCGATGGCGGCCAGCTCGAGACCGAGCGCCGTCCGGCCCTGACCCGGGACGAGCACGAAGACCGCCGTCGCGAACAGGACCACCAGCACCCCGAGGGTCTCCCCCGCCCGCAGCGGCAGCCAGGCGACCCGCAGCACCTGCGCGATGTTGATCGAGACCGCGACGAAGAGCAGGCCGAGCAGCGCCCCGGCGGTCCCGGCGACGGCGAGGTACAGGTTCGACCACGGCGCGGACGTGTACGCGCTCATCCGTCCTCTCCCTCGTCCGGGGACGTGCGGACGCCGATCCCCCGGCCGGGACGACCACATCCGCCGGCCCGCCGCTACTGGGCCGGTGAGACGTCGAAGTGGGCGATCCCGTCCTCCACCGAGGTGACCGTGATCCGGAAGGCGAACACCCGCCCGGTCTGCGGGTCGGTGGCGCTGCACTGCGTGGTGGCGTCCACCACGGCGTCCAGGTCGCTCGGGCACGAGACCTCGGGCCGCACGCCGGCCTCCTGCTCGAGGGCCGCAGCGACCTGGGTCTCCAGCTCGTCCTGCTCGAGCGTGGAGCCGCACGCCGCCAGGACGAGCCCCAGGGCGGGGGCGGCGAGCAGGACCGGTCGGTGGCCGGAACGGTGCACGGTGCGCTCCACGACGGTGACGGAGGACGGTTGTCGACCCTAGCGAGGCGGACCGGTCCCGGACGCCACGTCGGCGGCGACCACCGCCCCGCCGAGCGCGGGGCTGACCAGGTCCGGCAGGGAGGCGGGGTCGGTCATCGGGCTCCTCGGGTCGGGGTCGGGCGCACGCGGGTCACTCTGGCACGGCGTGGGTAGGGCAGCCGGTGTTCACGAACCACTGAGGAGGATCCGTGTCCGAACCCACCGACGACCTGCGCGAGCGCGCCCGCCAGCACGTCGAGCAGCTGCCCGCCGAGACGGCCCTGGGCAACCCCGACCCGGCCGGCGGCGTGATGGACGACCCCAAGGTGCTCGATGAAGCCGCCCGCGAGGAGGGCGAGCAGCAGGCGTGACGATCAGGCGCCTCCCCGGCTGAGCAGCCGGCCGCGGGGGCGCCGTCCGCCGGTCCCCCGCACGGCCCGGTCCGCCGCACCCGGCGAGCGCGGCCGGCAGCATCTCGATCACGCCCTCGGCCGGCACCACCTCGCCGGGGACGACGCCACCCGCGCTCGGCGAGCCCGCGCTCACGGGATCGGTTGGTGGACGCTCACCAGCTTCGTCCCGTCCGGACCGGGACCGGGCACGGACGCTGTCCGGGCCGTGTGACGGTTCCGTTCCCGCGTCAGCGCAACGGGCGGAAGAACTCCCGGACGTCGTCGACCAGGACCTCCGGCTGCTCCATCGCGGCGAAGTGGCCGCCCCGCTCGTGCTCCCGCCACAGCCGCAGGTCGGGGAACTGCACCTGCGCCCACTCGCGCGGCGGCGAGAAGATCTCGGAGGGGAACTGCGACACCCCGATGGGCACGCGGACGGTCGGGGTGCGCTCCGCCGGCGCCTGGGCCATCTCCCAGTACATCCGCGCCGACGACGTCGCCGAGCGGGTGAACCAGTAGGTCGAGACGTGGTCGAGGATCCGGTCGGCACCGAGCACGCCGACCGGGTCGCCCCCGGTGTCGGTCCACGACCAGAACTTCTCCAGGATCCACGCGCACTGCCCGGCCGGCGAGTCGGTCAACCCGTAGCCGAGCGTCTGCGGTCGGGTGCGCTGCTGCTGGTTGTAGGCCGCGTCGACGGCCCGGTAGTGCCGCTCGCGCTCCAGCGCCCGCTGCTCCCGCTCGGAGAACTCGGTCCGCCCCTCCGGCGGGCCGGTGACCACCATGTTCAGGTGGATCCCGACGACCCGGTCGGGGTGGCGGGCGGCGAGGTTGGCCGAGACGAACGACCCGATGTCCCCGCCCTGGGCGCCGAAGCGGTCGTACCCCAGCCGGGTCATCACCTCGGCCCACGCGTCGGCGGTGCGGGCCAGGCCCCAGCCCGGCGCGGTCGGCTTGCCGCTCCACCCGAACCCGGGCAGCGAGGGGACGACGACGGAGAAGGCGTCCCGCGGGTCCTCGGGGTCGGTGAGCGGGCCGAGGACGTCGAGGAACTCGAACACCGACCCGGGCCAGCCGTGGGTGAGGACCAGCGGCAGCGCGCCCTCGTGCGGCGAGCGTGCGTGCAGCAGGTGGATCGGCAGGCCGTCGACCTCGGGGAGGACCTGGGGGACGGCGTCCAGCCGCGCCTGCCGCGCCGACCAGTCGTAGCCCTCAGCCCAGTACGTGCAGAGGTCCTGCAGGTACCCGAGCGGCACGCCCTGCGACCAGTCCTCGACCGTCTCCGGCTCCGGCCAGCGCGTGGCGCGCAGCCGGCGACGCAGGTCCTCGACCGCCTCATCGGGGACGTCGACGGTGAACGGCGGGAGGGCTGCGGCGTCCATCCGGTCACCGTAGTGGCCTTGCGCACACCCCGCCGAAGGTTCTACGGTTCATTACATGAGTAATGGACCAGGGAACCTGTGGGGTCCTCCGCGGGACCCGGCGTGATCGAGGACGGCGGCCCGATCTTCCGGCAGGTCGCCGCGCTGGTCGAGAACGCGATCGTCGACGGCTCCCTCGCCGAGGAGAGCCAGGCGCCCTCGTCCAACGAGCTGGCCGCCTTCCACCGCATCAACCCCGCCACCGCCGCCAAGGGGCTCAACCAGCTGGTGGCCGACGGGGTCCTCTACAAGAGACGAGGAGTCGGGATGTTCGTCGCCCCGGGCGCCCGTGAGCAGCTGCTCAAGCGGCGGCGCAGCGAGTTCGCCGACCAGTACGTCCGTCCCCTGATGGCCGAGGCGCGCAAGCTCGGCATCTCCGGCCGCGAACTCGCCGCGATGATCGACCGCTGGGAGGAGGCGCGATGACCGCCGCGGCCGCCGTGCACGACGTCACCATGTGGTTCCGCGGCCACACCGCCCTGGACTCCGTCAGCACCGCGTTCGAGGCGGACGCCATCACCGGCCTGCTCGGCCGCAACGGGGCGGGCAAGACCACGCTGATGCAGCTGCTGACCGGTCACCGCCTGCCCACCCGTGGCCGGGTCGAGGTGTTCGGGGCTACCCCGTACGAGGACGACGCCGTCCTCGCCCGGGTCTGCTTCGTCAAGGAGGGACAGCGCTATCCGGACCAGTTCCGCGTGCGGGACGCGCTCGGTGCGGCCGCCACGGTGTTCCCCGGGTGGGACGCCGACCTGGCCGCCGACCTGGTCCGGGACTTCGACCTGCCGCTGCGCCGGCCGGTGAAGAAGCTCTCCCGGGGCATGGTCTCGGCGGTCGGCATCGTCATCGGGCTGGCCTCCCGGGCCCCGCTGACCCTGTTCGACGAGCCCTACCTGGGTCTGGACGCCGTCGCCCGCCGGCTGTTCTACGACCGCCTGCTGGCCGACTACGCCGCACACCCGCGGACCGTGATCGTCTCCACGCACCTCATCGAGGAGGTCGGGGACCTGCTGGAGCGGGTGGTGCTCCTCGACACCGGACGGGTCGCGCTGGACGCCGACGCCGAGTCGCTGCGTACCAGCGCGGTCACGGTGACCGGGCCGACCGCCGAGGTGCAGGCCTTCGCCCGCCGGCACGAGCTGCTGCACCTGGAGTCCCTCGGCGGGCACAGCCGTGCCGTCGTCCGCAGCCGTGCCGACGACGTCCCCGCGGGGCTGGCCGTCGAGCCGACGTCGCTTCAGCAGCTCGTGGTCGCCCTGAGCCTGCGCGGCCACACCGTCCCCGCACCCGCTGCCGCCCCCGACGACCTCGAGGAGGTCCCACGATGAAGCGTGTGCTCGCCGCCGCCCGTCTGCACCTGGTCAACCCGCTGCAGGTCCTCGGCATCCCGTGGGGGATCGTCGCGCTGAGCTTCGGGGTCAACCTGGTCATCTGGGCGCTGACCGACGTCGGCAGCCAGCCCACGGGTGGCTTCACCGCCGGCGTGGTGTCGCTCTACATCACGGTGACGGTCATCTTCGCCCTGGCGGTCACGCAACTGCTGCCGTTCGCCATGGGCATCAGTCTCAGCCGGCGCACCTTTTACCTGGGGACGGCGCTCGTCGCCGTGGCGCAGTCCTTGTGGTACGGCGTCCTCCTGTCCGTCCTCACGGCGATCGAGGACGCCACCGGCGGCTGGGGCGTGGGCCTGGACTACTTCGCGCCGGCGGGACTGGACGTCGACAACGCCGCGCTCCAGATCCCCGTCTCCGGCGCACCCATGCTGGCGTTCGCCTTCGCGGGAGTGGGGATGGGCGTGATCGCCAAGCGCTGGGGGCCGGCTGGGATCTGGTACGGGATCACCGGGGCGATCGTGGTCTTCGGTGGGCTGGCCATCCTCTTCACGTGGCGTCGCGCGTGGGACGACCTCGGCCGGTGGCTCACCGAGCAGTCGGTGCCTGCGGTCGCTGTTGTTCTGCCGGTGGTGGTTGCCGGGGTGTTCGCTGTCGTGGCCTGGGTGGGTCTGCGCCGGGTGGTCCGGTAGTCCTGCTGGTCTGGTAGTCCTGCTGGTCTGGTAGTCCTGCTGGTCCGGTAGTCCTGCTGGTCCGGTCGTCCTGCTGGTCTCGTAGTCCTGCTGGTCCGGTCGTCTGGTGGGT
>NZ_QOHF01000050.1 GCF_003319115.1 Geodermatophilus sp. TF02-6 | reverse complement strand
AGCCTCGATCCACCGTCGATCTTGGTCGGCTCCGTCGGCTCGTGATTCGATCTTGATGGCTTGATCTGGGCGCGGGTGAGCGGCCGGTCTGTCCGGCTCTTCCACTGTTGGTCTCCGGTCGTGCCCGGTGGGGCGGTGGTCGGTCAGGCAGCTGCTGGTGGTCCGCAGGTGGCGTCGAACAGTTGGGTCCAGGCCTGTTCCCAGGGCCAGTCGCGTGGCAGATGCAGCCGCAGTCGGCGGGCGGAGCGGGCCAGCCGGGCCGGGACGGCGATCAGCTGGGCGCGGATGGTGCCGGTGGTCGCCTTCGCGTGGAAGGTCGAGGCCAGGACGCCGGCGGCGCGGGTGAGGTTGAACGCCATCGTCGCAAGCACCAGCCAGGCGGAGTTCGCGGCGAACGATCCCGACGGGAGGTGGGCCAGCGGTCCGGCCTTGAGGTCGGCGTTGACCTGCTCGATGATCGCGTGCTGCCGGTGGGTGGTCTCGGCCTGGAGCATCGGCTGCGGGGAGTCGGTGAACACCGCGTGGTAGCGGTGCGCGGTGAACAGCTCACCTTGGCCGGCCGGCACCCAGGCGGGGTTGAGGCGCTTGACCCGGCGGACGATGAGCCGGGCGGGAATGTGGTCGGCCTTGCGGCGGGAGGTGAACGCGGTGAAGCCGATCTCGGCGACCTCGGCGTCGGAGATCCAGCAGGAGCCTTCCTCGTCCCACACCGCCTGCGGGTAGCGGATCGGGGTCCAGGCGTCCTCGCCGATCGTGGCGATCGCCTTCTTGACCGCGGCGTCCATCCGGGCGGTGATGGAGAAGCGGGCTCCGCCGCGGCGGGCGGTGGCGATCACGTCATGGCAGTAGAACGCCGAGTCTCCGCGCACGAGCACCAGACCACTGCCATCCGGGCCGCCGGCGCCGCAGGCCCGTGCGGTGCCCAGCGCCTCGGCCAGCAGCTTGCCTGCGCCGCGGGCGGACTTCACCGCGCCCTTGCGCAGCCGGGCCGCGCCGATCACCGGCGCCGCCAACGGGGTGGAGATGGTGGCCAGCAGTGCGTTGAGCCCCTTGACCTTGTTGTAGCCGTACCCGACGCCCTGCTTGGCGTAGCCGTGGGTCTCCCGCATCGTGTCGTCCAGGTCGAGGTAGGTGACCTGGCCGGCCCCGGGCAGCAGTGGTGTGGCCGCGGCCAGTGCGGTCAAGAACGCCGCGGCCACCGAGTCCAGCTGGCGGACGTGACCGAAGGTGAACGCGCGCAGGAACGTGCCCAACGTCGACGGAGCCCGGATCCCGGCGAACAACCGATCCATGCCGCCGTGGCGCAGCAGGTCCATGTCATCGATGGAGTCCGCGCCGACGACCATCCCGGCCACCAGCGCCGGCACCTTCACCTGCGCGTTGACCCCGCCGGTGGCCTTGAGCGTGAGCTTCTCGCCGACCAGGTCACCGAGCCGGCACGACCGCGCGAGCGCGACCACCGGGGCCAGCCCTCCGGCCGACACGAGATTCGGATCATCGAACGTCGCCGACAACGCCGACGAACCGTGAGACAGTCGCATCCAGCGGATGCCCTTCTGTGTGGACCGTTGTGACCTTCGACAAGCCACATCGTTCCTGGTCAGAGGGGCATTCGTGCGTTACAACCCGCGCCGATCAGCCATTTCGACGGTGGATCGAGGCT
>NZ_QOHF01000014.1 GCF_003319115.1 Geodermatophilus sp. TF02-6 | reverse complement strand
CCTGGCTCTACGTGATCTGGCACTGCTGGCAAGCCGGCGAAGCCTACGACCCCGCCCGACACAACGCCCTGCAACGCATCCTCAACCAAGATCAACGGCAGGCGGCTTGACACAGGGCTTCTCACGCCCCCACTGTGCGCCGGGCCCGGGGCCGGCGGGTCAGCCCCCGGGGGCCGCGGTTGCGCCGGCGTCGGCCGGTGCGGGCCCCCGGCGCAGGTCCGGCTCCAGGTAGATGACCCGGGCGATCGGGACGGCGGCGCGGATCCGCGCCTCGGCCTGGTCGATCTGCTGCGCGATGCCGGCGGCGGTCTCGTCGTGGCGGACGGCGATCTTGGCGGCGACCAGGAGCTCCTCCGGGCCCAGGTGCAGAGTGCGCATGTGGATGACCGAGATGTCGGTGTCCTGTTCCAGCGCCGCCGCGATGCGCCGCTGGTCCTGGGGGGTGGCCGCCTCGCCGATGAGCAGGCTCTTGGTCTCCACGGCCAGGATGACGGCGACGACGACGAGCAGCAGGCCGATGAGGATGGTACCGATGCCGTCGAACACCGGCTCGCCGGTGAGCATGGTCAGGCCGACGCCGAGGAGCGCGAAGAGCAGGCCGAGCAGGGCCGCGCTGTCCTCGAGCAGCACCACCGCCAGCTCGGGTGCCCGGGTGCGCCGGATGAACCGCCAGTAGCTGATCCCGGTCGGCTTGATCGCGTCGGTCTCCTTGGCCGCCGTCCGCAGGGAGAAGCCCTCCAGCACGATGGCGACCAGGAGGACGCCGATCGCCCAGAAGGCCGACTCCAGCGGCTCGGGGTGCTGCAGCTTGTGCACGCCCTCGTAGATGGCGAACAGGCCGCCGACGCTGAACAGCACGACCGCCACCAGGAAGCTGTAGACGAAGCGGTCGCGGCCGTAGCCGAACGGGTGCCGCGGGGTGGCCTCCCGGCGCGCGGTGCGCCCACCGATCAGCAGCAGCACCTGGTTGCCGGAGTCGGCGACGGAGTGGATCGCCTCGGCCAGCATCGACGAGGCGCCGGTGACCAGGTAGGCGATGAACTTGGCCGTCGCGATGCCGAGGTTGGCCAGCAGCGCGGCGATGATCGCCCGGGTGCTGCCGTGGCCCCCGTCGTGCCCGGTGCCGGAGTCGCCGGCGTGCCCGTCCGCCGCCCCGGCCGCGGCGGGTGTGGTGTCGGTGCTCATGGCTGTGCGGCCCTCTCGGTGTCCAGTGCCAGCGCCAGGTAGACCGCCGTGAAGTCGGCCACGGACAGCTGGCGGGCCAGGCGGGCGAGCCGGCCGTACCGCTCCGGTTCCCCGTGCTCGGCCAGTCCACTCACCGGGACGTTGGCGGCCGCGGCGCTGCGCAGCGCCTCGTGCAGCGCCTCGCGGGCCGAACGGGGCTCCCGCTCCCCGGCCCCGTCGTGCTCGCCGGCGTCGGAGTCGCGGACGGTGAGCAGCCGCAGCCGGCGGCCGGTGTCCTCGGCGCGGTCGCGGAAGAAGTCGTCCTCGCCCCCCTGCGGGGCCAGCGGGCCGCGCAGCACCGCGCAGGCGGCCACCCGCTGGTCGGGCATCCGGAAGGTGGTGACCGGCAGCCCGGCCAGCGTGGCCAGCTGGTCGGCGATGCGGGTGGCGGCGGTGCCGGCCAGCGGCCCCTCGGCGGCGATCACCGGCAGCGCGTCGAGCAGCTCCAGCGCCAGGGTCTTGGCCGGGTTGACGAACGACTCCTGGGCCGGGCCGCACTCGGTGGCGACCTCGTCCAGGGCGGTGGCGATCGCCTCGAGGTCGGCCGTGCCCTCCGAGACCAGCTCCAGGCCGACGGCGAGCTCGAGCATGGGCGTGAGCAGCGACCACAGCGTGGTGTGCCGCACCCGCGAGCGCGGCAGCGGGACGTAGGGGGCCCGGGCCGTGGAGCAGGCCGCGCGCAGGGGCGCGTCGTCCGCGCCGATGCCCAGCAGGGTCACCCCGCGGCGGGCGGCCTCGTAGGCGGGGGTCACCGCGTACCGGCCGGCGCCGGTGCGGGTGGCGACGACGGTGATGTCGCTGGGGCCGGTCCACACCGGCAGGTCCGGGCCGGGGACGACGTCCACGGTGACCGGGCTCGACGGTCCGAGCAGGGCGCGCAGCACCTGCGCGGCCACCGCGCCCTCGCGGCGGGCGACGATGACCAGGCCGCGCGGTCGGCCGCCGGCGGTGACCCGCGCGAGGTCGGCCTCCTCGGTCAGCCGGGCGGTCTCGCGCACCTGCGCGCCGGCGCCGGCGACCGCCGGGAGCAGGCCCCGCGGGTCGCGCGCCCGCAGCACCTCGAAGTCGTCGAGGACCTCCTCGGCGAGCTCGGGGGAGGTCACGGCGACGCCTCCCCGGTGCCGCGGTGGCGGGCCTCGTCGAGCAGCAGCACGGGGATGGCGTCGCGCACCGGGAAGGCGCGGTCGCAGGTGGTGCACACCAGCTCGCCGGTCTCCTCGTCCACCGTCAGCGGGCTGTGGTGGGTGTCGGGACAGGCCAGGATCTCCAGCAGCGCCGGGTCCAGCCCCAGGGGTCCGGTCATGCGCGCACCATCTCCAGCACTCGGTCCCGCAGGGAGGTCATCCGCGCCTCGTCCGGCGCCTCGACGTTGAGCCGCAGCAGCGGCTCGGTGTTGCTCGCCCGCAGGTTGAACCACGAGCCGTCGGGCAGGTCGACGGTCAGCCCGTCGAGCTCGTCGAACGTCGCCCCCTCGTCCGCGAACGCCTCCCGGACCACCTTCGTCCGCCCGGCGACGTCCTCGACGGTCGAGTTGATCTCCCCGGAGGCGGCGTAGCGGCGGTAGGCGGCGGTCAGCTCGGACAGGGGGCGGCTCTGCTCCCCCAGCGCGGCGAGCACGTGCATGGCGGCGAGCATGCCGGTGTCGGCCCGCCAGAAGTCGCGGAAGTAGTAGTGCGCGGAGTGCTCCCCGCCGAAGACGGCGTCCGTGCGGGCCATCTCGGCCTTGATGAACGAGTGCCCGACGCGGGTGCGCACCGGTGAGCCGCCGTGCTCGCGGACGATCTCGGGCACCGCGCGCGAGGTGATCAGGTTGTGGATGACCGTCGTCCCCCGGCCCTTGGCCAGCTCCCGGACGGCGACCAGCGCGGTGATCGCCGAGGGGCTGACCGGCTCGCCGCGCTCGTCGACGACGAACACGCGGTCGGCGTCGCCGTCGAAGGCCAGGCCGAGGTCGGCGCCGGTGCGGCGCACCTCGGCCTGCAGGTCGACGAGGTTGGCCGGGTCGAGCGGGTTGGCCTCGTGGTTGGGGAAGGACCCGTCGAGCTCGAAGTACAGGGGCAGGACGGTCAGCGGCAGGTCGGCCAGGACGACCGGGACGGTGTGCCCGCCCATCCCGTTGCCGGCGTCGACGACCACCCGCAGCGGGCGGATCCCGGAGAGGTCGACCAGGGAGCGCAGGTGGGCGGCGTACGCGGGCAGGACGTCGCGCTGGGCGATCGACGCCGTCCGGGCGGGGACGCGGTCGTAGGCGTCCCGCTCCGCCCACTCGCGGATGGTGGCCAGCCCGGACTCCTGCCCCACGGGCGCGGCGCCGGCGCGGCAGAGCTTGATGCCGTTGTACCGCGCCGGGTTGTGGCTGGCGGTGAACACCGCGCCCGGGACGCCGAGCGAGCCGGAGGCGAAGTAGAGCAGGTCGGTGGAGCCGAGACCGGCCTCGAGGACGTCGACGCCGCGGGACAGCACGCCCTCGGCGAAGGCCCGGGACAGCGGCACCGACGACTCGCGCATGTCGTGCGCGGTGACGACCGCCGTCGCCCCGCTCTCCGCGGCCATCAGCTCGGCGAAGGCGGCGCCGATCCGGCGGGCGACGTCCTCGTCCCACTCGTCGGGGACGACCCCGCGCACGTCGTAGGCCTTGATGATCGAGTGGAGGTCGTTCACTGCTCACCCTCGGTTGGACCCACCGTCGGCTCCCCGGCCCGCGGTGCCGGACGACCCTAGCGGCAGGCCCGGCGACCGTCGTCCCGGGACACCCTGGCCCCGTCCTGAGGCCTCCTCCTGGGTACCGTCGGCCCCTCTGCAGGTAGAAGGACCCCGTCCTCCCCGCCCCTCGCGAGCTCGGGGCGGTGCCCTGGACGGGGCCAGGGGCGAGCCTGCGAGCAGTGGGGGGCAGAGGGGTCCTTGCTCAGCTGAGGTCGGGCAGCACCCGCAGGTGGCCGCGGCGGGTGCCGCTGCCGTCGTCGGCCGGGTTGCGCGGCGGTTCGGGGCGGGCCGCCTCGCGGACGGCGTCGGCCAGGGCCAGCAGGTCGTCCCCGGTGGGACCCGCGTCCTCGATGTCGATCTCGTGCCGGACGACCTCCCACCCGCGCGGCACGGTCAGCCGCTCGGCGTGGAACTCGCAGAGGTCGTAGCTGTGCGGCTCCGAGAACGTCGCCAACGGGCCGACGACGGCGGTCGACTCCGCGTACACGTAGGTCAAGGTCGCTGCCGCCGGTTGCGCGCAGCCGCTGCGCGAGCAGCGACGTGACTGCCTCACCACCGGTTCCTCACGCCCGGCACAGTAGACGCGCAGCGGGGTCGATGGCATCAGGCACACCGGGGAATCCGCGCGCCGCGGAGACCAGGAACCCCATCCTGCACGAGGGTCCCGTCCACCCCGTCGGGCGGCCCGGCCGGCACGGCGGCGTGACCTGCGGACGGGGACCGGCGACGGACCCGGACGCCGCCGGCGCCGACCGCACACCCGGCCCGCCCCGGCCGTACGCTCGCACTCGCCATGAGCCGACCCGCCCGCTCCCGCCGCGACCGGCACGGCCGCGGACTGCGCGGACGCCTGGTGCCCGACGGCGTGCCGTTGGCCCGCAGCCGCGGCGAGCAGTTCGACGACCTCGTGCTCGACGCGGTCGAGGACCTCGAGCGGCGCTGGGAGAAGGAGCTGGCCGGCGTCGAGTTCGCCGTCGAGGACGTGCCCTGGGTCGAGCACACCAGCCCCGACGAGGTCGTGCTCGACTCCGACGTCCTCGACGACGGTAGCGTCCCGCTGGCCCGGGTCCTGCCCGCGCACCGGGACGGCGGCCGGGAGGTGCCGCCGCGGATCGTCGTCTACCGCCGGCCGCTGGAGCTGCGCGCGCACGACCGCGACGACCTGGCCGACCTGGTGCGCGACGTCGTCGTCGACCAGGTCGCCGTGCTGCTGGGCCGCGACCCGGAGGAGATCGACCCCACCGGTTGAAGGACCCCCCTGCCCAGGCAGCCGGCGCCTTTCCCCAGGCATGGGAACCCCAGGCATGGGAACCCCAGGCATGGGAACCCCAGGCATGGGAACCCCAGGCATGGGAAGCGATACGTGCGTTCCGCGCCGGCTGACGCAGGTATCGCTTCCCATGCCCCCGAGGGTCAGCCGGCGACCGGGCTGCCCAGCTCCGCGGCGGTGTCTCGCGCCTCGGCCAGCCGCGCCCGGCAGAAGGGGAGGTCCAGGCCGTCCCCGCGGTCGGCCCGGGTGATCTGCGCGACGAGCTGCTCGAGGGCGACGGCGTGCCAGAGCAGGCCGACGTCGGGCTCCTCCCAGCCGGCGGTGCGGTCGAGGACCACCTGGGCGACCTGCGCGCGGTCCTCCTCGTCGGGAGTGCTGGCCCACAGGGTCAGCAGGTCGCGGTGCCGCGGGCCCGGCCGCACGCCGGTCCACTCGAGCACCACCACGCGGCCCTCGTCGTCGAGCACCGCGTTGGCGGCGCGGAAGTCGCCGTGGGTGACCTCGGAGAGCGGCAGCTGGGCCGCGGCGGCGCGGACGGCGCGCAGCTCGCCCAACCGCACCCCCGCGCGCAGCAGCCGGCCGGTGTCGCCGACCGACGCGCGGGCGCGGCGCAGCGCCGGGCGGGCGGGGGGCTGCCACGGGCTGCCCGGGGGCGCGGGCAGCGGAGCGATGCGCACGGCGGCGTCCACGGCCGCCTCGGTCCACCGCGGCCCGCCGGTCGGGACGGGGTGGACGCGCCGGGACAGCAGCCACCGGCCGTCCTCGGCGGCGGCCAGCACGGCCGGGACGCCGATCTGGCGCTCCTCGGCCCAGCGCCGGCCGCGCAGCTCGGCCCGCAGCCGCCGGCGCCCGCTCTCGGTGACCGCCAGGTCGACCACCCGGTCGGCGAGGACGCCCTGCACCAGGCCGAGCGGAGCGGACAGGTCGGTGACCCCGGTGAGCGGCTGGTCGACCCCCAGTTCGGTCAGCAGCGCGGTCACCCGCTCGCGCACCGCACCCTCGGCCGCCGACGCCCCGCTGCTGCTGCTCATCGCGGTGATCGTCCCAGCCAGGCCCCCGCGGCGCACGGGAGCCGGACACCGCCGTCCGGTCGCACCTCCCCGGACACCCGGGAGCCGGCTGGGATGCTTCGCGGCGATGCACTCCCCCGCGCCGGCCGTCGTCCCCTGGGTCGTGCTGGCCCTGGCGCTGCTCGCCCTGGCCGGCCTGGCCGCGGCCGAGCTGACCGGCCGCCGGCGCCGGCCGGCAGCCCCTCCGGCCCCGGCGCGCCCGGTGCCGCGGTTCCCGCACGACGACCTGCCCGGTTTCCTCGACGCGCCGCCGGGCACTCCCGTCCCGCCGGCGCCGGTCAGCGCCGCGGCGGTGACGGAGGACACCGCGCGGCTCGACGGGAGCGGCCGGGTCGTGGTGGGGACGGCGGCCGCGGCGCTGGTGCTGGTCGCCGCCCTGGCCGGGGTGGCCGCCGGTGTGCGGGACGACGCCCCCGCTCCCGCACCGGCGACGGCGGCACCGCCGGCCCCGCCGACGGGCACGGCGACGCCGAGCCGGCCGCTCCCGGCGCTGCCCGGCGTCCCGGCCGACCCGCTGCCCGGCGAGAGCGGCGCGGGGGCGCTGGCCGACCGGTCGGTGCCGCTGGGCCGCGACGGCGTCACCGCCCGGCTCTCCTTCGGCGGGATCGTGGTCGAGCGGCACGCGGTCGGGACGACGGTGGCCTACCCGTCGGTGAGCGTCACGGCCACCGGCGACGGCTCCACCGCGCTGGCGCACGTGCGCCTGCCGGGCTGGAACTGCACGGCCGCCGAGCCGCCCGAGGACCCGGCCGCGGCCGGCTGCGTGCGGTCGGTCCCCGAGTACGCCGACCTGCCCTCCCCCGCCCTCACCGTCACGCGGGACGGCGCGGACCTGCGGCTCACCGGCCGGTTCCCCACCTACACCCGGCCGATCGGGACCGCGCCGGCCTACACCGGGCGGGTCTACGACCTGACCGTGACCGTGCGCCCCGCCGATCCGGTGCGCGAGGGAGCGGCCGACGCCGTGGGGACCCTCTTCCTGGGTGACGGCCGTGCGGCCGCCCTCGACCTGCCCGGGCTCAGCGTCGTCCGGTTCGCCGGCTGAACGCGGCCGGCAGGCCCCGCCGAACAGCGTCAGGGTCACCAGCGGCGCACCCGGCTCGGTGCGCAGACCGCCGAGGTCGGAGGAGCCCCACCAGGTCCGGCGTTCGGGGCCGTCGGAGGGTGAGCAGGTCGGCGTGCAGCCGGTCGCCGTCGGTGACGAGGAGCCCGTTCCCCTCACCCCTCGCAGGCTCGGTCGAAGGACCCCTCCCCGAGCCCTTCGATGAAGGACCTCCTCCCCACCCTTCGGAGAAGGACCCCCTGCTCCCCGCCACTCGCGAGCTCGCGGCGGGACCCTGCAGGGGGCCAGCGGGGCCCGGGACGGGGCCAGCGGCGCCCCGGAGGAGGCCGACGCCGGGAGCGGGCCACAGGACGGGGCAGTGGCGGGAGGGCAGGGGTCCTCTCACGAAGGGGGGGAGGACGGGATCCTCCCCCGAAGGGTGGGGAGGGGGTCCTTTCTCCAGGAAGGGGTCCTCCCTCAGATCGCGCGGCGGCGCAGGCGGCGGCGCTCCCGCTCGGAGAGCCCGCCCCAGATGCCGAAGCGCTCGTCATTGGCCAGCGCGTACTCCAGGCACTCGGCCCGGACCTCGCAGCCGGTGCAGATCTTCTTCGCCTCGCGGGTGGAGCCGCCCTTCTCCGGGAAGAATGCCTCCGGGTCGGTCTCGGCACACAGCGCGCGCTCCTGCCACGCCTGGACGTCGGCCTCCAGGCCGGCGGTCCACAGGTCGGCGAAGACCTGGCCGGCCGCGGCCCGGGGCCGATCGGCGTTGCGCTCCGACGCGCTGACGTAGTCGCTCAACCACGAGACCTCTGCCATGACGATGCGTCCCCTCTCGCTGTCGTCCCGATGTGCGTTCCGCGGGACGATCCCGGG
Source organism: Geodermatophilus sp. TF02-6 (assembly GCF_003319115.1). Classification (GTDB taxonomy): domain Bacteria; phylum Actinomycetota; class Actinomycetes; order Mycobacteriales; family Geodermatophilaceae; genus Geodermatophilus. The sequence goes on along the minus strand of NZ_QOHF01000014.1, from coordinate 133,592 downwards.
CCGCTCGGCACTCGTTGACACCGCCGGAATTACACGCGTGTCGTTGTCGAGGCGTCAACTGAGTCCGGTGTAAGCAGCCGGTCCCACCAGCCCCATTCGTCACACGCGTTCGTCATTTCTCGTCGCACACCACGACACGCCCAGCGAGCAGTGGACACCTGCCCATCGGGCACGATGACTTTCGTGCAGATCGTCGTCCTCGCCGGAGGGGTCGGCGGGGCCCGGTTCCTGGCCGGGCTCCGCGCGACCCTCCGCGCCGCGGCCCCCGACGCCCGGGTCACCGCCGTCGTGAACACCGGGGACGACGTGACGGTGCACGGCCTGCGGATCTGCCCCGACCTCGACACCGTCATGTACACCCTCGGGGGCGGCAGCGACCCCGAGCGCGGCTGGGGCCGGGCCGGGGAGACCTGGACGGTCAAGGAGGAGCTGGCCGCCTACGGAGCGGAGCCGACCTGGTTCGGGCTCGGTGACCGCGACCTGGCCACGCACCTGGTCCGCACCCGGATGCTCGACGCGGGCTACCCGCTCTCCCAGGTGACCGCCGCCCTGGCCGAGCGCTGGCAACCCGGCGTGGAGCTGCTGCCGATGAGCGACCAGCGGGTGGAGACCCACGTCGTGGTCGCCGACCCGGAGACCGGGCGGCGGCGGGCGATCCACTTCCAGGAGTGGTGGGTGCGCCACCGGGCGGAGCCGGACGCGGAGGCCTTCGTCCAGATCGGGGTGGACACCGCGAAGCCCGCACCCGGGGTGCTCGAGGCGCTGGCCGGGGCGGACGCCGTGCTGCTGGCGCCGTCCAACCCGGTGGTGTCGGTGGGCACCGTCCTCGGCGTCCCGGGGGTGCGCGAGGCGCTGCTGGCCGCGCCGGGCCGGGTCGTCGGGGTCTCCCCGATCGTCGCCGGTGCGGTGGTACGTGGGATGGCCGACCGCTGCCTGCCGGTCGTCGGCGTGCCGGTCAGCGCCGAGGGGGTGGGCCGGCACTACGGCGCCCGCTCCGCCGGGGGGCTGCTCGACGCCTGGCTGGTGCACACCGGCGATCCGGCCGACGTGCCTGGCGTCGACGTCCGCGCCCTCCCGCTGCTCATGTCCTCCCCCGAGGCGACCGCCGCCCTGGCGCGCGCCGCCCTGGACGCCGCCGGTGTCTGAAAAAGGACCCCTCTGCCCCCCACCACTCGCAAGCTCGCGGCGGGACCCTGCAGAGGGGCCGCCCTGCCCCCCACCACGGCCCCGTCCCGAGGCTCCGGCCCCCTCCCGGGTACCACCCCGAACCTGCGAGGGGTGGGGAGGAGGGGGTCCTTCTCCGAGGGGTGAGGAGGACGGGGTCCTACCACCTGCAGAGGGGCAGCCGTCCCCGAGCCCTTCGCAGGCTCAGGGCGGGGACGGCGAGGAGGGAGCCACGGTCCCGGGGGGGATCTCGGTCCACCCGGTCGCCGGCCTGCCGGAGTTCACCCCCGGCGACGACCTCGCCGCGGCGATCGCCGGGGCCGCGCCGTGGCTGGCCGACGGCGACGTCGTCGTCGTCACCTCCAAGGTGGTGTCCAAGGTGGAGGGCCGGCTGGTGCCCGTTCCGCCGGGCGCCGACCGGGAGACCGCCCGGCAGCGGGCCGTCGACGCGGAGACGGTGCGGGTGGTGGCCCGGCGGGGCCCGCTCAGGATCGTGGAGACCCGGCACGGCTGGGTGGTGGCCGCGGCCGGGATCGACGCCTCCAACGTCCCCGGCGACGCGCTCGTGCTGCTGCCCGAGGACGCCGACGCCTCGGCCCGGGACTTGCGGGTGCGGCTGGGCGAGCTGCTCGGCGTGGACGTGGCCGTGGTGGTCAGCGACACCTTCGGCCGGACCTGGCGGGAGGGGCTGACCGACGTGGCGGTCGGGTCGGCCGGCATCCCCGCGCTGGCCGACCTGCGCGGCGCCGTCGACGCCCACGGCAACCGGCTGGAGACCACCCAGGTCGCCGTCGTCGACGAGCTGGCCGCAGCCGCCGACCTGGTGAAGGGCAAGCTGGCGGGGATCCCGGTCGCCGTCGTCCGCGGCCTGGGGTTCGACCGGCCGGCCGAGGACACCGGCACCCGGCCGCTGGTGCGCCTGGGCCCCGGCGACCTGTTCCCCTACGGCAGCCGCGACCTGGTGGGCTCGCGGGCCCCCGGCGCGGACCTGGCGCCCCGACCCGGCGAGCTCGACGCCGTCGCCGAGGCGTTCCGCACCGCCGTCGCGGCCCTGCCGGAGTTCCCCGTCGTCCTGCGCTACGGCGGTGAGGGCGACGGCGTGGTCGACGTCCACCTGCCGGAGCGGGCCACCACCACGACCGCGCTCAACCTCGGGGCGTTGATCGGCGCGGTGATCGTCCAGCTGCACGCCGAGGGGTGGACGACCCGCTGGGAGCCGGTGGGCACACCCGGTGGCACCTCACTCGTCGGGAGGTTGTGGCTCGGCTCCCCGGCCGGCTGAGCACCGGCGCGCCGGTACTGTCAGTGACCATGCGGGGCATCATCCTGGCCGGGGGTACCGGCAGCCGCCTGTACCCGATCACGCAGGCGGTCAGCAAGCAGCTGATGCCGGTCTACGACAAACCGATGGTCTACTACCCGCTGTCCACGCTGATGATGGCCGGTGTCCGGGAGGTGCTGGTCATCACCACCCCCGGCGACCAGCAGGCCTTCCGGGCGCTGCTGGGCGACGGCGACCGGCTGGGCATGCGCATCGAGTACGCCGTCCAGCCCGACCCCGAGGGGCTCGCCCAGGCGTTCCTCATCGGGGCCGACTTCGTCGGTGACAGCTCGGTGGCCCTCGTCCTCGGTGACAACATCTTCTACGGCGCCGGGCTCGGCACCGCCCTCGGCCGGCTGCCCGAACCCGACGGCGGGCACGTCTTCGCCTACCACGTGGCCAACCCGGGCGACTACGGCGTGGTGGAGTTCGACTCAGACCGCCGGGTGCTCTCCATCGAGGAGAAGCCGGAGAAGCCGAAGAGCTCCTACGCCATCCCGGGGCTGTACTTCTACGAGTCGTCGGTGGTCGACGTCGCGCGCGGCATCACCCCGAGCGCCCGCGGCGAGCTGGAGATCACCGCGGTCAACGAGCACTACCTGCGCCAGGGCCGGCTGACCGTCACCGTCCTCGACCGGGGGACGGCGTGGCTGGACACCGGCACCTTCGCCTCGCTGCGGCAGGCCACCGAGTTCGTCTCCGTGGTCGAAGAGCGGCAGGGGCTGAAGATCGGCTGCATCGAGGAGGTCGCCTGGCGGCAGGGCTGGCTGGACGACGAGGACCTGCGCCGCCTCGCCGAGCCGCTGGCCAGGAGCGGCTACGGCGACTACCTGCTGCGCCTGCTCGACGACCCGACGTTCTGACGACAGCGGGGGGGGGAGCACGGCGCGAGGCGGACGCCGGCAGGGAGTGGGCATCCCGAGGAGCGCCGGGAGCGAAGGGCGGACCGAGGCACGGAGTCAGACCCGTTGGACGTCGTCTGACTCCGACGGAGCGGGTGACTCCGACAGCGCGGTGAGAGAGCCCACGACCCGGCCTGGTGCAGGCTCCCGACCGTGTCCTGAGCGATCCTCGACACGCCATGGGCCCGACGGCAGGCCAGGACGCCTGTTCGGAGAAACTGGCAGTTCGCGCTCCGCCGCACGGCGAAGGCGTCACTCCTGCGCATCCACGGCAGAACGGACGGCCATTGTCTGCACAGCCCCAGGGCGCCTCAGCGGCCGACCTCGACCCGGTCGGACCGGCGCGTCGGCGACGTCCTCCGGCGAGAACCGTCGAACTGCTGCTCGTCGGCCTCGTCGCCGGTGCTCTGCTGCTCGTCGCATGGGCCCGGCGGTGGACCGCCGACGATGCCTTCATCACGTTCCGAGTGGTCGACAACCTCCTCGCAGGCAACGGGCCGGTCTTCAACGCTGGCGAGCGGGTCGAGGTGGCCACGAGTCCGCTGTGGCTGGCGATCCTGACCTGCGCCGAGGCCGTGATCCCCGGCACAGGGGTCATGTGGGCGTCGGTCGTGCTGGGCCTGGTGTCCACGGTCGCCGGTGTCCTCCTCGCCGCAGCGGGCGCCCGTCGCCTCCTCGGGCGACCACTTGCACCGGTCGTGCCCTTCGGCGTCGTCGTCTTCGCCACCCTCCCGCCGACCTGGGACTTCGCCACCTCGGGGCTGGAGACGGGACTCTCGTTCGGGTGGACCGGGGCCTGCTCCTGGGGACTGAGCCGGTGGGTCCGGAGCGGGCGCTCGACGAATCCGCGGGTGTTGTGGCTGTTCGTGCTCGTCGGGATCGGGCCGCTCATCCGTCCCGACCTGGCGATCCCCACCGTCCTCTTCCTCGGCTGGATGACCGCCGTGGCGGCCGGCGGGTGGGGACGACGCGTTCGCGGGCTGCTCGTCGCCGCCGTCCTCCCGGTGGGCTACCAGGTCTTCCGCATGGGCTACTACGGCCTGCTCGTGCCGAACACCGCGGTCGCCAAGGAGTCGAGCCGTGCGCTCTGGGCTCGCGGTACGGACTACCTGACCGACCTGACCGGTCCGTACTCGCTCTGGGTCCCGGCGCTGACGGCCCTGGCCCTCGTCCTCGTGGTGACCCCGCGGGCAGGCTGGCGCCTGTCGGAGTGGTCCCTGTCCGCCGTGCTGCTGGCCGCGGGCGTGCTCCATGCGCTGTACGTGATCCGCGTCGGCGGGGACTTCATGCACGCACGACTGCTCATGCCCAGTCTGTTCCTGGTCCTCTGTCCGATCGCCGTGGTGCCGGTCCCCTCCGACCGGCGGTTCCTCGTCGGTGCGCTGCTGGCCGTCACCGCCGCCTGGGCGATCGCCGCGACGACCCTGCGGGTGGGCTACGAGGGCTCCATCGGGCCCGCCGGCATCGCCGACGAGCGGGGTTTCTACGCCCAGCAGGCCGGCACAGCGAACCCCGTCACGCTCGGCGACCGGGAGGGCAGTGGGGTCCTGGCCTACGCCACCAAGGTCCGGGCCTTGGACCACGAGAGAGCCGACCTCGTCGTCGTGCAGGTGTCACCAGTGACCGAGCAGACCCCGGTGCTGGTCCTCGCGCCCTCTTCGGGCGGCGTCGTCTTCTCGGTCTTCAACGCCGGCTTCTACGGAGTGGCTGCCGGGCTCGATGTGTGGGTCGTCGACCAGGTCGGCCTCACCGACCCGGTAGCCGCCCACCTCGAGGCACCACCACCCGCACGACCAGGTCATGAGAAGGTCTTCCCGCCCGCTTGGCTGCTGGGCCGCTACGGCGCCCCCGAGCTCGCCACCGGAGCATCGACTCATCCCGCGGGCGCTCCCCCGGAGCAGGTCGCCGGAGTCCGCGGCGCGCTCGGCTGCGGCGCCCTGGCCGATCTGGTCGCGGCGACCGGTGACCCGCTCGACTGGACGAGGTTCTGGGACAACGTCCGCGGCGCCGTGGGGCGCACCTCGCTGCGCATCCCGGAGGACCCGCTCGTCGCCGAGGCCCGGTTCTGCTCACCGATCAGATGAAGCGGTGGTTCGTCGGTGCGGTGCGGGGTCCCCGCCGGGGCGGGCGGCTGCCGCCCAGGGTCAGCAGCCGGACGACGCGCTGCCGCTGCCCGCGCCAGGGTTCGAGCAACGCCATCATCCCGTCGTCGTCGGTGCGGCGGCCGGTCAGCGACCAGCCGACCAGGTTCTTCAGGTGGTAGTCGCCGTAGCTGACGGTGTCGGGGCAGCCGAAGACCCGCTGCACCACCTCGGCCGCCGTCCAGACACCGATGCCGGGCACGGTGCGCAGCCGGCGCTGCAAGTCGGCGCAGTCGACCGCCGCCTCCGGCTCCAGGCGTGAGGCGACGCCGGCCACCGCGCGCAGCGCGCGGCGGCGGGCGCCGTCGAGGCCGCAGCGGTGCCACTCCCAGTCGGTGACCGCCAGCACGCGCTGCGGGGTGGGGACCACCCGCATCCCGTCGGGCGCCGGGCCGGGCGCCGGGTCGCCGGCCAGCCGCAGCAGGGCCCGCCACACCCGGTGCGCCTCGATGACGGTGACCTTCTGCTCGAGGACGGCGGGCACCAGGGCGTCCCAGGTGCGGCCGGTGCGGCCCAGCCGCAGCCACGGCGTGCCGCGGTGCAGCCGGGTGACCAGCGGGTGGCCGCCCGGCTCGAACTCCTCGGGGCGGTCGGCGGCGCCGAGCCAGCCGGGCACCGCCGTCCCGGCCCGCTCGCCGCCGGGGCCCCAGGCGGCCACCCGGACCTCCCCGGTGCACACCGAGACGTGCACGGTCGCCGGGCCGTCGAGAGTGCTGACCGTGCGCCAGCAGCCGTCGTCGGTGTAGCGCAGGGCCGGGTCGCCGGCGCTGCGCTGGTGCGGGAAGAGGATCCGGTGGAGGTCCAGCGGCCAGTCCGGCCGCCAGACGTCCTCGAAGACCGGGGCCTCGAGGGTGGTGCTGGTCAGCTGGTGCTCCCCGGGGAAGAGGGATCGGCGCTCAGCGCGGCGCCATGCGCAGCGCGCCGTCCATCCGGACGACCTCGCCGTTGAGGTAGCCGTGCTCGACGATGTCCAGCGCCAGCTCGGCGAAGTCCTCCGGGCGGCCCAGGCGCTTCGGGAAGGGGATGCCCCCCGCCAGGCTCTGCCGGGCCTCCTCCGGCAGGCTGCCCAGCAGCGGGGTGTCCACCAGGCCGGGCGCGATCGTGCACACCCGGACGCCGACGTTGGCCAGGTCGCGCGCCGCCGGCAGGGTCATCCCGACGATGCCGCCCTTGGACGCCGAGTAGGCGACCTGGCCGATCTGCCCGTCGTAGGCGGCGATCGAGGCGGTGTTGACCACCACGCCGCGCTCGCCGTCCTCGCCCGGCTCGGTGGCCGCCATCGCCGCGGCGGCCAGCCGCAGCACGTTGAAGGTGCCGACCAGGTTGACCATGACCGTGCGGACGAACGGGTCGAAGTCGTGCGGCGCGTTGTCCTTGCCGACGGTGCGCTGGGCCCAGCCGATGCCGGCGCAGTTGACCGCGATCCGCAGCGGTCGGTCCTTCGCCGTGGCCTCGTCGACCGCCGCCTGCACCGACGCGGGGTCGGTGACGTCGGTGCGGACGAAGGTGGTGTGCCCGCCCAGCTCGGCGGCGAGCTCGGCCCCCTTGTCCTCCTGCAGGTCGAGGATGGTCACGGCCGCCCCGCGGGCGACCAGCGCCCGGGTGGTGGCCTCGCCGAGCCCGGAGGCCCCGCCGGAGACGACAGCGGCGACGTCGAAGTCCTTCATGCCCGGCAAGCTATCCCGGAGCGTCGGCCTCCCTGCAGGGGCCCGCCGCGAGCCTGGCGACATGCTGGAACGGCCCCCTTGCAGGGCCCCGCCCTGAGCCTGCGAAGGGTGGGCAGGAAGGGGGTCCTTTCTCAGCTGAACCGGGACCCGTGCCGCTGCTCGACCGCGGCCAGGAGCGCCTTGACCCGTTCGGCGTCACCCGCCGGGCACACCATGGTCACGTCGGCGGTGTGCACCACGACGCTGTCGCGGACCCCCACCAGGGCCACCAGGTGCCCGGGGTCGTCGCTGAAGACGACGTTGCCGGCGCTGTCGAGGGTCGCCACCAGCCCGTGCACCGCGTTGTCCCCCACCGTCTGCAGCGTGGCGGCCAGCGCCGGCCAGGAGCCGACGTCGAGCCACTCGACGTCGAGCTCGGCGACCAGCACCCGGCCCGGCTCGGTCGCGGCCGGTTCGAGGACGGCGTAGTCGATGCTGGTCTTGGGCAGGGTCGGGAAGACCTCGGCGAGGACGGCGTCCCGCTCGGGCCCGGACGGGACGGCGACGACGCGGGCCAGCCCCTCCGCGCTCGCGGGCAGGTGGTCGGCCAGGGCGTCGAGGACGGTCCGCGCCCGCCACACGAACATGCCGGAGTTCCACAGGTACTCCCCCGAGGCGAGGTAGGCCTCGGCGGTCGCGCGGTCGGGCTTCTCGCGGAACGACGCGGCCTCGGCGACGCCAGGCACCTCGGTGGGGGCGCCGCGCTGCACGTACCCGAAGCCGGTGGCCGGCGCGGTGGGCCGGATGCCGAGGGTGACCAGCGCGCGGGGGCGCGCGGCCAGGGCGTCGTAGGCGGTGGTCAGCGCCGCGGCGAAGCGCTCGACCGGCCGGATGACGTGGTCGGCGCTGACCACGGCCAGCTCCGCGTCGGGGTCGACGTCGGCGACCAGCGCCGCGGTCAGGCCGACGGCGTTGGCGGTGTCGCGGGCGACCGGCTCGAGGACCAGCCGGTCGGGGTGCAGCCGGGGTAGCGCGGCGCGCACCTGCTCGCCGTAGCGGGCGGCGGTGCAGACCCAGATGCGGTCGGCCGGCAGCACCGCCTCCAGCCGGGCGAACGCCTCGGCGAGCAGGCTGTGCGCGCCGCCGTCGGCGTCGGCGACGACGTCCAGCAGCTGCTTGGGCCGGCCCACCCGGGACAGCGGCCACAGCCGCGTCCCCGAGCCCCCGGCCATGACCACCGCATGCCGCACCTCAGCCCCTCCCCCGCCGGCCGGCGTCCACCGCGCCCACGCCCTCGGCCCGGCGCTGGAACCGGGCGCCGGCGGCGACCCGCCCGCTCACGTAGGACACGAGCATCCGCCCGCCCAGCCCGGCGCGGAGCGCGGCCCGCAGGGGCGCGTGCCGCCGCCGCGGGTAGCGCCCGGAGAGGTAGCGCAGCGCGCTGGTGTGGTGCACCCGCGCCATGCGGTGCGGCTCCCGGCGGGTGGCGTGCCCGCCCTCGTGGGTCACCACCGCCGAGGGGGCGTAGACGTGCAGCCAGCCGTGCCGGGACAGCCGCTCGGCCAGGTCGACGTCCTCGAAGTACATGAAGTAGCCGGGGTCGAACCCGCCGACCGACCAGAACGCGGCCGCGTCGACGAGCAGGCAGGAGCCCGACAGCCAGCCGGCCGGGCGCTCCCGCGGGGCCTCGCGCTCGCGCCGGTAGCGCGCCGTCCACGGGTTCGACGGCCAGGCCCAGCCCACGAGAGCGTGCCCGGCGCCGGTGGACAGCCGCGGCAGGTCGCGGGCCGACGGGTAGAGCTCGCCGTCGGGGGTGCGGATGGCCGGGCCGACGGTCGCCGCGCGCGGCCAGCGGGCGGCCACGGCCAGCAGCTCGTCGATCGACCCGGGGTCGAACCGGACGTCGGGGTTGGCGACCACCGCGTGTCCCCCGGTCAGCCCCGCCATCCCGGCGTTGACCGCCGCGCCGTACCCGATGTTGCCGCCGGTGCGCAGCAGTCGCACGTGCCGGTGCTGCGCGGCGACCCGCTCGGGGACGCCGTCGGTGGACCCGTTGTCGGCCAGCACCACCTCGACCGGGCGCGTGGTCGCCTGCGCCAGCGAGTCGACGAACCCCTCGAGCGCCTCGCCCGGCGAGTAGGTGACCGCCACCACTCGCAACGGCGGTGCCTTCGGCGATGCGCTCACGGCTGCCGACCCTAGAGGCTGTACCGGCGTGACCCCGGACGGTGGCGGAGGACGGCCGGTCGGCTCGCGACGACGACGCCGCGACGGCCCGGGTCCGTACCATCCGGGCGGACGAGGGACGGCTCGGTCGCGCCGGCCGGTGCGCATGGGGGAGACGGGAACGGGGGCTGCCGCATGGCGAGCAGCGTGGGGGCGGTCGACGAGCACCCCTCCGGGAGCCGGGAGCCGGCGCCCAGACCGCGCCGGGGCGTCCCGTCCTGGCCCACGTCGTCCCCGGCCACGGGACCGGCGACGCTCTACCTCGAGCGGCTGCTCTGATGCACCGGCGGTGGCCTACCGTCGTCGCGTCCCCGACCTGCGGCTCGCCGGTGCCCGACCACTCGCGCGCCGGGTCGGCGCCGACCACGAGGAGCTGACACAGTGCAGACGTCTGACGTCGGCGCGGCGCCCGCGCCGGCCTCCGCCAGCGGCCACCGCCACGACGGCCGGCCGGACCTGCTCATCGCCTGCGGGGCCGCGGTCGTCGCCGCCGCGTGCTTCCTCGTCGTGCGCAGGAGCCTGATCGACGACACGTACATCACCCTCTCCTACGCGCGCAACCTCGCCGAGCACCTGCACTGGGGGCTGACCCCCTTCCGGACGGCCAACAGCGCGACGTCTCCGCTCAACGTCCTGGTCCTGGGGGCGGCCGCGTTCGTCGTCCGCGACCCGGTGTGGGGGCTGGGGGTGACCTTCGTGCTGCTGAGCGCGACCCAGACCTGGGGGCTGTGCCGCCTGGCCGGGCTGCTGCGGCTGCCCCGGGCGGCCGCCGTCGGGGCGGCCGCGCTCCTCCTGCTCTCGCCGCTGATGCTCTCGATCGTCGGCATGGAGATGACCCTGGCCCTCACCCTCCTGGTCTGGGCCGTCGTCGCGACGGTCGAGGGCCGTCCGGTGTCCTTCGGGGTCCTCACCGCGGCGCTCGTGCTGACCCGGATGGACCTGCTCGTCTTCCCGCTGGCGCTGTGGCTGGGCAGCCGGGAGTTGCGCCGGCGGACGGTCCCGGTGGTCGCCACCGCCGTGGTCGTCGCGCTGCCGTGGTACGTCTTCAGCTGGCTCGCGCTGGGGGCCCTGATCCCGGACACCCTGGTGCTCAAGACGTCGGCGACCTTCGCGTGGGGTCCGTGGCACTTCGCCAGCGGCTGGCGGCTCTACCTCGAGCGGTTCCCGGTGGCGACCCTGCTGTCGGCCGTCCCGGCGCTGGTCGGGCTGGCCGCGCTGGTCGCCTGGTTCGCCGGCCGCGCGTGGCGGGTGCCGCGGTTCGCGGGGCTCGGGCCGGTCGCCACGGTGGGTGTGGGAGGCGTGGCGCACGCCGTCGCCTACTCGGTGCTGGCGCCGCCGCCGTTCCACTGGTACTACGCGCCGTCGGTGGGCGCCCTGACGATCGTCGCCGCGCTGGCGACCGGTGCCGTCGCGGTCGACCGGGGTGCCGGTGCGGCCGGCGCGGGGGTCCGCAGCCGGTGGCGTCCGCGGGTCGTCGTCCCGCTGGGTCTGGCCGGCCTGCTGCTGGCCACGGACGTGGCCTTCGTCGTGCAGCGCGGGCTGCCGTGGGAGATGCCGCCGGTGACCACGAACTGGGCCACCGCGGTGGACTACCTCCGCATCGGCGAGGACCTGCAGACCCGACTCGGCGACGAGGTCGTGCGCAGCCCCGGGGAGATCGGGACCATCGCGTACGCCTGCCGCTGCGACATCGTCGACGCGTTCTCCGACCGGGGCACCCTGGTGCCCGAGATCGACCGGCGCGAGGCCGAGGCGGGCACGCTGATGCGGTGGCTGCTGCGCCTGAACTTCGCCAACCTCGACCGGCCCCCGGCGGCCGTACCGGACGTCGCCCTGGTGTACACGCCAGGGGCCTCCGGCGGAGAGTGGCCGGTCCACTCGGTCTGGCTCGGCGAGGGGTCCTTCTCGTTGACCCGGCCCTGATCGGCGGGCCGGGTGGACCCGTTGGTCACACCCGCCCCGACTCCCCCGGCGGACACGGCGGGCGCCGCCGCTGACGTGGCCGGCGTCGGCCGTCCGGGTACCGTCGGGCACCGTGACCTCAGCGAGACCTGACCTCGTCGTCGTCGGCTCCGGATTCTTCGGCCTGACCGTCGCCGAACGCGCCGCGAGCCAGCTGGACAAGCGCGTCCTGGTGCTCGAACGCCGCAGCCACATCGGTGGCAACGCCTACTCCGAGCCCGAGCCGCAGACCGGGATCGAGGTGCACGTCTACGGCGCACACCTGTTCCACACGTCCAACGAGCGGGTCTGGCGCTACGTCAACCAGTTCACCGACTTCACCGACTACCAGCACCGGGTCTTCTCCGTCTACGACGGCAAGACCTACTCCCTGCCGATCAACCTGGCCACGATCTGCCAGTACTTCGGCAAGAGCTTCACCCCCGACGAGGCGCGCGCCCTGGTCGCCGAGCAAGCCGGCGAGATCGACACCGCCGAGGCCGCCAACCTCGAGGAGAAGGCGATCTCGCTGATCGGCCGCCCGCTCTACGAGGCCTTCATCCGCGGCTACACCAAGAAGCAGTGGCAGACCGACCCGACCGAGCTGCCCGCCGCGGTCATCGCCCGCCTGCCGGTGCGCTACACGTTCGACAACCGGTACTTCAACGACACCCACGAGGGCCTGCCGGTCGACGGCTACACCGCGTGGCTCACCCGGATGGCCGACCACCCGAACATCGAGGTGCGGCTGTCCACCGACTACTTCGCCGTCCGCGACGAGCTGCCCGAGGACGTCCCGACGGTCTTCACCGGCCCGATCGACCGGTACTTCGACCACCAGGCCGGCGAGCTGGGCTGGCGGACGCTGGACTTCGAGACCGAGGTCCTGCCGACCGGCGACTTCCAGGGCACCTCGGTGGTGAACTACGCCGACGAGGACGTGCCCTACACCCGGATCCACGAGTTCCGGCACTTCCACCCGGAGCGCGACTACCCCACGGACAAGACGGTCGTCGTCCGCGAGTACTCGCGGTCCGCGCAGACCGGCGACGAGCCGTACTACCCGATCAACACGCCCGAGGACCGCGCCAAGCTGGAGCGCTACCGCGAGCTGGCCGAGAAGGAGGCCGCCGAGAAGCGGGTCCTGTTCGGCGGCCGGCTGGGCACCTACAAGTACCTGGACATGCACATGGCCATCGGCTCGGCCCTGACCATGTTCGACAACCGCATCCGTCCCTTCTTCGCCGAGGGCGGGGCGCTCGACGGCCGCCTTGACGACTGACACCGAGGACTGAGCCCACCGATGACGATCGACCCCACCGCGCCCGACGCCCCCGTCTCCCTCGAGGTGGTCAGCGAGCCCACCCCGGAGGAGCTCGTCCCGGGCAAGGCCGTCGCCCTGCTGCAGCGCGTCCTCATGCCCCGGCCGGCCGACCAGCTCAAGGTCCGGAGCCTCTACCTGGACGAGGTCAACTCCGACCGGGTGCGCGCCCGCGACCGGTTCAGCGCGGAGATCCCCGCCGGCTCGGAGCTCTCGCTGGCCACGTACTTCAACGCGTTCCCCGCCAGCTACTGGCGGCGGTGGAGCGTGCTCGACACGGTCGTCCTGAAGCTGACCGTCGCCGGCACCTGCCGGGTGGACGTCTACCGGTCCAAGGCCGACGGCGAGTCGATGCACATCACCGGCGCGACCCACGAGGGCGACGACGAGCGCACGCTGGAGTTCGAGCTGGACCTCGGCCCGTTCATCGACGGCGGCTGGTACTGGTTCGACGTCACCACCGAGGAGCCGACCACCCTGCGCGACGCGGGCTGGTACGCGCCGCACGCGCCGGCCGAGGAGCCGAGGCTGTCCGTCGGCATCTGCACGTACAACCGCCCGGTCGACGCGGTCGCGGCGCTGGGCGCACTGGTCGGCGACCGCGCCGTGCGCGACGCGCTGCACCTGGCGGTCGTCGCCGACCAGGGGAACAACCACGTGCGGGACACCGCGCTCTACCCGGAGGTGGCCGAGGCGCTGGGCGAGCGGCTGCGGATCATCGAGCAGCCCAACCTGGGCGGCAGCGGCGGCTTCGCCCGCACGATGCACGAGGCGTTCACCGACAGCGAGGCCACCCACCACGTCCTGCTCGACGACGACATCCAGCTCGAGCCCGACAGCCTGCTGCGCGCCCGCGCCTTCGCCGCCTACGCCCGTCAGCCCACGCTCGTCGGCGGGCAGATGCTGGCCCTGCAGGACCGCTCCGTGCTGCACACCATGGGCGAGATCGTCGACCGGTCGAACTTCTTCTGGCGCAACGCCCCGCACACCGAGTACTTCCACGACTTCGGGCACCGCTCGCTGCGCCAGACGCGGCACCTGCACCGGCGCATCGACGTCGACTACAACGGCTGGTGGATGTGCCTCATCCCGCGCCCGGTGTTCGAGCGGATCGGCATGCCGCTGCCGGTCTTCATCAAGTGGGACGACGCCGAGTACGGCCTGCGCGCCTTCGCCGCCGGGTTCCCCACGGTGTCGCTGCCCGGAACGGCGATCTGGCACCTGTCCTGGGGGGACAAGGACGACGCCAGCGACTGGCAGGCCTACTTCCACATCCGCAACCGGCTCATCGCCGCCGCCCTGCACTCCCCCTACAAGCACGGCGGCAAGCTCTTCCGCGAGATGCTCAAGGTCGACCTGCGCTTCCTCATCAACCTGCAGTACTCGACCGTCGAGCTGCACCAGATGGCCTACCGCGACGTCCTGGCCGGCCCGGACCGGCTCTTCGAGGACATGCCGGCCTCCGTCGGCCGTGCCCGGGAGAAGCGGGCCACCCACCCCGACGGCCGGGTGCTGCCGTCGTCGGCGGACCTGCCGCTGCCGTCCATGCCGACCGCCGAGGCGATCAAGTTCCGCCGCATCCCGGTGACCCCCAAGCAGATCGGCACGACGCTGCTCAAGGCGATCGCGCACAACTCCGCGCCGGTCGACCCCAGGTCCCGGGAGGTCCCGCAGCTCAACCTGGCCTTCCACGACGCGCAGTGGTTCCTCCTCTCGCGGCTGGACAGCGCCACGGTCGGCACCGCCGACGGGCGCGGCGTGACCTTCCGCCAGCGCGACCCGCAGGCGTTCCGCCGGCTGTTCGGCCAGTCCGCGCAGCTGCTGCGCCGGCTCTACACCGAGTGGCCGCAGCTGCAGCGGCACTACCGGCAGGCGGCGGCCGAGCTCACCTCGGTGGACAGCTGGAGCAAGGCGTTCGAGTCCTGGGGCTCCGAGCGGGTCTGAAGAAGGACCCCGTCCTCCCCCGAGCGGTGGGGGGCAGAGGGGTCCTTGTTCAGCCGCGGGCGAAGCGCTCCCGGCGGCCCGCCCGGGTCAGCCGCAGCCACTCGCGCCAGCCCCCGCGGTCGCGCCGGGAGACCAGGAAGAACCAGCTGAACCGGACCAGCTCCAGCGGCCAGAGCCAGCGCATGCCGGGCTGGGCCATGAGGTAGCCGCGGTTGCGATAGGTGAAGAACCGCTTGACGTCGTCGGCCGGGTACTGCGCCGAGAGCCGGCCGCCGAGGATGGGCTCGAACTCCGTCGTCCCCTCGGGGTGCAGGTAGGCCGCGGCGGTGCAGGTGCCGAAGGGCAACCCGGCACGCAGCATCCGACGGTGGATCTCGGTCTCGTCGCCGCGGAAGAACAGCCGGTAGTCGGGCACCCCCACGGCGTCGAGCGCCGCGGCCCGGAACAGCGCCCCGTTGAACAGCGACGCGTAGCGCGGCAGCAGGTCCAGGCCGGTGAAGTCGCTGCGCCGGCGGCGCCAGCGCAGGCCGCGGCGCAGCGGGAAGGCCAGCCGGTCGGGGGCGGCCAGATCGGTGACCAGCGGGGACACCTCGGCCAGCCCGTGGCGGCGGGCGCTGTCGAGCAGGACGGCCAGGACGTGCTCGTCGGCCGGGCGGCCGTCGTCGTCGGCGCACCACACCCAGTCCGCTCCGAGGGCCAGCGCGTACAGCATGCCGAGGGCGAAGCCGCCGGCCCCGCCCAGGTTGCGCCGGCTGGGCAGGTAGGTGACCGGCAGGCCGCACGCCCGCACGACCGCCTCGGTCTCCTGGTCGGCGCCGTTGTCGACGACGACGAGGTGGTCGACCGGCCGGGTCTGCGCGCCCAGGGCGGTCAGGCTGTCGGCCAGCAGCCGCGGCCGGTGCCGGGTGACGACGACGGCGACGACCCGCTCCGCGTCCGCGGGAGGGACAGCGGTCACTCGGACTGACCCTTGTAGGCCCGCAGCACGTCCTCCAGCTCGCCCTGCTGGCGGATGCGGCCGTGCTCCATCCAGATGGCGGTGTCGCACAGCTCCCGGAGGAACTCGTCGGAGTGGGAGGCGAAGACCAGCAGCCCGGAGCGCTCCACCAGCTCGGCCAGCCGCTTCTTCGACTTGTCCAGGAAGGCGGCGTCCACCGCGCCGATGCCCTCGTCGAGCAGCAGGATCTCCGGGTCGATGCTGGTGACCACGCCGAGGGCCAGACGCACCCGCATACCGGTCGAGTAGGTGCGCAGCGGCATCCGGAGGAAGTCGCCGAGCTCGGTGAACTCGGCGATGTCGTCGACCCGCTCTTCCATCTGCTTGCGGGTCATCCCGAGGAACAGGCCGCGGACGATGATGTTCTCCAGGCCCGTGACCTCCGGGTCCATGCCCACGCCGAGGTCGAAGACCGGAGCCACCCGCCCGCGCACCTCGGCGAACCCGCGGGTGGGTTCGTAGATGCCGGAGAACAGCCGCAGCAGGGTGGACTTGCCCGCGCCGTTGTGGCCCACCAACCCGACGCGGGCGCCGTGCTCGAGGTTGATGGAGACGTCGCGCAGCGCCTCGATGACGGGCACCCTCTGCTCGCTGGCGATGTTGCCGCCGACCAGACCCATGACGGTCTTCTTCAGCGACCGGCTCTTGGCGTCGAAGATGGGGAAGTCGACGCAGGCGTCCTTGGTGGTGATGCTGACCAGGGGTCTGTCCTCCGACACGGTCACACCCAGTACGAGACCCGCGCCCGGAAGCGCTTGAGCGCGACGAGCGTCAGCGCCCAGCCGACGACGGTGATGGCGAGGACGACGATCCAGTGCCGGACCTGCTGGTCCCCGCCGAGCATGGGTTGCCGGATGATCTCGATGAAGTGCAGGAAGGGGTTGAACTCCGCCAGTCGGGCACGTTCGGCGATCTGGGGGTTGGGGCTGTTGAGCAGGTCGTCGTAGATCCAGACGATCGGGGTGAGGAAGAACATCAGCTGCACGACGCTCTGCGTGATCGGCGTCAGGTCGCGGAACCGGGTCGTGACGATCCCGAGCAGCAGGGCGACCCAGGCGCCGTTGAGCGCCAGCAGCACGAACGCCGGGACGGCGGCCAGGTCGATCCACTTCAGCGGCTGCGGGAAGACGACGAGCATGACCGCGTAGACGACGAGGTTGTGCAGGAAGAAGAGGGTCTGCCGCCACACCAGCCGGTAGACGTGCACGCTCAGCGGCGCGGGCAGGTGCTTGATCAGCCCCTCGTTGGCGATGAAGACCTCGGAGCCCTCGGCGATGCAGCCGCTGATGAAGGCCCAGACGATGAAGCCGACGAGGATGTAGGGCAGCTGCACCGACAGCTCGTTGCCGAACAACCCGGCGTACAGGACGCCCAGCGCCACCGCGGTGACCGCCATGCTGATCGAGATCCACACCGGCCCGAGCACCGAGCGGCGGTAGCGCTGGCGGATGTCCTGCCAGCCGAGGTGCCCCCACAGCTCCCGCTGGAGCCAGCCACTGCGGAGGTCGTCCACCGCCCTGTGCCAGCTGCGGACGCCGGGTGCGGCTGTCGCAGTCATGCGGTCAACGCTACCTGCGGGCACGCACCACAGGTCGTGAGAGCCGCAACGGCGAGCCTCCCGCGACAGGTGTGTCAGGTGTAGTGCACCGCCGCCACACCCGTCGCGCTCGACACGTCGATCCGGCCGCCCTGGAAGCGCTGGCTGGTGCCGCCGGTCACCGTCTCGAGGTCACCGGTCGGGTAGCCCAGCCGGCCCTGCTCCCAGCCGGTGGCGCCCCAGGCGGCGAGCACCGCACCGCGCAGCACGCGGGTGCCACCGGCCGGGCTGGAGTAGATCGCGCCGTCCTGGAAGTGCGCGTAGCGGCCCTGCCCGTCGGGGGTGGTGGTGACGTCGGTGGTCGGGTAGCGCAGGACGCCGGCCTCCCAGCCGGTCCGCGCCCAGGCGTCGAGGACGGCCCCGGTCAGCAGGTGCGCCCCGGTGGCCCGGGTCCAGTAGACCGACCCACGCTGGAAGTGTGTGTACCGGCCCAGCCCGTCGGGGGTCGCCGCCGTGTCGGTGGTCGGGTAGCCGAGCGGGCCCCGTTCCCAGCCGCTGGCCGCCCAGGCGTCGCGGACCACCGCGGTCAGGACCCGCGTCCCGGTGGCGGCGGTCGCGTAGATCGACCCGCCCCCGAAGTGCTGGTACCTGGCCACACCGTCGGGCGTCGTCCCGGGGTCCGACGTCGGCAGGCCGAGCGTGCCGGTCGAGCCGCCGGCCGCCCGGTAGGCGGCCAGCAGGTCCGCGGTCACCGCGTGGCCCCCGGTGGACGGCGAGACGTAGACCGCGCCGCCCTCGAAGGTCTGGACCGCCGCCCCGGCGGGCAGCTGCTCGCCGCTCCCGGTCGCGGCCGTCGGGTAGCCCAGCGGCCCGCGCTCCCAGCCGGTGCGTGCCCAGGCGGTGACCACGGCCGCCCGGAGCAGGTGGGCGCCGGAGGAGGTCACGTAGATCGAGCCGTGTTGGAAGTGAGCGTACTGCGCCCGGCCATCGGGCGTGGTCGCGGTGTCGGTGGTCGGCAGGCCCAGCGGGCCGCTCTCCCAGCCACCGGCCGCCCACGCCTCGTACACCCGGCCGGTCAGCCACCGCGCCCCGCTGGCCGGCGACCAGTACACCGACCCGCCCTGGAAGTGCACGTACTGGGCCTGACCGTTCGGCGTGGTGGTCCAGTCCGAGGTCGGATAACCCAGCGCGCCGCCCTCCCAGCCGGTCGCCGCCCACCGCTCCCGGATCGCCCCGCCCACGGTGTGCCCCCCGGTCGCGGCCGACCAGTACACCGACCCGCGCTGGAAGTGCGCGTAGCGGCCCCGCCCGTCCGGAGTCGCGGTCACATCGGAGGTCGGCAGGCCCAACGGGCTGGTCTCCCACCCGGTCGACGCCCACTTGTCGTACACCGCACCGGAGAGCACCCGGGCGCCGGTGGCCGCCGACCAGTAGATCGACCCGGTCTGGAAGTGCACGTACTGGGCGGCGCCGTCGGGCGTGGTGGTCCAGTCCGACGTCGGATAGCCCAGCGCCGAGTACTCCCAGTTCAGCCCGGCCCACCGGTCCCGGATCGCCCCACCCACGGTGTGCGCCCCGGTGGCCGGCGACCAGTAGATCGACCCGCCGGTGAAGTGCTGGAAGCAGCCGCCCCCGGCCAGCCCGCACCCGGTGTCCGAGGTCGGGTAACCCAACCCGCCGCGCTCCCACCCCAACGACGCCCACTTGTCGTAGACCGGCCCGGCGGACACGACGCGGGCCCCGGTCGCCGGGGACCAGTAGACGGCCCCCTTCGCGTAGGACTGGAAGCACCCGCCGTCGCGCAGCCCGCAGACCACGTTCGCGGTGGCGCCGCCCAACGGGCCGCTCACCCCGCCGGTCGCGGCGTACCGGGTGGCCACCTGGCTGGCGCCCGGGACCTGGGTCGAGCCGAACCAGTCGGTGAAGTAGATCCAGAAGTTCCGGTTGCCGTAGGCCGAGCAGCTGTCGCCGGTGCCCTTGCCGGCCGCCAGAGCGGCGGCGTTGGGCTGGTAGGGCGTGTAGTTGTAGAGCCCGGCGGTGGCCTGGTTCTCGATGAGCACGGCCGAGCTGCCGCAGGCGGCGTCCGGGTGGTAGCGCACCTGGTTGACCACGCCGGCCCGGTGGTTGAACCGCGTCGGGTTGCTCGCGTAGTAGCGGTACCGCGACGCGGCGCTGTAGACCTGGTTGAAGAACCCGTAGTACTGGCTGTCGCAGGCCGCGGTGTCCGGGCACCCGTAGCCGGTCGCGCTGCGGTACCGGGTGGCGGTGAGCCCGGACCCGGACGCCGTCACCAGGCTCTGCTCCTTCTGCAGGAGGACCAGCAGCACCCGCTGGCTGATGCCGCAGGCCTGGCCGACCTTCGCGATGATCGTCGCCGCGGTCTCCTGGGCGGCGCCCCGGTAGGTGCCTGCGCAGCTGCCGTCGGCCGCCCGGGTCCAGGTGTCCTGCCGGTAGTTCTTCAGGCAGGGTGTCCCGTCACTGCCCGCGACGCAGGCGGGGTTCCTGCTGTCGAGGAACGCCTGCACGTCGCCGGCCGACATCGCGGCGCCGTCGAAGAAGAGCTGGTCGCTGATGATGTTGCCGGCGCGGAACTGGCCGGTGTCGGCGGCCTCGGCGAGGTCGGTGGTCGCCGCGGGCCCGGACACGACTCCGGTCAGGGCCGCGGCCGCGCACACGGCCAGCAGCAGGCCGGTCGTCAGCCGGCGCAGGCCGCTCATGCCGGGACCTCGACGGTCAGTGCCGCCGACTCCCCGACCCCGGTGTCCGACTCGTAGCGGAGCACCGCCGACCACTCCCCCGCGGCGAGGTCGGAGCCGGGCACCCGCAGGTCGCCGCAGACGGTCGTGGTCGCGTCGGCGAGGCCCTCACCGGTGGCCGTGACGGCCTCGTCGTCCCGGCGCAGCTCGAGGGTGCAGGTGCCGCCGTCCTCCACCACCGGGCTGACGTAGCCGGAGGCGAGGACCGCCCCGGACGCCGGGTCCCACCCGGCCAGGGTGAGGACGACGTCGGTGGCCGCCGGGCGCGGCGGGTCGGTGGCGACCGGCTCGGCCTCGGTGTCCTCCCCGGCGTCGGCGGCCCCGGCCTCGGCGTCCCCGTCGGCGTCGTCGGCCTCGTCGGCCTCGTCGGCGTCGTCGGCACCGGTGTCCGGGGCGGCCGCGGTCGACGGGACGGGGGCGCCACCGGTGCCGGTCGCGGCGCCGGTGGCGTCCTCGCCGGCCGGCGGAGGGGCCGACGCGGGGGCCGGGGACGTCCCGCGGTCGGCGGAGCAGGCGGCGAGCACCAGCAGGGCGGCTGCGGCGGGCAGCAGCCGGCGGCACCGGACAGGGCGGGTCATGGCAGCACACCTCCGGGCCGGCCCCGGAGGACGGGCGTGGCGGTCAGCGGGACGGGACGGGCGCTCACCGGGGCGTGACGGTGGCGACGCCCGAGGCGGAGACGGTGATCGAGCCGTGCTCGAAGTCGGTCCGGGTGCCGCCACCGGACACCGCGACGGTGTCGGAGGTGGGCCAGCCGAGGGTTCCCTGCTCCCAGCCGGTGCGCGCCCAGGCGTCGAGCACGGCGCCGCGCAGCACCCGGCTCCCGCCGAGGGTGCTGGAGTAGACGGCGCCGCCCTGGAAGTAGGCGTACGCGCCCCTGCTGTCCGGGGTCGCGGTGACGTCGGTGGTCGGGTAGCCGAGCACGCCGGTCTCCCAGCCGGTGCGCGCCCAGACGTCGTAGACGGCGCCGCGCAGCAGGTGGGCCCCGGTGGCCCTGGTCCAGTAGACCGAGCCGCCCTGGAAGTGGGCGTAGCGGCCCTGGCCGTCCGGGGTGGTGGTGACGTCGGTGGTCGGGTAGCGCAGCACACCGGTCTCCCAGCCGGTGCGCGCCCACAGCTCGAGCACCGCGCCGCGCAGGACGTGCGTCCCGGTCGCGGCCGACGAGTAGACCGACCCGCCGGTGAAGTGCTGGTACTGCCCCGTGCCGTCGGGGGTGGTGAGCACGTCGGTGGTGGGGTAGCCGAGCACGACCGGGCCGCCGGCGGTGGTCAGCGCGGTGCGGAAGGTCCCCGAGACGGCGTGCGCGCCGGTGCTCGGCGACGTGTACACGACGCCGCCCTGGAAGGTCTGCACCCGCATGCCGGCGGGCGTGGCCGTCCCCGTGGTGGCGGCACCGGTGGCAGCGGCTGCCGCCGAGGTCGGGTAGCCCAGCGGCCCGCGCTCCCAGCCGGTGCGCGACCAGACGGCCACCACGTCCGCGGGCAGCACGTGCGTGCCGAGGTCGGGCGCGGAGTACACCGAGCCCTGCTGGAAGTGGGCGTACTGCGCCCGGCCATCGGGCGTGGTCGCGGTGTCGGTGGTCGGCAGGCCCAGCGGGCCGCTCTCCCAGCCACCGGCCGCCCACGCCTCGTACACCCGGCCGGTCAGCCACCGCGCCCCGCTGGCCGGCGACCAGTACACCGACCCGCCCTGGAAGTGCACGTACTGGGCCTGACCGTTCGGCGTGGTGGTCCAGTCCGAGGTCGGATAACCCAGCGCGCCGCCCTCCCAGCCGGTCGCCGCCCACCGCTCCCGGATCGCCCCGCCCACGGTGTGCCCCCCGGTCGCGGCCGACCAGTACACCGACCCGCGCTGGAAGTGCGCGTAGCGGCCCCGCCCGTCCGGAGTCGCGGTCACATCGGAGGTCGGCAGGCCCAACGGGCTGGTCTCCCACCCGGTCGACGCCCACTTGTCGTACACCGCACCGGAGAGCACCCGGGCGCCGGTGGCCGCCGACCAGTAGATCGACCCGGTCTGGAAGTGCACGTACTGGGCGGCGCCGTCGGGCGTGGTGGTCCAGTCCGACGTCGGATAGCCCAGCGCCGAGTACTCCCAGTTCAGCCCGGCCCACCGGTCCCGGATCGCCCCACCCACGGTGTGCGCCCCGGTGGCCGGCGACCAGTAGATCGACCCGCCGGTGAAGTGCTGGAAGCAGCCGCCCCCGGCCAGCCCGCACCCGGTGTCCGAGGTCGGGTAACCCAACCCGCCGCGCTCCCACCCCAACGACGCCCACTTGTCCCGGATGGCCCCGCGGACGACGTGGGCTCCGGTCGCGGCCGTGGCGTAGATCGAACCGCCGGCGTAGTGCGCGTACGCGCCGGTGCCGTCGGGGGTGCGGGTCGGCGCCGTGGTGACCGCGCCGAGCTGCGACCGCACGGCGGCGTCGGAGTCGTAGCGCTTCTGCACCAGCGGCACGGCCGAGGTGAGCGCGGCGGCGACCTTGCCGCGGATCTCGCCCAGCCGTGCGTAACCGGCGTTGCCGGGGCAGGTCGTGTTCCCGACGTCGCGGTGCCCGAAGATCGTGGGCAGGGTGACGCGGGTCCCGGCAGCGTACTTGGCCGTGCCACCGCCGCCGGAGGTCAGCACGGTGGTGCCGTTGGGGTCGACGCCGAAGAGGGAGAACTTCCAGGCGATGATCGCCGCGACGGAGTCCACCGTGGCCGGCGGCGGGGTGAGCGCGTCGTAGGTCCCGAGCATCGAGACGCCGAAGGTGCCGGTGTTGAAGCCGCCGGCGTGCGCGCCGATGACGGTGCTGGCCAGACCGCCGGCGCGGCCCTCCCAGAGTCGGCCGAACTTGTCGACGAGCACGTTGTAGCCGATGTCGCCCCAGCCCCGCGTCTGCGCGTGGTAGGTGTAGATGCCGCGCAGGATCGCCGGCACCTGGTCGGCCGTGTAGTCGTTCGCGCCGGCCGTGTGGTGCAGCGTGGCCGCCTTGATCGTCGGGGCGTACTCCGCACCCCAGGTCATGAGCGCCGGGTCGGCGCCCCACTGGGCCCGCGAGTACACGTCGGGCATGGCCAGCGCGGCGTCCGCGGTGTCCTGGATGTCAGGGGTCCCCAGCGCGTCGTCGGCCGCGCTCTCCCCCGGGTCGATGAGATCGAGCTGGACGTCGGTCGGCGCGGCGCCCGAGCGGGTCACCACCTCCGCCTCCACGCCGGTGCTCGGCCCGGTCCACAGCGGTGCGGTGCCCCCGCGCAGCTCGGCGCGGGAGTCGGCGTCCGGGTTCTGGTCGGCGTCCTCGGGGCCGACCTCGGTCCACTCCCCCCACGCGCCGCCGGCGTCCTGGACCCGCACCTGGACGCGGACGTCGGCCACGGCCGGGTCGGCGGCCCAGGTGACGCCCACCAGGGAGAACTCGTCGGTGCCGGTGCGGGAGACGGTGAGCGCGGGGGCGGTGTCGGGGACGCCGGCCACCGGCTCGGTCGTCCCCTCCTGCACCTCGGCCTCGGGCGCGGGCTGCTCGACCGAGCCGAGGGACACCTCCTCGGCGGTGGTCTCGACCGGCACCGGCTCGGGCGCCGGCGCGGCGTAGACCGGGAGCACGAGGAAGGTCCCGGTCAGGACGACGAAGGCGGCGGATCCCGCGATCGATCGGCGCACGAAGTGGTCCTCCGGTGGGGCCGTGGCTGCTGTGCCCTCACCGGTGAGGGCACGTCTGTCCACCGGGGGACATCGGCACCGGGGAGGCCGGTCTTGAGCCGAGCGGCCCGTCCCGCGGTGGATTCCCTCCGTCCGCGGTGCCGTGGCCCTCGGGGCCCACCGGTCACCTGCGGGGAAGGGCGCTGGTCAGCCCCGGAACCGGCCGTGCAGGGCCGGGTCGTGGAGGGCCGGGTCGTGGAGGGCCGGGTCGTGGAGAGCCGGGTCGTGGAAAGCCGGGTCGTGGAGGGCCAGGTGCAGCGCCGTCCGCCAGGGCCGGGGTGCGGGCAGGCCGGCGGCCAGCCACGCGGCGCCGTCCAGGACCGAGTAGGCCGGGCGGGGCGCCGGGCGGGGGAAGGCCGCGGTCGTGGTCGGACCGACCAGGTCCGGGTCTGCACCCAGCTCCTCGTACACGGCGCGGGCCAGGCCGTACCAGCTCACCGCGCCGGCGTCGGTGCGGTGCAGCACCGGCGGGACCGGCTCGGGCCGGGCGCCCAGGGCGACCAGGCCCGCGGCCAGGTCGGCCGACCAGGTGGGCGAGCCGACCTGGTCGTCGACCACGGAGACCGGCGAGCCGCCGGCGGCGCGGGCGGCCATCGTGCGGACGAAGTTGGCGCCGTGGGCGCCGTGGACCCAGGAGGTGCGGACGACGGTGACGTCGCCGCCGGCCGCCGCGACCGCCCACTCCCCGGCGGCCTTGGTGCGCCCGTAGGCCGACCGGGGGGCGGTGGGCGCGTCCACGGGGTAGGGCTCGGACGCCGTGCCGTCGAAGACGTAGTCGGTGGAGACGTGCACCAACCGGCCCCGCCCGGTCAGCTCCTCGGCGAGCCAGCCGGGAGCGCGGCCGTTGACCACGAACGCGGTCTCCTCGTCGGTCTCGGCGGCGTCCACGGCGGTGTAGGCGGCGGCGTTGACGACGACGGGGCGCTCGCCCCGGCCGGTGGCCGCGGCCAGCCAGTCCCGGACCACCGCGCGGACCCGGCTCTCGTCGGTCAGGTCCAGCTCGGCCCGGCCCACCCCGGTGACCGTGTCGCCCGGGCGGCGGCCGAGCACGGCGAGCAGCTCTGCGCCGAGCTGGCCGCGCGCGCCGGTGACCAGCCAGGCCGTGCGCAGGGTGTCGGTCATGCCCGGACGGCGGCCTCGACCCGGGCGGCCTTGAGCGGCTCCCACCAGGCCCGGTTGTCCCGGTACCACTGCACGGTCAGGGCCAGCCCCTCCTCGAAGGGCATCCGCGGGGCGTAGCCGAGGGCGGCGGTCTTCGACCAGTCCACCGAGTAGCGCAGGTCGTGACCGCCGCCGCGCGGGTCGACGATCTCCTCCACGTAGCTCCAGTCGCGGCCGGTGGCCGCCAGCAGCTTCTCGGTGAGCTCCCGGTTGGACAGCTCCCGCCCGCCACCGATGTTGTAGAACTCGCCGGGCAGGCCCTTCTCCAGCACCAGCTGGATGCCGCGGCAGTGGTCGTCGACGAACAGCCAGTCGCGGACGTTGGCGCCCTCGCCGTAGAGCGGCACCCGCTGCCCGTCGAGCAGGTTGGTGACGAACAGCGGGATGACCTTCTCCGGGAAGTGGTAGGGCCCGTAGTTGTTGCTGCACCGGGTGATCGAGACGTCCAGGCCGTAGGTCCGGGCGTAGGCGCGGGCGATCAGGTCACCACCGGCCTTGGCCGCCGAGTACGGCGAGTTGGGCTCGAGGAGGTGCTCCTCGGTCCACGAGCCCTGCTCGATCGAGCCGTAGACCTCGTCGGTGGAGACGTGCACGACCCGGCGGACGCCGTGCCGCAGCGCGGCGGCGAGGACCTGCTGGGTGCCGAGCACGTTGGTGAGCACGAACTCCGAGGCCCCGGTGATCGACCGGTCGACGTGCGACTCGGCGGCGAAGTCGACGACCACGTCGTGGCCCGGCAGGGCGGCGTCCAGGTCGGCGGCGCAGCAGATGTCGCCGCGGACGAAGCGGTGACGCGGGCTGTCGGCGACCGGGGCCAGGTTGGCGAGGTTGCCGGCGTAGGTCAGCTTGTCGAAGACGGTCACCTCGGCGTCCTCGAAGCCCGGATAGCCGCCGGTGAGCATGGTCCTGACGTAGTGCGAGCCGATGAAGCCCGCTCCCCCGGTGACGAAGACGCGCATGACCCGGATCATCCCGTCACGGTGGGTCCCGGGCATCCTCCCGCGGTGTGACGTCTGCGGCCGGTGAGGAGCGTGGACGACGGGGGGACGGCGGTTCCCGGTGGGGCGGCCCCTCCCGTGTCGGACGCCTCCCGTGCTGGCCGCGCGTGGCTACCCTGGCGGGCGCCGGCCCCTCTCGCGTCGGCGCCGTCCGGCCGCTCCGGCCGACCCACCGGCCGACCCGGTCCGGCGGACCGCATCCCGCAGTGAGGACACCCGTGAGCCGAGACCGCTCCGAGCCGGGCCCGACCGGTCGCTCGCTGCCCGCGCGGCTCGATCCGCGGGCCGGGCGTCCCACCCGTGCCCGCCCGACCGCGGATCGGGTCGGTGAGCGCGCCGAGGACGGCGCCCGCGGGGCCGAGCAGCCCGGGCGGCGGACCGGTCGCAGAGCCGTCGTGGCGCGGGCGGTGGCCGGCGTGCTGGCGACCCTGCTGCTCGCCGGGGCCGGGTGGGGCTGGTACCTCGGTCAGGTCGCCGAGGCCACGGTCAACCGCACCGACGCCATCCCGGACTCAGGCAACGAGGGCGGCGGCGACGCGATGAACCTGCTGCTGGTCGGCAACGACAGCCGCGCCGACCTGACCGAGGAGCAGCTCGCCGAGCTCAACGCCGGCGAGGACTCCGGGATCAACACCGACACGATGATCCTGGCCCACGTCCCGGCCGACGGTGCGCGCGCCTCGTTCGTCTCCTTCCCGCGCGACTCCTACGTGCAGATCCCCGGCCACGGCTGGGACAAGCTCAACGCCGCCTACGCCTACGGGTACGCCGACGCCCCCGAGAACGCCTCCGGCCAGCAGCGGCAGGCGGCGGGCGCGCAGCTGCTCGTGCAGACCATCAGCCGGCTCACCGGCCTGCAGATCGACCACTACGCCGAGGTCGACCTGCTCGGCTTCTTCGAGCTCAGCTCCGTCGTCGGCGGCGTCGAGGTCAACCTGTGCCAGGCCGTGGACGACTCGCGCTGGTCCGGGGCGGTCTTCCCGGCCGGGGTGCAGACGGTCAGCGGCGCGGACGCGCTGAAGTTCGTCCGCCAGCGCCACGGGCTGCCGCGCGGCGACTTCGACCGGA
The DNA here is from genome assembly GCF_003319115.1 of Geodermatophilus sp. TF02-6. Taxonomy (GTDB): domain Bacteria; phylum Actinomycetota; class Actinomycetes; order Mycobacteriales; family Geodermatophilaceae; genus Geodermatophilus. Next base: position 106,791 of record NZ_QOHF01000014.1, on the reverse strand, counting down.
TCGTCCGCCAGCAGGTGTTCATCGCCGGGGTGCTGCGCAAGATGCTCTCCGAGGACGTCCTGCTCGACCTGGGCAAGCAGCGCGAGCTGGTGCAGGCGGCGTCCTCCGCGCTCACCGTCGACCAGAGCCTGGACCTGTTCTCGCTGGCCGAGCAGATGCAGTCGGTGACCGCCGGCAGCATCGACTTCCAGACCATCCCCTACCTCGGCGACGACCAGGACGACCAGGGGCGCTACATCCTCCGGCTGCAGGACGAGGACACCCTGCACGAGTTCTTCGCCCAGCTCTCCGCCGAGCCCGAGGCCCCGGCCGGGGAGGCGACCCCCGCGACCTCCGAGGCCCCCGCGACGGTCGACCCGCCGGCGGTCACGGTGGACGTCTACAACGGTTCCGGGCAGCCCGGACTGGCCGCCGAGGCCGCCGACGCCCTGGAGACGGCCGGCTTCGCCGTCGGCGACACCGGCAACGCCGACTCCTCCGACTACGGGCAGACCGTCGTCCGGCACGCCGCCGGCGACGAGGCCCTGGCCGCCACGCTCGCCGCCGCCGTCCCCGGCGCGGTCGTCGAGGCCAGCGACGACGCGACGTCGGGCACCGTGCAGCTGGTGCTGGGGTCGGACTTCAACGGCGTCGGCCAGGCCGTCACCCCCCCGGCTCCGGCGGCGGCGTCGTCGGCACCGGCGGAGGGCGAGGACGCCCGCACCGCCGCCGACACCACCTGCATCAACTGACGGACCCCCTGCCCCCCACGGCCCGTCCCGGGTCCCGCCCCGAGCCCTGACGGCCCCCTTGCAGGTAGAAGAACCTCGCCCCTCTCAACCCTCGCGAGCTCGGGCTGAGCCTCCGGGCGAGGCCCTTCTACCTGCAGGGAGGCCCTTTCTCAGATGGGCAGGCGCCGGAACACCGGACGCGGCACGTGCCGCAGGGCGCTCATCACCCCGCGCATCGCGCCGGGCACCCACACCGTGTGCCGGCCCTTGCGCACACCCTCGACGATCGCCTCGGCGACCGCCTCGGGCGTGGTCGACAGCGGCGCGTCGGGCAGCCCCTCGGTCATCTTCGACCGGACGAACCCCGGCCGGACGACCAGCACGCAGACACCGGTGCCGGCCAGCGAGTCGGCCAGGCCGGAGTAGAAGGCGTCCATCCCGGCCTTCGTCGAGCCGTAGACGAAGTTCGACGCCCGAGCCCGCTCCCCCGCCACCGAGGACAGCGCGACGATCACCCCGTGCCCCTGCTGCCGCATGCGCTGGGCCAGCAGCGTGCCGACGACCACCGGGGCGACGTAGTTCACCCGGGCCAGGCCGGCGACCGCGTCCGCGTCGCCGCGCAGCCGCTCCTGGTCGCCGAGCTGACCGAAGGCCACGACCGCCACGTCGACGTCACCGCCGGCGGTGGCCTGCTCGACCATCCGCCGCGGCGAGCCCGGGTCGTCGGCGTCGAAGTCGACCACCTCGACCGTCGCCCCGGCGGTCCGCAGCTCGTCGGCGACCGCCGCCCGCCGCGGCGTGTCCCGCGCGGCGAGGACGACGCGCAGCGGTCGCTCCCGCAGGTAGCGGCGGGCGGTCGCGACCGCGATGTCCGACGTGCCACCGACCAGCAACAGGGTGCCGACGGAGCCGAGGGCGTCGATCACAGGGAGAGCCTCCTCGCGAGGTCGGAGGTGAAGACCCCGTCGGGGTCGATGCGCGCCCGCACCGCGCGGAACCGGTCCAGCTGCGGGTACATCCGCTCGAACAGGTCCGGTCGGACACGGGAGTCCTTGGCCAGGTAGATCCGCCCGCCGGCCGCGACGACCAGCTCGTCGAGCTCGTCGAGCAGGCCGGCCAGACCCTCGACCACGGGGATGTCCAGGGCCAGCGTCCACCCCGGCTGCGGGAACGACAGCAGACCGGGGTCGCCGTCGCCGAAGCGCTTGAGGACCGCGAGGAAGGACGCCGTCCCCGAGGAGCTGATCCGCTGCATCGCCGTCCGCATGGCGTCCTCCTGCCCGAAGGGGACGACGAACTGGTACTGGACGAAGCCGCGCGGGCCGTAGACGTGGTTCCACCCGCCCACGCCGTCCAGCGGGTGGAAGAACGTCGGGATCGACTGCACCTGGCCGCGCTTGCGCTTGGGCGCCTTGCGGTACCAGAGCTCGTTGAACGCCGCGACCGTCGCCAGGTTGAGCAGCTTGGGCGGGAAGACGTCGGGCGCCGACAGCCGCACCGACCCCGAGTAGCGCAGGGGATCGTCGCGGTGCTCGGCGGGCAGCTCGTCGCGGCGGGCGAACCGGCCGCGGGTCAGCACGGAACGGCCCATGCGCGCGCCGCGGGCGACGCAGTCGATCCAGGCCACCGAGTAGTCGTAGAGGTGGTCGGTGGTGGTCAACAGGTCCATGAGCGCGTCGAGGTCCGGGGTCCGGTCGGTGTCGACCAGCAACCGCGAGGTCTCGATCGGCTTCATCTGCACCCGGGCGCGCAGGACCACCCCGGTCAGGCCCATGCCGCCGGCGGTGGCCCAGAACAGCTCGGGGTCCCGGTCGGGGCCGATCCGGCGCACCTGGCCGTCCGCGGTGAGCAGGTCCAGCCACTGCACGTGCCGGGAGAAGCTGCCCGCCTGGTGGTGGTTCTTGCCGTGGATGTCGGCCGCGATCGCCCCGCCGACGGTGACGTACCGGGTGCCGGCGGTCACCGGGACGAACAGGCCGAGCGGGACGAACAGGGTCATCAGCCGGTCCAGCGAGACGCCGGCCTCCACCTCGACGCTCCCGGTGGCCAGGTCGACGTCGAGGACGCGGTCCAGCGCGGTCGTGTCGAGGACCGCGCCACCGGCGTTCTGGGCCGCGTCGCCGTAGCTGCGGGCCAGGCCCCGGGCCAGCACGCCGCGCGGGGCGCCCGAGCGCAGCACCGCACAGACGTCCTCGACCGAGCCGACCGTCGTCACGGTCGCCGGCGTCGGCGCTGTGCGGCCCCAGCCGGTCAGCCACTCCCGCCGTCCGGACAGCACGTCAGCCAAGGAAGACCCCCAGCCCCATGGTCAGCAGCCACAGGCAGCCGAACGTGAGCAGCACCTTGTCCTTCAGGACGACCTCCTCGGGCGCACCGGCGGCGCCGCGGTCGAGGTCCACCGCATGGCGCAGCAGACCGAGCACGAACGGGGCGATGGAGATCGTCGACCAGGGGACGCCGTCCCGGGACTCCCCCATCTCGAAGGCCCACAGGCTGTAGACGGTGACCGTCACGCCGGCCGACATGCTCCACACGAAGCGCAGGTAGCTGGCCGAGTACTCGCGCAGCGTCTTGCGGGTGGCCGCCGCGTCGCCGATCACCACCAGTTCGGAGTAGCGCTTGCCGGCCACCATGAACAGCGACCCGAACGCGGCGACCAGCAGGAACCACTGCGAGATGGCGATGCCGGCGGCCACGCCGCCGGCGACGGTGCGCAGCAGGAAGCCCGAGGCCACGATCGCCAGGTCGATGACAGGCTGCTGCTTGAGCCACAGGCAGTAGGACAGCTGCAGCACGACGTAGACCCCCAGCACCCAGGCCAGCTCGGGGCGGGTGAGCAGGGCCGCGGTGGTCACCGCGCCTGCGAACAGCACCGCGGCCAGGGCCAGGGCCAGCGACCGGGGGACGATGCCGGCCGCGATCGGCCGGAAGCGCTTGCGGGGGTGGCGCCGGTCCTCCTCGGCGTCGATGACGTCGTTGACGAGGTAGATGCCGCCCGAGACCAGGCAGAACAGGACCAGGGCCACGAGCGTGGCGCGCAGGACGTCGGGATCGAAGATCCGCCCGGCCGCCAGCGGCGCGGCCAGCACCAGCACGTTCTTCACCCACTGCCGGGGGCGCACGGCGCGGACCAGCCCCCAGGGGAGGGACCCGCGGAACCCGGTCGGGCGCAGCGCCACGCCGGTGTCGACCGGCGGCGCCGCCGCCACGGGCCGGGCCTCGTGCTCCGGGTCCCCGTGCAGCGGAGAGGTGTGCGAGGTCGTCATCGTGCGTCCCTCCGGGCCGCGGTCCAGCGGACGCCGGCGGCCACCCCGCGGCCCAGCAGCGCGCCGGCCAGCACGTCGGTCGGCCAGTGCACACCCAGCAGCACGCGCGACACGGCCATCGCGCCGAGCGCCGTCGTCAGGAGCCGCCGGCCGAGGAGCGGACCGTACCCGTAGGCCGCGGCCGCGGTGGACGCGGCGTGCGCGCTGGGGAACGACAGCCGGCTCGGCGTGGCGACCAGCGCCGGGACGGCGTCGAGCACCGGGCGCACGCGGCGCACCACCCGCTTGACCCCCACGGCGCTGCCGTGGGCGAGCAGGACGCCCGCCGCCGCGGTCGCCCACTCCCGGCGGCGCCGCCCGACCAGCCAGCCCCCCGCGCCGAGCAGCAGCCACCCGGCGGCGTGCTCGCCGAACAGCGAGAGCACCCGGGCGCACGGCACCGCCGGCGTCCCGCCCAGCGCGCGCCGGGTCACCCCCAGCACCGTCGCCTCCGCGCGACCCAGTCCCGATGCCCTCGCTCCCATGTGCCCCGAGCCTACGGCGTCGGCGCAGCGAGCACGCGGTCAGCCGTCGGCCACCTCGAGCACGGCCTCCCGTAGTGACCGGCCGATGACAGCGGCCGCCTCCCCGGTCGGGTGCACCCCGTCGGCGCTCATCCCCGGCGCGAACCGGTCGTCCCGGCGGATCCCGGCCATGGCGTCGGCGTAGACCCAGCCCTCGTCGCCGGCGAGCTCCTCGAGCACCGCGTTGGTCGCGACGGCCACCGCCGGGTCCGCGTCGAGGGGCGGGACTGCGCAGAGGACCACCTCGTCGACCCCGACCCGCTCGACGATCCCGCGGACGTCGGCCGCGGTCTGCTCGCCGGGCAGCCCGTGCACGGGGTCGTTGGTTCCGGCGAGGACCACCAGCACGTCGGCGTCCACCGGCTGCACCGCGGCCAGCATGTCCGCCGTCGTGGCCCCCGCCCGGGCCCAGCCGCCGGTGAAGACCACGCCATCGGTCGCCGCCGTCGACAGCCACGACGCCGGACCCAGGACCCCGGCCGGCACGTCGCCGTCCGCCTGGGTGATCGAGTCGCCGACGGCGGCCAGGCGGACGGGGCTCGGCTCGGCCGGTCGTTGCGGATTCGCGGCCGCAGCCGGCCAGGGCGGACCCGGACGTCGCGAGGGTCAGTCCGAGGACGGCCACGGCGGTGACGGGACGGGTGTGACGGACGGTGCGGAACACAGAGCGCCAGCTCTTCCTGATCAGTTGTTGCCATACCTCTTCGTGGCTGCCTCGTTACAGACTGCGAGTGTAGATCCGAGCGACCCGGCCGAGCGCCCGGTGTCGAGCGCAGGTCCGTCCAGGCCGCGGGCGCACGACGGGGACCTCGCCGCCGATGGGCGGCAGTGGACACCGGGGCCGCGCGGCCCGGTGCGCGAGAGGGGAGAAGCATGGCGGGACAGCGGAGCACGCTGGAACGGACGACGGCGGTCGTCCCGCGCCCGGCGCTGCCCGACCGCACCGAACAGATGGCGCTGCTGCGCTCCTCGCCCCTCTCCCGTCCCTCGGCGAGGACCCCACCACCCGCCCGCCGCGACTCCGGCGTCCGGGTGGAGATCCAGGCGCTGCGCGCGCTTGCGGTCTCCCTCGTCGTCCTCTACCACGTCGTCCCGCTCCGCCTGCCCGGCGGCTACGTGGGCGTCGACGTCTTCTTCGTCGTCTCCGGCTTCCTGATCACCGGCCACCTGCTCCGCGAGGTCGAGCGCACCGGTCGCATCCGTCTTGCGCGGTTCTGGGCCCGCCGCGCCCGCCGCCTGCTGCCCGCCTCCCTGCTCGTGCTCCTTGTCAGCGCCGCCGCCACCGTCGTCTGGGTGCCGCAGACCTACTGGCAGGGCTGGCTGCGCGAGATCGGCGCCTCGGCGCTGTACGCGGAGAACTGGCTGCTCGCCGGCGACGCCGTCGACTACCTGGCGCACACCAACGCCGCCTCCCCGGCGCAGCACTACTGGTCGCTGTCGACCGAAGAGCAGTTCTACCTGGCCTGGCCGCTGCTGGTGGTGCTGGCCGCCTGGGTCGCCGTCCGGGCCGGGACCCGCCGGCGCACGGTGGTCGGCGCGCTGTTCGGCGTCCTCACCGTCGGGTCGTTCGCCTGGTCGCTGCACACCACGGCGGTCAGCCCGCCCGACGCCTACTTCACCACCCCGGCCCGCGCCTGGGAGTTCGGCCTCGGCGGCCTGCTCGCGCTGTGGGCGGCCACCCCGCCGGCCGGTGCCGAGCGGCTGCGGTCGCTGGTCTCCTGGGCCGGGTTCGGCGCCGTCGGGTACGCGGCGTCCACCTTCACCGGCGCCACGCCGTTCCCCGGCACGGCGGCGCTGCTGCCCGTGCTGGGCACGGTCGCGGTCATCTGGGCGGGCGCGCCGCGCTCCGACTGGAGCCCGACGGCGGTCGCCGACTTCGGCCCGGTCCGCTTCCTCGGCGAGGTCTCCTACTCCGCCTACCTGTGGCACTGGCCGCTCGTCGTCGTCCTGCCGTTCGCGCTCGGCCACGAGCTCGGGACGACGTCGAAGGTCGGCATCCTGGGAGCCACCGTGGCCGCCGCGTGGGCCACCAAGGTCTGGGTGGAGGACCCGGTCCGGACCGGCACCCCGCTGGCCCGGCGCGGGAGCGGCAGCACGTTGCTCGCCACCGCCGTCGCCACGGCCCTGGTCGTCGGCTGCGTCGCCGGGGGCTGGTTCTACGTCGAGGAGCAGGTGGACCGGGCCCGGGAGGCCGCCGCGGCCGCCGCCGCGGGCGGGGACCCCTGTTTCGGCACCGGCGCCACCCTGCCCGGCCACGCCTGCGGTGACCCATGGGCGTACGCCGGTGACGCGGCCAACCCCATCTTCGCCAAGTCGGACGTGTCCCGCGGTCTGTCCTGCCTGTCGGTGCTCGCCCAGACCGACGTGGTGACCTGCCGGTTCGGCAGCGAGGACCCGGTGGAGACCGTCGCCCTCCTGGGCGACTCGCACACCGCCAGCCTCTACGAGGCGATGGAGGAGGTCGCCCGCGAGCGCGACTGGGCGGTCGTCACCTACCTGAAGGCCGGGTGCCCCGGCCTGGGCAGCGCGATGCTGCCCGCCGCCGGTCAGCCGGCCGACGAGCGACCGGCCTGCGCGCAGTGGGGGCAGCAGGCTCTCGCCGAGATCGCCGGGGACCGGTCGATCAGCCGGGTGTTCACCAGTTACCGGTCCGACGTCTACAAGTATGCCGACGACGCCGGCGTCCTGCACGACGAGTTCCCCGCCGAGCTGGTGCAGGCCCCGCTGCAGCGGCTCGCCGACGCCGGCAAGCGGGTGACCGTGCTGCGCGCCGTCCCGACGACCGGCGGGGTGCACCTGGGCCCGGAGCTGGTCAACCTGGAGTCCAGCGCACCGGACTGCATCGCCCGCGCCGGGGAGGTGCACGACCCGTGCGCCGGCCCCCGCGGCGTGCGGCTGACCCCCGACCGGCTGGCCGACGCCGCCAGCGCCCTGCGGGACGACCGCATCTCGGTGCTCGACCTGACCGACGCCTTCTGCGACGGGCAGACCTGCCACGAGCTGGTCGGCGGGGTGATCGTCTACTTCGACGGCAGCCACCTGACCGCGACCTTCTCCCGCACGCTGGGCCGGCACATCACCGCCCGGCTGTAGCCGGACCGCACGACAGCGCCCCCTGCCTGGCGAGCCGGGGGGCGCTGTCGCGTGCTGACCGTCAGACGGGCAGACCGGTCGCCCGGTAGGCGGCGAGCTCCTCCGGCGTCCCGAAGCAGTAGAAGTCGCCGCGGACCAGGCCCACCCGGCGGCCGGAGTCGATCAGCTCGTTGAAGACCAGCGACACGTAGTACTCCGGCATGGCCGCGTCGATCTGCCGGGCCATGAGGCGGTCGGCGGCCTCGAGGAACACCCGTGCCCGGGGGAACGAGTACACGCCCATGAGCGCGTCGGAGGAGATGGCCTGCTTCTCCGCCGTGCGGACGACCAGGCCGCCCGGGCCCACCTCGGCGAAGCTGTAGCGCGGCTCGGTGGAGGCGAACGACAGCAGCAGGCCGTCGACGTCCCGGCGGTCGACTGCGGTGGCCAGCACCCGGAAGTACTCGGGGCTGTCGAAGGCGATGTCGCAGTCCATGACCACCAGCGGCTGGTCGGGGTCGAGCCGGTCCCGGGCCTCCAGGCAGGTCTCCACCGCCCCACGCGTGTCGTGGTCCAGCCGCACGATGGTGGCGGTCGGCTCGGCGGCCAGGACCTGCCGGGCCAGCCCGTGCTCGGCGTCGTCGTCCGCGCGGACGACGACGGTCACCGTCTTCTCCCCCGGCCACGGGTCGAACGAGCGCAGCGCGCGCTGGAACATCGGCGCGCCGTCGACCTCGATGAGCGGCTTGGGGGTGGTGATCCCGACCCTGCGGAAGCGGGTCCCCAGACCGCCCATGGGCATCAGCACCTGCAGGGTCGCCATCACCGCACTTCGTCCCACTCGTAGTCGGCGGCCGGGTCGGCGCCCGGGCCGGGTCGCCCGGTGCGCCACAGCGCGAGGTTGCGCAGCGCCGTCCGGAAGACGTTCCAGTTCCGGGCGTTCGACACCTGGTCCTCCTCGCGCCAGGTGATCGGCACGAAGGCGAAACGCACCCCGCGTCGGACCAGGTCGAGGATCAGCTCGTAGTTGAACGTCAGCCCGTTGGCGAAGCGCAGGTAGGTCGCCGGATCCAGGTCGTGCAGCGCGAAGAGGTTGAGGCCGGAGCCGAGGTCCTCCAGCCGGCGCAGCGCCACCGCGCTGTAGACGGCGCCCAGCACCCGGTTGCCCCAGACGCGCTTGGCGTCGTAGCCGTGCAGCCGCGAGCGGCGGCTGAACCGGGAGCCCAGCACGGTCTGGGTCGCGGGGTGGGCCTCGGCGTGGTCGAGCAGCAGGCCGACCTCGTCGCTCCTGGCCTGGTTGTCGCCGTGCAGGACGACCACGTGCGTGTGGCCCGCGGCGCGGGCGTGCTCGAAGGCGACCTTGTGCGTGCCGCCGAGGCTGTTGTTCTGCCGGTTGCAGAAGACCCGCAGGCCGGGCAGCCGTCCGGAGCGCCGGTACTCCACCGCCCGCTCGAGGGTGTCGTCGGTGCTCCGGTTGTCGATCACCCAGATCTCGGTGACCCGCGCGGCCACCTCGTCGGTGACCTCGTCGAGCACCCGACCGATCTGGGGCGCGCAGTTGTAGGCCGGTATGGCGATGACCACACTCGTGTCGACCGGGTTCACCGGGCGAGCTCCTCCCTCGGCTCGGTGCCGAAGACGTCGTCCTGGGCCTCCACGGACAGGTCGTACTGCTCGAGGAAGCGGTTGAGCGCCTGGATGCAGACGCCGTAGTACTTGAGCACCGTGCCGGGGTTGATGGCGACCCGGTGGGTCAGCATGCGGCCGTAGAAGAGGCCGACGTGGAAGAGCACCGAGCGCTGCTCGGCCGAGGACAGGTGGCGCGGCATGACCTGGGTGGTCACGAACTCGGCCAGCTCGGCGTACCGCGCGGAGCGGGCGTCGCGGTAGGCGATCTCCGGGACGCCGTCCTGCGCTCCGAGGACGACGGGGTCCTCGTCCTCGTTGAGGAACTCGTAGCCGTACGCGAGCGACTGCATGTGCCGGGCGAAGTCGATGACCGGCCCGCGCACCTGGTTGTCGTCCGACGGGTCGATGACCAGCACGTCACGCGAGGGCAGGTCGACCAGGATGTTGTCCACGGTCAGGTCGCCGTGGATGTGCGCCGACGCCCGGAAGGTGGCGAGGTCCTCCCACGCCTCCTCGGTGGCCTGGATCCTGCGCAGGACGCGGTCGAAGTTGTCCAGCTCCCGGCCGTTGACCACGATCCGCTCGGCCTTGAGCGCCTCGGCGAGGGCCGGGTGCGACTCGGCCGCGGCCCGCACGCGCAGCACGAAGCGTTCGGTCACGTAGTCGTCGCGCAGGTCGGGGTGCGCCTCGAGCGGGCCGACGTCGTACACCCGCTCGTACATGTAGTCCCAGACCTCGGCGAGCTTCGCCGCGCCCTCGGCGAGGGGGCTCTCGTGCACGTACTCGAACAGCGGCACGCTGCTGGGCCGGTACTCGAGGTCGATCGCGTAGTGGTCCTCGGCGCGCTGCTCGCGCAGGACGGTGACCAGCTGGCAGTGGTCGGCGCGCCCGGCCAGCCAGTCGTGCTGGTTCTTCAGCCGGTGCGCGTACTCCAGCGGCACCATCTTCTTGACGAACAGCTCACCGGAGCCGTTGGTCGCCAGCAGCGTCACCGCGTTGGACCCGCCCTTGAAGAAGCGGACCAGGCTGACGTTGCCCTCGACCTCCAGGCGGTGCATCACCTGGGACAGGTGCTGGCGCTGGAAGTAGGCGTCCAGGAAGTGGGTCATCGACCCGGAGATGTCCTGGTCGCGGCCCAGCTTGTTGACGTAGCGGTCGGCCGGGCTCAGCTGCGCGCCGGCCAGCGGGTCGCTGGTCTGCCGCGCCCAGTTGACGAACAGCGCCACGACGGCGACCAGCAGCACCGGGACGTTGACCACCGCCCACGTGGCGGCCGCGAACAGGACCACCGTCGGCCCGCCCAGGGTGGTGCTGCCCTCGATGAAGGCCCGGATGCCGTCCACGTAGGCGCCCGGGGCACCGTTGCCCAGGCTGGGGCTCACCACGCCGGCGGGGGCGGCCGTGGCGACGAACGCCTCGCGGGCGGCGAGCACCGGGAAGACGGTGGCGACCGTCAGTGCCGCCGCCGTGACGTAGCAGCCCCAGGAGGCCAGGGCCAGCCCCCCGTAGCGGACCAGCTGCCGGCGCTGCCGGAAGAAGCGCTGGAAGCCGAAGATCACCGACCACAGCTTGAACCGGGCGCGGTTCTCCAGGTCGGTGTTCAGCCAGGCGGTGGCCCGCCAGGCCAGCTGCATGAGGACCGGGTTCTCCCGCACGAAGGCGGCGAACGCGGCGATGAGCAGGACCGAGACCCCCAGTGCGACGACGGCCGCGGCGGGCACGATGCCGCCCACCGGCCCGTCGACGACCGCGATGAAGACGAGGAAGGCCACCGACACCAGGACGACGTCGATGAGCCGTTCGAGCACCACCGCGAGCAGGGTGTAGAGGAAGCTGATCCGCAGCGTCTTGGCCACCAGGTAGGACCGCACGACCTCGCCGATCCGCAGCGGCCACACCAGGCTGAACAGGTAGCCGATGGACAGGTGGCGGAACTGGCCGGCGAGGCTGCCCCGGCGCACGTTGTCGACGGGGACCTTGGTCCGCGCGGCGCGCAGCACGTGGCCGCCGAGCTGCACGAGCGAGGCGGCGCCGACCGCCGCCCAGTCGCCGCCGTCCAGGCCCGAGGAGAGCCGGGACCACAGCTCGGTCAGCGACGGCCGGGTGAGGACGGCGAAGCCGGCCAGCGAGAGCAGCGCGGCGACGATCAGCACGAGACGACCGCGCGAGTACCGGAGCGAGGGCATCAGAGGTGCGGCACCTCGAGGACCGTGAGCCCGGCGGCGAGAGCCGCCAGCCGCCCCGTCTCGGAGTCCTCGAACGCCAGGCCGGCCGCGGCGTCGACGCCCAGCAGGTGCAGCGCCCGCAGGTAGCCCTCCGGGTCCGGCTTGCTGCGCGTCACGTCGTCCCCCCACACGACGACGTCGAACAGCGGGGTCAGGCCGTGGGCGTCGAGGATCTGCCGGCCGTTGCCGGACTTGGCGGTGCTCACCAGCGCCGTGCGGTGGGTGGGCGCGACCAGCCGCAGGAAGGCGACGAGCGCCGCGTTGGCCGTCGTGCGGTGCAGCTGGTCGGCGTACAGGCGGCTCTTCGCCGCGCGGATCGTGTCGACCCCGAGAGGGTCGATGCCGGGCAGCAGGTCGGGGATGAAGTCCCGCGAGTCCCGCCCCCAGGTGGTCGCGAACCGCTCGGGGGTGAGTTCGTGGCCCGACTGGGCGAAGGCGTCGCGGTAGGCCAGGTAGTTGGCCTCCCGGGTGTCGACGAGCGTGCCGTCGAGGTCGAAGAGGAGGGCCCGCAGCGACCCGTCCGGTCGTGCCATGTCGAACTGCTCCCCCACTACCTCGGTCACCCGGTGACGTCCGGCGCTGCGTCCCACGTCAGGCTCCCGCCGGGTCGCGCACGGGCCGCGGCGCTGCGGCCGCGGCCGGCCGTCGGCGGAACAGGAGCTTGCTGGCCAGGAAGTTGGCCGCGAACGACGGAGGCAGCGACAGCGACTTGCAGACCAGCGGCGCCCACCCGGTCCGGTCGTGCAGGACCTCGATGAGCACCGAGAAGACCACGATGGAGACGACGTACCAGGCGACGAAGAGCAGGAACGACGTCCGCGAGCGCTCTGCGGCGAACGCGTACCGGGTGACGAACAGGTACACCACCACGACCGCGCAGGCCGCGCTCAGCACGTTGGCCGCGCCCGGCGACGCGCCCAGCCGCACGCCGAGCGCGAAGACGCCGAGGTCGACGGCCAGCCCCAGGCAGGAACCCAGCAGGAAGCGGGTCGCCTGGTGCACGAGCGCTCGCCAGCGGCCGCTCACCGGCCCGCCCGCCGACGGAGGGCCGCGTCGGCCAGCGCGGCGAGGACGATGAGCGCCGCCCCGGCGACCGCCGCGGGGACGACCGCCCCCGCCCCGGCCGGCGCGTAGGACAGCTCCAGCCGGCCGGCGTCGACGTCCGGGGGCAGCTCGACGGCGAGCGCCGCCCCGTCCACCGGGGTCACCGGCAGCGGCCGCCCGTCGAGGGTGGCGCTCATCCCCGGGTAGTAGGGGATGCGGGTGGCCAGCCTGCCACCCCGGGCACCGGTGGAGACGAGGTAGCTGTCCATCGGCTCCCCGGCCCGCGCCGGCCCCGAGCGCCAGCCCTCCTCGGAGACGACCACGTCGCCCGCGACGCCGGTGACCCGGCCCGGCAGGCCGTCGGCCCGCTGGTAGCGCAGCCAGGTGTCGTTGGCCGCGACCTGCCGCCAGGTCTGGTCGAAGTGGGCCCGGACCGCCTCGGGGGCGCCGGTGGACAGCAGCACCGTGTCGGAGGACATGAGGTCCAGCCAGGGCAGCCCGGTGTCCCCGGCCTCGGCGAGCAGCGCCTCCGGCGGCGAGCAGGTGGCGCCCCAGACCGTGCGGCACCAGTGCCCGTTGAGGGCGGCCTGCCACACGGCCAGTGAGGCGAACCCCGGCTCCAGGCCGGCGAGCACGTTCCCGCTGCCGTTGACCACGCCGTCGTCCCAGCCGCGGTCGGGGTCGAAGCCCCAGGTGACGACGGTGAGCTGCTCGTCGGGGGCGACCGAGTGCGCACGGTACTGGGCCACGGTGGTACCGACGTCGCGGCCCGGGTCGAGAGCGCGCAGCGGCGCGCCGTGGCTGTCCGGGGTGCCGGCGATGGCGTCGGCCCGCTCCTGGACGGCGACCATCATCTGCTCACCGATCGGGAAGCCGGAGGCGACCGCGAGGACGAGGACCACGCCGGCGAGGGCGGGCAGCGGCCGAGGAGTGCTCCGGTGGCCGGGCAGCCCGCGCCGGTCGGGCGCGTCGTCCCGCTGCTCCCCGGTGGGCCGGGCGCGCAGCAGGACGACGAGGGCGGTCAGCGCCACCAGGGCGACGGCCAGCCCCAGCAGGTGCCACTTGACCAGCACCGGAGCCCGGGACAGCGCGAGCGCGGCCTGGGCGAGGGCCAGTCCGGCCGCGAGCGCGACCCGACGGCGGCTCACCCGTGGCGCGGCGGCGAGCGCGACGAACACCAGCAGCGGCAGGAAGACCTCGACGTAGACGAGGTAGCGCAGCGGATAGCGGAAGACCGCGACCGTGGTGGGCAGCTGGGTGGCCACCACCGCGGCGAGCCACACCAGCCCGGCCGTCGGGACGCCGGACCGGCGCCACGCGGTGCGCCAGTCGACGAGGGCGGCGGCGGGCACCGCGACGAGCGCGGTGGCCGTGGCCGGGACCAGCCCGACGGACCCGGTCCAGGCGTTGGTCTGGCCCAGCAGCGTGGTGCCGCCGAGGAGCACGTCGGCGAGGTTGGGCACCCCGAACCCGGTGTTGCCGACCAGCGGGTCGGGCTGCTGGCGGCCCATGACCTCCGACAGCTGCAGCGTGGAGAGGAAGGTCGGCAGCGCCACGACCAGGGCACCGACGCAGGCCGCGGCCCGGGAGAGGGCTCGGGGGGCGGACAGCGCCGCGGCCCACGAGCCGTGCTCGGCGCGGTACTCGACCAGCTGTCCGACGACCAGCAGCCCGGCGAACGGGAAGGCGTAGGGGTTGCCCGAGGTCATCAGCGCCCAGCTGGCCAGCCCGGTGACGAGGACGCCGACCGCCGACCGGCTGCGCAGCCCGGCCCAGAGCCACGGCAGGCTGGCGGTGGCCCACAGCAGCGGCCACCAGGAGCTGCCGTACCAGACGAGGAAGCCGCTGGAGCCGATCCCGACGGCAGCGGCCACGGCGAGCGCGGGCCGCACGCGGTACTGCAGCAGCACGGTCAGCGACCCGGCGCCGAGCAGCAGGATCGTCGTCGCGCCGTAGGCCCACGAGACGGCGAGGAGGTCGTCGGAGCTCGCGACGGCTGCGTGGACGGCCCAGTGCAGCGGGTCCAGCACGCCGTACTGCATGTCGGCCACGACGTTGCCGCCCATGCCCAGGTCGGGGTCCATGAGCGGCGGGCGGCCGCGCTCGAGGTGCTGCCCGAGCCACCAGGCCATGGGACCGAACTGGGCCTGCGAGTCGTCGAACCAGAAGAACCGCGGCGCCCAGCGGCGGACGAGCAGCAGCTGCAGACCCTGGACGAGGAGGTAGGCCACCAGCGCCGGCACCCCGGTACGGGCGAGCAGGGCCCAGCGGCGCAGCGGCGGGCCCGCGCTGCGGTCCCGCACCGGCGGCAGGGGGCGCTCGAGGACGGCGGCGCGGGAGCCCGTGTCCGTCGTCATGCGTTCTCGGCCTCCCCGTTCATCGCGCCCGGCGGGCTGGGCCGCGGCACCGACCGCACCTCTCGGCGCGTCGACACGGTGGATGGTCGTGAGCGCACGGAGGGCGACTCTATCCGCGCCGTCCGGGCCGAGGGCCGAACCGGTCGGCGTCCGGTGTCACCCTGTCCCCGTGGCCCACACCCGTCCCACCGACCCCGCTGCGCTGCTCGACGCGGCACTGCGCCGCACCCCCGCCGCACCGCTGCTGACCCAGTACGACGACGCGAGCGGCGAGCGCGTGGAGCTGTCGGCGACCACCCTCGCCAACTGGGTGGCGAAGACGGCCAACCTGCTGCAGGACGAGTTCGACGTCACCGCCGGCAGCACCGTCGCGGTCGCGCTGCCGGTGCACTGGCAGACCGCGGCGGTGCTGCTCGCGGTGTGGAGCTGCGGCGCCACCGTGCTCGACACCGCCGCCGAGGACGACGGGCGGCTGGCCGGTGCCGACGTCGTCCTGGCCGCGCAGGACCGGTTGGCGCCCCTGGAGGAGCAGGACCTGCCCGAGCTGCTCGGCCTCTCCCTGCACCCGCTGGGGACGGGGATGACCGGGTACGCCGGCCCGGCGCGCGACTTCGCGGTCGAGGTGCGGGCGCACGGCGACGTCTTCGTCCCCTGGCAGCCGCCGGACCCGGCCGCCCCCGGCCTGCGCCTCGGCGGGCTGGAGCTGACCCTCGGCGGCCTGGTCGACACCGCCCGGGAGCTGGCCGGCCGGCTCGGCGTGGCCGCCGGCGACCGGGTGCTGGTCGACGAACGCACCGCCGCGGAGGCCGGCCCCGTCGCCTGGCTGCTGGCACCGCTGGCGGCCGGCGCGTCGATCGTGCTGGTCCGCTCCCCCGACCCCGCACGGCTGCCTCGGCGCGCGGCGGACGAGCGGGTCACCGCTACGCTCGGCCGGACGATCGAGGGCATCCGCGAGCTGGGCCGCCCCGCCTGAGGCAGCAGCCCGGCCGCCTGGACGGGAACGGTGGACCCCTGCATGGACAAGGTCGTGAGCAGCGCCGCTGAGGCGGTGGCGGACGTACCCGACGGCGCGGTGCTGGCCGTCGGCGGGTTCGGGTTGTGCGGCGTGCCGATCAAGCTGATCGACGCCCTGCTGGCGCAGGGCGTCTCGGGGCTGACGACGATCAGCAACAACTGCGGCGTGGACGACCAGGCCCTGGGCGTGCTGCTCTACGCCGGGCGGATCAGCCGCACGATCAGCTCGTTCGTCGGGGGCAACAAGGAGCTGGCCCGCCTGTACCTGTCCGGGGAGCTGACGGTGGAGCTGACCCCCCAGGGCACGCTGGCCGAGCGGCTGCGCGCCGGTGGCTGTGGCATCCCGGCCTTCTACACCCCCACCGGGGTGGGCACGATGGTCGCCGAGGGCGGCATCCCGATCCGCTACGACGCCGAGGGCACCGTGGTGGAGACCTCCCGACCCAAGGAGGTGCGCGAGTTCGACGGCCAGGAGTTCGTCCTGGAGACGGCCCTGACCGCGGACTTCGGCCTGGTCCGCGCCGCGGTCGGCGACCGGCACGGCAACCTGGTCTTCGCCGAGTCGGCGCGCAACTTCAACCCGCTGGCCGGCATGGCCGGGCGGATCACCGTCGCCGAGGTCGAGGAGCTCGTCGAGCCCGGGCAGATCGCACCTGAGGACGTGCACCTGCCCGGGGTCTTCGTCGACCGGGTGGTCGTCGTCGGCACCGAGGGCAAGAAGATCGAGAAGCGCACCACGCGACCGCGCACCGACACCTCCGCCGCACCGGCCGCCGCCGGCGACGAGACCACCGAGGACGAGACCACCGAGGAGGACGCCCGATGAGCCTGACCCGCGACCAGCTCGCCGCCCGGGTGGCGGCCGAGCTCGAGGACGGCCAGTACGTCAACCTCGGCATCGGGATGCCGACCCTGGTGCCCAACTTCGTCCCCGACGACGTGCACGTGGTGCTGCACTCGGAGAACGGCGTCCTCGGCGTGGGCCCCTACCCGTTCGAGGGCGAGGAGGACCCGGACCTGATCAACGCCGGCAAGGAGACCGTCACCATCCTGCCGGGGGCGTCCTTCTTCGACTCCTCGCTGAGCTTCGGCATGATCCGCGGTGCCCACCTGGACGTGGCCGTGCTCGGGGCGATGCAGGTCAACCCCCGCGGCGACCTGGCCAACTGGCTGATCCCCGGCAAGATGGTCAACGGCATGGGCGGCGCGATGGACCTGGTCCACGGCGCCCGGCGGGTGGTCATCATGATGGAGCACGTCGCCCGCGACGGGTCGTCCAAGCTGGTCGCCGAGTGCAGCCTGCCGCTGACCGGGCGGGCCTGCGTCGACCGGGTGATCACCGACCTCGCCGTCGTCGACGTCACCGCCGACGGCTTCACCCTGCGCGAGACCGCCCCCGGCGTGACCCCGGACGAGGTCGTCGCCGCCACCGGCGCCTCCCTCACCGTCCCCGACGACGTCGCCACCATGGCCCTGCCGGCGAGCGTGTGACCTTCTCCGTCATCGCCCGCGACCCGGCGACGGGGGACCTGGGGATCGCCGTCTCCTCGTGCATCCTCGCCGTCGGCCGGGCGGTGCCGAGCGCTCGGCCGGGGGTCGGGGTGGTCGCCGTCCAGGCCCGCAGCCGGCGCGGGCTCGGCCGGTCGTTGCTGGCCGGGCTCGAGGAGGGGGCGGACCCGGCCGACCTCGTCCGGGCCGCGGCGCACGCGGCCGAGGACGTCGACCGGCAGATCGCCGTCCTCGCCGCCGACGGGAGGGTCGCCGCGGACACCGGCCGGGGCTCCTTCCCGGTCAGCGGCCACCTGCTCGATGAGCAGATGAGCGTGCAGGGCAACATGCTCGCCTCCCCCGAGGTGCTGCCGGCGATGACGCGGGCCTTCGCCGACGCCTGCGGAGACCTCCCCGACCGGCTCCTGGCCGCGCTGACCGCCGGCCAGGACGCCGGCGGCGACCTCCGCGGCCGGCAGTCCGCCGCCCTGCTGGTCGTCAGCGGCACGCCGGCCACCGACGAGGACGACGGGGTGCGGACGGACCTGCGGGTCGACGACTCCGCCGACCCGGTCGCCCAGCTGCGGCTGCTGCGCAACCTGCAGCGGGCCTACGACGAACGCGACTACGAGACCCTCGCGCTCTTCGCGCCCGAGGGCGCGCGGGACCTCTACGCCGCGCTGGCCGCCTCCCGGCGCGGCGACCGGGAGAGCGCACGGGCGGCGTTGGAGGCGATGCGCGCCCGGCCGGGGTGGTCGGCGTGGCTGGCGGCCATGGCCGGGGACCTGCGCGTGGCCGCGGTCTCGCGGCTGCTGGACTGAGCCGGCGTGGTGGGTGTCCCGGAGCGGCCCGGCCGCGGGGGGCTGCTGGGCCAGTTGGTGCGCTTCGTCGCCGTCGGCCTCCTCGGCGCCGTGGTCGACCTGTCCGTCTACCTGCTGGGCCTGCACGCCGGCCTGCCGACCTACCTGGCCCGTGCGGTGAGCTTCGTGTGCGGGACCACCGTGGCGTACGTGCTCAACCGGCGGTGGTCCTTCGGCGTGGAGGGCAGCCCGCGGCGGGCCGCCGCCTTCGTCCTGCTCTACGGCACCACGTTCGTCGTCGTCCTCGGGGTGAACGCCGCGGCCCTGGCGCTGCTGCCGCGCACGCCGTGGACGACGACGGCGGCGTGGGTCGTCTCCCAGGGCGTCGGGACGGCGGTCAACTTCGTGGTGCTGCGGCTGGTGGTCTTCCGCCCGGGCGGACCGCTGGCGCCGCCGACCGGGAGCCAGAGACGGCCGTGACCGGTCAGCGCACGAGGAGATCGCCGGACGGGGTGGCCGGTGTGGTCGTCGTGCCAGGTCGCTGCGGCCTTGGGCCTCCCCCTGGCAGCCCCCCGAGCGGCGCTCGGCCGGTGGTGCGACGATCGCACGGGCACTGGGTCGTCGGGGACAGGTGCACGTCCGGGATCCGGAAGGCGATGGTGTGGCAGCCCGAACCGGCCCCGAACCGCTCGTCCCCGCCGGCGTGACCCCACGTCCCCGCACCGGGGCCCGCCCCGCCGGTGCGTCGGCCGAGCCGGTACCCGTCACCGCCGGGGGTCGGGCCACCCGGGCCCGCCACCTGCTGCCGTGGGTGCTCGTGCCGGTGCTGGTCACGGTCGCCGCCCTGCTGCTGCCCGCGCCGAGCAACCTGCGGTCGCAGTACCAGAGCTCCGCGGTCGCCCTGCTGAGCGCGCCCCTGCTCGCCTGGCTGCTGACCCGCCGTTCCCAGCTGGCCCACCACTGCGCCGGCGCACTCGTCGCCGGCCTGCTCCCGGGTCTCACGCTGATCGCGCTGCACGGTTCCGGCTGGTTCTTCTCCGGCCCCTACGGGGACCAGTCCTTCCGCCTCGAGTACGCCACCCGGTTCGCCGACGATCTGAGCCTGGCCGACTACACCTACCGGGACGTCCCGGCGTTCTACTCGCCCGGCTGGTTCTGGGTGGTGGGCCTGGTGGCGCGGCTCACCGGTGAACCGGCCTGGCACGCCTACAAGTACGTGGCCGTCGCCTCGCTGTACGTGGCGGCCGCGATCGCCTTCCTGCTGTGGCGGCGCACCTGTGACACCCGCCTGTCCGCGATCCTGCTCGCCACGACGGTCATCGGTCTGCCCTTCGCCGGGAGCGGCTGGCTGGGCGACGAGACGCTGCTGTTCGCCGGCGCCTACGAGCCGTACGGGTGGCTGATCGCCCTCCCCCTCCCCGCCCTGCTCGCCTGGTTCGCCTCCGCCCGGGGCCCCTTCTCCTGGCGCCGGGCCCTTGCCCTCGGGCTGGCCGTGGGGCTGGCCGCGTGGCTGTACCTGCTCTACGCCGTCGTGCTGGCGGTGTCGGTGGTCGTGGTGGCCGGGTGGCGGTGGCGCGTCCGCGGGCGGCTGGGGGAGGTCGCCGTCGCCGGACTGACGTCGATGGTCCTCGTCGCGCCGTGGCTCGGCCGCTTCCTGGTGGCGTGGCTGGCCGCGGGGATGCCGCCGTCGGCCGCCACCACCTGGGTCGAGGAGGACTCCTACGTCCGCCTGTTCACCCCGTCGCCCTCCCCGTGGGCGCTGCTGTCACTGCTGGGCGCCGTGGGCGTGCTGGTCGTCGACGGCGAGGTCCACCGCCGGGTCCGTGGCCTGCAGTCGATCGCCGCGGCGGTCGTGCTCCTCGGGGTGGTGCAACTGCTGGCCGGCCAGATCGGCGGCGGTGTCCTCTTCCACCGGCTGATGCTCATCCTGGGGATCACGCTCCTGGCGGCCGGGACGCTGGTCGTCACCACGGCATGGCCGCACGTGCGGGCTCGACTGGCCGGCACCGGAACGGGCGTCGGTCCCCGGCGGACGGCCGCCGCGGTGCTGGCCGTCGCACTCCTCATCGGCTTGAGCGGTCACGCCAGCGAGTGGGTGATCCGGGACGAGAACCTGCGCCGGCAAGCCCTCGACGTCCCTCACCCCGACGGCTCCTTCCCGGTGCTCGCATCCAGCCAGGCGCGGGAGAGCCTGGCCGGCGAGCCCTCGGTTGACGACATCGCCACAGCCGTCCGCGACACCGCCCGCGCCGCCGGCCAGGACCCGGCCGGGATGGTCGTCCTGACCGACGCCATCCCGCTGCTGGCGACCACGCCCTTCCACGCCTACCAGCAGTGGTGGGCCCTCTACGCCAACCCGCTCGGCGAGTACTCGCGACGGCGAGCCTTCCTCGAGGACCTCCAGGACGCGTCGGCCGCCGAGACCGTCCGGCTCCTGCGCGGGGACCCCGAGGCGCCGACCGCGTTCGTCCTGCGGCCCGCCCCGGGAGACCCCGACCAGCTCGGGTTCACGTCCGTCGACTGGGCTCCGACGTCCGGGCTGTCGACGCGCTGGTCGATCCGGCTACCGCGCGCACTGTTCGACCGGGACGACTTCGTGACCACCGAGGTGGGTCCCTGGGTCGTCGCTGCGATCCGACCGGCCTGACGCAGGTGCACGCAAGGGACGGCGCCCATGGGGCCGGGTGGGACGAGGGAGAGAGCCCCGTCCCGTTCTCGCCGGCTCAGGGCGCTTCCCACCCCCACCGGACGGTCCGGTCGCGGTCGAGGTCGTACGCCGCGTCGGGGTACGGGTTGCGGACCTGGTAGGCGCTGAAGGTCCGGAGGTCCGGCTGGCCGGGCACCTCCGTGATCACCTGCGTCAGCGTCGAGGAGCGCACCGTCGAGTACCACAGCCCGGCTCGTCCTCGGTAGAACGACTCGTTGTCGAGGCCGCCGAGGGCGCCTTTCCCGTAGGCGAAGATCCAGTCGACGGGCTCGGTGATCCCGTACACGGTGGCCGGCAGGTGGGCAGCGGGGAACAGGAAGGGCATCTCCCAGGTGACCGCAGTGCGTGCACCGTCGGGCGCCACGTCGATCAGCGGTCGCATCTGCGCCCGCATCGGCGCGGTGAACGCCAGCCACCCACCGGGGCCGTTGCTGCCGTCGGCGGCGACGAGGCGGACGACGTCGGCGCCGGGGCTGGGCACCAGGGTCCGCTGTCGCCAGAAGGGGCTGTCGGCGCCGTCGTCGAGGTCCTGCGACCCCAGTGCGACGACCTCGCCACCGGAGAGCTCGCCGTACTCGGCGACCAGGGAGTTGTCGCCGCCCGCGCGACCGGAGGACTCGACGAGCAGCCGCAGGTCGGGCGCGCTGCTGGGCAACGCGTACCAGCCGGTGGTCAGCGCACCGGTGTTCGCCTCGGCGCCCAGCCGGGGGTAGCTGCCCCAGACCGTCGGCTCCGGGTCGGCGGTCCGGGTGGGCGGCGAGGACGGCAGGTAGCCGCCCTGGCTGGTGAACCCGCTCGAGGTCGCGCCGGCGCCGTCCTGCAGCGGCAGCACCGTCGCCGTCCGCGGGTCCGCGGCGTAGATGGCGCCCTCGGCCCCGCCGTTGCGGGCCAGTGGGTCCTGCAGGGCGTCGGCCTGCTGCGAGTACGTGTCCCACGTGTGGACGGTGGCCAGGGAGAAGCTGCCGACGAGGTAGACGAGTCCGACGCTGAGGAACACCACGACGGCCGCGGGGAAGGCAGCGCCGACGACCCGGGCCCGACTGCGTCGCCGGCGCGGCAGCCGCAGCCAGGTGACCACCCCGACGGCCGTGACGACGATCAGCCACACGGCCGGGCTGTCGAACGACACGACGCCGACGAACGGCGGTTCGAGCGCGTGCGGCATCCCGAGCAGCCACGTGTAGAGCCAGTCGTTGGGGCCGTGCATGGCCAGCGCGAACACCAGCACGAGGGAGAGGCCGGCGAGCACCGTGGCGGGGACGATGCTGCGCCGGCCGCGCTGGGTGGCCACCACCACGCGCACGCCGTAGAGCAGCACGCAGCTGAGGAAGACGGTGGTCAGCCCGGCGAGGGCACCGAAGTGGTGGGTCCACTTGCTGGGGGTCGGCCACAGCAGGAGCAGCGCCAGCCCGAACGACCAGCCGGTCAACGCCACGAGCGGCGGGAAGGCACGCCGGCGGCGGCCGCCGGCGGCCAGCTGCAGCACGGCGAACCAGACGAAGACGACGATCCCCACGAGGACGGTGAGCCGTTTGGCGTAGGAGCCCATCGCGATGTGGTCGTTGAGGAGGAACGAGTAGCGCAGCCACTCGTCGTACCAGTCCTCCTGCGGCCAGAGCTGCGCGTAGATCTCCTGGGAGTAGGTGAAGTCGCGCAGCGAGCCGTCGAGGAAGCCCGGCACCGCGCAGAGGGCGGCGGGCCCGAGCACGCCGGCGGCCACGGCGAGGGTCCGCCAGACGCTGGTGGAGCGGATCAGGGGCCACATCGCCGGGATGCTCAGCAGCCAGGGCGCCAGAGCGACGAGGCCGGTCGGGTGACAGGTGATCCCGACGCCGGAGATCACCAGGGCGCCCGCGTACCAGGCCAGGCTGGAGCGCCGACGGGCGACCACGACGGCGCCGAGCGACAGGACCGCGAACACCGCCGAGATCGATTCCGGCCGCACACCCATGCTGTAGGGCAGGAAGGCCGCGGCGAACACCACGACCACCACGCCGTGGCGGACCAACCGGTGCAGCGAGGTCCGGGCCGGCGGGAGACCGACGGACTCCACGACCGCCCGGGACACCCCGTAGGTCGTCAGCCCGGCGATCATCGACGGGATCCGGAGGAACACCGGCGAGGAGCCGAGCAGGTCCCAGTACCCGAACAGCTGGTAGTACCAGCTGAAGGGCGGGTACCCCTGGTTGAACAGCTGGAAGTAGTTGCCGACATAGCCGTTGATGACGGAGTTGCGCGCCATCGCCAGGTAGTAGCCGTCGTCGTCGGTGGACGGGGCGATGAACAGCCAGAGCAGCATGAGGGCGACGACGGCGACGTCGACCACGGAGAGCGTGCGCCACCAGCGACGGCCGGCGGGGGCGGCGCTGCCCTCGTCCTGCCGACCGGCCGCGGTCTGCCGCCGGTCGCCGCGCCGGTGACGGTCCCGCGCGGCGAGCAGTCCCAGGCAGGCCAGTGACGAGGCGACCAGCACGACGGTCAGGGCCCACTTGACCGGGGTCGGGCTGGTGGAGAACTGGTCGTCGACCTGCACCGAGACGCCGAAGTCGTCGGCGGTCGCCCCGGGGAGGGTGGTCACCGAGGTGGCGAGCAGATCGACCTCGGGCAGCGCACCGCCGGTCTCGGCGAGCACCTGGCCGTCCCGCAGCAACCGGGTGGACGTGGCGTCCATCTGCAGCAGGTAGCCACAAGCTCCACCCGGGACGGCGCCGCGGTAGACCTCCGTGCCGTTGCTCGTCACGGTCATGGTGGCGTCGTCTGCCATGCGGACCTGCAAGCCCTCGGTCTCGGCGAGTCGGCCCGTGACCACGGTGGTCAGGAGGACGCCGTCGCCGCTGTTGCGGGCGGCGGTCAGGGCACCGCAACCGAAGCGGGCCTCCAGGGACGCCGGCCGCAGAGCGGTGAGCTGGAGCGCGGTGGAGACGGGGCTCGTGGGGTCCTGCGGCCAGGAGACCGTCGGGGTGCTCACCGAGACCGGCGCCAGCGGCATCAGCGCCGCGCAGAGCAGGGCGACGACGGCAGTGAGCAGGATGGCCGGCTCCAGCGGCCGACGGCGGCGCGGGCTGTCCGCCCTGGAACTCCCCGCGGTCGGTCGCAGTCCGGTCCGCTCGGCAACCGTGCTCGATGCGCCCACGGACGCGAGTCAACACGCCTGGGTCCGCGCACATCCGCGACCCGTGCTCTCGTCGCGGCCAGACGCTCACCTCGTCGCGCGGGCCACGTCCTCGGCGTGTCGGAGCTGTCACAAGCTGCGAGGGGAGCGAGACCGGTCCGTCCCACATCGCCTGTCCGTCCGCGGTCGCCGTCCGGCCGTCACCGGCTGCGGAGAGCGCAGTCAGCGCAGCAGGCTGCGGGCGATCACCAACCGCTGGATCTGGTTGGTGCCCTCGTAGATCTGGGTGATCTTGGCGTCGCGCATCATCCGCTCGACCGGGAAGTCCTGGGTGTAGCCGGCCCCGCCGAAGAGCTGGACGGCGTCGGTGGTCACCTTCATCGCCACGTCCGAGGCATAGGCCTTCGCGGAGGCGCACAGCCGGCCCAGGTCGGGGCCGCCGACCTCGCCGCGGGCGGCGGCGACGTAGACCAGGTGCCGGGCGGCCTCGATCTGCATGGCCATGTCGGCGAGCATGAACTGCACGCCCTGGAAGTCGGCGACGCTCTTGCCGAACTGCTTGCGGTCCCTGGTGTAGGCGACGGCGGCGTCGAGGGCGCCCTGGGCGATGCCGACGGCCTGCGCGCCGATGGTGGGGCGGGTGAAGTCCAGCGTGCGCAGCGCGGTCTTGAAGCCGGTGCCGGGCTCGCCGATGACCCGGTCGGCCGGGATGGTGCAGTCGGTGAGGTACAGCTCGCAGGTCGGCGAGCCCTTGATCCCCATCTTGCGTTCCTTGGGGCCGACGGCGAAGCCGGGGTCGTCGCGGTGGACGACGAACGCCGAGATGCCGCTGGCCCCCCGCTCCGGGTCGGTGACGGCCATGACCGTGTACCACTCGGAGACGCCGGAGTTGGTGATCCAGGCCTTGGTGCCGTTGAGCACCCAGGTGTCGCCCTCGAGCCGCGCGCGGGTGCGCATCGCCGCGGCGTCCGAGCCGGCCTCCCGCTCCGACAGCCCGTAGCTGATCATCGCCTCCCCCGAGGCGATGGTCGGCAGCACCCGCTGCTTGAGCTCCTCCGACGCCGACAGGATGATCGGCATCGAGCCCAGCTTGTTGACCGCCGGGATGAGCGAGGCGCTGGCGTCGACCCGGGCGACCTCCTCGATGACGATGCAGGTCGCGATCGGGTCGGCGCCCTCGCCACCGTAGGCCTCGGGGATGTGGGTGGCGTGGAAACCGGCGGCGGTCAGCGCCTTGTGCGCCTCGACCGGGTACCGCGACTGCGCGTCCACCTCGGCGGCGTGCGGAGCGATCTCGCGCTCGGAGATCTCCCGGACCGCCGCCCGGATCTCCTCGTGCTCCTCGGTCAGCGCGTACAGCCCGCCGGCGTTGCTACTCACGGGTAGATGCTAGTAGAAGGACCCCCTTGCCCCCCACCCCTCGCAGGCTCGCGGCGGGACCCTGCACGGGGCCGCCCTTGCCCCCCACCCCTCGCAAGCTCGCGGCGGGACCCTGCACGGGGGCCGCCCTTGCCCCCCACCCCTCGCAGGCTCGCGGCGAGCCTCTGGACGGGGCCTGCCCGGGACGGGGCCGCGGCGGGCCGCTCAGGGGGAGGACAGCCGCTCCTGCAGCACGGCGTCCCGCGCGAGGACCGAGTCGGCGAGGTCGGCCTGGAACCGGGCCATGGCGGCCTGCAGCTCGGGGTCGGCCGCGGCGAGGATGCGGACGGCGAGCAGCCCGGCGTTGCGGCCGCCGCCGATGGACACCGTCGCCACCGGCACGCCGGCCGGCATCTGCACGATCGACAGCAGGCTGTCCAGCCCGTCGAGCCGGTCCAGCGGCCGGGGGACGCCGATCACCGGCAGCGGGGTGGCGGCGGCGACCATCCCGGGCAGGTGCGCCGCTCCTCCAGCCCCGGCGATGACCACCCTGAGCCCACGTGCTGCCGCAGACTCGGCGTAGTCGAGCATCCGTCGCGGGGTGCGGTGCGCGGAGACCACGTGCGCCTCGTAGGGGACGCCGAACTCGGTCAGCGCCTGCGCCGCGGGCTCCATCACCGGCCAGTCGGAGTCGCTGCCCATCACGATGCCGACGACGGGGGCGCTCACGCGGGCTCCTCAGTGCTCGGCGGGGAGGAAGGCGAACGCCGGGTCGAGCTCGCCGTCGGCCAGGTAGCGGGCCGCGGCGACCGCCCGGGCGCGGACCTCGGCGAGGTCCGACCCCAGCGCGGTGACGTGGCCGAGCTTGCGCCCGGGGCGCTGGCCCTTGCCGTACCAGTGCAGCTTGACGTCGGGCCAGTGCGCCATGAGGTGGTGCACCCGCTCATCCAGGCCCGGGCCGGCCCAGCCCTCCACCGCGGTGCGGCCGCCGAGCACGTTGGCCATCACCGCCACCGGTGCGGTCATCGCGGTGGCGCCGAGCGGGTAGTCGAGGACGGCGCGCAGGTGCTGCTCGAACTGGCTGGTGCGCGCGCCCTCGATGGTCCAGTGCCCGGAGTTGTGCGGGCGCATCGCCAGCTCGTTGACCAGGACGCCGTCGGCGGTCTCGAACAGCTCGACGGCCAGCATGCCGACCACGCCGAGCCGGTCGGCGATGCGGACGGCGAGCTCCTGGGCGGCGGTGGCCCGCTCCTCGGCGAGGCCGGGTGCCGGGGCGAGCACCTCGGTGCAGATCCCGTCCCGCTGCACCGTCTCGACCACCGGCCAGACCGCGACCTGTCCGAACGGGGACCGCGCGACCTGCGCCGACAGCTCGCGCCGCATCGCCACCCGCTGCTCGGCCAGCAGCGTGCCGTGCCGCTCGAGCAACTCGGTGGCCGCGGCGGCGTCGTCCACCACGAAGACGCCCCGGCCGTCGTACCCGCCGCGCGGCGTCTTCAGGACGACGGGCCAGCCGTGCGCCGCGGCGAACGCGGTGACGTCGGCGGCCGTGGCGACCTCCGCCCAGGCCGGCTGGGGATCGCCCGCCTCCTGCAGGGCCCGCCGCAGGACGAGCTTGTCCTGGGCGTGCACCAGCGCGTCCGGCCCGGGGTGCACGCGGGAACCGGCGGCCTGCAACGCGTGCAGGTGCGCGAGCGGGACGTGCTCGTGGTCGAAGGTGACGACCGTGGCGCCGTGGGCGAGGGCCAGCAGGGCGTCGAGGTCGCGGTGGTCGCCGAGCACGACGTCGGCGGCCACGAGCGCCGCGGACTCGTCGGGACCGGTGGAGAGCACCCGCAGCGACTGGCCGAGGGCGATCGCCGCCTGGTGGGTCATCCGCGCCAGCTGCCCGCCGCCCACCATGGCGACGACGGGCAGTCCGGTGCGCGGGTCGAGGGAGGTCGCCATGGTGGACCGAGGGTAGCCAGACCCCCGACCGACACGCGCACCCTCCGGAGAGGGCCGGCAGGGACCAGGAAGGGTCCGTACAGTCGGTTGTCGTGCCTTTCATCGCAACGCTGCGTCGGCGGGTCGGCACGACCTGGCGCCTCCTGCTGAAGGAGGTCAGTGCCTTCGGGGTCGTCGGCGCGGTCTGCTTCGTCATCGACCTCGGCCTGTTCCAGGTGCTCTACGCCCGGGCCGGCGTCCCCGCGGTGACGGCCAAGCTGGTCTCGACGCTGGTCTCGATGACCCTCGCCTACCTGGGGCACCGCTACTGGTCGTTCTCCCACCGGGCCCGGACCGGGCTGCGCCGGGAGTACACGGTCTTCGCCGTCGTCAACGGCGCTACCCTGCTCCAGGGCCTGGCGATGGTGGCGTTCGTCCGGCACGGGCTCGGCCAGGAGAGCCCGCTGGTGCTGCAGGTCGCCAACGTCGCGTCGATCGCGCTCGGCACGGTGATCCGGTACCTCGCCTACCGCCGGTGGGTCTTCCCGGCGGTGGCCCTGGCGGCTCCCTCGAGCCCGGCCAGGGGAGCCCGCTCCGCCGCCTGATCGGACGGTCGGACCCGGCCCGTCGGGGCCGGGCCCACCGGACCGTCAGGAGCTCTCCGCCCGCTCGGGGGTGGCCAGGAGCCGCTCGAACACCAGGTCGGTCACCTGCGCCACGCGCAAGGACAGCCGCCGCGACTCGGCCAGGTCCGAGTCGAGCTCGGCCAGCGCCTGGTCCAGGCCGTCGACGCGGCCGGCGCCGCGCTGCACCTCCGCGCGGACCTCCTCGGTCCGCCGGCGGAGCTCGGTGAGCTCGGCGTGCAGTGCGCGCACCTCCTCCGCCAGGACCGGCACCGTCTCCAGCGCCTGCACCGTGCGCGGGGCCAGGCGGCGCACCGCGGCCCCGGCCAGCCGTCGGGCTGGCATCACACGGCTCCCAGGCGCAGGCGGGCCACCCAGGGGTCCTCGTCGCCGTACACGGCCAGGCCTCGGCCCTCGTGGGAGTCGACGACCTGCAGCTCCCGCTCCTTGGCCTCGATCACGACCTCCTCGAGGTCGAGGTACCGGCGGAAGTGCTCCCCGAAGGCGTGCTCTGCCCGCTCGTCGCGGGCGGTGCGGAACTCGAACCAGCACTCGCCGCCGCGACGGGCCACCGCGGCCGCGAGCGTCCACAGGTTGCCCCGCGCCTGGTCGTCGATCGCGTGCAGGAGGAAGCGTGCGTACAGGTGCCAGCCGACCGAGGGGTCCAGCCGGGCGACCAGCTCGCCGACCTGGTGCAGGTCGGCGAGGTTGACGACGTCGAAGTCGGCTGCCCAGCCCTCGGTCCGCGCGCGGGCCCGGCCGCGCTCGACGGCCGCTGCCGAGTAGTCGACGGCGTGCACCGGACGCCCGGCGCGCGCGAAGAAGCGGGCGTCCCTGGCCGTTCCGGTGCCGACGTCCAGGACGCCGGCACCGGCGGGCAGGCGCTCGGCGACCCACCCGGCGAAGGCGGACTCCGCCGCCGGGACCCTGTCGACGTCGGGGCTGGAGTAGAAGTCCTGCCAGTGGTTCCGGTGCACGTTGAACTCTCCGATCCAGGTCCGCAGTCGAGACCGCACGGCGTGCGGCGTGGTGAAGGAGAAGGAGGGGTCGGGGGTCCGCCAGCCCGGCCCGTAGGTCGCGGCCAGCAGCTGCTCGGCCGCGGTCGGCGCGGGGAACCGGCGTCCCCGGACGGTCACCTCGGACAGGGACCGCAGGTCCAGGTCGTCGCAGCCGACCTGGAAGCACAGGTACGTCCGGCCCTCGACCACGAAGGCGGTGAAGACGTCGATGTAGTGGTCCTGCGTCCCCTCCCCGTCGTCGAAGACGAGCTGCAGGTGGCCGGCGCTGTGCCGGACGAGGGGGAAGCCGCGCGCCCGGAGCGCCCGCTCCAGCTCGAGGTTCTCCCGGACGACGTCCGCCGGGTGCTCGTGGGAGGAGAGGTAGCCGAGGTCGGCGTCGTCGTCGTGCGCGATGAGGTCTCCCTCACGCACGGCCCCGAGCAGCGTGCCGTAGCAGACGAAGGGCCGCAGGCCGAGGTCCTCGAGGACGTCCTGCACGGCACCGAGGCGGTCCAGCAGCCGGTCCTGCAGGGCGTGCCGGGCAGCCGCGTCGAGGCCGTCGAAGCTGGGTGCCAGCCGGCTCCACTTGTTCACCGAGAGCCAGCGTCCCTGGTGGTTGCGCAGGTCCAGGCGGGCGGACGTGCCGCCGAAGGTCGCCTCCCCGGAGCCGAGGACCCGCCGGGACAGCGGGTCCCGCACCACGACCGAGGCAGTTCCCGCCAGCCGGGCCGAGAGCGCTGCCGGCCAGTGGAACCACACGGTCCCGTCCGGGCGTCGGGTTCCCGCGTCGGTGCGCAGGGACACCATGCGGCGTCCCTCGAGCAGGACGTCGATGACATCGGGGAGCCCGCCCCGGTGGTCGGGGCGGACGCCGATGCCCGCGCGGTCCGCCTGCAGGCCGGGTGGGCTCCCCGGCTCCACAGCGAGAGGAAGGGCCACTGGGTCACTCTAAGTGTGCAAGACGGCACTCGGGGTGGTCCGACGGGAGGACGCGGTACCACGGTCCCCGCCCGTCCCACCCGTCCCCGTGGCGTCAGCCGCAGCGGACCGGGCGTCCACCAGGGCTCGGCAGGCGGGGTCGGCAGGCGGGGCTCGGCAGGCGAGGCTCGGCAGGCGGGGCTCAGCCGGCCAGGCGCGACCCGTGCCGACCGGCGACGACCTCGAGCCGGGTGGGGATGCGGATGCGCAGCTCCTCGAGGTGGCTGATGACGCCGACCGTGCGCCCGCCGCGGCGCAGCTCGTCGAGCACGTCCATGACCGCGTCGAGGGCCTGGGCGTCGAGGGTGCCGAACCCCTCGTCGACGAACAGGGTGTCCATCTGCACGCCGCCGGCCTCGGCGGTGACGACGTCGGCCAGCCCGAGGGCGAGCGCCAGCGACGCCATGAAGCTCTCCCCGCCGGAGAGGGTCTTGGTGGGGCGACGGGTGCCGGTGTACTCGTCGAACACGTCCAGGCCCAGCCCGCCGCGGGCCCCGTGGCGGGCCTGGGCGTCGCTGTGCCAGAACGTGTAGCGGTTGCCCGACATCTCCTGCAGCCGCCGGCTGGCGACCTCGGCGACCTGCTCCAGCCGGGCGGCGAGCACGAAGGACTGCAGCCGCATGCGCAGCGTGTTGGCGCCGCGGCCGTTGACCAGGTCGGCCAGGCCGGCGACCTGCCCGGCCCAGGCGCGGCGCTCGGCGAGCTCGGTCTCGGCGGCGACGACCTCGCCGGCCAGCGCGTCGAGGGCGGCCGAGCAGCGGCGGGCCTGGCCGAGAGCGGCGACCGCCTCCTCCCGCCGGGCGGTCAGCCGCGCGCAGCGCTCCTGCAGGGCCGCGACGTCCGGCCGGTCGGCCAGGTCGGTCAGGTCGGGGTCGGCGAGGGTGACGGCGACGACGGAGCGGGCCTCGTCGTGCTCCCGCAGCCGCTGCTGCAGGCCGGTCAGCTCGCCGCTGCCCAGCAGCGCGGCGCCGGCGGCGGAGGGGTCGGCGAAGCCCGCGGCGGCGGCGCGCTCCTCGGCCGCCGCCCGGGCGGTGTCGGCAGCGGCCCGCGCGCGCAGCCGCTCGACCTCGGCCGCCACCACGGCCTCGCAGCGTTCGGCGGCGGTGGTCAGCCGCCGCACCCGCGCCGGGAGGTCCGCGTCCTCCCCGCGGGCGGCGTCGAGCCGCCGGGTGAGCTCGCGCAGCGCCTCCTGCCGGGCCGCCTGCTCGGCGGTGCGCCGCTGCAGCTCCTCCCGGTCGGCGGTGAGCGCCGCGGCGGCGGCGTCCCGGCCGGCCCCACGTTCGGCCAGGTGGCGGCGGGCCGCGTCCACCGCGCCGGCGAGTGCGGCGACGTCGTCCCGCTCGGCCCGGGCCCGCTCGGCACGGGCGGCCAGCTCGTCCGGCGGCAGCTCCCCGGCCCGGGCGCGCAGGACGGCGAGCTCGCGCTCGGCCTCCTCGACGGACCGGCGGGTCGCCGTGGCCCGCTCCTCGGCCGCGTCGACGGCGGCGCGGGCCCGCTCCTCGTCGTCGGCGCCGACCCGCGGCCCGTCGTGCGTGGCCGGCCGCGGGTGCTCGGTGGCCCCGCAGACCGGGCAGTCGGCGCCGGGGACGAGCCCGGCGGCCAGCTCGGCGGCCATGCCGTCGAGCCGGGCGGCGCGCAGCTCGACGAGGGTCTCGCGGGCCTGGAGCCAGGCGGTGCGGGCGGTGTCGGCCGCGGCCCGCGCCGCGTCGAGGTCGGCCGCGACCCGTCCGGCGCGGACGGCCGCGGCCAGCGCCGTCCGGGCGGTCTCCTCGGCCGCGGTCACGCCGGGCAGCCGGGCGGCGGCGGCCAGGGCGCTGTCGAGCCGCCGCTGGGCCTCGGCGACCCGGTCGGGCCAGGTCTGCACGGCGCGGGCACCCTCCGCGCAGCGGGCGGTGAGCTCCTCGACCTCCCGGGCGAGCCGGGTCGCCTCGCGGTCCAGCCCGCGGGCCCGGTCGGCCTCGGGCACCAGGGCCCGGGCCGCGGCGGCGGAGTCGCGCAGCTCGCGGGCGACCACCCCGTCGGCGACCCGGCTCCCGGCCACCTGCGCCCAGGCGGTGCGCGCCGCGTCCAGGGTCGCCGCCGCGGCCTCGACGGCGAGCGCGGTGCGGTCGGCGGTCTCCAGGACGTCGCGCAGCGCCTCGGCCCGCCGTCCGGCGTCGGCGCGGGCCCGCAGCGGAGCGAGCTGCTCCTCCCGGGCGCCGAGCCGGGCCAGCTCCTCGCGGGCGCGGTCCCGGCGGGCGTGCCGGTCGGCCAGGGCGCGGGCGGCGGCGAGCTCGGCGTCGGACCGGGCGCTGTGCGCCGCGGCGTCCTCGGCGAGGGCGACGGCGCGGGCGAGGTCGTCGGCGGCGCGGGCGCGCACCGCGCCGACCCAGGCGTCCACCGACGTCCCCGGCTGGGCGCCCACCAGCTCGGGGGCCAGCTCCTCGGGCACCCGGACGTCGGCGATCTGGGCGACCCGGTGCACGAGCGTGCTGATCCGGTGCCGGTCGGCGCGCAGCTCCTCCTCGGCGGCGCGCCGCTCGCCGGCCAGCCACTCCTCGGCCCGGGCGAAGCGGCCCACGTCGAAGAGGGTGCGCAGCAGCCGGGCGCGGTCCTCCGGCTCGGCGCGGAGGAACCGGGCGAAGTCGCCCTGCGGCAGGAGCACGACCTGGCAGAACTGCTCCGCGGTCAGGCCCAGGCGCACCCGCAGGTACTCCGACCCCTCGTCGATGCGGGTGCTGACCGGCACCCACCCGGCGCCGTCCCGGCGCTGCACGGTGAGCCGCGCCTGCTCGGTGGTCTCCCCCGCGCCGCGCTTCTTCGGCCGGGTCTGCTCGGGCCGGCGGGTGACCAGCAGCCGTTCGCCGGCGAGGGTCAGCTCGCAGCAGACCTCGGTGCGGGTGGCGGCGTCGGCGTGGTCGCTGCGCAGCCGCTTCTCCTCGCCGCGGGCGCCGGGCACGGTGCCGTAGAGGGCGAAGACGACGGCGTCGAGCAGCGTGGTCTTGCCGGCGCCGGTCGGCCCCCAGAGGAGGAACAACCCGTCGCGGGCGACGTCGTCGACGTCGACGGCCTCGGTGCCGGCGAACGGCCCGAACGCGGTGAGCGAGAGGCGGTGCAGCCTCACCGGGTCAGCTCCTCCCGGGCCAGCTCCTCCCGGTACTGGGCACCCAGCGCGCGGACCAGCAGCTCCCGCTCCGCCGCGGTGGCGGCGGCCCCGCCGCGGACGTGGGTGACGAACTCCCCGGCGACCTCGAGGTCGCTGCGGCCGCGCATGCGCTCCTGGTAGCTGCGCCCGTTCCCGCCCCCGCCGCCGGTCCACTCCAGGTGCACGCAGTGGCGGAAGCGGGTCTGCAGCTGGCGCATCGGGTCGGAGGGACGGACGGCGTCGGTCAGCCGGACGGAGACGAAGTGCCCCTCGACGCACGCGTGGGCCGGGTCGGCGAGGAGCTCGGCCAGGGTGCCGGTGAGCACGGTGAGCCGGCGCGGCGTCGGCAGCGGGAGGGCTCGGACGTCGGCCAGCCCGGCGGCGTCCAGGTCGACCAGCCAGACCTGTTTGTCCTGTCCGGCCTCCCCGAAGGAGTAGGCCAGCGGCGAGCCGCTGTAGCGCAGCCGCGGGGTGATCGTCTGCGGCCGGTGCAGGTGGCCCAGGGCCACGTAGTCGACCCCGTCGAACACCGGGGCGGGCACCAGGTCGACCCCGCCGACGCAGATGTCGCGCTCGCTGTCGCTGGGCACCCCGCCGCCGACGAACGCGTGCGCCAGCACGACCGAGCGCGCGCCGGGCCGCAGGAACAGGTCGGCGCGCACCCGCTGCATCGCCTCGGTCAGCACCGCCTCGTGGCTGCGCGCGCCCAGCACGCCGAGCTCGTGGCGGGCGATCTCCGGCTCCAGGTAGGGCAGCCCGTAGACGGCCACCTCGCCGTGCTCGTCGTGCAGCAGCACCGGCTCGTCCAGGCGGGCGGTCGCGGCGCGCACGTGCAGACCGGCGACCGACAGCAGGCCGGAGAAGGTGCCCAACCGGCGCGCGGAGTCGTGGTTGCCCGGGGTCAGGACGACGCTCGCCCCGGCCCGCAGCAGCCGGCCGACCACCCGGTCGAGGACGGCGGTCGCGTCGGCCGAGGGCACCGCGCGGTCGTAGACGTCACCGGCCACCACGACCACGTCGACCGACTCGGCCACCACCGCGTCGACCAGGCGGCCGAGCACCGCCTCCTGCTCGCGGAGCAGGTCCGCGCCGTGCAGCGAGCGGCCGAGGTGCCAGTCCGAGGTGTGCAGCAGCCGCATGGGCGCGCAGGGTAGGTCGGGTTACCGACAGGGCGGTCCAGGCACGCCGGGGACGGACCCGTCGCTCCCACAGCGTCTGCCGGTAGGAGACGTCGCCGATGCGGGACAGGGCGATGTCGCGGCCGCGCCGACCACGAGCAGACGGGCGAGGACGGGCCCGGAGACGGTCAGCCAGTGCGGGTGCAGGTGGCGGACGACCTCCTCGTCCTCGGCCAGCAGCTCGTCCGGGTAGGGCACCGCCCCAGGATGGCTCAGGGTGAGCTCGCGATCACGGTCCGCCCGCGGGTGTCCGGACGTGTCGCACGTCGCCGCTGGCCAGCTCCACCGTCCCCTCCGCCGTCCGGACGACGAGCCGGCCGTCCCAGTCCACCGACTCCGCCACCCCCTCGAGGGTCGAGCCGTCCGGGAGCGTGACCGCGACCGTCGCCCCGACCGTCGAGCACCAGGCCAGGTAGTCGCGGGCCAGACCGCTGGCCACCGGGTCGCCCAGGGTCTGCGCCCAGGACAGGTGGCGCCGCTCGAAGCCGCGCAGGAACTGCAGCAGCACCGCGGCCCGGTCGACCGGGCGCCCGGCGGCCAGCACGAGGGACGTACCGGCCTCGGGGAGCTCGTCGGCGCGGGTGGAGACGTTCAGCCCCACCCCGACGACGACCGCGCCGTCGCGCATCTCGGCGAGGATGCCGGCCAGCTTGGCGCCGTCGGCGGCGAGCAGGTCGTTGGGCCACTTGAGCGAGGTCCGCACCCCGGGCACCTCGCCGACGGCCTCGGCCAGCGCCACGCCGGTGAGCAGCGGCAGCCACCCGCGGCGGGCGGCGGGGACGTCGGGGCGGAGGAGGAAGGAGACGGTGATCCCCGCGCCCGGCGGCGAGGTCCAGGTCCGGTCCAGCCGCCCGCGGCCGGACGCCTGGTGCTCGGCGACCAGCACGGTTCCCTCGGCGGCGCCGTCGGCTGCTCCGGCCAGGAGCACGGCGTTGGTGGAACCGACCTCGCCGACCACCTCGACCGACCGCCACAGCGAGCTGCCGGCCGTCAGCGCGGCTGCCAGCGCCGCCCCGTCGAGGGGGGCGCGGGCGGGGTCCGCGGAGGGGGACGGCGACGGTCCGGGCACTCCCCTACGCTACGGAACCTGTGAGCGCGGCTGAACTGGAGAGCGCGGGCGAGCCCGCGTCCGGCGGGATCGACGTCCACACGACCGCCGGCAAGCTGGCCGACTTCGAGCGCCGGGTCCAGGAGGCCACGCACGCGGGCTCGCAGCGCGCCGTCGAGAAGCAGCACGCCGCGGGCAAGATGACCGCCCGCGAGCGGATCGAGGCGCTGCTGGACCCGGGGTCGTTCACCGAGCTCGACGAGTTCGCCCGGCACCGCTCCACCGCCTTCGGCATGGACGCCAGGCGTCCCTTCGGCGACGGCGTCGTCAGCGGCTACGGCACCGTCGACGGCCGCCCGGTGTGCGTCTTCTCCCAGGACGTCACCGTCTTCGGCGGCAGCCTCGGCGAGGTCTACGGCGAGAAGATCGTCAAGGTCCTCGACCTGGCGATGCGCAACGGCTGCCCGGTCATCGGGATCAACGAGGGCGGCGGCGCGCGCATCCAGGAGGGCGTGGTCTCCCTCGGTCTCTACGCGGAGATCTTCCGGCGCAACGTGCACGCCTCCGGCGTCGTCCCGCAGATCTCGCTGGTGATGGGCCCGGCGGCCGGCGGCCACGTCTACTCCCCCGCGCTCACCGACTTCGTCGTGATGGTCGACCGGACCAGCCAGATGTTCATCACCGGCCCCGACGTGGTGAAGACCGTCACCGGTGAGGACGTCACGCTGGAGGAGCTCGGCGGGGCGCGCACCCACAACACGAGGTCCGGCGTCGCCCACCACCTGGCCTCGGACGAGGCCGACGCGCTGGACTACGTCAAGGCGCTGCTGTCCTACCTGCCGAGCAACAACCTCGACCCGCTGCCCGTCCTCGAGGGAGCGCCGGTCGACACCACGCCGGACGCCGTCACCGACGTCGACCGCGAGCTCGACACGTTCATCCCCGACTCGGCCAACACCCCCTACGACATGCACACCGTCGTCGAGCACGTGCTCGACGACGGCGAGTTCCTCGAGGTGCAGCCGCTGTTCGCACCCAACATCGTCGTCGGCTTCGGCCGGGTCGAGGGCCGCCCGGTCGGGGTGGTGGCCAACCAGCCCACCCAGTTCGCCGGCACACTCGACATCGCAGCGAGTGAAAAGGCGGCCCGGTTCGTGCGCACCTGCGACGCCTTCAACGTCCCGGTGCTGACCTTCGTCGACGTCCCCGGGTTCCTCCCCGGCACCTCCCAGGAGTGGGAGGGGATCATCCGCCGCGGCGCCAAGCTGATCTACGCCTACGCCGAGGCCACCGTCCCGAAGATCACCGTGATCACCCGCAAGGCCTACGGCGGGGCCTACGACGTCATGGGCTCCAAGCACCTCGGCGCCGACCTCAACCTCGCCTGGCCGACGGCGCAGATCGCCGTCATGGGCGCGCAGGGCGCGGTGAACATCCTCTACCGGCGGGAGCTGGCCGACGCCGCCGACCCCGACGCCCGCCGCGCCGAGCTGATCACCGAGTACGAGGACACCCTGCTCAACCCCTACGTCGCCGCCGACCGCGGGTACGTCGACCAGGTGATCCGGCCCTCGGAGACCCGCATCGAGGTCACCAAGGGGCTGCGCCTGCTGGCCAACAAGCGCCAGACGCTGCCGCCGAAGAAGCACGGGAACATCCCGCTGTGAGCGAGCCCCGGCCCCGTCCCGGGTCCCACCCTGAGCGTGCGAAGGGTGGGGAGGACGGGGTCCTTCTCGTGCGGGTGGTCCGGGGCGGCCCCACGCCCGAGGAGCTCGCCGCCCTCACCGTCGTCGTGGCCGCGCTCGCGCAGCGTCGCCCGCACCGCCGGCCCACCCCGGTCGGGACCTGGGCCTCGTTCGGCGACGCCCACCGCACAGCACTGCGCCCCGGCCCCGGTGGCTGGCGCGCGTCCGGGCGGTTCGCGTGACCGAGCGTACGAGTTCGTGCGACAGCACAGCAGAGCCGCGCACGCGGACGACGAGCGCCGGCGAGGAGGCATGAGCGTGGACCGCCGTCTGGTGCTGGCCTCGGCGTCGCCGGCCCGGCTGGCGCTGATGCGCCAGGCCGGGTTGACGCCCGAGGTCGTGGTCAGCGACGTGGACGAGTCGACCGTGCGCGCGCCGCGGGTCGGCGAGCAGGTCGCGCTGCTGGCGGCGGCGAAGGCCGCCGCCGTGGCCGAGCGGGAGACCGACGCGCTGGTCGTCGGCGCCGACTCGCTGCTGGAGTTCCGCGGGCAGGCCCTGGGCAAGCCGGCCGACGCGCACGACGCCCGCGACCGCTGGCAGCGGATGAGCGGCAGGAGCGGCGTGCTGCACACCGGCCAGGCGCTCTTCGACGTCCGGGACGGCGAGGTGGTCGCGCGGGACGTCGCCGTCGTCTCCACCGTGGTGCACTTCGCCACCCCGACGCCGCAGGAGATCGAGGCCTACCTCGCCACCGGCGAACCGCTGGCCGTCGCCGGCGCCTTCACCCTCGACGGGCTGGGCGCGCCGTTCGTCCGCCGGGTGGACGGCGACCCCGCGGCCGTCGTCGGGCTCTCGCTGGCCACGCTGCGCACCCAGCTGGGCAGGCGCGGACTGACCATCACCGACCTCTGGCGCCGCTGAGGAGCCCGTTGTCGACCCCATGGACCCGGAGGAGGACGAACCGGTGCAGAAGGTCCTGATCGCCAACCGCGGTGAGATCGCCGTGCGGGTGGCCCGCGCGTGCAGGGATGCCGGGCTGACCAGCGTGGCGGTGTACGCCGAGCCCGACCGGGACGCGCTGCACGTCCGGGTGGCCGACGAGGCGTTCGCCCTCGGGGGGACGACGCCCGGCGACTCCTACCTGGTCATCGACAAGGTCCTCGACGCCGCCGAGCGGTCCGGCGCCGACGCGGTCCACCCCGGGTACGGCTTCCTCTCCGAGAACGCCGAGTTCGCGCGGGCGGTCATCGACGCCGGGCTGACCTGGATCGGCCCCTCCCCCGAGGCGATCGTCGCGCTCGGCGACAAGGTCCGGGCCCGCCACATCGCGATGGCGGCCGGTGCCCCGCTGGTCCCCGGCACCACGGACCCGGTGAGCGGCGCCGCGGAGGTCGTCGCCTTCGCCGAGGAGCACGGCCTGCCGGTCGCGATCAAGGCGGCGTTCGGCGGCGGCGGCCGCGGCCTGAAGGTGGCCCGCACGATCGGGGAGATCCCCGAGCTGTTCGACTCCGCCGTCCGCGAGGCGGTGTCGGCCTTCGGCCGGGGCGAGTGCTTCGTCGAGCGGTTCCTCGACAGGCCGCGGCACGTCGAGGCGCAGGTGCTCGCCGACACGCACGGCACCGTCGTCGTCGTCGGCACCCGCGACTGCTCGCTGCAGCGGCGCAACCAGAAGCTGGTCGAGGAGGCGCCCGCGCCGTTCCTCACCGACGAGCAGCGGGCCCGGATCCACTCCTCGGCCAAGGCGATCTGCCGGGGGGCCGGCTACACCGGGGCCGGCACGGTGGAGTACCTGGTCGGCACCGACGGCTCGATCTCCTTCCTCGAGGTGAACACCCGGCTGCAGGTCGAGCACCCGGTCTCGGAGGAGACCAGCGGCATCGACCTGGTCCGCCAGCAGTTCCGCATCGCCGAGGGCCTGCCGCTGCAGATCACCGAGGACCCGACCCCGCGCGGGCACAGCATCGAGTTCCGGATCAACGCCGAGGACGCCGGCCGGGGCTTCATGCCGGCGCCCGGCCCGGTGACCCTCCTGGAGATCCCCCAGGGTCCGGGCGTGCGCTGGGACTCCGGCGTCGAGACCGGCGGCGAGGTGGTCGGGGCGTTCGACTCGATGCTGGCCAAGCTGATCGTCACCGGCGCGACGCGGCGGGAGGCGCTCGAGCGGGCCCGCCGGGCGCTGGACGAGCTGGTCGTCGAGGGCATGCCCACGGTGATCCCGTTCCACCGCGCCGTCGTCCGCGACGAGGCGTTCACCAGCGAGCCGTTCCGCGTGCACACCCGCTGGATCGAGACCGAGTGGGACAACCGGGTCCCGCCGTACTCCGCCGCCCCGGCCGAGCACGCGGACCCAGAGCCGCGGCAGACCGTCGTCGTCGAGGTCGGCGGACGCCGGCTCGAGGTCTCCCTGCCCGCCGGCCTCGCCGTCGGCGGCGGCGCCCCGGCCGCGGCTCCCGGCGCCAAGCCGCGCAGGCGCGGCGGCGGGCACGGCGCGTCGGGTACCTCCGGGGACGCGCTGACCAGCCCGATGCAGGGGACGATCGTCAAGGTCGCGGTCTCCGACGGCGACAGCGTGGCCGAGGGCGACCTGGTGGTCGTCCTCGAGGCGATGAAGATGGAGCAGCCGATCACCGCGCACAAGGCCGGCACCGTGTCCGGCCTGTCCGCCGAGGTCGGCGCCACCGTCAGCAGCGGCGCGGTCATCTGCACGATCGCCGACGCCGGGTAGCCCCTGGCTGAGGGGTCGATCAACCGCCGGCGTCGATCAGGTCCCCATCGGCCGGTGAGCGGTCGACCTGGAGCCGGGTCCTCCGATCGGGGTGCGGTCAGCCGCGCCGGCGGGCGCGGACCCGGCCGGCCGCGCACCCGGCGAGCGCCGTGACGCCCAGCCCCGTGGCGGCGAGCACCGGCAGGGTCGGCCGGCCGGGGG
This sequence comes from Geodermatophilus sp. TF02-6, assembly GCF_003319115.1. GTDB lineage: Bacteria > Actinomycetota > Actinomycetes > Mycobacteriales > Geodermatophilaceae > Geodermatophilus. The sequence continues at coordinate 66,959 of NZ_QOHF01000014.1, read as the reverse complement.
TGGGGGTGGAGGTGGGGGCCTGCGCCGCCGTGGTGACCGGGACGCCGTCCGGCTCCTGTCCGGTCACGGCCGGAGCCGTCGAGGTCGGCGCGGCGGTCCCGGACCCGGTCGCGGCGGCAGGGGCGGCGGCGGCCTCGGAGCCGACCGCGGCAGCTCCCGGGCCGGTCACGGCGGGCTCGGACCCGACCGCGGGGAGCTCCTCGGCGGTGGGCGCCGAACGTGGCGGAGTCCCCGCCGCGGCCCCGGGGAGGACCTGCGGCGCCGGGGCCGCGGGCTCCGGCGGAGTCACCGGGGCGGCGCCCCCGGCGACGGGGGTGACGGTGACGGTCGCCCCGGCCGCGGAGACGGCGTCCACGGTGACCGTGGCGGCGCCCCCGGCGACCGGCACCGGGACACCGACGGGGAGGGCCGCCTGCAGGTCGGCGTCCCACCCGGCGGCGGCGCTGGGCGTGCCGTCGAGCAGCAGCGCGGTGTCGGGCATCGCGCCGGTGCGGTGCACCAGGACGCCGGGGTCGAGGCGGAAGCGGTTGTCGCTCGTGCCCAGCCAGGCGTCGCGGCCGGCGGCGGCCCGGTACTCCAGCCAGTAGGTGCCGCCCGCCGCGTCGGACAGGCGGACGGCGCGGGTGCCGGTCCGCCCCGACAGCGGCGCAAGGGTCACCGTCGTCGCCGGCCCGGCCACCGGGACGGCGAACTGCGCCGACGCGGGCAGCACCCCGAGCAGCGCCGCCTGCGGGGCGTTGAGCGAGCCGACCCGGCTCCAGGAGGCGCCCATCACGTCGTAGTAGTCGCGGTAGGGCGCGGTGCGGCAGGCGCCGGTCTCCACCGCGCCGTCGCACTGGGCGCCCGAGGAGTGGCCGAGACCGAAGTTGTGCCCCAGCTCGTGGGCGATCACCGAGGGCAGGACGTCGCGGACGTAGACCCGGCCACCGGCGGCGGGGGCGGCGCCGACCTGGCCGAGGGCGTAGGAGCAGCCCGGTAGGTCCCGCGGCAGGCTGCTGACGTAGACGACGAGGTGCCGCCCGGGGCCGGGCACGAAACCGGTGCGGGCGGCCACCTCGTCCCACAGGGCGGTGGGGTCCGAGCAGCCGGCGGCGGTCTCGATCCAGTCGTGCTGGTCGGTCACGCCGAGCTCGACCGCGCCGTCGGTCTGGTCGGCCCAGAACTGGGCGACCGGGCCGTCCACGGCGGCCACGACCTGGGCGAGCGTCGTCCCGTCACGCTGCCCACCGGCGGGCACCACCATCGCCACGGTGACCTGGTTGGTCAGTGCCGGGGTCCGGACCGGGGCGGGGTCCGGCGCCGCCCGGAGCACCTCGGCCGCGAGCACGTCGTGGGCCGCTTCGTAGCCGTCCTCGCCGGCCGTGTCGGGCAGCTGCCCGCCCACGGTGACCTCGACGGTGGACCCGACGGGCAGGTCGGTGACCGCGTCGGTCGGCACGCGCACCGCCTCGCCGTCCGCGGTCTCGACCCAGGACAGCGGCGCTCCGGCGGCCTCGGCGGCGGCCGGGTGCTCGGCGAGCCCGGCCTCCGGCCAGGCCTGCACCAGCTCCCCCACCACGGTGTCGGGCCGGTCGGCCTGCGCGGCCGCGGGGGGCAGCGCGACCGAGACCGCCAGTGCGGCCGCCAGGCCGGCCAGCACCCGGAGCGGGCGACGGCGGACGGTCGTCGGGGAGGCAGGCATCCCCTGTGCCATCGGCGGCCCGGGGGCTCGTCGACACCGGCCGCCGGGGATCGGGTCGAACGCCCCGTCACACCCGCCCCGTGGCCCTCACCCACCGCCCAGGACCCCGACCCCGTCGGCCCCCTGCAGGGTCCCGCCGCGAGCCTGCGAGTGGTGGGGGCAGGGGGTCCTTCCTCAGGCCAGGGCGTCGGCGCGCATCAGCCGGCGCCCGGCCTCGGTGATCGACCCGGACAGCGAGGGGTAGATCGCGAAGGTGTGGGCCAGGTCGCTGACCGTCAGCCCCTTGGTCACCGCCAACGCGATCGGCAGGACCAGCTCGGAGGCGCCCGGGGCCACCACCACGCCGCCGACGACCACGCCGGTGGCCTGGCGGGCGAAGAGCTTGACGAAACCGTCGCGCACATCGGCCATCTTCGCCCGGGCGTTGGTGGCCAGCGGCAGCCGGACGACCTCCACGTCGGCCCCCTCGGGCAGGGTCTTCTCCTGGACGCCGACGGTGGCGATCTCCGGGTGGGTGAAGACGTTGGCCGCCACGGTCTTGAGCCGGATGGGGGTGACCGCCTCACCCAACGCGTGCCACATGGCGATCCGGCCCTGCATCGCGGCCACCGAGGCCAGCTGGAACACCCCGGTGACGTCGCCGGCGGCGTAGACACCGGGCACGCTCGTGCGGGAGACCCGGTCGACGACGACGTGGCCGGACGGCGAGAGCTGCACGCCGCACCGGTCCAGGTTCAGGCCCGCGGTGTTGGGCACGGTGCCGACGGTCATCAGCGCGTGCGAGCCCTCGACGGTGCGGCCGTCGGTCAACTCGACCGCGACGCCCTTCTCGGTGCGCCGCACGCCGGCGGCCCGGCCGCGCTCGAGCCGGCCGCCGCGGGACTGGAAGACCTCCTCGAGCACCTCGGCGGCGTCGGAGTCCTCGCCGGGCAGCACCCGGTCGCGGGAGGAGACCAGCGTGACCGGAACGCCGGCCTCCAGGTAGCCGGAGGCGAACTCCGCCCCGGTGACGCCGGAGCCGACGACCACCAGGTGCTCGGGCATCTCCCGCAGGTCGTAGACGTCGCGCCAGTCGAGGATGCGTTCGTGGTCGGGCTCGGCACCGGGCAGGACGCGAGGGTCGGCGCCGGTGGCCACGAGGACGACGTCGGCCTCGAGCGTCTCGGTGACCGCGCCGTCGGCGTCGACCACCTCGACCCGGTGCTCGACCAGGCCGCGGACCTCGTCGGAGAGCCGCCCGCACCCGGCGGCCACCCGTACGCCCTCGGCGAGCAGCCGCGCCTTGATGTCCGCGGACTGGGCCACCGCCAGGGTCCTGACCCGCCGGTTGACCGCGGCCAGGTCGATGCCCACGGACGCCAGCTCGGAGCCCTGCACGCCGAGGGCGGCGGAGTCGCGCACGTTGGTCATCGCGCCGGCCGAGGCGATGAAGGTCTTGGAGGGGACGCAGTCGGTGAGCACGCTGGCCCCACCCACGCCGTCCCGCTCGACCACGGTGACCTGCGCACCGAGCGATGCGGCCACCAGCGCGGCCTCGTAGCCGGCGGGGCCGCCGCCGATGATCACGATGCGGGTCATGAGGCGTCCTTCTCCTGCTCCTGCTCCTGCGGGCGTCGGGCACACCCATTCTCCCCGTCGCCCCCGCCGCCGTCCGGCGACCCGCGGGGTCGGTCGCGCCACACGCCCGGAGGCTGCACCGGCGCCCGCCCCTACCCGCGATCATGAAGTTCGGGGAGCGACACGCCGCGCGTCGACGGCGTGTCGCTTCCCGGACTTCATGATCGCGGCAGGTCGGGGGTGGCGAGGAAGGTCTCGAGCAGCTGCTGGGCGGCCAGCGCCGGGGTCAGCTCGCCCGCCAGCACCGCCTTCTCCAGCTCCGGGGCGGCCGCCCGCACGCCGGGGTGGGCGCGCAGCCGGTGCTCGAGCCCGTCCCGCACCAGCTGCCGGGTCCAGCGCACCTGCTGGGTCCGCCGGTTCTCCTCGAAGGCCCCCGAGGCCCGCATCCGCTCCTGGTGCTCGACCAGCTTCCCCCAGACCTCGTCCAGCCCCTCGCCGGTCAGCCCGGCGCAGGTGAGCACCGGGACGTCCCAGGTCTGGCCCCGCCCGCGCAGCATCCGGATCGCCCCGGACAGCTCGCGGGCGGCCTTGCGGGCGTCGGCGGCGGCCGGCCCGTCGGCCTTGTTCACCGCGATCACGTCGGCGATCTCGAGGATGCCGCGCTTGATGCCCTGCAGCTGGTCGCCGGTGCGGGCCAGCGTGAGGAACAGGAACGAGTCGACCATCTCCGCGACCGTGGTCTCCGACTGCCCGACGCCCACGGTCTCCACCAGCACGACGTCGGAGCCCGCGGCCTCCACGACCACCATCGACTCCCGGGTGGCCTGGGCGACCCCGCCCAGGGTCCCGGACGTGGGCGAGGGCCGGATGAAGGCGTGCGGGTCGACCGCCAGCCGGGCCATCCGGGTCTTGTCGCCGAGGATCGACCCGCCCGACCGGGCGGACGACGGGTCGACGGCGAGCACCGCGACCTTCGACCCGGCCGCGGTCAGCGACACCCCCAGCGTGTCGATGAAGGTCGACTTGCCCACCCCGGGCACGCCGCTGATGCCGACCCGCCGGGCGTCGCCGGTGTGCGGCAGCAGCTCGACCAGCAGCTCCTGCGCCCGCTCCCGGTGGTCGGCGCGGTGCGACTCGACGAGCGTGATCGCCCGCGCCACGGCCCGCCGGTCCCCCGCCAGGACCCCCTCGACCAGCGCCGGGACGTCGACCTGGCGCGGCATCAGGTGCGGGCCGACAGGGTGCGCAGCAGGCCCTGCGCGGCCTCGGCGATCACCGTGCCGGGGAGGAACACCTCGGCCGCGCCCATCTCCTTGAGCGTCGGGACGTCGTCGGGCGGGATGACGCCGCCGACCACGATCACCACGTCGTCCGCCCCCAACGAAGCGAGCGCCTCCTGCAGCGCCGGCACCAGCGTCAGGTGGCCCGCCGCGAGCGAGGAGACGCCGACGACGTGCACGTCGGCCTCCACCGCCTGGCGGGCGACCTCCTCCGGGGTCTGGAACAGCGGGCCGACGTCGACGTCGAAACCGAGGTCGGCGAACGCGGTGGCGATGACCTTCTGCCCGCGGTCGTGGCCGTCCTGGCCCATCTTGGCGACCAGGATGCGGGGACGGCGTCCCTCGGCCTCCTCGAACGCCTCGGCCAGGCGGCGGGTCTCCTCCATCGGGCCGGAGGCGCCGGCCTCGTCGCGGTACACACCGGAGATGGTGCGCACCTGGCCCGCGTGCCGCCCGTAGACCTCCTCCAGCGCGTCGGAGATCTCCCCGACGGTGGCCTTGGCGCGGGCCGCGTCGACGGCCAGCTTGAGCAGGTTGGCGTCCAGCTCGCGGCCACGGCGTCCCTCGGCGGCCGCGCGGGCGGCGTCGGTGAGCCGGGAGAGCGCCTCGCGGACCGCGCCGTCGTCCCGGGAGGCGCGCAGCTCCTCCAGCTTGGCCTTCTGCTCGGCCAGCACCGAGGCGTTGTCGACCCGGAGCACCTCGATCGCCTCGTCGGCGTCGACCCGGTACTTGTTGACGCCGATCACCGGCTGCCGGCCCGAGTCGATGCGCGCCTGGGTGCGGGCGGCGGCCTCCTCGATGCGCAGCTTGGGGATGCCGTCGTCGATGGCCTGGGCCATGCCGCCGTGCTCGGCGACCTCCTGGATGTGCGCCCACGCGCGGCGGGCCAGGTCGTAGGTCAGCTTCTCCACGTAGGCCGAGCCGCCCCACGGGTCGATGACCCGCGTCGTCCCCGACTCCTGCTGCAGCAGCAGCTGGGTGTTGCGGGCGATCCGCGCCGAGAAGTCGCTCGGCAGCGCCAGCGCCTCGTCGAGGGCGTTGGTGTGCAGCGACTGGGTGTGCCCCTGGGTGGCGGCCATGGCCTCCAGGCAGGTGCGGACGACGTTGTTGAAGACGTCCTGCGCGGTGAGCGACCAGCCCGAGGTCTGCGAGTGGGTGCGCAGCGACAGCGACTTGTCCTTCTGCGCGCCGGCCTCCTCCATCAGCCGGGACCACAGCAGCCGCCCGGCCCGGAGCTTCGCGACCTCCATGAAGAAGTTCATGCCGATCGCCCAGAAGAAGGACAGGCGCGGGGCGAACGCGTCGACGTCCAGCCCGGCGTCCTTGCCCGCCTGCACGTACTCCACCCCGTCGGCCAGCGTGTAGGCCAGCTCCAGGTCGGCGGTCGCCCCGGCCTCCTGGATGTGGTAGCCGGAGATGGAGATCGAGTTGAACCGCGGCATCTCCTGCGAGGTGAACGCGAAGATGTCGCTGACGATCTGCATCGACGGCTTCGGCGGGTAGATGTAGGTGTTGCGGACCATGAACTCCTTGAGGATGTCGTTCTGGATGGTCCCGGCCAGCTGCGCAGGCGCGACGCCCTGCTCCTCGGCGGCGAGGACGTAGAGCGCCATCACCGGCAGCACCGCGCCGTTCATGGTCATCGAGACCGTCATCCGGTCCAGCGGGATGCCGTCGAAGAGCTGGCGCATGTCCAGGATGGAGTCGATCGCCACCCCGGCCATGCCGACGTCGCCGACGACCCGCGGGTGGTCGGAGTCGTAGCCGCGGTGGGTGGGCAGGTCGAAGGCGATCGACAGCCCCTTCTGCCCGGCGGCGAGGTTGCGCCGGTAGAAGGCGTTGGACTCCGCGGCGGTGGAGAACCCGGCGTACTGGCGGATGGTCCACGGCTGGGTCGTGTACATCGTCGGGTACGGCCCGCGCAGGTACGGCGGCAGGCCGGGGTAGGTGGACAGGAAGTCCAGCCCGGCGAGGTCGGCCGGGGTGTACAGCGGCGGGACGGCGATGCCCTCGGGCGTCTCCCAGGTCGCGTCGGCGACCGATCGGCCGGTGGTCTCCTCGAACCGCTTGGCCCAGTCGTCGCCGCCGGCGTGCGCCGCCGGGCGGCCCAGCTCGACCGACCCGAAGTCGGGGATCCCGCTCATGCCCGCTCCCCTCGAGGGCCGAAGTGGCCACTTTGGCCCAGTAGCTGCTCGTGTACCGCTCGCAACACGTCGAGTGCGTCGCACCCGGCGTACACGTACCCGTCGACGCCGTCCACCCCCAGCGACGGCTTGCCGGCCAACCACACCTGGGTGGCACCGGCCGCGTGCAGCTGCGCGGCGAGAGCGGCCGCGGACTCCGCGTAGTCACGGTCGGTGCCGCAGATGCAGGTCACCGTCGTCCCGGCGTCGGCGAAGCCGGAGGTGCCCTCGCCGGACGGCGTCTCGATGCCGCCGGCCTGGAACAGGTTGCCGGCGAAGGTGGCCCGCGCGGTGTGGCGGGCGATCGGGCCGATCGTGGCCAGGTGCACCCGCGGACGGCGGTCGGCGGACTCGGCGCGGTCGCGCAACTCCTCGTAGGCCTGCGAGGCCCGCACCCGGGGCAGCCCGCCGGTCGGGCGCGGATCGACCGCCGGCTGCCGCCGCGGCAGCTCCTCGGCCGGGTCGGGGAACTCGCTGACGCCGGTGATCGCGTCCTCCCGGTGCGCCAGCCGCTCCTGTCGCTCGCCCCAGGCCGCGGCGATGCGGTCACGCACGAGCCCCGACTCCAGCGCGGCGGCCAGCCCACCGGCCCGCTCGATCTCGGTGAACCAGCTCCACGCCGCCTGCGCCAGGGAGTCGGTCAGCGACTCGACGTACCAGGAGCCGCCGGCCGGGTCGAGCACGCGGGCGAGGTGCCCCTCTTCCACCAGCAGGCTCTGCGTGTTGCGCGCGATCCGCCGCGAGAAGGCGTCGGGCAGCCCCAGCGCGGCGTCGAACGGCTGCACGGTGACGGCGTCGGCGCCGCCCACGCCGGCGGCGAAGCAGGCGACCGTCGTCCGCAGCATGTTCACCCACGGGTCGTGCCGCGTCGTCATCACCGACGAGGTGACCGCGTGCTGCCGCTGGGCACGCGCGTCGGGCGAGGCGCCGCTGACCTCGCCGACCCGGTCCCACAGCCGGCGGGCCGCGCGCAGCCCGGCGATCGTCGTGAACTGGTCGGCGCTGGCGGCGTAGCGGAACTCGAGCGCGGCGAAGGCGTCGTCGACGGCCAGCCCACCCGCGGTGAGTGCCCGCAGGTAGGCGACCCCGGCGGCCAGCGAGCAGCCGAGCTCCTCGACGGCGCTGGCCCCGGCGTCGGCGAAGACGGTCGCGTCGACGGTGACGGTGCGCAGGCCCGGGTGGTCGGCCGCGCGGCGGGCGACGTCGGCCAGGCCGGAGAGGTCCTGCTCCCGCCCGGAGGCGGCGTGCACGCCGAGCGGGTCCAGGCCCAACGAGCCGCCGGGCGCCAGGTCGGTGCGACCGGAGACGTGCGCGAGGAGGGCCTCGGCGGCCGACAGCCCGCCGGAGACCGACACCGGCGCCAGGTCGAGGTAGACGTCGGCGAGGACCTCACCCAACGCCTCGACCGGGACCGCGCCCTCGCCGAGCACCAGCCACAGCGAGGTGACCCCGTTCTCCAGGTCGGCGGCGATCGCCTCCCTGGTGACCGCCACGTCGGGGGAGGCGTGCCGCTGGCGGACGTCCCAGCCGCCGGGGTCCGGGCTCGCACCGGCCCGGGCACCCCGCACGAACGGCGCCAGGCCCGGGACGCCGACCGCGGTGGGCAGGTCGCCGGCGTCCTCGGCGGTGTAGAGCGGGGCGACGGTGACGCCGGTGGCCACCGGCACCCGCAGCGCGTCCTCGACCGGGTCGGGCAGCTCCTCGCGGCCGGACCTGCGCAGGACGCCGGCCACCAGCTCCCGCCACCGGTCGCGGGAGACGGCCGGGAAGTCGCCGGCGAGGGCGAGGGTGTCGGGGACCTGGTGCTCGGCCGGCACCTCGGCGTCGCCGGGAGAGGCGGTCGGCTGGTCGGCGGTCATCGTCGGGCTCCCCGGGTCGTCGGTGGTGGGCGCCAGTCTCTACCGACGACCGCCGGGACCGGAACGGCCGGGGTGCGGCGGAGGCCCGGGCGGCGCGCCGCCGGCGTCGGCGGACAGCGAGTGCAGGGCGGCGCGGGCCAGCAGCCGCACGCCCACCCCGATCGCCCGCTCGTCGACGTCGAAGGTGCCCCGGTGCAGGTCCAGCGGGGCGCCGCCGCCGTGGGTGCCCAGCCGGGCCAGCGCGATGGGCAGCACGTCGGCGAACCAGCCGAAGTCCTCCCCGCCCATGCTCTGCGGGGACAGCCGCAGCCCGTCGCTGCCGACCGTCTCCAGCGTCGCCGAGCGCAGCAGCGCGACCGCCCGCGGGTCGTTGACCACCGGGGGGACGCCGCGCACGTAGTCGACCTGCACCCCCGCGCCGGTGGTGGCGGCCACCCGCTCGACCAGCGAGCGCAGCACCGCCTCGGCCTCCTGCCACATGTCCCGGTCGAGCACCCGCACGGTGCCGCGCAGCGAGCCGCGCTGCGGGATGGCGTTGGCCGCGACCCCGGCGTTGACCGCGCCCCACACCAGGGACATGCCGGCCCGCGGGTCGACCTGCCGGGAGAGCAGGGACGGCAGGTCGGTGATCAGCCGGCCCAGGGCGTCGACCAGGTCGACGGTGAGCTGGGGACGGGCGGTGTGCCCGCCGGGGCCGGTGAGGGTGACGTCCATCCGGTCGCAGGCGGCGGTGATCGCCCCGGTGCGCAGGCCGACGGTGCCGGCCGGGATGGAGGGGTCGCAGTGCAGCGCGAAGGCGCGGGAGGCGCCGGCCAGCCCCCCGGCGGCGACCACCTCGGTGGCGCCGCCGGGCACGGTCTCCTCGGCCGGCTGGAAGACGCAGCGCGCGGTGCCGGGCAGGCCGTCGAGGGTGGCGAGGGCCAGCGCCGCCCCGAGGACGACGGCGGTGTGCACGTCGTGCCCGCAGGCGTGGCACAGGCCCTCGCGGGTGGACGCGTAGGGGACGTCCTTGAGGTCGGGCAGCGGCAGCGCGTCGATGTCGGCGCGCAGCACCACGACCGGCTCCCCCGACCCGACCTCGACGAGCAGCCCGGTGCCGGTGGGCAGCCGCTTGGGGTCCAGGCCGTCGGCGCGCAGCCGCTGCTCGAGGAAGGACGTCGTCTCGAACTCGGCGAAGGCCAGCTCGGGGTGGGCGTGCAGGTGCCGGCGGACGGCGACCAGCTGCTGGTGCCGCTCGGCGACCCACTCGTCGACCGCCGTCCCCAGCTCCTCCGGGAACCGCGTCATGCAGCCGGCCTCATGCGGCGTGGCCCCCGGCGCAGTCGGCCGGGCCGGGCACCGGCCCCGGCGGACGGTCCGCGGGCCCGCTGGAGGGGAGGCCGTCGCGCAGCTCGGCCAGCAGGCTGTCGACGACGGCGCGCAGGTCGCCGTCGTGCTCCAGCGCGACCGCCCGCTGCCGCTCGTAGGAGGCGCCGACGGCGAGGATCCGCTCCACGTCGGCCAGCTCGGCCGCGCACCCGAGCCGCCGGGCGGTGGGCTCGAGGTCCTCCACCAGGTCGGTGATCGCCTGGCGGACCGGCTGCACGGTGCCCTTCTCGTCGACCACGATCTCGGCGTCCAGGCCGTAGCGGGCCGCCCGCCACTTGTTCTCCCGCAGCACCCAGCCGGCCGGCGTCGGCAGGGTGTAGCCGCGGTCGAGCTGGGTGTCGAACTGCTCGACCAGGCACTGCGAGAGGGCGGCCACCGCGCCGATCTCGTCGAGGGTGGGCAGCCCGTCGCAGATGCGCAGCTCGACGGTGCCGAAGTCCGGGTGCGGGCGGATGTCCCACCACACCTCGCGCACGCTCTCGATGGCGTGCGTGGAGATGAGCGTCTCCATGTACTGCTCGAAGCGGTCCCAACCCGACAGCTGGTAGGGCAGCCCGGCGGTCGGCATCCCCTCGAACACCTTCGACCGGGCCGAGGCCAGGCCGGTGTCGCAGCCGACCCAGTACGGGGACGACGCCGACAGCGCCAGGAAGTGCGGCACGAACTGGGTGAGCGCGTTGACGATCGGGATGGCCTTCTCCGGCGCCCGCACGCCGACGTGCACGTGCACCCCGAAGATCTGCAACCGGCGGGCCAGCCACTGCATCTGCTCGACGAGCCGGTGGTAGCGCTCCTTGGGCGATATCTGCTGGGTCTGCCAGTCGGTGATCGGGTGGGTGCCGGCGCACATCAGGCCCAGGCCGCGGCGGGCGGCGACGGCCCGCACCTCGGCGAGGGTGCCGGCCAGGTCGGCCTTGGCCTCGGCGACGGTGGTGCAGATGCCGGTGATGATCTCGATGGTCGACTGCAGCAGCTCGTGCTTGGCCCTGGGGTGCTCGGCGGCGTCCTCGGGGCGGATCTCCTCGAGGATCTCGACGGCGCCGGCGGTCAGCTGCCGGGTCTGCAGGTCGACCAGCTGCAGCTCCCACTCGACGCCGAGGCTGGCGCGTTCGGAGGAGCGGAAGGGGATCTCCACCTCGGGGAGTCTAAGAGGACCCCCTTGCCCCCCACCGCTCGCAAGCTCTCGGCGGGACCCTGCAAGGGGGCCACACCTCTCTTCCCACGCCTCGCGAGCTCGGCGCGGGCCCCTGAGAGGTGGCCGCTTGCCCCCCACCGCTCGCGAGCTCGCGCCAGGCCCCCTCCCGGGCACCGCCCCGAGCGTGCGAGGGGTGGGCAGGAGGGGGTCCTTCTACCTGCAAGGGGGCCACACCTCTCTCCCCACGCCTCGGAAGAGGACCTCCCTGCCCCCCGCCACTCGCACGCTCGCGGCGGGACCCTGCAGGGAGGCCAGCGGGCCCCTGAGAGGTGGCCGCCGCCTGCCCCGGCGGCCGGCGGTCAGGTCGCCGGGACCAGCGCGCCCTCCCGCGCGGCCGGGCGGAGCAGCCACCGGTCGGCCGGCACGCGGGCGCGCACGGCCGCGACGGCCCGGCGGCCGAAGCGCTCCTCGTCCACGAACACGCCGCAGCGCTCCCGGCCGACGACGAGGGCCGCGCGGCCGTCCGCGGTGGGCAGCGCGGCCTCGACGAGCTCCCACGGGATGCGGTGGACGTCGCCGTCGGCGTCCCGGGAGGCCAGCTCCCGGTCGCCGACCACGAGGGCGACCCGGCGCTGCCGGTCGAACAGCCGCGCCAGGGGCGACGGCCGGAAGGTCTCCCCCGCGGGCAGGGAGGTGTGCACGCCGCAGGCCGGGCGCCACTGCACCGGGTCGCCGGGGCCGTCGTAGCCGGCGTCCCCGGGCACGGAGAGGATCGCCGTGGCCCACGTGTCGCGCAGCGCCGCGGCCACCCGCTCGGCGGTCGTCGTCCGCCAGCCCGCCAGGACCTCCCCCACCGGGCGGAACGGCAGCCCGCTGACCGCGCAGTAGGCGGCGTCGGCCAGTTCCGACTCGGCGACGGCACGCTCGTCGTCCAGCTCCTCCGCGAAGCCGGCCACCGCGTGCGCCAGCTCGGCCTCGGTCGGGCCCTGCTCGCACAGCTGCGCGTAGGCCTGCCAGAGCAGGCCGGCCACCGCGCCCTCGCAGCCCTGCCGCGCGTCGACGACGACGGCGACCTCCCGCCGGTCGGCGGAGAGCTCCAGGGCTCGCGAGTCGACGGCGTAGCTCAGGCCGCGGGCGTGCCGCGCGGCGTCCCGCAGCCGCCGCTCGAGCACGTCGACGCCGACGCGCAGCGCCGGGTCGCCCGCCCCGCCGCAGGTGAGCAGCAGGCCGACGCCGCCGTGCCCCGCCGTCCACACCGGGCCGGTCTGCGGCCGGGCCGGCGGGACGACCCGGACGGGACGGGGGCCGGGCGGCAGCGGCAGCCGCAGCCCGGCCGGCAGCGGGCCGGAGCACCACAGCGCGGCGTTGCCCCGGACGAACCACCGGCGGGCGTGGCCCCGCACGGTCTCCTCGGTGAGGTACTCCGGGCCGGGCCCGTCGGCGCCGACCAGCCCGGGGCCGGCCAGGCCGAAGCGGGCGGCCCACAGCGCGCCGAGGGTGGAGTACCCCCTGGCGCAGCCCTCCGCCTGCAGGACGCCGACCTCGAGGTCCATCCGCTCGGTCGGCAGGTCGCCCAGCGCGCGGCAGATCCCCTCGAGGAAGGCGCCCACGGCCTCGGGCCGGCCGGTCGCGGAGAAGGTCGTGGTGTCCACGTCGGTGACCGCGTCGCAGCGCAGGTGGGTGCGGGGCAGCGCGCTCATCGCCAGGTGCTCGACGAGGTGGGTGACCTCGGTGATCGCGAAGGTCTCGTCGCGCAGCCCGACACCGAAGACCAGGACGGCGGTGGTCCGCCCCGAGCCCTCCGCGGCGAAGACCGGGACGCCGTCGATGTCGATGCGCTGCACCGGGACAGGTTCGGACCCGCGCCGTCCGCGGCTCCGGAGGACACGCCCGCCGCGGGGCTGCTGGGGTCGGTGTGCCCTCGTGCCGCCGGCAGACGTGGGTCGGCCTCGGTGCGCTGGGTTAGCGTCCGTGCGTGAGCGAGCCCCCCGTGACCGACTCCGCAGACCTCGCCGCCCGGGCGGCCGACGACCTCACCACCGCGCTCGGCGACGGGCACGAGGTGGCCGTCGTCATGGGGTCGGGGTGGGCGCCGGCCGCCGACGCCTTCGGCCCCGCGACGGGCAGCGTCGCCGTCAGCGAGCTGCCCGGCTTCGTCGCGCCGACCGCGGTGGGCCACGGCGGCGAGGTCCGCTCGGTGCGGGTCGGCGGGCGCCGCGTGCTGCTCTTCCTCGGCCGCACCCACCTCTACGAGGGCCGGGGCGTCGAGCCGGTCGTGCACGGGGTCCGGACGGCGGCCGCGGCCGGGGTGCGCACCGTCGTCCTCACCAACGCCGCCGGCGGGCTGGCCCCGGAGCACCGGGTCGGCCAGGCGGTGCTGATCAGCGACCACCTGAACCTGACCGCCCGCTCACCCCTGGTCGGCGCCACGTTCGTCGACCTCACCGACCTCTACTCGGCGCGGCTGCGGTCGCTCGCGCGCGAGATCGACCCGACGCTGACCGAGGGCGTCTACGCCGCGCTGCCCGGGCCGCACTACGAGACGCCGGCCGAGATCCGCATGCTGCGCGCCCTCGGCGCCGACCTGGTGGGCATGTCGACGGCGCTGGAGTCGATCGCCGCCCGCGCCGCCGGCCTGGAGGTGGTGGGGCTGTCGATGGTGACCAACGCCGCGGCCGGCATCACCGGTGAGGCGCTCGACCACCAGGAGGTGCTGGCCGCCGGCAAGGCCGCGGCCGGGCGGCTGGGCGAGTTCCTGGTCGAGTTCGTCGGGCGGCTGCCGTGAGCGGGCCGGTGCTGCTGACCGGCGCGGCCGGGCGGATCGGCACGGTGCTGCGCGGCGGGCTGCCCGAGCGGGGCTGGGCGGTGCGCTCGCTGGACGTCGTCCCGATCGTGGACACCCGGCCGGGCGAGGAGCAGGTCGTCGCCGACGTCACCGACCTGGCCGCGGTGCTGGACGCCGTCTCCGGTGCCGCCGCGGTCGTGCACCTGGCCGGCGTCTGCGGGGAGTCGACCTGGGCGGCGGTCTCGCACGCCAACATCGAGGGCACCTACTGCGTGCTGGAGGCGGCGCGGCGGGCCGGCGTCCCCCGCGTGGTGCTGGCGTCGAGCAACCACGCCACCGGGTTCACGCCGCGGCCGGCCGAGGGGCTGCTGCGCGAGGAGGACGCGCCGCCGCGGCCGGACACCTACTACGGCGTCTCCAAGGTGGCGGCCGAGGCGCTCGGCTCGCTCTACGCCGACCGGTACGGCCTGGACGTCGTCTGCCTGCGCATCGGCAGCGCCTTCCCCGAGCCGACGACGACCCGGCAGCTGGCCACCTGGCTCTCCCCCGGCGACCAGGTGTCGCTGGTCGACGCCGCGCTGCGGGCGCCGGCGCCCGGCTTCGCCGTCGTCTGGGGGGTGTCGGCCAACACCCGCAACTGGTGGGACCTCACCACCGCCCGGGCCCTCGGCTACGACCCGGCCGACGACGCCGAGGTCTTCGCCGACGCGCTGGTCGAGGTGCACGGCGAGCCCGACCCGACCGACCCGGTGCACGCCCGGGTCGGCGGCGAGTACACGACCGCGGAGTTCGACGCCGACCGGTTCGAGACGCGGACGGCGCTGCTCCCGGAGGCCGCACCGGGCAGCGGAGCCGACGGATGAGCATCCTGGAGACGGCCCGCGACTGGGCCGACGCCGATCCGCACCCCGGCGACCGCGCCGAGATCGAGGCGCTCATCGAGGCGGAGAACACCGCCGAGCTCGAGCGCCGGTTCGCCGGGCCGCTGACCTTCGGCACCGCCGGGCTGCGCGGGCCGCTGCGGGCCGGGCCCGCCGGGATGAACGCCGCCGTGGTCACCCGGGCCGCGGCCGGCCTGGGCCGGTGGCTGGCCGACGCCGGGCACGCCGGGGACGGCGTCGTCATCGGGTTCGACGCCCGCCGCCGCTCCGACGAGTTCGCCCGGGTCTCGGCGCAGGTGCTGACCGGGGCCGGGTTCGCCGTCCAGGTGCTGCCGCGGCCGCTGCCGACGCCGGTGCTGGCCTTCGCCGTCCGGCACCTGGGCTGCGCGGCCGGGGTGGTGGTGACCGCCAGCCACAACCCGCCCGGCGACAACGGCTACAAGGTCTACCTCGGCGACGGCGCCCAGCTGGTGCCGCCGGCCGACCGGGAGATCGAGGCGGCCATCGCGGGGGTCGGCCCGGCCCGCGAGGTACCGACGTCCGACGACTGGCTGACCCTCGGGGACGACGTCGAGGCCGACTACGTCGACGCCGTCGTGCGGGCGCTGGGATCCGCCCGGGTGCCCGGCCGCGACCGCCTCGTCGTCGCCTACAGCGCGATGCACGGGGTCGGGGCGGCGACGACACGTTCCGTCTTCGCCGCGGCCGGGTTCGCCCCGCCGGTGGGCGTGCCCGAGCAGGAGCAGCCCGACCCGGCGTTCCCGACGGTCGCCTTCCCCAACCCGGAGGAGCCCGGCGCGGTCGACCTGCTGACCGCGCTGGCCGCGCGGGTCGCCGCCGACGTCGCCGTCGCCGAGGACCCCGACGCCGACCGCTGCTCGGTGGTCTGCGGCGGTCGGCAGCTCACCGGCGACGAGGTGGGCGCGTTGCTGGCCGACTGGCTGCTGCGCCGCGGAGTGCGGGGGACGTACGCGGCGTCCCTGGTCAGCGGCTCGCTGGTGGGTGCGCTGGCCGCGGCGCACGGCGTCCGGTACGCCGAGACGCCGACCGGGTTCAAGTGGATCGTCCGTGCCGGCACGGCCGACGAGCCGTTGGTCTTCGGCTACGAGGAGGCGCTGGGCTACGCGGTCGCCCCGGAGGTGGTGCGCGACAAGGACGGCATCTCCGCCGCGCTCGCCGTCGCGCTGCTGGCCGCGGAGCTCGAGGCGTCCGGTCGCACGCTGCTCGACCGGCTCGACGAGCTGGCTGTCGAGCACGGGCTGTTCGTCACCGGGCAGCTGTCGGTGCGGGTGTCGGACCTCTCCCGGATCGCGGCGGCGATGGCGCAGCTGCGGTCGGCGCCGCCCGTGTGTCTCCTCGGCCGCGGGGTGGCGTTCGCCGACCTGCTCGACGGGACGCCGGCCGTGGACGCCGTCCGGCTGGCCGGCGACGGGGTGCGGGTGATCGTGCGGCCCAGCGGCACCGAGCCCAAGCTCAAGGCCTACCTGGAGGCCGTCGTCCCGGTGGCGGGCGACGTGACCGCGGCCCGGCGCCGGGGGGCCGAGGAGCTGGAGCGGCTGCGCGCGGAGACCTCATCCGCCCTGGGCCTCTGAGGCCTTCTCGAGGAAGGCCAGGACGGACCGGACGAAGTCCCGGAGGTCGTGCAGCTCGCCGAGCTGCGTGACGACGATGGCATCGTCGACGTCGACGTAGCGGTGGACCAGGACGTTGCGGAAGCCGACGGCGTCGGCCATGTGATGCCCCAGCTCGCGCGACACCACCCCGTGCCGAGCCAGGACCAGCATGGCGTCGCGGTTGGTGTTCGGCGGCCCCCACCCCTCGGCGGCGCACACGTGCTGAGCGACGTCGATGCCTGCCTCGACGGCGGTGATGAACAGGTATTTCACGCCACGCAGCCACATCGGGTCCGCTCGGCGCTGCTCGTCCGCGCCGGCCTCGGCGGACAGGTCGGCGATCCGGTCGGTCAGCCAGCGGAGCAGCCGGTGCACCCGCAGCTCATCCACCACGCAGCACCGTCTCCACGAACTCGCGGTGCGCACGGTCGAAGCGGGGCTTCTCGTCGAGGTAGACCTTGCGGGTGGTGGCCTGCCAGCGGACGCGCGCGGGTGGGTCGTCGTCGAAGAGGAGGACGCCCTCCAGCGCCACCCGTCCGGCCAGCTCCAGGGGAGCGCCGTCGAGCACCATGAGGTCGACGTCCGCGGGCAGGTGCGACGCCACCTCGAACGACGGTGGCGCGTTCCGCCCCCACCACGCGGCCACGTCGAGGTCGGAGTCGGGCCGGTGCGTGCCCCGCGCCCGGCTGCCGTGCACGAACCCGAACCGGGCCCCGGCCCGCCGGAGCTCCGCGACGACCTGCTCGGCCAGCGCGGGGTCGACAGCGTCGGTCACCGGCGCAGTGTGCCAGCCTGCACCGATGGACGTCCGCGCGCTGGTCTTCGACGTGTTCGGCACGGTGGTCGACTGGCGCGGCGGGGTGACCCGTGAGGTGCGCCGGTTGCTGGGGCCGTCGGTCGACGCATCGGCCCTGGCCGACGACTGGCGGGGCCGGTACCTGCCGTCGATGGACCGGGTGCGCTCCGGCGAGCTGCCGTGGACGCCGCTGGACGCCCTGCACCGCTCCTCGCTGGACGACGTGCTGGCCGACGCCGGGCTGGCCGCCACGCCTGCCGATGTGCGCGACGAACTCGTGCTCGCCTGGCATCGGCTCGACCCGTGGCCGGACGTGCTACCCGGCATGGGCCGGCTGCGGCGCGCGTTCGTGCTCGCGCCGCTGTCCAACGGCAACGTGGCGCTCATCGTGGACATGGCACGGCGGGCCGGGCTGCCGTGGGACTGCGTGCTCGGCGCCGAGATCGTGCAGCACTACAAGCCCGACCCCGAGGTGTACGACTCGGCGCCGCGGCTGCTGGCGCTGCCGCCGTCCTCGGTGCTGATGGTGGCCGCGCACGTCGACGACCTGGCGGCGGCGCGGTCCCGCGGGCTGCGGACGGCCTACGTGCACCGTCCCGACGAGTTCGGCGGGCAGGTGGTGCCGCCGTCGGAGGACCCGGACGCCGACCTGTCGGTGTCGTCGTTCGAGGAGCTGGCCGTCCGCCTCGGCGCCTGAGCGGCCGCTGCCCTTGCCTTGCCGGCTCTCTCCGTGCACTGCCGGCTCTCTCCGTGCACTGCCGGCTCTCTCCGTGCACTGCCGGCTCTATCGCACCAGCACGGCGCAGGAGACGCCGGCAATGCGATCGGGTGGTTGTCCACAGGGCTACGTGCCTGGTCTGGCCGGTGGTCCGTAGTCTCGCCGAGTCCGGTGATCGACACGGGGGTGGACGACGTGACACGGCGGTGGACCCTGCTCGTGGTGGGCCTCGCGGCCGGGGTGGCCGTGCTGAGCGGGTGCTCGGAGCGGCAGGAGGCCAGCGACACCCTGCCCGAGGCGAGCGCCGGCCCCAGCCCGTCGGAGGCGGAGCTACCGCCGCTGGGCCCGCCGGACCTGCCCATGCCCGACGAGGCCCGCACCCAGGACGCCGCCGGCGCCGAGGCCTTCGTCCGGTACTACATCGAGCTCATCAACCGGACGTCCACCGTCATGGACGCCGCCCCCCTCCTGGAATTGAGCGACCGCTGCGAAGACTGCAACCGAATTGCACAGGCCACGGAAGAAGCCGCGGCCGCTGGCAATGACTTCGAGGGCGGCGACATGATCATCACGGATCTGGGACAGCCGCTCATGAGGGGATCGACCGCGGAGATGACGGTAGGCATCGACCAAGAGCAATTCGTCGTCCTCGACGCCACGGGTCAGCCCACCGAAGGAGGTTCCCCCGCGTATTTCGACGTGTACGGCGGTGCTGCTCTCACCTGGGATGCCAACCGCCAGACGTGGCTCATGACGCAGCTGACATTCGGATGAGACAAGTAGTTGCGCTTGCCGTTGTGGCGGCGGTCGCCGCCACAACGGCTTGGCCAACGAAGGCTTATGCGCGTCCCCATTGTGGCCGCGGCGCATGCCCCGACGTTGGGGCCGTTGATGACGGATTGTCCGTGAGCTACCTGACGTCAACACAGGGCAACACCTATCTAGCCAGCAACGATTCACCAGCTCCCCAGCCCTA
Source organism: Geodermatophilus sp. TF02-6 (assembly GCF_003319115.1). GTDB lineage: Bacteria > Actinomycetota > Actinomycetes > Mycobacteriales > Geodermatophilaceae > Geodermatophilus. The sequence continues at coordinate 48,127 of NZ_QOHF01000014.1, read as the reverse complement.
CCGGTACCGGTTACGGACACCATGCGAAGTCGACACAGCGGCGGGCGATGTGTGCCGTCCCGATGACGACGTGCTGTGTCCTGCACCGCAGGACCGCATCGTTCGGTACGTGGTGATCGAGCAACAACGACTGGTCATCGCCGGCGATCCTGGGGTACCGGAAAGCACAACCACCATCGACGGCACGGATCCAGGGGGAGCCGCGCTAGGCTCGCCTGTGGGCTCGTGGGCTTCACTGAACCGGGCCTGTGTGGACATCACGGCGCTCAACCCGCCGCCGTCCCCGGGTGAGGTGTACCGCTACTTCCAGACCCTGCCGCTGCCGCAGTTGCCCACCAAGCAGCAGCCGCCGGGCAACGCGCTGGTCGGCCTGCCGGTGGTCTTCTACACCGACGGCCCGACGACCCAGACCTTCACCGTCGACATCCGCGGGTTCACCGTCGACATCGTCGCCACCGCCACCGGCTTCACCTGGCGCACCGGCGACGGCACCACCCTCACCAGCACCGAGCCCGGCGCGCCCTACCCGAACCACACGGTCAGCCACGACTACCGCAGCGGCACCTACACCGCCTCGCTGACCACCACCTGGAGCGGCACCTTCAGCATCGACGGCGGGGCCAGCGCCGACGTCCCCGGCACCACGACCACCGACGGCCCGCCGGTCACCTTCACCGTCCTGCAGGCGCACGCGGTACTGACCGACCCCTACGACTGACCCGATCGACGCCCATTGCCCGCTCATCTCGTGCATTGCGCGCTCTGCGGAACGGGCGATGCGGGAGAAGAGCGGGCAATCCGCCGAGGGCAACACCCAGGAGACCTCAGCGCTCGACCTGCTCGCGGCAGCCGGACTCCAGCGCACGCTGCGCCGTCGCCAGCACCGCCACCACGTCCCGGGCGAAGCCGACGTCGCACGGGTGCGTCCCGCCGGTCACCGCCGCCGCGGTCAGCTCGTCGACCGCCACGGTCAACGCCTCGACCGGGTGCTCGGTGTCGGGCAGGAGGACGACGCGGCCGGCGTCCCCGTGCACGAAGAACTCGATCCCCGTCGACATCGGCGCGACGGTGTGCGACAGCGTCACCGTCGACGCCACCCCGGCCGAGTGCTGCAGCACCAGGTGCACGGTGTCGCCGGTACCGGCCCCAGCCAGCACGGAGACCACCGGGCCGAGCGCGGGCACCAGCAGCGAGAGCGCGTGCGGGCCGATGTCCCACAGCGCGCCGTGCTCACGGCGCCACGCCGAGTCGAAGGGGCTGCCGGCCAGGGCGCTGAGCCAGGACCCGGCGCCCCCGGCCAGCCGGGTACGGGCGGCCTGGGCCAGCCAGGTCGACGTCCCGGCCTGGAAGCGGAAGGTGAAGAAGACGACCGAGGCGACGCCCGCCGAGCGCACCGCGGCGACCACCCGGCCGGCCTCGTCGAGCGAGAGCCCGATCGGCTTCTCCAGCAGCAGGTGCCTGCCGGCCGCCGCGGCCTGCTCGGCCAGCTCCACCTGCACCGACGGCGGAACGGCGATCGCCACGGCGTCGACCTGGTCCAGCAGCGCCGCCAGGTCGGAGAAACCGGGGACGTCGAACTCCGCGCCCACCGCCTTGGCCTTGGCCAGGTCGCGGCCCCAGACGCCGACGAGTTCGGCGGTCGGGTGCTCGGCGAGCGCGCTCGCGTGGACCGTCCGCGCCCAGTGGCCGGTGCCGAGCACCCCGAACCGCATGCCTCAGCCCTCCCAGGGGTCGATCAGCGTCAGGCCGAGGTCCTCGAAGTCACGGGTGTTCCGCGTCGCGAGCGCCGCGTCGTGGTGCAGGCAGATGGCAGCGATCTGCGCGTCGGCGATCTCGATCGGTCGACCGAGGCGCTCCCTGGAGGCCATGACGGTCCCGTACCGCTGTGCTGCGGCGCTGTCGAACGGCAGCACTCGGCGTGGGAAGTAGCGATCGAGCAGTCGGTCGACACGGGTTCTGAGTTCGCGACGGCGGCGCCCATCGGGCAATCGAGCGAGCCCGTACTCGATCTCGGCCACGGTCACCGCACTCACGTGCACCTCCCGCACGAGCGGTACGTCCAGCCACTCCGTGACCCGGGCCGCCGGACGGGGGCGCACCAGCTCGGAGATGACGTTGGTGTCGAGGACGATCACTCGTCGAAATCCACGTACCGGGGTTTCCCGGTTCGAGCAGGGATCACCAGTTCATCGGGTTCCACGCCGCCGATCTCGGCGAAGAGGGCATGGATCTTGCTGCCCAGGCCCCGCTCGTCCTCGTGGTCGTCGACCGCGGCGGTGAGGATCTCGCGCACCTCGGCCTCCATCGACCGGCCGTGCCGTGCGGCGCGCACCCGCAGCCGGTCGCGCACCGCGTCGTCCAGACCCCGGATCGTCAACGTCGCCACACCGGCCTCCTCGAGTCGACTGACAGCAACGCTAGCAGTCTAGACAGCCCCGAACTGGCGGTCGCCGGCGTCACCCAGCCCCGGGACGATGTAGGCCTTCTCGTTGAGCCCCTCGTCGACCGACGCGGTGAACACCCGCAGCGGCAGACCGCTCTCCTCCAGCCGGCGCAGCCCCTCCGGGGCGGCCAGCGCGCAGAGCACGGTGATCGAGTCGGCTCCGCGATCGGTGAGCAGGCCGCAGCAGTGCACCAGCGAACCGCCGGTGGCCAGCATCGGGTCGAGGACGAACACCTCCCGGTCGACCAGCGACTCCGGCAGCGAGGCCATGTACGCCTCCGGCTGGAAGGTGACCTCGTTGCGGGCCAGGCCGACGAAGCCCATCTGCGACTCCGGCAGCATCCGGTGCGCGGTGTCGGCCATGCCGAGGCCCGCCCGCAGCACCGGGACGATCAGCGGGGGCGCGGCCAGCCGGTACCCGGTGGTGCCGGCGACCGGGGTGGAGATCGGCTCCTCCGCCACCTGCAGGTCCCGCGTGGCCTCGTACAGCAGCATCTGCGTCAGGTCGCGCAGCGCCGCCCGGAAGTTGGCGTTGTCGGTCCGCTCGTCCCGCATGCGGGAGAGCCGGGCGCGGGCGAGCGGGTGGTCGACGACGGTGAGCTGCACGCGCGACACCGTATCGACCGGGTGGACCCCACCCCACGGCCCGAGCAGGATGGCCCGTGACGACGACCGTGGGGGGCGCGGGAAGTGGCCTGCCCGTCGTCGTCCGGCCCCCCGCGCCCGGGTGGACCACGTCCGTCGGGTCGGGTCGAGGTGCTGCGGTGGGCGAGCTGCGCGGGGCCACCGACATCGGGGCCTACCTCATCAGCACCCGTTCGTCCGACGAGTACCGCGCGATGTTCGCGCTGAGCGACGCCGACCTGCGCGGACGGGTCCTCGACTGTCCCGGTGGCGGCGCCTCCTTCACCGCGGCGGCCCGCGCGCACGGCACCGCGGCGTTCGCGGCCGACCCCGCGTACGCGACCCCACCGCCCGAGCTGGTGGCCCGCCTGGACGCCGAACTGGCCTGCGGCAGCGCCTGGGCCACCGCCAACGCCGAGCGCTACGTCTGGCGCTTCCACGGCGACCCCGCCGGCCACGCCCGGCTGCGGGCCGACTCGGCGGCGACCTTCGCCCGCGACCTGCTCGGCTCCCCGGGCCGGTACGTGGCCGCGGCGCTGCCCCACCTCCCGTTCCGGGACGGCGCCTTCGACCTGGTGCTCTCCTCGCACCTGCTGTTCACCTACGCCGACCGGCTCGACGCGGCCTCCCACGTCGCCGCCCTGCGCGAACTGGCCCGCGTCGGCGCCGAGGTGCGCGTCTACCCGCTGGTCGACCAGGCGGGCCGGACGCTGCCGCAGCTGCTCGACCACGTGCTGGCCGGACTCGACGCCGCCGGGGTGCGCGCCCGCGTCGACGACGTCCCCTACGAGTTCCAGCGCGGCGCCCGCAGCATGCTGCGCCTCCGGTCGGCGTCCTCCCGGCCGGCGGACACCCCACCCGCACGGGTGTGCGGCCCGCGGGCGCCGGATCCGGGCAGGCGAGAATGGCCGGCATGACCCACGTGCTCGACCCCGACGCGCTGTCCGCCGGGGCTCCGCTGCGGCCCGAGCCCCCGGCGCCGTTCAGCGACGTGACGCGGTCCGACGCCGCCCTCCGCGCCTTCCTGCACGGCCTGCCGGGTGTCGACCAGGTCGGCGCCGAGGCGCGGGTCGGCGTGCTCGCCACCCGGTCGATCAAGACCACCGCCAAGGCCTGGGCGATCGACACCGCCATCTCGATGGTCGACCTCACCACGCTCGAGGGCGCGGACACCCCGGGCAAGGTCCGCTCGCTGGCCGCGAAGGCGAAGCAGCCCGACCCCACCGACCCGTCCTGCCCGCAGGTCGCCGCGGTCTGCGTCTACGGCGACCTGGCCGGCGTCGCACGCAAGGCGCTGGAGGGCACCGGCATCCACACCGCCGCCGTCGCCACCGCGTTCCCCAGCGGCCGGGCCAGCCGGGCGGTGAAGCTCGCCGACGTCCGCGACGCCGTGGCGGGCGGCGCGGACGAGATCGACATGGTCATCGACCGCGGCGCCTTCCTCGCGGGCAGGTACCTCGACGTGTACGACGAGATCGTCGCGGTCAAGGAGACCTGCGGGGACGCCCACCTGAAGGTGATCCTCGAGACCGGCGAGCTGGTCACCCTCGACAACGTCCGGCGGGCCTCCTGCCTGGCGATGCTCGCCGGCGGCGACTTCATCAAGACCTCCACCGGCAAGATCTCGCCCGCGGCCACCCTGCCGGTCTGCCTCGTGATGATGGAGGCGGTCCGCGACTTCCGCGCCGCCACCGGCCGCCAGGTCGGCGTCAAGCCCGCCGGCGGTATCCGGACGACGAAGGACGCGATCCGGCACCTGGTGCTGGTCAACGAGGTCGCCGGCCCGGACTGGCTCTCCCCCGAGCGGTTCCGCTTCGGCGCGTCCGGCCTGCTGAACGACCTGCTGTTGCAGCGGCAGAAGCTGCACAGCGGCCACTACTCCGGCCCCGACCACGTGAGTGTCGACTGATGGCCGGGCCCGCGGTCACGGCCGTCCCCCACCCCTCCGGCCCCGACCACGTGAGTGTCGACTGATGGCCGGGCCCGCGGTCACGGCCGTCCCCCACCCCTCCGCCCCCGACCACGTGAGTGTCGACTGATGGCCGGGCCCGCGGTCACGGCCGCCCCCCACCCCTCCGCCCCCGACCACGTGACGGTGGACTGACGTGACGACCGCCCCGCCCAGCCCCTTCGAGTACGCCCCCGCCCCCGAGTCGCGTTCGATCGTCGACATCGCGCCGTCCTACGGCCTGTTCGTCGACGGCGAGTTCGTCGACGGCTCCGGGACGCCGTTCACGACGGTCGACCCGGCCACCGAGGAGGTCCTCTCCGAGGTCGCCGCCGGCACCGCCGAGGACGTCGACCGTGCGGTCAAGGCCGCCCGCCGCGCGTTCACCAGGACCTGGGGCCCGATGCGCCCGGCCGACCGCGGCAAGTACCTGTTCCGCATCGCCCGGCTGCTGCAGGAGCGGGCGCGGGAGTTCGCCGTCCTCGAGTCGCTGGACAACGGCAAGCCGATCCGGGAGTCCCGCGACGTCGACGTCCCCCTGGCCGCGGCGCACTTCTTCTACCACGCGGGCTGGGCCGACAAGCTCGACTGGGCCGGCCTCGGGCCGGGCCCGAGGCCGCTGGGCGTGGCCGGGCAGGTCATCCCGTGGAACTTCCCGCTGCTGATGCTGGCCTGGAAGGTCGCCCCGGCGCTGGCGACCGGCAACACCGTGGTCCTCAAGCCGGCCGAGACCACCCCGCTGACCGCGCTGCTGTTCGCCGAGGTGTGCCGGCAGGCCGACCTGCCGCCCGGCGTGGTCAACATCGTGACCGGCGCCGGCGACACCGGCCGGGCCGTCGTCGAGCACGAGGACGTTGACAAGGTGGCGTTCACCGGCTCCACCGAGGTCGGCAAGTCCATCGCCCGCGCGGTCGCGGGCACCCGGAAGAAGCTGACCCTCGAGCTGGGCGGCAAGGCGGCGAACATCGTCTTCGACGACGCCCCGATCGACCAGGCCGTCGAGGGCATCGTGCTCGGCATCTTCTCCAACCAGGGGCACGTGTGCTGCGCCGGCTCCCGGCTGCTGGTGCAGGAGGACGTCCACGACGAGGTGGTCGCCTCGCTGCAGCGGCGGATCGGCACGCTGCGCCTGGGCGACCCGCTGGACAAGAACACCGACATCGGCGCGATCAACTCGCACCTGCAACTGGCGCGGATCCGGGAGCTGGTGGACATCGGCGAGGCCGAGGGCGCGCAGCGCTGGCAGCCGGCCTGCGAGCTGCCCGAGCGCGGCTTCTGGTTCCCGCCGACGGTGTTCACCGACGTCTCCCCCGCGCACCGCATCGCCCGCGACGAGGTGTTCGGGCCGGTGCTGTCGGTGCTCACCTTCCGCACGCCCGACGAGGCGGTGGCCAAGGCGAACAACACCACCTACGGGCTGTCGGCCGGCATCTGGAGCGAGAAGGGCTCGCGGATCCTGGCGATCGCCGACCGGCTGCGCGCCGGGGTGGTGTGGGCCAACACGTTCAACCGGTTCGACCCGACGTCGCCCTTCGGCGGCTACAAGCAGTCCGGCTACGGCCGCGAGGGCGGACGAGTCGGGCTGGCCGCCTACCTGAAGGAGGCCCGGTGAGCGAGCGGCTCTCGGTCCGCAAGACCTACAAGCTCTACGTGAACGGGGCCTTCCCGCGCTCGGAGTCGGGGCGCACCTACGAGGTCACCGATGCCCGGGGCTCCTTCCTGGCCAACGTCGCCCGCGCCTCCCGCAAGGACGCCCGGGACGCCGTCGTCGCCGCCCGCGCCGCGTTCCCGAAGTGGTCGGGAGCCACCGCCTACAACCGCGGCCAGGTCCTCTACCGGGTCGCCGAGGTGATGGAGGGCCGGTCCGCGCAGTTCTGCGAGGAGGTCGCGGCGCTGGAGGGGCTGTCGACGTCGAAGGCCCGCGCCGCCGTCGACGCCGCCGTCGACCGCTGGGTCTGGTACGCCGGGTGGACCGACAAGCTCGCCGCGGTCCTCGGCGGGGTCAACCCGGTCGCCGGCCCGTACGTCGACTTCTCGCTGCCCGAGCCCACCGGCGTCGTCGCCGTCCTCGCGCCGCAGCGCTCCTCGCTGCTCGGCCTGGTCAGCGTGCTCGCCCCGGTGCTGGCCGGCGGCAACACCGCCGTCGTCGTCACGTCGCGGAACCGGCCGCTGCCCGCGGTCACCCTCGGCGAGGTGCTGGCCACCAGCGACGTCCCCGGCGGGGTGGCCAACCTGCTCACCGGGGACGCCGGCGAGATCGGCCCGTGGCTGGCCGAGCACGACGACGTCGACGCCGTCGACCTCACCGGCGCCCCCGCCGGGCAGGCGATGGAGCTCGAACGCCTGGCCGCCGGCAGCGTCAAGCGGGTGCTGCGCCCACCCGCGGAGGAGCCGGACTGGACCGCGGACCCGGGACTGTCCCGGCTGACGCCGTTCCTGGAGACAAAGACCGTCTGGCATCCGATCGGGCTGTAGACCGGCCCCGTCCAGAGGCTCGCCGCGAGCTTGCGAGCGGTGAGGAGGACGGGGTCCTCCACCTGGCACCCGATGGGGGTCCAGGACCGCCACCCGAGGGTCGAGGCGGTCGTCCGCCGCGGCAAGCGCGCCGGGGACGCCGGGGACGCCGGGGACGTCGAGGCGCCCGGTCCCGGCCTGAACCCCGAGGCGCGACCGCGGCGGGACCGGGCAGGATGAGCCCCGTGGCCCGGCCCAGCATCGTCCCCATCGCCCTCACCGTCGACGACCGCACCGGCTTCACCCTGTGGGCTCCGCCCTGGGAGGAGGACGGCGAGGAGTGGCAGGCCTTCCTCGGCACCTCCGAGGACGACCGGGCCCGCGTCCACCTCTTCCCGACCCCGGCGGCGCTGGCGGCGTTCTGCCGGACCCGCACCGACCACGACCTGGCCGACCACCCGGTCTGGCCGGTCGTCGTCGGCCTGGGCGCGGCCGACCTGACCCCCGACGACGACCACCGCTACGACCTCGACGGCGTCTACGACGTCGCCGCGGAGGACCCGGACCGGTGGGCGGTCGAGGAGCTGGCCGCGACCATCGACGTCGTCACCCGGCTGGCCGAGTGCCTCGACCTCGACGACGACAGCGGTGACGAGGACACCGGCGGCGCGGACGTCGTCGACGAGGACGTCGACGACGAGCTGACCGACGAGGACCTGACCGACGAGGATGAGGAGCGCGACGTCGACGCCGACGTCGACCTGGACCGCCGTCCGGCCGACGTGGTACGGGGTGGGGAGTTCGCGGCGCTGGCCGAGCTGGTCGCCCGCCCGGAGGTCGGCTCGCTCGGTCTGGGGGTGGAGGCGTTCGTCGGCCGCTCCGGGGAAGACGCGTGGGCCGGCGTCGGCGCGGCCCTCGACGACCTGTGGGAGGACGTCCTCGAGGAGCTCGGCGTCCACCTGGACTGGACCGGCGGCGGCACGGTCGGCCTGGACGACTACCCCCCGGCCGAGGAGGACGAGGACGACGCGGCGGACGACGTCGTGGGGGCTGCCCCGGCGGCCCGACCGGCCGGCGGTGCGACGGCGGCCTCCGCGGCGCAGACCCCGGCGTCCCCCGGCGTGAGCACCATCGCGCACCCGGGCCGGGTCAGCGCACCGCCGGCCGAGGTGGCGAGGGCCGCCGCCTTCTGGGAGGCCGTCGGCATCCTGCCGGTCGAGGTCGTCGTCCCGGAGGGCGCCGGTGTGACGCTGCGCTGCTACGTCGAGGACCGGGCCCGCTTCCTCGGGCGGGACGGCGAGGTGTACCTGTTCGCCTCCCCCGCCGACCTCACCCGCTTCTGCGCCGGCGACGAGGACCACGACCTCACCGAGATCGCCTCGTGGGCGGAGGTGGCCGACACCGACACCCCGCCGCTGCCCGCCGAGCAGGACCGCTACGACCTCGCCGAGCTCACCGAGGTGCTCACCGAGGTCGCCGACGGCGCGGCCGGGCTGGTCGCCCACCGGGCGCTGACCCAGCCGGTGGAGGGCGTGCGGGACGTCGCCGAGTACGCCGGGCTGACCCGCGTCGACGAGCTGCTGCATCCGGGCACCCCGCTGGGCCGGGCGGTCGCCCGCGCCGAGCGCGAGCCCGACGCACCGCTGCGCGCCGAGGACGCCGCCGAACTGCGGCGCGCGTGGGACGAGGTCGTCACCCAGGTCGGCGGGGCGCTGGTCTTCCGCGACTGAAGAAGGACCCCCTGCCCCCACCGCTCGCAAGCTCGCGGCGGGGCCCTGCAGGGGGCCGTTCCAGTACGTCACCAGGCTCGCGGCGGGGCCCTGTAGGGGGGTCGCCCCTCCTCCCCGGGTTGATCATGGGGTTGTCGTCGTACGACACGCGTGCGCCGGCGTGTCTGGCGGCGACAACCCCATGATCAACATCAAGACGGGCGGGGACGGGAGCGGTGCACGACCCACGGACGGCAGCGGCCGGCGCCGGGAGACCCGGAGCCGGCCGCTGCCGTCGGTGTCGTGTGCTCAGTCCGAGGAGTCCGCCCAGGAGCGGGGTCGCCGCCCCTGACCCCGGTACGGGCCGGTGCGCCGCTCCCCGCCCCGGCGGTCGGCCCCCGACCGCTCGCCGTGGGACCCGCGGGGCCGGTCGCCGTACGCGCGCTCGGCGGCCGGGCGGTCGCCGTCCCGACGCGGACGGTCCCCGTAGGGCCGGCGCGGCCGGTCGCCGTCCCGCCGCGGACGCCGGCCCGCGTGGGCACCGACCGGCCGGCGCGGCTCGCGCGCCGGCCGCTGAACCGGCTCGACCGGCACGCCGCTGGCGACCAGCTCGGCGATCGGGGCGTCACCCGGGCGGATGCGGGTCACGGTCGGCTCGACCCGGGCCTGGCGGAACCGGCGCTTGGCCTGGCCCACCTGGTCGGGCAGCAGCAGCGAGACCACCACGCCCCCGGCGCCGGCGCGGGCGGTGCGGCCCGAGCGGTGCAGGTAGGTCTTGTGGTCGGCCGGCGGGTCGTAGTGCAGCACCAACGAGACGTCGTCGACGTGGATGCCGCGGGCGGCGACGTCGGTGGCGACGAGCACCGGGCTGCGGGCGTCGCTGAACGCCTCCAGCGCCCGGCGGCGGGCCCCCTGCGGCAGCCCGCCGTGGATGGCCGCGGCCTTCACCCCGGCGTTCTGCAGGTTCTCCGCCAGCCGGTCGGCGCCGAGCTGGGTGCGCACGAAGATCAGCGTGCGGCCCGGGCGCCCGGCCAGCTGCTCGGTCACCGACACCTTGTCGCGGAAGGCGACGCTGTAGGCCAGGTGCTCGGCCGGCGGGGCGGCGTCCCCGGGGCGCTGGACCTCGTGCCGGGCCGGGTCGGTCAGGTACCGGCGGATCAGGGCGTCGACCTCGCCGTCCAGCGTGGCCGAGAACAGCAGCCGCTGGGCGTCGGGGCGGGTCTGGTCGAGCAGCTCCTGCACGTCCGGCAGGAAGCCGAGGTCGGACATGAAGTCGGCCTCGTCGACGACGGTCACGCAGACCTCGTCGAGGGTGCACTCGCCCTGGCCGATGAGGTCCTGCAGCCGGCCGGGGGTGGCGACGACGACGTCGACGCCGCGGCGCAGCTGCTGGATCTGGCGGTACATCGAGGCGCCGCCGTAGACGGTGGTCAGGTGCACGCCGACGGACTGGCCCAGCGGGGCGAGGGCGTCGTGCACCTGCTGGGCGAGCTCGCGGGTCGGCACGAGGACCAGCGCGCGCGGAGCGCGGGGGCCGCGCCGCACGTCCTCGCCGAGCCGGGCGAGCAGCGGCAGGCCGAAGGCCAGCGTCTTGCCCGAGCCGGTCGCGGCCTTGCCGAGCACGTCGCGCCCGGCGAGGGCGTCGGGCAGGGCGGAGGCCTGGATGGCGAAGGGGGTGCGGATGCCGCGCCGCTCCAGGGCGGTCACCAGCTGCTGGGGCAGGCCCAGCTGGGCGAACGTCGGGCCGGTGGCGGTGGGGGTGTCCGTGGTGGTCTGGACGTCGACGGTGTCGAACGTGGTCATGCGGGTGTGGGACTCCGATGCTTCTCGGGCGCGTCCCGTGGTGGTGCGCGGACACCGTCGACCGGCGTCCTCACTGGCGATCACCGACGTCAGGAGACGCGCTGGGATCTGCACGGATGCGCTCATGCCCGGACGGACCGTCCGGGAGGATGACCGGCGAGTGCCGGTCCACCCAGGTTAGCAGCGCAGGCCGCCTCGGCATTCCTGCCGTGATCAGCCTCGCAGCAGCGCGTACCCCGGGCGGACGACGTCGGCCAGCAGCCGGGCCCGTTCGTCCTCGGGCACGAACGCGGCGGCCAGCGCGCGCTCGGTCACCGTCTGGACGTCGTCCCAGCCCCAGCCGAAGGTGGCGGCGACGGCGGCGAGCTCGCTGGTGACCGAGACCCCGCTCATCAGCCGGTTGTCGGTGTTGACGGTGACCGCGAAGCCCAGCCGGTGCAGCCGGTCGACCGGGTGCTCGGCCAGCGACGGGTAGGCGCCGGTCTGCACGTTGGACGACGGCGCGACCTCCAGCGTCACCTGGTCCTCGCGGACCCGCTTGGCCACCGGGCCCAGCGATCCGTCGGCGCCCACCTCGTCGGCGATGCGGACCCCGTGGCCCAGCCGCTCGGCGCGGGCGCCGTCCAGCGCGGCCACGATGCTGTCGACGCCCGCGGCCTCCCCGGCGTGGACGGTCCGGTGCGCGCCGGCCCGGTCGAGCAGGGCGATCGCCGAGGGGTGCCGGTCCGGCGGGAAGCCGAGCTCCGGGCCGGCCAGGTCGAAGCCGACCACCCCGGCGTCCCGGTAGCGGACGACGAGCCCGGCGACCTCGTCCCACCGGTCGTGCTGCCGCATGGCGCACAGCAGCGTGCCGACGGTGATCGGCGTGCCCGCCGCGGCCGCCTCGGCGCTGCCCTGCGCGAAGCCGTCGAGCATCGCCTCGACCGCCTCCTCGATCGGCGTGCCCGCCGCGGTGAGCAGCTCCGGGGCCATGCGCACCTCGGCGTACACGACGCCGTCGGCGGCCAGGTCGAGCGCGCACTCGCGGGCCACCCGCCGGACCGCCTCCGGGCGCTGCATCACCGCCACGGTGTGCGTGAACGTCTCCAGGTAGCGCACCAGCGAGCCGGAGTCGGCGGCCGCGCGGAACCAGCGGCCCAGCTCGTCGGGGTCGCCGGTCGGGAGGCCGCGGTAGCCGCACTCGTCGGCGAGCTCGAGCACCGTCTGCGGCCGCAGCCCGCCGTCCAGGTGGTCGTGCAGCAGGACCTTCGGAGCGCGGCGGAGGTCTTCGGACGTCAGCGGTGCGGACACCGTGACATCGTGCTCCTACCGGAGTACAGCGCGTTCAGGGACCGTCCCCACCTGCGCATGAGCCGTCGTGCTGCGCTGAGGGTCAGCTGACCGGTGCGGTACGGCGCGGCACCGGTCCTCGTGGGAAGCGACGCCGGGTCAGTCGGTGCCGCGGTCCTGCCAGCGGAAGGTGAGCACGCACAGCACCAGCCCGGCGGCGCACCACAGGGCCAGCACCAGCGCGACCCGCCCCAGCTCCCACGTGCCGGCCGGCTCCTGGGCGGCCAGCACGTCGGGCAGGAACACCGACCGCAGCCCCTGCGCCATCCACTTGAGCGGGAAGAGGGCCGCGACCGTCTGCATCCACGTCGGCACCTGGCTGAACTGGAAGAAGACGCCGGAGATGAACTGCAGCACCAGGGCGATCGGGGTGACCATCGCCGAGGCCGAGCGGCCGTTCTTCGGCAGGCTGGAGACGGCGATGCCCAGCAGGGTGCAGGCCGACGACCCGAGGGCGGCCACCCACGCGAAGGTGAACCAGTCGGCGCCGGTGGGCAGCGGGACGCCGTAGGCCAGCCGCCCGACCGCCAGCAGGATCACCACGGTGCACACGGTGACCGCGAGGACCTGCACGACCTTGCCGACGAAGTAGGCGCTCTTGGGCATCGGCGTGCCCACGAGGTGCTTGAGCGTCCCGTCCGACCGTTCGGTGGCGATGCTGATGGCCATGTTCTGCAGGCTGGCGCCCAGGATGCCGGCGGCGATGATCCCGGCCATGAAGTACTGGGTGAACGTGATGCCGAACCCGATGTCGTAGTCGAGGACGGCGCCGAAGACGACGAGCAGGATCACCGGGAAGGCCAGGGTGAAGACGACCGACTCGCGCTGCCGGAAGAACTCCTTGAGCTCCACCGACGACCGGGTGCGGTAGACCCGGCCGAGCGAGGGCAGGGCCGCCTGGGGCCGGGTGCCGAGCGTGCTGCTCATCGGCCGGACTCCCCGATCATCCGCAGGTAGACGTCCTCGAGGGTGGGCCGGGTCACCGCCAGGTCGGGCACCTCTCCGGGGAACCGCGCGGTCAGCTCGCGGACGAGGGCGGTCGGCGTGCTCGTGGCCTCGGTGCGCCGCACGCCGTCCTCGGTCCAGGTCACCACGGCCGGGGCCTGTCCCCGACCGCCGAGCGCGGAGGGGACGGCGACCTCCACCAGCCGCCCGCGGGTGATGACCCCGACCCGGTCGGCCAGCGCCTCGGCCTCGTCGAGGTAGTGCGTGGTGAGCAGCATCGTGGTGCCCAGGTCGCGCAGCGACCGGATCAGCGACCAGAACTGCCGCCGCGCCTCGGGGTCGAAGCCGGTCGTCGGCTCGTCGAGGAAGAGCAGGGTGGGCCGGCCGACGATGCCGAGGGCGACGTCCAGCCGGCGCCGCTGCCCACCGGACAGCGCCCGGCCCCGGGCGCGGGCCTTCTCGGTGAGGCCGACCAGCTCGAGCACCTCGTCGGGGTCGCGCGGGTCCGGGTAGTAGGACGCCTGGGCACGCAGCAGCTCGCGGCAGGTCAGCTGGCTGTCGCCGGCGCCGGACTGCAGCACGATGCCGATCTGCGCCTTCCACCACCGCCGTGCGCCGGCGGGGTCGGCGCCGAGCACGCGGACCTCACCGCCGTCCCGGCTGCGGAAGCCCTCGCAGATCTCCACGGTCGTCGTCTTGCCCGCGCCGTTCGGGCCGAGCAGGGCGAAGATCTCGCCGCGGCGGATGTCGAGGTCCACGCCGTCGACGGCGACCGACTCGCCGTAGCGCTTGACCAGGCCGCGGACGGAGATCGCCGCCTCGGGGTCGAGCGGGTCCCCCGGGTGGGGTCGCAGATCGGCCGCGACGGCCGCAGACGCACTCGTCACGAGCAGACAGTCTCCCCCGTCGCGCTGGCGAGGCGCCCCCCTCCCCCCGACGGGGAGGAGTGCGGCGCCCTCCAGGGCACCGCCCCGAGCTCGCGAGGGGTGGGGGCAGTCCTTCAGGAGGCGGTGATCCGGTCGAGCACCAGCGGGAGGGGGACGTCGTCGGTGTCGACGCCGACCGCGCCGTCGAGCGCCTCGAGCGCCCGCGGGATGCGGTCCGGGTCGTCGGTGTGCAGCTCCAGCAGCGGCTGCCCCGCGGTCACCCGCTCCCCCACGCCGGCGGCCCAGACGACGCCCGCTGCGGCCGAGACCGGGTCCTCCTTGCGGGCCCGCCCGGCGCCCAGCCGCCACGCGGCGATGCCCACGGCGTAGGCGTCCAGCCGGGTGAGCGTGCCGGTGGCCGGGGCGGTCACCACGTGTTTCTCCGCCGGCGACGGCAGCGGCGCGTCCGGGTCGCCGCCCTGGGCGGTGATCATCCGGCGCCACACGTCCATCGCCCGGCCGTCGCGCAGCGCGTCGGCGGGGTCGACGTCGTCCCGCCCGGCGCCGGCCAGCATCTCCCGGGCCAGCGCGAGGGTCAGCTCGACCAGGTCGGCCGGCCCGCCGCCGGCGAGCACCTCGACCGACTCGGCGACCTCCACGGCGTTGCCCGCGGCGCGGCCCAGCGGGCGGTCCATCGCCGTCACCAGGGCGACCGTGCGCACCCCGGCCGCCTCCCCCAGCCCGACCATGGTGCGGGCCAGCTCGCGGGAGGCGTCGGGCTCCTTCATGAACGCTCCCGAGCCGGTCTTGACGTCGAGCACCAGCGCGCCGGCGCCCTCGGCGATCTTCTTGCTCATGATCGAGCTGGCGATCAGCGGGATCGACTCGACCGTGCCGGTGACGTCGCGCAGCGCGTAGAGCTTCCGGTCCGCCGGGGCGAGGTCGTCGCCGGCCGCGCAGATGACGGCGCCGACCTCGCGCAGTTGGCGCACGTACTCGGCGTCGGTCAGGGAGGCCCGCCAGCCGGGGATCGACTCGAGCTTGTCCAGCGTGCCGCCGGTGTGGCCCAGCCCGCGGCCGGACAGCTGCGGCACCGCCACCCCGCAGGCGGCCACCAGGGGGGCCAGCGGGAGGGTGGTCTTGTCGCCGACCCCGCCGGTGGAGTGCTTGTCGGCGGTCGGCCGGCCCAGCGCGGAGAGGTCCTTGCGCTCGCCGGAGTCGGTCATCGCCCGGGTCCAGACGGCGAGCTCGTCGGCGTCCAGACCGCGGAAGAACACCGCCATGAGCAGCGCGCTCACCTGCTCGTCAGGGACGGCGCCGCGGGTGTAGGCGTCGATCACCCAGCGGATCTGGTCGGGGCGCAGCGCCCCGCCGTCCCGTTTGGTGCGGATGACGTCGATCGCGTCGAAGGTCACCGGGCCGCCTCGAGGTCCTCGGGGCCGAACGCGTCGGGCAGCACCTCGCGCATCGGGACGATCCCCAGCGAGACCGTCTCGATCAGCATCTCCGGGCCGCCGTGCTCCCACAGCAGCTGCCGGCAGCGGCCGCAGGGCATGAGCGGCTGCCCGTCGCCGCCGACGCAGGCGACCGCGACCAGCTGGCCGCCGCCGGTGCGGGCCAGGTCGCTGACCATCCCGCACTCCGCGCACAGGCCCAGCCCGTAGGAGGCGTTCTCCACGTTGCAGCCGGTCACGACGCGGCCGTCGTCGACCAGCCCGGCCACACCCACCGGGAAGCGCGAGTAGGGGGCGTAGGCGTGCCTCATCGCCTCCCGGGCCGCCGTCCGCAGGGCGTCCCAGGCAGCATCGTCCACCCGCCCCACCGTCCCCCGGCCGTCCACTAGTGCTCTCCTCGTCGGTAGACCAGCCCGTCGGCCTTGGGCATGCGCAGGCGTTGGGAGGCCAGCGACAGCACCAGCAGCGTGGTCAGGTGCGGGGTGAACGAGACCAGGCCGGGCGCCAGCTCGTGGATGGTCAGGAAGGCGATCAGCGAGCCCGCGGCGGACACGCCGGCCACCACCGCCCGGACGACGTGGCGGTGCACTGCCTGCCAGACCGCGACCCCGGCCAGCAGGACGGCGAGCAGCAGGAACAGCGCCACGACCGCCGACCGGCTGCGCAGCTGCAGGGCGTCGGCGTAGCCGAACAGGCCGGCGCCGGCCGCCAGCCCGCCGGGCCGCCAGTTGCCGAAGATCAGCGCGGCCAGGCCGATGAAGCCGCGGCCGTTGGTCTGCCCCTCGCGGTAGATGCCGGCGATGAAGACGAGGAACACCCCGCCCATGCCGGCCAGGGCACCGGAGACGACGACCGCGACGTACTTGAGCCGGTACACCGGCACGCCGAGGGAGTCCGCGGCGGCCGGGTTCTCCCCGCAGGAGCGCAGCCGCAGGCCGAAGGCGGTGCGCCACAGCAGCAGGTAGGACGCCGGGACCAGCAGGACGGCGAGCGCGGTGAGCAGGCCGACGTCGCTGGTCAGCCCGCGCAGGATGCCGGCGACGTCGCTGACCAGGAACCAGTGCCGCCCCTCGAGGTCGCCCAGCAGGTCCGGCCCCGAGGAGAGCACCGGCACGGAGAAGGACGGCGGGTCGCTGGTCAGCGCCGGTGACTGGGTGACGCCGCCGCCGGCCGGGTTGTCGGTGTAGAACAGCTCGGACAGGAAGCGCACCAGGCCGGCGGCGAGGATGTTGATCGCCACGCCGGAGACGACGTGGTCGACGCCGAAGGTCACCGTGGCCACCGCGTGCAGCAGCCCGCCGAGGGCGCCGAACAGGACGCCGCCGACCAGCGCGGCCGCCCAGCCCCACTGGTAGCCGGCGAAGCCCGCGCCCCAGGTGCCCAGGGTCATCATCCCGTCGAGGCCGATGTTCACTACGCCGGCCCGCTCGGAGAACAGGCCGCCGAGGGCGGCCAGCCCGATGGGCACGGCCAGCAGCAGCGCGGCCGAGATGGTCGACGACGAGGTCAGCGCCTGCTCGCCGCTGACCACCCGGACGGCGGAGACCAGCACGACCGCCGCCACCAGCAGCCAGGTGGCCCGGCGGGCCCGGCTGCCCCCGAGGAACAGCTCGCCGAGGGGGCCGCGGGCCGGCCGGGTCGCCGGGGTCGTCGCCAGCGTGCTCATGCCGGGGCCCCCGCGGGGACGTGGAGTGCCGGCGGGGCGTCGTCGTGGATCGGGCTCATGCCCCGGTCTCCTGCCGCGCGTCGGTCGTCGTCTGCTGCCCGGCGCCCGCGGTGCGGCCGACGCCGGCGCCGGTGCCCACCGCCGCGCCGTCCGCCGTCTGGCCGGGACCGGTGCTGCCGTCCCCGGTCGCCGCGGCGACGGCCGGTGCCGCGCCGCCCCGCTCGGCCGAGCGCAGCGCGATCCGGCGGGCCACCTCGTTGGAGACCACGACGGCGAGCACGATCGTGCCCTGGATGATCGTGATGACCGAGGCCGGGTACTGGGCGATCTGCAGCGGCACCAGCGCCCGGTCGAGGAAGGCGAACAGCAGCGCGGCCAGCGCGATGCCCACGGGTGAGTTGCGGCCCAGCAGCGCCACCGCGATGCCGAGGAAGCCCAGGCCGGAGGTGAAGTCGGTGGTGTAGGCGTGCGTCGCGCCCAGCAGGTCGGGCATGCCGATCAGCCCGGCGACGGCGCCGGAGAGCAGCATCGTCTTGACCACCATGCCGCGGGAGTCGACGCCGCTGGCCTGCGCCGCCGAGGGCGACAGGCCGGTGGCCCGCAGGTCGAAGCCGAAGCGGGTGCGGCCCAGCAGCACGGCGATGCCGACGCCGACCACGATCGCGACCAGCAGGAAGCCGTAGAGCTGCCGCGGCGGGTCGGCCAGGCCCAGCAGGCCGAACACCCCGTTGAGGCCGGGCATCCACCCGGAGCGGGGGATCTCCGCGGTGCTGATGATCGACGCGCCCTCGGGGCTGCCCCGGAACGGCCCGGTGAGCAGGAACGACGCGATGCCCAGCGCGATGAAGTTGAGCATGATCGAGCTGATGACCTCGCTGACCCCGCGGGTCACCTTGAGGACGGCGACGATGCCGGCCCAGATCGCCGCGACGGCCATGGCCACGACGACGATGAGCAGCACGTGCAGGGGGCCGGGCAGCGCCACCGCGGCGCCGACCGCGGCGGCCATGACCGTCGCCAGCCGGTACTGGCCCTCGACGCCGATGTTGAACAGGCCCATGCGGAACGCCACGGCGACCGCCAGGCCGGCGAGGAACAGCGGGACCGCCCGGTTGAGGACCACCACGACCGCGGTCATCTGCTGAGTGGGGGTGTCGCCGAAGTCGACCATCACCGCGAACACCCGCAGCGGGTCGACCCGCAGGGCGGCCATGACCAGTGCGGAGATGACGACCGCGACGACGACGGCCAGCACCGGGGCCAGGACGGTCGGCCCGAGACGGCGCAGCACCCTCATCTCGGGGCCCCCGCGGGGACGTGGCGCGCCAGCGGAGCGTCTGCCGGGGTCCCCGCGGCGTTGTGGAGCGGAGCGGAGCAACGGCCGGGGTCCCTGCGACGTTGTGGAGCGAAGCGGAGCAACGTCGTGGGGTGGCGTTGTGGGGTGGCTTCGTGGGGAGTTCTCATGCCGCACCCGCCGTCGTCCGCGCGCCGGTCATGTACCCGCCGAGCTCCTCGGGGGTGACCGTCGCCGGGTCGAGGGTGGCGACCAGCCGGCCGCGCAGCATGACGTGCAGCGTGTCCGACAGGCCGATGAGCTCGTCGAGGTCGGCGGAGACCAGCAGGATGCCCATGCCCTCGGCGCGGGCGTCCTCGAGCAGCCGCCAGATCGACCCCTGCGCGCCGACGTCCACCCCGCGGGTGGGGTGCGCGGCCAGCAGCAGCCGCGGCCGCGCGCTCATCTCGCGCCCGACGATCAGCTTCTGCTGGTTGCCGCCGGAGAGGGCGACGGCCAGCGTGTCCGGCCCGGGGGCGCGGACGTCGTAGTCGCGCATGATCCGCGCGGTGTCGGCGCGGGCGCCCCGGCGGTCGATGAACGGGCCCTTGACCGCGGGCGGGCGGGTCTGGTGGCCGAGGATGCGGTTCTCCCACAGGGGCGCGTCGAGCAGCATCCCCTGCCGGTGCCGGTCCTCGGGGATGAAACCCACGCCGGCCTCCCGGCGGGCGCGGGTGCTCCAGGCGGTGACGTCCTCGCCGCCCAGCAGCACGGCGCCGGAGGTGGTCGGGCGCAGGCCCATGACGGCGTCCACCAGCTCGGCCTGGCCGTTGCCCTCGACGCCGGCGATGCCGACCACCTCGCCCTCGTGCACGGTCAGGTCGACCGCGTCGACCAGCGCCCGGCCGTCGGCGTCGGTGACGGTCACCCCGCGCAGCTCGACCACCGGCGTCGGGCGGACGGTGGAGGTGCGCGTCTGCGGCGAGGGCAGCTGGGCGCCGACCATCATCTCGGCCAGCTGGCGGGTGGACGTCGTCCTCGGGTCGGCGGTGCCGACGGTGGTGCCGCGCCGGATGACGGTGATCGAGTCGGCCACCTTGCGCACCTCGTCGAGCTTGTGCGAGATGAAGATGACGGTCAGGCCCTCGCGCTTGAGCTCGGCGAGGTTGCCGAACAGCTCGTCGACCTCCTGCGGGACGAGGACGGCGGTGGGCTCGTCGAGGATCAGCGTGCGCGCGTCGCGGTAGAGCACCTTGGCGATCTCCACCCGCTGCCGGTCGCCGACGCCGAGGTCCTCGACGAGGACGTCGGACCGCAGCCCGAGGGCGTAGCGGTCGGAGAGCTCGGCGATCCGGCGGCGGCCCTCGGCGTGGTCGAGCCGGCCGCCGCGGGTGGGCTCGCTGCCCAGGACGACGTTCTCCAGGACGGTGAGGTTGTCGGCGAGCATGAAGTGCTGGTGCACCATGCCGATCCCCGCCGCGATCGCGTCCGCCGGGCTGCGGAAGGTCACCTCCCGGCCGTCGAGCATGATCTGTCCCTCGTCCGGGCGGTGCTCGCCGTAGAGGGTCTTCATCAGCGTCGACTTGCCGGCGCCGTTCTCGCCCACGACGGCGTGCACCTCGCCGCGGCGGACCCGCAGCTCGATGTCCCGGTTGGCCACCACGCCGGGGAAGCGCTTGGTGATCCCGCGCAGCTCGACCGCGAGCGGCGCCGCCCCGCTGCCGGGGTCGGCCTGCGGCTCGCCCGCCGTGGCCCTGGGTCCTGGAGGCATCGCACGACCCTCTCCCTCGCTGCGCCCAGCGGGGGTGCCGGGCACGTCCACTCTGCTGCATCCGGAGCGCGGGATCGACCGCCGCCACCTCCCCGGTCCGGGTCCACCGGCCCGCCGCGTGATCGCGCACCGGGGCGCGGCCGGGTGGTTCCACCTCGCTCACGACGGCGGGCCCGGGGGCGCGTACGCCCCCGGGCCCGCCGTCGTCGGTCGGCCGAGCGGTGTCACGGGGTCGTGGGGACCGTGATCTGCCCGCTGGTGATCTGCTGCTCGTAGTCGTCCAGCTGCGTCTGGATGTCGTCGATCTGCCCGCCGGAGGTGGCCAGGCCGACGCCGTCGCGCGCCAGGTCGTAGACCTCGTCCTGGCCGCCGGTGACGTTGCCGTCGACGTACTCGCCGATGAAGTTGTCCACGGCGACGTCGACGCGCTTGAGCATCGACGTCATGATCACCGCCTTGAGGGCCGGGTCGTCGACCGTCTGGTACTGGTCGGAGTCGACGCCGATGGCCCGCTCGTCCGACGCGGCGGCCGCCTGGAACACGCCGATGCCCGAGCCGCCGGCGGCGTGGTAGACGATGTCGGCGCCGCCGTCGTACATGCCCTGCGCCACGATCTGGGCGCGGGCGGGGTCGTTGAAGCCGGTGAAGTCACCGGCCGGGGAGATGTACTGGACGTCGACGGTGATGTCCGGCTTGACCGCCTTGGCGCCGGCGACGTAGCCGGCCTCGAACTTCTGGATCAGCGGGGTCTGCACGCCGCCGACGAAGCCGACGTGGTTCGCCTCGGTCTTCAGCGCCGCGGCGGCCCCGGCGAGGAAGGAGCCCTGCTCCTCGGCGAACACCAGGCCGGTGAGGTTGCTCGGGTTGCCGGCGTCCGCGACGTGCCCGTCCACCTGGGCGAACGTCACGTCGGGGTACTGCTGGGCGACGTCGCCGATGACCTCGCTGTAGGCGAAGCCGACGGCGATGACCGGGTCGAAGCCCTGGTCGGCCAGCTGGGTCAGCAGGTCGGCGCGGTTGGACGCGTCGGCGTTCGGGCTGAGCTTGGTGACGGTGCCACCGTGCTCCTTGATCGCCGCGTCGACACCGGCCACCGCCGCGTCGTTGAACGAGCGGTCGCCCTCGCCGCCGGTGTCGAACGCCAGGCCGATCTGCAGGTCGCCGCCGTTCTCACCGCTCCCGCTGCTGCTGCCGCCGCTGCTCTCGTCGCTGGCACAGGCCGCCAGGGCCGTGCTGCCGGCCAGCAGCACCGCCATGACCCGTGCGTTGGCCTTCATCCTCCGGCGCAAGGCGCTCTCCTCTCTGGGGGGACGGACGACACGGGAGAGGTGGCCGCCCCGGTGGGTCGTGGGTCGCGCGCCGCCGGACCGGCGGGCCGGTTCCCGCAGCGCGCGACCTGGGCACGCTAACCGCGCCCGGCGGCCGCGCCGCCCCCCGCGCCGGAGACCGAGATGGGATCGTTGCCTGGCGGCTGCCGCCGGTGGCGTGCGCCACCCGCGCGCCGCCGACCGGGGCGGCCGGTACGGCGGCTAGCGTCCTGCGCATGCCACGACGGCCGGCGGCACCCCGCCTGGTCACCGCACTGCTCGCGGCGGGGCTGGTGCTGCTCGGCGCCGGGCCGGCCCTGGCCGAGGACCCCCGGCCCACCCTGGACCCCTCCGCCCCCACGCCGACCGCGCCGCTGCCGGGCGGGCCCCCGCAGGGCAGCGGCCCCGACGGGGTCCCCGTCGGCGGGGAGGCGCTGGACACCCGCGGCACCGTCGTCACCGACGGGGCTCCTCCGCTCCCGGACGGGCTCGCCGCCCCCGGGTGGCTGGTGGCCGACGCCGACAGCGGGTGGGTGCTGGCCGCCCACGACCCGCACGGCCGCTACTACCCGGCGAGCACGCTCAAGACGCTGACCCTGCTGACGCTGCTGCCGCGGCTGGACCCGGCGACCGTCGTCGAGGGCACGGCCGAGGACGAGCGGGCCGAGGGCAGCCGGGTCGGTCTGGTCGCCGGCGGGCGCTACCCGGTGTCCTTCCTGTTCGAGGCGCTGGTCCTGCAGTCGGGCAACGACGCGGCCAACGCCCTGGCCCGCGCCGCGGGCGGCGTGCAGCCGACGGTGCGGGCGATGAACGAGACGGCGGCGGCGATCGGCGCGTACGACACCGTCGTCGGGACGCCGTCGGGGCTCGACGTGGCCGGCCAGTCCTCCTCCCCCTACGACCTCGCGCTGGTCTTCCGCCGCCTGCTCGACGACCCGCGGGCCGTCGCGGTCCTGCGGGCGCCGACCGCGCAGGTGCCGGCGGTCGACGGCCGATCGCCGGGCTACCAGATCCAGAACCAGAACCCGCTCGCCGACTACCCGGGCGACCTCGGCGGCAAGACCGGCTTCACCGACGCCGCCCGGCACACCTTCGTCACGGCCGCCGAGCGCGACGGGCGCCGCCTGGTGGTCAGCGTGATGGGCACCGAGAACCGGCCGCTGCGCGCCGCCGACCAGGCCGCGCGGCTGCTCGACTGGGGCTTCGCCGTCCCCGCCGCGACCGAGGGCGTGGGCCGGCTCGTCGACTCGGCCGACGACCTCCCGTCCGCGCCGTCCCCCACCGCGGCACCGGCGTCGCGGGCGGCACCTCGGGTGGCCGCCGCGCCCGGGACCGCGGCGGCGGCCGGGGACGACGCGCGCTCGCCCCTGGTGCCCGCCGGGCTGGCCGTCACCGCGGTGGGGATCGTCGTCGCGACGGTGGTCGGGTGCCGCCGGGCGGTGCAGGTGGTGTACCCGACCGCTCCGGAGCCGCCGGCGGCACGACCGGCCGGGTGGAGTCGGCCACCACGTGCGCACCCCCCTGCACCCGGGGCAGGGTCGCCGTCCAGGCCGCGGTGGAGAAGGCGAACCGGCACACCAGGTTGAGCCAGACCAGGATGCCCGCGGCCCCGCCGAACGCCGACGCGGTCACGCTGACCGAGGTCAGCGAGAGGTAGACGCTGCCCGCCAGCTTCACCACCTCGAAGCCGGCCGCGCCGAACAGCGCCCCCGGCAGCAGCCGCTGCAGCGGGCACGCCGTCGAGGGCACCACCGTGGGCCGGCGACCAGCGCCCGGCCGCCGGCGGTCAGCCGGCCCGCGGGCGCCTCCTCGCGCACGGCGGTGTCCCGCTCGGCCCGTGGAGCACCCATCCGCCCCAGCCTGGGGGCAGGCCGTGCCCGGCGCCTGGGGCGACGGTCAGTGCGGCGGGCCGGTGAGGGGGTACTCGCGGGCCACGGTCCAGGCGCCGTCGGGGGTCTGCTCGAACTCGGTGAAGTGTTCGACCCGGAACTCGGCCGAGAGGTCGGCCAGGCCGCAGTAGGCGACGTCGAGCATGTCCGGTGGGACGTCGTGGGCGACGGTCACGTGCGGGTGGTAAGGGAAGGTGAGCGACCGCGTCAGCGGACCGCAGCGGACGTCGTGGGCGATCATCTCGCAGTTGCCGATGCCGCGGGCCACGGCGACGAAGACCACCTGCGAGGCCGGCGCGAACGTGCCGGTGCCCGACAGGTGCATGTCGAACGGGGGGTGGGCGCGGGCCACGGCCGACAGGTGCGCGGTGATCGCCGGCCGGTCGGCGGCGGCGACCTCCGTGGGCGGCAGCAGGGTGACGTGCGGCGGCACGAGGTCGGCCTGCACGTCGCCGACCTTGGTGCGCCAGTCGACGAACAGCTGCGCCCAGGGCTCGGGTACGGGCACCACGACGCCGATGACGGCCGTCTCCGGCGTCGCGCTGGGTCTGCGCAGCACGAACGTGTCGTCGTTCACGCGCGCGCTCCGGCCGGTGGCAGGAAGCCGACCTTGTCGGAGACGTCGGCGACGGTGCGCCCGGCGACCTGCCGCGCGCGGGCTGCACCGTCGGCCAGGATGCGCTGCAGCTCGGCGGGGTCGTCGAGCAGTTCCTGGGTGCGCTGGCGGATCGGCGTCACGAAGTCGGCGACGACCGCGGCCAGTTCCTTCTTCAGGTCGCCGTAGCCGCGGCCGGCGAAGCGCTCCTCGAGCTCGGCCACCGGCGTCCCCGACAGCGCGCCGTGGATGGTGAGCAGGTTGGTGACGCCCGGCTTGTGCACCGGGTCGGCGACCACCTCACGGCCGGTGTCGGTGACCGCGGAGCGGATCTTCTTGGCGGTCACCTTGGGGTCGTCCAGCAGGAACACGCACCCGGCCGGCGGCAGGCTCTTGCTCATCTTCCGGTCCGGCGACTGCAGGTCCATGATCCGCGCGGCGCCCTCCGGGATGAGCGCCTCGGGCAGCGGGAAGGTGTCCCCGAAGCGGCCGTTGAAGCGGGTCGCCAGGTCGCGGGTGAGCTCCAGGTGCTGTCGCTGGTCGTCGCCGACGGGGACCTGGTCGGCCCGGTAGACCAGGATGTCGGCGGCCATCAGCACCGGGTAGGTGAACAGGCCGACCGACGAGCCGGCGGCACCCTCGCGCTGGCTCTTGTCCTTGAACTGGGTCATCCGGCTGGCCTCGCCGAAGCGCGCGATGCACTCCAGCACCCAGGACAGCTGCACGTGCTCGGGCACGTGGCTCTGCACGAACAGCGTGCTCCGCGCCGGGTCGACCCCGAGCGCGAGCAGCTGGGCGGCCGAGGCCAGCGTGTCGTGCCGCAGCTCGGCCGGGTCCCAGTCCAGCGTGATGGCGTGCTGGTCGACGATGCAGTAGAACGCCTGCGCCGTCTCCTGCAGGGCCACCCACTGACGCAGCGCCCCCAGGTAGTTGCCGAGGTGGAAGGAACCCGCCGTCGGCTGGATGCCGGAGAGCACACGGGGAAGAGCCACGCCGGCCATCAAACCAGCCGCCCGGGGCCGCGGCGCCACACGTCCCGAACGGCCTCGTCACCGGCGGGTCACGTGGGTGTGGTCACCCGCGCCCCGTCCCGGACGGCGTCGAGGGCGGCGAGGAAGACGTCGTCCTCCGACGGCGTGCCGACGGTCACCCGGATCCCCCCGCCGGCGTACGGACGGGTGATCACCGCGCGCGCCTCGAGGGCGGCGGCCAGGTCGGCGGCGTCCTCCCCGACCGCCAGCCAGACGAAGTTGGCCTGGCTGTCGGAGACGTCCAGGCCGCGCTCGCGCAGCGCCGCGGTCAGCCGCGCGCGCTCGGCGACCACCGCGGCGACCCGGCGGCGCACCTCGTCCTCGCTGCCCAGCGCGGCGACCGCCGCGGCCTGGGCGAGGGTGGACACGCTGAAGGGCACGTGCGTCCTGCGCACCGCGTCGGCGACCGCCGGGTCCTCCGCGACCAGGTAGCCCACCCGCAGGCCGGCCAGCCCCCAGGCCTTGGAGAAGGTGCGCAGCACCGCGACGTTGGGGCGCCCGCGCATCAGCTCCAGCCCGTCGGGGACGTCGGGGTCGGTGACGAACTCGCGGTAGGCCTCGTCCAGGACGACGAGGGCGCTCTCGGGCGCGGCGTCGAGGAAGCGCTCGAGCGCCGCCCGGCGCACCGCCGTCCCGGTGGGGTTGTTCGGGTTGCAGACGAAGACCAGGCGGGTGGTGTCGTCGACGGCCGCGGCCAGGGCCTCGAGGTCGTGGGTGTCCACCGGGCCGCCGGGGCGGCCGGGGACCAGCGGCACCTGGATGCTGCGGGCACCGGCGACCCGGGCCAGCAACGGGTAGATCTCGAACGAGCGCCAGGCGTGGGCCAGCCCGGTGCCGGGGTCGTTGAAGGCCTGGGCCAGCTGCTGGCAGAGCATGACCGCCCCGCAGCCGGCCACGACCTGGGCGGGGTCGACCCCGTAGCGCTCGGCCAGCGCGGCGGTGAGGACGACGGCGCCGTTGTCCGGGTAGCGGTGGGTCTCCCCCGCCGCGGCGGCCAGAGCCTCGAGGACGGCGGGCAGCGGCGGGAAGGCGACCTCGTTGCTGGCCAGCTTCACCGCCTGCGCCACGCCGATCTCTCGGGCGAGGTCGGCGGGGTTGCGGCCCGGCTTGTACGCGGGGAGCTGCTGCACCGCCGGTCGTGCGCTGACCACTGGTCCGTCCTCCTCACCGCGCTCCCCCGCGCCGCGCCGGTGAGCGACCGCGCGCGGACCTAGGGTGGGCGCATGCGGGTTCTCGTCGCCGGTGGCGCCGGCTACATCGGCAGCGTAGTCACCGCCGCCCTCCTGGAGGGCGGCCACGAGGTGACCGTCCTGGACGACCTCTCCACCGGCCACGCCGACGCCGTCCCCGAGGGCGCGCGGTTCGTCCAGGCCTCGCTGCACGACTGCGCACCCGTGCTGGCCGACGTCCGGCCCGAGGCGGTGCTGCACTTCGCCGCGAAGAGCCTGGTCGGCGAGTCGCAGGTGCGGCCGGAGGTCTACTGGGACACCAACGTCGCCGGCACGCTGGCGCTGCTGGAGGCCATGCGCGCGGTCGACTGCCGCCGGATCGTCTTCTCCTCCACCGCGGCCACCTACGGCGAACCCGAGCAGGTGCCCATCCGCGAGGACGCCCCGACCCGGCCGACCAACACCTACGGCGCCACCAAGCTCGCCGTCGACGCGATGCTCACCTCCTACGCGACCGCCTACGACTTCGCCGCGGTGAGCCTGCGCTACTTCAACGTCGCCGGCGCCGCCCACGGCCTCGGCGAGCGGCACACCACCGAGACCCACCTCATCCCGATCGCGCTGCAGGTCGCGGCGGGCACCCGCGAGTCGCTGACCGTCTACGGCGAGGACTACCCGACGCCGGACGGCACCTGCATCCGCGACTACATCCACGTCGCCGACCTGGCCGACGCGCACCTGCTGGCGCTGACCGCCCCGGCGCCGGGCGAGCACCGCGTCTACAACCTGGGCAACGGCACCGGCTTCTCGGTGCAGGAGGTCGTCGACGCCGTCCGCCAGGTCACCGGTCACCCGGTGCCGGTCGAGATCGGCCAGCGGCGGGCCGGCGACCCGGCGCGGCTGGTCGCCTCCAGCGACCGGATCCGCGCCGACCTCGGCTGGCGGCCTGCGCACACCGACCTGGCCGGGATCGTCCGCGACGCCTGGGAGACCGCACAGAAGCGCGCCTGACGCCGTCCCCGTCCACGCGTCCCCCGGGCATGGGAAGCGATACGTGTGTCCTGGCGCTCAGAACGCAGGTATCGCTTCCCATGCCCGGGGGGGGGGTCAGGCGCCGATGGTGCCGGTGGGGACCGTCGCCGGGTCGATCTCCGGCTCGGGGGCCCGGGTGACCGACAGCCGGGCGATCCGGCGTCCGTCGAGCTCGAGCACGGTGATGGTGCGCCCGTCGACGGTGACGGCGTCCCCGGGCTGGGGGAGCCGGCCGAGCTCGGCGAGCACGAAGCCGGCGACCGTCTCGTACGGTCCCTCGGGCAGCTCCAGCCCGGTGACCTCGCGGAAGTCGTCCAGGTTGAGCAGGCCGTCGACCTCGTGCGGGCCCCCGGGCTCCTCCTCGCCACCCTCGGCGACGTCCTCGTCGTACTCGTCGTAGATCTCCCCGATGACCTCCTCGATGAGGTCCTCGAGGGTGACGATGCCGTCGGTGCCGCCGTACTCGTCGACCACGATCGCCAGGTGGTGGTTCTCCCGCCGCATCTCCGACAGGGCGTTGAGGACGCCGGCGGTGCCCGGCAGCCGCTTCACGTCGCGGACCAGGTCGCCGACGGTCGCCGCCCGCCCCGCCGGGTGGTTGGGCAGGAACAGGTCGCGCACGTGCACGAAGCCCATGACGTCGTCCTCGTCCCGGCCGACGACGGGGAAGCGCGAGTGGCTGGACTCGTGCACCTGCTTGGCCGCGCGGCTGGCGGTCATCGACGCCTCGAGGAAGTCGACCTCGGTGCGCGGCGTCATGACCTCGCGCACCTCGTGGTCGCCGGCGCGGAAGACCTCGCCGATGAGCCGGCGCTCGTCGGTGCTCAACGACTCGTGCGCGGTGACCAGATCGCGCAGCTCCTCCTGGCTGATCGCCTCGCCACTGGCCTTCGGGTCGCCGCCCAGGAGCCGCACCAGCAGGTTGGTCGACTGCGACAGCAGCCAGATGACCGGGCGGGACAGCTTGGCGATCGCGTTGAGCGGCGCGGCCACGAGCAGCGAGAAGCCCTCGGCGCGCTGCAGCGCCAGGCGCTTGGGGGTCAGCTCACCGACGACCAGCGACAGGTAGCTGGTCGCGATCGTCACCAGCACGAACGCCAGCGTGCCGGCGAGGCCCTCGCTCATCCCGAGCCCGACCAGCCGGTCGGCCAGCGGCGGGGACAACGTGCTCGCACCGAAGCCGGCCGAGAAGAAGGCGGCCAGGGTGACGCCGACCTGGACGGCGGCGAGGAAGCGGTTGGGGTCGCTGAGCAGCCTGGCCACGGCCTTGCCGCGCCGTCCGCCGTTCTCGGCCATCGCCCGCACCTGCGACTCGCGCAGCGAGACCAGGGCGATCTCCGCTCCGGAGAAGGCGCCGCCGATCAGGACGAAGACGACGACCATCACGATGTTGAGCCAGACGTCGCTCACCGGCCGCGTGCTCCTCCGTGTCGACGGCTGTCGGACACGGTCCATGCTGCCCGCTGCCGCTGCCCCGGACACCACCCACCCGCGGTGCACCGGGGACGACGAGCGCTCCCCTGGCCGACTACTGATCACGCTGCGCTCACGGCTACTCTCGCCAGAGTAACGACTCGTGATCTAGCAACTGGTGAGGGTCGATTCCGTGCACCACATGCCGGCGGGTCCGCCGTCCTCCCGCATCCCCGCCGCTCTCTCCCGCTCGGGCCGCCGGCTGCGACGGGCCCTCGGGCCGCGGCGGGTGCTGCCCCTGCTCCTGGTCGCCGGTGCGCTGGTGGGCGTCCCGGTGGTGTCCGGCGCGGTGAGCAGCTCCTCCGAGCCGGTGGCCCTGGAGTCCAGCGCCTCCTCGGCTCGGGCCTCCGCCCGCACCACGCAGGCGGCCGGGTCGACCGCGGCACGCACCGGGTCGCGGGAGAGCGTGGTGCAGTGGGGGGTCGACGGGCGCCCCGCCCCGCGGACCACCACCCCGGCGGCCACGACCGGCACGGCGTCCCCCACCGCGTCCTCGCCCACTGCCTCCTCGCCCCCCGCCTCCCTGCCGGCGTCCACCTCGGCCGCCTCATCGCAATCGACGTCCTCGCGGTCGACCTCCTCGCCCGCCGCGACGCCCTCCGCCACGGCACCCTCGGCGGCTCCGTCGTCCCGCGCCTCCCGGACCACGACGGCGCAGGCCCCGGCGCCGGTCCCCTCGGCGACGCCGACCGCCACGGCACCGCGGACGACGGCGCCGGCCGCTTCCGGCGCGGAGGCGCAGGTGCTGACCCTGGTCAACGAGGCCCGCGCCGCCGCCGGCTGCGCTCCGGTGGCGGCCGACGCGGCGCTGGCCGCGGTCGCCCGCGCGCACAGCGCCGACATGCGTGACCGCGGCTACTTCTCGCACACCACTTCCGAGGGCCTCTCGCCGTTCGACCGGGCCGAGGCGGCGGGGATCACCTACGCGCGGGCGGAGAACATCGCCTACGGCCAGCCCGACGCCACCGCGGTGATGGACGCCTGGATGAGCAGCTCGGGCCACCGCGCCAACATCCTCGACTGCACGCTGACCAGGCTGGGCGTGGGCGTCGCCGAGGGCGCCGGCGGCCCCTGGTGGACCCAGCTCTTCGGCGCCTGACCCGTCCCTGCCGGTCGGGAGCCCCGGGGTCCCGGCAGTCGGAGCGTCCCCCGACTGCCGGGGAGTCGGGCAGGGGGCATCCGCGTGCACACCTCGGTAGAGGCGACGCCAGGCGGTGCTGCGGAGAGCGTCGGCGGTCAGCAGGCCGGCGCCGATGACGGGCCCGGCCGTTCTGCCGCTGAGGCCGTCCACAGGCCCCCGACTGCAGGGAGGTCGCGGTCCCGACGAGCCGGGCGGAGCCCGGTCTCCCCGCAGTCGGCGCCGGCGACCGCGGCGGACGTACGCGGCGGCCCCCCGCCCGGGTCGGGTGAGGGGCCGCTGTGCTGGGTCAGGCGCTCAGGCCATGGCCTTCTGCAGGTTGCCGTCGATGGCCGCCAGGAAGTCCTGGGTGTTCAGCCACGGCTGGTCCCTGCTGATCAGCAGCGCGAGGTCCTTGGTCATCTGACCGCCCTCGACGGTGTCGACGCAGACGCGCTCCAGCGTCTCGGCGAAGCGGGTCACCTCGGGGGTGTCGTCCAGCTTGCCGCGGTGGGCCAGGCCCCGGGTCCAGGCGAAGATCGACGCGACCGGGTTGGTCGAGGTCTGCTCGCCGCGCTGGTGGGCCCGGTAGTGGCGGGTCACCGTGCCGTGGGCGGCCTCGGCCTCGACGGTGCGGCCATCGGGGCTCATCAGCACCGAGGTCATCAGGCCCAGCGAGCCGAAGCCCTGGGCCACGGTGTCGGACTGGACGTCGCCGTCGTAGTTCTTGCACGCCCAGACGTAGCCGCCCTCCCACTTGAGGGACGCGGCGACCATGTCGTCGATCAGCCGGTGCTCGTAGATGAGGCCGGCGGCCTCGAAGGAGTCCTTGAACTCGGTCTCGAAGACCTCGGCGAAGATGTCCTTGAAGCGGCCGTCGTAGGCCTTGAGGATCGTGTTCTTCGTCGACAGGTACAGCGGGTAACCGCGCTGCAGGGAGTAGTTCATCGAGGCCCGGGCGAAGTCGCGGATCGACTCGTCCAGGTTGTACATCGCCATGGCGACGCCGGCGCCCGGCGACTGGAAGACCTCGTGCTCGATCGGCGCGGAGCCGTCCTTCGGGGTGAAGGTGATCGTCAGCGTGCCCTCACCGGGAAAGCGGAAGTCGGTGGCCCGGTACTGGTCACCGAAGGCGTGACGGCCGACGACGATCGGCTTGGTCCAGCCGGGCACCAGCCGCGGCACGTTGGACATGATGATCGGCTCGCGGAAGATGACGCCGCCGAGGATGTTGCGGATGGTCCCGTTCGGGGAGCGCCACATCTTCTTCAGGCCGAACTCCTCGACCCGCGCCTCGTCCGGCGTGATGGTCGCGCACTTGACGCCGACGCCGTGCTCCTTGATCGCGTTGGCCGCGTCGACGGTGATCTGGTCGTCGGTCTCGTCGCGCTTCTCGATGCCCAGGTCGTAGTACTCGAGGTCCACGTCGAGGTACGGGAGGATCAGCTGGTCCTTGATGAACTGCCAGATGATCCGGGTCATCTCGTCGCCGTCGAGCTCGACGACGGTGCCCTCGACCTTGATCTTGCTCACGCGTTCTCCTCGTCAGTTCACGGCCCCGTCCTCCTCACCCCGAGCCTGCGAGGGGTGAGGAGGACGGGGTCCTTCTACAGATCGGCGACGTCGGCCTGCTTGGCGCGCACGGCCTCGGCCGCCTCGCGCAGCCCGGCCAGCTCGCTGTCGGTCAGGTCGCCCTCGACCACGCGGCGCACGCCCTCGCGCCCGATCTCGGCCTCGACGCCCAGGTAGACCCCCGAGATGCCGTACTCGCCGTCCACCCAGGCGCAGACCGGCATGACCGCGCCCGAGTCCTCCATGACGGCGCGGGCCATGCGGGCGGCGGCGGCCGACGGGGCGTAGTAGGCCGAACCGGTCTTCAGCAGCGCCACGACCTCGGCGCCCCCGTTGCGGGTGCGCTCGACGAGGTGCTCGATGCGGTCGGCGGGCAGGACGTCGGCCAGCGGCTTGCCGTCGACGGTGCAGCGCGAGGGCACCGGGACCATCGTGTCGCCGTGCGAGCCCAGGGTCAGGGTGCGCACCGAACCCACCGGGACGCCGAGCTCCTCGGCGACGTTGTCGGTGAACCGGGCGGTGTCGAGCATGCCGGCCTGGCCCATCACCCGCTTCTTCGGGAACCCGGTGGCCAGCTGGGCCAGCGCGGTCATCTCGTCGAGCGGGTTGGACACCACGATGAGCACGGCGTCGGGCGAGGTCCGCGCGACGTTCTCGGCGACCTGGCGGACGATCTTGGCGTTGGTCTCGATGAGGTCCATCCGGCTCATGCCGGGCTTGCGCGGCAGCCCCGCGGTGATGACGACGACGTCGGAGCCCTCGGTGCCCTCGTAGGAACCGCCGCCGACCCCGACGACCTGCGTCTCGAAGCCCTCGATCGGCCGGGACTGGTTGATGTCGAGGGCGAGGCCCTCGGGCTTGCCCTCGACGATGTCGGTGAGCACGACGGTCTCGAAGACGTCGTACTCCGCGAGGCGGAGGGCGGTGGTCGAGCCGTAGAACCCGGCACCGACGACGGTCACCTTGCCACTGCGTGAACGACCGTTCCTGGGCTGCTCTGCCATGGCGGCCAACCTATCGCTGGCCGCGCCGGAGCGCCCGAGCGGGTGCGGCCCGCCGGGTCCCGCCGCGGCCCCCTCCCCCGGCCCCCTCCTGGCGTACCCCGAGCCTGCGAGAGTCGGGGAGGACGGGGTCCTCCTCCGGTGGGGGGCCCTGCTCAGGTGCCGGGGATGGCCAGGGCGAAGGCGGTGAGGGTCACCCCGACACCGGCCAGCAGGACGACGTCGACCGGGCGGCTGCGGACGGCGAGGAAGCCCACCCGGCGCACCGGGAGGAGCAGCCGCAGCAGCCCGCCGCCCACCAGGGCCAGCCCGACGACGACCAGCCCCCGCCGCCAGTGCTCGACGGCCACCATGAACAGGCCGGTGCCCACCGCGACCAGCACCACCAGCAGCGGCAGCTGCCGCAGCACGCCGGCGAGGAAGGGCCGGCGGGTGTAGAGCGGCGGGCGGCTCATCAGGCCGGGAGGACGTCCGCGGCGGCGGCCTGCTCGGCGGCGAGGACGACGTTGTGCAGCAGCATCGCCCGCGTCATCGGCCCGACCCCACCGGGGTTGGGGGCGACGAAGCCGGCCACCTCGCCGACGTCCGTGGCGACGTCCCCGGCGATCCTGCCGTCGACCCGGCTCACGCCGACGTCGAGGACCGCGGCCCCCGGCTCGACCACGTCCCTGGTGACCAGGCCGGGGACGCCGGCCGCGGTCAGGGCGAGGACCCGCTCGGTCAGCTCGGTCCGGATGGCTGCTGCGGTGGCCTTGCCGTCGAGGATCGTCGCGGGCACGGCCGACAGTCTGCCCGAGAGGGCTCCACGGGGTGCGACCGCGGCCTAGGCTCGCGGGGAGCGGGCGCCTCCCCGCCTGCCGTCCCGCGAGGAGAGCAGATGAGCGAGCGCGAGCAGTCCCCGGGCGCCGGCACGCAGAGCGGCGCCGACTGGCGGCAGCAGACGTCACCCGGCATCCCGGTGGCGGGCAGCTCACCGGCCTCCGGCTCCGGGTACGCCCGGCCCGCGGCCGGCCCCACCTGGCCGGACGCCGGGTACGGCGCGGTCGGCGGGGGCGGCGCCACCGCACCCGTGTACTCGACGACGCCGGTGACGGTGCGGCGAGCCGACTCCTTCGCCGGCCTGCTGCTGGTCCTCGCGGGCATCGCGGCGGCGGTCACCCTGCTGTTGCGCTGGCTGCCCGGCAGCGACCTGTTCGGGTGGGAGCTGGTGCGCCGCGGTCTCGACGACGCCCAGCGGGGCGGCGCCGCGGAGCTGTTCGACACCGGGTCCTGGCAGCCCCTGGCGGTGACCCTGGGCGGCGGGGTGCTGTTCGTGCTGGGCCTGCTGGTCGTCCTGCCCGCCCGCACACACCGCTTCCTCGGCGTCCTGGCGCTGCTGGTCAGCTTGGTCGCGGCGGCCGGCGTGCTGGTGCCGTTCGCGGACACCGGCTGGGACACCACGGCCTTCGGCACCGGCTTCTGGTTCGCCGTCGCCGTCCCGGCGCTCGGCCTGCTGGGCGCGCTGAAGGCGATGCTCACCACTCCTCGGTACGGCACGCGGTGACACCGTCGGCCTACCGGCCGACACCGCGGCCACGTGCCGTCCCCGACCTGAGCTGAGCCCCGGACGCCCGTTCCTACTCGGGGGAGCCTCCGGCCCCCCGCTCCCAGGGACCGCCCCCGCGGCCACGTGCCGTCCCCCACGTGAGCTGAGCCTCCCCGGCCGCTCGTCGGGGACTCTGCGGGCCCCACTGTTCCCGGCCACCGCAGCCAGGAGCCGTCCCGGCCCGCGCTGGGTCCTCGCCTCAGTCGGCGACCAGGGCGCCGTGGGCGCGGGCGACCTGGACCGCCTGTGCCAGGTCCAGCCGGACGCCGGTCAGCGCGAACTCCCGCCAGTCGACGGCGTCGGTCGACGCGCCGCGCAGGTCCGCGCCCCGCAGCTGCACGCCCTGGAGCCGGGTGCGGTCGAGGTCGGCGCCGGTGAGGTCGCACTCGCGCAGGTCGGCGTCGGTGAGGTCGGCCTCCCGGAACCGCTGACCGGAGAGGTCCAGGCCGGAGAGGTCTGCACCGCGCAGGGAGGTCCACGACCAGTCGCACTCGGTCGGGGTGGCGTGCTTGAGCTCCACGCCGGGGAACTGCGACCCGGTCAGCTTGCAGCCCTGCCACGTGACGTCGAACAGCCGGGCGCGGTCGAACCGGCAGGACAGGAACGCCGACCCAAGGTGCTGCGCCCCGGCCATGCGCACCCCGGTGAGCACGCAGGAGTCGAAGACGCACCGTCGGGTGACCAGCTCCTCCAGCGCGGCGTCGTCGAACCGGCAGCGGGTGAAGGTCACCCCGTCCAGCTCGCCGCCCCACCAGTCCACCCGGGCGAAGTCTCCGCCCTCGACCTCGGCACCGGGCTCGGGGGGGCGGACGTGCGGCCGGCCCCTGTGAGGGGGCCCCGTGCTGGGGGGCACGCGGCCCCCTCGCAGGGGCCCGCCGCGAGCGTGCGAGTGGCGGGGGGCGAGGGGGTCCTCCATCAGTGGGCGAAGTGGCGGGTGCCGGTCAGGTAGACCGGGACGCCGGCCGCGGCCGCCGCGGCGACGACCTCCTCGTCCCGCACCGAGCCGCCCGGCTGCACGACCGCCCGCACCCCGGCGTCGAGCAGCGCCTGCAGCCCGTCGGCGAACGGGAAGAACGCGTCGGAGGCGGCGACCGACCCGGCGGCCCGCTCCCCCGCCCGGGCGACGGCCAGCCTCGCTGCGTCCACCCGGTTCACCTGACCCATGCCGACCCCCACGGTGGCCAGGTCGCGCGCCAGCACGATCGCGTTGCTGCGCACGGCCCGGACGCTGCGCCAGGCGAAGACCAGGTCGTCGAGCCCGGCGGCGTCCAGCGGCTGCCCGGTGGCCAGGGTCCAGGTGGTGGGGTCGTCGCCGGGGGCGTCGATCCGGTCGGCGGTCTGCACCAGCAGCCCGCCGCTGACCTGCCGCAGCTCGGTGGCCGGGCGGCCGGCGTCGGGCAGGTGCAGCAGCCGGACGCTCTTCTTCGCGGTGAGCACCCGCAGCGCGTCCTCGGTGAACGACGGCGCGGCGACCACCTCGGTGAAGACCTCGGCGACCTGCTCGGCCATGGCCAGGTCCACCTCGCGGTTGGCGGCGATCACCCCGCCGAAGGCGGAGACCGGGTCGCAGGCGTGCGCCTTGCGGTGCGCCGCGGCGATGTCGGTGCCGACGGCGATGCCGCACGGGTTGGCGTGCTTGATGATCGCCACGCAGGGGTCGGCGTGGTCGTGAGCGGCCCGCCAGGCGGCGTCGGTGTCGACGAAGTTGTTGTAGGACATCTGCTTG
Organism: Geodermatophilus sp. TF02-6; assembly: GCF_003319115.1. Classification (GTDB taxonomy): domain Bacteria; phylum Actinomycetota; class Actinomycetes; order Mycobacteriales; family Geodermatophilaceae; genus Geodermatophilus. The sequence continues at coordinate 12,345 of NZ_QOHF01000014.1, read as the reverse complement.
CCGTGCAGCTGCTCGGCGTGCGCCAGGCCGGGCCGCCCGCTGCGGTAGAGCGCGGCCCGCTGGTGCGGGTTCTCGCCGTAGCGCAGCACGTCGGCGCGCTCCCAGCTGGCGCCGACCCAGGTCGGGAAACCGGAGTCGTCGTCCGGGGCGACCACGTTGCCCAGCCACGAGGCGACGGCGGTGTCATAGGTGGCGGTGTGCCGGAACGCCGCGGCGGCCAGCCGCTGCCGCTCGGCCAGGGTGAAGCCGCCGGCGGCGACCGCGGCCAGGACGTCGCCGTAGCAGGCCGGGTCGACGACGACGGCCACCGACGGGTGGTTCTTGGCGGCGGCCCGCACCATCGCCGGGCCGCCGATGTCGATCTGCTCGACGCACTCGTCCGGGGCCGCCCCGGAGGCCACCGTCTCGGGGAACGGGTAGAGGTTGACCACGACCAGGTCGAACGGAGCGATGCCGAGCTCCTCGAGCTGCCGCACGTGCGCAGGGAGCCGGCGGTCGGCGAGGATGCCGGCGTGCACCGCCGGGTGCAGCGTCTTCACCCGACCGTCGAGGCACTCGGGAAACCCGGTGACCTGCTCGACGGGGGTCACGGAAACACCGGCGTCGGCGATCCGGCGGGCGGTCGCGCCGGTGCTGACCAGCTCCACTCCGGCGTCGGCCAGCCCGCGGGCCAGCTCCTCGATGCCGGTCTTGTCGTAGACACCCAGCAGCGCGCGGCGGATCGGGGTGCGGTCGCTCATCGGGACGTCTCCCTCGTCATCTGGGCGGCCAGCTCCGCCACCGCCTCCACCAGGAGCTCGCGCTCCACGACCTTGATCCGTTCGTGCAGCCGCGCCTCGTCGTCCCCGGGCAGGACCGGCACCTCCCGCTGGGCGATCACCGGGCCGGTGTCGACGCCGGCGTCCACCCAGTGCACGGTGCTGCCGGTGACCTCGACCCCCGCGGCCAGGGCGTCCCGGACGGCGTACGCACCGGGGAAGGCCGGCAGCAGCGCGGGATGGGTGTTGACCAGCCGCCCGCCGAACGCGTCGAGGACGGCCGGGCCGACGATCTTCAGGAAGCCGGCGGAGACCACCAGCTCGGGCCGGTGCTCGGCGATCGCGGCCACCAGCGCGCGGTCCCAGGCCGCGCGGTCGGCGGCGTCGCGCAGCCGGCGGACGAAGGTGGGGATCCCGCGGCGCCGGGCGTGCTCGAGCCCGGGAGCGTCCCGGTCGCTGCCCACCGCCACGACCGTGGCCGGGTAGGTCGGGTCGTCGGTCGCCTCGAGCAGCGCCGCGCTCAGCGAGCCCGTCCCGGACAGCAGGACGACGACCCGCGCCCGCGGGATCGGCTCGGGTGCGGGCACGTCCGCGATCCTATGAGGACCCCGTTCCCCCCACCGTCGGAGGACCCCGTCCTCCTCATCCCTCGGAGAAGGACCCCTCGCCCCACCGCTCGCAGGCTCGCGGCGGGCCCCTGCAAGGGGCCTGAGCCTCTGGACGGGGCCGGCGGCGGGACCCTGCAGGAGGGCCGTTCCAGCACGTGACCCGCTCGGCGCGAGCCTCCGGACGGGCCGTTCAGCCGAAGGACCGCCAGCGGGTCACCGCGGCGCTCACGGCCGCGGCGACACCGGCCTGGGCGGCGACCACCAGGCCGGTCGCCACGGGCGGCGCCCCGATCCGCGCGAGCTCGCCGTCCCCCAGCGAACCGCCGGCGACCCAGGTGAGGACGCCGCAGGCGATCCCCAGCAGGACGCCGGCCAGCACGCCCCACAGGGCGGCGACGACCGAGCCGCCGTCGGTGTCGCCCAGCCGGCGGCCGAGGGCCGCGCCCGCGACCAGGCCGGCGAGCGCCGGCACCACCTGCGACGCGAAGGCCAGCAGCGGGACCGCCTGGGTGTCGGGCAGCGCGGCCAGCAGCGGCAGGGCCGGGACGGCCCCGAGGGTGACGCCGTGCACCGAGACGTACGTGCCGCTGCCGACGGCGAACCCCGGGCCGGCGGCCAGCCCGAGCGCCGCGGCCGCCGCGTTGGGCAGCAGCAGGACGCAGAGCGCGAGCAGCCCGACCGCGCCGGCGGCGGCCCCGCCGAGGGCGCCGGACAGCGCTGCGTAGCCGCGGGCGTCGGCGGCGAGCGCGACGGCGACCACGGCCAGCCCCAGGGCCAGGGCGGTCAGGAACCCGGCCAGCACGCCGCGCAGGAGCGGCCGGACCGGCGGGGGGAGGCGATCGAGCGCCAGGTCGAGGAGGCCGGACTCGCGCGCCGTCCCCCACCCGGCGGCGAGCAGGCCGACGACCGCGCTGCCGACCGCGGTCCGCAGCAGGTCGACGCGGGCCCCCGGCGCGTCGACGGCGAGGGCCAGCAGCACCGAGCCGAGCGTGTGCGTGCCCGCCACGCCGGCGAGGACGGCGGCCGAGGCGCGGCGACCGGTCACGTCGCACACCCGGACGACGCCGCGGCCGACGGTGGACAGCCCCCAGGTGACGGCGAGGGTCAGCACCAGCGGGGCCAGCACGAGCGGCCCCGAGCCGAGGGTCAGGCCGCCACCCTGGGCCAGCAGCCACAACCGGCCCGCCAGCCGGGCCGACCCGCCGACCGGCAGCCCGCCGGCGGGGTCGAGGGTCTGCACGACGACCAGCGCGAGCCCCAGCCCGAGCAGTCCGAGCACCGAGACCGCGACCGCGCCCGCGGCGGCCAGCACGGGGGCGTACCGGCGCGGGCGGGCAGCCGGGTCCCGCTGCCCGGGCAGGCTCAGGCGGGCGAGCAGGGAGACCACGGCTCCACTCTCGCAAGCCGTGCCCGAGATCGTCGGAGCACGCGCCCAGCGGGTTGGCCGCCGGTGCGGACGGTCCCTGGCGCGACCGTCCGCTCAGGCGCCGACGATGCTCAGGCGCCGACGATGTCGCGCATGAGCCGGGCGGTCTCCGACGGGGTCTTCCCCACCCGGACGCCGGCGGCCTCGAGGGCCTCCTTCTTCGCCTGCGCGGTGCCGGCCGAGCCGGAGACGATCGCGCCGGCGTGGCCCATGGTCTTGCCCTCGGGCGCGGTGAACCCGGCGACGTAGCCGACGACCGGTTTGGTCACGCTGGCCCGGATGAAGTCGGCGGCCCGCTCCTCGGCGTCCCCACCGATCTCGCCGATCATGACGATCGCCTCGGTCTCCGGGTCGTCCTGGAAGGCCTGCAGGCAGTCGATGTGCGTGGTGCCGATGACCGGGTCCCCGCCGATGCCCACGCAGGTGGAGAAACCGATGTCGCGCAGCTCGTACATCATCTGGTAGGTCAGCGTGCCGGACTTGCTGACCAGCCCGATCCGGCCGGCCTTGGTGATGTCGGCCGGGATGATGCCGGCGTTGGACCGCTCGGGGCTGATCAGGCCGGGGCAGTTGGGGCCGATGATCCGGGTCGAACCGCCCTGGGCGTGCGCCCAGGAGTAGGTGGAGTCGTGCACCGGGATGCCCTCGGTGATGACGACGGCCAGCCCGATCTGGGCGTCGACGGCCTCGATGACGGCGTCCTTGGCACCGGCCGGCGGCACGAAGACGACCGTGACGTCGGCCCCGGTCTCCTTCATCGCCTCCGCGACGCCGCCGAAGACCGGGACGCTGGCGCCCTCGAAGTCGACGCTCTGACCCGCCTTGCGCGGGTTGACGCCACCGACGATCGCCGTCCCGGAGGCGAGCATGCGCTGGGTGTGCTTGCGCCCCTCGGACCCGGTCATGCCCTGGACGATGACCTTGCTGTTCTCGTTGAGGAAGATCGACATATCGGGAGTCCTGTTCTCAGGAATGGAAGCTGAGGCCCCCTTCCAGGGGCCCGCCGCGAGCTTGCGAGTGGTGGGGAGGAAGGGGGTCCTTCTGTCAGGCGGCGGCGAGCTCGGCGGCCCGGCGGGCGGCGCCGTCCATCGTGTCGACCAGGGTGACCAGCGGGTGGCCGGCCTCGGCGAGGATCCGCCGGCCCTCCTCGACGTTGTTGCCGTCGAGCCGGACGACCAGCGGCTTGGTCGCCGCGTCCCCGAGCAGCTGCAGCGCGGCCACGATGCCGTTGGCGACGGCGTCGCAGGCGGTGATGCCGCCGAAGACGTTGACGAACACGCTCTTCACGGCCGGGTCGGACAGGATGATCTGCAGCCCGTTGGCCATCACCTCGGCCGAGGCGCCACCGCCGATGTCGAGGAAGTTGGCCGGGCGGACCCCGCCGAACTCCTCGCCGGCGTAGGCGACGACGTCCAGGGTGCTCATGACCAGGCCGGCGCCGTTGCCGATGACGCCGACCTCGCCGTCGAGCTTGACGTAGTTGAGGTCCTTCTCCTTGGCGGCGGCCTCGAGCGGGTCGGTCGACGCGGTGTCCTCCAGCGCCGCGTGCTCCGGGTGCCGGAAGCGGGCGTTGTCGTCGAGGGTCACCTTGGCGTCGAGGGCGAGCACCGTGCCGTCGGGCGCCTTGGCCAGCGGGTTGACCTCGACGAGGGTGGCGTCCTCCCCGCTGAAGACGTCCCACAGCTGGACGGCGACGGCGATGACCTGGTCGCGGACCTCGGCGGGGAAGCCGGCGGCGTCGACGATGGCCGCTGCCTTTTCGCTGTCGACGCCGACGGTGGCGTCGACGGGGATGCGGGCCAGCGCCTCGGGCTTGCTGACCGCGATCTCCTCGATCTCCATGCCGCCCTCGACGCTGGCCATGGCCAGGAAGGTGCGGTTGGCGCGGTCGAGCAGGTAGGAGAAGTAGTACTCCTCGGCGATGTCGCTGGCCTGGGCGACCATCACGCGGTGGGTGGTGTGGCCCTTGATGTCCAGGCCGAGGATGTCCTGCGCCCGGGCGCGGGCCTCGTCAGCGTCGGCGGCCAGCTTCACGCCGCCGGCCTTGCCGCGGCCACCGGTCTTGACCTGCGCCTTGACGACGACGGGCGCGGCGATCTCCCGTGCGATCGCCTCGGCCTGCTCGGGCGTCTCGGCGACGCCGCCGGGCAGCACCGGCACTCCGTGCGAGGCCAACAGGTCACGGGCCTGGTACTCGAAGAGATCCACGAACAGGCACCGTATCCCCCGCGAGACCGGGTCGCCGCACCGGCGTGGCGGGGTGCACGGCGTCACAGCGCGCCCCTCAGCGGCCGGCTGCGCCGCCCACGACGAGGTGGGTCGGGAAGACGCCGACAGCACCGGCCAGGCCGGCGAGGACGAGCAGCACGCCGGTCAGCCGGGCGGTCCGGGGCGCCGCGCCGACCACGAGCCCGTCGACCGGCCCGGCGGGTGCCGGCGCGGGCAGAGGCGCCGGACGGCACTCCGGCGGGCGGTCGAGGTGCGCACCGCACCCTGCGCGGAGGCGGCGTGCCCGGGGGGGGGTGCCGCGGTCGCGGGTGGAGCCATCGCGGGCGGCCACGGGTCCCCCTTCGTCGAACAGGTCACGGTCCGGCCTCGAATCGGCTCCGGACCCCGAGCCTGTGTGACGCCCACCACACGACGGCATTACGGTTCGGTCAACCGGGGCACCCCTGGGAGGTCCCTGACAGCCGGTGGACGGTCGGACCAGGGCTGCACCGGCGGTCACGAACCGGGAGGCACGATGCGTCCACTCAGCGACCCGGAGTCCGGCCCAGCGTCGCACACCGGCGCCGGCCGGACGGGAGCGCCACGGGGCGCGGTGCGCTCGCTGATGACCCGCGCGACGCTGACCGGGGGGATCACCGAACTGGCTCTCGTCGGGGCCCACGTGCTCATGTACCCCCTCGGCACGCGCACCGAGCCGCTGCGCCTCGACCCGCGCTGCCGGCCCGGCGAGCAGCCGCCGGAGGTCCGGGCGCTGTTCGCCGCCGACCCGCTGGCCGCCCGCATCCCCGTCGTCCTCGTGCACGGCCTGGTGGACAACCACTCGATCTTCGCGGTGATGCGCCGCAGCCTGCGCCGCCGCGGCTTCGCCCACGTGTGCTCCTGGAACTACAGCCCCCTGCTGGCCGAGATCGCCCGCGGGGCGCGCGACCTCGGCGATCACCTGCAGCGTGTCTGCGAGCAGACCGGCCACGAGCGGGTGCACGTGGTGGGCCACAGCCTCGGCGGCCTCATCGCCCGCTACCACGTGCAACGCCAGGAGGGCGATGCGCGCGTGGAGTCGCTGGTGACCCTGGGGACGCCGCACCAGGGCTCGGTGCTGGCCCACCTGCTGCCCACCCCGCTGGTGCGCCAGCTGCGGCCCGGGTCGACGGTGCTGCGGGAGCTGGCCGGGCCGGCGCCGGGCATCCGCACCCCGGTGACCGCCATCTACAGCGACCTCGACCAGGTCGTGCTCCCGACCAACGCCGCCCGCTGCGACCACGCCGACCTGCGCACCCGCAACGTGCTGGTCCGCGGGGTGGGCCACATGTCGCTGCCCTTCCACCGGGGCGTGGTCGACGAGATCGCCGCGACCCTCGCCGGCCACCGGACGCCCGCCACCCCGGTCCCGGCGCCCGCCGCCGTCGCCTGAGCTCGAGGACCTCCCCAGTCGTCCCATCCGTCCCACCTCTTGCAGACACGGCGACACGGGGGTGTCCGGGGCGGACGGCGACCTGACTGATCGTTACGGTCCGATCACGGCGCCGGTACCAGCCGGCGGGCGTCCACCCGGACGCCTCCACCGCCGTCGCTCCCCCGACGGACCGCCCTCGCGGCGTCCGCTCGGAGGGTCGCTCACGAAGAAGGTGCTCCGTGACTCGCTCGACCGGGCCCGCGCTGCTGGAGCGACCGAGGACCGACCGCGAGCCGGCCACCGACGCCGTCCCTGCCCGGAGCGCCCACGACGCCCCCGTCCGGGATCCCGGCGCCCCCGCGGCCGAGGACCGCCCGGCCCCCCGGCGCCGCGCCCTCCCCCGGCCACCGGGCCGGCGCGGACCGCTGTGGCTGGCCGCACTGGTCGCCGGGGCCGTGGTCGCCGCTCTGCCCGGCCTGCTGGGCTCCGGACCCGCGGCAGGCTCGGTCAGCGCCGCCGACTACGGCCTGGGGGCCGCCTCCGACATCGGCCTGACCGGCGACGTGGAGGACGCCGGCGTGCGCCGGGGCATCACCGAGGCCGAGGCCCAGGCCCGCCTCGACGTGCTCGCCGCCTCCCGCGCCGCACGGGAGCCGAAGACCGTGCTGCCAGCCCAGGGCCGGCTGACCACCTGCTTCTGCATGCGCTGGGGCTCCATGCACTACGGCATCGACCTCGCCGCGCCGCTCGGCACCCCGATCGTGGCGGCCACCGACGGCGTGGTCATCCGGGCCGGCCGGGCCTCCGGGTACGGCAACGCCGTCTACATCCAGGACGCCGACGGCAACGTGCACGTCTACGGGCACATGCGCTACTACTCCGTGGCCGCCGGGGACATCGTGCACGCCGGCGACCCGATCGCGAAGGTCGGCAGCGAGGGCCAGTCGACCGGGCCGCACCTGCACTACGAGATCCACCGCAGCGGCATGACCGGCAAGCCGATCGACCCCGAGGAGTTCCTCGCCGAACGCGGCGTCTCCATCTGACCCGCAGGCCCGCACGACGAGCCGTGCCGGATCACGACGCTGGGCGACCTCGGCTCAGTGGTTCAGAGCTTCACCAAGGGCGCGTAGCGCAGGACGAGGCGCTTGGTGCCACCGGAGCCGAAGTCGACCGTCGCCTGGGCCTTGTCGCCGACCCCGTTGACCTCGACGACGGTGCCCAGCCCGAACGCGTCGTGGCTGACCCGATCGCCGACCTCGACGGAGATGACCGGGCGGTTGCCGGCGCCGCCGCGCAGCCCGCCGGTGGACAGCCCCGTGGCCGCCACCCGCGACTGCGCCGAGGAGTACGTGCTCGGCGCCGGCGTGGGCTCCTTGCCCGCCCAGTGCACGGTGTCACCGGGGAGCTCGTCGAGGAAGCGGGACGGCGGGTTGTAGGCCGGCTGCCCCCAGCTGGTGCGCACCGTGGCGCGGGAGACGAACAGCCGCTTCTGCGCCCGGGTGATGCCGACGTAGGCCAGCCTGCGCTCCTCCTCCAGCTCCCGCGGGTCACCGAGCGCGCGCAGGTGCGGGAAGACGCCGTCCTCCAGGCCGGTGAGGAAGACGACCGGGAACTCCAGGCCCTTGGCGGTGTGCAGGGTCATCAGGGTGACCACGCCCGCCTCGTCCCCAGCCATGTCGTCACCCGACCCCACCACCCCACCAGGCACCTGGTCGGCATCAGCGACCAGCGACACCTGCTCGAGGAAGTCGGGGACCGAGCCCCCGGGGTTGGCCGCCTCGAACTCGGCGGCCACGGAGATCAGCTCGTTGAGGTTGTCGACCCGGCCCTCGTCCTGCGGGTCGGTGCTCGCCTGCAGCTCCGCCAGGTAACCGGTCCGGTCGAGAATGCTCTCCAGCAGCGCCGCCGGGCCCGAGCCGGTCTCCACCAGCTGCTCGAACTCCTCGAGCAGGGAGACGAAGTCGAGTGCGGCCTTTCTCGAACGGGGGGCCAGCGAGTCGATCTCCGAGCAGCGGCGCAGGGCGGAGGCGAACGCGATCCGCTCCCGCTCGGCGAAGGTCTCCACGCAGGCCTCGGCGCGCTCGCCGATGCCCCGCTTCGGCGTGTTGATCACCCGGCGCAGGCTGACCACGTCGGCCGGGTTGGCCACCACCTTGAGGTAGGCCAGCGCGTCGCGGACCTCCTTGCGCTCGTAGAAGCGCACCCCGCCGACCACCTTGTAGGGCATGCCGACGCGGATGAACACCTCCTCGAACACCCGGGAGGCGTTGTTGGTGCGGTAGAAGACGGCGATGTCCTTGGGTTGCGCCTTTCCCTCGTCGACCAGCTCGTCGATCTGCTCGGCGACCCAGGCAGCCTCGTCGTGCTCGTTCTCGGCGACGTAGCCGCAGATCAGCTCGCCGTCGCCGGCGTCGGTCCACAGGTTCTTCGGACGGCGGCCGGTGTTCTTGGCGATGACCTGGTTGGCCGCCCGGAGGATCCGCTGGGTGGAGCGGTAGTTCTGCTCCAGCAGGATCGTCGTCGCCTCGGGGTAGTCCCGCTCGAACTCGTCGATGTTGCGGATGGTCGCGCCGCGGAAGGCGTAGATCGACTGGTCGGCGTCGCCCACCACGCACAGCTCGGCCGGGGGCACGCCGCCCTCCCCGGTGCCGACCAGTTCGCGGACCAGCACGTACTGCGCGTGGTTGGTGTCCTGGTACTCGTCGACCAGCACGTGTCGGAACCGGCGGCGGTAGTGCTCGGCGACGTCCGGGAACGCCTGCAGCAGGTGCACCGTGGTCATGATCAGGTCGTCGAAGTCCAGCGCGTGCGCCTCGCGCAGCCGCTGCTGGTAGAGCCGGTACGCCTCCGCGAGCACCTTCTCCGGCGCCGTCTGCGGCGTGAAGCTCTCCTCGTCGACCAGCTCGTTCTTCAGGTTCGACACCTGCGCGGCGAGGCTGCGGCCCGGGTAGCGCTTGGCGTCGAGGTCCAGGTCGCGGGCCACCATCGTCATCAGCCGCACCGAGTCGCCCTGGTCGTAGATCGTGAACGACGACTTCAGGCCGAGCTCGGCGGCTTGAGCGCGCAGGATGCGCACGCACATCGAGTGGAACGTCGACACCCACATGGCCCGGGCACGCGGGCCCACGAGCGCGGCCACCCGCTCCTTCATCTCCCCGGCGGCCTTGTTGGTGAAGGTGATCGCCAGCACCTCGCCCGGCTGCACACCGCGGGCGCCGAGCAGGTAGGCGATGCGGTGGGCGAGCACCCGGGTCTTGCCCGAGCCGGCCCCGGCCACGATGAGCAGCGGCCCGCCCTCGTGGACGACGGCCTGACGCTGGGGCCCGTTGAGACCGGCGAGCATCCGGTCCAGCTCCCGCCCCCCCTGGCCGGAGGCGGAGCGCTGGAGCGCGGCGGTACCGGGGAGGGCCTGCTGGACGCTCATCCCGGGGTCCCCGCGGAAACGTGGAGCGCCAGCGGAGCGTTTTCGTGGGGTGGGTTCATGACGACATCACTGTAGTTCGGTCGGGTGACCCCGCCCCTGCCCCGCGCCCCCGGCGGTTGAGTCCATCGGCTGGGTGGTCGCGCGCACGACCACGGCTGTGGCAGACTGCATGCCGTGCTCACCGCCTCCAGCTTTTACTACGGCCACCGGGTCCCGGTGTCCGTTCTCGCTGGCTGAGCATCCGCCGCAAACCGACGCCCCGGGCCCGAGGAGCCCGGGGCGTTCCTCGTTCCGGGGTCCGACGGCCCGACAGCCCGCCCCGGAGGGACCCCGCGATGACCGCCACGATCGACACCCCCGCCGCGCCCGCCGACGAACGCATCGCCGAGCTCCGCGAGGAGATCGACGCCTGCGACGCCGAGATCATCCGGCTGGTGCAGCACCGGCTGGCCGTGTCCCAGCAGATCGGCGAGCTGCGCCGGGCCGCCGGCGGCACCCGGCTCTCGCTGGCCCGCGAGCAGCAGGTGCTCACCCGCTTCCAGACCGCTCTCGGCCGGGACGGCGCCGCCCTCGGCATGATGCTGCTGCGCCAGGGCCGCGGCCGGCTCTGAGGCCCGGCCACCGGATGTCACGTCCGGCGCCTAGGCTCCGCCGGGTGACCTCCCCGCAGCCTCGCACGCCCGCCGAGTACGTCGAGCGGGCCCTCTGCGTGCTCGCCCACCCCGACGACGTCGACTTCGGCAGCGCCGGCACCGTGGCCACCTGGGCCGCGGCCGGCACCGAGGTCACCTACCTCATCGTCACCGACGGCGACGCCGGCGGCTTCGACGAGACGCCGCGCGAGCGGATGGGGCCGCTGCGCCGCGCCGAGCAGCAGGCGGCGGCCGGGGCCGTGGGGGTCGAGGACGTCCGCTTCCTCGGCTACCCCGACGGCCGGCTGGAGCTGACCCTCGACCTGCGCCGCGACATCAGCCGGGTGATCCGGCAGGTGCGGCCGCAGCGGGTGCTGACCAGCTCGCCCGAGAGGTGGTGGGACCGGATCGGGGCCAGCCACCCCGACCACATGACCGTCGGCGAGTCGACGCTGCGGGCGGTCTACCCCGACGCCCGCAACCGGTTCGCCTTCCCCGAGCTGCTCGCCGAGGAGGGCCTGGATGCCTGGACGGTGTCCGAGGTGTGGCTGGGCGCCAGCCCCCGCGCGGACCACGCCGTCGACGTCACCGACGTCATCGAGCTGAAGTTCGCCGCGCTCAAGAGCCACGTCACCCAGGTCAGCCACATGCCCGACCTCGAGGGCTTCGTCGGCGGCTGGATGCGGCAGACCGCCCGCCGGTTCGGCCTCCCCGACGGTCGGCTGGCCGAGGCCTTCCAGGTCGTGCACACGGCCTGAGCCGAGCCCAGACCCCGGCGCACCAGGCGGCTCCCGGACGACGACCACCGCACGGGACTCCGGCAGCACGAGCGTGGGGAGCCCTGCTGGCTGTACCGCGGACACCGGCCGACCCGGGCCTCGCGCCCCCGTCCTCCGGACCACCCCGAGCGCGCTCCCGGAGCCCGGGCACACAGCCCGGTCACACCGGGGGCGCCGGTCGAGGAGTTCGCGCGGGTCGCCCCCGGTACCCCGCCGTCCGCATCACCGTGCTCGACGACCAGCCCACGAGATCGGCCCGGGCAGGTCTCGCCCGCTCACAGCAGGCGGTTGGTGGCCGCCCAGCGGGTGAGCTCGTTGCGGTTGGACAGCTGCAGCTTGCGCAGCACGTTCGACGCGTGCGACTCGACCGTCTTCACCGAGATGAACAGCCGCGAGCCGATCTCCCGGTAGGTGTAGCCGCGGGCCAGGAGCTGCATGACCTCGCGCTCGCGGGCGCTGAGCAGGTCCAGGCCGGGGTCGGTGGCCGGGTCCTCGGGCGCGGGGGACGACGAGGCGGCGAACGCGTCGAGCACGAACCCGGCCAGCCGCGGGCTGAACACCACGTCGCCGTCGGCCACCCTCCGGACGGCGTCGCGCAGGTCCGGCCCGGAGATGGTCTTGGTGACGTAGCCGCGGGCGCCGGCCCGGATCACGGCGATGACGTCCTCGGCGGCGTCGGACACCGACAGCGCCAGCCAGCGCACCGACGGCAGCTCGGCCCGCAGCTCCTCGAGCACGGCACGGCCCCCGCCGCCGGGCAGGTGCACGTCGAGCAGGACGACGTCGGGCACGGCGGCGCGGATGCCCTCGACGGCGCCGGCGACATCGGCGGCCTCCCCGACGACGGTGACCGCGTCGCCGAGCTCGGTCCGCACGCCGGTCCGGACCATCGCGTGGTCGTCGACGAGGAAGACGGCCGGGCGACCGGACCCGCCCGGGGACACGGTCGGGCGACCGGATCCGTCCGTGCTCACTGGTGCACCATCCATCCGTCACCGATCTTGGTTGGGTCGGTGATGCGCCCGAGGTGCCGCCTCGTCATCGCCCTGCTCGCTCGACACCGTTGATGTCCAGCGTGAGATCTGCGAGACGG
>NZ_QOHF01000013.1 GCF_003319115.1 Geodermatophilus sp. TF02-6 | reverse complement strand
CCGACGAGCGGCCGGGGAGGCTTCACGTCGCTGGGGGACGGCACGTGGCCGCGGTGGTCGGGAGGAGTGGGGCCCGCAGGGTCCCCGACGAGCGGCCGGGGAGGCTTCACGTCGCTGGGGGACGGCACGTGGCCGCGGTGGTCGGGAGGAGTGGGGCCCGCAGGGTCCCCGACGAGCGGCCGGGGAGGCTTCACGTCGCTGGGGGACGGCACGTGGCCGCGGTGTCGGCCGGTAGGCCGACGATGTCATCGTCTCAGCCGAAGACGGACCTGCGCTGCAGCAGCAGCTGGTAGATCGACTGCTGGATGGTCTCGCGCACCTGGTCGGTGAGGTTGAACACCAGCATCGGGTCCTCCGCGGCGCCCGGGCCGTAGGACGCCGTCTCGATGGGCTCGCCGAACGCGATCAGCCACTTCGACGGCAGCGGCACCAGGCCGAGCGGACCGAGCGCCGGGAAGGTCGGCGTCACCGGGAAGTACGGCAGGTTGAACAGGCGGGCGACGGTCTTGAGGTTGCCGATCATCGGGTAGATCTCCTCGGCCCCGACGATGGCGCACGGGACGATCGGCGCCCCGGTGCGCAGCGCCGCCGTGACGAAACCGCCGCGGCCGAACCGCTGCAGGGTGTACCGCTCCCGGAACGGCTTGCCGATGCCCTTGAAGCCCTCGGGGAAGACGCCGACCAGCTCACCCCCGGTGAGCAGGCGCTCGGCGTCCTCGTTGCAGGCCAGCGTCGAGCCGAGCTTGCGAGCGGTCGAACCGACGACCGGCAGGTCGAAGACCAGATCGGCGCCGAGCAGCCGCAGCCGTCGGCGAGCCGGGTGGTCGTCGTGCAGCGCCACCGTCGCCATCATCGCGTCGACCGGCAGCGTGCCCGAGTGGTTGGCCACGAGCAGCGCGCCGCCGGTGTCCGGCACGTTCTCCACGCCGTGGGTCTCCACCCGGAACCAGCGGTTGAACAGCGGGCGCAGCAGCGGGAGCGCCACGTGGTCGGTGAGGTCGGGGTCGAACCCGAACTCGTCGGTCGCGTACTCCCCGGTCAGCCGCCGGCGGAGGAAGTCCAGCCCGCCGGCGACCTGCTCCTCCCAGGAGGACGACGACGGCGGCGGGACGCGCGGCTCGTCGTCCTCGGGCCGCAGCGGGATGATGCGGGCCTCAGGCATCGCGCACCGCCCGCAGCCCGGGGGACGGCGGAGCGGGCCGCAGCCGCTGCCCCACCGTGTCCGCGGTGGCCCCCACCCGCGCCACCAGCTCCTGCGCCCGCGAGGTCACGCCGCGGACGAGGTCCGGCGAGAGCACCGGTGGGATGGCGCGCGCGTAGTCGTCGAGCGCCTGCTCGGTCGTGTAGCGCGGGGTGTAGCCGAACTCCTCGCGGAGCACGGTGGTGTCCACCACCCGGCCGAAGTTGAGGAAGCGCATCTGCTCCGGGGAGTAGTCGACGTACCCGAACCGGCGGGTGACGCGGCCCAGCGAGCCCAGCGCGGGCGAGGGCAGCGGCACCTGCAGCCGGCCGAGCCGGCGGATGACCTGGGACAGCAGCAACGTGCCCTCCCCGCCGACGTTGACGGTGCCGGCGAAGTCGCCGGTGGTGGCCCGGGTGAGCACGGCGAGGGCGTCGTCCTCGTGCAGCAGCTGCACGCGGGCGTCGTAGCCCAGGGCCGTGGGCACCAGCGGCATGCGCAGGAAGTGCGTGAGCAGCGAGTCGATGCGCGGGCCGATGAAGTTGGTGAACCGCAGCGCCGCCACCCCGACGTCCGGCCGGCGGCGGGCGAAGGAACGGACGTAGCCCTCGATGTCCAGGCTGTCCTTGGCGAACCCGCCGGAGGGCACCCGCCGCGCCTGCATCGCCTCGGTGAAGACCGCGGGGTCGCGGGAGGAGGCACCGTAGACCGCGCTGGTCGACTTGAGCACGAACCGGCGCACCGAGGGCGTCCGCTGGCAGGCGGCCAGCAGCTGCATCGTCCCGATGACGTTGAGCTCCTTCATCGGCCCCCGCCCACCGGACCCCGCGGGCGTGGAGCTGATGTTCATGTGCACGACCGTGTCGACCGAGGCCGTCGCGATGACCTTGCCGATCAGCGGGTTGCGGATGTCGGCCCGCACGAACTCGGTGCGGCCCAGCCGGCGGAGCACCTCCGGCGACGGGGGGACGGTGTCCACTCCGATGACCCGCTCGATGGAGCGGTCGCGAGCCAGCTCGGCCGCCAGCGCACCCCCGAGCCACCGGCTCACGCCGGTGACCAGCACGACCGCGGGTGGCACGAGCGTCAGCTCACTTCTTGTTGCGCCGCTGGACGCGGGTCTTCTTCAGCAGCTTGCGGTGCTTCTTCTTCGCCATCCGCTTGCGGCGCTTCTTGATGACCGAACCCATGCCCGTGCTCCCGACGTCGTTGCGGCGCGGCGGCCCTCGGCGACCGGGAGGTCGCGCCGGGGCGCCGCGCGAGGTGATCAGCTCGCGCGCGACGACCCGGACCGGATCGGCCCCGGTGTCGCTCGGCGTCCGAGCCTACCCGGCACCGTCGCGGTGACGCCGCCACGGGCGGAGCCGTCCGGGACCCCTGACGCGACGAGATCGGCGATCCCGTCGCCACCCGTGGGTGATGACGTCGGGATCGCCGATCTCGGTGAGGCCCTCCCTGCCCCCCACCGCTCGCAAGCTCACGGCGGCGGCCCCGACCAGAGGCTCACCCCGAGCCTGTGAGGGGTGAGGAGGACGGGGTCCTCTTTCAGGCGATGTCGGTGTAGGCGTCGCGCAGGTAGTCCTCCACGGCGCGCTCCGGGACGCGGAACGAGCGGCCGACCCGGACGGCGGAGAGCTCGCCGGCGTGGACGAGGCGGTACACGGTCATCTTCGAGACGCGCATCATGCTGGCGACCTCGGCCACGGTCAGGAAGGTGACGGCCGCGCGGGGGGCGGGCACCGCCGGGCGGCCGACCGGCATGGCGGCCGGGTGGGCCGGCCCGACGGGGCGGGCCATCATGGCGGCCGAGACCGGCCGGGCGACCGGTCGCGGGCCGGGCATCCCCGGGCGGGCGTAGGCGGCGGCGGTGCGCTGGGGCATGGTCATGACTTCATCTCCGGACCTAGCACGAGTCGGGCGTCGGCTTCCCCACCGACTACGGGACACGCACGTGCTGACACAGAGCGTAAGGGGACGGGCGTGACGGAAGCGATGGAAGAAACGAACAGGCGGACTGGTCCGTCCTGGGCAACTATGTACGCACGACGACAGGTCGACACATCCCTCGGCGAGTCATCGTGTTTCCGTGCCAATCCGATCACGCAGCGTTGATGATCGAGGTCCGGAGTCGTCAGTGGTCCCGAGCGGCACGGCCCAGCTCGAGGGAGCGGGCGTGGGCGGCCTCGATCGCGGCGATCAGCGCGGCCCGGACGCCGTGGCGCTCCAGCTCCCGGATCGCGGCGATCGTCGTCCCGCCGGGGCTGGTGACCGCCTCGCGCAGCTGTACCGGGTGCTCCCCGGAGTCGCGCAGCATCACCGCCGAGCCGAGGGCGGTCTGCACGATGAGGTCCGCGGCCAGCGCGCGCGGCAGGCCCAGCAGGATGCCGGCGTCGATCATCGCCTCGACCAGGTAGAAGAAGTACGCCGGACCGCTGCCCGACAGCGCCGTGACGGCGTCCTGCTGGGCCTCCGGCACCCGGCGGACCCGCCCGACCGCGGCCAGCAGCGCCTCGGCCTCGTCCAGGTGCGCCTCGTCGGCGTGCGCCCCGGCCGACAGCACGCTCATCCCCTCGTCGACCAGCGCGGGGGTGTTGGGCATGACCCGGACGACGGGGACGCCCTCGGGCAGCGCCGCCTCGATGGTCGAGGTCGGGACGCCGGCGGCGACCGAGACGACCAGGTGCCCGGGGTCGACCTCGCCGGCCAGCAGCTCGAGCAGCGTGCCGATGTCCTGCGGTTTGACCGCGAGCAGCAGCACGCGGGAGCGGGCGGCGGCCTCGGCCAGCCCCAGCACCGGGACGCCGTGGCGGGCGGAGACCTCTGCGGCGCGCTCGGGGCTGCGCTCGCAGACGACGACGCCCTCGGTGCCGGCGCGGCGGATGAGCCCGGACAGCAACGCCTCGCCGATCTTGCCGCCGCCGATGATGGCCAGGCCGGAGCGGCCGGCACCCTCGCGTGCGGCGGTCACGACCGGCCCGCCGGACGGCGCAGGACGGCGGCCGGGGCACCCTCGCCCCAGGTCAGGGCGACCCGCACCCCGTACCCCCCGGCGACCAGCCGGCACTGCTGCTCGGTGCGGACCTTCCACGGCATGACGTACTCCCAGCTGTCGGGGGCTCGTTCGTTCCAGGCGGCGCGCTCGCCGGCGATGGTGACCAGCCGCGGGTCGGCCGTGCCGACACCGGGGCGTCCGGCCCCGGCCATCAGCACGTTCAGGCAGCGCACGAAGGCCAGGTCCGCGGCCGGGCCCCGGCCGCCGACCAGCCGCACACGGCCCCCGGCCAGCGCACGGCAGCGCGCCTCGGCTCCGGGGTCGGCCGCGCGGAGGACGACCGTGGCCGAGGGCGACCGGGCGGCGAGGGCGGCGACGGAGCGCGGCGCGCCGCCCAGCGCCACGTCCAGCCCGGCGTCGGCCGCGGCGCGGGCCACGTCGGCCGCCGCCGCGGCGTCCAGCCGGTCCACCGGCACGGTCAGCGCGCAGCGGGCGGCCAGGCCGGTTCCCCCGACGCGGACCACCAGCTCCTCCAGCCGACCGGGGTCGACCGCCCCGGCCGCGGGCTCGAGGGCCACGGAGAACCCGGCCCGGACGAGCTCGGTGGCGGTCTGGACGGCGTCGTCGACCCGGAGGCCGGCCGCGCCCGGCCCCCCGGGACGCCGGCCGAGGAGGCGGCGCACGGAGGACGGGGACGGCAGGCGCACGAGGCTGACCGTAGTGCGCGCGGCGTGTTCCGCCCCCGGGGCCGGGGTAGCGGCCCGACCATGGCGAATGAGCTCAGTGGGATGACGGTGGCCGTCCTCGCGACCGACGGGGTGGAGCAGGTCGAGCTCGACCGGCCGTGGCAGGCCCTCGTGGAGGCCGGCGCGGAGCTGGAGCTGGTGTCGTTGCAGGCCGGTGAGATCACCGCGTACGACCACATCGACAAGGCCGACACGAAGCAGGTCGACGCGGTGGTCAGCTCCGCCGACCCCGACGACTACGCCGCGCTGGTGCTGCCCGGCGGCGTCATCAACGGCGACTTCGTCCGCGCCGACGCCGACGCGGTGGCCTTCGTGAAGTCCTTCTTCGACGCGGGCAAGCCGGTGGCCGCGATCTGCCACGCGCCGTGGGTGCTCGCCGAGGCCGACGTCGTCCGCGGCCGGCGGATGACCTCCTGGCCGTCGCTGCAGACCGACCTGCGCAACGCCGGCGCGAAGTGGGTGGACGAGGAGGTCGTCGTCGACGGCAACCTGGTGACCAGCCGCAAGCCCGACGACCTCGACGCGTTCACCGCCGCGATGGTCGAACAGTTCGCCGCCGAGCCGGATGACGAGGACGAGCAGAGCTGAGCTGAGCCGGCGTCCCAACCGTGGCCCCTCCAGGGCACCGCCCCGGGCGTGCTCGGGGTGGGGAGGAGGGGGTCCTGTCTCAGCCGCCGGAGAGCAGGCCAGCGGCCGGCGCGATGGTCAGCAGGGTCGCGGCGAAGACGAGGACCCCGACCAGCCGGACGCCGGCCGGTTCCCGGTCCTGCCGCTGCCGCCACGCGCCGACCCCGGCGACGAGCCCGGCCACGGCCAGCGGCGCCAGCACGACGGCCAGGTAGGGCAGCTGCTCCCAGACCACGGTGAACAGGAAGTAGAGGCCGACCCCGACGGCGAGGGCGACCAGCAGCTCGCCGCCGAAGCGCAGCCAGGCGAGCGCGCCCTCCCTGGCGCCGAGGGGCTCGTCGTCGAGGAGGGGCGGGTCGTCGGCCCGGACGACGGGGATGGGTCCGGTGGACGGCCCGGTGTCGGCCGTCCGCGCCCGGCCGCCGGTTGGCGTCGACGCGCCGCCGCCGGTTGGCGCCGACGCGCCGGCGGCCCCCGGAGAGCCATCGGCGGCCGCCCGGGCCGCCGCACCGGGGACGCCGGGCTTGCGGGAGGGCCGCAGCCCGGGGATGGCCGCGGTCGACGGCGCGGACGGGTCGCCGGCCCGGTCGCTGGCCCGGCGTCCGAACGCCGGCCGGTCGGTCACCCGGCCGGGGGGGCGATCGCCGTCGGCGCCGCGCTGGCGGACCCCGGTGTCCTCGAGGTCGTCCCCGCGGCGGCGCCAGCCCCGGGTGGGCGACTCGACACCGGCCTCGCGCAGGATGTCGGCCAGCGACCGGCCACCGGTCTCCGGGTCCCTGCGGCCCGCGCCCCGGTCCCCGGGAGGGGTGCTCATCGCTCGTCCCCCAGCTGGTCCAGTCGCCGGAGGATGACGCCCTCCCGCAGAGCCCACGGGCAGATCCGGACGGACGGTACGTCCAGGGCCCGCATCGCCGCGCGCGCCACGACGGCACCGGCGGGGACCTGGTGGGCGCGGTCCGGGGAGACGCCCTGCAGCTCGGCCAGCGCCGAGGACTCGATGCGGGCGACGAAGCCGATGAGCTGCTCCAGCCCGTCGCGGGTCAGCTGCCGCGGCGCCCGCAGCCCCGCGGAGTAGGGCGCGGCGCCGGTCAGCCGGGCGAGGGTGCGGAAGGTCTTGCTGGTCGCCGCGACCAGGTCCGGCGTCCCTCCGCCCACGAGCTCCTCGGCCGCGGGCCCGAGCAGGTCCGCGGCGTGCCGGTCCAGCCCCTCGAGCGCTGCCAGGTCGGGGCGGCCACCCGTCCGCGCCTGGGGCAGGTGGCGGCGGGTCATCCGGCCGGCGCCCAGGGGGAGGGACAGCGCGACGTCCGGGGCCTCGTCCAGGCCGCTGGCCAGCTCCAGCGAGCCGCCGCCGATGTCGAGCACCAGCAGCCGGCCGGCGCTCCACCCGAACCACCGGCGGACGGCGAGGAAGGTCAGCCGGGCCTCCTCCTCGCCGCTGGTGACCTGCAGGTCGACGCCGGTCTTCCGCCGCACCCGGTCGAGGACCTCCAGGCCGTTGCTCGCCTCCCGGATGGCGGAGGTGACCAGCGCCAGCACCTCGTCGCAGCCCTGCTTCTCGGCCTGCTCGCAGGCCTTGCGCACCGCCCGGAGCAGCGCCTTCTCGCCCTCCTTGGACAGCAGGTCGTCGTCGCCGACGTGCTCGGCCAGGCGCAGCAGCCAGCGGTCGTCGTGCTGGGGCGTGGGGTGGGCCCCCCGGTGGGCGTCGACCACGAGCAGGTGGACGGTGTTCGATCCGACGTCCAGCACCCCGAGCCGCATGCGGGAGAGTCTGCCTGGCCGTCGGGTGACCGGCCGGTTGCGGGGGGTGAGGTGTCGGGTTCGCGGGTCCCCTCGGGAGCGGCGGCTCCTACGCTGGCCGGGTGCACGGTGTCCGGCCCGAGGTCCCGCCCGAGGTGCCGCTGGACTTCGCCCGGGAGTGGATCGAGTTCCCCGACCCCGCCGACCCGCGGCACGTCGTCCGGGCCGATCTGACCTGGCTCTCCTCGGCCTGGAGCTGCGTCTTCGGCCGTGGCTGCGCCGGCGTCGTCGAGGGCCGTCCGGACGACGGCTGCTGCAGCCACGGGGCGTTCTTCACCGACGAGGACGACCTGGCGCGGGTGACCGCCGCCGTCGCCGACCTCGCCGACGGGGACTGGCAGCTGGCCCCGGTCGGCCGCGGCGCCTGGACGGAGGAGGACCGGACGGAGGAGGGACAGGCGGAGGAGGACCGGGCGGAGGAGGGACAGGCCCCCGAGGCGGGCGGCGTCCGCTCCTTGCGCACCCGGCTGGTCGACGGCGCGTGCGTGTTCCTCAACCGGCCCGGCTTCCCCGGCGGCACCGGCTGCGCGCTGCACCGCATGGCGCTGCGGGAGGAGTTGCACCCGCTGTACACCAAGCCCGACGTCTGCTGGCAGCTGCCGGTGCGTCGTGAGCAGGAGCGGGTCGAGCGCCCCGACGGCACCACGGTGCTGGTGTCGAGCATCGGCGAGTTCGACCGGCGCGGCTGGGGTCCGGGCGGACACGACCTGCACTGGTGGTGCACCGGGTCGACGGCGGCGCACGTGTCCGCCGAGCCGCTGGTGGTGACCTACGCCGCCGAGCTGACCGCCCTGCTCGGCGCCCCGGCCTACGCGGAGCTGCGGCGGCTCACCGAGGCCCGGCTGGACCGGGGGATGGTCGCCCCCCACCCGGCCAGCCCGCGACCACATCGCCCCTGACCCACCCCGCAGCCCGTCGTCCTGCACCTCCGACGGCCCGACACCGCTCCCCCGATCGGGGTGCACGAGTCCGGAGTTCCGCGCCGCCGCCACTAGGCTCGGCCGGTACGGACCGACGAGCGGACGGCGGGAACAGTGGACGAGGAGCACGCGCCGGCGGCCCCTCCCTCGGCGACCGAACGGTTCCGGGTCGCACAGCCGCGGCCGAACAACGCCTTGCTCGCGCTGGTGCGCATCCCGGTCTTCCGCCGGCTGTGGGCCGCGATCGCCGTCTCCAGCCTGGGTGACTGGCTGGGCCTGCTGGCCACCACCGCGATGGCCCAGCAGCTCACCCGCGACCAGTCGGTGGCGGTGCAGGGTGCGGCGATCTCCGGGGTCATCCTCACTCGGCTGCTGCCGGACCTGGTGCTGAGCCCGCTGGCCGGCGCGCTGGCCGATCGGCTGGACCGGCGGACCACCGTGGTCGTCGGCGAGCTGCTGGCGCTGGCGCTGTACCTGTCGATCGCGCTGACCTACGAGCTCACCTGGCTCTACGTCGCGCAGTTCCTCGTCGAGGCGGTCGGGCTGTTCACCAACCCGGCCAAGCAGGCGCTGTGGGTGTCGATCGTGCCCCGCGAGCGGCTGGCGGTGGCCAACCAGATCTCGCTGTTCAGCGTCTACGGCGCCGTCCCCGTGGCCTCCGTGCTGTTCGCCCTGCTGTCCACGGGCAGCCGGCTGCTCGGCGAGGTCGACGGCGACGAGGCGAGGACGGCGATCGTGGTCGCCCTGGTCTTCAACGCCGCCAGCTTCGGGGTCAGCGCGCTGACCGTCCTGTTCTCCCGCGGCCTCATCCCCGGTCCGCCGGCCGACCGCGCCGATGCGCAGGGCAACGTCTTCTCGTTGGTCGTGGAGGGTGTGTCGTTCCTGCGCGGGCAGCCGCTGATGCGCGCCCTCTACGTCGGCGTCATCGGGGCGTTCGGCGCCGGCGGGCTGATCATCGGCGTCGCCCAGCTGTACGTGGCCACGCTGCAGGCCGGCGCCGCCGGCTACTCGGTCCTGTTCGGCGTGGTCTTCACGGGCCTGGCCATCGGCATGCTGGTCGGCCCCCGCATCCTGCCGACGGTGCCCCGCCGCAGCGTCTTCTCCCACGCCATCGGGCTGGCCGGCCTGGCGCTGCTGGCCATGTCGGTGATCCGGGACTACGTGCTGGCCACCGGGACGGCGTTCCTGGTGGGTCTGTTCGCCGGGGTCAGCTGGATCATCGGCTACACGCTGATCGGCTTCGAGGTGGAGGACCGGCTGCGCGGCCGGGTCTTCGCCTTCCTCGTCTCCTCGGTGCGCATCGTCCTGCTGCTGGCCGTGGCGGTCGGCCCCGGGCTGGCCGGCCTGCTGGGCACCCACGACGTCCACCTGGGCGACCTGGTGCTGACCCTGACCGGCCCGGGTCTCACCCTGCTGGTCGGCGGGCTGATCGCCCTCCTGGTGAGCAGCTACGCCACCCGCCAGGTGGCTCCCGGCCGCTCGCGCACCCGCGTCCGCGACGTGCTGCGGCTGCTGTGGGGCAGGTCGGACATCCTCTCGGCCTCGGCCAGCGGCGTGGGGCTGTTCGTCGTCGTCGAGGGCGCCGACCGCGAGCTCACCCGCCGCTACACCGAGGCCCTGGCCGACGTGCTGCGCGACAGGGGCTGCCGGGTCGAGGTCACCGCCGAGCCCAGCGACACCCCGCTCGGGCGGCAGGTGCGCCGCCTGCTGTTCCCCCCGCCGTCCGGGACGGACGGCGGCGCCGAGGCGCCTCCGGACGGCGAGGGCCGTCCGGTCGGCGCGTACACCGCCGCGCTGCTGGCCGCCGCCGACCGCGCCCAGCACGTCGCGACCGTCATCCGCCCGGCGCTGGAGGACGACCGGGTCGTGGTGAGCACGCACTACGTGGACACCTCGATCGCCTTCCACGGCGCCGGCCAGGGCCTGGACGCCGACCGCATCTTCCGGACCTCGCTGTGGGCCACCCGCGGGCTGCTGCCCGACCTGACCGTCGTCGTCGACTCGCCGGTCACCGCGGCGCCTGCCGACGCCGACGCCGACGCGGTGCGGCGGGCGTTCCTGGCCCAGGCGGAGGCGGCGCCGGACCGCTACGTCGTCGTCCCGGGAGAGTCGCTGGACGTCGACGGCGGGGCGGACCTGGTCTCCCCCGCCGTCCGGCAGCGGGTCACCGGCCTCGTGGCGGTGCGCTACCCCGGCACCGCCGACGGGGCCGGGCACACCCCCCACCCGCCGGTGGGCGCCGTGTCGTCCGGGGCGGGCTCCGCCAGCGGGTCGGGCGGGGCGACCGCCTCTCGTAGGCTGCCCGGGTGAGCGAGCTCGCGCGGTGGACGGCCGAGGACACCGAGGACGTCGTCTGCTGCCTGTGCGGGGTCCCGGGCACGCTCGTCCACGACCTCGCCCCGTTCGGGGTGGTCCGCTGCCCGCGGTGCGAGCTGGTCTTCGTCAGCCCCCGGCTGCGCCCTGCGGCCCTGCAGCGGATCTACGACGACGCCGGGTACTTCGAGGGCGGCGTCTACGGCTCGGCGGTCTCGACCGACCCCGGCGCCCCGACGACCGGGGGCCGCCTGTCCCCCGCCATGCTGCTGCAGCGGACCTGGACCGCCGGCCGGCTGCGGCTGGTCGACCGGGTCCGGGGCGGCGCGCCCGCCGGTGACCGGCTGCTGGAGGTCGGCTGCGGCTACGGCCTGTTCCTCGCCGCGGCCCGCGAGGCGGGCTGGACGACGTCCGGCGTCGAGCTCTCCCGCACCGGCGCCAAGCACGCCCAGGACACCCTCGGCCTCGACGTCTTCTGCGGCCAGCTCGAGGAGGCGCCGCTGGAGCCGGGTCTCGCCGTCGTCTGCGCCTGGGACACCGTCGAGCACGTGCCCGACCCGCTGGCCTTCTGGCGGACGGTGCGCGCGCTGGTCGCCGACGACGGTGTCGTCCTCTTCTCCACCCCGTACGTGTCCTCGGTACCGGCCCGGCTGCTGGGCGCCCGCTGGTGGACGCTCAAGCCGACCGAGCACATCTGGCACTTCACCGCGCGCACCCACGCGCTGGTCCTCGCCCGGGCCGGGCTGGCACTCACCCGGGTGGTCCGCAGCCCGCTGGCCCCGGCCAACGCCGGCCGGCTGGACTCCCTGGTCGGGATCGCCCGCCCCATCCCCGCAGCGCCCTGAGCCTGTGCAGGGTGGGGAGGACGGGGTCCTTGCTCAGGCCGCCCGGTCGTCGTCCCCCGTCGGGGCCGCCGCGGCGGCCCGGAACGTCTGCCGGTAGGCGCGCGGGGAGACCCCGCGGCGCCGGGTGAACTGCTCCCGCAACCCGGCAGCGGTGCCGAAGCCGACCAGGCGGGCGACCTCCTCGACCGGGGCGTCGCTGCCCTCCAGCAGCGCCTCGGCGGCGGCCAGCCGCCGGCCGAGCAGCCAGGAGTGCGGCGTCGTCCCGGTGGTGGCCCGGAACCGGCGGGCGAAGCTGCGCGGGCTCATCAGCGCCCGCCGGGCGAGGACGTCGACGGTGATCTCCTCGGCCAGGTGCGCCGCGGCCCACTCCAGGACGGCGCCGAGGCGGTCGTCCTCGCAGGCGGCGACCGGCGCGTCGATGAACTGCGCCTGCCCCCCGTCGCGGTGCGGCGGCACGACCATCTCCCGGGCCAGCGCGTTCGCCGCGGCCGCGCCCCACTCGCGGCGGACCAGGTGCAGCAGGGCGTCCACCCCCGCGGCGGTGCCGGCGCCGGTGATGATCCGGCCGTTGTCCACGTAGAGCACCATCGGGTCGACCCGGATCGCCGGGTAGCGGGCGGCCAGCTCGCCGGCGTACCGCCAGTGCGTGGTGGCCCGCTGCCCGTCGAGCAGCCCGGCGGCGGCGAGCACGAAGGCCCCGGTGCACTGGCTGACGATCAGCGCCCCGGAGGCGTGTGCCGCGCGGAACGCGTCGAGCAGCTGTGGTGAGGGGACGCGGTCGAACAGCTCCCAGGCGGTGATCGTGACGATGTCGGAGACGACCAGCCGCTCCAGCCCGTGCTCGACGGTCAGCGGGATGCCGGTGTCGGTGCGGACCACGCCCGGCTGCTCGCTGACCAGCCCGAACTCGAAGCGGGGCAGGCCCATGGCGCGGCGGTCGTAGCCGAAGACCTCCGCGGCCACGCCGAGGCCGAAGCTGCCCACCAGCCCGTCGGCGACGACGGTGCTGACGACCAGGGGACGGTCGGTGCCTGCCATGCCGGCATCTTGGCAGATCTGCTGCGGTCGTGGTCGATCCTGCCACTCGTCGGCGGGCCGGTGCGGGAGCACGCTCGCCGCATGTTGCTGGTCACCTGCCCCGTGACGAGGACCGACGAGCTGGTCGCCGACCGGCGCGTCCGCTCGGTGGTCAACCACCCGACCCACATCGCCCTGCACGTCGAGTGCCCCTGCGGCGCGGTGCACGTCTACCGCACCGGCCGCCGGTGGGAGGCCGCCCGCCGCCGACGGGAGGCCCCGGTTCGACCTGCGGGGCAGCCCGCAGGGGTCTAGTCTCGAACACATGAGCGAATCCAACCCGCACACCGAGCGCACCACGGAGAAGGACCCCTCCGACTGGGTCACCGGCGACGAGCCGGCCACCGGCGCGCAGAAGAGCTACCTGAACACCCTCGCGCGCGAGGCCGGGGAGGAGGTCCCCGAGGACATCACCAAGGCCGACGCCTCCCGCAAGATCGACGAGCTGCAGCAGGAGACCGGCCGGGGGCAGTGACTCCTGGCCCCTCGTCGGCGCCCCGAGCCTGCCCCCCTCCTCGGCGTCCCCCAGCGGAGCGAGGGGAGCCAGGAGGGCGGCCCGTCCCGGGTCCCGCTGGCCTCCTCCAGGTAGAAGGACCCCGCCCCGTCCCGGGTCCCACCCTGAGCCTGCGAAGGGTGGGAAGGACGGCGGCCCCGTCCCGGGTCCCACCCTGAGCCTGCGAAGGGTGGGGAGGACGGGGTCCTTCTGCTCGAACTCGTGGCCGAGGCCGCGCACCGTCACCCGGTGCTCGGGGTCGGCCGGGTCGGGCTCGATGGCCCGCAGCCGCTCGACGTGGACGTCGAGGGTCTCGGTGTCACCCACGTGGTGCGCGTCCCACACCCGGCCGATGACCGGGCCGGCGTCCTGCACCGTGCGCGTTGACCCCGCGGGCCCGGCTGGTTAGGGTCAGCGTGCGACAAGAGAACTGGTGTTCGGATACCGCCCACTTGCCGAGGTGTCGTTCGAGGAGCCGCCATGCAGCTGGAGTCGATCCTGGACCCGACAGGCGGCACCGACGCCTCGGCGGACACGTCGCTGGCCCCCCGGGTGACCAGCCTGCGGGGCAAGACGCTCGGCCTGCTGGACAACACCAAGCCCAACGGCGCCGCCCTGCTCACCGGGCTGGGCACCGTCCTGCGGGAGCGGTACGGGCTCGAGGGCGTGCTGATGTACAGCAAGCCCTACTTCGGCACCCCGGTCGAGCCCACCCAGACCCAGCGGATCTTCGAGGAGTGCGACTTCGCGATCACCGCGATCGGTGACTAGGGCTCCTGCAGCGCGGCCAGTGTGGCCGACGGGATCCTCCTGGAACGGCAGGGTGTGCCGGCCGTCTCGATCTGCACCGACGCCTTCGGGATCACCGGCGAGGCGATGGCCCGGACCTACGGGTTCCCGGGCTTCCAGTGGGTCTCCATCCCGCACCCGGTGGCCAGCCTGGACGCCGAGGGCATCCGGCAGCGGGTGGAGGAGATGCTGCCCCGCGTGCTGGACCTCCTCGGGGTCGAGGAGTGAACGGGTGAACGACACCCAGCGGGCGATCGAGCACTGCTACGCGCAGGGGTGGACCGACGGACTTCCGGTCGTCCCCTGCGACGAGGAGGCGCTCGCCGCCGTCCTGGCCCGGGTCGACCGCGACCCCGGCGAGGTGCTCCTCGCGATGCCGCAGATCAACCGCGCGGTGACCGTGCGGCTCGCGGCGATCAACGCGGTGATGGCCGGCTGCCTCCCGGAGTACTTCCCGGTGGTCGTCGCGGCCTGGGACTCGCTGGACCAGGAGGGCTACCCCCGCAAGGGCATCTGGCAGAGCACCACGGGGACGGCGTCCCTCCTACTGGTCAACGGCCCGGTGCGCCGCGAGCTGGGTGTCAACAGCGCCGGCAACCTGTTCGGTCCCGGCTTCCGGGCCAACGCCACGATCGGCCGCGCCGTCCGGCTGACCGCCATCAACGCGCTGGGGCTCGAGCCGCACGAGCTCGACCAGGCCACCCAGGGCACGCCGGCCAAGTACACGGCGTGCATCGGCGAGAACGAGGAGGAGTCGCCGTGGACGCCGCTGCACGTCGACTGCGGTCTCGCCCCTGAGGTCAGCGCGGTCACCGCGCTGACCATGCGCTCGACCGTGCACATCGAGGCCCGGCACACCAACGTCGCCGAGCAGCTCGTCGCGGACGTCGCCGGCACGCTGCGGCGGACCGGGGCGCTGCTGCACCGGACGGTCAGCGCCTGCGTCGTCCTCTGCCCGGAGCACGCCCACCTGCTGGCCGACGCCGGCTGGAGCAAGCGGGACGTGGCGGTGGCGCTCCACGAGCAGTCCTTCGTCCCCCGCGAGGAGCTCGACCGCGCCGGCAAGGGTGCGGTGTCGCAGAAGAGCCACTGGCGGGTGGCCCGCGACCACCCCGACGCGGTCGTCGACCCCGGCCCCGACCCGGCGCGCGACGGCATCCGGACGATGACCTCGCCCGACGCCGTCCTCGTCGTGGTCGCCGGGGCGTCGAACTCCGGCGTCTCCGCGGTCGTCGAGACCTTCGGCCCGCGCGGCGACCGGCCGCCGGTCACCCGGATCGCGGGGGTCGCAGCGCCGTGACCGGCTTCCGGGACAACCTGGCCACCCTGCTGGAAGCGGTCGCCGACGCGCTGAGCGCCCTCGACCCCGACCGCACCGCGCTGGTGCACGGCGAGCGCGCGGTGACCTGGGCGCAGTTCGACGACCGCGCGGCGCGGCTGGCCGGCACCCTCGCCGCCCGCGGCGTCGGCCCCGGCGACCGGGTGGGCATCGCGCTGCACAACTCGCCGGAGTACCTGGAGACCCTGTTCGCGGCGCTGAAGCTGCGGGCGGTGCCGGTCAACGTCAACTACCGCTACCGGGAGGCCGAGCTCGCCCAGGTCGTGGACCTCACCGACCTGCGCGCGCTGGTGGCCGACGCGACCGTGGCCGGCACCGCGGCCGCGGTCGCCGCCGCCCGCCCGGGCCTGCGCGCGGTCGTCGTGGTGGGCGACGAGGGCGGCCGGAGTGGCCACGAAGGCCGGCTCGTGGCCTACGAGGAGGCGGTGGCCGCAGCGCCGCACCCCCGGCAGCCGCGCTCGCCCGACGACCGGGTGCTCATGCTCACCGGGGGGACGACGGGCCTGCCCAAGGGCGTGGAGTGGGACTGCGCCGGCGTCTGCGGCGTCGTCTCCTCGGCCTACGGGCGGGCGGGGCGGCCCGTTCCGGCCGACCCCGCCGGGGTGGTGGCCGACGCGGTCGTGGCGGCACGGGAGGGCAGCGCGCCGGTGGTGCTGCCGGCGTCCCCGCTCGTGCACGGCACCGGCTTCTTCTCCAGCGTCGGCAACCTGCTGCGCGGCGGCCGCGTGGTCACCCTGCCGCAGCGGTCGCTGGACCCGGCGGCGCTGTGGACGGCGGTGCAGCGGCACCGCGTCGACGAGCTGGTGATCGTCGGCGACGCCTTCGCCGTCCCGCTGCTGGGCGAGCTCGACCGGGCCGCGGCCGCCGGCACCCCCTACGACCTGCGCTCGCTGCGCCGGATCGTCAGCTCCGGGGTCCGCTGGAGCCCCGAGACCAAGCGCCGGCTGCTGCGGGCCGGCCGGTTCACGCTGCAGGACTCCATCGCCGCCACCGAGGGCGGGCCGTTCGGCGTCTCGCTGTGCGGGCCGGACTCCGACTCGGTCGACTCGCGCTTCGCCCTGCCGCCCAACGCGCGGGTGGTCGCGCCCGACGGCGCCGACGTCGTCCCCGGCTCGGGCCAGGTCGGCGTCCTGGCCAGCACCGGCAACCTGCCGCTGGGCTACCTCGACGACCCGGTGGCCACCGCGGCGGTCTTCCGCACCATCGACGGAGTCCGGTACGCGGTGCCCGGTGACGCCGCCACCGTCGAGGCCGACGGCACGCTGACCCTGCTCGGCCGCGGGTCCGGGGTGGTCAACACCGGCGGCGAGAAGGTGTTCGCCGAGGAGGTCGAGCAGGCGCTGGTCGACTGCCCCGGGGTGGCCGAGGCCGTGGTGGTCGGCGTCCCCGACGACCGGTGGGGGAGCCTGGTGACCGCGCTGGTGGTGCCCGAGCCCGGCGCGCGGCTGCGGGAGGAGCCGCTGGCGGCGGCCGTGGGGCAACGCCTGGCCGGCTACAAGCGCCCGCGCCGGGTCCGGATCGTGCCGGGGATCGAGCGGACGGTGTCCGGCAAGATCGACCGGCGCTGGGCCGCCGAGCAGGCCCGGCGGCTGACCACGGGCCCGGAGCCGGCTCAGAACTGACCGGGCGGGGTGGTCCGGACGCCGAGCAGGGCGATGTCCCGTTCGATCTGGTGGGCGGTCTCCCGCAGCGGCTCCAGCGCGGCGCGCCGCAGCGCCGCGGGGGTCAGCCGCCGGGCCTGGGAGCCGACGTTGACCGAGGCGACCACGGTGCCCGAGGCGTCGCGGACCGGGACGGCGATCGAGGTCACGCCCTCCTCCAGCTCCTGGTCGACCAGCGCGAAGCCCTGGGCGCGCACCTCCAGCAGCCGGTCGCGCAGCTTGACCGGGTCGGTCGTCGTCCGCGCGGTGCGCGGCTCGAGGCGGGCGCGGGTCAGGTAGGCGTCCAGCCGGTCGTCGGGCAGCGCGGCGAGCTGGACGCGGCCGTGGGAGGTGACGAAGGCCGGCAGCCTGGTGCCGACGGTCAGCCCGCTGGAGATGACGCGGCGCGGGCCCACCCGCGCGACGTAGACGATGTCGTCCCCGTCGAGGACGGCGACGCTGGTCGTCTCGTTGAGCCGCTCGGACAGCGCGGTCAGGTGCGGGGTGGCCACCTGCGGGAAGGACAGCAGCGACAGGTACGTGTAGCCGAGCTCCAGGACGGTCGGGCGCAGGTGGAACCGCCGGTCGGTGGTGCCGACGTACCCCAGGTCGACCAGCGTCAGCACGAAGCGGCGGGCCGCCGCGCGGGTCATCCCGGTGCGGCGGGCGATGTCGCTGAGGGTCAGCTCCGGCTCCTCGGCGGTGAAGGCCTTGATCACGGCCAGCCCGCGCTCCAGGGACTGCACGAAGTAGTCGCCGCGCTGGCGGACGGCGCCGACGTCCCCGGCGCCCTCGTCGTCGGGCACGGCCTCGGGTTCGGTCAGTGGTCCAGCTCCTCCGCGCCGTCGCGGCGCTGCGCCGCGACGTCCGTCTGCGTCGTCGATCCCCGTCCGTGCGTGCGCCGGGGACGGGTGCCGACGACGCTACCCGCCCGCCGGGGTGACGATGACCTGCCCGCGGTCGGCGTCCACCCGCACCCGGTCACCGGTGCGGATGAGCTCGAACGGGTCGCCGTCGAGGTCGGTCACCGCCGGCACGTGGGTCACCACGACCCCGAGCGCGATCTTGGTGTTCATCGTGGTGAACACCATCGCCGCGGGCGCCGAACCCATCAGCCGGGTCAGGTGGAACACCCCCGACCAGCCCGAGGAGCCCTTGGCGCCGCGGAAGACCAGCACCTTGCCGGCGAAGGACTGCCCGACCAGCTCGTGCCGCGACTCGATCACCCGGCCCTCGCGGGGCTCGACCCCGCCCCAGCCGGAGATCGCCTCGCGGGTGACCAGCGCCTCCCCCTCGGCGACGCCGCCGACCAGTCCGCGACCGGTGAGCACGACCTGGCTCACGGGACCTCCCCCCGCCAGGTGCCGGTCACCGCGGCGTCCACGCACTCGGCGAGGGTGCCGAACCGGCCCTGCACGTCCATGATCGCCGGCAGGTAGTGCACCTGCTTGGCCGAGTCGGTGGCGATGACCCGGGTCCCCTTCGGCAGGAACCGGCCGATCGCCGGACAGGTGTCGCTCATCAGCAGCGCGCCGGCGTCGGCGAGCGCCCGGTCGTACCCGTTGCGCTCGGCGACGTGCCGCAACGCGCGGGGGGTGAAGACCCACAGCTCGGTGTCCGGGTGCACCCGGCGGCCCTCGAGCAGCCGGACGACGTCGCGGATCTGCCCGAGCGTCGCGTGCGGGCAGCCGATCATCACCAGGTCGACCGAGGTGTCCGTGGCCGTGGCGTTCAGGTGCTCGTACGCCTCCCGGCGCTGCGCCGGACCGTAGGTCAGCCGCTCGACCGGCGTCCGCCCGGCGAGCGCCTCCTCGACGGTGCGCGCCTCCGCCGTGACGCCCGGGACGTGGTAGAGCTCCACGCCCCCCGAGGACGCGGCCGCGGCGCCGAAGTGCTTGAGCCGGACCAGGTCGGGCGTGGTGGCGGTGATCCCGTCGACCACCGGGATGGCCTCCTCCGGCACCTGCTCGCCGATCCAGTAGCCGAGCAGCCCCCAGTCCCGGTTGCTCTCGACCGGCGTGGTCACCTCGACCAGGTGCGAGCCGTGCCGGTTCTCCTCCAGGTGCAGGCCCCAGTAGGGGATCTTGCCGGTGAGCATGGCCGCGCCCGTGCTCTCCCGGCCCTCCACGTTGGTGCGCGCGCCGAGCACGGAGTTGACGTAGACGACCGCCGAGCTCTCCATCCAGGCGCAGTGCTCGCCCTTGAGCGGGACGTTGCCCACCTGGTACGGGGTGCAGGTGGTGAGCAGGTGGATGCCGTGCTCGGCGTTGTACCGCTCGCTGGCGATGATCTCGTCGTGCTCGGCCTGCGGCAGCCCCTGCACCTGCCAGTGCTTGGTGTCCATCGGCCCGATGAGCTGGTAGCTCTGCGCGCGCACCGGGGGGATGGTCAGCACGGTGGGCGCGTCGAGGCTGTGCTCGGAGAAGGCGGCGTCCGGGGTGGGGGAGCCGCAGACCAGGCTGTGCCGGGATCCGAAGAGGTTGGCTCCGCACACGTTGTCGGTGTCGACCAGCCGCTCGGCGCCGAGCACCTCGCCGTAGCGGACCAGCAGGTCCATCGCGGCGGCGACCGCCTCGCCCTGCTCGCCGTCGAGCATCACCCGCTCGTCGTCGGTCAGCCTCATCGCCCGCCCTCCCCGCCGAGCCAGGCGCCGTCCTCCTCGAGGCGGGCCTGCAGCTTGGCGACGTCGACGTCCCCGACCGCCACCCCGGCGGAGAGGGCGAGGTCGGCGGCGGTGCCGGCGGCCTGGCCCATCGCGAAGCAGGGCCCGCTGACCCGGGCGCTGGACTGGCCCTCGTGGGTCATCGAGGCGCACCGGCCCACCACGTAGGTGTTGGACAGCACTTGCGGGACGATCATGCGAAACGGCAGCTGGTTGTAGCCGCGCGGCCGGCGCTGCCAGCGGATCTCGACGTCGCCGGCGACGTGGGCCTCGACCGGCCAGCCGTTGACGCCGATCGCGTCGGGGAAGTCGGCGCAGTCGAGGATGTCGTCCTGGGTGAGCTGGTGGGCGCCGACGATCCGGCGGGTCTCCCGGATGCCGATGTCCGGCGCGATGTCGACGACGTAGGCGGCCGCGAAGCCGGGCACCTCCTGCCGGTAGAACGGGAAGACGTCGCGGACCTGCCGGCGGCCCTGCAGCTCGCCGCGGGTCAGCTGCCACACGTCGGTGCCGTCGATCGCGCTGCCGTCGGGGTTGCGCAGCTGGGTGATGTTGGCCCGCCACTCCAGCGGGTTGCGCTGGGGCCGCACGATCGGGCGCTTGCGCGGGAAGGTGAACCGGCCGGCGCGCTCGGCGTCCTCCATGAGGCCGGACAGCCGGTCGTGGGTCGCCGCGGCGGCCCCGGCGTCCACGCCGTTGATGCGGAACATCAGTGACGGGTAGAGCATCCCGTGCCCCGGGTCGGTCTTCTCGTACGGCGCCCCGGCCCACGCGGCGAGGTCGCCGTCGCCGGAGCCGTCGACGAACACCCGGCCGCGGATCGCGCCGCGGCCCGACTTGGACTCCACCAGCAGCGCGTCGACGGTGGACTCGTCGGCCATGACCACGCCGACGGCGAGGGCGTGGAACAGCAGCGTCACGCCGGACCCGACCAGCAGGTCGTCGAGGGCGATCTTGTAGGCGCTGATGTCGTAGGCCTGGGCGAGGATCCGGTCGGCGAAGCTCAGGTGCGGCTCGTTCAGCCCGTCGAGCGCGGCCATCCGCGCCAGCAGCTCGTCGGCCAGGCCGTGGATCACCTGGCGGTGCTCGCCGTGCACGTTGGCGTGCAGCCCGCAGAACGTGGACAGCCCGCCGGCGCTGCCCGCGCCGCCGGTGTAGCCGTTGCGCTCGACCAGGATCGTCGAGCGGCCGGCGCGGGCGGCGGCGGCCGCGGCCATGACCCCGGCCGGGCCGCCGCCGACCACGACGACCTCGTACTCGCCGAGGACGGCGGTGCGCCGTCCCGGCTCCTCGATCCAGGTCACGTCGTCTCCTCGGCAGGCGCACGGCCCGGGGCGGGGGCGGTGAGCACCGCGCCCTCGGGGACGGGGGAGACCAGCCGGCGGTAGGCCGACAGCCAGCCGTGGTCCGGGCCCAGGTCGGTGCTGCCCAGCCGCTCGCGGCGGGCGGCCAGGACGTCGTCGGGCACCTCGAGGTCGACGGTGCGCCGGTCGACGTCGATGACGATCCGGTCGCCGTCCTCCACCAGGGCCAGCGGCCCGCCCAGCGCCGCCTCCGGCGTCACCTCGCCGACGACGGTGCCCACGTTGACCAACCCGGACATCTGCCCGTCGGTGACCACCGCGACGCTGTCGCCCAGGCCGGCGCCCTCCAGCGCGAAGACCACCGCCGAGCCCAGCGCCATGCCGGGCCCGCCGACGACGCCGAGGCCGCGGACGACCAGCACCGTGCCGGGGCCGACCTCGCCGCGCTGCAGTCCGGCCAGCGCCTCGTCGCGGGTCGAGTAGCACAGCGCCGTGCCCTCGAAGCGGCGCGCGCCGCGGTCGTCCACCGGCCGTTTCACCACAGCGCCGCCGGGGGCCAGCGACCCGCGGACGACCACGATCGTCGGCCGGGTCCCGAACGGGCGGTCCGCGGGGCGGACCACCTCCTCGTCGGCCACGGTGGCGCCCGCCAGCACCTCGCCGAGCGTGCCGCCGTCCACGGTGGGGACGTCGAGGTCGAGCAGGTCGCGCAGCTGGACGAGGACGGCGCGGGTGCCGCCGGCCCGCTCCAGGTCCTCGATGGAGTGCGGGCCGTTCGGACGGACCGCGCACAGCAGCGGCACCCGGTCGGCGAGCTCGGCGAACAGGCCGGGGACGTCGACGTCGACCGCCGCCTCGTGCGCCACGGCCTGCAGGTGCTTGATCGAGTTCACCGAGGCGCTGATCGCCAGCATCACCGTGACCGCGTTGCGGAAGGCGCCGGCGGTCATGACCTCGCGCGGGCGCCGGCCCTCGGTGACCAGGTCGACGATGCGGGCGCCGGCACGGCGGACGGCGTCCCACATGGCCGGGCCGTTGGCCAGCACCGGGGTGGTGCCCGACAGCGACATGCCCAGGGCCTCGCAGGCCGTGTGCATGGTGTTCGCGGTGCCGAGGCCGGCGCAGACACCGGGCCCGCGGATGGCGTTGTCGCTCATGCCGCACAGCTGCTCGAGGCTCATCCGGCCGGCGGCCACGGAGCCGGCGGCCAGGAAGACCTCCTCGATGTCGACGTGCTCCCCGCGGTGGTCGCCGCTGGGCTGGTAGCCGCAGCCGACGACGATCGTCGGGATGTCCAGCCGGCCGGCGGCCATGAGGTGCGCCGGCGCGGTCTTGTCGCACGAGGCGAGGGTGACCATCCCGTCGAGCTGGGCGCCCTCCACGGCGACCTCGACGTCGTTCACGATCAGGTCGCGGCTGGGCAGGATGTAGCGCCCGTCCCGGCCGGCGGAGGTGATGAAGTCGCTCGGGGCCGCCGTCCGGACCTCGAACGGCAGGCCGCCGGCGGCCCGGATCGCCTCCTTGAGCGGCGCGACGATCCCGTCCAGGTGGCTGAAGCAGATCGCCAGGTCCGACGACGAGTTGACGATCGCGACCTTGGGCTTGCGCATGTCCTCGTCGGAGATGCCCAGCGCCCGCCACTGCGCCCGGCGGACGGCCCAGCGGGAGCTGCCCTCCTGCAGGTTGCTGCGCAGCCGCGGCCCGCCGTCGGTCACGGGCTGACCCCGGAGACCGAGTCGTGCCACGGGATGAGCAGCCGCTTGGTCAGGGTCACCGCCGCGTAGAGCAGGGACCCCATGATCGCCAGCAGCACGATGACCGCGAACAGCTGCGGCGCGTCGAGGGCGTTGAGGCTGCGGACCACCAGGTGCCCCAGGCCCTCGCTGCCGCCCAGGTACTCGCCGACGATCGCGCCGATGACGGCGAAGACGATGCCCACCTCGGCGCCGGCGAAGATGTAGGGCAGCGTGCTGGGCAGCTCCAGGTCGCGGAACGTAGCCCAGCGGCTGGCGCCCAGGCCGCGCATCACGTCGCGGTGCCCGCGGTCCACCGACCGGACGCCCAGCATCACGTTCAGCATGATCGGGAAGAAGGCCAGGATCGCGGCCATGATGACCTTGGACGTCGTCCCGAAGCCGAACCAGATGACGAAGATCGGGATGAAGGCGACCTTCGGGATCACCTGCAGGGCCACGAGCGCCGGTTGCAGGGCCCGCTCCAGCCAGACCACCCGGCCGAGGACGGCGCCGGCCACCGTGCCGACCACGACGGCGATGACGAAGCCGAGCAGGACCTCGTAGAGGGTGATCCAGACGTCGCGCCAGATGGTCCCGCCGGTGAGCAGGTCGACCAGGGAGCGCCAGACGTCCAGCGGCGCGGGCAGGATGAACTGCGAGACGCCGATGACCGAGACGGTGAACTGCCAGCCGCCGATGAGCAGCAGGAGCAGGACCGGCGTGGAGATCAGCGGCAGGGCCCTCATCAGGCCGTCCCGCTCGCCGGGGGCCTTCTCCCGGCGGGCCGGCGTGCTGCCCCCGGCCGGCGGGGTGGTCCCGGTGCGGCGGTCGAGCGTGGTCATGGGCGGGTCACTCCTCGTCCAGTTCGTGGCGGAGCCGGCGGACGACGGTCTGGAACTCGGTGGTGGTCTCGGTCTCCAGCGAGCGCGGGCGGGCGACGGGCACCGGGGTGATCGAGCGGATCCGCCCCGGCCGCGGGGTGAGCAGCACGACCCGGTCGGCCAGGAAGACCGCCTCGTTGATCGAGTGGGTCACGAAGACGACGGTCGCGCCGGCCTGCGCGTGGATCGTCTGCAGTTCCAGGTTCATCCGGTCGCGGGTCAGCGCGTCCAGGGCCCCGAACGGCTCGTCCATGAGCAGGATCTTCGGGTCGTAGCTCAGCGCCCGGGCGATCGCCGCGCGCTGCCGCATGCCGCCGGACAGCTCCCGCGGGTAGGCGTTCTCGAACCCGGGCAGGCCGACCAGCTCGCACAGCTCCGCGGCGCGCGCCCGGCGGGCCCGCCTGGCGACCCCGCGCAGCTTCAGGGGCAGCGCGATGTTGTCGGCGATCGTGTACCAGGGGAACAGGTTGGCGTCCTGGAAGACCAGGCCGAACTGCGCGAACGCCTCGTCGTTGCGCTTGCCGCCGCGCCAGGTGCTCTCCCCGTCGGCGGTGACCGTGCCGGAGCTGGGCGCGAGCAGGCCGGCGAGGATGCGCAGCAGCGTGGTCTTCCCGCACCCGGACCGCCCGACCAGGGAGATGAACTCGCCCCTGCCGATGGAGAGGTCCACGTTGGAGAGCGCGTGCACCTCGCCGCGGCGGGCCTGGTAGACCTTGTCGACGCCCGTGACCTCCAGCTGGGCCGGGCGGCCCTCCGTTGCGGGCACGGCGCCCGGTCGCACGGCGACGTCCGGTTCCGAGATGGTCATGCCGTCCTCCCCGTGGTCCGCGGGACGTCCGTTCTCTGCTGCCGGCACCCCGGAGGGGGTGGCACCGACGTGGGTGGGTGATCCGGGTCCGGCACCGGCCGGGGGGCGCGTCATCAGGACCCCGGCGCGTAGTCGTTCGTGTACCACTCGGCCGGGTCCAGGCCCTTCGGGACGAAGCCGGAGCCCGACATCTCGTCGTAGACGGCCTGCCACTGCTCGGGCACGGTGCGGGCGATCTGGTCGTCGCCGGCCGCGGTCCACGACTCGACGTACTGGTCCAGCGCGGCGTTCGCGACCGCCTCGTCCTTGAGGGTCGGGATGTCGTAGTCGGCCAGGCACTTCTTGGTCTCGGCGTAGCCGCCGGCCTGGTCCTGCGCCACGAACTGCACGGCCTCCTTGACGGCGGCCAGGTAGTTGCGCAGCTGCTCCTGCTTGTCCGGGTCGTCGGCCTGGTCCTGGCTGGTCACGTACACCTGCCCGCCGCTCCGGACGGCGTCCGACGGGTTGTAGACCACCGCGTCCGGCTGCTGCGCGGCGAGGGCGACCGAGGTGTCGAGCGAGACGATGTAGCCGCCGATCCGGCCGGAGGTCACCAGGTCGAAGACGCCGGGGGCGACGCCGACCACCTGGGTCTGGACGTCGTCCGGCGCGATGCCGGCGGTGGCCGCGACCAGCTTGAGGATGATCTCGCTGGTGCCGCCCTCCGACGGGGTGCCCATCAGCCGGCCCTCGATGTCCTGCGGCGACTGCAGCGGGTCGGACTTCGCCGAGACGAAGCGGATGGTGCCCGTCTTGTTGATCTGGCCGACGTTGACCAGCGGCGCGTCCCGCTCACCGGCGGCCAGCATCGTCTCCATGTCGCCGACGCGGGTGATCAGCGCACCACCGGCGAGCACGGTCTGGATCGCGGGGGCCGACCCCTGGGTGGTCTCGAAGGTCACGTTCAGGCCGTGGTCCTCGAAGTAGCCGCAGGACTTGGCCACCAGCTCCGGGGTGAAGGTGAGGCTCTCCAGCGGGAGGATGTTGAGGAAGGTCACGTCCTGCAGCGCGCCGCCGCCACCCTCGCTGCCCCCGCTGCTGCTGCTGCCGGCCGCGTCGTCCCCGCCGCCGCAGGCGGCCAGCAGGGTCGCCGCGCTGGCCGCCGCGAGCGCGGCCCGCCAGCGCGGGCGGCGACGTGGTGCTGCACCGGACGGACGGGTGGGGGTGCAGGTCATCGGGTCCTCCTCGGACTCGGACGGGCCGGCGGGGTCGTGGTGGAGGCGTCCGGCTCCGGCCACCTCCGGCGGTGCGGCACCGGTCGGGCGGTGGGCCCGGTGCACCGGCGAGCTGGCCGGCGGCACCGGGCTTGTGCGGCATGCGATCACCCGTGCTCTTTGCGAACTTATGATGACGGTCACAGGGGTGTCAACGCCGGGTTCCGGATCGGCGGCGGGCGCTCGGCGGAGCGTGACCGGATCGTGACCCTCGGCCCGAGGGCCTCGACCCGGCCCCCACCGCCGGGTACCGTCCTGTGCGCACAGAGTGCAACCGTGCGGATGTCGCACATCACCGACGATGGGGTCGCACGCCGGCAGGAGGAAGCGTGGGCGGTCAGCTCGACGCGAGGGACGGCGCGGCGCCGGTCGACGGCACGCCCGGAGTGCCCACCGACGCCGCTGGCCGGCCGATGGTGGACATGGCGGCCCTCCGTCGGGTCGTGGAGTACTACGCCCAGCAGGGCTGGACCGACGGCCTGCCGGTCGTGCCCGTGACCGAGTCCTACCTCGCCGAGTTCCTCGCCCGGACCTCGCGGGCGCCGGGGGACGTCGTCTTGCGCATGCCGCACCTCGACCGGGTCTGCACGGTCCGCGCCGCGGCCGTCAACGCCGCGATGGCCGGCTGCCTGCCCGAGTACTTCCCGGTGGTGCTGGCCGCCTGGGACGCGCTGACCCTGGAGGGCTACGCCGGCCGGGGGATCTGGCAGAGCACGACGGGAACCGCGCCGCTGCTGTTGGTCAACGGGCCGGTGCGGCAGCGGATCGGGCTCAACGGCCGCGGCAACGTGTTCGGCTCCGGCGTCCGGGCCAACGCCAGCATCGGCCGCGCCATCCGGCTCACCGCCATCAACGCCTTCGGCCTGCACCCGCACCAGCTGGACCAGGCCACCCAGGGGACGCCGGCCAAGTACACCTGCTGCATCGCCGAGAACGAGGAGGACAGCCCCTGGGCGCCGTTCCCCACCGACCACGGCTTCGCCGCCGGTGAGAGCACGGTGACCGCGATGCTGATCCGCTCGGTGGTCCACCTCGAGGCGCGGCACACCACCGACCCCGAGCAGCTCGGCCGCGACCTCGCCGGCACGCTGGCCCGCACCGGTGCGCTGGTGCACGAGACGATCAGCGGCTGCCTGGTCCTGGGGCCCGAGCACGCGCACGTGTTCGCCCGCGCCGGCTGGTCGCGCACCGACGTCCGGCGGTTCGTGCACGAGCACGCCGTGAACACCCGCGAGCAGCTGGCCCGGGTCGGCAAGGACCTCGTCTCGCGGGAGACCCGCTGGCGGGTGCCGGCCGGCCACCCCGACGCGGTGCCGGACACCGCCGCGGAGGAGGGGCGCGACGTCGTCTCGGTGCTCAACTCGCCCGAGGCCCTCCTCGTCACCGTCGCCGGCGCCCACAACGCCGGCGTCTCCGCCGTCGCCGAGACCTTCGGCCCCCGGGGTGGCGCCCCGGCCATCGCCCGCGTCGAGGACGCGCCGACCCAGGGGAGCACCCGATGAGCCGACCCCACGCCACCCCCGACGTCGCTCCGCTCCACGACGCCGCGGGGACCCCGGCATGAGCACCGTGCACGAGCCCGCCCGGGACACCCCGGTCCACGGAGAGTTCGACGTCGTCGTCATCGGCGGCGGCCCGGCCGGGATCACGGCCGCGGCCGCCGCCGCGCGCGCCGGCCGCTCGACGATCCTGCTCGAGCGCTACGGCTTCCTCGGCGGCGCCGGCACGATGGGCGGGCTGTCCACCTTCTGCGGGCTGCACGCCAAGGTGCACGGCGAGCACCGCCAGGTGATCCACGGCCTGGCCGACGAGCTGCTCGAGCGGCTGGCCAAGCTCGACGGGCTCAACGAGCCGCACCTGACCATCAACGACGGCATCCTCGCCCAGGCCTTCGACATCTCCTGCTACAAGCTGGCCGCCGACGAGCTGGTCACCGCCTCCGGCGCCCGGCTGCTGTTCCACGCGGTCGCCGTCGGCGTCGTCATGGCCGACAGCGCGACCGACGACAGGGCCACGATCGAGGCGGTCCTCATCGAGTCCAAGTCCGGCCGCGCCGCCGTCCGCGGCCGGGTCTTCGTCGACGCCTCGGGGGACGCCGACGTCGCCGCCTGGGCCGGGGTGCCGTTCGAGAAGGCGCCGCACCTGCTGTACCCGTCGCTGATGTTCCGGATCAACGGGGTGGACGTCGCCGCCGCCGGGCCCGCGCCGTGGCGGACGGTCGAGCGGCTGATGACCGAGGCCGAGGCGGCCGGTACGCACACCTTCCCCCGCAAGAAGCCGATCGTGCGCCCGCAGCGCAACCCGCTGGAGTGGCGGGCCAACCTCACCCAGCTGTCGAACCCCGACGGCAGCGCGGTCGACGGCACCGACGTCGACCAGCTCACCCACGGGGAGCTGCAGGGCCGCCGACAGGCCTTCGACGCCTTCGACTTCATCAAGCACCGGACGCCGGGCTTCGGGGACTCCTACATCGTCGACATCGCCCCGCAGGTCGGCATCCGCGAGACCCGCCGGGTGCACGGCGAGTACCGGCTCACCGAGGACGACGTCCTCGACTGCGCGGACTTCGACGACGCGATCGGCGTCAACGGCTGGCCGGTCGAGGCCCACGTCGCCGGCACCGTGGAGTTCCGCTGGCAGCGCCGGCCGCGCGGCTACAACCAGCTGCCCTACGGCATGCTGGTGCCGCAGCGGGTGGACAACCTGTTCGTCGCCGGGCGCTGCGCCTCCATGACGCAGGGCGGCCAGTCCTCGGCCCGGGTCACCGGCCCCTGCTTCGCGATGGGCGAAGCCGTGGGCCAGGCCGCGGACCTCGCCATCGCCGGCGACCTGGCCGTCGGGGACGTGCCGGTCACCGAGCTGCAGCGCCGGCTGGAGCAGGGCGGGGTGTTCCTGGGTCGCGAGGAGGAGCGGTGAGCACGCTGCGCAGCAACTCCACCCCCGGCAGCACCCCCTGGGCGATGCGCCGGGCGCAGTGGACCGCGCTCGGCCTGTCCGACGAGGACATGGACAAGCCCAAGATCGCCATCGTCAACAGCTCCTCGAAGCTGGCCAGCTGCTTCAGCCACCTCGACGGCATCGTGCCCCGCCTGGAGCAGGCGATCCGCGCGGCCGGGGGTGTGCCGTTCGAGGTCCGCACGGCCGCCTCCAGCGACGCCATCACCAGCGCCGGCCGGGCCGGGCAGTACATCCTGCCCACCCGCGACCTCATCGCCAGCGACATCGAGGTCGCCGTCGAGGGGGCCCTGCTCGACGGGATGGTCACCCTGGCCTCCTGCGACAAGACCACCCCGGGCCAGCTCATGGCCGCCGGCCGGCTGGACGTCCCGACGATCGTCGTCGGCTGCGGATACCAGCCCAGCGGCGTCTACCGAGGCGAGCACGTCGACTTCGAGGACGTCTTCCTCTACGCCGGCCACGTCGCCACCGGTGCCATGACCGTCGAGGAGCTGACCGAGATGGCCAGCGTGGCGGTCGGCGGCCCGGGCGTGTGCGCGGGCATGGGGACGGCGAACTCCATGCACATCGCCACCGAGGCGCTCGGCATGGCACTGTCCGGCACCACCCCGGTGCTGGCCAACAGCCCGAAGATGTTCGCCGACGCCGAGCGGGCGGGGCGCCGGATCGTCGAGCTGGTCGCCGAGAACCTGCGCCCGCGGCAGGTCATGACGCCGGGCGCGTTCGGCAACGCGGTGACCGCCGTCCTGGCGATCAGCGGGTCGGTCAACTGCGTCAAGCACCTGCAGGCGGTCGCGGTCGAGGCCGGCTGCGACGTCGATGTCCTGGCGCTGTTCGAGCAGCTCGCGCCCCAGGTCCCGCTGATCACCGGCGTGAAGCCCAACGGGGCACGGCGGATCGACGAGTTCGAGGCCGCCGGCGGGGCCCGGGCGCTGCTCCACCAGCTGCGGTCGCTGCTCGACCTCGACCAGCCCACCGTGGACGGCCGCACCCTGGGGGAGGTCCTGGGCGGCGCGTCGGTCGGTGACGCCCGGGTGATCCGGCCGGTGGAGGACCCGCTGGCCCGCCACCCCGGCATCACCGTCGTCCGCGGCTCGCTGGCGCCCGAGGGTGGGGTCGTCAAGCGCACCGTGGCCGACGACGGGCTGCACCGGTTCACCGGCCCGGCGAGGGTCTACTCCTCCCGCGAGGAGGGTCTGGCCGGCATCCGGGCGGGCGAGGTGAGCGCCGGCGACGTCGTCGTCCTCAGCGGCCTCGGCCTGCGCGGCTCGCCCGGCATGGCGCTGACCTCGGCGGTCGTCTTCGCCCTCGACGGCGCCGGGCTGGGGGACGAGGTCGTCGTCGTCACCGACGGGCAGATGTCCGGCCTGGTCAACAAGGGCCTGGTCGTCGCGGAGGTCAGCCCCGAGGGCGCGGTCGGCGGCCCGATCGGGCTGGTCCGCGACGGCGACCTGGTCTCGGTGGACGTCGACGCGCGCACCCTGGAGCTGCAGGTGCCGGCCGAGGAGCTCGAGCGGCGCCGCGCCGAGCTGCCCCCGCTGCCGGCTCCCCGCGGGTGCGGGTGGCTGGACGTCTACGCGCGGACGGTGTCGCCGCTGGGGCGGGGCGCGACGCTCGGCGGCTGAGCCGGTGTCACCGCCGCCAGCACCGCGGCGGTCGGCGCGCTGCCCACGGAGGAGCCTCGCTCCTTCAGGCCTCGAACTTGTAGCCGAGGCCGCGCACCGTCACCAGGTGCTCGGGGTTGGCCGGGTCGGGCTCGATCTTGGCCCGCAGCCGCTTGACGTGGACGTCGAGGGTCTTGGTGTCACCCACGTAGTCCGCGCCCCACACCCGGTCGATGAGCTGCCCGCGGGTGAGCACCCGGCCGGCATTGCGCAGCAGCAGTTCGAGCAGGTCGAACTCCTTGAGCGGCAGGGCGACGGGCTCGCCGTCGACGGAGACCACGTGCCGGTCGACGTCCATGCGGACCCGGCCGGCCGCCAGCACCGACCCGGCCGGCGCCTCGGTGTGCCCGCGGCGGCGCAGCACGGCCCGGATCCGGGCGACCAGCTCGCGGGCCGAGTACGGCTTGGTGACGTAGTCGTCGGCGCCCAGCTCGAGCCCGACGACCTTGTCGATCTCGGCGTCCTTGGCCGTGAGCATGATGATCGGCACCGCGCTGCGGGCGCGCAGGGCGCGGCACACCTCGGTCCCGGGCAGCCCGGGCAGCATGAGGTCGAGCAGGACGATGTCGGCGCCACCGCGGTCGAACTCGTCCAGCGCCTCCGGGCCGCTGGCCGCGACGACGGGGTCGAAGCCCTCCCTGCGCAGCATGTAGGACAGCGCGTCGGAGAAGGACTCCTCGTCCTCCACGACCAGCACTCGGTTCACGACCGTCCCTCCGGGGCGTTCCCGGCGGGCGCACCGCCGGCGAGGTGGTGCTTGGCCGGCGCGTCCCCGGCGGGTGCAGCCGGGGTGACCTCGGGCTCGGCGGGGGGCTCGGCGGGGGGCTCGGCGGGGGGCGCGGCGCCGGGAGCCAGCGGGATCCGCAGGGTGAACGTGGAGCCGAGGCCCTCCTCGCTCCACACGCTCACCGAGCCGCCGTGGTTGGTGGCCACGTGCTTGACGATGGCCAGCCCCAGGCCGGTGCCGCCGGTGCCGCTGGCCCGGGACTGATCGACCCGGTAGAAGCGCTCGAACACCCGCGACCGGTCCTGGCGCGGGATGCCGATGCCGCTGTCGGTCACGGTGATCTCGGCGAACCCGGAGCGGGCGCGGGCGCCGACCGCGATCCGGGCTGCCTCCGGGCTGTAGGCGACGGCGTTGGCCAGCAGGTTGGTCACCGCGGTGGTCAGCTGGGCCTCCACCCCGCGCACGAGCAGGCCGCGTTGGCCGCCGGTGGCGATCGCGGTGTGCCGGGCGGCCGCGGCCAGCCTGGTCCGGTCGACGGCCTCGGCGATGACCGTGTCGACCTCGACCGGCACCAGCTCGGGCAGCGGCTCACCGCCCTGCAGCCGGGACAGGTCGATCAGCTCGCGGACCAGCCGGGCGAGCCGGTCGGCCTCGTGCGACATGCGGGCGGCGAACCGGTGCACGGTCTCCGGGTCGTCGGCGGCGTCCTCGACCGCCTCGGCGAGCAGGGACAGCGCGCCGACCGGCGTCTTCAGCTCGTGGCCGACGTTGGCGACGAAGTCGCGGCGGACCTCCTCCACCCGGCGGGCCTCCGTGACGTCGGTCAGCACCAGCCCCACCGGGCCGGGCACCGGCCCGCTCTCCAGGCGCACCCCCTGGACGCCGACCAGCCGGGGGCCGCCGCCGACCAGCGCGCCGGGCAGGGCGACGTCCGCGCGCCGCCGTCCGCCGGTGCGCACCGTGCGGGCCAGCTCGAGCAGCTCGGGGACCAGCAGCCGGGTGTCGCGGACGATGCCCAGCGCGCGCGCCGCGGGGTTGGCCAGGAGGACGACGTCGTCGGGGTCGAGCAGGACGACGGCGGGGTCCACCAGGTCGATCAGCTGCCGGGCCAGCACCGCCTCGGGCACCGGTGCGGGTGCGGCGGGGGCCGCGACGTCGCGGTCGGGACGGCGGAGGCGCAGCAGGACCGTGGCAGCCAGGACGCCGCCGACGACCAGGCCGACCACGAGGGCGACCGTCGCGCTCACGCATCCTCCTCGTCGGCGCTCGCGGAGGCCCCTCAACCGTCCGGGAAGCTCACGAGCCCGCTCCCCGCCCGATGCTAGGCCGCCGCGGCGGGGGACCTCGTCCGTCCGGGTGGCGGAACGCGTCCGTACCAGTACTGTTCACGTTCCGGTGCCCCTGCGTTCACCGGTGCGGCCACGAGCAGCAGCGTTGCCGCCATACCCTCGACAGGGAGTGCGCCGGGCGTCGTGAGGTACCGGCGTCGCGGAGACCCGCTGCTCCGGCCGGGACCGGCCGGCCGACGAGGAGGACGACGTGCGCCAGCACTACCACGAGGAACTCGACGACATCAACGACACCCTGGTCGAGATGGCCAACTGGGTCGGCTCGGCGATGAGCAAGGCGACCACCGCGCTGCTCGACGCCGACATCGAGCTGGCCAA
Source organism: Geodermatophilus sp. TF02-6 (assembly GCF_003319115.1). Taxonomy (GTDB): domain Bacteria; phylum Actinomycetota; class Actinomycetes; order Mycobacteriales; family Geodermatophilaceae; genus Geodermatophilus. The sequence continues at coordinate 110,473 of NZ_QOHF01000013.1, read as the reverse complement.
CCTGGTCATCGAGGGCGACGAGCGCATCGACGCGACCCGGGAGAGCATCGAGCAGCGCTGCTTCACCCTGCTGGCCCGCCAGGCGCCGGTGGCCACGGACCTGCGGACGATCACCGCGGCGATGCGGATCATCAGCGACCTCGAGCGGATGGGTGACCTCGCCGTGCACGTCGCCAAGCTGGCGCGCATGCGCTTCCCCGACCACGCCGTCCCCCAGGAGCTGCGGCCGATCTTCCTGGAGGCCGGCCACGTGGCCGAGAGCCTGGTCAGCCAGACCGCGACCGTGATCGCCAAGCTCGACGTCGAGGCCGCCGCCCACCTCGAGGCCGACGACGACCTCATGGACCAGCTGCACCGGCAGCTGTTCAGCGAGCTGCTCTCCAAGGACTGGCCGCACGGCATGGAGGCGGCGATCGACATCACCCTGCTGGGCCGCTACTACGAGCGCTTCGCCGACCACGCGGTCAGCGTCGCCCGTCGGGTGGTCTTCCTCGTCACCGGCGAGCGGGAGATGCACGCAGTGCACCGATGACACCGTGACACCGTCGGCCTCCGGGCGACACCGTGACATCGTCGGCCTACCGGCCGACACCGCGGCCAGGTGCCGTCCCCGACCTGCGTTGAGCCCTTCCCGACCCTTGTCGGGGAGGGCTCCGCCCGCCCACTCCTCGGGCCGCCTCGCAGGGCGACTCCAGGCGCTTCCTCGGGGGACCCTCCGGGCCCCCACTCGTCGGCGCGCCTCGCAGGGCGGCTCCAGCGCTTCCTCGCCAACCCCTCCGGGGCCGGCTCGTCAGCGCTTGCCCTGGTTCTTGACGGCCTCGATGGCGGCGGCCGCGGCCTCGGGGTCGAGGTACTCGCCGCCGGGCTTGACCGGGCGCAGGTCGCCGTCCAGGTCGTAGCGCAGCGGGACGCCGGTGGGGATGTTCAGCCCGACGACCTCGTCCTCCCCCATGCCGTCCAGGTGCTTGACCAGCGCCCGCAGGCTGTTGCCGTGCGCGGCGACGAGCACGGTGGCCCCGGTGCGCAGGTCCGGCACGATCGTGTCGTACCAGTACGGCAGCATCCGGACGACGACGTCGGCCAGGCACTCGGTCGCCGGGCGCACCTCCGGCGGCAGCACCGCGTACCGCGGGTCGCCGTCCTGCGAGAACTCGCTGCCGGGCTCGATCGGCGGCGGCGGGATGCTGTAGGAGCGGCGCCACACCATGAACTGCTCCTCGCCGTACTCGGCGAGGGTGGCCGCCTTGTCCTTGCCCTGCAGCGCGCCGTAGTGCCGCTCGTTGAGCCGCCAGGAGCGCTTCACCGGGATCCACTGCCGGTCGGCGGCGGCCAGCGCCAGCTCGGCGGTGGAGATGGCCCGCTTGAGCACCGAGGTGTGCACGACCTCCGGCAGCAGCCCGTGCTCGACGAGCAGCTCGCCGCTCCGCGCCGCCTCGGCCCGGCCCTTCTCGGACAGCGCCACGTCCACCCAGCCGGTGAACAGGTTGGCCTTGTTCCACTCGCTCTCGCCGTGGCGGAGGAGCACCAGGGTGTGGGTGGGGGTCGGCGCGGTCACGCCGTCATCCTGCCCGATGCGGGCCTCATCTGGTGAGCAGCGGCCACAGCAGCCAGGTCTCGAACGCCGCCGGCGGCAGCAGGCCGACGAGCAGCCACCGGCTGCGCACCGGCCGCTCGGCGCCCCACCGCAGGACGGCGACGGCGGCGACGCTGCAGGTCACCGCGACGACCAGCCACAGCACGACCTCGGCGACGTCCGGGACGACGAGCTGGGCGAAGAGCAACCGCACCGCGCAGAGCAGCAGCGGGTACGCCAGTGCCGAGGCCGCGACCACGCCCACGAGCGCCCGGACGAAGCGCTGCTGTCCGCGACCCTCCTGCACCGCCGCCACGCTATCGGCTGCCGGCGCGGCCGACGGGCCGGCGGCGTGCCCCGTCGGGGCATCGTCGGGGGCGCTCCTGCAGGTCGGGGGAACGGTCACACCCCGCCGTCCGGGGAGCCGCCGGAGCGGGACCGGCGCCCCGGGTCGGCGAAGTCGGCGAACGCCTCGAGGTTGGCCAGCGACTCGCCCCGCTTGACCCGCCACTCCCACTCCCGGCGGATCGAGGTGCCGAAGCCGATCTCCAGCATCGTGTTGAAGTGGTCGTCGGCGTAGCTCAGGACGGCGCCCAGGACGCGGTCGAGCTCCTCGGGCGTGACCGCGGCGTGCGGGAGCCGGCCGGTGAGGTAGACGTCGCCGACGCGGTCGATGGAGTACGCGACCCCGTACGTGCGGGCGTTGTGCTGCAGCAGGAAGGTCCACAGCTGCTCGCGGTTCTCGTCGGGCTGGCGGCAGACGAACGCCTCCACCCGCAGCGCGTGCTCGCCGACGATCAGCCCGCAGACGGTCTTGAGCTTCCTGGTGCCGGGCAGGTCGACCAGCCAGCGGCCCGGGGCGGGGTGCTCGTGCACCAGCTCGGCGTCCCGCAGCGTCTGCTCGACGACCGCGTCGAGCTCCTCGACGCTGCGTCGTCGGCCCACGGCGCCCCCGTCCTCGCCCCCCGTGCTCACTGATCGCTCCCGCCCGGCGGAGCCGGCAGGACAGCCGAGCCGCTCACCGCGCCACCTGCGCGCCCAGCGGCCGCAGCGTCCCCAGGGCCCGGGCGGGGCGCAGCAGCGTGCCGGCGACGGCGCCTCGTGCGGCGGCCAGCTCCTCGGCCGCGGCGGTGTAGGCCGCGACCAGCGAGTCGACCGTGCGCTCCCAGGAGAAGGAACCGGCGTGCCGGCGGGCACCGGCCGACAGCAGCTCCCGGCGGGCCAGCACGGCCCGGATCGCGGCCGCGTAGTCGGCCGGGTCGCGGCCCTCGACCAGGCTGCCTGCGACGCCGTCCCGGACGGCGGTGCGCAGGCCGCCGACCGCGGCCGCCACGACCGGGGTGCCGCAGGCCTGCGCCTCCAGCGCCACCAGCCCGAAGGACTCGTTGTGGCTGGGGACGACGGCGACGTCGGCGGCCCGGTAGTGCTCGGCGAGCAGCTCGGCGTGCACGGGCGGCAGGAACCGGACCAGGTCGGCGATGCCCAGGTCGCCGGCCAGCTGCTCGAGCTGGCGCGGGGCCTGCAGGCCGGAGCCGCTGGGCGCCCCGATGACGTGCACCCGCAGCCGGGCGCGCAGCCCGGGGTCGTCGGCGAGCATCCGCGCGGCGGCCTCGAGCAGCAGGTCGGGGGCCTTGAGCGGCTGGATGCGGCCGACGAACAGGAGCACCACGGCGTCCTCGGGGACGCCCAGCCGGCGGCGGGCCGCCGTCCGGTCGCCGGGGGTGAACCGGTCGAGGTCGACCCCGGGCGGGACGACGAGGGTGCGGCGCGGGTCGGCGCCGTAGTGGTCGACCAGATCGCGGGCCTCATCGGCGGTGTTGGCGACCAGCCGGTCGGCCTCGGCGACGACCTGTTCCTCGCCGATCACCCGGGCCCGCGGCTCGGGCCGGTCACCGGCGGCCAGCGCGGCGTTCTTCACCTTGGCGAGGGTGTGCGCGGTGTGGATAAGCGGCACGCTCCACCGGTCGCGGGCCAGCCAGCCCACCTGCCCGGAGAGCCAGTAGTGGGAGTGGACGACGTCGTAGTGGCCCGGCTCGTGCTGCGCCTCCTCGCGCAGGACGGCGGCGGTGAAGGCGCACAACTGGGCCGGCAGCTCCTCCTTGCCCAGCCCCTCGAACGGCCCCGCGCTGACGTGCCGCACCGTCACCCCGGGGCTCATCTCCACCACCGGCGGCAGGTCGCTGGAGGTGGCGCGGGTGAACACGTCGACGGCGATGCCGCGGGCGGCCAGCCGGCGGGAGACCTCGACGACGTAGACGTTCATGCCGCCGGCGTCACCGGCGCCGGGCTGGTCGAGCGGGCTGGTGTGCACCGAGAGCGTCGCCACCCGCCGGGGCGCGGCCGACCGGGGACGGCGGCGAGCGGACACGTCCGACCTCCCGCCCTGCCCGGGGCGCCGGACGGCACCCGCTCGATCCTGCATCCTGCAACAGCGCCAGGATGGGGCTCATGCCCGGCCCCTCGGCCCATCCTGCCCCCGGCTCCGCGGAGCCGCCCGGCGCGGGCCGGGCTGGTCGCCTCCGGCGCGGGTGACGTGCTGTTCGTCGGCTCGACGGCCGGGTTGGTCAGCTACGAGGGCGGCGCCTCGTACACCGCGGCCAAGCACGGGGTGCACACCCTGGCCGAGACGCTGCGGCTGGAACCGTGCGGCGAGCCGGTGCGGGTCATCGAGATCGCGCCGGGGATGGTGCGGACCGAGGAGTTCGGCCTCAACCGGGTCGGCGACCCGCAGAGGGCGGAGGCGGTCTACCGGGGGGTGCGCGAGCCGCTGGTCGCCGAGGACGTCGCCGACTGCATCGCCTGGGCGCTCACCCGCCCGCACCACGTCGACGTCGACCTGCTCGTCGTCCGCCCCCGCGCCCAGGCCGCCCAGCACAAGGTCTTCCGCGAGGGCTGAGCTCGCCGGCGGCGGCCCATTGCCGGCTTTCCTCGCGCCTTGCCGGTGCCGCCGCGCCCGCAATGGGCGAGGAGAACCGGCAATGGGTGCTCAAACCGGCCGGACGGCGGTCGGCTCCCGCTCCAACGTCACGCCGAAGCGCTCCCGCACCCGGGCCACGACCTCGTCGGCGAAGGCGAGCAGCTCGTCGGCGCTCGCCCCGGGCTCGGTGGTCAGGGCCAGGCTGTGCCGGGACGACGTCCCGACCAGGCCGTCGCGCGTCCCCCGGCCGAACCCGGCGTGCTGCACCAGCCAGGCGGCGGACAGCTTGACCCGCCCGTCGCCGGCCGGCCAGCTCGGGCAGCCCTCGACCGCCTGCCGCGCCGGGAGGACCGGGTTGGTGAAGAACGAGCCCGCACTGCGGCTGTCCGGGTCGGCCGGGTCCCACACCATGCCCTTGCCCCGGCGCAGCTCCAGCACGGCCGCCCGGACGTCGGCCAGCGGTGCCCGCTGCCCCAGCTCGACGCCCAGCCGGCGGGCGAGCTCGGCGTAGCCGACCGGCCGGGACAGCTCCCCCGGCTCGAGCGCGAAGCCGACCGTGAGGACGACGAACCGGCCGGGCTCGCGCTTGAGCCGGCTGTCGCGGTAGGCGAACCCGCACTCGGCGGGGGTCAGCACCCGCTCGGTCCTGCCCGCGCGGTCGTACACGCGCACCGCGGTGACGACCTGGGCGACCTCCTGGCCGTAGGCGCCGACGTTCTGCACGGGTGTCGCGCCGGTCGAGCCGGGGATGCCCGACATCGCCTCCATCCCGGCCAGCTGCCGCTCGACCGTGTACGCCACCAGGTCGTCCCACGGCTCCCCGGCCTGGACGACGAGCCGGGCGCCGTCCCGCTCGACGCCGCGGCTGCGGACGGCGACGACGTCCCCGGGCCAGCCCGCGTCCGGCGCGACGACGTTGGAGCCGCCGCCGAGCAGCAGCAGCGGCCGCCCCGCCTCGTCGGCCTCGCGGACGGCGGCGACGAGTTCCTCGGCGGTGGTGACCTCGACCAGCCGGTCGACGGGGCCACCCACCCCGAGGGTCGTCAGCTCGGCGAGGCGGGCGTCGCGTCGGACCTGCACGTCCCCACGCTAACCGCGACTACGCTGCGGACCGTGGAAGGACCCCGTCCTCCCCGAGAAGGACCTCCCTGCTCCCCACCGCTCGCAAGCTCGCGGCGGGCCCCTGCAGGGAGGCCGATCGAGGCTCGGGGCGGGACCCGGGACGGGGCCGCGGGAGGCGGTGAGCACAAGCGCCGGGCCAGCCTCCCCAGGAAGGCCGACCCGCGGCTGGCCGCCGGCCGCGCGCGGGCGCTCGGCCTGCCGACCCGCGGCACCACCACCGCCAACCGGCTGCGCCGGGTCGACCGCTGGCTGCTGGCCACCCAGGTGCCGCGGCTGCGCGACGCCGCCCGCCCCCTGGTCGTGGATCTCGGCTACGGCTCGTCGGCGGTCACCACGCTCGAGCTCGCCGACCGGCTGGGCCCGGAGGTGCGCGGCCTCGAGGTGGTCGGCCTGGAGATCGACCCGGCCCGGGTGGCCGCCGCCGCCGCCGACCGGGACCCGCCGCGGATCGACTTCCGGCTGGGCGGCTTCGAGCTGGCCGGACTGCGCCCGGTGCTGGTCCGCGCGTTCAACGTGCTGCGCCAGTACGACGAGGAGTCCGCGGCCCGCGCCTGGCAGACGATGTGCGCCGCCCTCGGCCCCGGCGGGCTGCTGGTGGAGGGCACCTGCGACGAGTGGGGACGCCGCGCGGCCTGGGTCGCCCTGGACGCCGACGGGCCGCTGATCCTCACGCTCTCCGCCCGGGTGTCCGACCTCGACCGGCCCTCGGACCTCGCCGAGCGGCTGCCCAAGGCGCTCATCCACTCCAACGTGCCGGGGCGGCCGGTGCACGGGTTCCTGCGGGCGTTCGACGCGGCGTGGGCCGCGGCCGCCGGGCTGTCCACCTTCGGTCCGCGGCAGCGCTGGAGCGCCGCCGTCCAGGCCCTCGCCGAACAGGGCTGGCCGTTCGTCGGCTCGAGCCGCCGGTGGAAGCACGGCGAGGTGACCGTGCGCTGGTCGGCCGTCGCCCCGACCTGAGGAGCGCGACCGCCGACCTGCACGTCCCTCGGGGCGGGTCGGCCGACCCTCACCCGGGCACGACAGGGAGGAGGCAGCACGCTACCGTCCGTCCACGCCAAGGGATGGGGTCGGACGGGCGGCGAGTCCTCGGCCGGGCGACGGGAGGCGGTCGTGAGCGGCCGAGGTGCGGCCGAGGTGCGGCCGAGCCGTCACCCCCGCCCGGGTACGGTGGTCACTCAGCGGCAGGACACGCCTACCGAGGACCCCGTCCTCCGGCGGGCCAGGGGGACGGCTGAGAGGAACCGGCGTGGCGGGCTGTGCGGCGACCTGGCTCGGCCCTGACCTGCGGCACCCGTCCTCCGAGCGGCGCCCCGACCGCGGTGCCTCGGGACGGCTCGTACGACCCGGCACGGCCCCCCGACAGGAGGGCAGCGGCCGAGGACCGGCGCTGCCGGCTCCCCCCGGTTCCGGGTCGGCACCGGAGACGTCCCCGTGTACCTGCTGATGCGCAACTCCTCCACCACGACACCCGCCGGCACGGTGGAGCAGTGGCAGCGACGGGTGGAGTCCGTCCTGGCCGATCCGGCACTGCTCCAGCTGGTCTTCCAGCCGATCGTCGACCTGCAACGCGGCGTCGTCGCCGGCTACGAGACCCTCGCCCGCTTCTCCGAGCCCGACGGACGGCCCAGTCGGCTGTCCCCCGACCGGTGGTTCGCTGCCGCAGAGGCGCAGGGCCGCGGCGCCCGCCTGGAGGCGCTCGTCGTCCGGCGCAGCCTCGACCTGCTGGGCCAGCTGCCCCCCAACTGCTTCCTCACCGTCAACGTCAGCCCGCACCTGCTCACGGACTCCGAGCTGACCGACGTCCTCCTGGCCGTTCCGGAACTGGCTCCGCTCGTCCTCGAGCTGACCGAGCACCAGGACGTGGCCGACCTGCGCACCCTCCTCGACCTGCGCGAGAAGCTGCGCAGCCGCGGGGCGCTCCTGGCCGTGGACGACGCCGGGGCCGGCTACTCCGGCCTCCGGCAGATCGCCTCCATCAAGCCGCAGATGGTCAAGCTCGACCGCACGCTCGTGACCGGCGTGGACGGCGACGAGGTGAAGCTGGCCCTCACCGAGGTGCTCGGCGAGTTCGCCGGACGCATCGACGCGTGGCTGCTGGCCGAGGGCATCGAGGCCTGGGGCGAGCTCGAGGCGCTGCTGCGCCTGCGCGTCCCGCTCGGCCAGGGCTGGCTCCTCGGGCGGCCCGGCCCGGCGTGGCCCCGGCTCGACCCCGTGGTCGCGGCAGGGCTGCGCTTCCGGTCGGCGCGGGCCCACCTGGTCGACCACGTGGCCAGCCTGGTCGAGCAGGTGCCGGTCGAGGGCGGACCGTACGGGGGGGTGGTGCCCCCCGGGCAGGCCGGGCTGCGGGTCGACGCCGTCGGCCGCCCCGTGTCCCTGCTGTTGCCGCGACGCCGCGACGACGACCAGCCCGGTCACCGCGTCGCCCCGGTGAGCCTGCGCGTCCCCACGCTCGCCGGGGTCCGGGAGGTGGCCCGGCGGGTCGCCGCGCGCCCCGACTCCTGCCGCTTCGACCCAGTGGTCTGCGTCGACGACGTGGGCATCGCGGTCGGGGTGGTCCGCGTGGAACGCCTGCTGCTCCGGCTCGCCGCCGATGCGTAGGACGCCGCCGGTGCGGACACCGCCGTCGCGGAGAACGCCGGTGCGGAGGACGCCGGTGGGTGAGCCGCCGGCGCGGAGGACGGGGCGGCCGCAGCGCCGCCACTCCGGTCGGGCGCCACCACCCGGCGGCGCCCGACCTGCACCCGCCGATCCGACACCCGATCCCGCTGGAGGCACCCGTGAAGCAGTTCGCCTGTGGTGACGTCGTCCCCAACTGCACCCGCACCTTCCTCGAGCCCACCGACGAGGAGATCCTGGCCGCCGTCGCCGTGCACGCCCGCACCGACCACGGCCTCACCGACATCCCGCCGGAGCTCGTCGACCGGGTGCGCCAGCGCATCCGCGGCGCGGGGTGAGCTCGGCTCCTCCCGGGACGGCGTCCGGCCTCTCCGCTGCGCCGGGCGGGGCACCATGACGGGCGTGTCCCGCCTGGCCGCCGTCCCGCGGCGCCGGCGGTGAGCCGGCGTCCGCAGAGCGAGCCGATCGTCCCGCCCGGTCCCACGCCGGTGGACGGCGGCGTCGCCGAGCTGCTCGGCGACGCCGACCGGGACGGCTCCTGGGTGCTCCTGGTCGACGGGACGCCGCAGTCGCACGTCGACCTGGCCGACCCGTCGCACCTGGAGTTCGAGTACGTCCGCCGGATGGGTCACGCACTCGACCTCGCCGCCGAGGAGGGCCGTCCCGTCGACGCCGTCCACCTCGGCGGCGGGGCGCTCACCCTGCCCCGCTACGTCGCGGTGACCCGCCCCGGCTCGCGGCAGCGGGTCGTGGAGATCGACCAGCCGCTGACCGACCTCGTCCGTGCCCACCTGCCGCTGCCGCGGGGGGCCCGCATCCGGGTGCGCGCCGCCGACGCCCGCGCCGGTCTGGCGGCGCTGCCCCCGGCCAGCGCCGACGTCGTGGTCAGCGACGTGTTCGCCGGCGCCCGCACCCCTGCCCACCTGACCAGCGTCGAGTACGCCCGGGAGGCCAGGAGGGTGCTGCGGCCCGGCGGCGTCCTCCTGGCCAACGTCGCCGACGGCCCGCCGCTGCGCTTCGCCCGCGCGCAGGTCGCCACCCTGCGGGCGGTCTTCGCGCACGTCTGCCTGGTCGCCGAGCCCGGCACCCTGCGCGGCCGGCGGTTCGGCAACCTGGTGGCGGTCGCCTCGGACGCCGAGCTGCCGGTCGCCGCCCTCGTCCGCCGCTGCGCCGCCGACCCCGTGCCGAGCCGGGTGGTCGAGGGCACCGACCTGGACCGGTTCGTCGGGAGGGCCCTCCCGGTGCACGACGCCGACGCGGTCGCCTCCCCCGAGCCCCCGGAGGGCGTCTTCAGCCGCTGAGCGCCGCCGGAGGGCACCCGCGGCCGTAGGGTTCTGGCCCATGACCTCCCCCGCACGCCCGCCGCTGCGCCGCGACACCCGGAACAGGGTGATCGCGGGCGTCTGCTCCGGGATCGCCCGGCGCTACGGCCTGTCGGTCAACGGACTGCGCCTGGCGTTCGTCCTCTCGTGCATCCTGCCCGGGCCGCAGTTCATCGCCTACCTGCTGCTGTGGGTGCTCATCCCCGCGGACACCCGGTACTGAGCGATCCCCCGGCGGGCTCGTCCGGAGGGTCCGGCGGGGCGGCGGTCGTCATCCCGGCCGCCGGGGGCGGGTCGTCGTCCCCGGTCGGGGCGTGCACCGCCCTGCGGGGACGGTCGGGGCGGGGCCGCGGCCCCGCTCCGGCTCACCAGCTGCTGCCGCCCCGGCTCAGCCCGCGGACGGCGGGCCGCACGTCGACCAGGTAGACGATCGAGGCGATGACCGCGGGCAGCCCGAGGAAGCTCATCGGCCCCGCGAAGAAGACGACGAGGAGGGCCAGCCCGAGGATCGCCGTCCAGCCGGGCTTGGTCAGCTTCCCCGCCGCCACGTACCCGGCGGCCGGCCGGACGAGCGCGTCGACGAGGGCCCAGCCCGCCAGCGCCAGCGCCCCGTAGGTGAGGACGGAGGAGACGAGCAGGTCGAAGGACGGCATGCCCGGAGGGTACCCGCCGCAGCGGTCCCGATCCCAGGACGCGCGACCGCGGCAGGCCCGGGACGGCACAGGGCCCCGGAGCGCGGATCGCAGCTCCGGGGCCCTGGGTCGGTGCGTCGGCCGGTCGCCCGCGGCCCCCTCCAGGGCCCCGCCCCGAGTTTGCGAGGGGTGGGGAGGACGGGCGGCCCCTCTGCAGGGGCCCGCCGCGAGCCTGCGAGCGGCGGGGGGCAGAGGGGTCCTTTCTCAGTCGTTGCGCTTGGCGGGGACGGCCGTCGGGTCGGTGCGCTGGGCGGTGCGGGCGCGGGTCGCCCGGGCCGTGGTCGCAGCCACGGTCTTCCGGACCGCCGGGCTCCTGCGGGCAGGTCGCTTCGCCGGAGTCGGCTCGGTCTCGGCGAGCGTGGCCCGGGCCGACTCCGCGGCCTCGTGGGTGGCCGCCTCGGCCGAGTCGAGGACCTGCTCGGCCTTCGCCGCGGTCTTCTGCGTGATCGAGGTGACCTCGTTGGAGACCTCGGCGACGGTCTCGGCGGTCTCCTCGAGCACCTCCTCCACGGCGTCCTCGACGGCGTCCACCGCGCGCTCGGCGCGGCCGACGACGCTGCGCACGCCGGGCTGGCGGCGCAGCTCCTCGACCACCTCGGCACCGCGGACCGCGAGGGTCTCGATGGTCGCGACCGTCTGGGTGCGGGCGGTGCTCACCAGGCCGGCCACCGTGCTGGCGACGGTGACGGGCCGGACGGCGGAGGCGACCTGCTGGGCGGAGGTGCGGGCGGAGCGCACGGCGCCGAGGGTGCGGTCGGCGGCCTGCTCGGCGCGGGCGCGGGCCCGCTCGACGGCCAGGTCACCGGCGCCGACGGCGGCGAGCAGGACGGTCTTCTGGCGCACGGCGACGGTCTCGCCGGCCTTCTTGAGGGTCTGGGTGGCGGTCATGCCGACTCCTTCGTGGTGGTGGGGGGGCTCGGTGTGGCGGGCCGGCTCGCGGCGTGCTCCCGGACGTAGGTCTCGTAGAGCTCGAGCAGCACCGCCTTGTGCCGCTCGGACAGCGACGGGTCGCAGCGGATGGCCGCCACGGTGTCCGGGTTGCCGGACCGGCGGTCGAGGATCCCGGCCTGCTCGTAGAGCGTCTCGGCCGAGATCTTCAGCCCCTTGGCGATGGCGGCCAGGATCTCCGCCGAGGGCTTGCGCAGCCCCCGTTCCACCTGGGACAGGTACGGGTTGCTCACGCCTGCCGAGCGGGCCAGCTCCCGGAGGGACACCCGGGCCAGGTTGCGCTGCTCCCGGATGAACTCGCCGACCTGCGAACTCGTCGTGGTGACCTTGGACCGCTCTGCGGCCACCGTCTCCGCGACGCTACCCGCGAGCTGGTCCACCTTCTCCCGGACGGTGGTCACCTGTTCGCGGACGAACTCGCCGGGTGTCTGCACGTTCCGACGTTACCCAGCGGTGCTAGCTCCTGCAAGCGGTCCGGCCCGCCCCGAGGCGTGAGCTGCCTCACCTGCGGTGTGTCGGCTTCACCTGGTCACCGACGCGGCGGGACGCACCTCCCCGACCACGCCGTCCCCACCCGGCACGGGCGTCAGCGACCAGGGGGCCAGCTGCTCGGCGGGCACCCCGAGCCGCAGCAGGCCGGCGCACAGCGCGGGGGTGCGGCCGCGGTCCCCGCCGTCGTCCAGCTTGAGCGCCACCGCGCCGCGGCCCGGCAGCGCGGCGACGTGCACGCCGTCGGCCCCGCCCTTGACCAGCAGGCCGTCGACCGCGCGCATGAGGTCGGTGTCCTCCCGGCCGGTGCCGGCGACGAACCAGGGGTGGGCGCGCATCGCGTCGGCGACCGACCGGTTCCGCGACCCGGCCGCGGCCTCCACCAGCGAGGACACGCCCCGGGCCAGGCCGGTGAGCGGTAGGGCGTGCTGGGGTGCGCCGCAGCCGTCGACGACGACCGCGGTCACCGGCGTCCCGGCGACCGCGCCGAGCCGGGCCTCGACCGCCTGCTGCAGCGGGTGCTCGCGGTCGAGGTAGCCGTCGGTGGGCCAGCCCGCGGCGACGCAGGTGGCCAGCATCGCCGCGTGCTTGCCCGAGCAGTTCATCGCCAGCCGCTGCGGCTGCCGGCCGGCTGTCAGCCAGGTGGCCCGGGTGGGCTCGTGGGAGGGCAGCGCGGGCGGGCAACCGAGGTCGTCGGGGGTCAGCCCGGCGGCGGCCAGCATGCCGGCGGCGAGCTCCCGGTGGCCGTCCTCACCGGAGTGCGAGCCGGCGGCGATCGCCAGCTCCTCCCCCGAGCGGGGCGACCAGCCCGCCGCCAGCATCGCGGTCACCTGCACCGGCTTGTTCGACGAGCGGGGCAGCACCGGCCGGTCGACGTCCCCCGCGGAGAACAGCACCTGCCCGTCGGGGCCCACCACGACCAGCGACCCGCGGTGCACCGACTCGAGGAACCCCGAGCGCTCCACCTCGACCAGCACCGGGTTGTCCGGCCAGTGGGAGGACCCCGTCCCCGGCCCCGTCCCGGGCGCCGCCCTGAGCTCGCGAAGGGTGGGGAGGACGGGGTCCTTCTCCGGTGGGGGGTCGGCGGCGGCCCCCGTGCAGGGTCCCGCCGCGAGCTTGCGAGTGGTGGGGGGCACGGGGGTCCTTTCAGCGGGCCTCGTCGGCCAGCAGCGCGGCGACGTCGGCCTCGCCGGCCTGGTACCGGCGGCCGAGCTCGGCGGCGAGCCCGTCCATGACCTGCTGCACGCCCCGGCGGCGCTCGGACAGCGACGCCTCGGCCGCGGCGAGGGCGCGCGCGGCCTGCTCCAGCTCGGCGTCGGACAGGTCGGGGACCGCCGAGAGGTCGGCGCCCGGGGTGAGCCCGGTGACCCAGGACTCGTGCGCCTCGGGCGCGGCCGGCTGCACCGTCTGGTGGCGGCCCAGCCCGTGCGCGGGGCCGCGGCCCTTCTCGGCCAGGATCTCCGGCAGCAGGTCGACCAGCGACCGGCCGTCGTCCTCGGCGCGCCGCTGCAGCTCCCGGCGCACGATGTCCAGCCGGCCCTGCAGCAGCCGGCGGGTGTAGGAGAGGTTGACCTCCTCCTGCTCGGCCTGGCGGCGCAGCCGGCGGACGTCGGCCATCGGGCGCGCCACGGCGGCCTCGAGGAAGCCGGGGTCGAGCAGCGCGTCGACGGCGGCGCCGCCGGCGGGGGTCGGTTCGGGGGTCACTCGCGAGCCTCCACGGTGGTTCGGGTGATGCCGAGCATCGCTCGGGCGTCCTCGGTACTCATCGGCGGGCGCTGGGCGATGCGGGCCAGCCCCGCCGCCCGGGCGACCAGCTGGGCGTTGTCGCGCACCGGCTGCCCGGGTGCGTACGTGAGCGTGTCCTCCATGCCGACCCGCAGGTGGCCGCCGGCCGACAGGGCCGCCAGCACCACCGGCAGCGAGGTGCGGCCCACCCCGGTCGCGGCGAACGTCGCCCCCGGCGGCAGGTGCGGCAGGCAGGCCGCCAGCGCCTGCGTCGTCCCGGGCATCCCGCCGGGCACGCCCATGACCAGGTCGGCGTGCACGTGCCCGCCGGACGGCGGACCGTGCCGGTCCAGCAACCGGGCCAGGGTGGCCAGGTGGCCGAGGTCGAACACCTCGTACTCGGGGACGATGCCGCGCTGCTGCATCTGCGTGTGCAGCTCGACGATCAGGTCCCACGGGTTGCAGAAGACGTCACGGCCGAAGTTGACCGTGCCCAGGGTCAGCGAGGCGGCGTCGGGCTCGGCGTCGAGGACGGCGAGCCGCGCGTCCGCCGGGTCGGTGACCGCGCAGCCGGTGGACAGCTGGACGACCAGGTCGGTGGCCTCGCGGACGGCGGTGACGACCTCCCGCACCCGGCCCAGGTCGAGGGTCGGCCGGGTCTCGGCGTCGCGCACGTGCAGGTGGACGACAGCGGCGCCCAGCGCCTGGCAGTCGCGCGCGGTGGCCACGACCTCGTCGACGGTCACCGGCAGCGCCGGGACGTCCGCCTTCGCCGACTCCGCCCCCGTCGGGGCGAGCGTGATCAGCGTGCCGGTCACCGTTGGATGGTGGCAGACCGGACGGCCTGGACCCGTTCCCGCGCCGCGGCCCGGGTGTCGTCGAGCGCCGCCGGGGCGTCGTCCGGGTCGATCGCGGCGCCCGCCCCGCCCACGGTGAGTTGCGCGTCCATGGCGACCGACTGCTTGACCAGCGCCAGGGCGACCACCCCGAGCTCGTGGTGGCGGACGACGGTGCCGACCCGGCCCACCTCGCGGGCGCCGGCGAGCACCGGCGTGCCCGGGGCGGGGAGCTCCTCGGAGAGCCCGTCCAGGTGCAGCAGGACCAGCCGGCGCGGCGGGCGGCCGAGGTTGTGCACCCGGGCGACGGTCTCCTGCCCGCGGTAGCAGCCCTTGGCCAGGTGGACGGCGGTGGTCAGCCACCCGGTCTCGTTGGGGATGGTGCGGTGGTCGGTGTCGACGCCGAGCCGCGGCCGGCGGGCCTCCACGCGCAGCGCCTCGTACGCGTCCAGCCCGGCGAGGGTGGCCCCGGCGGCGAGCAGCGCGTCGGCGCGGGCGGCCAGCTCGGCGCGGGGCACCAGCAGGTCGACGACGTCGGCGCCGTCCCCGACCGGCGGCATCCGGCGCACCCACCCGCCGCCCTCGGCGGCGGCCACCGCGTACGGCTCGGCGGGAACCGGCAGCCCCGCGGCGGCGAGCACCGCTCCCGACCGCGGGCCGACCAGCGAGAGCAGCGCCCACTCGTCGGTGACCAGGGCCGGCTCGACGCGCAGCAGGAACCGCATCCGCTCCAGGAACGCCTGCAGCGCCGCTCCCGTGCCCGGCTCGACGTCCACCCACGTGGTGCCGCCCAGCTCGGCCAGGACGAGGTGGTGCTCGACGTGCCCGTTCGGGGTGAGCTCCAGCGCCTCGGCGCCGGTGCCGTCGGCCAGCCGCTCGAGGTGCTGCGTGGTGAGGCTGTGCAGCCAGGTCAGCCGGTCGGCGCCGGGGACGACGAGGACGTCGCGGTCGCCGCGGTCGACCAGGCCGGCGCCCTCGGCGAGCGCGCGCTGCTCCCGCAGCGGGTCGCCGTAGTGAGCTGCGACGGAGTGGTACGCGGAGACGGACCCGTCCTCCCCGGCGACGGCGCCGGGGCGGGAGAGCAGGGGGCTGGGGGTGGTCACGACCTCTCCTGTCCGGCTCGTTCACGGCAGGCGCGGCACGTCCCGGACAGCGCGACGTGCCCCACGTCGAGCTGGAAACCGAGGTCGGCGGCCAGCCGCTCCGCGGCGCCGTCGAGCAGCGCCGGGTCGGCCGAGGAGATCTCGCCGCAGCCGGAGCAGACGACGTGCAGGTGCGGGTGCTCGGCCGCGTGGTAGACCGGCGCGCCCCTGCCCAGGTGGGTGTGCCAGACCAGGCCCAGCCGCTCGAGCAGTTCCAGGGTGCGGTAGACGGTCGAGGTGTCGGGAGCGGCGCCGTCCGGGCCGGCCTCCGCGCGCAGCCGCACGCCGATGTCCTCGGGGGTGGCGTGCTCGAGCGCGCCGACGGCGGCGAGCACCTGCTGGCGCTGGGTGGTCAACCGCAGGCCGCGGGCGCGCAGGCGCTCGGCCAGCGGCGCCATACCCTCCAGCGCGGTGTCCTCGGTGTGGTGCGGGTGCGGCACGCGGTCCAGCCTAGGCCCGGGCCAGTGCCCGCAGGCCGGCGAGCAGGTCGGCGTGGTCGGCCACCCGGACGCCGTCCACCGAGGCGCCGGGCCGCCCGGTCACGCCGTCGATCCCGCCGGCGGCGGTGGCCGCGTCGAGCACCGCGGCGTCCACGGCCGGGTCGAGCAGCGCGCGCAGCGCGGGGCCGTGCTGGGGCACGAGCAGCGCCAGGGCGGCGATGAGCCCGCAGCAGCCCCAGTTCGACGTGCCGGCCACCACGAGGGCGTCCACCGGCACACGGCAGGCGATCCGCGCGCCGTGCGCGACGCAGGCCGCGACGACGTCGGCCGGCACGTTGCCCATGCCGATCTCGTTGCCGCCGTCGCCGACCGCCCCGGTGACCAGGCCGGGCAGGGCGAACGCTGCGTGCAGCGGCGCGGTGGACGCCGTGACGTCCACCGCACGCATCGTCATCACCCGGCCCTCGGTGTTGGGGCCGAGGCGCTCGACCGCGACCAGGTGCGACGGGCCCAGGTCCGCCACGGTCCCGGCCACGGCGGCCTCGTCCGCGGCCACCGGCACGACCTCGAGCCGCCCGGCGCCGAGGACCGCCAGGCAGGCGCCGGTCACCCCGGCGCAGGGATCGTCGGTGAGCACCACCGGCTCGGCGCCCAGGGTGGCCAGCGCGGCGGCGAGGACGGCGACGCCGACCGGGCCGTCGGTCTCGGCCGCGGGGGTGGGCGCCCAGGCGATGTGCACCCCGGTGACCAGGCCGACCCGGGACCGGGCCTGCCCGGCGGCGGCGAGCTCCCCGGCCAGCCGGGCGAGCTGGCCGGGCACGGCGGCGCCCAGCCCGGTGACGTCGCGGGCCCCGGGGCGCAGCAGTGCCCGCTCGACCGCCGCGAGGGCCGGCGTCACCGCACCGGCGGGCGGGCCTCCGCGAGCACCCGCTGCAGCGCGGCCAGGTACGCCGGAGGCACCGAGTGCTCGCCGCGCGGCTCGAGGAGGCCCTCGACGGTGGCCCCGCTGACACGGGCGAACGACGTCGCCTCCTCGCCCAGCGCCCGGACGACGGCGTGCTCGCCCCAGGCCGCGCTCCCGGCCAGGTGGGCCATCGCGGCGGCGCTCTCCGCGCGCTCCCCCACGCAGTCGAACGGCTTCTCCGTGGCCCACAGCCTCCGGAAGCCGTCGACCAGGGCCAGGTCGCGCAGCGGGTCACCGCCGAACACCCCGACCGCCTCGTCCGGGGTCAGGAAGACCGCGAAGCACAGGAAGGTGAACAGGCACTTGTCGCAGTGCAGGCACCACCGCTGGGGAGCCTGCCCGCCGTCCCCGAAGCCGCCGTCCCCGAAGCCGCCGTCCCTGAAACCCAGGTGCGCCTGCGTGTAGGAGCGGTTGCAGGACAGGATCTGCCCGCGCAGGTCGGGCAGGGCGGCCACCGCGGCGACCGTGGCCAGCTCCGACAGCTGCCGGGTGAGGCTGAAGTAGCCGACGCCGACCTCGGCCGCCGCGGCGGCGAAGAGGCGCTCGAACTCGTGGGACTTGGAGTACTGGTGGTTCACCCGCGCGCCGTTCACCGTCAGCGTCTCCTCGTCGGCGGAGCGCTCGTTGGCGAAGACCACCGGGTCGAAGCCGCCGAGGACGGCGACCAGCGTGGCCAGGCCTGAGTTGATCGCGGTGACCGGCACGTGCCCGTTGAGCCCGCCGGCCGCCGTCCGCTCGGCCAGCAGCGGGTCCAGCCGGCGCCGGACGCCGAGCAGCGGCACCCCGGCCGCGCGGGCCACGTCGCGTTGGGCGCCGGTCGGGTTGACCGCCAGGGCGGTGGCCGGTGAGACGACGACCAGCGCCAGCGCGGAGTCCTTGCCGCCGCCGACCGGCAGCAGCGCGCCCCGGCCGCCGCCGCCGGCCGGCGCGGGGACGTCGTCGCGGACCTCGACGTCGAAGGCGACCTCGTGCGGCACCGGCAGCCGGTTGACCGCGGCGAACTCGCCCAGCCCGTGCGTGTAGGCGGCCTCGGCGACGGCGGCCTGCGCCTTGGTGACCGGCCGCCGCACCACGACCCGGCCGGGCGCGCGCAGCTTGTAGTAGCTGGTGCCCATCACGAGGTGGACCAGGTCGAGCGCGGCGTCGAGCCGGGCCGGGTCGGCGCCGGGGAGCAGGGCGGGGTCGAGGGTGAGCCGCTCGGTGAACTCGTCGCCGGCCAGCCGGTAGGTGAACGCGGCTTCGCCGGTGGCGGGGTCGAGCGAGCGGTCGGCGACGACGAACGGCTCAGGTACGCCCTGCTCCGAGACGCCCCGCTCCGAGAGGCCCTGCTCCGAGACGCCCTGCTCCGAGGCGCTCGGCCCCGGCGGCGGCGAGGATCTGCTCATAGGTCCGTGCCAACTCCTCGTAGTTGCGGAAGCGGTTGTAGCTGGGTGCGCCCGGCGAGAGCAGCACGACCGCGCCGGGCGGCGTCGTCCGGAGCGCCTCGGCGACCGCCTCCTCCAGCGACGCGGTCTCGGTGACCGGGGCGTCGACGCCGGCGCGGGCGGCCTCGGCGCGGATGCCGGCGGCCAACCGGGCGCCGGTGTCGGGGACCGTGACCACCCGCACCGCCCCGCCGCGGGCCACCACCGCGCGGGCCAGGTCGGTGTGGTCCAGCCCGCGGTCCTGCCCGCCGGCCAGCAGGGTCACCGCCCGCCCGGCGTGGGCGTCCAGGGCGGCGAGCACCGAGACGGGGGTGGTGCTCAACGTGTCGTCGACGAACGTGACGCCGTCCCTGGTGGCCACCGGGGAGAGCCGGTGCGGGAGGGCACGGAACCCGGCGACGGCGGCGCGGACGGCGTCGGCGGACCGGTCGAGGTCCACGCCCATCCGGACGCAGGCGGCCAGCGCCACGTGCACGTTGGCCAGGTTGTGCGCGCCCGGCAGGTGCGCCGGGTGGAAGCCGTCGAGCACCGCCGGCGGGACGACGTCGGCCGGGTCGACCAGCACCGCGGGGTCGAGGTGGCGCTCGGCGATCGGGCGGGCCTGCGCGCCGACCACCACCGATCCCGGCCCGCAGCCGGCGAAGACGTGCAGCTTGTCGCGGTAGTAGGCCTCGACCGAGCGGTGCCAGTCGAGGTGCTCGGGCGACAGGGAGGTCACCGCTCCCCAGCCGGTGAAGTCGTCGACCGCGGCCGCCTGGTAGCTGGAGACCTCGACGACCAGCGACGTCGCGTCCCCCACGGCGCCGTCCAGGAGGACGTCGAGCAGCGGCGTGCCGATGTTGCCGGCGTGCACCGCGGGCCGGCCGGCGGCGGGGAGCACCGCGGCGGCCAGCGCGCTGGTGGTGCTCTTGCCCTTGGTGCCGGTGACGCAGAGGGTCGGCACCGACCGGGCGGTGAACTCGGCCAGCGCCACGGCGGTGCCCGAGGTCACGCGGGTACCGGCGGCCAGGGCCTGCGCGTCCTCGCGGTACGGGCTGATCCCCGGCGACCGGAGGACGACGTCGCAACCGGCCAGGGCGACGGCGTCCGTACCGACCTGCGCGTCCGGCGGGAGCTCCTCGGGGGCGGGGGGCACGGCGTCGACGACCACGATGCCGGCGGCGCCGGCGGCCACGGCGGCGCGGACCGCCGCCCGGCCCTCCCGGCCGTGGCCCCAGACGCCGACCCGGCGCCCGGCCAGATCGGCGAGCCTCACCGGCCGCTCCGGTCGGGGAACGCCGAGGGGGAGGCCATGCACCCACTCTACGGAGCGCGGCCGGTTCCGGACGGCGCGCAACGGGACCCGCGTGAGGGGACCCGCGTGAGGGGACCCGCCGGTAGGGTCATCAGCAGGTGTGCCGGGAAGTCTGGTCGGCGGTGTCCTCGACGTGCGCCGCCCGACCCGACCCGTCCCCTGGAGCCGCCTCGTGAGCAGCCCCGCCCGCCTCTTCCGCCGCGGTTCCTGGGCCGAGACCAGCCGGATCGCCGCCGTCCTGCGCGAGGAGACCGTGGGCGGGGCGCTGCTGCTGGCCGCCGCCGCGGTCGCTCTCGTGTGGGCCAACTCGCCGTGGGCCGGCGCCTACGAGACGCTGCGCGACACCCGGGTGGGCCCGGCGTCGCTGCACCTGGACCTCTCCCTCGGCACCTGGGCGGCCGACGGCCTGCTGGCGCTGTTCTTCTTCGTCGCCGGCCTGGAGCTCAAGCGCGAGTTCGTCGCCGGGGACCTGCGCGACCCGCGGCGGGCGGTGCTGCCCGTGGCGGCGGCCGTCGGTGGCATGGCCGTGCCCGCGCTGCTGTTCGTGCTGGTCAACCTGGGTGGTCCGGACGGCGCCCTGCGCGGGTGGGCCATCCCCTCGGCCACCGACATCGCCTTCGCCCTCGCCGTCCTGGCCGTGGTCAGCAGCCACCTGCCCAGCGCGCTGCGCACCTTCCTGCTCACCCTCGCGGTGGTCGACGACCTGCTGGCGATCGTGGTGATCGCGGTCTTCTACACGGCGTCCCTGTCGGTGCTGCCGCTGCTCATGGCCCTGGTGCCCCTGGCCGCCTTCGGGCTGCTCGTGCAGAGGTGGGGGCGGCGGGGCGGGCGGAGGGCACCGTGGTGGCTGCTGCTGCCGCCGGCGGTGCTCACCTGGGTGCTGGTGCACGAGTCCGGGGTGCACGCCACCGTGGCGGGGGTGCTCCTGGCGGCCACCGTGCCCGTGCGCCCGGCGGAGCCGAGCCACGCGCCAGACCGGGACGCGCGGAGGACCGAGGCCGCGGGTCCGCCGGCGCAGGCGATGGCCGGCGGTCCCGGCGCCGGACGGGGACCGGCCGCACACCTCGAGCACCTGCTCCGGCCGCTGTCGGCCGGGGTCGCCGTCCCGGTGTTCGCCTTGTTCTCGGCCGGGGTGGCCGTCGGCGGGCTCTCCGGCTTCGCCGCCTCGGTCACCGACCCCGTCGCGCTCGGGGTCGTCCTGGGCCTGGTGGTGGGCAAGACGCTCGGCATCACCGCGGCCACCTGGCTGGTCGCCCGGTTCACCCGGGCGGAGCTGGACGAGGACCTGGGCTGGCCCGACGTCCTGGGCCTGTCCCTGCTCGGCGGCATCGGGTTCACCGTCGCCCTGCTCATCACCGAGCTCGCCTACGGGATCGGGTCGCCGACCTACGACCACGCGAAGGTGGGCATCCTCACCGGCACGGTCACGGCTGCGCTGCTGGCCACGGTCGTGCTCCGGCTGCGCAACCGCCGCTACCGGCGGGTGTACGAGGCCGAACACGTCGACCGGGACGCCGACGGCATCCCCGACGTCTACCAACGGGGTTCCGCCGACGGCTGAAAATCCGCATTGCCGACCCCTCCGCGGACGACGTACCGTCGAGGTACACGGGAGAGGAGGTGGTCCGAACAATTGTCTTCTGATCGGACTCGTGAGGTGGCTGTCCGCTAGCCGCCGTCTGTGATGGGCCGCCCGTCCGGTGTGGAAGCCGGACGACGGCACGAATCGCCCGTCGCGTGGTACGGCGGCGAGCGAGAACCGGACAGTCACCCGACCCCCGGGCCGCCGGCACTTGTCCAGCCGGCCCGCGTGCTGCCCCCCTCCTCGGAGGGCCGGGCGCCGCGGAGCAGCCCGGGGGTTGTCCGTTCCCCGGGGAGGTTCCGTGCCGTCCGCCGGCCAGGCCTGGGGCGGGGAGGCCGACATCGAGATCCACGTCTCCGCCGGAGCCTGGATCGTCGAGGCGCTGCGCCCGTTCGGCCGTCATGTCGTCGGCTCCCTGGTGCCGCCCGTCTTCCCCGCCCACGCCCGGGTCTTCCACCCCGCGGTCCGCTACCACGGCCTCGACGACGTCGACGTGACCTGGGCCGAGGTCGCCGCGCACAACGGCACCGCCGCCCACCCCGCCATGGAGTGGGGGTCGATCACCGGCTCGATGGAGTTCTTCGAGGAGGCGGACCAGTCCCCGCTGTGGAACGGCGCGCCGGCCCGCGGGCACCTGCCGGTGTCGGTGGCCGAACGGCTCGCCGCGGTCCTGGCCCGCCACACCACCACGCCGGACGACTGCTGGTTCGGCGTCTGGCACGGCTTCGGCTCCGTGTCCGCCGACCGGCCCACCCTCACGCTGCCCGGCCGCCAGCACTGGCTCGTCCGCGGGCCGGTCGGCCTCGCGGCCGCGAACCTCGCCCCGGAGCCTGCCGAGCAGAGCGCGAACCTGTGGTGGCCGGCCGACCGGACCTGGTGCGTGGCCACCGACATCGACCTGGTGACCACCTACGTCGGCGGCAGCCGGGCCTGCGTCGACGAGCTCCTGGCCACCGACGGCCTGGAGACCGCCGAGGTCGACGCCGGGCAGCGCACGACCTGGGACGCCGACACTCTCAACCCACTGCCGCCCGACGGCCCCGTCTGACCAGCCCGGACCGGCCGGCTGCTGCACCGGCGACCGCCGTCGACCCGGCGGGGGCGGCCACGATCGGGTGCCGTGACCTCGCAGGCCCTGTGTCGGCCACCCTGCAGGCTCCCGCCCCGCCCGTCTCGCTGGTGATCATGGGGTTGTCGTCGTGCGACACGCCGGCGTCTGCGTGTCGCACGACGACAACCCCATGATCGACTCGGGGAGAGGGGGGGCAGTCGGGGCAGGGTGGTCCTCGTTCACAGCCGGGCCAGCTCCGCGGCCAGGTCGTCGAGGCCGAGCGAGCCCTGCGACAGCGCCGCCATGTGCCAGGCCTTGAGGTCGAAGCCCTCGCCGCGCGCCCGCCACGCCGCGTCCCGGCCGGCCAGCCACGCCCGCTCCCCGAGCTTGTAGGTGATCGCCTGGCCGGGCAGGCCCAGGTAGCGCACCAGCTCGCTGTCGAGGAAGGCCGGGTCGGCGCCGGAGTGCTCGCCGAGGAACGCGCGGGCCAGCTCCGGCGTCCACGGCCGCCCACGGTGCTCGGCGAGCGCGCCCTCGGCGTCGTCCGGGACCGGTAGCCGCAGGTGCACGCCGATGTCGACGACGACCCGCACGGCCCGCAGCTGCTGGGCGTCGAGGAAGCCGAGCCGGGTGCCCGCGTCCGGGAAGAAGCCGAGCTCGTCCATGAGCCGCTCGGCGTAGAGCGCCCAGCCCTCGACGTCGGCGCCGACCTGCCCGAGCGAGGTCTGGTACGTCGACAGCCGGCCGGCGACGAGGACCCACTGCGCCAGCTGCAGGTGGTGGCCCGGGACGCCCTCGTGGTACCAGATCGAGGTCAGGTCCCACAGCGGGAAGCGCTCCCGGCCCAGCGTGGGCAGCCAGGTCCGCCCCGGTCGGGAGAAGTCCGAGGACGGCCGGGTGTAGTACGGGGCGGCGGCGCTGCCGGGTGGCGCGATCACCGCCTCGACCCGGCGCACCGGCTCGGCGAGGTCGAAGTGGACGCCGTCGAGGGCGTCGATCGCCGCGTCCATCATCGCCTGCAGCCGCTCGCGGACCGCCTCGACGCCCTCGACCGCGGGGCCGTGCTCGTCCAGCCAGCGCATCGCCTCCATCGGCCCTGCACCGGCCACCACCCGCTCGGCCTCGGCCCGCTGCTCGCCGAGGATCCGCCGGTGCTCGGCCCAGCCCCAGGCGTACGCCTCCTCGAGCCCGTCCCCGGCGCCGAGGTCGGACCCGGTCCAGCGGCGGGCGGCCAGGGCGTAGCGGTCCCGGCCGACGGCGTCCGGCGTCCCCTCGGCCCGCGGGCCGTAGCCGTCGCGGAGGAAGTCGCGGACCTCGGCCACCGCCTCGTCCGCGGCCCGCGCCGCGGCGTCCAGCTCGCCGCGCAGCGCGTCCGGGCCGTTCGCGGCGAAGCCGGCGAAGAACGGGCCGGACAGCCACTCGTCGAGCTGGCCGACGACGGTGGCGACCTGCCGCGGCGCGGCGAACAGGCCCCGGCGCGCGCCCTCCTCCAGCGCAGCACAGAAGCCGCGGTAGGCCTCCGGGACCCGGGCCAAGCGGCGGGCGACGACCGCCCAGTCCTCCTCCGAGGACGACGGCATGAGCAGGAACACCTGGCGGATCGAGTGCACCGGGCTGGACAGGTTGGACAGCGCGCGCAGCCCCTCGCCCGCCTCGTGTGCCGCCAGCTCCGCGCCGAGCCGCTCGCGCAGCAGCCGGGCGCAGCGCCGCTCGACCGGGTCGTCGGCGAGCGCGGGGTCCGCGGCCGTCGCCCGGTCGAGTCCGGCGAGGGTGTCGCGGGCGAGCTGCGCCTCGGCCTCGAGCCCGGCCGGGCTCGGGTCGGGCAGCCGGTCGTCGCCGGGGCGGGTACCCAGCACGGTGGCGACGACCGGGTCGAGGTCGCAGACGGCGTCGACGTAGCGGTCGGCGACTCGTCTCGGGGTGGTGGGGCGGGTGGGTGACCGCGGGGTGGCGGGGCGGGCCGGACGACCCGCGGTGACCGGCTCGCTCACCGGATCCGCTCCAGCCGGGCCGACATCGTGGGCCGCAGCGGCTCGTCGGCGCCGGCGCGGTCGATGGCGTACATCAGCGCCCCCTCGACGATGCCGTAGAGCCGGACGACGCGAGCCACGTCCGGGGCGTCCGGTGTTCGGGCGAGGACGTCGCTGGACAGCTCCCAGCTGGTCGTCGTCCGGGCCCGCCCGACGTAGAGCTCCAGCAGCCCGTCGGAGCTGACCACCAGCAGCTCGACGTCGTCCCGCCCGCGGGGCCGCCAGAAGCCGGACTCGCGCGACTGCGGCCCCACGATCCGCCCGTCGTCGGTGAGCCGCCAGGTGCGCGACTCGTAGGCCAGGAACCCGCGGCCGTCGTGGCTGAACCGGATCCACTGACCGAAGCGGTGGTCCCCCTCGGCTCCCGCGGCCTGTCCCTCGCCGTGCCACTCGCCGAGCAGCGGCAGGACGGCCAGCAGCTCCTCGGAGACCTCGGGCCCGGAGCGGACGTCGACGGTGTCGGGCACCGGCAGCTCGGTGGCGTCGCTCACCGACCCGGCTCCTGCGGCCGGCGGGCGAGCCGAAGGGCGCCGTACCCGCTGCCCAGGGCGGCGAGCGACGCCAGGGTGACGAGGACCCAGGCAGAGACCATGCGTCCCACCGTAGGACCGCCCGGCCGGCCCCCTCCCGGGTACCACCCCGAGCTCGCGAGGGGTGGGGAGGGGGTCCTTCATCAGGCAGTCGCCGGGGACGACGCCGCCGTCGCCGCCACGACCTCCGCCCAGGGCGTCGCGGTCAGGCCGAAGGTGGCGGTCGTGGCCGAGGCGTCGGTCACGTACTCCTGGTCGAACTGGTGCCGGACGGCCACGACCTCGCGCAGCATCGGCGAGACCAGCCCCAGCGCGCGCAGCACCGGCCACGGGATGCTGCCGACCCGCGCCGGGGGCACCGGGTGGGCCGGCGAGGACATCGCCGCCGCGAGGTCGGTGAGGGCCTGCCGCTGCGAGCGCGGCGGCGGGCTGGGCACGTGCCAGGCCCGCCCGAGCGCCCGCTCGTCGGTGCCCAGGGTCGCCAGCGTGGCCGCGACGTCGGGCAGGTAGGCCCAGCTGCGGAGGGCGTCGGGGTCGCCGACCACCCAGGCCCGCCGGCCGCGGCGCAGCGCGGGCAGCTGCCGGACCAGGTGCGAGTGCTCGGCCGGCACCTGCGGACCGACGAAGTCCGCCGCCCGGGCCTCGGTCACCCGCACCCGACCGGCCTCGTGCGCGGCCAGCGCCTCCCGCCACATGGCGATGCGCACCCGGCCCTTGACGTCGGTCGCGGCCAGCGGGCTGTCCGGGGTCATCGGGCCGGCCGGCCGGCCGTACACGTAGAGGTTGGCCATGGTGACCAGCACCGCACCGGTCCGCTCGGCCGCGGTCAGCAGCGCCGTGGCGACCGGCGGCCAGTCGGTGGCCCAGCGGTGGTAGGCGGGGTTGACCGCGTTGTAGAGGGCGTCCGCGCCGTCGGCCGCGGCCGCCACGGCCCCGGCGTCGGCGGCGTCCACCCGGCGGTGCTCGACGGCCTCGGTCGACACCCCGCCGCTGCGCGAGAGCACCCGGACGCGGTGCCCGCGCCCGGCGAGCACCTCCGCCGTCGTCGTCCCGACCGGCCCCTTGCCCACGATGACGTGCAGTCCCACGGCTCCTCCTCGATTTGTCCGAGAGCACTGCTCTCGGTTGCGGACGACGCTCGCACAGCCCGTCCTGGTCGTCAAGAGCGGTGCTCATATTTGCGCGCACCGCTCATGACAGGCAGGATGGCGGCCGTGACGACGAGCGTGCGGGAACGCGTCCGCGCCGAGGTGATCGGTGAGATCACCGCCGCCGCACGCCGGCAGCTGGCCGAGGTCGGCGCGGCCGCGCTGTCGCTGCGGGCCGTCGCGCGGGAGCTGGGCATGGCCTCCTCCGCGCTCTACCGCTACTTCCCGAGCCGGGACGACCTGCTGACCCGGCTGATCCTCGACGGCTACGACGCGCTCGGCGCCGCCGCGGAGGCCGCCGACGACCCGTCCGCGCCGCCACGGGAGCGCTGGCTGGCCGTGTGCCGCGCCGTCCGGAACTGGACGCGGGCGCACCCGCACGAGTACGCGCTGCTCTACGGCTCGCCCGTGCCGGGCTACACGGCTCCCCGCGACACGGTGCCCGCGGCCGCGCGCGTCGGCGTCGTCCTGGGTCGGATCCTGGGCGACGCGGCCCGCAGCGGCGCGCTGCCCGCGGCGGCCGGGCGCGCGCGGGACCCGGAGCTGGTCAGCGACGACGCCGTCGCGGTCCTGGGCGGGGAGCACCCCGCCCTCGACGACGCCGTCCGGCTGCGCGCGCTGCTGGCCTGGAGCTCGCTGTTCGGGACGATCAGCTTCGAGCTGTTCGGGCACTTCGTCGGCTCGGTGGAGGACGGCGACCGCTACTTCGACCGGGTGACGGACGAGCTGGCCGCCCTCGTCGGCCTGGGCCGTGGATGACGGTCTCGGTCGAGCCCGGCCGGAGGCGAGCGAGCCGTGCGGACTCGGTACGTGCCGCAACATGCGACAGCGCCCGTCCCCGGGCAACCGGTGACGGGCGCTGCACGACCCCTCCAGGGTCCTTCAGCCGATCGCGACCGTGGTCTCGTTGAGGCCGACGTCGGCGGTGAGCACCCGCTCGCCCTTGCCCACCGGCGCGAGCGAGCGGATCTTCCACTCACCGGGCGCGGCGAAGAAGCGGAACTCGCCCTCCGGGCTGGAGACCACCTCGGCGGTGAACTCGTCGGTCGCGTCCAGCAGCCGCACGTAGGCGCCGGCGACCGGAGCGCCGTCGTGCCACACCGACCCCTGGATCACCGTCTGGGTGTCCAGGTCGATGCCGGCCAGGCTGCCGCCCTGCTTGGGGGCGCCGCACATGCTCAGGCTCCCTTCTCGATCGGGACGCCGACCAGCGAGCCGTACTCGGTCCACGAGCCGTCGTAGTTCTTCACGTTCTGGTGTCCCAGCAGCTCGCGCAGCACGAACCAGGTGTGGCTCGAGCGCTCGCCGATGCGGCAGTAGGCGATGGTGTCCTTCGACGCGTCCAGGCCGGCGTCGGCGTAGAGCCCGGCCAGCTCCTCGTCGCTCTTGAAGGTGCCGTCCTCGTTGGCCGCCTTGCTCCACGGCACGTTGACCGCGGTCGGGATGTGGCCCGGGCGCTGCGCGCCCTCCTGCGGCAGGTGGGCGGGGGCGACCAGCTTGCCGGCGAACTCGTCGGGCGAGCGGACGTCGACCAGGTTCTGCTGCCCGATGGCGGCGACGACCTCGTCGCGGAAGGCGCGGATGGAGGTGTCGGGGTCCTTGGCCACGTACTGGGTGGCCGGGCGCTCGACCGGGTCCTCCGACAGCGGGCGGCTGTCGAGCTCCCACTTCTTGCGGCCGCCGTCGATCAGCTTGACGTCGGAGTGGCCGTAGAGCTTGAAGTACCAGTACGCGTACGCGGCGAACCAGTTGTTGTTGCCGCCGTAGAGGACGACGGTGTCGTCGTTGCTGATGCCGCGCTCGGACAGCAGCTGCTCGAACTGCTCCTTGCTCACGAAGTCGCGGCGCAGCGGGTCCTGCAGGTCTTCCTTCCAGTCCAGCTTGACCGCGCCCTCGATGTGGCCCTTGTCGTAGGCGCTGGTGTCCTCGTCGACCTCGACGAAGACGATGCCGGGAGCGCCGATGTGCTCCTGGGCCCAGTCGGCGGAGACGAGCACGTCGTTGCGGCTCATGCGGGGTGTTCCTCCCTTGGTCGGGTGTGCGCGTTCGGTCGGGTGGGGACGAGGGCGGGACGCGGCCCCCGGACGCCGACGGGCTGCTCGGTCGGTGGGGACGCGGGAACGGCGAGCGCTCCCGGACGGCGGCCGGGGCACGCCGGGGCGAGGTGGGCCGCCCTCAGGAGGCCGGACAGAGACAGCTGCCGACGCGGCACAGGTCCACTGTGCGGCGGGAGGTCAGCAGGATGCCCACGGCTGGAAAGGGTAACGGATCACACCTCCCGCCCGCCCCGCGCACCGGGAGCCGGGAGGTGGGCCGCGACCAGGGCGGTCAGCTCGGCGGGCCGCGGCGCCCCGTCGCTGCGGCCGAGCAGCCGGCCGGTGCGGTCGAGCCAGAACAGGGTCGGCGTCCGCCGGACGTCGAGCGCGCGGACGGCGTCCAGGTGGCTCTCCGCGTCGACCTCGACGCAGGCCAGCCCGGGCCGGGTCACGTGCAGCTGCCGCAGCCGCGCCCGGGTCGCCCGGCACGGCCCGCAGAACGCCGTCGAGAACTGCACGACGGTCAGGTCGGCGTCCTCCGGGCGCACGCCCAGGGCCTCGAGCACCGCGGTCGCGATCCGCTCCACGACCCGCCCAACCCGGCTCGGGCGGCGGCTGTTCCGGTCGAGGACGGCCCTCCTGCCGGGTTCTCCGCGAGCTCGTGAGCGGTGGGAGGCAGGAGGGCCCTTCCTCAGCCCCGCAGCACCGTGTCGGTGGCCGAGAAGGCGACGTCCACGCCGTCGTCGGCGACGCTGACCCCGGTCACCCGCAGGCCGAAGGGCAGGTCCGGCACCCCGTAGCGCAGGTCGAGCAGGTCGCTGGCCTGGTCGACGATGAAGTCGGGCACGTGCTCGTCCTCGCTCGAGACGTCCTGCACGTCGAACAGGATCTCGTCGCCGTCGAGGGCGATGGTGCCGGTCGCGGTGAGGGGCACCGTGACCCCGGCGACCTCCACGGTCCGCTGGACGCGCAGGCCGTCGCCCTCCCGGGCCAGCGTCGTGCCGGGGCCCAGCCGCTGCGCCAGCAGGTCGTAGGACAGGGTCACCGTCCCGTCGACGTGCTCGACCGGCACCTCCTGCACCGAGCCGGAGAGCACGTCGGACAGCGGCACGTGGACGCCGCGCAGCGAGACGTCGGCACGGGTGCCCGCGGGCTGGTCGAGGTCGGCGGCGGTCAGCGCGATCCGCACGTCGTCGTAGCGGCCGCGGACCGCCTGGGTGAGGAACGGGAAGCCCTCGATCTGCACGTCCGGCCGCCCGGCCAGCCGTCCCCGCTCGGCGATCAACCGCGCCACGCGGTCCTCGGCGATGCCCACGACCACCCGGTCGGCGACGACGGCCAGGCCGGCCAGGACCAGCAGCACGACCAGCAGCACCAGCACCGGCCGGCGTCTCACAGCACGTCCTGCAGCAGGAGGGAGAAGGTCACCGGGGCGCACGCGGCGAACGGCAGCACCGCCTGCAGCAACGGGGCGGCCCAGGTCCGGCGCGGGCCGCCAGCGCCGGGCTCTCCCACCGTGACGAAGCCGGCGGCCAGGCCGACCAGCGCGGCGACCGAGCCCAGCACCAGGCCGGCGAGGAGCACCGAGACCAGGTCGGCCAGGCCGGGCGATCCGTGCCGGACCAGCGCCACCGCCGTCCCGGCCAGGACCGACAGCACCAGCCCCGGCACCCCGCGGGGCAGGCCGGGTGCGATGGGCGGCCGCGGCAGCACCAGGTCGACCAGGTGCCCGACGACGAGCGTCGTCCCGACCATCAGCAGCGCGGTCGTCGCCGCCCCGCCGTCCGGGCCGCGCGGCTCGACGAGCAGCACGGCCAGGGCGCAGACCGCGCAGATCAGCAGGACCACGCCGGCCAGCGAGCCGACGACGTCGCGTCGCGGCGCCCGGCGCAGCATCTGGTGCAGCACCGCGGCGAGGAAGCCCAGTCCCGGCACGGCCAGCAGCGAGCCGAGCTCGGGCCGCTCCGGGAACACCACGAGCAGGTCCGCGCCGACGGCCGCGGCCGCCCCCAGCGCGGGCCCGCCGACCCGGGCCGGGATGCCGGTGGCCGGCACCCAGGCCGCCACCAGCACCAGCTGCAGGACGGCGACCGCGACCACCCGGCCCGGCTGCTGCGCGTACCCGGGCAGCAGCACCAGCAGGGCGGTGGCCACCGCGACGGCGGCGGCCGCGGGGAGGTGGTGGCCCCGGGCGGAGATCCCGGTCCCCAGCGCGGCCGCAGTCACGCGTCGATGGTGGCAGACGCCTCCCGACCGGATCCGTTCACGAGCGGGGTGGGACCGACGCCATCGGCGTGTCCGGACCCGCGGGGCCGGACACGCCGTCGCCGCCGGCCCCGCGCTCCGCCGTCGGGTGTGCGCGGTCACGTGTTGCAGGTCCGGGACGACGGAGGGTCGCGGCGACGCGTCGGCTATCCTCACGGCACTCCGACAGCGCCGTCGTGGGCCCCCGGACGACCCCGGTCGTCCCCGGCTCCATGAGGAGACGACATGCGACTCGTGCTCATGACCGCTGCCCGCCAGGCCACGACCGAGGTGCTGCCCGCTCTCGGCCTCCTGGGCCACCACGTCCGTGTGGTGGCGCCCGAGCTGTCCAGCCTGCTCGACGGCGACTCCGGGGACGTCGTCCTCGTCGACGCCCGCCACGACCTCATCCAGGCCCGCACGCTGTGCGGGCTGCTGTCCTCCACCGGCCTCGCCTCGGCGCTCGTCGCGGTCCTCGCCGAGGGCGGCCTGGTCGCGCTGTCGGCCGACTGGGGGGTCGACGACGTCCTGCTCGACACCGCCGGCCCGGCGGAGGTCGACGCGCGGCTGAAGTGGGCCACCGCGCGCCGCACGGCGGCCACCGTGCCGGCCGACCGTGTCGACGGCGGCGTCACCCAGGCCGGGGAGCTGGTCATCGACGAGCACAGCTACTCGGCCAAGCTCCGCGGCCGCCCGCTGGACCTCACCTACAAGGAGTTCGAGCTGCTCAAGTACCTGGCCCAGCACCCGGGTCGGGTCTTCTCCCGGGCGCAGCTGCTGCAGGAGATCTGGGGCTACGACTACTTCGGCGGCACCCGCACCGTCGACGTCCACGTGCGCCGGCTGCGGGCCAAGCTCGGCACCGAGCACGAGGCGCTGATCGGCACCGTGCGCAACGTCGGCTACAAGCTCGACCAGCAGGTGGCCGACGCGACGGCGGCGGCTGCGCGCGCCGAGGCGGAGGCCGGGGCCGCGGGGGCGGCCGCGGAGAACGACACCGAGCTGGTCTGAGGCCGTCCTGTCCGCTGCCGCTGCGGTCCGCGACGTCGCCCGGCTCGACCCGGCCGACGTCGCCGCCGTCCTCGCGCTGCTGCGCGCCGCGGCGGCGGCCGACGGCGTCCGCCCGCTGTCGGAGGAGGCCGAGCTGCGGCTGCAGCACGGCGGCCCCCCCGGCGGGCGCGACGTCCTGGCCACCACCGCGGACGGCGCGCTGGCCGGCTACGCACGGTTCGAGGGCGGCACGGGTAGCGAGGACGCCGAGGGCGAGCTCGTCGTCGCCCCCGAGCACCGGCGCCGCGGGGTCGGCCGCGCCCTGCTGACCCGGCTCGAACAGCTCGCCGACCTCCGCCCGCTGCGGGTGTGGGCGCACGGCGACCTGCCGGGCTCCGCCGAGCTGGCCGCGCGGCACGGGTACACGCGGGCCCGGGTGCTGCTGCAGATGCGCCGCGACCTCGGCGAGGCCGCTCCCGACCGGCCGGGCCCCGGCGCGGCCGGGGTCGACCCCGTGCCGCGACCGGTGCTGCCCGAGGGCGTCACGGTGCGCCCGTTCCGGCCCGGCCGCGACGAGCAGACGTGGCTGCGGGTCAACGCCCGAGCCTTCGCCACGCACCCCGAGCAGGGCAGCTGGACCACCACCGACCTGGAGCTGCGCGAGGCCGAGCCGTGGTTCGACCCGGCCGGCTTCTTCCTCGCGTGGCGGGGCGACCCCGACCACGGCGGCGCCCTGCTGGGCTTCCACTGGACGAAGGTGCACCCCCCCGGCGACGCGGGTCCGGAGGCGGTCGGCGAGGTGTACGTCCTGGGCATCGACCCCGACGCGCAGGGCATGGGCCTGGGCCGCGCGCTGACCGACACCGGCCTGGCCCACCTGCGCAGCCGGGGGCTCGCGCAGGTGCTCCTCTACGTCGAGGAGGACAACACCGTCGCGGTGTCCCTCTACGAACGCAGCGGCTTCACCCGTTCCGCCGTCGACGTCTCCTGGCGCCGCCCGCGTCCGGACCGCGACCCGGCCTGACCGGCCCGGCGCGTCCGCGGGCGTGCCCGGCGGCGCGCGGCTCGCCCACCCGCCGGACATGAGCTGGGGCTCACCCGGTCGAGCAGGCCTCCGCCGTCGTTCACCGAGCGTTCACCGAGCGACCCGGATGCGTCCACCTCGGCTGCCTACCGTCGGCGTCCGTCGGCCCCCTGTTGCCCGGGAGACGTCCGGGCTCCCGTGTCGAGAGGCGTCCAGGTGAAGTCCAGCATGAAGCCGCGTGCCATCCCGCTGACGTTGGCACTCGCCGGCTCCCTCGCCCTCGCCGCGTGCGGTGCCTCCAACGAGAGGGGCATCGGCAGCACGGGGAAGAGCGCGAGCGGCGGCTCCGAGCAGCTGAGCGGCACGCTCGACGGCGCCGGCTCGAGCGCCCAGCAGGCGGCCATGACGGGCTGGGCCGCCGGCTACAACGTCCAGCAGCCGGCCGTCACGGTCGACTACGACCCGGTCGGCTCCGGCGGCGGACGCGACCAGTTCGTCGCGGGCGGCGTCGACTTCGCCGGCTCCGACGCCGCGCTGGCGGACGAGCAGCTGCAGGGGGCCCTGCAGCGCTGCGGCAACGACGGGGTCTTCGAGCTGCCGAACTACATCTCCGCGATCGCCGTCGTCTACAACCTGCCCGGCGTCGAGGACCTGCAGCTCTCGCCCGACACCATCGCCGAGATCTTCAGCGGGGCGATCACCACCTGGAACGACCCGGCGATCGCCGCGGACAACCCGGGCGCCCAGCTGCCGGGCACCGCCATCACCCCGGTGCACCGTGGCGACGACTCGGGCACGACGACCAACTTCACCGACTACCTGAACAAGGCCGCGCCGTCGGTGTGGACCAACCCGGCGGCAGGCACCTGGCCGCTGCAGGGCGGCGAGGCCGCCAACGGGACGTCCGGCATGATCCAGGCCGTCGGGGCCGGTGAGGGCGCGATCGGCTACGCCGACGAGAGCCAGGCCGGCGACCTCGGCGTCGCCGAGGTCAGAGTCGGTTCAGACTTCGTGGCGCCGTCCCCCGAGGCCGCGGTGGCCGTGGTGGAGAGCAGCCAGGTCCAGCCCGGCCGCGGCCCGTACGACCTCGCGCTCACGATCAACCGGACCCCGGACCCCGCCGACCAGTACCCGATCGTCCTGGTCAGCTACCACATCGGCTGCGTCCGCTACCCCGACGCGGCCACGGCGGAGCTGGTCGGGTCGTTCATGGGCTACGTCATCAGCGCCGAAGGCCAGGAGGTCGCGGCCCAGCAGGCCGGTTCCGCGCCGATCTCCGACACGCTGCGCCAGCAGGCGCAGCCCGCCGTGGACGCCATCACCGGCGGGTGAGCGTCCTCCCCCGCACGGCGGCCCGCGGCGTCTCCGGACGTCCCGGGACGGCCCCCTGTCTGGGGCCCTCCCGCACGCCCCCGCCCACCCCGACCCGAAGCAGCCCGTGACCGAGCTCGCGAGGGCACGCGAGGACACAGCACCGCGCGAGGACACAGCACCGCGCGAGGACACAGCACCGCGCGAGGACACAGCACCGTCGGGCACGCGGCCGACGAGCGCCAGCGAGGAGAACGCGTGACCGCGACCAGCGCACCTGCCCAGCCCCCGACCCGGCGTCCCGTCCGCAGCCTCGGCGACCGGCTGTTCGCCGGCAGCGCCACCGGCGCCGGCATCCTGATCCTGCTCCTCCTCGCCGGCGTCGCGGCGTTCCTGGTCGTCCAGTCCGTCCCGGCGGTCACCGCGCCCGCCGACTCGATCCCCGGCGGCGAGGGCATCGTCGCCTACGTCTGGCCGCTGGTCTTCGGCACGCTGCTCGCTGCCGTCATCGCCCTGCTCGTGGCGACCCCGCTGGCCATCGGCATCGCCCTGTTCACCACGTACTACGCGCCCCGCCGCGTGGCCCAGCCGCTCGGCTACCTGGTCGACCTGCTCGCGGCCATACCGAGCGTCGTCTACGGCTTCTGGGGCATCGCCTGGCTGGCTCCGCACCTGGTGCCCTCCTACCGGTGGCTGGACGAGCACGCGGGCTGGCTGCCGTTCTTCGCGGGGCCGGCGTCCGCCACCGGCCGGACCATGTTGACCGCCGGCCTGGTGCTGGCGATCATGATCCTGCCGATCATCAGCGCGATCTCGCGCGAGGTCTTCAGCCAGGTCCCGTCCCTGCACCGGGAGGCGGCGCTGGCCCTCGGCGCCACCCGGTGGGAGATGATCCGCATGGCGGTGCTGCCCTACGGCCGTTCCGGCGTCATCGGCGGCGCCATGCTCGGCCTCGGCCGGGCGCTCGGCGAGACCCTGGCCGTCGCCCTCGTGCTCTCGGTGACCTCCGGTCTGGTCACCGTCAACCTGATCAGCAGCAGCAACCCGGCCACCATCGCCGCCAACATCGCGCTGAACTTCCCCGAGGCCACCGGCATCGGGGTCAACGCGCTGATCGCCAGCGGCCTCGCCCTGTTCGTCATCACCTTCGCGGTCAACCTGCTCGCCCGAGCGGTCGTCAACCGCCGCGCGGAGTTCTCGGAGTGAACCGATGAGCAGACCGACCCGCACCCCGGACCTGGGGCAGCCGGCCGGCGCCAGCCTCGCCGCGGGACAGCCCCGGGCGCGGCGGCTCCCCCGCCGGACGGCGACCGGCGTGTTCGCCGTCCTCACCGTGCTCGCCGTGCTGCTCGGCCTGACCACCGGGCTCGGCGTCGTCCCCCTGGTCCTGCTCGTGGCGGTCGTCGGGACCCTGGTGGTCGTGCTGCTCTCCCGCGCCGTCGAGGGTGCACGCAAGGCCACCGACCGGTTCGTCACCTGCCTCGTCGTCGGCGCCTTCGCGCTGGCCATGGTCCCGCTGGTCAGCCTGGTCTGGACGGTCGTCAGCTCGGGCCTGCCCCGGCTGGACGCGGAGTTCTTCCACTCCTCGATGCTCGGCATCCTCGGCCCCGGCGGCGGCGTGTACCACGCCATCATGGGCACGCTGGTCATCACCGG
This sequence comes from Geodermatophilus sp. TF02-6, assembly GCF_003319115.1. Taxonomy (GTDB): domain Bacteria; phylum Actinomycetota; class Actinomycetes; order Mycobacteriales; family Geodermatophilaceae; genus Geodermatophilus. Next base: position 75,367 of record NZ_QOHF01000013.1, on the reverse strand, counting down.
GATCACGACGCTGATGTCGGTCCCGATCGGCCTGCTGACCGCCGTCTACCTGGTGGAGTACGGCCACGGCCGGCTGAAGCGGGCGATCACCTTCCTCGTCGACGTCATGACCGGCATCCCGTCGATCGTCGCCGGCCTGTTCGCCTACGCCCTGTTCGTGATCTTCTTCGGCGAGGGCGTGCGGATGGGCTTCGGCGGCGCGGTCGCGCTGTCGGTGCTCATGGTCCCGGTGGTCGTCCGCTCGGCCGAGGAGGTGCTCAAGCTGGTGCCCAACGAGCTGCGCGAGGCCTCCTACGCCCTCGGGGTGCCCAAGTGGCGCACGATCGTCAAGGTCGTGCTGCCGACCGCGGTCGCCGGCCTGGGCACCGGCATCACGCTGGCCATCGCCCGCGTCATCGGCGAGACCGCGCCGCTGCTGGTCATCGCCGGCACCACGACCGCCACCAACCTCGACCCGTTCGACGGCCGCATGGCCACCCTGCCGGTGTTCGCCTACTACCAGCTCACCCAGCCCGGCGTGCCGCCGGAGGACGGGATCAACCGGGCCTGGACGGCGGCGCTGGTGCTCATCGCGATCGTCCTCGTCCTCAACCTCGTCGCGCGCCTGATCGGCCGCGTCTTCGCGCCCAAGACCGGTCGCTGACCGGCGCCCCTCGGAGGGACCCCCCATGGCCAAGCGCATCGACGTCTCTGACCTGGACATCTACTACGGCGACTTCCTGGCGGTGCAGGACGTCACCGTCTCCATCGAGCCGCGCAGCATCACCGCGCTGATCGGCCCCTCGGGCTGCGGCAAGTCCACCTTCCTGCGCTCGCTCAACCGGATGCACGAGGTCATCCCCGGCGCCCGGGTCGAGGGCAAGGTGGTCATGGACGGCGTCGACCTCTACGGCGTCGACACCGACCCGGTCGCCGTCCGCCGGCAGATCGGCATGGTCTTCCAGCGGCCCAACCCGTTCCCGACGATGTCGATCTACGACAACGTCGTGGCCGGCGTCCGGCTGAACGGCAAGCGGGTGAAGAAGGCCGACCTCGACGCGCTCGCGGAGCGCTCGCTGCGCGGCGCCAACCTGTGGGACGAGGTCAAGGACCGCCTCGACCGTCCCGGCGCCGGGCTCTCCGGCGGCCAGCAGCAGCGGCTGTGCATCGCGCGGGCGATCGCCGTGGAGCCCGACGTCCTGCTGATGGACGAGCCCTGCTCGGCGCTGGACCCGATCTCCACGCTGGCGATCGAGGACCTGATGACCGAGCTCAAGGAACGCTTCACCATCGTCATCGTCACCCACAACATGCAGCAGGCCGCACGGGTGAGCGAGCACACCGGGTTCTTCAACCTCAGCGGAGTGGGTCAGCCCGGCCGGCTGATCGAGTTCAACCCGACCGAGAAGATCTTCAGCAACCCCGACGAGAAGGCGACCGAGGACTACATCTCCGGCCGCTTCGGGTGAGCTGTGCCCGAGGAGCTCGCCGTGATCATCGGCGGGTGGCTGCCCCCATCGGTGTGTCGAGCAGCCACCCGCCGATCATCAACGCTGGCGAGGCCACCGGCCCGTCGGCGAGCGGTGACCGGGCCGCAGCTCAGCAGCTGGCAGGTGCCGCGGCGACCGGTTCGGCGGACGGCGCGGCGGCGTCGGCGGCGGGGGTCACCTCCGGGATGAGGACCGGGACGACGCTCGAGTAGCCGGGGCCGAGCACGAGCTGGACCGCCCCACCGACCGAGTCGCTGGGCTGCAGCTGCGACCCCGGGACGGCGGCGGCCACGGTGCGGGCCTGCTGCTCGGCTCCCGGCTCGAACCGGACGACGGTCCGGTCGACCGCGCCCGGCTCGTTGCCGACCTGGCCGACCCCGAAGCCCTGGCCGCGCAGCTGGTCGGCGACCGTGGCGGCCAGCCCGCTGGTCGCGGTGCCGTTGAGGACGTCGACGGTGATGCCCGACGGCGCGGCGGTCAGCGGCTGCGACGCCGGGGACGGAGCGGGCTGGTGCCCAGTCGGCGTCGCAGGTGGCGCGGTGGGCGTCGGGGACGCGGCGCCGTCGGCCGGCTCCTGCGCGACGAGCTCCGCGGGCAGCCGGCCCTCCTCGATCAGCGCGTCGAACAGGGTCCGGGTGGTCGCGGCGTCGAGCAGCACGTACGCCTGGTCGGTGCCGGCCGGCACGTAGCCGACCTGCGCGACCGGCAGGCCGGCGCGCTGCACCGCGTCGCCGGCGAGGTCGCCGAGCGTGCCGGCGAGGGTGCGCAGGTCACCGAGGTTGGTCCCCTCGTCGACGGTGAGCGCGTCGGAGGCGCGGGTGAGGAACCGGGTGAGGGTGACCGGGTCGCCGATGGTGGCTCCCGACGTCGCCGTCCGCAGGGTCGCGGTGAGCAGCAGCTCGACGCGCTCGGCGACGGCCCTGCCGGTGACGTCGGAGTCGGCGCCCCCGGGGGTCAGGTAGCCCACAGCCCGCTCGCCCGACAGCGCGCTCCGGCCGGCCGGCAGCGGGTCGGCGGACGCGTCGACCGCCGGCGTCACCGCGGGCAGGCAGACGCCGACCCCGCCGAGGGCGTCGACCACGGCGGACAGCCGGGTGAGGTCCACGCCGAGGTAGTGGTCGACCCGCAGGCCGGACAGCTGCTGCACGGCGCGGACCAGGCACGACGGCCCGCCGTCGAGCAGCGCGGTGGCGATCGCCTCGGTCGCCGGCTCCCGGATCTCGCCGTCGGCACGGGCACAGGCCGGGGTGTCGACCAGCGCGGTCGGCGGGATGCTGACCAGGACCGCGCGCTGCTGGTCGGGTGTCACGTGCACCAGCAGTGGCGCGACCGTGCCCGCGCCCGCCGCGCCGGGCAGCCCCGTGCCGACGACGAGGTAGGTGGCCGCTCCCTCCTGCAGCCGGGGGGCCAGCACCTCGGCGCCGTCGGGGGCCAGCGCGTCGACCCGCTGGATGTCCCGGTCGACGTAGAGGTACAGGCCCACGTGGTAGGCGAGGACCACGCCGACGAGGGCGGCCAGGGCCACCGCTGCGCGGACCAGCCGCCGGCGCCGGGGGCTGCGGGCGGCCCGCTTCGCCGCCCGGCGCTCCCGCGGCGAGGGCGGCGCCGGCCGGGTGGCGCCCGGCTGCGGGACGTCGCGGCCGGGGATCGGGGGCAGCGGGCTGATCGGTCGGGACGGCTGTGGGCCGGCGGCGGGCGCCGGCCGAGGAGCGGGGTCGGCGGCCGCGTCCGGAGGCCGGGCGATGGGGGCGCCGGGCACGGGCGGCAGGCCGCGTTGCGGTGCCGGGCCGCCGTCCCCAGCACCCGGTCTGTCGGCGGCGCGCCGCCCGTAGGGGACGCGTGAGACCTCGGTGGCGGGCGGCCCGTCGGCGGTCAGGGGCAGCGGGATCTCGCCGGTGCGGGCGGCGCGGCGACGACCGACCTCACCGCCCTGGCGGGCGATCAGCTGCTCGACGGTGATCGGTTCCCGGGGTGGGGTCCGGCCGGCCGAGGGGGGTGCGGTCGGCCGTCGACGGCCGAGGAGACCCCCGGACGTGCGACCGTCCCCCGCGCCGTCCGGCGTCCGCTCATCCCCCACCCGTGTCGTCTTCCCATCGTCGTACCCGTGCCGCCACGTCCGTGTCCACATGGCGCGCGCTGTCGGCTCCGCACGGGCGCAGGCGGCAGGCCGGCGCACGGTGACGGCAGCTGTCCACGATACGGATGAGCAGCCCGACTCCCGGCCGACGCGCGGAGGTCAGCGGGCAGGACGCCGCTGCTGGTCGTAGCGTCCCCCCGGTGAGGCTGCCGTTCGTACCCGGACCGTCCGACGTGATCTCCGCGGTGGAGGGCGTCCGCGAGGGCATCACCGACGCGCTGGCCCTCCTGCCGCGGGTGGCCACCGTCCTCGGTCAGCTGGAGTTCCTGCTCGCCCGGGCCACCACCGCCGTGGATCGGATCGAGGGGGTCGTGGACCGGGCGGACGCCATGATCATCGCCGTGGACGCAACCCGCCACACGGCCGAGGTGGGCATCATCGCCGTGGAGGGAACCCGACAGCGAGCCCACGACGCCTTCACCGCCATCGACCTGACCCGGCACCGGGCCGACATCACGTTGGGTGCGGTGGACGCAACCCGTCAGCGAGCCGACCAGGCCATCGCCGCCGTGGACGGCACCCGGCACCGCGCCGATGACGCGGTCAGCGCCATCGACGGCTCTCGGCAGCGAGCCGACCAGGCCATCGCCGCTGTCGATCAGACTCGACACCGGGCCGACGACGCCATCAACGCCGTCGACGGCACCCGGCACCGTGCGGAGGACGCGGTCAGCGCCGTGGACGGCACCCGACAGCGCGTCGACGACGCGATCACCGCGGTGAACGGCACCCGGCACCGCGCCGACGACGCCATCAGCGAGGTGAACGGCACCCGGCAACGGGCCGACGATGCGATCGGCGCGGTGAACGGCACCCGGCAGCGAGCCGACGACGCCATCAGCGAGGTGAACGGCACCCGGCACCGCGCCGACGAGGCGGTCAGCGCCGTGGAGGGCACCCGGCAGCGGGCCGACGAGGCGGTCGGGGCCGTCGAGGGCACGATCTCCCGCGCGGACGGCGCGGTGACCCAGGCCGAGCGGCTGATCGGCCGGACCGAGCCGCTGGTCGGCGCCTTCGAGGAGCCGCTGCAGGCCCTGGGGCCGGCGGTGCGCCGCCTCGCGGAGAGCATCGAGCCGGACCAGGTGGAGGCGGTGGTCGCACTGATCGACCGGCTGCCGCAGCTCATGACCCGCCTGGACGAGGACGTCCTGCCGGTGGCGTCCTCGCTGGGCAGCGTGGGCACCGACGTGCACGAGCTGCTCGACAGCGTGCACGACCTGCGGCAGGTGGTGAAGGGCGTGCCCGGGTCACGGCTGCTGCGCCGGCGGGGTGCGGAGGAGGACGAGGAGCGCGAGACCGCGGAGGGCCGGTGAGGGTCGGGAGCCGGGGCGCCCGACTCCCGACGTCCTCCGCTCAGGTCTCGGTCGGGTAGCCCAGGGCGCGGACGACGTCCCCGATCCGCTCGAAGGTCTGCCCCTCCGGCAGTCGGCGCAGCTCGTCGACGACGGCGTCCGGTGCCCGGTGGTCCAGGGCGGCCTCGACCAGACCCGGGCCGTCGTTCGGGTAGTCGGCCCGGTCCAGCCAGCGGGCCAGCTCGGCGCGGCGCACCACCGCGTCGGCGTCCATGCCCACCGGTGTGCCGCCGACCAGCGTGCCGTCGGGGTCGGCGTCGATGTCGGGGTCGCCCTCGGCCTCCGGCTCGACCTGGCGCCACTCCTCGGCGCGGGTCGCGCGCTCGGCCTTGAACATCCCCTGGGTCTCGTGCTCGAGCTCGTCGTCGATCCGGGGACTGTGCTTGGTGTTGCGCGCCGACACCCCGGCGAACTGGTCTCCGGTCTCGCTCATGATCGCCCTCCTCGTACGTGGGTCACTTCTGGGGCAGGGCGCCGGGCTCGTGCACCGCCGTCTTGCCGGTCTCGTCGCTCTGCACCTCGTACTGCGGCTCGTCCTCGCTGGCCTCCACCTTCCGGCCGGACGCCTCGGTCTCCGAGGTGATCGTGCGCTTGACCGTCCCCTCGACCTGCTGCCCGTGGCTGTTCCAGGTGACGTGGTCACCCTTCTCGAACTCGTCCGACACGTGGACCTCCCGGAGTGCTCGGCGCCGTCCCCCGCCCCTGCCCGCCCAGCGCCCGGCACACACATCGCCGGTCCGGACCGAACGCCGCGCGGCCGGGCGCTGACGAACGCGCCTCCGTCACGTAGCGTCCCCTCCGACGGACGACGTTGCGCCATCGCCGCTGGTGAGGCGGTATGGAGTGACTACGTACGGTGACGTGGTCCGTCCGCGATCGCCGGCCTGGTCGACCTCATTCCCCCGGGGTCGGCCGGGTCGGCCCGCTAGGCTGTCTCCCGCCATGCCCCCCAGCGACGCAGCTCTCCCGGGTGCGGCGCCCGCCGGCCGCCCCGGCCTCCCGGCCCCTCCCGACGCCACCCGCCCGGTCGACGTCCTCACCGTGGTCTCGGGCGCCGACGCCACCCCGTCGGTGCGCCGGGTCCTGCTGGCGGGCACCCCGGCCGCGGCCGCGGCCGCCGGCCCGACGATCTCCCTGCTGGTGCCGCGTGTCGGCGACCCGGCGCCGCGCTGGCCGGCGGTGGCGCGGGACGGGCGGATCGTGTGGCCCGCCGGTGCGCACGGGGTGAGCCTGCGCAGCTACACCGCCCGCCGGCAGGACCCCGACCGCGGCGAGGTGGAGATCGACTTCGTGCTGCACGGCGACGGCCCGGCGGCTGCATGGGCCGCGGCCGCCGGGCCCGGGGCGACGGTGGCCGTGGCCGGCGGCGGGCCGCTGGGCGAGCGGCCCGCGGGATGGCTGCTGCTGGCCGGCGACGAGACCGCGCTGCCGGCGATCACCCGCATCCTGGCCGAGGCCGCGCCCGGCACCCGCGGGCTGGCCCTGGTCGAGGTCGCCGACGTCGCGGAGGAGCAGCCGCTGCCCGCCCCGGCCGGGGTGGGGGTCCGCTGGCTGCACCGCGACGGCACCCCGCCCGGGGAGGGCACGCTGCTGGCCGACGCCGTCGCCGCCCTCGACCGGCCCGCCGGCGAGGACGTCTTCGCCTGGGTGGCCGCCGAGTCGGCGGCCGTCCGCGCCGTCCGCGCCGACCTGCGCGGTCGGTGGGGGCTCGGCCGCGCCCAGCACCACGCGATCGGCTACTGGCGGCGCGGGCGCGCCATGGCGCCCGCCGGCTGAAGGAGGACCCCGCCCTCCCGCAGGCCCCCTGCAGGTGGAAGGACCCCGTCCTCCTCACCACTCGCAGGCTCGCGGTGAGCCTCTGGACGGGGCTGGGCGGGGGGCAGGGGGTCCCGGAGTCCTCGTCGTCCAGACTCCTCACAGGTTCCGTCCAGGGCCGCTCCAGCCGTCGGCCGCAGGCTCGGGGCATGACGACGGTGACGCGTTCGACGGGAGGTGCTGTGAACGGCACCGGCAGGAGCTCCGCACCGGAGGCGCGCCTGCTCGTGGTGGACGACGAGCCGAACATCCGCGAGCTGCTGTCGGCCAGCCTCCGCTACGCCGGCTTCGAGGTGGCCACCGCCGCCGACGGGCAGCAGGCGCTGGCGATGGCCGCGTCCTTCCGCCCCGACCTGCTCGTCCTCGACGTGATGATGCCGGGCCTGGACGGCTTCGGCGTCGTCCGCCGGCTGCGGGAGAGCGGCCGGTACACGCCGGTGCTCTTCCTCACCGCCCGCGACGCCGCGGAGGACAAGGTCTCCGGGCTGACCCTGGGCGGTGACGACTACGTCACCAAGCCGTTCAGCCTGGACGAGGTGCTGGCCCGCATCCGGGCGGTGCTGCGCCGCAGCCAGGGCCCGCAGCGCACCGCCGAGGCGCCGCGGCTGTCCTTCGCCGACATCGAGCTCGACGAGGAGTCGCACGAGGTGGTCAAGGCCGGCCAGGTGGTCAGCCTGTCGCCGACCGAGTTCAAGCTGCTGCGCTACCTCATGGCCAACGCGGGCCGGGTGCTGTCCAAGGCGCAGATCCTCGACCACGTGTGGAACTACGACTTCAACGGCGAGGCGAACGTGGTGGAGTCCTACATCTCCTACCTGCGGCGCAAGATCGACACGACCGAACCGCGGCTGCTGCACACCATCCGGGGGGTCGGCTACACGCTGCGGCTGCCGCGGGGGGTGTGAGAGCCCCCGCCGCACGGGGCACCCGGGAGGGCATGCCCCGCCTCCCGCTGCGGATCACCCTCGTCGCGCTGGTCGTGGGGCTGGTCGCCGTGGCCCTGGCCATCACCGGCTCCACCGCCAGCTCGCTGCTGCACGGCTACCTCCGCGGTCAGCAGGACCAGCAGCTCCGGGCGGCCGTCCAGGTGTACAACCGCCAGCCGTGGTTCCGCGCCGCCTGCACCCAGGGCGTGGACCGCGCTCTGCCCGGCAACTACTTCGTGGCCTGCCTGGCACCGGGCTCGGACGCCGTCACGGTGGTGTCCTCCCCGCCGCAGGTCGGCGGCCTGCCGGAGCTGTCCGCGGAGGAGACCGAGGAGCTCCCCGACGGCGACGCCCGGTCGACCGACCTCCGGTCCGCCGACGGCACGGAGTGGCGGGTGGTCAGCGAGGTCATCCCCGACGGCTACACCGTCGTCGTCGGCACCGACCTCGCGCGGGACGAACGGGTCATCGGCCGGCTGGTGGCCATCGAGCTCGTCGTCGGGCTGATCGTGCTGCTGCTGGTCGGCACCGCCGGGTACGTGCTGGTGCGCAACAGCCTGCGGCCGCTGACCGAGGTCGAGCGCACCGCCCGGGCGATCGCCGCCGGCGACCTGTCCCAGCGCGTGCCGGCGGGCGACGAGCGCACCGAGGTGGGCCGGCTGGCGACGGCGCTCAACGGGATGCTCGCCCGCATCGAGCAGGCCTTCCGCGCGCAGCAGGCCTCCGAGGGGCAGGCCCGCGCCTCGGAGGGCCGGATGCGCCGCTTCGTCGCCGACGCCAGCCACGAGCTGCGCACGCCGCTGACGTCGATCCGCGGGTTCGCCGAGCTCTACCGGCAGGGCGCCGTCACCAGCCCCGAGGAGACCGCCCGGCTCATGCAGCGCATCGAGTCCGAGGGGGCCCGCATGGGCCTGCTGGTCGAGGACCTGTTGCAGCTGGCCCGGCTGGACCAGCAGCGGCCGCTCACCATCACGCCGGTCGACCTCGCCGAGGTCGCGGGGGACGCCGTCCACGACGCCCGCGTGCTGCAGCCGGACCGGCCGATCGACCTGCACCTCGACGAGGGCCTGGCCGACCTGCCCGTGGTCCTCGGCGACGAGGCGCGGCTGCGCCAGGTGGTGGGCAACCTGGTCGCCAACGCCCTGGTGCACACCCCGCAGACCGCGCGGGTCACCGTGCGCCTGTCCGACGAGCCGGCGGCCGATCCGTCGGGCGAGGACGACAGCGCAGCCGAGGACGGCGGCGTGGTCGTCCTGCGGGTGGCCGACGAGGGGCCGGGCATGGTCCCCGAGGACGCCGAGCGGGTCTTCGAGCGCTTCTACCGCGCCGACCCGTCGCGGGCCCGCGCCGCCGGCGGCAGCGGGCTGGGGCTGGCCATCGTCTCCGCGCTGGTCGCCGCCCACGGGGGCACCGTCCACCTGGACACCGCGCCCGGCCGCGGGACGACGTTCACGGTGCGGCTGCCCCGCTCGGGACCGGGTGGGGTCGCCGCCGACGGGCCGGGGGGCTAGCGGACGGCGCGCTCGTTACCGTCCGCTCGTGGACTCCGACGCGGGCGGACAGCCCGACGACGCCGACCTGATGGCCGCGGTGACCGAGCTCGGTGCGGCCCTGCGGGAGCTGGTGGACGCCTCGGTGCGCACCGCCGTCCCGGCCGACGAGCTGCGGACGGCGGCCGCCGAGGCCCGGGCGGTGACCGCGCGGCTGGCCGCGGCGCGGCGTCCGGTGGACCAGCTGCCCGCCCTGGACGACCCGGCGGTCCTGCGCCGGGTGTTCAACCCGGTGGACGGCGCGGGCAGCGCCCTGGCGCCGCCGCTGGCCGTCCGGTGGACCGGGGACGGCGTCGCCGCCGAGGCCGCGCTCGGCCCGGCGTACGAGGGGCCGCCCGGGTACGTGCACGGCGGCGTGAGCAGCCTGCTGATGGACCAGCTGCTCGGCACGGCCGTGCTGGCCGCCGGGCTGTGGGGCATGACCGCCCGGCTGGAGCTGGCCTACCACCGACCGGTCCCGCTGGAGACGCCGCTGGTGCTGCGGGCCCGGGTCGTCGGGAGCAGGGGGCGGCGGACCACCGCCACCGGCAGCATCGCGCTGGCCGACGACCCCGACCGCCCGCTGGTCGAGGCCCACGGCCTGTGGGTCACGCCCCGCGAGGACCTCGTGGCCGACTACTTCGGGGCCATCACCAACGCCTCGGGCCAGTACGCGCCGCCCGGGCGGCCGGCCGACGCGGCCGCGCCGGCCGACCAGCCGTGACCGACGTCGAGGTCGCCGCCGCGGCGGCGCGCGCGGCGGCGACCGCCCTGGTGCGGCTGCGCGAGGAGGGCCGGCTGTCCGGCCGCGCGCTCGGCGACGCCGGGGACGCCGCCGCGCAGGCCGCCATCTCCGGGGTGCTCGCCGCCTCCCGACCCCGGGACGTCGTGTTCAGCGAGGAGGCGGCCGACGACCGGCGCCGGTTGGACGCCGACCGCGTGTGGATCGTCGACCCCCTCGACGGCACCCGGGAGTACGGGGAGGCCCCGCGGCCGGACTGGGCGGTGCACGTGGCGCTCTGGGCGGGCGGGGAGCTGGTGTCCGCCGCGGTGGCGCTGCCGGCGCTGGGCGAGGTCCTCCTCACCGACCCGGCCCCGGCGGTGCCCGTGCCGGGGGGCGGCCGGCCGCGGATCGCGGTGAGCCGCACCCGACCGCCGGCGGTCGCCGCGACCGCCGCGGCCGCGCTCGACGCGGCGGTGGTGCCGATGGGCTCGGCCGGCTACAAGGTCACCGCGGTGCTGCGGGGCGAGGTCGACGCCTACGTGCACGCCGGCGGCATGTACCAGTGGGACTCCGCCGCGCCGGTCGCCGTCGCCCGCGCCGCGGGGCTGACCGCCGTCCGGCTCGACGGCTCGCCGCTGGCGTACAACGGACCCGACCCGGAGCTGCCGGACCTGCTGGTCTGCCGGCCGGAGCTGACCGACCGGCTCCTGGCCGCGGTGCGGGAGGGGTCACCGCCGGGCCCGTGAGGCCATGGCGGACACTGGGAGGGGGAATCCTCCCCGGACCGGTGCGGTTGGTGCTGGTTCGAGCACTGTCCCCGATGTCCCGGAGTCCCGCGCGTGACGACCCCTGACTACCGGCTCTCCCAGCTGGAGACGCTGGAGGCCGAGTCCATCCACGTGATCCGCGAGGTCGCCGCCGAGCTCGAGCGGCCGGTGCTGCTCTTCTCCGGCGGCAAGGACTCCATCGTCATGCTGGAGCTGGCCAGGAAGGCCTTTTCCCCCGCCCGCATCCCGTTCCCGGTCATGCACGTCGACACCGGGCTGAACTTCCCCGACGTGCTGGAGTTCCGCGACAAGCGGGTCGCCGAGCTCGGCGTCGCGCTGGTCGTCGCCTCGGTGCCCGACGCGATCGCCCAGGGCCTGGTCCGGGAGGAGCCCAACGGCTCCCGCAACCGCATCCAGACGCCGGTGCTGCTCGACGCCGTCGAGGAGCACGGCTTCACCGCGCTGTTCGGCGGCGCCCGCCGCGACGAGGACAAGGCCCGGGCCAAGGAGCGGGTGTTCTCCTTCCGCGACGAGTTCGGCCAGTGGGACCCGAAGAACCAGCGCCCCGAGCTGTGGGACCTCTACAACGGCCGGATCCACCTCGGTGAGTCGATCCGGGTGTTCCCGCTGTCGAACTGGACCGAGCTCGACGTCTGGCAGTACATCGCCCGCGAGCAGATCGCCATCCCGCCGCTGTACCTCGCGCAGGAGCGGGAGGTCGTCGAGCGGCAGGGCATGCTCTACGCGGTCAACGAGTTCATCCGCCCCAAGGACGGCGAGCAGCCGTTCCGCGCGACGGTCCGCTACCGCACGGTGGGCGACGCCAACCTGACCGCCGCCGTCCGGTCGGAGGCGACCACGGTCGAGGAGGTCATCGCCGAGATCGCGGTGACCCGGATGACCGAGCGGGGCGCCACCCGCGGCGACGACAAGGTCAGCGACGCCGCCATGGAGGACCGGAAGAAGGAGGGCTACTTCTGATGGCTCCCGTGCCCGCGCACCCCACGACACCCAACCCGGCCCTCCCCACGGCCTCCGACACCGACACCACCTACCCCACCGTCGCCGACGCGGACGACCAGCCCGTCGACGTGCACTCCGCCGTCGCGGAGCACGCCGCGGAGCTGGCGACCGCGCGCAAGGACATCCTGCGCATCGCCACCGCCGGCTCGGTCGACGACGGCAAGAGCACGCTGATCGGCCGGCTGCTCTTCGACAGCAAGGCGATCTTCGAGGACCAGTACGAGGCGGTCGCCCGCGCCAGCAAGGGCGACCACGTCGACCTGGCGCTGCTCACCGACGGCCTGCGCGCCGAGCGGGAGCAGGGCATCACCATCGACGTCGCCTACCGCTACTTCGCCACCCCGCGGCGGACGTTCATCCTGGCCGACACCCCCGGGCACGTGCAGTACACGCGCAACATGGTCACCGGCGCCTCGACCGCCGACCTGGCGATCGTGCTGGTCGACGCCCGCAAGGGCATGGTGGAGCAGAGCCGCCGGCACGCCTTCCTCGCCTCGCTGCTGCGGGTGCCGCACCTGGTGGTCTGCGTCAACAAGATGGACCTGGTCGGTTGGTCGGAGCAGACCTTCGACGCCATCGCCGACGAGTTCAGCGCCTTCGCCGCCAAGCTGTCCGTGCCCGACCTGACCGTCGTCCCGATCTCCGCCCTGCACGGGGACAACGTGGTGACGCACTCCCTCAACACCCCGTGGTACGAGGGCCCCACGCTGATCCACCACCTCGAGCACGTGCACGTGGCCAGCGACCGCAACCTCACCGACGCCCGGTTCGCGGTGCAGTACGTGATCCGGCCGCAGTCCGACGCCCACCACGACTACCGCGGCTACGCGGGCACCGTGGCCAGCGGCGTGTTCCGCCCCGGCGACGAGGTGCAGGTGCTGCCCAGCGGCCTGACGACGACGATCGCCGGCATCGACGGCCCGCGCGGACCGGTGGAGGAGGCGTTCCCGCCCATGTCGGTGACGCTGCGGCTCGCCGACGACCTCGACGTCTCCCGCGGCGACCTGGTCTGCCGGCCGGAGAACGCGCCGAGCACCACCCAGGACCTCGACGCGCTGGTCTGCTGGATGGCCGAGGAGCCGCTGCGCCCGCGCCAGCGCATCGCGGTCAAGCACACCACCCGCACGGTGCGTGCCAAGGTCGTGGAGCTGGCCTACCGGCTCGACGTCAACACGCTGCACCGCGACCGCGAGGCGACCGAGCTGGGCCTCAACGACATCGGCCGGGTGCGGCTGCGCGCGACCCAGCCGCTGTTCGTCGACGAGTACCTGCGCAACCGGGTGACCGGCCGGTTCATCCTGGTCGACGAGGCCACGAACGCCACCGTCGGCGCGGGGATGCTCACCCCCGCCGGCTGAGGGAGGACCCCTGCCCCCGTGCAGGGTCCCGCCGCGGCCCCGGGAAGGACCCCGCCCCGAGCCTGCGAGGGGTGGGGAGGACGGCGGCCCCGTCCCGGGTCCCGCCCCGAGCCTGCGAGGGGTGGGGAGGACGGGGTCCTTCTGTGGTGAGGTGACCGGCATGCAGACACGGGGGACGACGCGCTCCCGCGGGACGGCGCTGCTGTTCGTGGTCGCCGTCGTGGGAGTGGCGCTCAACCAGCGCCCCGCGGTCATCGCCGTGGCGCCGGTGCTCCGGGAGCTGCGCGCCGAGACCGGGCTGTCCTCCGCCCTGGCCGGCCTGCTGACCACCCTGCCGGTGCTGTGCTTCGGGGCCTTCGCGCCGCTCGCCCCGGGGTTGGCCCGGCGGGTGGGCCTGGAGCTGGCGGTCGCGGCGTCCCTGCTGCTGCTCGCCACCGGCATCGCCCTGCGGCTGCTGCCCCCGGTGGCCCTGCTCTACGCGGGCAGCCTGCTGGCGGGGGCGGCGATCGCCGTGGCGAACGTGCTGATGCCGGCCTACGTCAAGCGCGAGGCCACCCGCCCGGGCGTGGTGATGGGCCTGTACTCCGCCTCGCTGAACCTCGGGGCCGGCATCGGAGCGGCGGTGACCGTCCCGCTGGCCGTCGCGTTCGGGTGGGGGTGGCGCGCCGCGCTCGCCTCGTGGCTGGTGCTGGCGCTGGCGGCGCTGGCCCTGTGGCTGGCGGTGGCCGGTACCGGCCGGAGGCAGCGCGCCGCACGCAGCCCGGTGCCCGGCGGCAGCTCCTGGGGGCTGCTGCGCCAGCCCCTGGCCCGCCGGGTGACCGCGTACATCGGCCTGCAGAGCGTGCAGTTCTACTCGTTGTCCGCGTGGCTGCCGACGCTGCTGGCCGACGCCGGCGTACCGGTGTCCGAGGGCGGGTTGCTGCTGGGGTTGAGCAACATCGTGGGGGCCGCCGGTGCGCTGCTGGCGCCCGCGCAGGCCGGCCGGATGCGCTCTCAGCGGCCGCTGGTCCTCGCCGTCCTGGGCGCCTACCTGGTCGGGCTGGCCGGGCTGCTGCTCTCCCCCGGCGACGGCACCCTGGCGTGGGTGGCCGCCTTCGGCCTGGCCCAGGGCAGCGGTTTCGCCCTCGCGCTGACCCTCATCGTGCTGCGCAGCCCCACTCCGTCGGTCGCCGCGCGGATGGGCGGCGTGGCCCAGTGCCTGGGCTACCTGCTCGCCGCCGTCGGCCCGCTCGTGCTCGGCTGGCTGCACGACCGCACCGGCGCCTGGGGGTGGCCGGTGGGTCTGCTGCTGGGCGTGCTGGTGCCGATGACGTGGGCCGGCTGGGGTGCCGCGCGTCCCGCCGTCCTGACGGCGGAGGAGCGGCCGACGACGACGGCGCAGGTCTGAAAGAGGACCCCCTCCCCACCCACCGCTCGCATGCTCGCGGCGGGCCCCTGGGAGGGGGCCACCGTCCCCCCCCCACCCCTCGCAGGCTCGCGGGGCCCTGGACGGGGCCGCCCTTCAGCGCAGCGTGACCGGCAGGTGCTCGAAGCCGCGCAGCGTCTGCAGGTCCCGGCGCACCGGCCGACCGGAGACGCGCAGGTCGGGGAAGCGCTCGGTGAGCGCCTGCAGCGCCACACGGGCCTCGAGCCGGGCCAGGCCGGCGCCCAGGCAGTAGTGGATCCCGGCGGAGAAGGCCAGGTGGTCGCGGGCGCCCGCCCGAGTGACGTCGAAGCGAGCGGGGTCGGGAAAGACGTCCGGGTCCCGGTTGGCGGCGCCCAGCAGCAGCGTCACGCGCGAACCCGAGGGCAGCCGGACGCCGGCCAGCGTGGTCGCGGTGCGGACCGTGCGACCGGTGATCTGCACCGGGCTGTCGAACCGGAGCACCTCCTCGACCGCGTCCGGCCAGCCCGACGGGTCGGCGAGCAGCGCGTCCCGCTGGCCGCGGTGGGCGTCCAGCAGGACGACGGCGTTGCCGAGCAGGTTGACCGTCGTCTCGAAGCCGGCGCCGAGCAGCAGCATCACGGTCGCGTGCAGCTCCCGGTCGGTGAGCGCCTCCTCCCCCGACGCCGTGACCAGCCGGCTGACCAGGTCGTTCCCCGGGTCGCGGCGCAGCCGGACGAAGTGCTCGCGCAGGAAGTCGTGCAGCGCCCGCAGCGCGCGGTCGGCGGCGGCGAAGCGGCGCAGCGGCAGCCCGACGTCCAGGGTCGCCGCCGCGCCGGCGCCCCAGCGGAGGAAGTCGTCGCGGCGCTCGGTCGGCACGCCGAGCAGGTCGGCGATGACCAGCACGGGCAGCGGGGCGGCGTACTCGGCGACCAGGTCCACGGGGTTCCCGCGCCCGGCCGCGCGCTCCAGTCCGTCGAGGAGGGTGTCGGCGGTCCGCTGCACCATCGGCTCCGCGGCCGCCGTCGACCGCGGGGTGAAGGCCCGGCTCACCAGCCGGCGGTAGCGGGTGTGGTCGGGCGGGTCGACCACGAGCATCGACGGGGGTTCGGCGACGCCGGTGACGGCCGGGTCGTCACCGAAGGACAGCGCCCACCGCGCCGCCCGGGGCGCGGCCGACCAGTCGAACCCGACGCCGAAGCGGTCGGAGCGCAGCACCTCTGAGGCCACCGCGTGCGACGTGGTGACCGGGCCGAGGGCAGTGGGCACCAGCGGACCGCGGGCGCGCAGCGCCTCGTACACCGCGTACGGCTCGTCGCGCAGGGCCGGGTCGCGCAGCAGGCGCGCGACCAGGTCGCCGCGGCGCGCGGCGCGCGAGAGGTAGGCGGCCGGCATCCCGTGGCGCACCGCCCACCGGGCGAGCGTGCGGGCCGGCCGCAGGGGGTGGGCCGGGCCCGGCCGCGACCCGGTCGGGTGGCTCCCGGTCGAGGGTGCTACCGGTGCCGTCGCGTCCACGCCGCTCCCTCCGCCGCTGCCCTGGCCGGATTCTGGCAGGGCGGCGCCGGCCGCGCCCGGCGCCGCCCCGGGGGATCAGCTGTTGGGGTCGGGCGCCGCGCCCGGATCGCCGTCCCAGTCCTTGCCCGCCACGTCGGCGTGCTCGGAGGCGCTGTCGGTCTGCTCGGCGACGACGCGGATCATCTCCTCGTCGGAGAGCCCCTCGCCCGCGCTCTCGGTGTGGCCGGTCGGCTCGCTCATGTCATCTCCTCCTCGGTCCATCGGTGCCCCCGCCCCCTCCCCGGGAGCCGCCAGCCGCAAACCCCGGGCAGCGGCCTCGGGGGTCACCCGCAGCCGGCCTCCTTGCGTGCCACCGCCCTTGCACGGTCGACCGGTCGCACGGATAGTGGGCGACCAGATCGCACACTCCCGATCCACCGGTGCACCCATCCGAACGACGCAGGAGGTGCCGTGGCGACCGACCTCGGCGAGCGCGAGCCGGCTGTCCCGTGCGACCCGGCCGTCCGGGCTCTGGGCGAGCTGCTGACCGTCCTCGACACGTGCATCAGCGAACTGGGCAGCGCCCGCGAGCGGGCCGGGAAGCTGCTCGCCGAGCGCCACACCGGGCGGGCGTGGCTGGACATCGTGACCGCGGAGTCCCGTCCCCTGGTGGTCGAGCAGATCAGCTCGGTGATGGCGGCCCTGGCCACCGCGGGGGGCGCCTGGCGGCGGGAGCAGGCGTATGCACTGGCCTCCGAGCAGGTGAGCATCAACCGGATCGCCGCGATGTTCGGGGTGACCCGGCAGCGCATCTCGGCGCTGCTGCGCGACCGCGCCCGCGACCGGGGCTGAAGAAGGACCCCTCCCCACCCTCGTAGAAGGACCCCGGCCCCCTCGCAGGTAGAAGGACCCCGTCCTCCTCCCCCCTCGCTCCGCTCGGGGTGAGCCTCGGGACGGGGCCGTGGGGGGCGAGGGGGTCCTTGTTCCACCCTTCGCGAGCTCGGGGCGGTGTCCTGGAGGAGGCCGACTCCAGGAGGGGGCCACGGGAGGGGGCCGGCGGGGCCCCAGAGGGGGCCTCGCTCGGGGACGCCGGGGAGGAGCCTCCTCAGGCCGCGAGCAGCGCGTCGATCGCCTTGTACACCCGCTGCTCCGAGATCGGCCGCGGCGTGCCCAGGCTCTGCGCGAACAGGCCGACCCGCAGCTCCTCGACCATCCAGCGGACCCGGGCCACCGGGTCGTCCGGCGTCCCGGTCGACGGCACCTGCCGGCGCAGCTGCTCGTACTCGGCGGTGACCGCGGCCACCTGCGCCGTCCACAGCTCGTCGCGGACGGCGTTGGCCGGCAGCTTCTCCAGCCGGTGCGCCATCGCCCTGAGGTAGCGCACCAGGTCGGGCAGCCGGCGCCGCCCGGCCGCGGCGACGAACCCGCGGTGCAGCAACCCGCCCATCTGCCGGCGCAGGTCGGCGATCGCCGCTTCGGGCACCCGCCGCCCGGGTGCCGCACCGATCGCGACGGCGACCTCGCGGGCCTGGGTGAGCACCGCCTCGACCTTCCCCACCGTGTCCCGTGTCAGCGGCAGCAGCTGGGCGCGGGCGGTCTGCACGAGTGCGGCGAACGCGGCCTCGTCCCGCGGCGGCCCGCCCGCGGCGGCCACGAGGTCGTCGGCGGCGGCGTCGACGCAGTCGTCGACCAGCGCGGGGATGTCGCCGTCCGGGTTGAACTGCAGCGCCAGCCGGGTGCGCGGCGACAGGCCCTTGACCACCTGCCGGGTCGGCGAGCCGGCGACCAGGACCAGCAGCCGGCGTGCACCGCGCCAGGTCAGCCGGGTGGCCTCGACCTCGGTGGCCAGCACCCGGATCCCGACCGTCGTCCCCTCGTCGACCAGCGCCGGGTACGCCGTGACCACGTGCCCGCCGCGGCGCACCTCGACGGTGCGCGGCAGGGTGCCGAACGACCACGACGTCAGTCCGGTGCGCTCGACGTCGGACGCCGCCGCGGCCAGGCTCGCCCGGGCCTGCGGCGCGACCTGTGCCCTGAGCCGGGCGAGGTCCTTGCCGGTCGCCAGCGCCCGCTGCCGGTCGTCGACGACCCGGAAGGTCGCGCGCAGGTGGTCGGGCACCTGCTCCGGCGCCCAGGCGTCGGGCGGGACGACGACGCCCGCCGCCCGCCGCAGCTCGCGCGCCAGCGCCGGCAGCAGCGGCTCGGCCGGGTCGATGTGCGGCAGCACCTCGCGCACCCGGTCGGGGATCGGCACCAGCGTGCGGCGCAGCTGCTTGGGCAGGGTGCGCAGCAGCGCCGTCACCAGCTCCTCCCGCAGCCCGGGGACGGTGAACGCCAGCGACTCCCCCGACGTCCGCTCCGCGACGGTGTCGAGCACGGCGAGCGGGACGTCGACGGTCACGCCGTCCTGCGGGGCGCCCGGCGCGAACGCGTAGGACAGCGGCAGGGTGAGGCCACCGCCCGACCCGCCACCCAGCGGCACCTCGTCCGGGAAGTCCGCGGGGTCCACCTGCCCGGCGGCCGCGGCGTTGGTGAGCACCTCGGGCGGAAAGGTGAGCAGGTCCGGGGTCTCCCGCCGCGCCTGCTTCCACCACCGGTCGAAGTGCCGGGTGGAGACGACGTCGGCGGGGATGCGGGCGTCGTAGAGCTCGAACAGCGTCTCGTCGTCCACCCGGATGTCGCGGCGGCGGGCCCGCTCCTCGAGCTCGGCGACCCGCTCCATGGCCCGCTGGTTGTCGTGCCAGAACCGGTGGTGCGTCTCCCACTCGCCCTGCACCAGGGCGTGCTGGATGAACAGCTCCCGGGAGACGACCGGGTCGATCGAGCCGTACTGCACCCGCCGGCCGACGACCAGCGGGATGCCGTAGAGGGTGACCCGCTCGGTGGCGACGACGGAGCCGCGCTTGACGTCCCAGCGCGGCTCGGAGTACTGCCGCTCGACCAGGTGGTCGGCCAGCCGCTCGACGACCTCGGGGTCGACGCGGGCAACGGTGCGGGCGAACAGCCGGCTGGTCTCCACCAGCTCGGCGGCGACGACCCAGCGCGGTGGCTTCCTCGCCAGCGGGGTGCCGGGCGCGATGACGAAGCGGGCGCCCCGGGCGCCGAGGTACTCCCGGCCGACGCGCCGCCGGTCCGCAGAACGGCCATTGTGGCCACTTTGGCCGCTCTCGAGCTGGAGGCCGACGTGGGAGAGCAGCCCGGCCAGCAGGGCGGCGGAGATGCCGCGCTCGTCGGGCTCGGCGGCGAGCGAGCCCGTGGCCATGCCCAGCCGTCGGGCGGTGCTGCGCAGCTGGCCGTGGAGGTCCTGCCACTCGCGGATGCGCAGGTAGTGCAGGAACTCGCGCTTCAGGGTGCGGCGGAACTGGCTGCCGGAGAGGGCCTCCTGCTGCTCGCCGAGGTAGCGCCACAGGTTGAGCAGCGCGAGGAAGTCGGAGTTCTCGTCGGCGAAGCGGGCGTGCGCCTGGTCGGCGGCCTGCTGGTGCTCGATGGGCCGCTCGCGGGGATCCTGGATGGTCAGCCCGGCGGCGATGACCAGGACCTCCTCCAGCACGCCGCGCCGGTCGGCCTCGACCACCATCCGCGCCATGCGGGGATCCAGCGGTAGCGCGGCCAGCGCCCGGCCGATGGGGGTCAGCCGCTGGTCGTCGTCCAGCGCGCCGAGCTCCTCGAGCAGCGCCACGCCGTCGGCGACCGCGCGGCGGTCCGGCGGGTCGATGAACGGGAAGTCGGCGACGTCGCCGAGCTCCAGCGCGGACATCTGCAGCAGCACCGAGGCGAGGTTGGTGCGCAGGATCTCCGGGTCGGTGTACTCCGGCCGGCCGGCGAAGTCCTCCTCCGTGTAGAGGCGGACCGCGATGCCCTCGGAGGTGCGCCCGCAGCGGCCCGAGCGCTGCCGCGCCGAGGCCTGGCTGATCGGCTCGATCGGCAGCCGCTGCACCTTGAGCCGGGTGCTGTACCGGGAGATGCGCGCGGTGCCCGGGTCGACGACGTAGCGGATGCCGGGCACGGTCAGCGAGGTCTCGGCGACGTTGGTGGCCAGCACGATCCGCCGCCCCGAGTGCGGGGCGAAGACCCGGTGCTGCTCGGCGGCCGACAGCCGGGAGTAGAGCGGCAGCACCTCGGCGGCGGGGAAGCGCTCGGTGAGGACGTCGGCGGTGTCGCGGATCTCCCGCTCGCCGGCGAGGAAGACCAGCACGTCGCCCGGCCCCTCGGCGACCAGCTCGTCGACGGCGTCGGCGATCGCGCTGACCTGGTCGCGGTCGGGGTCGGCTGCCGGATCCCCCGCCCGGCCGTCGGGGTCCACGACCGGGCGGTAGCGGATCTCGACCGGGTAGGTGCGGCCGCTCACCTCGACGACCGGGGCGCCCCCGAAGTGCTTGGCGATCCGGTCGACGTCGATGGTCGCCGAGGTGATGACCAGCTTGAGGTCGGGCCGCCTCGGCAGCAGCTGGGCCAGGTAGCCGAGCAGGAAGTCGATGTTGAGGCTGCGCTCGTGCGCCTCGTCGATGATCAGGGTGTCGTACTGGCGCAACAGCCGGTCGCGGCCGATCTCGGCGAGCAGCACGCCGTCGGTCATGACCTTGACCAGCGTCGAGTCGCTCACCTGGTCGGTGAAACGCACCTTCCAGCCCACGACCTCCCCCAGCGGGGTGTCCAGCTCCTCGGCGATCCGCTCGGCGACGGTGCGCGCGGCGATCCGCCGCGGCTGGGTGTGGCCGATCCGGCCGCGCACGCCGCGGCCCAGCTCGAGGGCGATCTTGGGCAGCTGGGTGGTCTTGCCCGACCCGGTCTCCCCGGCGACGACGACCACCTGGTGCTCGCGCAGCGCGGCGGCGATGTCGTCGCGCCGCGCGCTGACCGGCAGCTCGGCGGGGTAGCGCACCGCGGGGACGGCGCCCCGCCGGCGGGCGATGCGCTCCTCGGCGGCCGCGACGTCGGCGGCGATGCGCTCTCGCTGGTGGGCCCGCGCGGCGGCGTCCCTCGTGCGCCGCGTGCCGTCGAGCCGGCGGCGCAGTCGGTGCTCGTCCTCGACGGTGAGCCCGGCCAGGCGCGTGCGCAGGTCGTCGGGCGGGGTGCTCACGCAGGTTCTCCTCATCGTCGGCAGGGTCGGCATCGTCGGCAGGGTCGGACCCGGGCGTCCAGAGAGGGGCGACGGCAGGGGTGGGCCGCCCGCCAACGGGTACCCCGTCCAGGATTCCACCGCGTCCGCCGCCCGGCCGGAACCCGGGCCACTTGCATGGTCCGTGCAAGTGTTTGCTTGATCAGTACAACCGGTTGTACTGTGCACGTGTTCCACTCCGACGTCCTCCGGAGCGCCCCGTGTCCCCACCCTCAACCGTGGTCGACCCGACCACCCGCACCGACGACCGGGCCGCCGCACTGCGCACGCTCGGTGAGCAGCTGCCCCGCTTCCTGCGGCTGGTCCACGCGCTCAAGTCGCAGGCCGCCGAGGGGCGTGACCGCGCGGCCGTGGTCCTGCTGTTCCCGCTCGTCCGCCTGGGTCCGCTGCGTCAGGGAGCGCTCGCCGAACTCGTGCACGCCGACCCCTCCACCGTCAGCCGGCACGTCGCGGCGCTGATCGACCAGGGCCTGGTGCGCCGGGTCGCCGACGAGACCGACGGCCGAGCCAGCCGCCTGGTCGTGACCGACGCCGGCCGGACGGCCGTGGAACAGGTCCGCGCCGAGCGCGAGGCCCACCTGGCCCGGGTGACCGCGGACTGGTCGCCGACCGACCTGGCCACCTTCACCCGCCTGTTCGGCCGACTCCTCGACGACCTCGCCGGGTCCCTGCCGGCAGACCCTGTCGCCCCTTCTCCCAGAGAGACCTCATGAGCCACACCACCCACACCGCCGTGACCGAGCGGAGGGGCGCCCACGCGGCGACTCCCGCGCCCGGTTCGGACGGCGTCTTCACCCACCGCCAGATCATGACGATCCTGGTCGGGCTGATGGTGGCGATGTTCCTCGCCGCCCTGGACCAGACGGTGGTCTCCACCGCCATCCGCACCATCGCCGACGACCTGAACGGCTACGACCTGCAGGCCTGGGCCACCACGGCGTTCCTGATCACCTCGACGATCTCCACCCCGCTGTACGGCAAGCTCTCCGACATCTACGGGCGGCGGCCGTTCTACCTGTTCGCCATCGCGATCTTCGTCGCCGGCTCGATCCTGTGCGGCCTGGCCAGCTCGATGTACGAGCTGGCCGCGTTCCGCGCGGTCCAGGGCATCGGCGCCGGCGGGCTGATGTCGCTGGCCCTGGCGATCATCGGCGACGTGGTGCCGCCGCTGCAGCGCTCGCGGTACCAGGGCTACTTCATGGCCGTCTGGGGCACCTCCAGCGTGCTCGGCCCGGTCATCGGCGGGTTCTTCGCCGGCCAGTCCTCCCTGCTGGGCCTGGACGGCTGGCGCTGGATCTTCTACCTCAACGTCCCGCTCGGGGCCATTGCGTTCGCCACCGTGTTCCGGGTGCTGCACCTGCCGCACGAGCGGCGGGAGCACCGCATCGACTGGCCCGGCGCGCTGGCGCTGATCACCTGCCTGGTACCGCTGCTGATCGTCGCCGAGCAGGGCCGCATCTGGGGCTGGACGTCGACGCGGGCGCTGGTCTGCTACGCGATCGGTGCGGTCGGGTTCGTCCTGTTCGTGCTGGCCGAGCGGGCCTACGGGGAGGACGCGCTGCTGCCGCTGCGGCTGTTCCGCAACCGCAGCTTCACCATCGCCGGCATCGGCAGCATCATCATCGGCGCGGGCATGTTCGGCGGCCTGCTGCTGCTGCCGCAGTACCTGCAGATCGTGCGTGGAGCGAGCGCCACGGTCTCCGGGCTGGAGATGTTCCCGCTGGTCGCCGGGATCATGGTCGGGGCGATGAGCTCCGGCATCGCGATCTCCAAGACCGGCAAGTACAAGGTCTTCCCGCTGGTCGGCTCGGTGCTCATGGCCGTCGCCCTGGTGAGCCTGTCGCTGGTCGTGGGGGCCGACACCTCGTTCTGGGCGCTGGCCCCGTTGATGGTGCTGCTGGGCATGGGGCTGGGCTTCAACTTCCAGCCGATGGTCCTCGCCGTGCAGAACGCCGTCCCGGCGGACCAGATGGGTGTGGCCACCTCCTCGGTGACCTTCTTCCGGCAGATGGGCGGCACGCTCGGCACCGCGGCCTTCCTGTCGCTGCTGTTCACCCGGCTGCCCACCGACATCGAGCAGGCGGTCGGGGACGCCGTGCGCGCCGACCCGGCGCTGGCGCCGCAGTTCCAGCAGCTCGGCGTCGGTGGCGGCGACCTGTCGGACACCTCGTTCATCCAGCGGCTGCCCGACGCGCTGGCGCTGCCGTTCAAGATCGGCTTCTCGAACTCGATCGACCTGGTGTTCCTCATCGCCGCCTGCGTGGTGGCGCTCGGGTTCTTCGTCGTCCTCTTCCTGCCGCAGCTGGCGCTGAGGAACGTCTCGGGCATCCAGGCCCGGCAGGCCGCGGCCGCGCAGACCGCGGGCGGGACGGCGGAGGACGGCGACGCCGCCGCCCAGGCCACCCAGGCGGTGGGCGCCGCGGCCCCGACGTCCACCGCTCCCCCGCAGGGCCGCCCCGGCGACACGTCCACCGAGGACGGATGGCGGGGCGACGAGGCGGCGTCCACCGCGGACGGCGACGGTCGAGCTCCCGCCGCCGACGAGGACGGCCGGGCCCCTTCCGCCGACGGGAACGGCCAGACCGGACGCCGGCACGCGGGCCGGCACGAGGCGACCGGCCACGTCCCGACCGGGCTGGCCTCCATCCCCGCCGACCACCTGCGGGACGCGGTCGTCCGACAGCACGACTGACCCCGTCCGCATCGAGGCCCCTTCCCGCAAGCTGCGGGAGGGGGCCTCCGCGTGTGGGGGGCGGTCAGGAGACAGCGGTCTCGGTATCCGAGTCCTGGCTGGCTGTCCCGGCCTCCAGCGCGGCGGCCACTGCCTCGAACTCGGCCAGGGCGGCGGTGAGGTCCTCGACGATCTCGCGGGCGATGACCTCCGGAGCCGGCAGGTTGTCGAGGTCCTCGAGGGAGGCGTCGCGCAACCACGTGATGTCGAGGTTGGCCTTGTCCCTGGCGATGAGTTCTTCGTAGCCGAAGGAACGAAAGCGTTCGCCTTCCTCGCGTTCGACGCGCGGCCGACCCGGCTTGTACGAGTCCACGAAGCCGTCGAGGTGCGACCGCCTGAGCGGGTTCTGCTTCAGTGTGAAGTGCGAGTTGGTGCGCAGGTCGTAGACCCACAACCGTTCGGTCCACGGACGCTCGCCGGCCGGCTTCTTGTCGAAGAAGAGCACGTTGGCCTTGACGCCCTGGGCGTAGAAGATGCCGGTCGGCAGGCGGAGCATCGTGTGCAGGTCGAAGTCGGTGAGCAGCCGACGGCGCAGCTTCTCCCCCGCCCCGCCCTCGAACAGCACGTTGTCGGGCAGGACGACGGCCGCACGCCCGTTGATGTCGAGGATCGAGGCGATGTGCTGCAGGAAGTTCAGCTGCTTGTTCGACGTCGTGACGACGAAGTCCTGACGTTCGATCTCCCGGTCCTCGCGGGCCTCCCGTCCATCAGCCCCGACCATCGTCAACGAGGACTTCCGCCCGAAGGGCGGGTTGGAGAGCACGACCGACCACTTCCGGGCCGGCAGCGAGGTCAGCGCGTCCCTGACCTCGATCGGGCTCTCGCCTGTGGGGCGACCCATCCCGTGCAAGATCAGGTTCATCGCGGCCAGCCGGGCGGTGCCGTCGTGGATCTCGACGCCGTGCGCGAACCGGTCGCGCAGGTGCTCGCGCTGGGTCGGCGTGAGCTGCTCGGCATGCCGCGCGGCGTGCTCGTGGGCGGCGAGCAGGAAGCCGCCAGTACCGGCGGCCGGATCGGTGACCGTGTCGTCGACACTGGGCAGCAGGCAGTCGACCATCGCCTGGATCAGTGCTCGTGGCGTGAAGTACTGCCCGGCGCCGGACTTGATGTCCTCAGCACCCTTGGACAGCAGCTCCTCGTAGGCGTCGCCCTTGAGGTCGGTGCCCATGGCCGACCAGTTCTCCCGGTCGATCAGGTCGACGACCAGCCGCTTGAGCTTCGCCGGGTCCTGGATGCGGTTCTGCGCCTTGCGGAAGATCGTCCCGAGGACGCCGGGCCGCCGGCCGAGCTCCTCGAGGATGTGCCGGTACGTCGTCTCCAGGTCGTCGCCATCGGCGTCGAGGAGCCGCTGCCACGACAGGTGGGCAGGCACGATGCCCCGCTCCGGGTTGAGGGGTCGCGTCTCCCGCTCGTGCGCCATCTTGAGGAAGAGCAGGTAGGTCAGCTGCTCGGTGTACTCGATGGTGCCGACGCCGTCGTCGCGGAGCACGTTGCAGTACGACCACAGCTTGTCGACCAGCCGCCGGGTGTCGCTCACGCCTGCACGGTAGGTCCTGTAGCGGGCGGCACCGTGAGCAACGCCGACCGGGACCCGTGTGGGGTTGTGACGCGCGACGACCCTCACCAGGTGAATGCTGTCACGCTGGCGCGAGCCAGCAGGTGTCCCCCGGAGACCAGCAGGTGTCCCCCGGAGAAGCGATTAGGGTCTATGGGTGAGCGCGGCTGCCCTGGTCCTGCCGGAGTTCGCGCTCATCGTCCTCGGCGTCGTGCTGCGCCGGTGGGCCTGGCGGTCGTCGGATTTCTGGACCCAGCTCGAGCGCCTCGTGTACTACGTGCTCTTCCCGGTGCTGCTGTTCCGCACCACGCTCGCCGCCGACCTCGGCGCGTCGGGGGCCGGAGGCGTGCTGGCCGCCGCCGTGGGCGGCACGCTCGCCGGTGCGCTGCTCGCCGCGGTGGTGCGCTGGCTACCCGGCGCGGACGGCCCCACCGCGGCGTCCGGCTGGCAGACCGCTTTCCGGTTCAACTCGTTCCTGGCGCTGGCCCTGGTCGACGGGCAGGGCACCGCAGCGGTGGCGCTCATGGGCGTGCTGCTCGGCATCAACGTGCCGCTGGTCAACGTCCTCGCGGTCACCGCGCTCGCCCGATCCACGACGGAGAGGGCGGGACGACGGGGCGCCGGTGTGCTGCGCGCCGTCGCCGGCAACCCCCTCATCCTGTCCACGGCCGCCGGCCTGCTCGGCAACGTGGCCGGGCTGACCCTGCCGACGCCGGTCGACTCGGCGCTGGCCCGGCTCGGCGGGGCCGCCGTCCCGCTGGGCCTGCTGGCGGTCGGGGCGGCCCTGCGGCCGGGTGGGGTGGCGCGGGGTCGCCGGCTCATGGCCGCCCATCTCGGGCTGGTCAAGCTGGTCGCCGTCCCGGCCGTGGCGCTCGGCCTCGGGCTGCTGCTGGGCGTGGCGGGGGAACAGCGTGCCGTCCTGCTCGCCTTCGCCGCCGTGCCGCCGGCGACGACGTCATACGTGCTGACGGCGGGGATGGGCGGCGACGGGCCGTTCGTCGCGGCCCAGACGTCGCTCACCACGGCCGCCGCACTGCTCACCCTTCCGCTCTGGCTGAGCGTCGCCGAATCCGGCGGCTGAACCAGGGCGCCGAGCTCGTCCGCGCCACCGACGAGCTCGTACGCCGCTAGTGCCCGATCCGGTTGCGCTTCGACGCACCGAGCACCGCGGTCGGGACGAAGAAGGTCAGTCCCACGACGGCCAGCCAGAACAGCCCCTCGAGGATCGCGCCGATCACGGCCACGACCAGCACACGACCAGGAGGAGGCGACCGGCGCAGCATGCCACCGACCTACGTGCGTCGGTGATCTCGTCGAGCCGGTGCAGCATCAGCTCGGCCAGACGCGGCGCCGGCAGAGGACTCACGTCGGCAGGTCGGGATGAACCAGCCGGAGCGGAAAGTTGGCGGCCACTTTGCCGAAGTCGGACAGGTTGTTGGTCGCTAGCGGCAGCGCCGGGTCGGCTGACAACGCGGAGGCGGCGATCCACAGATCGTTGGCCCCGCCCTTCTGTAGATGCCCTCGGTACTTGACGTGGAGCGGAGCCCACATCTCGGTCACGGCGAAGGCGAAGGGCAGCGTGACGAAGTGTCGCCGGATCTCGTCGGCCCATGCGGCGGCCCTCTTGGCCTGCCATCCCTTGAGGACCGGCACTGCCAACAGCTCGCCGACGTTGACGAACGACAGGACCAGCAGGTGCCCTCGGAGAAGAGGTCTCCACGGGAGCGCCTGCTCGTCGTTGCGCATCACCCACGTCGCGACGTCGGTGTCGACCAGGATGGGTCCGTCGGGGACATCCTCCGGCCTCATCCGTCGAGTTGTGCCAGCGCGTCGGCGACGTCGTCCCATTCCTCGTCGCTGAGGTGCACCATCGGACCGTCCAGGGCAGCCGGACTCACCCCCTGGGCTGCTGCAAGGTCCTGAGTCGACACGGGCGTCCAGAATGCCTCCGCGTCGAACGGGAGTGGCACGGGCGGGCTCACTCCGCGCAGACGAACCCGCTTGGCCGTCGCGGTCGCCGGGTCGTACGTCACCTCCCCTTCGAACTGCGCCTGTCCGCGCAAGGCCTCGTGGACGTCGTCCGCCAGCTCCGGCGGAAAGCTGACGATCACCGCTTCATTCGAGGCGGTCCGAAGACGGGCGGTATGCCTGTCGAAATCGGCTTCACGGAGCGATCCGACGAGGACGTCGGCCTGCTGCACCAGCGGGTTGTCGGCCAGCTCCCGGAAGCGAAGGCGTGCGGCGGAGTCCAGCCGCAGGGATCGGTCGATACGAGAGCTCTGAAGGAGGAGGTCGTCATACCTCTCGCCGATGCCCAGAGCGTCCCCCAGGTCGGCAAGGGCTCGGGCGATGCCGACGTCAACTTGGTCGGGTGGCTGGTCACCCGCGCCGACGAGCCGGTCAAAAGCCGCACCTGCGAGATCATCGAGATCAAGGTCAAACACGCCTTCTTCGTCTGGCGCGAGGACGGGAAGCGCCAGAACGGCCACGATGCTGCCGGGCTCGACATCTCGGAAGACGAGTCGAGAAGCGGCTTCTACCGAGGCGCGGTGACGCCCCGTCGCTGCTCGACGGCGGCGACCCAGGGCGGCGTACGCGGCTGCTGCTATAGCAGTCTCGAGCCCCTGGATGAGGCGCGCCACGTCACGAGCCTGGATCCGCCCGAGCTGGGCCTCCCCACCCTCGAGCGTCGCCCGCAGCTCTTCCCCGGCCATGCGTGTGACTGTTGCACATGGCTGTGACAGGTGAGCACTGGTTGCACGGTCGAGCTGGTCACCGTCCGATCACAACGTCTCGAAGAAGTCCTCGTCGAGCTGGTGCAGCGTCACGGTGGTCTCGGCCTGGACGCCGACGCCGTGGCGGAGCATCAATTGAGCCAGGCGAGCGCCGTCGATGAGCTCGATGCGGGCGTTGACGCGGTCTGCTTTCCGTCGTGCGCCGTCGGAGAACGAGCTCGTGGTGATGAAGACGCCGCGATCGCCCTGGGCACCCATCAACGCGCCGACGAAGCCCTGGATGGCGGGGCGCTGCACCGACTGGCCGGGGTCGTAGCGCTTGGCCTGGAGGTAGATGCGGTCGAGGCCGAGCGGGTCCTGGCTGATGATGCCGGCGTCGCCGCTGCGACCGGAGTGCTCGACGCCGCCGAACCGCCCGTAGCCCATGCGCTCCAGCAGCCGGACGACGAGCCGCTCGAACTCTGTAGGCGTGAGCGCTAGCGC
The DNA here is from genome assembly GCF_003319115.1 of Geodermatophilus sp. TF02-6. Classification (GTDB taxonomy): domain Bacteria; phylum Actinomycetota; class Actinomycetes; order Mycobacteriales; family Geodermatophilaceae; genus Geodermatophilus. The sequence goes on along the minus strand of NZ_QOHF01000013.1, from coordinate 46,787 downwards.
ACGGGTCAGCAGCTCACCCTCGACGGCCGCCTGGTTCTCGGTGACCGCCTGGGCCAGCAGGTCTTGCGGGGAAGCCGCGTCCGCGTCCGGCTCGGCGTCGAGCGGCCCGTCGCCGGCGGCGTCGCGCTGGGTGCTCCGCGAGCGGAAGGCGCGGTAGGGCTCGAAGCCCTGCAGGACCCGCATGTCGACGCGCTCGGGATGGGCAGCCAGCACCTGGCGGCCGGCCGGCGTGATGGCGACCTGCCCGCGGGCTGGGCGCGACAAGAGGCCGGCCTGGAAGAGATGAGTGATGGACCAGGTGACCCGGTTGTCCATCTTGCGCTGCCGCCCGCTGGGGAGCATCGCTTTCCGGTCCTCGACGCTGAGCTGGAAGCGGTCGCTCAGGAGGCCGACGAGGTCGCGCACCCGGCGCGTGGAACCGTCACTCACCTCCTCGAGCAGGGGGCGCATGAGCGTCTGGAAGTCGGGGATCACGAGGCAGCCTCGGCCGCCGCCAGCTCCTCGACCCGGTCCAGGTCGCTCACCCGCCCGGTCAGCCGCCCCGAGAAGGCTGCTGTCAGGAGCGCACGACGCAGGGCTGTGTTCTGCACCTCCACGCGCTTGATCGAATCGCGCAACCGGTCGTTGTTTTCCAGCATTTCCTTTGCACGAACGATGAGAGACCGCTGATCCTCCAACGGAGGAATCGGGAACTCCACTTCCTTCAGCCGCTTTGCGGACAGGTGAGCGATGTTCGTCGTGATGCGTGATTCGCGCATAAAGCGCCGGGCGTGCATGTGACGCCGGAAGACCAGCAAGGCGAACTCTGGGAGGACGCCCTCTCGCGCTTGAAAGCGAATCAGACTGTTGGTGAACGCCACCTCCGCAGGAGCGCCTGCATACAACGCTGGCCGCCCGAGGAGTTCGGGCGACTGCCCTTCATTGAGGAGCACGTCACCCGGTCGCAACCTGAAACGCGCGAAGGTGTCATCCGGCCAATGCATCTCCTTGAGGTCGTCAACTCTGATCTCATCCTCGAAGACGTTAGCGACGCGCATATACGGGCGCATGTTTGGCCCTGAGTGCCAATCCGGGTGCCGCTGACGACCGAGTTCGACCAGGCCGGCCTCGCCTACGGTCGCGAGTTTCCACCAGGCCGGATAGGCCGTGGAATCAGGGATGAGGCTCGACAGGATGGCTCGATGCGACGCCTGGAGGCGGCGCTTGCCCGCATCGACGTAGGCGTTGGCGGCGTCGAGGCGGGACAGGTGGTCCTCGAGAATGTCAACGATCCGCCGCTGTTCCGGCATCGGCGGCAGGGGAACAGGCAACACCTTGAGCTTCTGCTGTGGGAGGTGCGCGATGGTCGATCCCGTCGAGTGACGCTTTAGCATCCCATTAGTTGCGTAGTGCTCGAACATGTAGCGCAGAAACAGCGGATCTACCAGGCCTCGACTGCGGATCCGGTGCAGCGCCTTCTGGTAGGCCATGTACTGGCCGTTGCCGCGCCAGATCGCCGCGCGGCCGATCTCACCACCCTCGCAGACAAGAAGGTCACCGTCCTCGACCGCAAAGCGCTGCCGCTCGTCGTCGGCGAGCTCCATGGTGAGCACGCTGCCGAGGTCGACCCGCCCCCACTGCACGTTGACGTTACGGAGATAGGGCACGTGCGCATGGCCGCGCACGACGCCCTTGTCGAGCATCTTGCCGAGCGCGGAATCGGCCACCTCGTCAAACCTAGTGATGCGCCAGTCCGGCGGTAGTTGAGTCACGCGGTCAGCTCGGTGTTGAGCAACTCGATCAAGGTTCCCGCCCGCGGGCCGAGGTCGCGGACGGCGCCGTCCACCCCGCCCCGCTCGGTGAACGGCGCGGCGTCCAGGTCCTCCGCGCTGATGCCGGCCGATGCCGCGATCACCTCGACCATCCGGTCGAGCCACCACCTCTCCGACTCCGTGAAACTCACGCCTGCCTGCTCCTGCTGCGCCAGCCAGCCCGCGTAGCGCTCGCGCACCCGCTCGGCGTAGGGCACCAGCTCGTCGTCCGCACCGAGGGTGAAGCGCAGCAGCGACACCAGGTCGGTCACCGTATGCCGGTCGCTGTGCCGCACCCGGTCGGACACGACCACCTCGTACGCCTGCCAGATGAGGTCCGGCGTCCAGCTGCGCGGCGGGCGGGCGATCCGGTCGGCCAGCTCGGCGATGTCGGCGTAGGCCACCCGCCGGTCGCGCGCCTCCTGCACCAGCTGGATCGCGGTGATCTCGTCGCGGTGCTCGACCAGGTACGCAGCCCACGACTCGACGATCGACCGGGCCCGTGACGTGTCCACGACGCCGTGCGCGTCGATCAAGGCGTCCTTGCTCACCTCGTCGATGACCCGGTCCTTCGCCGTCCGGAGCTCCAGGATCCGGTCCCGCAGCGAGGGGTTCGCCGCCAGCGGCTCGACGGCCCGCTCCAGCAACTCGGCCACCGCAGCAGCGGGATCGGACGTTCCCGCGGAGACGCGCGCCTGCGTGTCGGCGTCCACCGCGTCGACCAGGCCGCGGACGATCTCGCGCACCGGCCGCCCGGCCACGCCGTCCAGCTCGGCCCGCTCGGCGGGGGTCAACTGCAGCTCCAGCGCGGCCAGCCGGGAGGCGAGGGTCACCGTCTCGGCCTCGGTCAGCGTCAGGGCCGCCGCCTTGCCGAGCAGCCGACGCAGCGAGACGCCCTTCTCCCGGTTCAGCGGCGGGTCGACGAAGTCGTGCTCGGTCACGCCGACGGCGTCCACGATCACGAACCGGGTCTTCTGCGTGGCGTCCGGCGTCACCGCGGCGAAATCGGCCGGCGCGATGGTGCGTGCACCGCGGCCCTTCATCTGCTCGAAGTACTGGGCGCTGCGCACGTCGCGCATGAAGAAGACGCACTCCAGCGGCTTCACGTCCGTGCCGGTGGCGATCATGTCGACGGTGACGGCGATGCGCAGCGACGCCGAGGTCCGGAAACGCTGGAGGTGGCCCTTCGGGTCCTGCGCGCTGTAGGTGATCTTCGCGGCGAAGTCGTTGCCCTTGCCGAACACCTGCCGGACAGTGGTGACCACCTCCTCGGCGTGCGCGTCGTCCTTGCAGAAGATCAGCGTCTTGGGCACCACCGAGCGGCCGGGGAAGATCTCGGTGAACAGCCGGTCGCGGAAGGTCTCCAGCACCAGGCGGATCTGCGCGGTCGACGTCACCGCCCGGTTCAGCTGCCTGTTCGTGTACTCCAGCTCCTCGTCGAGCTGTTCCAGGCGCTCCACCCGGGTGCGCCGGTCGACCTTCGGCACCACCGTGCCGGCCTCGATGCGCGAGCCCTCCTGCGAGATCCGGGTGGCGATCCGGTACAGGTCGAAGTCGACGTTGACGCCGTCGGCCACCGACTGCGGATACGTGTACTCGCTGACCAGGTTCTGCCGGAAGAAGCCGAAGGTCTGCTTGCCGGGCGTCGCCGTCAGCCCGACGACGTGCGCGTCGAAGTACTCGAGCACCCCGCGCCACAGCCCGTAGATCGAGCGGTGCGCCTCGTCGACGATCACCAGGTCGAACGCCTCCGGCGGCAGGGACCGGCTGTACTGCACAGTCACCGGCGCGGTGGGGACGGCGTCGTCGAGCGTCGGGTCGTCTCCTTCTGGCACCGGCTCGCCCTGCAGCACCCGGTGGACCCGCTGGATGGTGGAGATGGCGACGTGCGTGCTGGCCAGCATGCCGGCGCCGGTGAGCTTGTCGACGTTGTAGATCTCGGTGAAGCGGCGGCCGTCGTCCGGTGTCCGGTAGTTGCCGAACTCGGCCAGCGTCTGGTCGGCCAGGTTGTTGCGGTCGACGAGGAACAGGACGCGGGAGAAGCCGCCGTGCCTGAGCAGCCGGTAGGCGCTCGTCACGGCGGTGAAGGTCTTGCCGGCGCCGGTGGCCATCTGCACCAGGGAGCGGTCGAAGCGCTGCTCGGCCAGCGAGCGCTCGATGCCGGTGATCGCCCGGATCTGCGCCGGGCGCAGGCCGACGGTGTCCAGCGGCGGCAGGTGCGACACCTTGGCCCGCCAGGTCGGGCGTTCCGAGTCGGCCTCGGCGTCGCGCAGGGTGCGGGCCAGCGTGGCCGGCGTGGGGACGGCGAAGACGCGCCGCGCCCGAGGGGCGGGGTCGAAGCCGTTGGTCATGTGCGTCTCGGTGCCACTGGCCTCGAAGACGAACGGCAGGCGACCGTCCACGGTCAGGGCCTTGAGACGTACCTCGGCCGGCAATCCCTCGGCGTACTTGGCTGACTGCCACTCGACGCCGGACAGCGTCGTCCCCTGCGGCTTGGCCTCGATGACCCCGACCGCACGCCGGTCCACGTAGAGCAGGTAGTCGGCCCGCCCGTGGCCCGGCGCCATGACCGACTCCCGGACGGCGACGCCCTGGCCGGCGTAGAGGTTCGACTCGGCCCGATCCTGCACCACCCAGCCGGCCGCCTCGAGCTGGGTGTCGATGAGCCCCCGCGCCCGCTGCTCCGCTGCCAGTCTGCCCAGCCGTTCGTCGTCCATGGCGGCAGCAAGCGTAGGACCGTGCTGGCTCGGTCACTGGACGTGAGCCCGTGTCGCGCCGCTCGGCCCGCTGGCGGGACGGCTGGGCGCCTGGCACGGTCGGCGCGTGTTCGACGGCTTCCAGACCGTGGACGTACTGGTCCGCACCGATGCCGGGGAGGTCACCGTGCACGCCGCGGTGGGCGGCGAGGGACCGCCGGTCCTGCTGCTGCACGGCTTCCCGCAGACGCACGTCATGTGGCACCGCATCGCGCCGGCGCTGGCCGAGACCCACACCGTCGTCGCCGCCGACCTGCGCGGCTACGGCGACACCTCGCGTCCCCCCGCCGGCGACGACCACGCCGGCTACTCGTTCCGTGCGATGGCCGCCGACCAGCGCGCGCTGATGGCCGAACTCGGCCACGACCGGTTCGCCGTCGTCGGGCACGACCGGGGCGCGCGGGTGGCCCACCGGCTGGCGCTGGACGCCCCGGACGCGGTGACCAGGGTGGCTCTCCTCGACGTCCTGCCCACCGCGCACGTGTACGACTCGGTCGACCGGCGGCTGGCCACCGCCTACTACCACTGGTTCTTCTTCGTCCAGCCGGCCCCCGTGCCCGAACGACTCATCGGCGGTGACCCGATCGGCTACCTGCACACCCTGCTCGGCGGCTGGGGAGGCAGCGGCGTGTCCTTCTACGACCCCGCGGCCGTGGCCGAGTACGAGCGGGTCTTCGCCGACGCCGACGCCCGGCACGCCATGCTCGAGGACTACCGCGCCGGGGCCTCGGTCGACTACGAGCAGGACAGCGCCGACGCCGCGGAGGGGCGCCGGGTCGAGGCGCCGGTCCTGGTCGTCTGGGGAGGGCGCGGCGTCGTCGGCACGGGCCCCGACGACCCGGTCGAGGTGTGGCGCAGTCGCGCCCGCGACGTCTCGGGGTGCGCACTCGACGCCGGGCACTTCCTCGCCGAGGAACGGCCGGACGAGACGCTGGCCGTGCTGCGCGACTTCCTCAGCCGTTCGGCGTGAAGACCGCCCGCACGCAGCCGTCGGTCTTGTCCTTGAACATCCGGTAGCCGCGCGGGGCCTCCTCGAGCGACATGGTGTGCGTCGCCAGGTGCTCGGTGGTCAGCTCACCGCGGGCCATGCGCTCGAGGATCCGCGGCGTGTAGCGCTGGCCGTGCACCTGGGCGCCCCGCACGGTGAGCCCCTTGTTCATCGCCGCACCGAGCGGGTACTTGTCCACCATCCCGCCGAAGACGCCGAGCACGAACACGGTGCCGCCCTTCCGGCAGGCCAGGATCGCCTCCCGGACGGCGGAGGGCCGGTCGGTCTGCAGCCGCAGCTGCTGCTTGACCTGGTCGTACACGCCGTGGACGCCGGGACTGTGCGCCTCCATGCCGACCGCCTCGATGCACACGTCGGGGCCGCGGCCGCCGGTCTGCTCGCGCAGCTCGGCCAGGACGTCGGTCTGCGAGTAGTCGATCGTCTCGGCGCCGACGTGGGTGCGGACCTGCGCCAGCCGCTCGGGGAGGCGGTCGACGACGAACACCTTCTCCGCGCCCAGCAGCATCGCGGCCCGCGCGGCCATCTGGCCGACCCCGCCGGCGCCCCACACCGCGACGGTGTCCCCCGGCCTCGTGCCGCCCATGTCGGCGCCCATCCAGCCGGTGGAGACCGCGTCGGAGGCGAACAGCGCCCGCTCGTCGCTCACGCCGTCCGGGACGACGAACGCGCCGACGTCGGCGTACGGGACGCGGATGTACTCCGCGTGGCTGCCGGCCCAGCCGCCCATGGCGTGCGAGTAGCCGAAGCAGCCGCCGGGGCTCTGCCCCCACAGCGCCTCGGTGATGCCGGGGTCGGGGTTGCCGTTGTCGCAGAGGCTGTAGAGCTCCTGCCGGCAGTACCAGCAGGTGCCGCAGGCGACAAAGGAGTTGACGACCACCCGGTCGCCCACCTTGCGCTCCCGCACGCCCCTGCCGACCTCGACGACCTCGCCCAGGAACTCGTGGCCGAGCACGTCGCCGGCCCGCATGAACGGGATGTAGCCGCCCAGCAGGTGCAGGTCGGAGCCGCAGGTGGTGGTCCGCCGCACGCGCAGGATCACGTCGTGTTCGTTGAGGATCTGCGGGTCCGGGACGGTCTCGACCGAGACCTCGTTCACCCCGGTCCAGGTCGCGGCCCTCACAGCACGCCCTCCTTGCCCGCCGCCGCGGTCATCCCCTCCAGCGCCGCCCCCTGGGGCGTGGGCTCGCGGACGCCGTGCGGCACCGGGTCGACCCGCAGCACCTCGCCCACCTCGATCAGCTGCTTGGCCTCGCGGAGCGCGGCGCGCAACCGACCCAGGTCGTCGTCGCTCGGCCGGTCCCGGAAACGGGCGGCCAGCTCGGTGCCCTTGTCGCCGGGGGCGGGGGTGATGCGCACCTCGAGCCGGTCGCCCAGCGCGGCCAGCGGAGCCGGGAGGTCGGCCCCGGTGCCGATCCGCTCCGGCGAGCACAGCACCGTGACCGCCCGCCAGCGGCGAGCGGCGGTGTCGGGGTCGTCGGTGACCGACGACTGGCCGACCCCGGGCAGCCGCGCGTGCTGGAGGCGACCGAGCAGGGCGCCTCCGGCCTCCGTCGCGGCTCCCCGGAGGGAGTCCAGGATCTTCGGCACGGTCGGTCCTCCCATGGACGTGCCGGGAACCCGGCGCCCCGGCCGAACCCGAGCCCTACCCACGGCGGCGCGCGGATCAACCGGCGGCGCCCAACCCCCCATGCCGACGATCATGGAGTTCGGGAAGCGACACGCTGCCGGTGACTGGCGTGTCGCTTCCCAGATTCCATGATCGCGGCGACGGGACGGCGAGGGGGCGAGGTGGGACGGCAGCCGTCGTACCGTGAGGCGGCATCCCCTGCCGTCGTCTGGAGGCACCCGTGCGCTCGTCGCTGATCCTGTCCCGCCGCGACCTGGACTTCCTCCTGCACGAGTGGCTGGACGTCGAGAACCTGGTCAAGCGCCCCCGCTACGCCGAGCACTCGCGGGAGACCTTCGACGCGGTGCTGGACCTGGCCGAGCAGATCGCCACCGAGCACTTCGCGCCGCACAACCGGACGGCCGACGAGAGCGAGCCGCGGATGGTGGACGGCCGCGTGCAGATGATCCCCGAGGTGAAGCAGGCCCTGGACGTCTTCACCGGGGCCGGGCTCATGGCCGGGGAGTTCGACGAGGAGTACGGCGGTCTGCAGCTGCCGCACACCGTCGGGCAGGCGGTGTTCGCCTGGTTCAAGGCGGCCAACGTCGGCACCTCGGCCTACCCGTTCCTCACCATGGCCAACGCGCGGCTGCTGCTCGCGCACGGGTCGGAGGAGCAGAAGGCCACCTACGTCGGCCCGATGGTGGAGGGGCGCTGGTTCGGCACGATGGCGCTGTCGGAGCCGCAGGCCGGCTCGTCGCTCGCCGACATCACCACGCGGGCCGAGCGGCAGGACGACGGCACCTACCGGCTGACCGGCAACAAGATGTGGATCTCCGCCGGCGACCACGAGCTCTCCGAGAACATCGTCCACCTGGTGCTGGCCAAGGTGCCCGGCGGCCCGCCCGGCGTGAAGGGCATCTCGCTGTTCGTCGTCCCGAAGTTGCTGGTGCGCGAGGACGGCTCGCTCGGCGAGCGCAACGACGTCGTCCTCGCCGGGCTCAACCACAAGATGGGCTACCGGGGGACGACGAACACGCTGCTCAACTTCGGCGAGGGCGTGCACACCCCGGGCGGGCGGGCCGGCGCGGTAGGCTTCCTCGTCGGCGAGGAGCACCGCGGCCTGACCTACATGTTCCACATGATGAACGAGGCGCGGATCGGCGTCGGCGTGGGCGCGACCGTGCTCGGCTACACCGGCTACCTGCACGCCCTGGAGTACGCCCGCACCCGCACCCAGGGCCGCCCGGTCGGCGCGAAGGGCACCTCCTCGCCGCCGGTGCGGATCGTCGAGCACACCGACGTCCGGCGGATGCTGCTGGCCGCCAAGTCCTACGTCGAGGGCGGGCTGGCGCTGGGGCTGTACTGCGCGCGGCTGGTCGACGAGGAGCAGACGGCGGAGCCCGAGGCCGACCGGGCGCGGGCGCACCTGCTGCTGGAGGTGCTCACCCCGATCGCCAAGGCGTGGCCGTCGCAGTGGGGGCCGGTCGCCGACGACCTGGCCATCCAGGTGCACGGCGGTTACGGCTACACCCGCGACTACCCCGTCGAGCAGTTCTACCGGGACAACCGGCTCAACCCCATCCACGAGGGCACCAACGGCATCCAGGGGATCGACCTGCTCGGCCGCAAGGTGGTCATGCAGGGCGGGGCGGGGCTGGCGCTGCTGGCCGAGACCATCGGCGCGACGACGGCGCGGGCGGCGGGCACCGAGTGGGCCGGGTTCGCCGCCGACCTCGACGCCGCCGTCGCCCGGGTCGGCGCGGTCACCGCCACGCTGTGGAGCACCGGCGACCCGGCGGTCACGCTGGCCAACTCCACCGCCTACCTGGAGGCCGCCGGCCACGTCGTCGTCGCGTGGCTGTGGCTGGAGCAGGCTCTCGCGACCGGGGCCCGGGACACCGACTTCCACCGGGGCAAGCGGGCCGCCGCGCGCTACTTCCACCGGTACGAGCTGCCCACGGTGCACACCCGGCTCGACCTGCTCGAGTCGCTGGACCGCACGGTCCTCGACACCGACGAGGCCTGGCTGTAGTCGAAGGGCCCCGGGTGCGCCCGCGCCCCGCGACTCCGGGGCAGAGTGCGGGGCGCGCGGGTCGCGGTCCGGCGCGGAGTCGCCGGGTCAGGCGGCGGAGGCGACCCCCACCGGCTCGGGGGCCGCGTGCCGGCCGGTCGGGCCGGCCGGGGCGGTGTCGGCGTCGCGCTGCTCACGCTCGTACCGCGCCGTCGTCGAGGCCCCCATCACGATCACCAGTGCGGTCAGGGCCAAGAACCCGATCAGGCTCACGGCCGGCCACAGCACCATCAGTACGTCCCCCCGTCGCTCTCGGGCTCTCGCTGCCGGGTCCACGTCCCGCAGCGTGTCGTCTGGACAGGTTGTTCCCCACAGCGTCGCGGTCTCAACCGTCGTCACCAACTGTTCACCTGACAGACGGTGACGAACCCCACTCCGAAGGGGGAGCCGACGAGCGCCGGCCACCGCTCGAGATCACGGAACGGCCTCGGCGCGCCCGGTCCGGAGCATGGAACCGGACCGTCCGGGGCATCAGAGACCGGAATGGTTCCATCCCGACCGGAGGACTGACGATGGCCCGCCCCACCGGCCCCCGTGGCAGCAGCGCCGCGGCCAAGGACCCCCGGTCCACCGGCGACACCGCCGGGGACCCGGCGCCCCAGGACGACAAGGTCAACGCCACCCGCCTCGACAGCGCCCCGAAAGGCACCGACACGGCGCCCACCACCGGTGGCACGCTGAAGCGGACGCTCAAGGAGTTCAGCGAGGACAACCTCACCCAGTGGGCCGCCGCGCTCACCTACTACGGCACCCTGGCGCTGTTCCCCGCGCTCATCGCGCTGACCTCCATCATCGGCCTGCTCACCGACCCGCAGCAGCTCACCGACGCGCTCACCGCCGTCCTCCCCCAGCAGGCGGCCAGCACGCTGCAGCCGGTGGTCACCCAGATCGCCGGGAGCAACAGCACCGCGGGCTGGGGCCTGGTCCTCGGTGTCGCGGGCGCCATCTGGTCGGCGTCGGGCTACGTCGGCGCCTTCACCAAGGCGGCCAACGTGGTCTACGAGACCCCCGAGGGCCGCAAGGTCTGGAAGCTCAAGCCGCTGCAGCTGCTGCTCACCCTCATCGGCATCCTGTTCGCCGCGGTGATCGTGGCGATGCTCGTGCTCAGCGGCCCGGTCGTGGACGCCATCGGGCGGGCGATCGGCCTGGGCAGCACCGTGCTGACCATCTGGAACTGGGTCAAGTGGCCGGTGATCGTCGTCCTGGTCGCGCTGATGATCGCCGTCCTGTACTACTCGACGCCGAACGTCAAGCTCCGCGGCTTCCGCTTCGTCAGCCCGGGCGCCGCGGTCGCGCTGCTGGTCTGGGCCGTGGCCTCGGCGGCGTTCGCGTTCTACGCGGCCAACTTCGGCAGCTACAACAAGACCTACGGCACGATGGCCGGCGTCATCGTGTTCCTCGTCTGGTTCTGGCTGACCAACCTGGCCCTGCTGTTCGGCATCGAGCTCGACGCCGAGATCGAACGCGCGAAGGAGCTCAAGGAGGGCGTGCCGCTGGCGGAGAAGGAGATCCAGCTCGACGCCCGCGCGGAGCCCAAGGACCGGGAGACGCACTGAGAAAGGACCCCCTCCTCCCCACCCCTCGCACGCTCGGGGCGGGACCCGGGAGGGGGCCGCCCCTACAGGAGGCCGGGGAGGGGCCGCTCAGCGGCCGTCCCACCACAGCGCCGCGGCCTGGGCCGGGGTCCGCCCGTCGAGGACCACGAGCCGGTTGAGCCGCACCAGGTCGGCGTCGGTGAGCCGAGCGCTCACCGCGTCCAGCGCCGTCCGCAGCTGCTGCCCCGCCCGGTCGAGCACCGCGGTGCGCACGAACGGCACCACGTTCTCGTGCGGCTGCAGCGACCGGTCGTCGTCCAGCAGGACCAGCGGGGCGTCGGCCAGCCGCGCGTCGGTCGTCTCCAGCAGGCCGACGTCGACCTCCCCCGACAGCAGCGCCTCCACCGTGGCCGCCCGGGACGGCATGGGCCGCACCGCGGCGAACCGCAGGCCGTAGACGTCGCGCAGGCCCGGCAGGCAGTAGCGCCGCTCCGGGCACTCCGGCGGGCCACCGAACGCCAGGCCCGCCGCGATCGGGGCCAGGTCGGACAACCGGTGGACGCCGTGCTGCTCGGCGAACGCGGCGCGGACGACGAACCCGTTCTGGTCCTCGGCCGGTGCGGCGTCGAGCACGCTCACCTCCCGCGGCCCGAGGACGCCGGCGAGGGCCGCGTGCAGGTCCTGCGGCTGGCCCGGCGCCGTCGGCCGGCCCGGGTCGACGAAGTCGAGGGCGGTGCCGAGGTAGTCGACGACGACGTCCACGACCCCCTGCTCCAACGCGGGCAGGACCACCTCCCGGGTGCCGATGCCGTGCTGCACCGACACGGGCAGCCCGGCCCGCCGGACCCCCTCGGCGTACACCTCGGCGAGCACCTGGTTCTCGACGAAGTCGTAGGAGGCGAACCGGATCGCCCCGTCGTCGGCCTGCGGGGCCGGCGCCGACCCGCAGCCGGGCAGCAGCAGGACGCCCAGCAGGAGCAGCAGGGCGGGAACGACCCGGGGACGCCGCATCGGCGCTCTCCTCCCCGCGGGGACGGCGCTCGGGTCACGCTATCCCGCCGACCGGTCCGGGGGATCCCCATGGACCCGCGGCCGGATCGGGTGCAGCATCGGGGGGCATGGCGTCGCTGCCGCGCGCCGTCCCGCAGGCGGGTCCCGTCCGACGTCCCCCGGCGCCGGCGATCCAGCGCGTCCGCCGGCGCCGCCGTCCCTCCGGGGAGCCCCCGCCGCTGCCGCGCCACCTGAACGCCTCGGGCAAGTGGTGGCTGGGGCTGTCCGCCGGCGTGGTGGTGGCGTGGACCGTGGCGCTGGTCACCGGCGGCGTCCCGGCCGTCGACCTGGTCGACACCCGGCTCCTGCAGGCCCTGGCCGCGGTGCGCTCCCCGGGGCTGGCCGACGTCGCCGAGGCGGCCGGGGTGCTGGCCGGGCGGCGTGCGCTGCACGTGCTGTGGCTGGCCAACCTGCTGGTCCTGGTGGTGTTCCGGCGGTGGCGGCACTTGTTCGTGTGGATCGGCGTGGGCCTGCTGGTGGTCAACGTCGGCGCGCTGGCCACGCAGGTCCTGCAGCGACCCCGCCCGTTCGAGGTCGAGCTGCTCGGCGACTGGTCGGGCTACGCGATGCCCTCCCTGCCGGTGACCGTGCTGACCGCGTTCCTGGTCAGCACGGTGTACGCGCTGGTGCCGGCCGGGCGGGCGCGGACGGTCGGCAAGTGGGTCGTGGTCGGGCTGCTGGCGCTCACCGGCGCCTCCCGGCTGTACCTGGCGCAGGACCACCCCACCGACGTCGTCGCGGCCGTGGTCCTCGGCGTGGCGGTGCCGCTGGCCGCGTTCCGGTTGATGACGCCCAACGACGTCCACCCGGTGCGCTACCGCCGCGGCAGCCCCGCCCACCTCGACGTCTCCGGCGTGCGCGGCGAGGCGATCGTGCGGGCGCTGCGGGACCAGCTGGGGCTGCTCGCCACGTCGTGCACGCCGTTCAACCTCGCCGGATCGGGCGGTTCGACGCCGCTGCGGATCGAGGTCGAGGCCGAGGGTGGGGAGGAGGACGGGGACGACGGCGGCGGCGACGCCCACGGCTGGGTCTTCGGCAAGCTCTACGCCGCCACCCACGTGCGCTCGGACCGCTGGTTCAAGCTCGGCCGCACGCTGCTCTACGGCCGGCTGGAGGACGAGAAGCCGTTCCACAGCGTGCGCCGGCTGGTGCAGCACGAGGACTACGTGCTGCGGCTGTTCTCCGACGCCGGGCTGCCCGTGCCGCACCCGATGGGCATCGTGGAGATCACCCCCGAGCGGGAGTACCTGCTGGTCACCGAGTTCCTGGGCGGCGCGCAGGAGATCGGGGACGCCGAGATCGACGACGCCGTCATCGACCAGGGCCTGGCCGTGGTGCGGCGGATGTGGGACATCGGGGTGGCCCACCGCGACATCAAGCCGGCCAACGTCCTGGTGCGTGACGGCACCCTCTACCTCATCGACTCCGCCTTCGCCGAGGTGCGGCCCAGCCCGTGGCGGCAGGCGGTCGACCTGGCCAACACGATGCTGGTCCTGGCGCTGCGCACCGACCCGGCGCGGGTGTACGCCCGGGCCCGGTTGCGCTTCTCCGACGAGGAGATCGCCGAGGCCTTCGCCGCCACCCGCGGCCTGACGATGCCCACGCAGCTGCGCCGGTCGCTGCGCGCCGACGGCCGCGACCTGCACGCCCGGTTCCTGCGGCTGCTGCCCTACCGGCTCCCGCCGGTGCGCATCCAGCGGTGGAGCTGGCGCCGGATCGGGCTGTCGCTGGTCGTGCTGCTGACCCTGCTGCTCGGCGCGCTGGTCGCCGCCGACCTGCTGGGGTCGCCGCTGTGACCGCGGCCCGGGCCGCCCGGCCGGCCGCCGTCCCCGGAGCGGTGCTGGCCCTGCTGCTCACCGGGTGCGGGGCGCCGGCCGACGGCCTCATCGGCGACGTCCCGGCCTGCTCGATCGGGGACGACGCGGTCGCGGCCTCCGGGGTCGTGCTCATGGCCCAGGCGGTGCCGACGGCGTCCTGGGTGCCGTGCCTGCAGGGCCTGCCCGTCGGGTGGCACTTCTCCGGCCTCGACGCCCGGCGCGGCTCGGCCCGCTTCTGGCTGGACTCCGACCGCGACGGGGTGCACGCCATCGAGGTGTGGCTGACCGGCACCTGCGACACCGCGGGCGCCACGGAGATCCCCAGCGACCGCGAGGGCATGCACCGGCTGGAGCGGGTCACCCAGGTCACCCCGCAGTACCTGGGCCGGCGCTACTACCTGTTCGACGGCGGCTGCCTGACCGTCGTCTTCACGCTGTCCGGGGACGCCCGGGGCGAGCCGCTGGCCCTGGCCACGCAGAACATCGGCACGCTGCGCCGGCAGGAGCTGGCCGAGCAGGTCCGCGCGGAGACCGGCGGCCGGCTCGGGCTCGACCCGCCCGCGGCCGCGGGGAGCCCGCGGTGACCGCCGGTCCCCCGCCGCCCCGGCCGCCGGCCACCGGGCGCCGGTGGCGGAGGCTGGTCGCTCCCGTGCTGTCGCTGGCGCTGGCGGCGGCCGTCCTCGGCTGGTTCCTCCCCCAGTTCACCAGCCTGTCGGCGGTGTGGGACTCGGTGCGCGCGATGACCGCTGCGGAGGTGGCGCTGCTGGCGCTGGTCACGGTGTGGAACCTGGCCACCTACCAGTTCCTGGTCGTGGCCGCGATGCCCGGGCTGACCCTGCGGCAGGCCACCGTGGCCACGCTGGCGACGACGGCCGTGTCCAACACCGTGGTCGCCGGCGCCGCCCTCGCCCTCGGCCTGACCTACGCGATGAACTCCTCGTGGGGGTTCTCCCGCTCCCGGACGTCGGTCTGCCTGCTGGTGGCCGGCCTGTGGAACAACTTCGCCAAGCTGGCGCTGCCGGTCCTGGCGCTGAGCCTGCTGGCGTTGGGGTCGACGCCCAGCCCGGGACGGGTGGCGGCCGGAGTGGCCGGCCTGGCCGGTCTCGCCGTCGCCGTCGCCCTGCTCGGGCTGCTGCTGCGCAGCCGGGAGGGGGCGGCCCGGATCGGCACCGTCGCCGGCCGCGTCGCCTCCGCGCTGCGCCGGCCGTTCGGGCGCGGCCCGGTGCACGGCTGGGAGCGGGCGACCACGCGGTTCCGCGACCGGACGGCGTTGCTGCTCAGGGCCCGCTGGCACTGGATCTCCCTGGCCACGCTGGTCAGCCACCTGTCGCTGTTCCTCGTCCTGCTCGTCGCCCTGCGCGTCGTCGGCGTGGACGGCCGCCAGGTCGGGGTCGTCGAGGCGCTGGCGGTGTTCGCCTTCGCCCGGCTGCTCACCGCGGTCCCGTTCACCCCGGGGGGGCTGGGCGTGGTCGAGGTCGCGCTGATCACCGGGCTGGCCGCGGCCGGCGGGGACCGGCCCCTGGTCGCCGCCGCCGTCCTGGTCTACCGCGCGCTCACCTACGTGCTGCCCATCCCGCTCGGTCTGGCCGCCTACCTGTTCTGGCGGGCCAACCGGTCGTGGCGGCGGCCGCCGAACGCCGCACCCCGCACGACGCTGGTCCCCGAGACGGTGTGAAGAAGGACTGCGCCTCGCACGCTCGAGGGGAGGCCCTGGAGGGGCCACGGCGCGGGGGCCGGCCGACACCCGGGGAGGGACCTGAGCGGGCGTCCGCTCCCGGGCCGTGGTTGAGTGTCTGCGGTCAGACCGCGAGTCAGCGCACCGAGGAGACGGCATGACCGAGGCAGCCAGCGCACGTCCGCGCACGGGGCAGACCACCGACGGGGACACCCAGGAGCCCGGCGAGGCCGTCGTGGGTCTGGACATGATCCTGGTGGACGGCGCCCGCGGGCCGCTGCGCCGGATGGTCCCGCCCGCCCGGACCGTGCTCCACCTCGGCCGGGGCCTGGCCCGCCACCCCGACGCCGTCGCCCGGCGCGCGGGCACCCTCGCCAAGGACCTCGGGCAGATCGTCGCCGGCCGCTCCGACCTCGCCCCCTCGCCGAAGGACAAGCGTTACACCGACCCGGCCTGGGCAGGCAACCCGCTGATGCGCCGGGCGATGCAGGCGCACATCGCCGCAGCCCAGACAGCGGTCGCCCTGGTCGACGACGCCGACCTGGACTGGCAGGACGACGAGCGGATCCGGTTCTCCGTGACCAACCTCGTCGACGCGCTGGCGCCCAGCAACGCCCCGCTGGTCAACCCGCTGGCGTGGAAGGCGTTCATCGACACCGGTGGGCGCAACGTCGTCACCGGCGTCCGCCGGCTGGTCTCCGACCTCGCCTCCGCACCCCGCGTGCCCACGATGGTGGAGTCCGACGCATTCACCGTGGGGGAGGACCTCGCCGTCACGCCGGGCGCGGTCGTGCTGCGGACGCCGGTGTTCGAGCTGATCCAGTACCGGCCCACCACCGAGCGCGTCCGCCAGGTCCCCCTGGTGGTGGTGCCGCCGACGATCAACAAGTACTACGTCACCGACCTGGCGCCCGGGCGCAGCATCGTGGAGCACTACGTCGCCTCCGGCCAGCAGGTCTTCGTGATGTCGTGGCGCAACCCCGACGAGCGGCACGCCGACTGGGGCCTGGACGCCTACGGGCAGGCCGTCCTCGACGCGATGGACGCCGCCGAGCGGATCACCGGCAGCGACCGGGTGGCCCTGCAGGGCTTCTGCTCGGGCGGGATCATCCTCGCGATGGTGCTCGCCCACCTGGCCGCCACCGGTGGGCTGGAGCGGGTGGCCGCCTCGAGCTACGCCGTCGCCGTGCTCGACTGGGCGCACGCCGGCACGATCGGCGCGCTCATGGACGCCGAGGCGATCCGGGAGGCGACCGAGAAGTCGCGGCGCAGGGGCTACCTGGACGGCGCCACGCTGGCCGAGGTGTTCGCCTGGCTGCGGCCCAACGACCTGGTGTGGAACTACTGGGTGAACAACTACCTGCAGGGCAGGCCGCCGCCGGCCTTCGACATCCTCTTCTGGAACGCCGACACCACCCGGATGAGCGCGGCCCTGCACCGCGACTTCATCGACGTCGCCGTCGGCAACAAGCTGACCCGGCCGGGGGCGGCGACGATGCTGGGCTCGCCGGTCGACCTGTCCAAGGTCGACGTCGACGCCTACGTCACCGCCGGCATCAACGACCACCTCTGCCCCTGGCAGTCCTGCTACCGGACGACGCAGCTGCTGGGCGGGCGCAGCCGGTTCGTCCTGTCCACCGCCGGCCACATCGCCTCGCTGGTCAACCCGCCGTCGAACCCCAAGGCGTCGTTCCAGGTGGCCCCGCAGACCCCGGCCGACCCGGAGGCGTGGCTGGCCTCGGCGGAGAAGGTCAGGGGCTCGTGGTGGCCGGACTTCACCGCCTGGCTCGCCGAGCGCACCGGCGACGAGGTGCCGGCCCCGTCGTCCCTGGGCAGCGAGGAGCTGCCGCCGCTGGCCGACGCCCCGGGGACGTATGTCTTCGACAGGTGAGCCGACGCGGCCGACAGCGCCGTCGGCCGCCACGCACTCCGGGGAGGACGTCCGCACGCTGACCGTCGCCGGGCGCGCCCTGCGGGTCGCGGTCCGGCCCGGGGACCGGTCGACCCCGCCGCTGCTGCTGATGAACGGCATCGGCGCGAGCCTGGAGGTGCTGCAGCCCTTCGTCGACGCGCTCGACCCGCGGCGGACGGTGGTCCGGTTCGACGTCCCCGGCGTGGGGGGGTCGCCGCGGCCGGTGGTGCCGTACCTGTTGGCCACCTTCACCCCGGTCGTCGCCGGGGTGCTCGACCGGCTGGACTGCGGTGGCCCGGTCGACGTCCTCGGGCTGTCCTGGGGTGGCGCGCTGGCCCAGCACTTCGCCGTCCAGCACCGCCGGCGCTGCCGGCGGCTGGTGCTGGCGGCCACCGGCACCGGGTCGCTGATGGTGCCCGCGCACCCGCAGGTGCTGGCGCGGATGCTCACCCCCCGCCGCCACCACGACCCGGCCTACACCCGGGAGATCGCCGGGTTGGTCTACGGCGGCACGGTCCGCACCGACCCGGCGCTCGCGGCGCGGGTGCTGCGCGCGGCCACCCGGCTGGGCCCGGGGCGCGGCTACTACTACCAACTGGCGGCCAGCGCGGGCTGGAGCAGCCTGCCGTTCCTGCGGCTGATCCGGCAGCCGACGCTGGTGGTCGCCGGGGACGACGACCCGATCGTGCCGGTGGTGAACGCCCGGATCATGGCCCGGCTGATCCCCGACGCCCGGCTGCACGTCTACGGCGGCGGGCACCTGGCGCTGATCACCGAGGCCGACGTCCTGGCGCCGCTCATCGAGCGCTTCCTGGACGACCAGGACTGACCGAGTCGGTCGGTTCGTGAGGTCCGTCGGTCGTCGCGTGTCGAGCGTCCGCAGGTGGCGACCTCTGCCCATCGGAACGGACAGGATCGCGGCTCGTCGCTCGTGACGACGGGCTCGCACCGCGCGCCACAGGTCGGCATCCCCGTTCCACCATCAGCGGAGACGCTCCGCAGTGTTGTGAGCTGAATCACACTTGATCTGGTGGGCCGACATGGGCCACCTTCTGTGCCGGGGTCGACGCGCTGCAGCGCACAACGGGGAGCGCGTGCCATTCGCTTCGGCGAACACAGCGTCACAGCACATCTCTGCCCTTTCCCGTCCATCTCCGCGCATCCACCTCCGCGCACTGATGCGCACCCACGACGCCCAGTCCTGAGAGGTCCTCCATGCGCATCGTCGTGACCGGTGGCGCCGGGTTCCTCGGCTCCCACCTGAGCCGGTGGCTCCTCTCCGGCGGCCACCAGGTCCTCTGCGTCGACGACTTGTCGACCGGGCGACGAGACAACCTCGCGTCGCTGCTCGACGACCCCCGCTTCGAGTTCCACCAGGCCGACGTCGCCGCGGGGCCGCTGCCGGTCCGCGGCCGGGTGGACGCCGTCGCCCACCTGGCCAGCCCCGCATCGCCGCCCGACTACCACCGCCTGCCGCTCGAGACGCTCGCCGTCGGGAGTCGCGGCACCGAGCACGCCTTGCAGCTGTCGGCCCAGAACGACGCCCGCTTCCTGCTCGCCTCGACCAGCGAGGTCTACGGCGACCCGGAGGTCCACCCACAGGTCGAGGACTACTGGGGCAACGTCAACCCCGTCGGCCCACGCAGCGTCTACGACGAGGCGAAGCGGTACGCCGAGGCGGTGACCATGGCCTACGCCCGCCAGGTCGGCGTGGACGTGGGCATCGTCCGCATCTTCAACACCTACGGCCCGGGCATGCGGGCCGAGGACGGCCGCGTCGTCACCAGCTTCATCACCCAGGCCCTCAACGGCGACCCCCTGACCATCTACGGCGACGGGTCGCAGACACGCAGTTTCTGCTACGTCGACGACCTCGTCCGCGGCCTAGTCGCGATGCTCGAGACCTCCGTCACCGGTCCGGTCAACCTCGGCAACCCCGTCGAGCGCACCGTCCTCGAGCTCGCCAGGATCGTCTGCGACGTCACCGGGTCACGCTCTCCGATCGAGTTCCACCCGCTGCCGGAGGACGACCCCACGCGCCGCCGTCCGGACATCAGCCGCGCCGAGCGGCTGCTCGGCTGGCGACCAGAGGTCTCCGACAGCGAGGGCCTGCGCCGGACCGTGGAGTGGTTCCGCTCCCAGCCCGCCGAGGTCGCCGCCGCGGCCGCCGCGGTGGCCGGCACCCAGTACCAGGGACGCGCCCACGGCGCCGCCACCTCGCTGGCGGGCCGATGACTCCCCTGGCCTCCTCCCCGGTCCGCGCACCGGCCGGGCGGCGCCGGCTCGGGGTCCGTGACGTCCGTCGACGCCGCCGTCCCTGACCCCTCCTCCCCCGGCGGGCGAGGGCCCACCCGACGGAGCCCGCGCTCACGACCGCTCGACGAAGTGGTCCTGGTAGCGCCGCACCCCGTAGAGCAGGGCGAGCTGGACGAGGGCGGCGGCGGCCGCGGCGAACTGCTCGAGGTAGAACAGCAGCAGGTTCACCACGGTCAGGAACAGCAGGAGACCGTGGCGCGCGAGCTCCATCGCGCTGCGCCGGCGTCCCCGGACCAGCAGGACCGCGGCCACCACCAGCATGCTGCCGGCGAGGACGTCGAGCACGGCGCGGGCGAACAGGAACCCGACACCGCGGGCGTCCTCGATCTCGATCCGGGCGAACCCGTTGGCCACGTCGGTGAGCTCGCTGGTCGACCCGTCGGAGAGGTCGACGGCGATCGCGGTGATCACGGCCAGGTCGCTGACCGCCACCAGGCCGAGGACGGTCAACCCGACGAGCAGCCCGGTGCGCAGGAGCCGCTCGGTGAGCCGGCGGTCGACCCACCGGTCCAGGCGGGAGACGAGCCGGCGCAGCCGCCCCGGCCGGACCGGGGCGAGCTGCAGCCCCGAGGAGGGGACCACCTCCAGCAGGCCGGCGGCCAGGTGCCGCAGCTCCTCCTCGGACGGGGCGTCGGAGGGATCGGCGCCGGGGGTGGCCGCGGCGCGCAGGCGCCGGTCCAGCTCGGCCCGCTGCACCGGCGTCAGGTCGGAGTCGAGGGCCGCGGCGATCAGGTCGAGCGCGGCGCGCAGGTCGGCCCGTGGCGAACACTCCCGGGACCGGCCGACGAAGCGCAGCCCGACCAGGACGGTGAGCAGGAACACCGCGTAGGCGATGGGCGCGGCCGCGGGGAAGAAGTAGTCGTTGTCGGCGGTGATGAACTTGCCGACCTCGTCGACGAACAGGCCCGCGCCGACGCCGGACAGCAGCGCGACGGTGGTCAGCACCCGGCGGTCGGCGATCAGCAGCGGCAGCAGCGAGGCGACGAACAGCAGCAGCCCTCCCCACAGGGCGTGGGCGATGTGCAGGGTCTGCCCGCCGATCTGCGGATAGCCGGTGGCCGCCAGGTAGATGCGGATGCCGAGCACCGACACCGCGAAGGTCACCAGGGTCAGGCGCAGGTGGGCGACCGCGTCGCTCCTCGCCACCGCGCGGTGCCACCAGGGGGGCGCACGCCGCTGCCGGTGCACCGTTGCCATGGACCCCTCCGATCGGCCGGCCGGTCCGCTCCGGTGCCCCGCCGTCCGCCGTGCCCCGCCGTCCGCCGTGCCCCGCCGTCCGCCGTGCCCCGCCGTCCGCCAGTCCTCGCCGTCCGTGCCGATCGGTCGCCGGGCCCCCGGATCCGGGCGCGGGGACAGCCGGGGTGGTGCGGCCGGCGCGGACGCGCACCACCCCGGCTCCCGGGTCAGCTGCCCTGCTGACCGCCCTCGGACGCGCCGCCCTCGGACGGACCGCCGCCGGAGGAACCGCCCGCGCCGCCCTGGTCCTGCTGGCCCCTGGTGACCGGCAGCTGCTGCTGGCCGCCACCGTGCTGCACCTCGATCCGCCGAGGCTGCGCCTGCTCGGACAGCGGGATGGTCAGCAGCAGCACGCCGTCGTCGTAGCTGGCCTGCACCCGGCCGGTGTCCAGCGCCTCGCCGACCTGCAGCTGGCGGGTGAACCGGCCCTGGGGGCGCTCGGCGAGCAGCACGTTGTGCCCCTGCTCGTACTCCGAGCGCCGCTCGGCGCGGATGGTCAGCATGTTGCGCTCGGTGGTGATCTCCACGCTGCCGGGATCCACCCCCGGCAGGTCCAGGGCCACGTGGTAGCCGTCCTCGGCCTGCCAGACGTCCATCGGCATCGCCATCGGTGTGCGCGTCCCCGACATCAACTGGCTGGTCAGCCGGTCCAGGCTCCGGAACGGGTCCCCGAAGGGGTCGAATCGCATCACGCTCACGGTGCTCTCCTCCCTGTCTCCGCCGACGGTGGCGGAAGCCGACACGGCACTGCTCTACCCAGCTCCCCGACCCGGCCACCCGGCTCCGGGAGTCGTCCGCCGCCAGTGCGAGGAGGGACCTGTGGCCGGCTCCCGAGGTGCACGGGTGACCCGGAGGTGCCCATACTGCGCTCCGGTCGAGGCCAGCGACCAGGTCGTCCCGCGCCGCCGCTCGTCCGGCGGCGTCGCCCGGGGAGCCCACCCGCCCAGGCGCCGCCCGGGACCACTCCGCCCGCGGGCGCCGGCCGCCGTCCGGCTGTTCCAGCCCGCCCGACCCCACCGATGAGGAGCCCCATGCCCGACACCGCTGTCTTCGACGTCGACGGCACCCTGGTCGACACCAACTACCAGCACGCCATGGCGTGGTTCCGCGCCTTCCGCCGCTACGGCATCACCCGCCCGCTGTGGCGCATCCACCGTGCCATCGGCATGGGCGGGGACCTGCTCGTCGCCCACGTCGCCGGCCAGCAGGTCGAGGAGGAGCACGGCGACGAGCTGCGCAACGCCTGGGTCGAGGAGTTCGACCGGTTCCTCCCCGAGGTGGCGCCCTTCGAGGACGCCCGGGCCCTGCTCGAGGAGGTCAAGGAGCGCGGGTTCCGCTTGGTGCTGGCCAGCTCCGGCATGAGCAAGCACGTCGACGCCTTCCTCGACCTGATCGACGGCAGGTCGATCGCCGATGCCTGGACCACCTCCGACGACGCCGAGCACAGCAAGCCCGAACCCGACATCGTCCAGGTCGCGATGGCCCAGGTGGAGGGCGCGTCCGGGGTGATGATCGGCGACTCCACCTGGGACTGCATCGCCGCGGGCAAGCTCGACGTCCCCACCATCGCCGTCCGGACCGGCGGCTTCTCCCCCGAGGAGCTCACCCAGGCCGGTGCCGCCCAGGTGTTCGAGTCCCTGCGCGAGCTGCGCGAGGGGCTGGACGGCACCCTGCTGGCCCGTCCCGACCGCGCCGCCGCCTGACGGGCCGCCCCGCGACACCCCGGGGACGGCCGGTCAGAGGAGGGTCGAGCCGGGCCGCCGGGACTCCCGCAGGACCCGGTGCAGGCGGTCGAGGAGGTTCTCCAGCGACTCCTCGAACTCCGCCGCCGACTCGTCCTGGGACAGCATCGGCTCGAGCCGGCGCACGTGGGGGTACTGCTCGAGCGCCCCGGCGCCGGCCGACGGGACCGCGTCCGGGTCGTCGAGGGGGCTGATCGGCACGCCGCGCTGCGACACCTCGAGGAGGAGGTGGCCGAGCAGGAAGCTGGTGTACGCCCGGTACGCGGCGACGGCGGCCTCGTCGGAGAACCCGTGGCTGGTGAGCGCGTCGAGGAAGGACTCCAGCCAGCGCAGGCTGCGCAGCGGGGGCCGCACCCAGGGCGCGGCCGGCGGTCGCGTGGCGATGAGGGGGAACACCGCCGGGTGGGCCAGGGCGATGCGGCGGACCCCGTGGGCCAGTCGCTGCAGGAAGTCCTGCCAGCCGTGCTTGGGCGCCAGGTAGACGTCGGGGTCGCCGTAGAGCTCGTCGACCACGGTCTCCACGACCCCGTCGAGCAGGTCCTCCCGGCTGGTCACGTGCCGGTACAGGGCCATGCCCTCGACACCCAGGTACGCGCCCATCCGGCGCATCGTCAGGGCCTCCAGCCCGTGCTCGTCGATGAAGGCGACGGCCGCACCGAGGACCCGCCTCCGGTCGAGGGGGGTGCGGCCGGCTCCCGGTGGAGCGGCGGGGATCACGGCCGCCTTGCTCCCGCGGGCCTGCGGGCTGTCGGGGTCAGGGCGGTCGGCTCGGTCGAACACGCTCGGCTACCTCCCGTCGTCGCGTCGTCCACCCACGACTGCCGTCTGTTCTACGCCAGCCGGCGCAGCGCAGCAGCCCGGAGCGGCGCGGGTTCCGGGCGTGCCGGCACCCGCGTGTTTACCCCGTAAGCGGAGTGGGCACGGTTGGGCCGGCGTCCGGGTGGTCCAGGTCCTCGGACGCGGCGGCCGCGCCGCGCGGCCATCCCCTCGAACCCCGGGAGAACCATGATCAACGAGCAGCAGATCCAGCAGGCGATCGGCGCGACCGCCGTCGCGGCCGACGGCGGCAAGCTGGGCAAGGTCGGCGAGATCTACCTCGACGACGAGACCGGCCGTCCGGAGTGGGCCACGGTCAACACCGGCCTGTTCGGCACCAAGGAGACCTTCATCCCGCTGGCGCAGGCGGAGCTGGCCGGCGACGAGCTGCGCTTCCCGTACGACAAGGACACGGTCAAGGGCGCGCCCCGCGTCGAGGACTCGGAGGGTCACATCTCCCCCGACGAGGAGGCCGAGCTCTACCGCTACTACGGCATCGGCACCGGCACCGGCACCGCAGAGACCTCCCGGACCGGGGTCGTCGGCGACGTCGACCGCGACCGGGCCGGCGTGCGCGACGACGCCGGCCGGACGGTCGGGCACGACACCTCCGGCCCGACCACCGACGACGCCATGACCCGCTCCGAGGAGCGGCTGCGCGTGGGCGTGCAGCGGGTGGAGACCGGGCGGGCCCGGCTGCGCAAGTACGTGGTCACCGAGAACGTGACCCAGACCGTCCCCGTGTCGCACGAGGAGGTCCGGGTCGTGCGCGAGCCGATCACCGACGCCAACGTGGGCCGGGCCGTGGACGGGCCGGCCATCTCCGAGGAGGAGCACGAGGTCGTCCTGCACGCCGAGCGCGCGGTGGTGGAGAAGGAGGTCGTGCCGGTCGAGCGGGTGCGCCTGGACACCGAGACCGTCACCGAGCAGCAGCGGGTCACCGAAGAGGTCCGCAAGGAGCAGATCGAGGTCGACACCGACGGGACGACGACCCGCCGGCCCTGAGCCGCCGCGAGGGGGTGGGGGCCGGCGAACCGGCCTCCCACCTCCTCCTGGCGTCCCCCGGGATCAGCTGCCGGCGGGCGTCACCCCGAACATGAGGACCCGGCGCTCGACGTCGTAGTGCACGGTGCCGGTGTTGGCCAGCAGGTCCTGCAGGTTGTCCGCGTCGTCGGGGTCGAGGGTGAGGACCTCCTCCCACGCCCCCTGGTCGAGGACCAGCTGGAGCGTGTACGTGCCCGGCTTCCCGGGCTCCCCGGCGATCCAGCTGAACTGGTAGTGGCTGAGCTGACGCACCTTGATGCTGTTGTCGGTGACCGGCTGCGGGACCTCGGGCACACTGCCTCCTCTGTGTCGGGACCGCGCCGGACCGCGCGGTCCGTCCGCCCCTACCCACCACCCGTCGACGAAACTCCCTGACCGCACCGGCACCCGGCGGCTCGTCCCACCCGCGGCTCGGGGGCCGGAGGGCGCCGCGCTCAGCGCGGCGGTGCCGCCAGGAGCACCGACGGGGTCAGCCGGTGGGCCTCGGGGACGTCGACCGCGGGCTGGCGGGGGGTGGGCACCAGGTCGAGCACCATGCGGGTCGGCGCGAACGCCTCGGCGTAGCCGATCCGGGCCTGCGCGCCCCAGTGCCGGGCGGAGGCGACGACGGCGTCCGGCTCCACCATGGCCGACAGCTCCACCTGGGAGGCGTGCGCGCCGAGCGCGGCGAGCTTGCCGGAGAGGTAGGCGGTGACGTCGACGTACACCGTCGGGCTGAAGGTCAGCGTGGACGGGCTCTGGTAGTGCAGGACCCGCGAGAGCCGGCGCGCGGCCGACAGGGTCGCGGCGGCGACGGCCCGGTGGTCCTGGTGGCTGTCGTCCGGGGCGTGCACGTACACGACCTCCGCGCCCGTCTCCCGCAGGGCCCGCTCGACCACGGCGACGGTGGCGGCGTCGGGGACGACCGCACAGTCGCGCAGCCCTCCCCACAGCAGCCGCGCGCCCAGCGTCCGGGCGGCCTGCTCCTGCTCGGCGCGGCGGCCGACGACCGCGGCGTCGTCACCGGGGCCGTTCTCGCCGCCGGTCACGACCAGCACGGTGACGGCGTCGCCGGCGGCGGAGTGGGCCAGGAGGGTGGCACCGCAGCCCAGCTCGATGTCGTCGGGGTGCGCCCCGACCGCGAGGACCCTACGCATCGCCGCGGCCCGCCCCGGTGTCCCGGCCGGCGGCCTGCGCGCCGCGGCGGGTGCGGTGGACGACGAGAGCACCGACCACCCCGGCGACGGCCAGGGCGATGAGCGGCCCGGTCCCGTTGCCCTCCTCGGGCAGCTCCGTCGAGGGCGGGCAGGTCGGCGCCTTCCCGTCGTGCGTCCAGGACCAGCCGAAGAAGACGAAGGTGCCGCCGAGGTACCACGAGGGCCCGCCCATGTACTCGTCCTGCGTGAGCGTCACGGTGTAGGCACCGCGCTTGGTCCCCGGCTGGAAGACGGTCGGCTGGGGGCCGTCGAACCGGGCCGGCTGCACCTGGTTCCACGAGCCCACCGGGATGGTGACCGGGTTCTTCGAGGTGTTGGTGTAGCCCAGGATCGCGGTGTAGGTCCCGTCGCCGTTCTCGCGGAGGCAGTCCAGGGTCGGCGTGACCGTCTTGCTCGCGGCCGAGGCCGTGCCCGGTGCGGCGACCAACCCCACGACGGCGACGACCGCGGCCAGTGCGACGGAGGCGACACGCGCGCGGACGCGCCGTGCCCTCGATGACCTGCTGGGACCGTCCATGGCGTGCGTCCTCGGGTCCGGGGCGGCCGGCCCGCCCGTCGAGGCCCCATCGGCGCGCCGGGCCGCCGGCTGGAGCCCCGGGGACCGGAGACCACCCGGAGGGGTGAGGACCCCTCAGGCCGGGGCGGCGGCCAGGCCCAGGACCTCGAGGGCCAGCTGCGCCGCGGCGGGGAAGGAGTGCACGACCGCCCAGGTGCGCGGGTCGTCGGGGGCGGTGGCGTACTCCCCCTGCCGGACGCGGACCGCGCGCGCTCCGACGGCCGCGGCCACGGCGACGTCCTTGCCGGGCCGGTCGCCGACGACCAGCAGCCGGTCGGGCGGCACGCCCAGCCGCGCGGCGGCGGCGAGCAGCCCCAGCGGGTGCGGCTTGCGGACGGCCCGCCCACCGAGCGCGTCGGTGACGACGACGACCGGCAGCAGCGGCTGCAGGCCGGTGGCGGCCAGCTTGGCCGCCTGGATGACCGGGTTGCCGTCGGTCAGGCAGGCCAGCGGCGCGGCGGCGGCCAGCGCGCGCAGCGCCTCGGCCACCCCGGGATGGGGGGTCAACCGGGACGGGGTGTGCGCGGTGAACGCCGCCACCAGCGCCGGGACGTACCGGGGCAGGGCCGCGGCCGGCACGCCCGCGGCGAGCAGGGCCCGGTCGACGGTGCCGCCGGCGTCGGACCCGGCGGCCAGCTCGCGCCGCAGGGCGGCGTGCACCGCGGCGCCGTCCAGCCCGGCGGTGTGCGCGGCGACCCCCACCGCCGCGGCGGCGGAGGCCAGGTAGTCGGCTTGCGGGTAGAGCGTGTCGTCGAGGTCGACCACCACGCCCAGCGGCGGCGACCCTCGCCAGCCGGTCACCAGGGCAGCCGCCCGTCGGTGAAGTCGGGCTCGTCGAGCGCGAGCAGGGCATCGGTCCGCGGATCGGCCAGGACGGCGGCCACCTGCGGACCCGTCGTCCCGTCCCCGTACGGGCACGGCGCCGCCGCGGCCCGCTCCTGGCCCTCGGCGCTGGTGTGCCCGGCAGCGGCGGCCAGGACGGCGGCGGCCGCGCGGTCGTCGGCCAGCCCGGCCAGGGTCGTCGTCCCGGCCTCGACGCCCTCCCAGCGCGGCGTCGAGCCGCGCAGCACCACGACCGGCACCCCCAGGTAGGCGGCCTCCTCCTGGATGCCGCCCGAGTCGGTGACCGCCAGGCGGGCCGAGGCCAGCGCCGCGAGCAGCGCGTCGTACCCCACCGGGCCGGTGAGCGTGACGCCCGGGTGCTCGAGGGCGCCGGTGAGCCCGGCCGCGGCGAGGCGGGCCGCGGTGCGCGGGTGCACCGGGAAGGTCACCGGGCCGACCTGCTCGGCGAGCGCCCGCACCACGCCGACCAGCCGGGCCAGGCGGACGGGGTCGTCGACGTTGGTGGGCCGGTGCGCGGTGACCAGGACGCCGCGGCGCTCGGCGAGCGGCACCCGCCGGACCCCGCGGGCGACGAGGGTGTCGACGACCGGGTTGCCGACGACGAACACCCGCTCCGCGTCGACGCCCTCGGCGGCGAGGAAGGCCGCGGCCCGCTCCGTGGGCGCGAGGTGCAGCTGCGCGGCGGCCGCGGCGACCCGCCGGTTGACCTCCTCCACGCTGCGCGGGTTGAGGCTGCGCAACCCGGCCTCGAGGTGGGCGAAGGGCACGCCGGCGGCGCGGGCGGCCAGGGCGTAGGCGGGCACGGTGGTGGTGTCGCCGAGCGCCAGCACCAGGTCGGGCGCGCAGCCGGCGACCGCGCGGGCCGCGTCGGCGTGCAGAGCGCCGGTCCGCTCGGCCGGGGCGGCCGGCAGGCAGAAGCGGGAGTCGGGGGTCAGCCCGAGCGCGGTCTGCAGCTGCGAGCTCAGCGCGGGGTCGGTGTGCTGGCCGGTGTCGACGACGCTCACCCGGTGGCCCGCGGCCTGCAGGGCGGCGACGACCGGGGCGAGCTTGACGACCTCGGGGCGGGTGCCGAACGGCACGAGGACGTGCCGGCTGCGGGTGCTCCGCCCGTGCCGTGACCTCGCCCGCGCGGTCACGCGGTCACCGCCACCGGCGCGCAGGGGTCGACGACCGGGCTGCCGTCGTCGCTGGCGTAGGTCTCGGCGAAGTAGCGGCTCATCGAGACGCCGGGCCGGAACCACAGGTACGGCAGCGGCACGCCCGGCTCCCGGACGCCGGCGAGGTAGGCGCCGACCACGTCGGCGCCGGCCGCGAGGGTCAGCGGCAGCCCGCCGGAGAACCGCGGGTTGATCTCCACGACGGTCGCCTCGCCGTCGTCGGCGACGAAGCCCTGCACGTTGGCCGACCCGGTGAGCCCGACCGCGGCCAGGGCCCGCGCGACGACGTCGGTCACCGCCTCGGAGGCGAACGTCCGGCCCTTCACCGAGATCCCGGCCCGGGTCTCCTCCCGCCACCGGGGGACGGCGGTGCGCAGCTCGCCGTCCCGGTCGACCAGCGCGTCGGCGGTGAACTCCCGGCCCTCGAGCCGGGTCTGGGCGACGAGCCCGGCGTCTGCGCGGAGCGCGGCGGCGACCTCGGCCGGGTCGTCGAGCAGCCGCACGCCGCGGCTGCCCCGCCCGGTCCGCGGCTTGACCACCCACGGGCCGGGGACGCCGGCGACGTCGTCGGCGCCGGTCGCGGTCGCCGGGTGCGGCACACCGGCGGCTCCCATCCGCCGGGCGAAGGCCGCCTTGTCGCAGCACAGGTCCACGGCGGTCGGGGTGGGCAGCCAGGTGGCGACGCCGGCCGCGGCCAGCCGGTCGGCGCCGGCGGTCAGCCGCGGCAGCTCCTCGGCGACCGTGCTGACCAGGGCGTCGACGCCGCAGGCGGGAGCGATCCCGACCAGCGCGTCGACGAAGCGGGGGGAGTCACCGCGCGGCACGGTCACCGCGACGGAGGCGAACGCTCCCCCGGCGGCCGCCGCGTCGGCGTCGGCGGCGACCACCCGGTGGCCGAGGGCGACCAGGCGGCGGACCACCGCGACGCCGGCCGGGCCGCCGGCTCCGGTGACCAGCACGGCCGGGGCGCGGCCGTCCGGGTCCGCCGCCGGGGGGAGCGCCGGGGCGGCCGGCGCCGAACGGGGCTGGGGCAGGGAGGAGGTCATCGGTCGTCCTGGGTCGCGGGGAGCGGGAGCGGGGAACGGGCGAAGCTGCGCGGTCGGGTGGCGGCGGCCGGGGATGGGAGGCCGTCGCCGGCCCGGGCCCGCGGGACGGCGGGCACCGGGGGGGCCGGGCGGGCCGCCAGCACGGGGAGCGTGTCGTCGGCGGGCGGGGCCCCGTCCCGTCCGGGGTGCGGCAGCAGCCAGCCGCGCGCCCACAGCCGCAGGGCCGCCACGCGGGATCCGGTGACCGGCTCCCACTGCCGGGCGGCGACCGCCTCGGCCAGCACGTCGAGGACGGCCGGGTCGTCGTCGTAGGTCGCCACCGCCACCAGCGACGCCGCGTGCGCCCCGAGCCCGTCGGCCGCCAGCGCGCGGACCCGCTCGGCCCGCTCGGCCGCGGGCAGGTACCCGATCCGGTAGTCGATGCGCCCGGCCTCCCGGCGCGCACCCAGCCACCGCGAGGCCCGCCGCGGCAGCAGGTGGCGGTGCACCAGGCCGGTCGGGGTCCACCGACGGGAGGCCGGGCGGGCGTCGTCCACCGGCAGCCGGTAGCCCAGACCCGGGCGCGCCCAGCTGTCGGGACGGCGCGCCGTGTGCCGGCCGGCGACGTCCTGCTCGGCGCGCTGGGCGGTGGGCAGGGTGGTGCAGACCATGAGCAGGAAGCCGCCGAGGGTGGCGGCGAGGTTCCAGACGGTGCCCACCCAGTCGTGGAAGAGGACCAGCGCCGCGTCCCCCCAGAGGAGACCGGCGACGGTGGAGGCGGCCAGCCGGAGGTGGTTGAGCACCAGCAGCGCGGCGACCGCGACCACCAGCCCGGCCACCGCGTGCTGGCGCCGGCCCCGCAGGACGACGACGGTGAGCGCGGTCAGCCCGAGGACCGACAGGATCGACGAGCAGGACTCGGTGACCCCGGCGAGGATCATCCCCCCGTCGTCCCGGAACACCATGATGTGGCGCGGCAGGGCGTCCGACGCCGAGTCCACCCCGAGCAGCCGCAACGAGGCGACCACCCAGCGGGCCTCGTGCACCTGCAGGACGGCGGCGCCGTGGCGGAAGCCGACCCAGCAGATCAGCGCCGCCAGCGCCAGGTCGCCCAGCACCACCAGGAGACGTCGGCGGCTGCCGGGGCGTCGGTAGCGGCGCCGGCCCCCCGCCCCGGGATCACCGGCGGCCCGGGCCATCAGGCGCCGGTCCTCGACGACGGCGGCGCGGCGGCCCCGACCGCGGGCGGCGGAGGGTCGACCCGGACGGTGGACGTGGCCCCCGACCGGGACGTCTTCACCCAGGTGTAGGGGCGGCCGAGCATGCCGTCGACGTAGGCGCGCGTGGTGATCCAGATGGACAGGGCGAAGGCCGGGAGGAAGCCGAGCAGCCGCCAGGCGGCGCGCCGCTCCACCCGCCCGATGAGCAGCCCCACGGACAGCTCGGCCAGCGGGCCGACGAACAGCAGCATCGACAGGGGCAGCAGCCCGACGACCGGCAGGTCGCCGATCCCGACGGCCCGCAGCCCGGTGAGCAGCAGCCCGATGCCGCTGAGCAGGGGCACGTGGTAGACGAGCAGGAACAGCGTCGTCTCGACCTTCTCCACCGGCGACAGGTGCGGCGAGCGCATCAGCGGACGCCAGTGGTCCCGGAAGCACTTCTGGTGGCCCCGGGCCCACCGGTACCGCTGCGTCCAGAAGCGCGGGGCGCTGACCACCGCCTCCTCGAAGTCGACGGCGGAGAGGTCGTAGCGGACCCGCTGGCCGGCCAGCAGCACGCGCAGGGTCAGGTCGGTGTCCTCGGTGACCGTGTGCGGGTTCCAGCCGCCCAGGGCCCGCAGGGTCGACATCCGCACCGCGCAGTTGGCCCCGCCGTAGGCGGGCAGCTCGAACAGGGCCTGCCGGCCGTACTCGTTGACCAGGTAGCCGGAGAGGAAGTCGACGAAGACGGTGCCGGCCATCGACGAGTCGCGGCCGTTGCGGATGACGCAGCGGCCCATCACCGCGCCGACCACCGGGTCGCGGAAGTGGCGGACGAGACGGCGCAGCGCCGTCGGCTCCGGCTCGTGGTCGGCGTCGAACACCACGGCGATCTCGGCGTCCAGCAGGTCGAGGGCGTCGTTGAGGGCGCCGGACTTCCCGCCGCCGGAGCCCGGCGGGCGGTGCAGCACCCGCAGCCGGGGGTCGCGGGCGGCCCACCCGTCCAGCCGGGCGCCGGTGCCGTCGTCCGACCCGTCGTCGACGACGACGAGGGTGAGCCGGTCGGCCGGGTAGTCCAGCGAGAGGAGCGCGGTGACCATCCCGTCGACGACGAGCTCCTCGTTCTTGCAGCCGACGAGGACGGCGACCGACGGGGTGTAGGTCCCCAGGCCGACGTCGGCGGCCAGGAGGTCCTTCTCCGCCCAGCGGGCGGCGGCCACCGCGAACGCCAGGTGCCGGCAGAAGTAGACGCCGAAGACGACGTTCAGCAGGCCGGCGACGACGCCGAGCGTGCGGTCGAGCCCGTACAGCGCGGCCACCACGGCGAAGCCGCAGACGTAGGACAGGAGCACCAGTCGCCGCTGCTCGGGCCGGGCGGCGTGCGGGTCCGCCGGGCGCGTCCCGGCCGCTGCGGTGACCACGGCCGCTGCGCTGACCACGGCCTCCCCTCCCGCCGACGCCCACCCGACCCCGGCGGGCGCGCTCCTCCGTCGTCGGGGGTCATCGGCACCGACCGGTCCCGGCTTGAGCCGAAGCGGCCTCCCGGGACGGCGTCCCTCCCGGTCGCCGGGCGGTCCGCGCTGCAGCGCTCCGCGCGCGCCGGGAGCGTCGTGGCCCTCTGGCAGACTCCCCCGCCGTGGGAGACGGGGGCCCTGGGCCGGTCGAGGTCGTCCGGCAGGCCGAACGGCTGCGGGCGCTGTTCGCCGGCGACGCGGTGGGGATGGCGTCGGGCACCGACGAGGTCGTCACGGAGGCCAACGACGAACTGCTGCGCATCCTCGGCCGCAGCCGCGGCGAGCTGGAGGAGGGCATCGCCTGGCCGGCGATCACCCCGGCCGACCACGCCGAGCGCGACGCGGCGGCGGTGGACGACGTCCGCCGCACCGGGTCGGCCGTGCTGCAGAAGGACTTCCTGCGGCCCGACGGCAGCCGGGTGCCGGTGCTCGCGGCCGTGTCGGCGGTCAGCTGGGAGCCCTACGAGTGGGTCGCCGTCGTCATCGACCTCAGCCGGGAGGAGCGCCTGCGCCGCCTCGTCCAGTCGGAGGCGGCGATCGTGTCCACCCTGCTGCAGGACGCGCCGATCGGGTTCGCGCTGATCGACCCGGAGCTGCGCTTCGTCCGCATCAACCAGGAGCTGGCCGCCATGAACGGCTTCAGCGTCGCCGACCACGAGGGCACACCCGTGTTCGACCTGCTGCCCGACCTGCGGGACGAGGCCGAGCCGCTGCTGCGGGGGGTGCTGGAGACCGGGCGGCCCCTGCGGGACGTGGAGATCGTCGGCACCACCCCGGCCGACCCCGGGCGGAGCCACACCTGGCTGGAGTCGTTCTTCCCCGTCCGCGTACCGCACGGGCCCACCGTCGGGGTGGCCGCGGTCGCCCGCGACGTCACCGAGGTCCGCCGCCTGGAACAGGAGCTGAAGGCCACCCTGGGCCGCCAGCGGCAGGTGCTGCAGGAGCTGCAGACCAGCCTGCTGCCCGCGCTGCCCGAGGTACCCGGGCTGGATCTCGCCGCCCGCTACCTCGGCGCGTCCGAGGAGATCCGTCTCGGCGGCGACTGGTTCGACGTCTTCCCCGCTCCGGACGGACGGCTGGTCCTGGCCATCGGCGACGTCGTGGGCCACGGGCCGGCCGCCGTCGGGCTGATGGCCCGGCTCAGCGGCGCCATGCGGGCCTACGTCACCGACGGCCACGGCCCCGGGCAGGTGCTCACCTGCCTCAACCGGCTCCTCGTCGGCGCCCTGGGCCCGGCGATGGCCAGCGCCGCGGTGCTCAACCTCGACCTGGCCACCGGCGCCCTCGAGTACGCCAGCGCCGGTCACCCCTACGGGCTGCTGTGCGCACCGGACGGCGGGGTGACGCTGCTCGACCGGGCACAGGGGCTCATCCTCGGGGTGGAGGCCGACCTCGACTACCCCACCGGGAGGACGACCCTCCCGGGCGGCGCCGCCGTGCTGCTGTACACCGACGGGCTGGTGGAGCGCCGGGGCGAGAGCCTCGACGAGGGCCTGGCCCGGCTGACCGCCGCCGCCCGCCGGGGTCTCCGGCGCCGCGGAGGGGCACGTGCGCTCGTCCACACCGTCATCGAGGGCAGCCACACCGCCGTCGAACGGGACGACGACGTCTGCGTGCTGGCCGCGACCCGCACCGCGCGGGCCGCCGTTCCGGCGGCCTGAGCCCGCCGCCGGGCGCGGACCCGTCCGCCCGGACGCGAGGATGGCGGGGTGACCGACGTCGTCGCCCGGGCCCGCGAGCTGGCCGCCGACCTGCTCGCGCCGGCGGCGGCCGCGGTCGACGCGACGTGGCCACCGGCAGCCGCGCCGTCCTGACCGGCAGCGACGCCGAGCGGACGGCGCGGGAGGCGCTGTTCCTGCTGGTCTTCGGTTCCCGCCCGGCGATCAGGCAGGCGCTGCTCGGTCGACTCGTCGGGGCGCCGGTGTCATGAGCGGGAGTGTCCGCCGGCCGGCACGTCGAAGACGACGCACAGGGGTGTGCGCTCCCGGTCCTGACCGAGCGGGTTGTCGGCGAACACCGCGGGCATCCTCGCCGCCTGGTCGGGCCGGTCGCTGCCCAGGACCTGGCAGCCCAGGTCGTTGGCGTCGATCACCACGACTCCTCGGAACCGGCTGGCGACGTCGGCAGGCAGAACGGTCCGCACGGCCTCGGCGAGCCGCGCCGCCACCTCGTC
Source organism: Geodermatophilus sp. TF02-6 (assembly GCF_003319115.1). Classification (GTDB taxonomy): domain Bacteria; phylum Actinomycetota; class Actinomycetes; order Mycobacteriales; family Geodermatophilaceae; genus Geodermatophilus. The sequence goes on along the minus strand of NZ_QOHF01000013.1, from coordinate 12,746 downwards.
CGGCCGGGCGGGCGGGAGCTTGGCCGACACGTTGCTGGGATACACCGAGTACTCGGTGGGGCCGTCGATCGCCGCGACGTGGGAGCCGGCCAGGCGGTAGAAGTCGCCGTGGCGTCCGAGCGCCTTGGCCGCGGCGCCGACGAGCGCGGCGAACAGGATGCGGGGCAGCCCGGCCTCCTGGATGGCCAGCTGCATCGTCTCCGGACTGCCCAGCCCGATCCCGTGCGGCGTGTGCGCCACGCGGCGGCTCAGGAACCGCGCCCACCTGCCGGGTGCGATGTCCCAGACGAAGAACGAGCGCCCCTGCGTGATCGCGACGACCTTCTCGCACACGACCAGCGACCACTCGCAGCCGAGCCACTCCCGGTGTTCGGGGGACTCCCGCAGGCGCGCGAAGAACTCGGCCACCCGCTCCCGGGCGAGGGCGGCCAGGTCGTCGTCGGCCGTGATCGCCCGCGTCTGCACCGGATAGCGCCGACGGCGGTGGCCGCCGACCTCGATGTCGAGCGACTTGCCCTCGTTCGGCGTCAGGTCGGGCTTGTCCTCGGCCTCCGCGACGGCCGCGCCGACATCGGCCGGCTCCTCGTCGATGAACGCGCGCAGCCACAGCTCGGTGTTGAGCAGTCGCCAGAACAGCGCCGTGTCCGCGGCGCCTCGACCTCGGACGAAGCGCTCGAACTCGGCGAGCACGGCGGCCTGGTCGAAGTACGGCCGGCGGCCGAAGCTCGCCGAGCAGAACACCTCGTAGAACCGGGTCTTGAGCCGCTCGAACCACTGCTCCTCACGCGTCGTGGAGCCGGTCCGGTCGGGGCGGGTGCGGACGACGTCCGGCAGCAGGTCGTCGGTGGCGTCGCGCAGCACCCGGCTGCCCGCCGAGTCGGCGAGGACCGCCTCGTCGTCGAGGGAGAAGAGGTGGCTGACCGCGGCGACGTCGAGGAAGGGCGTCCGCCCCTCGAGGCCGAACCGCGCCGTGTTCTTGTCGGAGCAGCGCAGCAGCGCCGGCAGGCTGGCCTCGAACAGGTCCTGCAGCAGCCGCGCGCGCAGGTCGTCCGACACCGGGGAGAAGCGCTCGGACGCGTGCGCGGCCAGGAAGCCGTCGTCCAGGAGCGTCACCGGGTCGACGCGGTGCCGCCCGCGCAGCCGGGCGGACAGCCGCGGACGCAGCAGCTGCCAGAGCTGTCGGCGGGACCGCGCCGCCTCGACGCCGAGCCTGAGCAGGCGCCGCTGACGGAGCAGCTGGCGCAGGTGGACGAGGCGGTACGACGGGGAGCCGGCCAGCAGCTCGTCCGCACCCGAGCCGTCGAGCAGGACGGTCACGTGCTCGGCCGCCGCCTGCGCGACCGTGTACTGCACGTAGGGACCGGTGCTGAGCGTCGGCTCCTCCTGCGTGAGCACGAAGTCGCGCAGGTCCTCGGCGAAGGCGTCGGCGCTGGGCCGCACCGTGTGCCCGACGGCGCGCCCCTCCGTGCGGGTGAGGACCGCCTCGACGCAGCGCTCCTCGTCGGAGCGTGAACCGGGGAGGACGGCGCTGACGGTGTGCTGTCGGGCGCCCACCGCCCGGGCCGCCGGATCCTGCCGCAGCAACTCGTCGACGAGCAGGACGACGGTCGACGAGCCCAGGCTCCCGGACAGGCGGGTGCCCACCGGGACGTCGCTGATCAGGCGCTCGCGCACCGAACGGCGCAGCTGCTCGGCGTACTCGTCGCCGTCCCGGGACGTGTAGCGCCGCCGTGGCAGGCTACCGAGCCGCGCCGGTAGATCGGAGGTGCGCCGCCGGACGCCGCGGTCGTCGATCGTCAGCACCTCGCCGGGGAGCACCCGCTGCACGCCGGCGAAGAACGTGTCGGCCCCGTCGTCGTGCACACCGAAACGCAGGTAGCGGTAGAGGACCCGCTCGTCCACGACCGGCTCGACCTCCCCCGATCCCAGCAGGGCCTTGATCTCGCTGGCGAACAGCACCCGTGGGCAGCCGGTCCCGTCCGGGAGACAGGCCACGTACAACGGCTTGATGCCGAAGTGGTCACGAGCGAGGAACAGCCGCTGTTCGACCGTGTCGTAGACCGCCAGGCCGAACATCCCGTCGAACCGGTCGAAGGCAGCCTCACGCCACTCCGCGAACGCCTCGACCAGCACCTCGGTGTCGCAGCCGCTGCGGAAGGTGTGGCCCAGGCCGCGCAGCTCGTCCCGCAGCTCGCCGTGGTTGTGGACCGCGCCGTCGCAGCAGATGACGTAACGGCCACTCGCGTCGGTCAGCGGCTGGGCCCCGTGCTCCCGGTCGAGGACGGCCAGCCGCGAGTGGGCGAGGCCGACCGGACCGTGGGTGAAACAGCCCTCGCCGTCCGGCCCGCGGTGTCGTTGAGCCGCCCTCATCCGCCGCACCAGGCCCGGGTCGTCGACCAGCCCGAAACAACCGGCAACACCGCCCATGGCGGGAGGCTAGGTGAACCGGACGGTCTCGTGTCGTCCTGCAGCGCTGCGGGTGCAGGAGGGTCCTCGATCGCCGAGCGGGGTACCGACCGCGGCGGTGGTTCGCCAGGACGTCCCGTCGGACGGTCGGGCCTCCGACGACCGAGGTCGAACGCGGCCGCGGACGCCGCGAGCCCTCGGGCGCCGGCGCCGCGCCGGGTCGACGGGCGTACTGCGACCGCGGTACCCCGCCGAGCCTGCAGCGGGACGACGACGGACGCCCGCCCGGCCGGCACCGTGGTGGCGTGCCCCCGACCACCTCCGACCGCTGTCCGCGCCGCGCCGCCGCGGGTGCCCGGTGAGCCTGCTCGCCGGCCTGCCGACGGCGGTGTCCGCGCTCGTCGGCGGCGCCGGCTGGCCGGGCCTCGCCGCGGTCATGGCCGTCGAGGGCGTCGTCCCCTTCGTGCCGTCCGAGGTGGTGCTGCCGCTGGCCGGCACGCAGGTGGCCGCCGGGTCGCTGTCCTTCGTGGCCGCCGTGCTGGGCGCCACCGCGGGCTCCGTGGTCGGCGCGTGGCTGCTCCACACCCTCGGCCGGGTCGGTGGCCGGGTGCTGCTGACCCGCCTGCCCCGCCCGCTGCGCGTGGACGAGCAGCACCTGGCCCGGGTCGAGGCCTGGGCGGCCCGGCGCGGGGACGCCGTCGTCCTGTTCGGCCGGTTGGTGCCGGGGCTGCGCGTCCTGGTGTCGGTGCCGGCCGGCCTGGCCCGGATGCCGCTGGCCCGGTTCACCGCGCTGACCGCGCTCGGCTCGCTGGGCTGGAACGCCGGGCTGGTGTGGCTCGGCGAGACACTGGCCGGGCGCTGGACCGAGGTCTCCACCGTCGTGTCGGAGGCGTCATCGGGGCTGCTGGTCACGGCCGCCGTCGTGCTGCCCGCAGCCCGGCTGTGGGTGCGCCGCCGCGGCCGGCTGGCAGCCGCGCGGTGACCGCGGCGGCCCGGGCGCGAGCGCCTAGGGTGCCCGTCGTGCAGGGGCTCGGGGCGCTGTCGCGCTGGCAGGCGCAGCACCCGCGCCTGGTCGACGCCGGCCTCGCCGTCCTCGTCTTCGGGGCGTCCCTGACCGGACTGTTCGGCGACGACGGCCCGCGCGGCGGCTTCGGCGGCGGTGGGCGGTTCGCCGACCGCGACGTGCTCGAGCCGGTCACCGTCACCCTGGTGGCCGTGGCCGCCGCCGCGCTGGTGGTCCGCCGCAGCAACCCGCTGCTCGTGTGGGGGGTCGGGCTGGCGGCCACGGTGCTGGTGGTGCTGCACAGTGGCCAGCCCACCGCCGCCCTCGTCGTCTCCGTCGTCGCCCTCTACACCGTGGGGGAGCGCTGCTCGGTGGCGACGACTGCGCTGATCGCCGTGGTCACCGCCGCCGTCGACCTGGTCGCGCTGGCCCTGGCGCAGGGTGAGATCCGTGATCACGCGCTCTCGCTGCCCGGCTTCTGCGTCGCGGCGGCCGCGGTCGGCGTGGCCGTGCGCAGCCAGCGCGCCGCGGTCGAGGCCGCGGAGGCCCGCGCCCGGCAGGCGGAGGTGACCCGCGAGGAGGAGGCCGTCCGGCGGGTCACCGACGAGCGGCTGCGCATCGCCCGCGAGCTGCACGACGTCGTCGCGCACCACATCTCGGTGATCAACGTGCAGGCGGGCGTCGCCCGGCACCTGCTCACCCGCTCGCCCGAGCAGGCCGGCACCGCGCTGGGCCTGGTCCGTGAGGCCAGCCGCACGGTGCTGGCCGAGATGTCCACCGTGCTCGGTCTGCTGCGCACCGGCGAGGACGAGAACCCCACCGCGCCGCCCGCGCCGGGCCTGGACCAGCTGCCGGCGCTGGTGCAGACCACGCGCGCCGCCGGCCTGCAGACCGCCCTGCGGGTCACCGGCGAGCCGCGGCCGCTGCCCGAGCTCGCCGACCTGGCCGCCTACCGCGTCGTCCAGGAGTCGCTGACCAACGCGCTGAAGTACGGCACCGGCAGCGCCGAGCTCTCCGTGGAGCACCTGCCGGACGCGGTCGCCGTCGAGGTGCGCAACCCCGTCGCGCCGGAGCCGGCGGGCGCCGCCGGCAGCGGCCACGGCCTGCTGGGCATGCGCGAGCGGGTGACGTCGCTGGGCGGTACCTTCTGCGCCGCGGCGACGGACGGGGTCTTCGTCGTGCACGCCGAGATCCCGAGGAGCGGGTCGTGACGCTGCGAGTGCTCCTGGCCGACGACCAGGTGCTCATCCGGTCGGGGTTCGCGGCGCTGATCGGCAGCGACCCGGAGCTCGAGGTCGTGGGCGAGGCCGGTGACGGCGACGAGGCGGTCCGGCAGGCGCACGCGCTGCGCCCGGACGTCGTCCTCATGGACATCCGCATGCCCGGCACCGACGGCCTGGCCGCCGCCCGCGCCATCACCGAGGCGCCGGAGCTCGCCGACGTCCGGGTCGTCGTGCTGACCACCTTCGAGGCCGACGAGTACGTGCTCGCCGCGCTGCGCTCGGGGGCCAGCGGGTTCCTCGGCAAGAGCGTCGAGCCCGACGACCTGCTCGAGGCGATCCGCGTCGTCGCGCGGGGCGAGGCGCTGCTCTCACCCCGTGCCACCCGCAGCCTCATCGCGCGGTTCCTCAGCCAGCCGCAGGAGGGCGGCCTCGACGTCGTCCCCGAGCAGCTGGCCGAGCTGACCGACCGCGAGCGCGAGATCGTCGCCCTGGTCGCGCTCGGCCTGTCCAACCAGGACGTCGCCGGCCGCCTCTACCTGTCCCCGCTGACGGTCAAGACGCACGTCAACCGCGCCATGGCCAAGCTCGGCGTGCGGGACCGGGCCCAGCTGGTGGTCATCGCCTACCAGACCGGCCTGGTCCGGGCCGGGGACGCCGACCCGCGCGGCTGACCGCCCCGCTGCGCCGCCTACCGCACCTGCAGTAGTCCGCGGGACCTGCGCCCGGAGGACGACGACGCGGCACCTCCCGCGGGACCGTTGTCCTGCGACGGCGACGGGCCCCCGCCGCGGGGGTCCACCGGGAGAGCACAGCGAGGTGCCGAGCCCGCCCACCTGACCGCCGTACCCGGGACGCGCCGTCGAGACCCGCGCGTCCCGGCCGTGCCGACCCCTCCGAGGTGCACCGTGACCACGCCCCGCCCCGCCGGTCCCCGTGGCCGAGCTCCCCGCCCCGGCGGTGACCGGTGAGCACCACGTTGCTCCCGTCGCTGCCCGTGCCGACGACCGTGCACCCCGTCTACGCCTGCGGCCCCGAGCCGTGGGCCGAGGACGTCCGCCGCACGACCGAGGCCGCCGGCCTCCCCGCTGACCGTTTCCACGTCGAGAGCTTCGGGTGGTGACCCGGTGCGACGCATCGTCCTCTGGCTCATGAGCACGCTGACCGCGCTCGTGCTCCTCTTCGGCTACCACACCTCCACCTCGTCGGTGTCGGCGCAGGGCGGTGACTCCTCCGTGGCCGCACCGACCGGCGGCGCCAGCTCGTCGACCTCCGGCACGTCGGGCCCGTCGTCCTCGGGCTCGGGGACGTCGTCCGGCTCGTCGTCCTCCGGCTCGTCGTCCTCCGGCTCGTCGTCCTCCGCGACGTCGACGACGGTCACCGGCACCGCCGCCTCGACCCGCTACGGGCCGGTGCAGGTGCAGATCACCGTCTCCGGCGGCCAGGTCACCGACGTCGAGGTCCTCGAGTACCCGGACGACGACGGCAGGGACCGGCAGATCAACGCCCGCGCCCTGCCGATCCTGGTCTCGGAGACCCTCGACGCGCAGAGCGCGGACATCGACGTGGTCAGCGGCGCCACCTACACCAGCGAGGGCTACACCAGCTCGCTGCAGAGCGCCCTCGACCAGGCCGGACTGTGACCGCCGTGCGAACCCCGCCCACCCGACGTCCCCGTCCGGCCCCGACGCGGTACGTCGAGCACGTGATGGGGATGCCGGTCAGCCTGGCGCTGCGCGGGCGGCACGCCGACGACACCGCCGCGCGGACGGCCTGGGCCGGTGCCCTGGCCGTGCTGCGCGAGGCCGACCGGGTGTTCAGCACCTACCGCGCCGACTCCGACGTCTCGCGGCTGTCCCGCGGCGAGAGCGGCCTGGAGGACTGCGCACCCGAGGTCGCCGAGGTCCTGGCACTCGGCGCCATGGCCGAGCGCGACTCGTCCGGCGCGTTCAGCGTCTGGCGGCCCGGTCCGGACGGCGACGTCGTCCTGGACCCCTCCGGCGTGGTCAAGGGCTGGGCGGTCGAGCGGGCCGCGGCGCTGCTGCGCTCGCTGGACGGCACCGACTTCTGCCTGTCCGCCGGCGGTGACATGGTCTGCTCCACCGCCGACCCGGACGCCGAGCCCTGGCGGGTCGGCATCGAGGACCCCGCCGACCCGCGGCGGCTGGTCGCGGTGGTGCCCGTGTCCAGCGGCGCCGTCGCCACGTCGGGCAGGGCGCACCGCGGCGAGCACGTCGTCGACGCCCGCACCGGGCGCCCGCCGGCCGCGGTGGCCTCGGTGACCGTCATCGCCGGCTCGCTCACCTGGGCCGACATCGACGCCACCGCCGCCTTCGCGCTCGGACCCGAGGCGGCCCGCTGGCTGGAGACCCGGCCCGGCCGCTGCGGTCTCGTCGTGTGGGCCGACGGGACGACCACGACGGTCCACCCGGTGTCCCGGTGACGGGATGACGACCACCACCGACCTGAGGACGGGCCCCTTCCGCCTTCCCCGGATCCCGACCGTGGTCGCCGGCTTCCCCGGCGGCCGTCCCTCCCTGCCGACCAGGAGGCCGACGATGACCCCGGAGCTCCCCGAGCACGACGACGCCCGCCGCGCTGAGGACGTGCCCCCTCCCGAGGAGGGGCCCATCCCCTCCGAGCCGCCCTCGCTGCGCGCCTCCGACGCCGACCGCTCCGAGACCGTGCGGGTCCTGCAGGACGCGGTCGCCCGCGGCCTGCTCACCCCGGAGGAGGGCAGCGAGCGCATGGCAGCCGCTTGGGCGGCCCGGCACGTGCACCAGCTCCCTCCACTCACCGCGGACCTGCCGCCCGCCGTGGCGGCGGGCGGAGCCACCACTGCGCCGGGGTGGCGCCCGCTCGCCGCGATGGCCGTGGCCCGCGCCCGCACCACGGTCGGCGACGTGCGCGCCGCCGGCCTGCGCTCACCCCGTTCGGTGGCGTTGCTGGCGGCCGTCGTCGTCGCCCTGCTGCTGGTGGGGCTCCTCGGGGGCATGGCCGTCCACGAGCTGTTCGACGGCGGCCCCGGCGGCTTCGGTCCCCGCTGAGCCCCGGCTCGACACCACCGGCTCGAACCGCTCCTCACACGGGCGTGGTCGCACAGGCGGCTGCGACCACACCGGTGGCTGCTTCCCACGACCCGCCCTCCTCCGGCTGTCACCCCGAGGCCTGCCGGAAAGCGGCCGAGCACGTGCTCGGTCGCTGCGCCACCCACCCGGCTGCCGACAGCCGACCTCCCGCGGGTCCCCGGCGCCAGCGCGCCAGCTGTGCGACTCAGCACGCCGACCGCCCGGGCCGCTAGCCCTTCGGCCGGCTCGCCGAGCCGGGACACGGAGTCGCAGCGGCCACCAGCCTGGTCATCGTGTTGCAGCTGGCCTAGGATGCAACACGAGGCGTCGGAGGTGGATCGGTGATCTCCGACGTGATCGAGTGGGACGAGAACAACCTCGACCACGCCTGCCGACGCCTCACCGCGGTCGAGATCGAGCAGGTGATCTCCAACGCCGCCAGCTACCGCCGACACCGCCGGTATCCGGACCGCGTCCTGTTCACCGACTCCGCCCACGGCGGGAAGCGCGCCACCGTCGTGGCCCGGTACGACGCCGGCCGCCGTCGCATCCGGCCGATCACCGCATGGGAGGAGCCATGACCGAACCAGGCACCGACGCCACCGATGCCGAGCTCGCCGAGTACTACGAGGCCCACCACGCCGACGAGCAGTGGGGCGAGCCGACACCGCTGCCCGCCGACCGGACCTCCGCCCGCCTGGACGTGACCATCTCGGTGCGCTTCACCGCCGCCGAGATCGCCGCCATCCGCGCCCGAGCCGAAGCCGCCGGCCTCAAGCCGACCACCTACATCCGCCGCTGCGCGTTGGCCGACGAACGGCCTCCCCTGGACCGAGGGCAGCTGTCCCGACTGGTCGACAACCTCTCCCGCGACCTCGACGACCTCCGCAAGGCGACCGGCTGACCCAGGCCGCACGGCGCCGCGGAAGAACCGATCTGCAGACCCTGGCGAGGAGGGATCCGCTCGCCTCCGTCCCCTACTGCAGAGGCACTGCAGAAGAGCCCGCGAGTACCTGGGCACAGAAGAACGCTTCGTCCGCCGCTTGGTCGCTCAGCGTCGCATCGCCTACGTCGAGCTCGGCAAGTACGTGCGGCTGGACCAGCGTCTTCTACGCCGGCTTGACCTTCTACCAGCACAGATGCCGTTTGCTGTGATCGGCTGGCGATAGCCGCAGACGGCCCTTCTGTGGGCGCCGTGTGGGCGCGGTGTGGGCGCCGACCCGTCCCGGCCGTTCCATCCGCTTCTCGGAGTTCCACCCATGCCGGTGTGCCGCCGCCCCCGCCGGTCGCCGCGGCGCGGGCGCTACGGGCGCTGTCCCGGTAGGCGGGGGCCGGCGAGGAAGTGGGCGTTCCTGCCTTTCCCTTCTCCCCGCACCAGGTAGCCGTCCGTGACCAGCCGCTCCAGCTGGGTCAGCGCGCCGGTCTGGGTGATCCCGGCAAGTCGGGCCTGGTCCCCGGAGGTGATCCGCTCGTGCACCTCCAGCCAGGTGCGGACGACGGTGAGCGGCTCCTCCGGACGTCGGTACGGAAGGATCCCTCGAGCTCTGCGCTCGTGGGGAGGTGCGGCGTTCTCCACGACGGAGACGGCTCCCGGTGACAGCAGCCAGACGTCCTTGTACCGGGACAGCAGGGGCTGGGAGTCGACTCGGCACTCGGCGGTGGCGTCGATCGCTTCACCGGCCTCGGACACGGTGCGTTGGAGGAGACCGGCGATCCGTTCGGCGGTGATGAACGGCTCGCGCAGCAGCGCATCGACCACTAGCGCCACACGAACGTCCCGCCGGCGGATCGCCGGCTCGATGCGACCGGCCAAGGCCATCACCGGCACAACGGGGTGGCCGCCGACCAGGCGCACGCGGACCCGGGGTCCGCCATCCTCGACGATGAGCGGAGGCCGGTGGCCGAGGGTGACCATCTCCCGGTACATCCGGTCCACCCCGAGGCCCTGCTTCTCCACCAGGCCGAGCGCTCGGAACAGGTCGGCCAGGGCCGGGTGGCGGGCATACCGACCGGTCAGGACGTTGAGGGCGGTCACCCCTCCGGCGAAGCCCCCCGGGTTGAGCACCTGCAACGCAGAGTCGGCCTGGACCCAGGTGACGGTCACCGGTTCTGGCGTCAACCAGTCCCGGTGGACCAGCCCGTTGAGGATCGCCTCGCGGACTGCGCCGGCGGGCAGCCGCCGCACCGTCTGCTCGGCGAATGACGCCCTCAGGGTGAGCGACGTGTTGAGCGCGGTGAGCCTCCCCTCCACCGCGGCGAGCTGCTCGATGAGGCTCAAGCCGGAGAGGTCCTCGGGCGGCAGGATGACGTCACCGCTCTCCACGTCCAGCGCGGTCAGGGTGAGATGGGCGTGATCGGAGGGGCAGAAGACCAGAGCGCCGGCCTGGGTCAACCGGTCGGTCTGCAGGAGTACGCCCAGGCGGCGCAGCAGGTCTGCCGCGCTCTCGGCCGCCTGGGCACCGGACGGGTCGGCGTCCCGTAGGTATCTCCTGGCCACCAGGATCGCTGAGGGTGAGACGTCGGCGAGGGTGCGGCCGGTGGAGGTCGCCATGCTGTCGTAGCCGGCCTGATCCTGTCGATGGCGCCACCACTCGGTGCGGTCGACGGGCACGCACGCAGGGCCGACGCGCCAGCGGACCCGGTTCCCCGTGTCCTCGACGGGTTCACGGGTGGCGGAGACGTAGAGGACCAGCAGGCGCACGCCGCCGACGAGCCGCTCCTCGATGCTCGGCGCGACGTCGACCCGCTGGTAGATGCTGTGCCGGAGCCACTCGGGCTCCAGCGCCGTGCCCAGCAGGTCGCCGGTCGCGTTGTCGACGCCCACGATCAGTGCGCCACCGCTAGGAGTGTTGGCGAAGCAGGCCACCTTGTCGGCCAGCTGCTGGGCGGCGGCCAGGTTCTGCGGCTGGCCAGCCAGGAGCACTCCTCCGGCCCCCCGACGGCCGGCCTCCTTGAAGTCCACCCGCTCGCGCTCGGCCTCGTCCGGCAGTACGCCAGCGGCCAGTCGTCCCAGCACACCGTCCACCGCCTTGCGCAGACCCGCTCGCGCCTCCAGGAGGTCTGCCTCGGGCTGGAAGGGCAACATGGCAGGGGCTCCCCCGTCGCTGTTGAAGATTACGAGGCTGCTAATCTGCAACTTCAACGCTACCGGCGAGGTCAGTTGGGAATTCAGCGGCCGTCGGACCGGAGGAGCGTCACCCGTAAGGAGTGCCTCTCCTGCTCCGCAGCCGCCGAGGAGCAGCCCGTGGATCACCGTCGGTTCGATTCACTGCCGTCGCGCTGAGCGTCGATCCGGGCTGGGAGGTCGTCGCGGCGATAGAGGACGCGGCGGCCGAGGCGGAAGCTGCGCGGGTCGTTGCCCAGGTGCCGCCGGTACCGGAGGGTGGCCAGCGGCCGATCGTCCAGGCGAGCGTGACCTGGGCGGCCGAGACGCCGCGTGCATCGGAGATGTCGGTCAGTACGTCGACGATGTCGTAGAGGGTGTTCTCGTCATGGATCGGTGGCTCGCTCCACTCGGTCACCCTGGGCCTCGCCGTCCGCGACGGGCGCATCCCCCGCAACCCGGCCGAGCGCGTACCCCTGCCCCGAGTGACGCGGCAGGAGCCGAGGTTCCTCACCCATGACGAGGTCGAGCGGCTCGCCGACGCGGCGGGTGTCAGTGGTGGTAGGCGTGGACGACGGCGTGGCCCTTGCCCTTGGCCATCAGCCACCGGTTGACCGGAGTGGTGAGGATGAAGGCCAGCGCCAGGGAGAAGGCCAGCGAGGCCCAGAACAGGACCGTCGAGATGCCGGCGTCCATGGCCCCGGGCACGGCGACCATGATGGCGTTGTCGATGATCTCCATGACGAGGATCGAGACGGTGTCAGCCGCAAGTGCCACCTTGAGCGCCTGACTGAACGGCAGCCCGGCCTTGAGCACGCCGCGCATCGTCAGCGCGTAGCCGAACACGAAGGCTAAGGCGACCGAGAGCACAACGGTTCCGGCGTTGTGCAGCCCGATCGACGTGCCGATGACCATGCCCAACACTTCGCCGATCGCACAGCCCGTCAGACAGTGCAGCGTCGCTTGAGCCGCCATCGCCCAGGTGACTCGGGCAGCGTGTCCCCCATGGCCGCCATGGCCGGTGTGCCCTGCGTGTAGCGACTGGTTGTGCTGATGCGCGTCCATCGCGACTCCCTCCCCTAACGAGTACCACTATACCCCCCGGGGGTATCGTGCGGACACCGTACGTTCTGCTTCACCCCCAGGTGTTGCTTCCCAGACCAGTAGACTTTGATCATGAGCAGCGCCGAGCAGCATCCCGAGGCCTTGGACCTCGTCGTCAACGCTGACGGCTCCGGCGTCGTCGATGCATCCCAGCTGGCTCGCCTGGGACTACAGCCAGGTACGCACCTGAGGGTCCTCCCCGACGCGGCGACCCCACCCCAAGAGCGGCGTCGCGACCTCTTCGGCATGCTGGCCAACACTGGCCCGGTTCCCACCTGGGAAGACTTTGAGGCTGCTAGTGCTCCGTATCCGACGTCGTTGATGTCTTGTGGCGCCGCGGGTCGGTGGCCTTGGCGATGACCGTGTCGGGGTCTTTGGTCCAGGTGAAGGGCCGGCAGCGGTCGTTCCAGGCGGTGATGAACCGTTCGATGGCGGCGATGAGGTCGGCCACGGTCGGAAAGTTGCCGCGGCGCAGCGCCTGGCGGGTGATGATCGAGAAGAACGCCTCGACCAGGTTCAGCCAGGACCCGGAGGTCGGCGTGAAGTGCAGGGTCATCCGGGGATGGCGCTCGAGCCAGGCGCGCACGGTCGGGTGCTTGTGGGTGGACAGGTTGTCGACGACCACGTGTAGCTCGCGGCGGGGATAGGCGGCGGCCACCTGCTTGAGGAAGGCGAGGAACTCCTGATGGCGGTGCTGTTCGGTGCACGCCTCGGTCCTGACTTCCGCAGCAAGCTGTCGGCCTGGTGACGGGAACGTGCTGGCAGATGGGATGACACGCCGATCGAGGGCGTGAGGGCTCCGGTTACCAGGCGGGTGAGGGCGGCGCTGTGCTGAAGGCCGG
>NZ_QOHF01000012.1 GCF_003319115.1 Geodermatophilus sp. TF02-6 | reverse complement strand
CCCGAGCAGCGCCCCCAGGTCCAGCACGGCCCGCAGCTCCCCGTCGGTCCAGGTTCCGTCGCAGATGGCCTGCCGGGCGCCGGCCAGGCCTGCGCGGACGGCGGCCTGGTGCCGGGCCGCGGCCAGCGCCATCCACTCCGACAGCGGCCGGTCGGCCACCGGGGTGGGGCCGCGTACCGGGACCTCGGGCGGCGCGGGTGGCTCTGACCGCGCCGGCTCGGGCGGCCTCGCCACGGGCGGTCCAGGTGGTGCCGCGCCCGTGGTCGGAGCCCCGCGGTGCATGCACTCCGCCTGTCCGGCCTCCACCACCGGCTCCTCAGCCGCACAGCCTGGAGCCTCGTGCTGGTCTGGCTTCCCCGGCAGGCCATCGAGCACGGGCTCGGGGCGGGGCAGCAGGCCGAAGGTGTAGGCCAGCTCGCGCACCATCTCCGCCGACACCAGATGCCCCTCCACCTGCCCGGGCTCGGCGCCGCCGAGCATCGTCTCCAGGGTGGCCACCACGGTCAGCGCGACGCTCACCGGCGGCATGTCGTGCTCCCCGGGCCGCAGGATCAGGTCCTGCACGCAATCGGCCATGCGCTGCTGCCCGGTCCGCTGATCCCCATCCACCCGGGCCTGCTCGGCGTAGGCCGCCAGGGCCCGGTAGATCGCCGCCGCCGCCGGCAGCGGCAGGTCGATGGCCACCGTGGCGGTGCCGTCGCGGCGGTCGTACAGGCGCACCCCGCGCTCGCGGATGGCCTGGACCAACTTGCGCCCGGCGGCCTCGGCGTCCTTGCGGAGGACGACCCGCCGAGCACAGTCGCCCAGCTGCGGCGGCGTCTTGCCGCCCAGCAGGCCCAGCACGTGCGCCTCGATGTCGGCGCGCAGCTCGTCGTCGGCCACCGGGCCGACGATGCTGATCATCTGGCGGACGTGCGCTGGGCTCAACTCCCCTCGGGACAGCAGGTTCAGGGTCAGCGGGAGGCGCTCGTCGAGCACCAGGGACTCCTCGAGCAGCGCGGTGGCCGCCCGGGCAGACATCCGCAGCGTGGGTGCGACCTCGTCGACCGCCCACTCGCTGACCTCGCCCAGCGCGGCCGGCCGGGCCGCCCGGGTGGCCGCCGACATCGCGCCCCGCTCCCCCGGCTGGCGGTCCACCAGCGCCGCGGGTCGGGCGCGGGCGAACTCGGCCAGCGAGGTCGCCAGCACCGCCGAGAGCCGGGCGATCTCCCGCGACGCCGCCGCCGCCCGGGCCAACGGCGCCGCACCGGCCGCCAGCAGCGCCTCCAACTCGGCAGCGCCGGCCAGGAGGCCATCGGCCTCGGCAGCAACGGCACCGAGCAGGCCGCTCCCCGTGGCGTGCCGCGCCCCGTCGACCAGCCACCGCAGGCCCCGGCGCAGGCCGGGGTGGACGACGTCGACGAGACACGCGTCGCCGTCGGCCAGCGACACCGCGGGGGCGACCTCGACACGGTGCAGCACCGCGGTCAGGCCGTGCTCGAGCGACGAGGCACCTGCGGGGCCCGCGGCGACGACGTCCTCGAACACGTGTTCGATCATAACCCATGGACACGAACCTGACCAGCGGAGATGACCCCTGCGGACGAAACCGGCATGTTCACCGCACCGGGCGCCAGCACGTACGAGACCTGCACCCGTGCGCTGCTCGACGCCCGCATGGGCAGCATCCGCACTCGCGCCCACGCCCAGGCTGCCGTCACCTCTGCCGGCTCTCCGGCACCCAGCTGGGCTGGACGGCAGCGGCCGCGGCGGCGGTCGTGCTGCTCGCTGCCGGCGCGAGGACCGTCGGGTGAGGTGCCGCTCGGACGGGACCGTCCCCGCCCGCCGTGGACGTCAGTCGCCTCGGCCATCGACGCCGAGACCGCCGAGACCGAGGAGGCCGGCGTCCCCCGAGCGGACGAACGGCGGGCGGGAGGCGCGGGCCGCGCGGACCGCCGCGGGTGGCGTCGACGCGGGGGTGGGGCGCGGCGGGTCGAAGACGGCGGTCCGCAGCTGCGCGTCCGCCCACGCGCGCGGGCCGGCCAGCGCCACCGGCAGGGCGCCGCTCCCGGGCGGGACGGACGGCGGGTCGCGGCGAACACTCCGGAGGGCGGCCCGCCCGGTCCGGGTGAGGGCCGTCAGCGCCCACCGACGCCGCTCCCCCGACGTCACGCCCCCGCGCCTGGAGAGCAGCCCGGCGGCCTGCAGGCGTCCGGCCACGGACGCGAGGCGGACGTCCGCGCGCACCCGCCAGTAGACGCCCTCGGCCGACCGCCCGCCGCGGGCTCCGGCCGCGTCGAGCACGGCCGCCTCGACCGGGTGCCGGCGGCGGGCGTCGACGACGTGCAGCTCACCCGGGGGTCGGGACACCCGCAGGCGCCCGCTCGCCAGCAGGGCGACGACCGCGGTCTCGACGACGCGTCGAGGCCCGCCGGCCAGGTAGGCGACGTCGTACAGGTCGAGGTCGACCGGGTCGGTGCCGACCACGGGGACGTGCGTTCCGGTCATGTCCGTCGTCCTCCCCCGGGGGGTGGTGCGCACCTTGGGGCGACGGTCGCACGAGGGTCTCCGCCGGTGGGAGCCGACGGTGTCAGCCGCGGGCCCGCGAGGCGAGGGCGCCCTCGAGCCAGGCCCGCAGCGCAGGCTCGGGGGCGGCCCCGGCCTGCCGGGCCACGACCTCGCCCCGGTCGAGGACCAGCAGCGTCGGGACGGCCTGGACCCTGAACCGCCGGGCCAGCAGCGGCGCGCCGTCGACGTCCACCCTGACGAGCTTGACCCGACCGGCGAGGGCCGTGGCCAGCCGCTCGAGGACCGGGCCGACCGTGCGGCAGGGCGTGATCCGGCTCGCCGTCACGACGTCCCCCTCACTCCGCGCCGAGGGCGTCGGCCACCCGGTGGTGCGACACCGCCTCGGCGGCCCGGCTCTGCCGCTCCAGCGTGCGGGCCAGCGCCCGCCGCGCCCAGCCGTTGGCCGGGGCCATCTCCACCAGCCGGTGCAGCGCCTCCTCGGCGCGGGTCAGCTGCGCCGAGGCGAAGTAGGCGCGGGCCAGCAGTTCCAGCGCGGCCTCGTTGGCCGGCTCGGCCTCGACCAGCGGAGCGAGCACCCGCGCCGCCTCGATCGGCTGCCCCGTGGCGAGGAAGAGGTCCGCGCTGAGGAACTCCGAGTGCAGGTCGCGGTCGAACGGCTGGGTCATGCCCGGGTCAACGACCCCGGCCGCCCCGGGCTTCCCGGGAGGGCGTGCACGCAACCGCATCCAGAGCCGCTCGGGAGGCGGAGAATGGGCACCACCACCGTCCTCGGGAGCCTCCCATGGCACTGCGACAGCACCTCCCGCACCGCACGAACCGATCCAGCGAGGACCGCCCGGGACTCGGCGCCCGCGTCTACGCCGTGCAACGCATCGGCGCCGTCGTGGTGGCGCTGGTGCTCCTGGTCTTCGGTCTGCTCGGCTTCGCCAACCAGCTCGCCTTCTTCTCCACCCGGGGCGAGCGCATCCTCGGCCTGTCGTCCAACGGCCTGCTGTCGACCATCTCGGTGGTGATGGCGCTCGTGCTGCTCGTCGCCGCCGCGCGCAGCCCGCGGGTCACCTCGACCATCATGATCGTCGCCGGCTCGCTGTTCCTGCTCTCCGCCCTGGTGAACCTGGCGGTGCTGCGCACCTCGTTCAACATCCTGGCCTTCCAGTTCCAGAACGTGGTCTTCTCCGTCGTCGTCGGCCTGCTCCTGCTGGTGCTCGGCGCCTACGGCCGGATCGGCGGCCACCTGCCGCCGGACAGCCCGTACACCCACCCGCGGACGGTCGTGCAGGGCGACTCCGACCACGAGTTCCCGTCGACGCCCGCGGAGGTCGAGGCCGAGCACGCGATGCGCGATGCCGAGGTCGCCGTCGTCCAGCACGTCGCCAGCTTCGACCAGCGCCGCCGGGTGGCGGCCATGGCGCAGGTGCACAGCCGGGCCGACCGCCGGCGGGTGTGGATGTCGTTCGACGAGGGCGGACGCGAGCTGCACTGACCGCGCCAAGCCGGCCTCGCTGCAGGGTCCCGACCCGATCGGAGCGAGGGACGGGGGGCAGCGAGGTCCTCCCAGTACCCTCGCCAGCGCCATGCCCACCAGCGCCGTGCCCACCAGCGCCGTGCCCACCAGCGCCGTGCCCGCCGTCCCCCGCGTCCGGGCCGACGCGTGCCCGGGGGCGTTGCAGACGCACGCCGCCGCCGACGGCGCCCTCGCCCGCGTGCGGGTGCCCGGCGGCCTGCTGACCGCCGCCCAGCTGCGCGCCCTGGCCGCGGCCGCCCGGGAGCTCGGCGACGGCGCCCTGGAGCTGACCAGCCGGGGCAACGTGCAGCTGCGCGGCCTGGCGGCGGGCACCGAGGCCGCCCTGGGCGAGCGGCTGGCCGCCGCGGGCCTGCTGCCCAGCGCGACCCACGAGCGGGTCCGCAACGTCCTGGCCAGCACGCTGTCCGGCCGCGCCGGCGGGCACCTCGACGTGCGGCCGTGGGTGCGGGCGCTGGACGCCGGGATCCGCGCCGAGCCGGCGTTCGCCGCGCTGCCCGGCCGCTTCCTCGCCACCCTGGACGACGGCCGCGGCGACGTCGCCGGCCTCGGCGGGGACGTCGGCCTGCTCGCCCTCGGGCCGGACGACGTCGCGCTCACCCTCGCCGGCGTCGACACCGGCCTGCGCGCGGCCCCCGACGCGGCGGTGGCCCTGGCGCTCGCCGCCACGGCCGCCTTCCTCGAGGAGCGCGCCGCGCAGGGTGGCACCGCCTGGCGGCTGGCCGAGTTGGACGGCGGTCCCCAGCGCGTCACCGGGCGCCTGCGAGGCCCCCGTTCCGAGCCGGGGCCGGTCCCGGGCGCCCCGTCCACCGGACCCGTCGGGCCCGTCGACCAGGTCGACGGGGCGAGCGCGCTCGTCGCCGTCGTCCCGCTCGGTCGGCTGAGCGCTGTCCAGGCGGACCTGCTGGCCCACCTCGCCGACGAGGTGCAGCTGACCCCGTGGCGCAGCGTCGTCCTGCCGGACCTGGCCGACGACTCCGCCGCCGCGGCGCTCACCGCCGCCGGGTTGGTGCTCGACCCGGGCAGCGCCTGGCTGCGGGTCACCGCCTGCGCCGGGCGGCCGGGGTGCGCCAGGTCGCTGGCCGACGTGCGCGCCGACGCCGCGGCGGCGGTGGCGGCGCGGACGCTGCCGACGGCCGGCGCCCGCCAGCACTGGGCCGGGTGCGAGCGCCGCTGCGGCCGCCCGCGGGGGAACGTCGTCGACGTGGTGGCGACCGGGACCGGATACCGAGTCGGGAAGGCCTGATGTACGAGTACGAGAGGGACGGCGCCGAGATCTACCGGCGCTCGTTCGCCACCATCCGCGCCGAGACCGATCTCACCGGCCTGCCCGAGCAGGTGGCCCGGGTCGCGGTGCGGATGGTGCACGCCTGCGGGCAGGTCGACCTGGTCGCCGACCTCGCGTACTCGCCGGACGTCGTCGCCCGCGCCCGGAAGGCGCTGGACGGCGGGGCGCCGGTGCTCTGCGACGCGCAGATGGTGGCCGCCGGCATCACTCGCCGCCGGCTGCCGGCGGACAACGACGTCGTCTGCACGTTGACCGATCCGCGCACGCCGGAGCTGGCGCACCGGCTGGGCACCACCCGCTCCGCCGCGGCGCTGGAGCTCTGGCGCGACCGGCTCGACGGCGCGGTCGTGGCGATCGGCAACGCGCCGACCGCGCTGTTCCACCTGCTGGAGATGGTCGCCGCCGGCGCGCCCCGGCCGGCCGCGGTGGTCGGCGTCCCGGTCGGCTTCATCGGCGCCGCGGAGTCGAAGGAGGCGCTCGCCGCCTCCGACCTGCCCTCCCTGGTCGTCCGGGGCCGCCGCGGCGGGAGCGCGATCACCGCCGCGGCGGTCAACGCGATCGCGAGCGACGTCGAGTGAGGGCCGAAATGGCCATTTCGGCCCCGGGGGGCGGCTGGTGACCGGGCGGTTGTACGGGGTCGGGCTCGGGCCGGGCGACCCGGAGCTGGTCACGGTCAAGGGCGCCCGGCTGATCGGCGCGGCCGACGTCGTCGCCTACCACGCCGCCCGGCACGGCCGCTCGGTGGCCCGCGCGCTGGCCGCCCCCTACCTGCGCGAGGGCCAGGTCGAGGAGCTGCTGGTCTACCCCGTCACCACCGAGACCACCGACCACCCCGGCGGCTACCAAGGCGCGATCGACGAGTTCTACGAGGCGGCCGCGGCCCGGCTGGCCGCGCACCTCGACGCCGGGCGCGACGTCGTCGTCCTCGCCGAGGGCGACCCGTTCTTCTACGGCTCCTACATGCACATGCACAAGCGGCTGGCGCACCGCTACCCCACCGAGGTCGTGCCCGGCGTGACCAGCGTCAGCGGCGCCGCGGCAGCGGTCGGCCGGCCGCTGGTCGAGCGGGACGAGGTGCTCACCGTGCTGCCCGGCACGCTCGGCGCCGAGCGGCTCGCCGAGGAGCTGGCCGCCACCGACGCGGCCGCGGTGGTCAAGCTCGGCCGCACCTTCCCGCAGGTGCGGGAGGCGTTCGACCGCGCCGGCGTCCTCGACCGCGCCCTCTACGTGGAGCGGGCGACCACCGACCGGCAGCGCGCGGCACCCCTGGCCGACGTCGACCCGGCGACCGTGCCGTACTTCTCCCTCGCCCTGCTGCCCAGCCCGCTGACCGGGCCGACCCCCGGACCCGGGCGGTCCGACGGGGCCGCAGCCGGCCGCGGCGAGGTCGTCGTGGTCGGGCTCGGCCCGGGCGCGCGCAGCTGGACCACGCCGGAGGCCGCCGACGCGCTGGCCGCCGCTGACGACCTGGTCGGCTACGGCCCCTACCTCGACCGGGTGCCGGCCAACCCGCGGCAGACCCGCCACCCCAGCGACAACCGGGTGGAGGCCGAGCGGGCCGCGCACGCCCTGACCCTGGCCCGGTCCGGACGCCGGGTCGCGGTGGTCTCCAGCGGCGACCCCGGGGTCTTCGCCATGGCCGCGGCGGTGCTCGAGGTGGCCGACCGGCCGGAGTTGGCCGGCGTCCCGGTGCGGGTGCTGCCCGGGCTGACCGCCGCCCAGGCCGTCGCCGCCCGGGTCGGCGCGCCGCTGGGCCACGACTTCGCCGTGATCAGCCTCTCCGACGTCCGCAAGCCCTGGGACGTCGTCGTCGACCGGCTGCGCCACGCGGCCGCGGCCGACCTGGTGATCGCGCTGTACAACCCGCGGTCGCGGGCGCGACCGCACCAGCTCGCCGAGGCGCAGGAGGTGCTGCTGGGGACCCGCGCCCCCGGCACGGTGGTCGTCGTCGGCCGCGACGTCGGCGGCCCGGAGGAGAGCGTGACGGTCACCACGCTGGGCGAGCTGGACCCCGAGACCGTGGACATGCGCTGCCTGGTGCTCGTCGGCTCCTCGCAGACCCGGGTCGGCCGGTCGGGCGCCGTCTGGACCCCGCGCACCCATGAAGGACCCCGTCCTCCCCACCCCTCGTAGAAGGACCTCCCTACCCCCCACCCTCGCAGGCTCGCGGCGGGACCCTGCAGGGAGGCCGACGGGGCCCGGTGACACTCAGTGCCACGGCTGGCACCATGGCGCGGGCGTGGCGTGCGTCACCGGCACCGCCGGGCACGCCCTGGATCGGCGGCGAGCGCGGAGGACTCTCATGGCGAGCACCAAGGACTGGTTCGAGACCGTCGAGGAGGCGCGGCACCGGGCGCAGAAGCGGCTGCCGCGCTCGGTGTACCTGGCCCTGGTCGCCGGCACCGAGAAGGGCCTGACGGCGAACGACAACACGGCCGCCTTCGACGAGATCGTCTGGCGCCCGCACGTCGCCGACCTGCCGGCCAAGCGGGAGACGGCGACGACGGTCATGGGCCAGGAGGTCTCCATGCCCGTCCTGGTCTCCCCCACCGGCGTGCAGGCGGTGCACCCCGACGGCGAGGTCGCCGTCGCCCGCGCCGCCGCGGCCCAGGACGTCGCGATGGGCCTGTCCTCCTTCGCCAGCAAGCCGGTCGAGGAGGTCGGCGCGGTCAACCCCAAGCTGTTCTTCCAGATGTACTGGGTCGGCTCCCGGGAGACGATCCTCGCCCGCGCCGAGCGCGCCCGCGCCGCCGGCGCCAAGGGCCTGATCATGACCCTGGACTGGTCGTTCGCCTCGCGCCGCGACTGGGGCAGCCCGCCGATCCCCGAGAAGATCGACGTCAAGAACGCGCTGAAGTTCGCCCCCGAGGTGCTGCGCAAGCCGCGCTGGCTGACCACCTACCTGCGCACCGGCTCGATCCCCGAGCTCTCCGTGCCCAACCTGGCGCTCGACGGGCAGCAGCCGCCGAACTTCTTCGGCGCCTACGGCGAGTGGATGGCCACCGCGCTGCCGCGCTGGGAGGACGTCGCCTGGCTGCGCGAGCAGTGGGGCGGGCCGTTCATGCTCAAGGGGATCAGCCGGATCGACGACGCCCGCCGCGCCGTCGACGCCGGCGTCACGGCGATCTCCGTCTCCACGCACGGCGGCAACAACCTCGACAGCACGCCGGGCGCGATCCGCTCCCTGCCGGCCGTGGTCGACGCGGTCGGCGACCAGGTCGAGGTGCTGATGGACGGCGGGGTCCGCCGCGGCGCCGACGTGGTCAAGGCGATGGCCCTGGGCGCCAAGGCGGTGATGATCGGCCGCGCCTACCTGTGGGGGATGGCCGCGAACGGCGAGCGCGGCGTGCAGAACGTGCTGTCGATCATCCGGCAGGGCATCGACGAGGCGCTGCTCGGGCTGGGCCGGTCCTCGGTGCACGACCTGGCCCGGGAGGACGTCGTCCTGCCGCCGGACTTCGAGCGCCGCTGACCGGCGCGTCGGGAATGCGCCCGCGGCGGGCGGGCTTGCCGAGGAGCGTGCCCCGCCGCCGCGTCCCCCGCGCCGTGTCGTTCTGGACGGCGGGCCTGCTGCTGGTGCTCGTGCTGGCCGCCTCCGGCGTCCCGTCGCCGCTCTACCGCGTCTACCAGGAGCGGTTCGGCTTCTCCTCCGGCGTCCTGACGACGGTCTTCGGGATCTACGCCTTCGCGCTGCTGGCCGCGCTGCTGGTCGTCGGCGCCCTCTCCGACCACGTGGGCCGCCGTCCGGTGCTCGTCGCCGGGCTGCTGCTGCAGGCGGTCGCCGGCCTGCTGTTCCTCCTGGCCGACGGGGTGGGCTGGCTCCTGGCCGCCCGCGTGGTCCAGGGCCTGTCGGTGGGCACCCTCACCGGGACGCTGGGGGCCACCCTGCTGGACTTCCAGCGCGCCGACCGGCCGACGGGCGCGCTGCTCAACAGCGCCTCCCCCGGCCTCGGGCTGGCGCTCGGCGCGGTCGGCGCAGGGCTGGCCATCGAGTTCGTGCCGGCCCCCACCACCTGGGTGTTCGGCACGACGACCGCCCTGTTCACCGCCGCCGCGCTGCTCCTGCCGGTCCTGCTGCCGGAGTCCTCGCCGCGGGTACCGGGCGCGCTGGCCTCGCTGCGGCCGCGGGTGCACGTCCCCGCCGCCCAGCGCGGCGCCTTCCTCGTCGCGCTGCCCTGCCTGGTCGCGCTGTGGGCGCTGAGCGGGCTGTACCTGTCGCTGGGCCCGTCGGTGATGGCCGGCGTCTTCGGCGTCGAGGACCACCTGGTCGGCAGCCTGCTGCTGGTCGCGGTGAACGCCACCGGCACGGTCGGGTCGGTGAGCCTGTGGCGGGCCTCCGCCCGCACCGCCATGCTCAGCGGCTGCCTGGTCTTCGCCGTCGGCGTCACCGCCACCGTCGCCGCGCTGCTCACCGCCGCCCCGGTGCTGTTCTTCGCGGCCGCCGTCGTCTCCGGGTTCGGCTTCGGCGCGGCCTTCCTCGGCGCGATCGCCACGGTCACCCGCGGGGTCGCGGCCGGCGAGCGCGGCGGGTTGCTCTCCAGCGTCTTCGTCGTCGGCTACCTGGCCTTCAGCGTCCCGGCCATCACCGCCGGGCTGGCCGCGGCCCGGGTGGGGCTGCGGCCGACCGCCACGGTGTACGGGGCGCTCGTCGTCGCGCTCGCCCTGGTCGCCGTCGCCGGGCTGCTGCGGCGGCGCCGGGCCGAGCGCCGGGCCACCGCCGGGGAGCGGTCCGAGCCGGTCGCCGCCTGAACGAGGACCACCCTTTCCCCCACGGCCCCGTCCCGAGGCGCCCCGAGCTTGCGAGGCGGCCCCTCGCAGGGGCCCGCCGCGAGCTCGTGAGCGGTGGGGGGCGAGGGGTCCTTCTCCCTGCAGGGAGGCCACGCCGGGTTCGGTCTGTGGCAGGGTGACGGTCTCGGGGCAGCGCCGCCCCTCGACGGTCCTGGAGGTCGCTCCATGCGGTCACGTCGACGGTCCCGCCGCCCCGGGCGCGCGGTGCTGGTGGTCCTGGCGACCACCGCGGCGAGCCTGGCGCTCGTCGTCCCCAGCGCCGACGCCGGGCCCCCGCAGCACGGTCCCGATGCCGGACCCGCGCAGTCGGTCCGGTCCTGCGCGAGCCTGGGCGAGCTACGGCTGCCGGACACCACGGTCACCTCGGCGGTCACCGACGCCGGCGACGCGACGACACCGGCGTCCTGCCGGGTCACGCTCACCGTCGACGACCCCGAGGACACCGGCGTGGTGACCGTCTGGGTGGACCTGCCCGAGAGCACCTGGAACGGCCGGTTCCAGGGCGTGGGCGGTGGCGGCTTCTCCGGCGGCACCCCCGAGCGCCTCCTGCCCGCGCTGCGGGCCGGCTACGCCGCCGCGGCGACCGACGCCGGGAACCCGCGGGGCAGCAACACCGACCCGACGGACGACGCCCAGTTCGCGCTCGACCCCGACGGCACCCTCGACTGGCCGGCGATCGAGGACTTCGGCCACGAGGGCGTCCACGACATGACCGTCACCGCCAAGGCGGTGGTGGCCGCCTACTACGGGCACGACCCCGCCCACTCCTACTTCAACGGCTGCTCCACCGGCGGCCGCCAGGGGCTGATGGAGGCCCAGCGGTACCCCGACGACTACGACGGGATCGCCGCGGGCGCCCCGGTGATCAACTGGCCGCAGCTGCAGACCATGCAGATCTGGGGGCAGCTGGTCATGGAGGAGGAGGGCAACCCGATCCCGGCGTGCGAGTTCGCGGCCGCCCTCAGCGCCACGGTCGCCGCCTGTGACACCGTCGGCGACGGCGTGGTCGACGGCGTCATCAGCGACCCGTTGGCCTGCTCCTTCGACCTGGGCACCCTGGTCGGGACCGTGACCCCGTGCGGGGAGATCACCGCGCAGGACGTCGAGGTGATGCGCCGCATCGCGCAGGGCCCGCGCCGGCCGGACGGCGGCTTCCTCTGGTACGGCCTGCCGCCGGGCGCCCCGTACGCCGGCCTGCACGACGTCGTCCAGCAGCCCGACGGCACCCTGCTCCAACAGCCGTTCGTCTTCGACATCTGGTGGTTCCGCTACTTCCTCACCCAGGACCCGGACTTCGACTGGACCTCGCTCACCTACGAGTCCTACGCCGACTGGTTCGACGTGGCCGTGGAGCGGTACGACGAGGTGCTGGGCGCAAGCGACCCGGACCTCTCGGCGTTCCACGCGTCCGGCGGCAAGCTGGTGGTGTGGCACGGCGGCGCCGACTTCGGCGTCCCCGTCCAGGGCTCGATCGACTACTACGAACGGGTCCAGGACACCCTCGGCCGTGGCCAGACCGAGCAGTTCCTGCGCCTGTTCCTCTTCCCGGGTGTGGGCCACTGCGGCGGCGGCGCCGGCGCGCAGCCGGTCGACCCGCTGCGCGCGGTGGTCGAGTGGGTGGAGGAGGGCACGGCCCCGCGGACGCTGGACGCGACGAGCGTCGTCGAGGACGGGACCGTCACCGGGACCCGTCCGGTCTGCGCCTACCCCTGGGTGGCGCGGTGGACCGGCCGGGGCGAGCGCGCCGACGGCAGCACCTACCGCTGCGTGCCCGCGACGCGGCTGCAGCTGCGCCAGGCCTGAGCGACCGGGGTGCCGTCGAGGTCGGACCGGACGAGCCGGCTCTGGCGCTCGTCCCCATCCGGTGCTCGGATCTCCGAGCACCCTCCCCGTCGACCGCCGCCTGGAGGACCCCGATGGCCCGGACCCGGACTCCCGCCGCAGCGGCTCCTGCGACCGTCCGGCTGGCGCAGGCCGCGGCCGTGCTCTGCGTGCTCGTGCTGCTCTGGCAGTTCGTCTCGGCCGGCCGGCTCCTCAGCGGCGAGGACGCCACCGGCGGCCACGGCGCCGGGGCGGTGGCGCTGCACGTCACCGCCGGGCTGCTCCTGCTGGCCACGGCGCTCGAGGGACGGCGCACGCGGGTCTGGTGGCCGGCCGAGCTGGCCGCCGTCGTCTTCGCGCTGACCTTCGTCCAGGCCGCGCTCGGCAGCGCCGGGGAGATGGCGGCGCACGTCCCGACCGCGCTGGTGCTGAGCGCCGGGACGGTGTGGCTGACCGCCTGGGCGTTCCGTCCGGCCACCCCCTGAGGCGCGGCACGTCACCGGGCCCGCAGCCAGGCGAGCGCCTCCTCGACCGTCGCCGCCACGGGTACGCCCGGCGGCAGCGGCGGACGGCGGACCAGCACCACCGGCAGCTCCAGCTCCCGGGCCGCGGTGAGCTTGGCCGCGGTCATCGGCCCGCCGCTGTCCTTGGCGACGACGACCTCGACGGCGTGCTCGCGCAGCACGGCGAGCTCGTCGGCGACGGTGAACGGCCCGCGGGCGAGCAGCACGGTGGTCCGCTCCGGCAGCGGCGGGTCCGGCGGGTCGACCGAGCGGACCAGGCAGCGGCCGCGCAGCCGGGCAAACGCGGCCAGCCCCTGCCGACCGGTGGTGAGGAAGACCGAGCCGAACCCGGCCACGGCCGCGGCGGCGTCGTCGAGGGTGTCCGCCCAGCGCCAGTCGTCGCCCGGCCGCGGCGTCCAGCCGGGGCGCTGCAGCCGCAGCAGCGGGGTGCCGGTGGCCGCGGCGGCCGCGGCGGCGTGCGCGGTCATCGTGGCGGCGAACGGGTGGGTGGCGTCGACCAGCGCGGCCACGCCGGCCAGCGCCGCGGCCAGGCCCTCGGCGCCGCCGAACCCGCCCACGCGCACCGCGCCGGGCGGCAGCACCGGGTCGGCGACCCGGCCGGCCAGCGAGCTCGTCACGTCGACGCCGTCGGCGACCAGCCGCTCGGCCAGCCACCGGGCCTCCCCCGTGCCGCCGAGGACCAGCACCCGGCCGGTCACGCCGGTCCTGCGTGCATGCTGGCCCCGTGAGCGGGGAGGGCGGCAGCGGGCTGCGCCACGGCTGGACGACGGGCGCGTGCGCGACCGCCGCGACCACCGCCGCCTACACCGCGCTGCTCACCGGCGAGTTCCCCGACCCGGTGACGATCGACCTGCCGAACGACCGGCACCCCTCCTTCGCGCTGGCCCGCGAGGAGCTGGCCGACGGCGCGGCCACCGTCGGCGTGGTCAAGGACGCCGGCGACGACCCCGACGTCACCCACGGCGCGCTGGTGTCGGCGACCGTGACCTCCGGCGAGCCCGGCAGCGGCGTGACCTTCCGCGCCGGCGAGGGCGTCGGCACGGTGACCAAGCCGGGCCTGCCGCTGGCGGTCGGCGAGCCGGCGATCAACCCGATGCCGCGGCGGTTCATCCGCGAGCACGTGGCCGCGGTCGCGGCCCGGCACGGCGGCACGGGGGACGTCGTCGTCGAGGTGTCGGTGGAGCACGGCGAGGAGCTGGCGCGCAGGACCTGGAACCCGCGGCTGGGCATCCTCGGCGGGCTGTCCGTCCTGGGCACCACCGGCGTCGTCGTCCCCTACTCGTGCTCGTCGTGGATCGACTCCATCCGCCGCGGCATCGACGTCGCCCGCGCCGCCGGGCACCGGCACGTCGCCGGGTGCACCGGCTCGACCAGCGAGCGGGTGGTCACCGAGCTGTACGGGCTGCCCGAGGACGCGCTGCTCGACATGGGCGACTTCGCCGGCGCCGTCCTGAAGTACCTGCGCCGCCACCCGGTGCCGCGGCTGACCGTCGCCGGCGGCATCGGCAAGCTCGCCAAGCTCGCCGACGGCCACCTCGACCTGCACTCGGGCCGCTCGCAGGTGTCGTTCGACTCGCTGGCCGCGCGGGTGGCCGGCGCCGGCGGGTCCCCGGAGCTGGTCGCGGGCGTGCGGGGCGCCAACACCGCGCTCGACGCGCTGCAGCAGTGCTCCGCGGCCGGGCTGCCGCTGGGCGACCTCGTCGCGGCCGGGGCCCGCGACACCGCGCTCGGCGTGCTGAGCGGCGCGCCGGTGGTGGTCGACGTCGTGGTGATCGACCGCGCCGGCACGGTGGTGGGACACGCCTAGCGAGAGGACCCCGCTGCCCCCCACCCCTCGCAGGCTCGCGGCGGGCCCTTGCAGCGGGGCCGCTACGGGGGCGCTCATCGCTCCCTCGTCGGCGAGTAGAGGTGGCTGTCGGGGAACTGCTCGGCGGTCAGCACCGGGCCGACGACGACGACCGCCGTCCGCCGCACCCCGGCCGCCTCGACCTGGGCGGCGATGTCGGCCAGCGTGCCGCGCAGCACCAGCTCGTCGTCCCGGCTGGCGCGGGCGACCACGGCGACCGGGCCGTCGTCCCCGTAGTGCTCGGCCAGCTGCGGGGCCAGCTCGGCGATGCGCTGCACCGCCAGGTGCAGCACCAGGGTGGCGCCGGTGGCGGCGTAGGCGGCCAGCTCCTCACCCGGGGGCATCGGGGTCGACCGCGCGCTCGTGCGGGTGAGGACGACGGTCTGCGCCACCCCGGGCACGGTGAGCTCCCGCTTGAGCGAGGCGGCCGCCGCGGCGAACGCCGGCACCCCCGGGACCACCTCGTAGGGCACCCCGGCCGCGTCCAGCCGGCGCATCTGCTCGGCCATCGCGCTGTACACCGACGGGTCACCGGAGTGCAGCCGGGCGACGTCGAGGCCGGCCTCGTGCGCCGCGACCAGCTCGGCGGTGATCCGGTCGAGGTCGAGGTCGGCGGTGTCGACCAGCCGGGCGCCGGGCGGCGCGGTGGCGAGCAGCTCGCGGGGCACCAGGGCACCGGCGTAGAGGCAGACCGGCGCCGACGCGATGATGCGGGCGGCCCGCAACGTGACCAGGTCGGCCGCCCCCGGCCCCGCCCCGATGAACCACACCGTCACCGGGAAATGCTCCAGATCGTCACGGGCATGGCGGGCTTCCAGCCGGTGAACCCGCCGACCGGCTCGGCGCGCTGCACCCCGAAGCGCACCAGCTCCCCGCCGACCCGGGCGTGCCAGGCGGCCAGCACCGCCTCGCCCTCCACGGTGACCGCGTTGGCCACCAGCCGACCGCCGGCGGGCAGCGCGTCCCAGCAGGTCTCCAGCAGGGACGGCGCGGTGAGCCCGCCGCCGACGAAGACCGCGTCGGGGGCGGGCAGCCCGGACAGCGCCGCCGGCGCACGGCCCTCGACGACCCGCAGCCCCGGGACCCCGAGGCGCGCGGCGTTGCGCCGGACGCGCGCCGCCCGCTCGGCGACCGACTCCACCGCGACCGCCCGGCAGGAGGGGTGCACCCGCATCCACTCGATGCCGATCGACCCGGCGCCGGCGCCGACGTCCCACAGCAGCTGCCCCGGCAGCGGGGCCAGCCGGGCCAGGGTGACCGCCCGGACGTCGCGCTTGGTCAGCTGACCGTCGTGCTCGTAGGCGCCGTCGGGCAGGCCGGGCACGGTCGGCAGCGGGCGGGTGCCGGGGTCGGCCACCACCTCGACGGCGGTGACCACCAGCGGGTCGGTCCCGGCGTGCGGCCACCCGGCGGCGGCGCCGGCGAACCGCCGTTCCCCCGGACCACCGAGCTGGGCGAGCGCCACCACCCGGCTGGCGCCGTACCCCCACGTGGCGAGCCGGGCGGCGACCTCCGCGGGGGTCGCCGTGCCCGAGCCGAGCACGAGCAGCCGCCGGCCGGGCGTCACGTGCGGTGCCAGGAGGTCGACCGGGCGGCCCACGACGGAGACCACCTCGGCCTCCTCCACCGCCCAGCCCAGCCGGGCGCAGGCCAGCGTCACCGACGAGGGGGCGGGCAGCACCTCCACCGCCTCCGGACCGTGCAGCCGGACCAGCGAGGTGCCGACGCCGGAGAGCATCGGGTCGCCGCTGGCGAGGACGACCACCCGCCGGCCCGGGTGCGCATCGAGCAGCCCCGCCAGCGCCGGCGTCATCGGGGACGGCCACGGCAGCCGCTCGGCCGGGACCTCCTCGGGCACGAGCGCCAGCTGGCGGGGGCTGCCGCGCAGCACGTCGGCGTCCTCGACCGCGCGGCGGGCCCGCGGCGAGAGGCCGTCCCACCCGTCCGCCCCGATCCCGACGACGACCACCCTCACGCGGGCAGCTCCCCCGCCGCCTCGGCCAGCAGCTCCTCCCGCAGCTCGGCGGGCAGCCGGTCGACGTAGACGATGCCGTCGAGGTGGTCGACCTCGTGCTGCAGGCAGCGCGCCGCCATGCCGGTCGCCTCGATCGACACCGGGCGGCCGTCCGCATCGACGCCGTCCACCCGGGCGCGGAAGGCCCGGGGCAGCTCGGCGTAGGGCCCGGGCACCGACAGGCAGCCCTCCTCGGTGACCTCCTCGGCCGGCTCGCCCTCGTGCGGCTCGAGGACGGTCAGCTCCGGGTTCGCCACGTACCCGACGACGTGCTCACCGGCGGCGTCGGGGCAGTCGATGACGAAGACGCGGGCGTCGACGCCGATCTGGTTGGCGGCCAGCCCGACCCCGTCGGCGGCCTCCATGCTGGCGAACATGTCGAGGACCAGGTGGCGCAGGTCCCTGCCGCCGAACGCGGTCACCGGCGCGCACGGCCGGTGCAGCACCGGGTCGCTGCCGTAGGTGACGATCGGACGGGCGGTGCCGGAGTAGCGGCCGGGCAGGCGCATGGACGCCCATCCTAGGGAGCGCCGCTTGGCACGATGTGCGCCGTGCTGCCCCCGCGCGACCTGCCCACCGCTGCGGGGCTCGCCCTCGGCGCCGTCGCCGACCTGCTGCTGGCCGATCCGCGGCGCCGGCACCCGGTCGCCGGGTTCGGCCGGGTCGCCGGCGCCCTCGAGCGGTGTGTCTGGCGCAACTCCCGCGCCGCCGGGGCCGGGTACGCCGCGCTGCTGGTCGGGGCGGCCGCCGGCCTGGGCGCCGTGCTCGACCGGGCCACCCGCGGGCGGCCGGCCACCCGGACCCTGGTCACCGCCGCGGCCGCCTGGACGGTGCTGGGCGGCACCTCCCTGGGCCGGGCGGCGACGGCGATGGCGCGCACCCTGGACGCCGGGGACCTGCCCGCCGCCCGCACGCTGCTGCCCACCCTCGCCGGGCGGGACCCCGCCGGCCTGGACGAGGCCGAGCTGGCCCGGGCCACCGTCGAGTCGGTCGCGGAGAACACCGCCGACGCCGCCGTCGCCCCGCTGGTGTGGGGAGCGGTCGCCGGCCTGCCGGGCCTGCTGGGCCACCGCGCGGTCAACACCCTCGACGCGATGGTCGGCCACCGGTCCCCGCGGTACGCCCGCTTCGGCTGGGCCGCCGCCCGGGCCGACGACGTGGCCAACTGGCTGCCCGCCCGGCTGACCGCCGCGCTCACCGTGGCCGCCGCCCCCGCGGTGGGCGGCTCGGCCCGCGGGGCGTGGACGGCGTGGCGCCGCGACGGCGCCGCCCACCCGTCGCCCAACGCCGGCCGGTGCGAGGCCGCCCTGGCCGGCGCGCTGGGCCTGCGGCTCGGCGGCCGCAACGTCTACGGCAGCCGGGTGGAGGACCGGCCGGTGCTGGGCAGCGGGCGCACCCCGGCGGCCCGCGACGTGCCCCGGGCGGTGCGGCTCTCCCGCGCCGTGTGGATCGCCGCCGCCGTCCTCGCCACGGCGTTCCGGAGCCGCGGCCGGGGCTGACCGGTCCGGCGGGGCAGCACCCCGCGCGGCTCGGGCAGCCGCGCACCGGCCCCCGGCCTCCCCGGCGACCGTCGTCTGACCGTCCGCCCGGGACGGTCCCGGGCGGACGGGGCGTCCCCGGCGGACGTCCGCGCCGGCTGGACGCCGGGTCGTCGGGAGCGGTGACCGCGGACACGCCGGATGACACGCCGCAGCCCGCAGTCGCCGCGTCGCCGGGCGTGCATCCGGGCGCCGGACGCCGTACGGTCCCGGTGGTACGGAGCGGCCGGTGGCCCCCACCGGCATACCGCGGTGGTCGAACACACGGCCGGCGGCGCCCCAGCCGGGTCCCTGCCCGGTGGCACCCCGTGGAGTCGTCATGACAGCGACGCCGTCACCCATCCTCACGCGCACCACACCCGCTCGGGAGCGGCCCACCCCGCCGGCGCCCTGCGCCGTCCCCGTCCCGCGGCGGCTGGCCGGCCGGTTCCGCTACGAGCGGCGCACCGCTTCCTGGTCGTGGTCGCCGGAGATGTCCGCGCTCCTGGGTCTCGCCCGCGGTGGCGCGCACCCGTGCACCGAGCTGCTGGTCCGCTCGCTGCACCCCGGCGACCGGCCCCGGACCCTCGACGCGATCACCGGCGCGTGCACCGACGGGCTGCCGTTCTCGCTGCGTGTGCGGCTGGGCAGCCGTGGCGGCGTCGAGCGCTCCGCCGTCCTCGTCGGGGAGCCGGTGGCGGACCCGACCGGGTCGGTGGACGTCCTCGAGGGCGTGCTGGTCGAGGTGCCGCCGGCGACCCGGTCGGCGCCGCGGCCGGAGGGGTCGGAGGACGACCGGGTGCGGGCGCTGGAGACCGAGGTGAGCCAGCTGCGCACCGCCATGAGCAGCCGGGCCGCCATCGAGCAGGCCAAGGGCATCCTCATGCTGCTCACCAGCTGCAGCGAGCAGGTCGCCTTCGATCTGCTGGCGCACATCTCCAGCAACTGCCACCGCAAGGTGCGCGACGTCGCCGTGGCCATCGCCGAGTCGGCGTCCGGGCACGGGACGCTGCCCGACGACATCCGGTCGCTGGTCCGCGACGTCTGCCCGCCCAGCCCGCGGATGCACTGAGCCCGGCGCGGGTGCACCCAGCCCGTGCCCCCGGGAGCGCTCCGCTCCGGAGGAGCACGGGAGAATGCCGCTGTCGCCGGCGGCCGCCGGCGGTCCCCCCGACGGAGAGGGGAGACGCGGCGTGCTCTACCTCGTCGCCCGGTTCCTGCTGCGCCCGCTGTTCCACGTCGCGCTGCGGATGCGCGTGACCGGGCGGGAGAACGTCCCGGCCACCGGCCCGGTCATCCTGGCCAGCAACCACCTGTCGTTCATCGACAGCATGGTCATCCCGCTGTCCGCGCCGCGCCGGGTCCACTACCTGGCCAAGGCCGAGTACTTCACCGGCTCGGGCGTCCGCGGCTGGGTGAGCCGCACGGTGTTCACCGCGCTCGGAGCCATGCCGGTCGAGCGGCAGACCCACCGGGCCGCCCAGGAGGCGCTCGACACCGCGCTCGGCGTGCTGCGGCGGGGCGACGGATTCGGCATCTACCCGGAGGGCACCCGCTCGCGGGACGGCCGGCTGGCCCGCGGCAAGACCGGGGTGGCCTGGCTCGCGCTGACCGCCGACTGCCCCGTCGTCCCGGTGGCCGTGAAGGGCACGGACAGGGTGCAGCCGGTCGACGCCCGCTGGCCCCGCCCGCACCGGGTCTCGGTGACCTACGGCCGGCCGCTGACCTTCCCCGAGTACCGCGGCATGGCCGGCAACGGGCGGGCCCGCCGCGCGGTGACCGACCGGATCATGGTGGCGATCGCCGAGCTCTCCGGCCAGGAGAAGACCGGCTGGGGCCCGGAGGAGGCTGCGCCGGCCCGGGAGGAGGCCGCGCCGGCCGGCCCCGCGAGGCCGCACGAGGCCGGCAGCCGGCCGTGATCATCGGCAGATGGCGGCGCGACCCACCGGTGACGGCGACCAGACGCCGATGATCACGGCAGGAGGGGGCCGGTGATCACGGCGGGAGGGGGGCGGTGAGCGGCGGCGCCTTGCTCGTCGCCGGGACGACGTCGGACGCCGGCAAGTCGGTGGTCACCGCCGGCATCTGCCGGTGGCTGGTGCGCCAGGGGGTGTCGGTGGCCCCGTTCAAGGCGCAGAACATGAGCAACAACTCGATGGTCACCGCCGACGGCGCGGAGATCGGCCGGGCCCAGGTGGTGCAGGCCGCCGCCGCCCGCGTCGCGCCCGAGGCGGCGATGAACCCGGTGCTGCTCAAGCCCGGCGGTGAGGACTCCAGCCAGGTCGTCGTCCTCGGCCGGCCGGTGGCCGAGGTCAGCGCGCTGTCCTACCGGCCGATGAAGGCGGCGCTGCTCGACCAGGTGCTGGCGTCGTTGGCCGACCTGCGGGCCCGCTTCGACGTCGTCGTCTGCGAGGGCGCCGGCTCCCCCACCGAGATCAACCTGCGCGCCGACGACATCGCCAACATGGGGCTGGCCACCGCCGCCCGGCTGCCGGTGGTCGTCGTCGGCGACATCGACCGCGGCGGGGTGTTCCCGGCGCTCTACGGCACCGTGGCGCTCATGCCGCCGGCCGACCAGCGGCTGGTGGCCGGGTTCCTGGTCAACAAGTTCCGCGGCGACGTCCGGCTGCTGCGTCCGGGGCTGGACGCCCTGACCGGGCTGACCGGCCGGCCCACCCTCGGCGTGCTGCCCTGGCTGCCCGGCCTGGAGCTCGACGTCGAGGACTCCCTCGGCGTCGGGGCGACCCGCCCCGCCGGCCAGCCGCACGGGGACGACGTGCTGCGGGTCGCCGTGGCCCGACTGCCCCGGCTGTCCAACTCCACAGACGTCGACGCGCTGGCCGCCGAGCCGGGGGTGCTGGTGCGCTACGCCACCACGCCGGAGGAGCTGGCCGACGCCGACCTCGTGGTGCTGCCCGGCACCCGCTCCACCGTGGCCGACCTGGGCTGGCTGCGGGCGACGGGGATGGCCGACGCCGTGCTCCGCCGCGCCGCCGCGGGGCTGCCCGTGCTCGGCGTCTGCGGCGGCCACCAGATGCTGGCCCGCACGATCACCGACGAGGTCGAGTCGCGGGCCGGCGTCGTCCCCGGGCTGGGGCTCCTGCCCACCGACGTCCGCTTCGCCCCGGAGAAGACGCTGGGCCGGCCGACCGGCGAGGCGCTGGGGCAGCCGGTGCGCGGCTACGAGATCCACCACGGCGTGGTCACCGTGGACTGGCTCGCCCACGACCTGCCCGCCGAGCCGTTCCTCGACGGCGCCCGGTCGGGCGCGGTGTGGGGCACCACCTGGCACGGGGCGCTGGAGAACGACGGCTTCCGGCGGGCGTTCCTCGCCGAGGTGGCCCGGGCGGCCGGACGGCGGTTCGTCGCGGCACCGGACACCGACTTCGCGGCGGTGCGGGAGCGGCGGCTGGACGCCCTCGGCGACCTGGTGGCCGAGCACGCCGACACCGACGCGCTGTGGCGGCTGGTCGAGGACGGCGTCCCGGCGGGGCTGCCGGTGCTGCCGCCCGGGGGTGCGCTCAGCCCGCGGTGAGCTTCTCCCGGACGTCGTCCGGCCACGCGGCCGCGACGCCGTCGGCGACGCAGACGTAGGTGTTCCGGACGACGCAGCAGACCCGCTCGCCCACGCGGACGGTGGACCGGACCGTCACGCTGGTGCGGCCCACCTGCTCGGTCTCGGCGTCCACGGTGACCGTGTCGCCCCAGCGCGCCGACGACCTCCACTCCAGCGTGCTGGCCTTGACCACCGGGTCGACGCCGCGGGCGACCAGCTCGTCCCAGGGCAGGCCGTGCGCGGCCCACCAGGCGGTGGAGGCCTCGTCGGCCCAGGTCAGGTAGTGGCTGTTGAACACCACGCCCTGCTGGTCGCACTCGACGTACCGGACCGGGGAGCTCCACCGTGCGGACACGGAGGGCCAGGGTAGCCGGGCTACCGTGCCCCCATGACCGCCGCCGACCCCACCGGGGCCGCCGTCCTCGCGAGCTACCGGGAACCGTCGCACCTGGTGCGGGACAAGGTCGTGGACAGCCTCGACCGGCACTGTCGCGCCTTCATCGCGCTGTCGCCGTTCGCCACGCTGGCCACCGCCGGTCCCGACGGCTGGCCCGACGTCTCCCCGCGCGGCGGTGACCCGGGGTTCGCCAGGGTCCTCGACGAGCGGACGCTCGTCCTCCCCGACCGGCAGGGCAACAACCGGGTGGACAGCCTGCGCAACACCGTGGGCAACCCCCGCGCGGCCCTGCTGTTCTTCGTCCCCGGCTTCGAGGAGACCCTCAAGGTCTTCGGGACGACGACGCTCGTGGGCCCGGACGACGTCGGCCTGGACCTGACCGAGTTCGGCCGCCCGCCGCGCTCGGTGCTGGTGCTCACCGTCTCGCGGGCCTACTTCCAGTGCGGCAAGGCGGTCATGCGCTCGGGCCTGTGGGACGCCGGCCGGCAGGTCGAGCGCTCGTCCTTCCCGTCGCTGGGCGAGGTGCTGCGCGACCACTGCCGGCTCGCCACCCCGCTGCCCGGGCAGGAGGAGATGCGCGCGGAGCTGGCCCGCGAGCTGTGAGTTCCGTCGGTGCGCCGTCCTACGGTGCGCACATGGCGACCGACGTGCAGATCGTGATCGACTGCGCCGACCCGCACCGGTTGGCCGACTGGTGGGCCGAGGCCCTCGGCTGGCAGGTCGAGCCGCAGGACGAGGCGTTCATCCGCCGGATGGTCGACTCCGGGGCGGCGACCGAGGCGGACACCACGACCCACCGCGGGGCGCTGGTGTGGCGCTCGGGCGCGGCACTCACCTCACCCGACCCGGGGCGGCCGCGGGTGCTGTTCCAGCAGGTCCCGGAGCCGAAGACCGTCAAGAACCGGGTGCACCTGGACCTCCGGGTGGGCTCCGCGCGGCGGGACGACGAGGTCGACCGCCTGCTCGGGATGGGTGCCACCGAGCTCCACCGGGCCGCCCAGGGGCCGTTCGAGTGGGTCACCCTCGCCGACCCGGAGGGCAACGAGTTCTGCGTCGCCTAGCGGAAGGACCCCCTGCTCCCCACGGCCCCGTCCCTGGCCCCCTGCAGGGGCCCGGGGCGGCGGCTACGGATTCGAGGCCTGCCGGTGCGGGCCCGCCGCCGGAGCGTCGTCCGCGGGGAAGACGTGCACGGTACCGAACTGGCCGTCGTAGCCGGGCTCGACGTCCACCTCGCCGTCGCGCACCCGGCCGATCCCCTCGGCCACGCGCGCCCCGGCGGCGGCCTCGACGTCGGCCAGGGGGACCTCGGTGAGCACCGACAGCTCGTCGCCGAAGGCCTCGAGCAGCCGGGCGCGCGCCGTGGCCACCCGCTTGGCGGCCGGCCGGACGCCGAGGGCCGCGGCCAGCACCTCGTCCAGCGGCACCAGCGAACGGAACCCGGGCGCCCCCTCCGGCCGGGTGCCGACCGGGCGGTCGGCGAGCTCCTCGACCCGCGACAGGACCCCCACCGTGACCGGCTTGCCGCAGACGGGGCACCGCCCGCCGGCGGCTCTGCGCTGCGCCGGCGTCATCCGGACCCCGTGCTCCCGGTGGCCGTCGAGGTGGTACTTGCCCTCGGCCGGGTAGAACTCGACGGTCCCGGCCAGCCGGGTCGGTGCGGCCGCGCGCTCCGCGGCGCGGGCGGGCGAGCCGGTGCGGAACGCCTCGCGGATGCCGGGGTAGGACAGCTCGCCCTCCAGCCGGGTGGTCTCGCGGGCGACGGTGCGCGGTCCGTGCGCGTCGGAACTGGACAGCAGCGCCACGGCGTCCAGGGAGCTCACCTGCCAGCACATGGCCGGGTCGGCGGACAGCCCCGTCTCGGCCGCGAGGACCTGCGGGACGAGGTCCTCGAAGCACTCGGCGAGGGAGTCGAAGCCGGACTTCGACCCCAGCGCTCCGAACCACGGCGTCCACACGTGGGCGGGTACGACGAGCGCGGTCGGCTCCACGGTGAGGGCGAGTTCGGCGACGGCCTTCGCGCTCAGCCCGAGCGTCGGCCGCCCGTCGATGCCGAGGTCGGCGCCGCGTTCCTCCAGGGCGCGGGTGAACGCCGCCGCGGCCGGCAGGGTCGGCAGCATCACGAGGACGTGGATCCGTCGTGCCCGGCCGCCCTGGCGGTAGACGCAGGAGACCTCGACGCTGAGCAGGAACCGGGTGGCGGCGTGCTGGTCGGCGTCGCGGCGCACGTGCAGACCCTCCTCGGGAGCCGGCACGAGTTGGGTGCGCAACTCCTCGAACCACGCGGGGTGGGTGAAGTCGCCGGTCCCCATCACGCGCACGCCCTTCTCCCGCGCGGTCGCGTCCAACACCGGCAGCGTGAGGTTGCGCGACGTCGCGTAGGCGAAGCGGGAGTGCATGTGCAGGTCCGTGTGGTATGCCGAGGTCACGGGGACCCTCGTACCCCGACCCGCCGCCGAAGTCGCCCGGAAGAGGACCCCCTGCCCCACACCCCTTGCCGGCTCGGGGCGGCCCCGGGAGGCGGCCGGAGGGGGCCTCAGCCCGCTCGCAGGTCCCGGGCCAGCCGGCGGGAGGCGACGGTGCGTTCGGCGAGAGACCGTCGGCGTCCGGCGCGCCGGCGCCGGTCGGTGCCGAGGTAGCGGGCGTCCTCCACCAGCTGGAAGGCCGCGAGCACGCTGGCCCTCACCTCCCGCGAACGCGGTGCCGGTGGCGGAACGGGCTGGGCCGAGGTCATCGTGCCTCCCTGTCCCGGGAGGAGCCCCCGTGACCCGCCCCCGTGGACCCGTGGTTCCCTCCGCTCGGCAGTCCGAACCGCTGCCGTGACCAGATGGTGAGCACGTGATCCACGTGATCCACGAGGTGCACGCCGGCACAGCCGACACGGCCGGCCGCCGTACCGTGCCGCCATGGCAGGCCCCTCCCTCGGACGCAGGCTCTCGACCCTCGTGCGCGCGGCGCTGCGGCCGGCCGCCCGCCCGCGCCGGACGGCGGGACCGCCCGGCACCCCGCGGCCCGCCGGCGTGCACGACCTGCCCGACGGCCTGCGGGACGTCGGCCGCGGCGGCTGGGACTCCCGCGGCCGCCCGAGCGAGGTGCGGCTGGACCGGTTGCTGGTGGTGCCCGTGGACGCCGCCCGCCGGATGGGGGCCGCCCTCGACCGCGCGGTGTTCGATCACGTCGTGGCCGCGGCACGACGGTTGCACCGCTGCTGACCGGCATGGACGCCACCGAGGTCTTCTGGACCCTGCACCGCGACCTCCCCCGCGAGGGGGTGGGCTCGGACGCGACCACCCGCACCCTGCTCGACCTCGCCCGCCCACTCCCCGCGGCACCGCGGGTCCTCGACATCGGGTGCGGCCCCGGGCGGGCGTCGCTGGTGCTCGCGGCCGCCGGCGCCCGGGTCACCGCCGTCGACCTGCACGAGCCGTTCCTGCACCGGGTCCGTCGCGCGGCCACCGACGCCGGGCTCTGCGACCGGGTCGCCGTCGAGCGCGCGTCGATGACCGCGCTGCCCCACGCCGACGCCGTCTTCGACCTGCTCTGGTGCGAGGGCGCCGCGTACCTCATGGGCGTCGACGCCGCGCTGCGGGACTGGCGCAGACTGCTCCGCCCCGGCGGGGTGCTGGTCCTCACCGACGCCGTCTGGACCACCGCCTCGCCCTCCGACGAGGCCCGCGGGTTCTGGGCGGCGTACCCGGCGATGCGCGACGAGGCGGCGACCGTCACAGCGGCCCGAGCGGCCGGCTACGACGTCCTGGCGGCCCACCTGCTGCCCGACTCCGACTGGGTGGACGAGTACCACCGGCCGCTGGAGGCGGCGATCGACGGCTGGCCCGACCCGGACGCCGCGACGGCGGCGGTGCTGGCCGAGGCCCGGACGGAGATCGACGTCCGCCGGGCGCACGGCGACGAGTTCGGCTACCTCGGCGTCGTGCTCCGCCGCAGGTGAGCGGGCGAGGCCTCGACCGACCCGGCCCGCAGCCGGCGCTTGGCGACGGCGATCGGCGGCTGGGCGGCGAGCGCCGGCAGCACCCACCACACCGGGTTCCCCGTGGACGCGACGAGCGCGCCGGTCACCAGCGCGGTGTACGAGCCGCCGAGCAGGTGCGGCTGGAGGGTGGGCCAGTGCGGCCACGCCCGCCGGCGCGCGAGCGCCCCGGCCACCGCCAGCCCACCGGTCAGCCCGGCCACCGGGAGCAGCCAGGCCAGCCCCGGTGCCACCAGGGCGAGGACGGCGCCGCTGACCGCGACCACCGCGACGGCGAGCTGGTAGGCCCCGGCGAGCCCTCGGTCGGGGAGCCCGCGCAGGCGGGCGGCGAGCCAGAGCGGGCCCAGCAGGAGGCCCGCCGTCCCGGCTGCGACGTGCGGCAGGAGCAGGGCGTCACGCACGGCCGGCGTCCTCGCCCGCCTGCGGCCCACGGCCGTTCTCGGTCACGTGCCAACCGTGTCAGCCGGCGGAGCGCGCCACCCGTGTCATCCGTCAGCCATCCGGGGTGACGGATCGGAGGGCTCCGGTCAGTCGGCGACCGACCGGTCGCGGACGTTCTGCCGCGGTCGGACGGTGTAGATCCCCGAGGTGCCGGTGAGCGTGGTCAGGTCGTAGCGGTGCACGACCTTCGGGCCGCCGTGCAGGTGGACGTGGGTGATCGTCGGCAGCGGCTCACCGTGCCGCGCCTCCCGGATCTCCACCCGCCCGTCGAGCGGGCCGCCGACGAAGAGCAGCACGGCGTCCTCCGTGCCGGCGTCCTCCGTGCCGGCGTCCTCCGTGCCGACGTCCTCAGTGCCGACGTCCTCCGTGCCGACATCCTCCGTGCCGATGTCCTGCGTGCCGACGTCCCTGCCGGTCGTGTCCTCGGACAGCTCCCCCACCTCCCTGGCGCCCCGGCAAGGGTAGGCGCGCAGCGCCCGACGACGCCGCGGACTCCCCGTCAGCCGGCGCGGCGCAGCCAGCGAGCCAGCAGCGGCGCCGACAGCAGCATCACGAACAGCCGCAGCACCTGGACGGCGAGCACGAAGGTGGCGTCGGCGCCGCCGTCCTGGGCGGTGGCGAGCACCGCGTACAGCCCGCCGGGGGTGGTGGCCAGGTAGCCGTCGAGCGCGCTGGCCCCGGTGGTGGCGGCGAGCACCCCGCCCAGGCCCGCGCACGCCGCGATGAGGCCCAGGATGAGCACCAGCGCCAGCGGGAGCGCCCGCCCGATGGTGCGCAGGCTCTCGCGGGTGAAGTTCAGGCCGACCATCAGGCCGATCACCAGGAACGCCGCCACCTCCAGCGGCGCCGGCACCTGCGCCTCCCGCGACAGCCCGCTGAGGTCCAGCGTCGCTGCCACCAGCATCGGCCCGAGCAGCGCGGGCACGGGCACGTGCAGCAGGCGGGCCAGCGGCACCCCGGCCAGCAGGCAGACCGCCGCGAACAGCAGCCCGGCCGGCCAGCCGGGGCCGGCGTCGTCGACCGTCGTCCCCCCGGAGCCGGGTGCCGCGCCGAACAGCGCCGTCGCCGCGATCGGCATGAGGACGACGATGATCAGCACCCGCAGGTACTGCAGGACGGCGACCATCCGGTCGTCGGCGCCCAGCTCCCGCGCCATGGCGGTGACGCCCGACGCGCCGCCGGCGATCATCGCGAACGCGCCGGTCACCGGGCTGATCCCCGGTTGCAGGCGCATGAGCAGCCCGGCCAGGACGGTCAGCA
Organism: Geodermatophilus sp. TF02-6; assembly: GCF_003319115.1. Taxonomy (GTDB): domain Bacteria; phylum Actinomycetota; class Actinomycetes; order Mycobacteriales; family Geodermatophilaceae; genus Geodermatophilus. The sequence goes on along the minus strand of NZ_QOHF01000012.1, from coordinate 125,194 downwards.
CGAGCGTGCCGGCGGTGACCAGCAGGACAGGCAGCCAGTTCCGCCCGATCGCGGCCAGCGTCCCCAGGTCGACCAGCGCCCCGATGGAGATCCCGATCAGCGCCTGGGCCGCCGTCGTGACCGGGCGCGGGACGGCTGGCCGCCACCGGCCGGCCAGGCCGCGCACCAGGCCGGCGACCAGGCCGCCGAAGAGCGACGGCGATGGCAGGTCGAGGACGTCGAAGGCCAGCGTGGCAGCCAGCGCGGCGACGGCGACGAGCGCCGCGTCCGCCACCCGGACGATCCGCCCCGTCCCGCCCACCCCCACCACTCTGCCCGCCGCACCAGCCTGCCCGGCGGCCCCTCCCGGGCACGGCCCCTCTGCAGGGTCCCGCCGCGGCCCCGTCCCGAGGCTCACCCCGAGCCTGCGAGGGGTGAGGAGGACGGGGTCCTTCTCCGGTGGGGGGCAGAGGGGTCCTTCTCCTAGCCGCCGGTGATCCGGCGCAGCTCGGCGACGTGCGCGTCGAAGGCGGCCCGGCCGGCGGCGGTCAGGGCCAGGCTGGTGCGCATCCGGGAGGCGCGGGTGGCCTTGCGGACCCGCACGTACCCGGCCTCCTCCAGCTGCTTGACGTGCTTGGACAGCACCGAGTCGCTGACCCCCAGGCTGTCGCGCACGGTGGCGAAGTCCATCGTGTCGACGGCGGCGAGCAGGCCGCAGACCTGCAGCCGCGGCGGCGGGTGGATGACCACGTCGAACCGCGGCGCCACGGTGGTCACGGCTGTTCCCGCAGCTCGGCGGCGTAGACGCGCATCCACCAGTCGTTGATGAAGTGGAGGACGACCCCGAGGACGGCGCCGGCGACCGCCATGGCCCCGCGCCAGCCGAATCCGAACTCGGCCAGAGCGGCGAGCGCGACCACGACGGCGTAGCCGGCCACCCAGACCCGGATGGTCCGCCGCGTGCGACCGGGTCGAAAGCCGCTGACCCACACGCCGGTGCTGCGCTTGTACGCGGCGACGAGCCACCACAGCAGGGCGAGGCCGAGTCCGCTGGCGACGAACTGCCACGGCCCCACGCCGTGCAGGGAGATCGAGCCCAGCAGCAGGAAGACCACGACGCCGGTCGCCGGGGAGTACCACCAGGGCGGCTGCACCCGCTCGATCAGGGCCTCCCGGGCGTCCCGGAGCGCGGTGAGGTCGGCGGCCGCGGCCGCGGGGTCGGTCAGGTCGTTGCTTTCCACAGCGGAAAGGATGGCGGTTCCTTTCCGCCTCGTCAAGTGATCCCGTCCGAGGGGCGTCCGGCGGAGGGAACGGCAGAGGGGGCTGTCGGCCCGCCGTCGCGCCGTGGTCGAATGACGCCGCCACAGCGACGGCAGTGGAGGAAGCCCGGTGCGAGTCCGGCGCGGTCCCGCCACTGTGACCGGGGAGTCCGACCCCGCCGACGGCCACTGCCCCTCGGGGCGGGAAGGCCGGGGCCGGACGCTGATCCGGGAGCCAGGAGACTCCCGCCGTCGTCCCTGCCACCTCCGGGCGCGGACACCCGGGGAGAGGACCTGAGGTCTGGTGACCTATCCCTTCGGCGCCGTCGTCGGCATGGACGACATGCGCCTGGCCCTGCTGCTCAACGCCGTCTCCCCGGCCGTCGGGGGCGTCCTCGTCCGCGGTGAGAAGGGGACGGCCAAGTCGACGGCGGTGCGCGCGCTGGCCGCCGTCCTCCCGCCGGTGGACGTCGTCGCCGGCTGCCGGTTCGCCTGCGACCCGGCCGCACCGGACCCGGCCTGCCCCGACGGGCCGCACGACGCCGCTGCCCCAGGGGGAACCCGCCCGGCGCGGCTGGTCGAGCTGCCGGTCGGCGCGTCGGAGGACCGCGTCGTCGGCTCGCTGGACCTCGAGCGGGCCCTGACCAAGGGCGTCAAGGCCTTCGAGCCGGGCCTGCTCGCGGCAGCGCACCGCGGCGTGCTCTACGTCGACGAGGTCAACCTGCTGCACGACCACCTGGTCGACCTGCTGCTCGACGCCGCCGCGCTGGGCACCGCCTACGTCGAGCGCGAGGGCGTGTCGGTGCGGCACGCGGCGCGGTTCCTGCTGGTCGGCACGATGAACCCGGAGGAGGGCGAGCTGCGCCCGCAGCTGCTCGACCGGTTCGGGCTGACCGTCGACGTGGCCGCGCCCCGGGACCCGGCCGAGCGCGCCGAGGTGGTGCGCCGACGGTTCGCCTTCGACGCCGACCCGGCGGGGTTCGCCGCGGCCTGGGCCGGTTCCGAGTCGGAGCTGGCCCGGCAGATCGCCGCGGCCCGTGAGCGGCTGCCCCGGGTGGTGCTCGGGGACGACGCCCTGCGTCAGGTGACCGCCGTGTGCGCCGCCTTCGACGTCGACGGGCTGCGCGCAGACCTGGTCACCGCCCGGGCCGCGATCGCGCACGCCGCCTGGTCCGGCCGCGACGAGGTGACCGAGGACGACGTCCGGGTGGCCGCCCGGCTGGCCCTGCCCCACCGCCGGCGGCGCAACCCGTTCGACGCGCCCGGCCTGGACGAGCAGACCCTCGAGCAGGCGCTGGAGGACTCCCGCCCGGACGACCCGGACCCCGGCCCCGACGGCGGCGGCGGTGGCGGCGGCGCGCCTCCCCCGCCCGACCCAGGCATGGGAAGCGATGCACCCGTTTCAGGCGCGGAGACGCAGGTATCGGATCCCATGCCCGGGGACGGCGACCGCGCTCCGGGGGCCGCGCCGGACCGGGCCGCGGTGGCGCCGACCGCCCCGTTCCGCGCCCGGCGGCTGGAGGTGCCGGGCACCGGCGCGGGCGCGGCCGGCCGGCGGTCGCGCGCGCGCTCGGACCACGGGCGCGTCGTGGGGGCGGTGCGACCGCGCGGCCCGGTCACGAGGCTGCACCTGATCGGCACCGTGCTGGCCGCCGCGCCGCACCAGGTCGCCCGGGGCCGCACCGGCCCCGGCCTGCGCATCGCCCGCGAGGACCTGCGCCAGGCCGCCCTCGAGGGCCGCGAGGGCAACCTGGTGCTGTTCGTCGTCGACGCCAGCGGCTCGATGGGCTCGCGGTCGCGGATGGCCGCGGTCAAGGGCGCCGTCCTCTCCCTGCTGCTCGACGCCTACCAGCGGCGGGACAAGGTCGGCCTGGTCACCTTCCGCGGCACCGGCGCCGAGCTGGCCCTGCCACCCACCTGGTCGGTGGAGGCCGCCGCGGCCCGGCTGCGCGAGCTGCCCACCGGAGGCCGCACGCCGCTGGCGGCCGGCCTGCTGCGCGCGCACGAGGCGCTGCGGGTGGAGCGGGTACGCGACCCGCGGCGCCGTCCGCTGCTCGTGGTCGTCACCGACGGCCGGGCGACGGGGCCGCGCGGTGGCGACGCCCTGGGCGAGGCGCACCGGGCGGCGTCCCTGCTGGCCGCGGCCGGGACGGCGAGCGTCGTCGTCGACTGCGAGAGCGGGCCGGTGCGGCTGGGCCTGGCCGGGGCGCTCGGGGCCACGCTGGGCGCGCCGACGCTGCGGCCGGAGGAGCTGGCCGCCGAGTCGCTGGCGGCGACCGTGCGCAGCGTGCGGGAGGCGGCCTAGGTGAGCGAGCGTGCGAGCTCACCCATGAGCAGAGCATGCCGAGGCACTCGGCCGACGAGCGCCAGCGAGGAGGACTAGTGCCCAGGGGACAGGTGGCCGTCACCCCGGACGACGGGCTGACCACGAGGGCACGGCGCAACCGGCCGATCCTGGCGGTGCACACCGGCGAGATGAAGGGCAAGTCGACCGCGGCGTTCGGCATGGCGATGCGGGCGTGGACCCAGGGCTGGCCGGTCGCGGTCTACCAGTTCGTCAAGAGCGCCAAGTGGCGGGTCGGCGAGGAGACCGCGCTCACCGCGCTGGGCCGGCTGCACGAGCAGACCGGCGAGGGCGCCCCCGTCGTCTGGCACAAGATGGGCTCGGGGTGGAGCTGGTCGCGGCGGCAGGGCAGCGAGGTCGACCACGCCGCCGACGCCGCCGAGGGCTGGGCGCAGATCAAGCGCGACCTGGCCGCCGAGGCGCACCGCTTCTACGTGCTCGACGAGTTCACCTACCCGATGACGTGGGGGTGGGTGGACGTCGACGACGTGGTGCAGACGCTGCTGGGCCGCCCGGGCAGCCAGCACGTGGTGATCACCGGGCGGGGCGCACACCCGGAGCTGGTCGAGGCCGCCGACCTGGTCGTCGAGATGACCAAGGTCAAGCACCCGATGGACGCCGGACAGAAGGGCCAGCGGGGGATCGAGTGGTGAGCCCGCCCGTCCCCGTCGGCCGTGATCATGGGCTTGTTGCCGCCCAGGCCGGCGTGTCCTCGCGTGTCGCCGGCAACAACCCCATGATCGACGGGGGGCGCGCATGACCGCCGTCCCGCGCGTGGTGATCGCCGCGCCGGCGAGCAGCGCCGGGAAGACGTCGGTCACCACCGGCCTGGTCGCCGCCCTGACCGCCGGCGGGCTCGCGGTGAGCCCCCACAAGGTCGGCCCCGACTACATCGACCCCGGCTACGCCGGCCTCGCCGCGGGCCGGCCCGGGCGCAACCTCGACCCGGTGCTGGTCGGCGAGGAGCGGGTGGTGCCGCTGTTCCTGCACGGGGCGCGGGCCGCGGACGTCGCCGTCGTCGAGGGGGTCATGGGCCTGTTCGACGGCGCCACGCACCCGTCGGTGGAGCCCGGGTTCGCCTCCACCGCGCACGTCGCCCGGCTGCTGCGCGCGCCGGTGGTGCTCGTCGTCGACGCCTCCGCGCAGGCGCAGAGCGTCGCCGCCCTGGTGCACGGCTTCGCCACCTTCGACCCGCGGGTGCGCCTGGGCGGGGTGGTGCTCAACCGGGTCGGCAGCGACCGGCACGAGCAGATCCTGCGCGACGCGCTCGGCGGCTCGGGGGTGCCGGTGCTGGGCGCCATCCGGCGGCTGGACGAGCTGGCCACCCCCTCCCGGCACCTGGGCCTGGTGCCGGCCGCCGAACGGTCGGCCGAGGCGCTGACCAGCGTCCGGCGGCTCGGCGCGGTGGTGGCGGCCGCCGTCGACCTGGACGCCGTCCTGCGGCTGGCCCGCTCGGCCCCCGCCCTGGACGCCGTCCCGTGGGACCCCGCCGCCGAGGTGGCCCGGGTCGAGGGCCGGCCGCGGATCGCCGTCGCCGGGGGTGCGGCCTTCACCTTCGGCTACGCGGAGAACGCCGAGCTGCTCGCCGCCGCCGGCGCGGAGGTGGGAACGGTCGACCCCCTGCGCGACGAGCAGCTGCCCGAGGGCACCACGGGGCTGGTGGTCGGCGGCGGCTTCCCCGAGGTCTACGCCGCCGAGCTGTCGGCCAACGCCGCGCTGCGCGCCGACGTGGCCGCACTGGCCGCCCGGGGCGGCCCGGTCGCCGCCGAGTGCGCCGGACTGCTCTACCTGGCCCGCAGCCTGGACGGCGTCCCGATGTGCGGGGTCCTGGACGCCGAAGCGGTCATGTCCCCGCGGCTGACCCTCGGCTACCGCGCCGCCGTGGCGCTCACCGACTCCGTGCTCGCCCCGGCCGGCACGCGGGTGCGCGGCCACGAGTTCCACCGCACCGTCGTCACCCCGGCCGCGGGGGCGGCGCCAGCCTGGCAGTGGTCGGGTGCCGGGCCGGAGGGGTTCGTCTCCGGGAGCGTGCACGCGTCCTACCTGCACCTGGACTGGGCCGGTTCCCCGGTCCTCGCCGAGCGGTTCGCCGCGGCCTGCGCGGCCGCCGTTCCGGAAGGGGCCGGACGTGCACATCGCTGAGGGGTTCCTGCCGCCGGCGCACGCGATCGGCTGGACGCTCGCCGCCGCGCCGTTCGTCGCCCACGGCGCCCGCGCCGTCGTCCGGGAGGTGCGCGAGCACCCGGAGTCGACGCTGCTGCTCGGCGCGGCGGGGGCGTTCACCTTCGTGCTCAGCGCGGTCAAGCTGCCGTCGGTGACCGGCAGCTCCAGCCACCCGACCGGCACCGGCGCCGGCGCGGTCCTGTTCCGGCCGCCGGTCATGGCGCTGCTCGGCACGGTCGTGCTGCTGTTCCAGGCGCTGCTGCTGGCGCACGGTGGGCTCACCACGCTGGGCGCCAACGCCTTCTCGATGGCGGTCGTCGGGCCGTGGGTGGGCTACGGCGCGTACCGGCTGACCCGCCGGCTCGGCGGCGGCCTGCTGCCGGGCGTCTTCGCCGCCATGGCGCTGGCCGACCTGGCCACCTACGTCACGACGGCGCTGCAGCTGGCCTGGGCGCACCCCGACGCCGCGACCGGCTTCCCCGGTGCGGCGGCGAAGTTCCTCGGCGTCTTCGCGCTCACCCAGGTCCCGCTCGCGGTCGGTGAGGGGCTGCTCGGCGTGCTGCTGTTCCGGGCGCTGCTCGCCAACGCGCGCCCGGACCTCGAACGCCTCGGCGTCGTCGCGCCCCAGCCGGAGGAGGCCCGGTGAGCCGCCGGCGGCTGGTCACCGTCCTGCTGGTGCTGGGCGTGGTCGCGCTGTTCGCCGTCCCGCTGGCGCTCGACCGGGGCCGGTCGGACTACTCGGGCACCGACAGCCAGGTCACCGCGGTCGTCGAGCAGGGCGACCCGGACTACCGGCCCTGGTTCTCCTCGGTGTTCACCCCGTCGTCGTCGGAGGTCGAGTCGGGGCTGTTCGCGCTGCAGGCCGCGCTCGGCGGCGGGGTGCTGGGCTACGTGCTGGGCCGGCTGCGCGGCCGCCGGCTGGCCGAGCGGGCGCGGGCGGACGGCGATCGGGCCGGCCCGGCGCGGGAGGACGGCGCGACGTGAGCGGCCTGGCCGTCGACGACGCCGCCTGGGCCAGCGCCTGGCGCCGCCGTTCCCCCGCCGACAAGCTGCTGCTCTGCCTGGGCCTGGTCGGCTGCGCGCTGGTCCTGCCGGCCTGGCCGGGCAGCCTGCTCGTCGGGCTGACCGCCGTCACCCTCGCCCTCGGCCCGGCCCGCGTGCCGGCCCGCACCTTCGGCCGGGCGGTGCGCTGGCCGCTGGCCTTCGTCGCCGTCGGTGCGCTGACCGCCGTGGTCCGGGTGGACGGTGACGGCGTCGGCTGGGCCCCGGACGCCGCGGCCCAGGCCGGGTCGCTGGTGGGGCACGCGCTGGCCGGCGGCGCCGCGGTGCTGCTGCTGGCCACCACCACGCCGGTGTCGGACCTGCTGCCGGCGCTGCGCGCGCTGCGGGTGCCGGCGGCCGTCGTGGAGGTCGCCGCGGTGACCTACCGGCTGCTCTTCGTCCTGCTGGCCAGCCTGTCCACCATCCGCGAGGCCCAGACGGCGCGGATGGGCCACTCGACCTGGCGGCGCTCCTACCGCTCGTCGGGGGCGCTGGCCGCGGCGGTGCTCACCCGGTCCTGGGACCGCGCCCGCCGGCTGCAGGAGGGGCTGGCCGGCCGCGGCATGGAGACCGGCCTGCGGGTGCTGCCCGAGGCGCTGCCGTCGTCCCGGGCGTTCCTCGCCGCGAGCGTCGCCGGGCTGGCCGCGCTGGTGTCGCTGAGCCTCGTCGTCGCGGGCACGGCGCTCGCGTGAGCCACCGCACGCTGACCGCCCGGGGCCTGGTCGCCGGCTACGAGCGCGGCCGCCGGGTGCTCGACGGCGCCTCGCTCACCGTCCCGGCCGGACGCCGGCTGGCGGTCCTCGGCGCCAACGGCTCCGGCAAGACCACCCTGCTGCGCTGCCTGTCCGGGGCGCTGCAGCCGGCCGCCGGCACGGTGGCGCTGGACGGGCAGCGGCTGGCGCACACCCGCCGCGGCCTGCGGGCGCACCGGGCTGAGGTGCAGCTGGTGCTGCAGGACCCCGACGACCAGCTGTTCTCCGCCTCGGTCGCCCAGGACGTGTCGTTCGGCCCGCTCAACCTCGGCCTGCCCGAGGACGCCGTCCGGCAGCGGGTCGCCGAGGCGCTGGCGCTGCTGGCCGTCGACGCCCTGGCCGCCCGGCCCACCCACCAGCTCTCCTACGGCGAGCGCAAACGGGTCGCGATCGCCGGCGCGGTCGCCATGCGCCCCTGCGTGCTGCTGCTCGACGAGCCCACCGCCGGACTCGACCCGTCCGCGGTCGCCGAGGCGCTGGCCGCGCTGGACCGGCTGCAGACCTCCGGTTCCACCGTCGTGATGAGCACCCACGACGTCGACCTGGCGCTGCGCTGGGCCGACGAAGTGGCCGTCGTCGTCGACCGCGCGGTGGTGCAGGGTGCACCGGCCGACGTCCTCGGCGACGACGCCCTGCTCGCCCGCGCCCGGCTCGACCGGCCGTGGGCGCTCACCGTCGGCGCCCGGCTGCGCGCTCTCGGCCTGCTGCCCGACGGCGCGCTGCCCCGCGACGCCCCCGAGCTGCTCGCCGCACTGCCGCAGGGGGCCACCCCGTGACCGTCGTCGGCGTCGGCGCGCGCCCGGGGGTGTCCGCCGCGGAGGTGCTGGCCGCGGTGGACGCCGTCCTGGCAGCGCTCGAGGCGACCACTCCGCGGACCGGACGGCCGAGCACGGCAGGACCACCGTCCTCGGCCGGGGACGACCGAGCCGGCGTGCGGCTGGCCACCCTCGACGTCCGCGCCGCCGAACCCGGGGTCGTGGCCGCCGCCGCGGCCCGCGGCTGGACCCTGACCGGTCACCCGGTGGAGGCGCTGGCCGCCGTCCCGGTGGCCGCCCCGTCGGCGCGGGTGGCCGCGGCGGTGGGCACACCCTCGGTCGCCGAGGCCGCCGCGCTGCTCGGCGGCGGACAGCTCCTCGTCGGGCGGACAGTCGTGGGCCGGGTGACCGTGGCGGTGGCGGGGTGACGGACCTGGACCACCACGGGGACGACGACCTCGCGCCCGGCCTGGTCGACCTCGCCGTCAACGTCCGCGCGGGGACGCCGCCGCCGTGGCTGCGCGCCGTCCTGCACGCGGCCCTCGACGACGCCGCCGGCTACCCCGACGCACGGCCGGCCCGCGCCGCGGTCGCCGCCGCGCACGGCCGGCCAGCCGACGAGGTGCTGCTCACCGCCGGCGCCGCCGAGGCGTTCACGCTGGTCGCGCGGGCGCTCACGCCCCGCCGCGCGGTCGTCGTCCACCCGTCGTTCACGGAGCCGGAGGCCGCGCTGCGGGCCGCCGGCCACCCCGTCGAGCGGCTGCTCCTGGCCGCACCGGCCCACCGGCTCGACCCCGCCGCCGTGCCCGACGACGCCGACCTCGTGGTGCTCGGCAACCCGACCAACCCGACCTCGGTGCTGCACCCGCACCGTGACGTCGCGGCGCTGGCCCGGCCGGGGCGGGTGCTGCTGGTCGACGAGGCGTTCGCCGACACCGTGCCCGGCGAGCCGGCGTCGCTGGCGCCTCGGCGTGACCTGCCCGGTCTGCTCGTGGTGCGCAGCCTGACCAAGACGTGGGGGCTGGCCGGGCTGCGGGTCGGCTACGCCCTCGGACCACCGGACCTGGTGGCCGCACTGGGCGCGCACCAGCCGCACTGGCCGGTGTCCACGCCGGCGCTGGCCGCGCTGGCCGCGTGCACGACCGCCGCCGCGCGCGCCGAGGCCGAGGCGGCGGCGCGGGAGCTGACCGGCCACCGGGCCGCCCTGCTGGCCGCGCTGCCGGCCGGGGCCGAGGTGGTCGGCAGGCCGCGCTCGTCGTTCGTGCTGCTGCGGGTACCCGACGGCGCGCGGGTGCGCGAGCGGCTGCGCGCGCGGGGCTGGGCGGTGCGCCGCGGCGACACCTTCCCGGGCCTGGACGCCGACCACCTGCGGGTCGCCGTCCGGGACCCGGCGACCTCGGCCGCCTTCGCCGCCGACCTCGCTGCGATCCTGGAGGACGCAGCTCCCCCGGCATCGGCGCCGCGGGCCCCCGCCGTCCCCGAGGAGATCCGCTGAGCCGCTCCGTGAACCCACCCGACCCGGCCCCGGTCCCGTTCGCCGGTACCCTGCTGGGCGACACGGTCGCCGCCGTCCGCCCGCGCGACGCCGCCGCCGAGCGCGCCGCCCGCGACCGCCTGGACCGGATGACCAAGCCGCCGGGCTCCCTCGGCGTCCTCGAGGACGTCGCCGCGCAGCTGTCCGGCACCGCCGGCGCCTGCCCGCCACCGCTGCCGACCCCCGCCGTGGTCGCCGTCTTCGCCGGCGACCACGGCGTGCACGCCCAGGGGGTCACCCCCTGGCCGCAGGAGGTCACCGCGCAGATGGTGGCCAACTTCGCCCGCGGCGGCGCGGTCGTGAACGCCTTCGCCGCCCAGCTCGGTGCGGACGTCGTCGTCGTGGACGTCGGGGTGGCCACCCCCTACGCCGTCGAGCCGAACCCGGCGCTGCTGCGCCGCAAGGTCCGCTCGGGCACCGCCGACCTCGCCGCCGGGCCGGCGATGACCCTCGACGAGGCGCGGCGGGCGGTCGAGGTCGGCGTCGAGGTGGCCACCGAGCTGGCCGCCGACTCCGCCTGCCTGGTCACCGGCGACATGGGGATCACCAACACGACCGCCTCGGCCGCGCTGGTGTGCGCCTTCACCGGCGCCACCCCGGCCGAGGCGACCGGCCGCGGCACCGGCGTGGACGACGCCACGCTGGCCCGCAAGGTGCAGGTCGTCGGCCGCGCGGTGGCCCGCGTACCGGAACGGCCCGGGACGCCGGAGGCCGCGCTGGCCGTCCTGGCCGAGGTCGGCGGCCTGGAGCACGCCGCCCTGGCCGGGTTCGTGATCGGTGCCGCGGCCGCGCGGGTGCCGGTGCTGCTCGACGGGGTCATCGCAGGCTCCGCCGCCCTGGTGGCCGCCGCGCTGTGCCCGGCGGCGCTGGGGCACGCGCTGGCCGGTCACACCTCGGCCGAGCCGGGTCACGCCCTCGCGCTGCGCGCGCTGGGCCTGCGGCCGCTGCTCGGCCTGGACCTGCGCCTCGGCGAGGGCACCGGAGCGCTGCTGGCCCTGCCGCTGGTCGCCAGCGCGGCTCGGGCGCTGCGCGAGGTGGCCACCTTCGACTCGGCCGGGGTGACGGAGAAGTCGTGAACGCGACGCCGGTCGACCCCGCGAGCGGGGTCGTCTACCCGGTCGGCCTGCGGCTGCTCGACCGGCGGGTCGTCGTCGTGGGCGGCGGTCAGGTCGCCCACCGGCGCGTCGCCGGTCTGCTCGAGGCCCGCGCCCGGGTGACCGTGGTCAGCCCCGAGGTCACCCCGGCGCTGGAGGCGCTGGTCGAGCCGGGCGCGGTCACCTGGGTGCGCCGCCGCTACGAACCCGGCGACCTCGACGGCGCCTGGTACGCGGTGGCCGCCACCGACGACCCCGCGGTCAACGCCGCGGTCGCCGAGGAGGCCGACCGGTCGCGGCTCTTCTGCGCCCGCGCCGACGACCGGTCGGCGTCCAGCGTCTGGACCCCCGCCGTGGGCCGGCAGGGCGACCTCGTCGTCGGCGTGCACGGCGGCGGGGACCCGCAGCGGGCGGTCGGCGTCCGGGACGCCGTCGTCGCCGGGCTCACCGACGGCACCATCCGCGACCGCGCGGCGCGGGAGGTCCCGGGTGGGCGGCCGGGCAGCGTCGTCCTGGTCGGCGGCGGGCCGGGCGACCCGGGGCTGATCACGGTGCGCGGGCAGCAGGCGGTGGCGCAGGCCGACGTCGTGGTCGCCGACCACCTCGCGCCGCAGTCGCTGCTGGCCTCGCTGCCGGCCGACGTCGAGGTCATCGACGCCGCCAAGCTGCCGCGCGGCCGGTACATGGCGCAGGAGCAGATCAACGCGCTGCTGGTCGAGCACGCCCAGGCCGGTCGGCGGGTGGTGCGGCTCAAGGGCGGCGACCCGTTCGTCTTCGGCCGCGGCATGGAGGAGCTGGAGGCGTGCGCGGCCGCCGGTGTCCCGGTCGAGGTGGTGCCCGGGGTGACCAGCGCGATCGGCGTCCCGGCGCTGGCCGGCATCCCGGTCACCCACCGGGGGCTGACCCACGAGTTCGTCGTCGTCTCCGGGCACGTGCCACCGGGGCACCCGCAGTCGCTGGTCGACTGGGCCGCGCTCGGGCGGCTGCGGGGCACCGTGGTCGTCCTCATGGGCGTGGACACCGCGCCGGCCATCGCCGCGGCGCTCGTCGAGCACGGCCGCGCGCCGGAGACGCCGGTGGCCGTCGTCGCCGACGGGTCGACGCCGACCCAGCGCACCGTGCGCACCACCCTGGCCGGGCTGGAGCAGACGCTGGCCGACGAGGGGATCCGCCCGCCGGCGGTCTGGGTGGTCGGCGAGGTCGTGCGGCTGGCCGCCGAGGTCGGCCTGCCGCGCTGACGGACCGGCGTCCGCGTTCCCGCAGGAACGTCAGCGGTCAGGCCACGGCAGCCGGCCTCAGCCTGGATCCACCGTCAGAATGGCGGCCGAGGACGGGTCGTAACGCACGGATGCCCCTCTGAGCAGGAAGGATGTGGCTTGTCGAAGGTCACAACGGTCCACACAGAAGGGCATCCGCTGGATGCGACTGTCTCACGGTTCGTCGACGTTGTCGGCGATGTTCGATGACCCGAATCTCGTGTCGGCAGGCGGCCTGGCCCCGGTGGTGGCGCTGGCGCAGTCCTGCGGGCTGGGCGATTTCGGCCACGTCCGCCAGCTCGACAGCGTCGCCGCCGCGTTCCTGACCGCGCTGGCCAACAGCACTCCGCTGCTGCCCGGCGCGGACCAGGTCACCTACCTGGATCTGGACGACACGATGCGGGAAGCCCATGGCTACGCCAAGCAGGGCGCTGGCTACGGCTACAACAAGATCAAGGGCCTCAACGCGCTGCTGGCCATGATCTCGTTGGAGCTGCGCTGGCGACGGATGAAGGTGGCGACGCCGGTCGGCCCGCTGCACTGATCAATCGTGCGTCGGCGTTCCCGCGGGAACGCCGACGGCTTCCAGTCATGCCACGGCGGTCAGCCGGACGGCGTTCTCGGCGGCGAGGCGGCGTTCCAGGTCGCGGTTGGCCAGCAGGACACCGACGACGTAGGCCAGGTCCATCGGTTCGCCGCCCGCGTGCATCGCGTCGGGCAGGTCGGGTGCCCGGTCGGGGAACAGCAGCCGGGTGAGCGACGACACGGGTGTCGACGCCTCCGCGCCTCCAGCTGCCGTCATGCCTGCGGTCGGCGATGCCATCGGCCTCGACGCTGCCTCCGGGCGGCGTGCGACGGTGGTGTCGAGCGGTTGGACACCGGTGCCCCGCCCGTTGTCGACTCCGGCGGCCAGCCCGGCCACCCCGTCGTGGAAGACCACGTCGGCCGCTCCCCACACCCGCCGGTCATCGGGGGTGGTGATGACCAGGACCCCGTCCCGGCGGGTCATGTTCAGGTCCAGGTCGTGGGCCAGGCCGTGGTCGACGTCGCACAGCAGCACCGTGTTCGCCACATCGGTGCCCCCGCCGGCCAGCCAGGGCCGCAAGTGGTGGGCGTGCAGCCGCTCGATGCGGGTCTCCGCACAGCCCGGACGGGCACAACCCCCGTCGCGGCGGTGCAGCGCCCGGCGCTGGGCGCGGGTGGCCAGGCGGCGGGCGCGACCGACGGCCAGTGGTTCGCGGCCGCGTTCGAGCATGGTCACCACGGTGGCCTCGCACAGCATGCGCCGCACGTCCGAGGGGTGCAGCGCCGGCCCGCCCGCCAGGTGGGCGCGGCCGGCGGCGGCGTCCTCGGCAACCACCGCGGCGTCGACGTGCACCACCACCTCCCGCCGCGGCGGGTCCCCGGCGCGGCGGTCGGCCTCGGCCGCGGCGGCGGCCAGCGCCGCGACCGCGGCGCAGCGGCGCTCGGTCGTCCGTTCCCGGGTCAGAGCCACCTCGTCGTCCTCGGCCAGCTCGGCGCCGTCCGGATCGGCACCATCCCGCGTGGTCGCGTCCCGCTCCCGCCGGGCGTCCTCCCGCTTGGCGGCGGCCCGCTCCCGGCGGGCGGTGCGCTCGGCCAGGGACTCCACCCCGGCCAGGAACGTCGTCCCCTGCTCGGCGTCCAGGCACAGCCGCACGTGCAGCATCCCGTCGTCGTCCCAGTAGTGCTCGAAGCGCCGCTTGACGGCGACGGTCGCGTCATCGACCCGGTCGGATCGGCGCCACTCGCGGACCACCCGCTCCAGCTGCGAGGCGGTCAGCTGGTGCGCCAGCTCCAGCAGGGTGGCCTCGGTGGCCGGCTCGGCCACCCGGGTCAGTGCCCGTACCTTGGCGTAGGACAGTCGCCCAGCGGCGAACGCCCCGGCGACCGCAGGCAGGACGGTCAGCGCCCGGGCGACGCGGACGTGCTCGCGGGCCGCGCCGGGGGACAGCCCGCACTGCCAGGCCAGCCAGTGCGCACACGAGCGAATCCCGACCGCGCCCCAGCCCTCGCGGCGGTCGAACTCCGCGACCAGCGCCAGCCAGGCCGCGGTGGCCGCGGCCAGCCGCACCGCCCCGCTGGTGATCCGGGCCGCAAGCTCACCCAGCGACAGCTGCCCGCTCTCGGGCTCCTCGGCCATCACACCCTCCTCGTCCTCGAACACATGTTCGAAGGCTGAGCCGAGAGAGTGACAGAACCGCAGGTCGACAACCTGCACATGGAGGTGGCTCAAGAGGCCGACGTTCCCGCGGGGACGTCAGTGGTCGACCGGGACGGTGCGGTCGTGGAGCAGCCGGGCGACGGCCTGCGGATCGTCGACCCAGAACGCGACACGGGCCACCGGCCCCTCCCGGCCGGCCACCCGCACCGGCGGATCGAGGCGCAGTTCGACGTTGGGGTCGCCCATGACCGACACGACCAGCCGTTCGCCGTCGTGGACGACGGTGCGCCGGTGGTCGCTCACGACACTGCGCCGGGCCGCGACCAGGCCGGACAGCGGGACGGCGAAGGCGTGCAGGTGCCCGGAGCGCAGCACCAACTCCCCGTCGCGCAGCAGGTGCGGGTGTTGCCGCGGCGAGGACGCGAAGCCGACGCTCCACACGAGCGCGTAGACCGACACCACGACGAGCCCCCAGCGCACGGTCTCCCACAGGACGAGCACGTGCAGCACGCCGGTCTCGAGCACGCCGAGGACGGTCAGGACGACGAGCACCACACCGAATCGGCCGGCGTAACCGAGCGCGGTGTCGCCCGGGCCGACGTCCTCCCGCCGGCGCACGGCCCACCACAGCAAGCGCAGGATCCCGACCTCCGCCCGCGCCAGGCGGACCACCACCGGCGGCCAGACCGCCTCGGCCCCGACGACGGCGGCCGCGAGCCGTCCGGCCCCGGTCCGGCGCGCGACGCGGTACGCCCGCCGGAACGGCACGGCCTCGACCAGCAGGAGGACGGCGAGAGCGGCCTCGAGCGCCAGGGCGACCAGCAGGCCGGCACGGAGGTCGAGGACGCCGGTGGTCACCAGCGCGGCGCTGGTCAGCGGCACCAGCGCTGTCAGCCAGCGGACCCCCGCCATCGCGCGGCCTCCCGTCACCCGCGGAACTCCCCGGTCACGCTAGTCGGGGCGGGATGCAGACAAGACTTCTGCTATCGATGTAGCAGAACTACTATCACGGGTTCCGAGGGCCCTCAGTGAGGAGCGGTGTCCGATGGCGCTCGAGCACCCGGTGGGACCACTCAGGCAGGAGCCCGTCGTCCGGGTCCGCGGCCTGCGGATGAGCTACGGCCCGAAGGAGGTGCTCACCGGCGTCGACCTCGACGTCCACCCCGGTGAGGTCGTCTGCCTGCTCGGCCCCAACGGCGCGGGAAAGACGACGACCATCGAGGTCCTCGAGGGCTTCCGGCTGCCGTCGGCCGGCGAGGTGCGGGTGCTCGGCACCGACCCGGCCCGGGCCGCCGACGCCTGGCGGGCGCGGGTCGGCGTGGTCCTGCAGTCGTGGCGCGACCACGCCCGCTGGACGCCGCGCCGGCTGCTCACCCAGCTGGGCGGCTACTACCGGCCCTACTCGACGCCGGAGCGGCCCCGCCCCCACGACGTCGACCGGCTACTGGAGACCGTCGGCCTCACCGACGACGCCGACCGCAAGATCGCCACCCTCTCCGGCGGACGGCGCCGGCGGCTGGACGTCGCGGTCGGGATCGTCGGCCGCCCCGACCTGCTCTTCCTCGACGAGCCCACCGCCGGGTTCGACCCGCGCCAGCCTGGAGGACACCTACATCGCGATGGTCGCCCGGCAGGAGTCCGGCGTCCGGCCCGAGCTGGAGGAGGTGGCCCGGTGAGCGGTCCCGGTGCGTCGTACGCGGTCCGGCTCGGCCTGCAGCGGGGCTGGACGGAGTTCACGCAGAGCCAGCGCAGCCCGCAGGACCAGGCCTTCTACCTGGTCGTGGGGCTGGGCACGCTGACCTACCTGTGGTTCAACCGCGACGACCCGGTCGAGGGGACGTCGCTGCTCTACCCGACGGTCGCCCTGCCCGGCATCCTCGCCGCCCTGGTCGCGTTCAACGTGGTGATCGGCCCGGCCTTCGCGCTGGCCATGGAGCGCGAGGACGGCACGCTGCTGCGGCACAAGGCCCTCCCGCACGGGATGCAGGGCTACGTCACCGGGCAGCTGGTGTACCACTCGCTCGGCACGGTCCCGCTGCTGCTGATCGTCCTGGTGCCCAGCGCCCTGCTCTTCGACGACGTCGTGCCGGCTGGCGGCGGCGGGTGGCTCACCGTCGTCTGGGTGCTGGTCCTGGGGCTGCTGGCCACCCTGCCGCTGGGGATGATCCTGGGTGCGGTGATACCGGACACGCAGAAGGTCGGCACCTGGGGGATGCTGCCGGTCGTCGTGGTGACGGCGATCTCGGGCATCTTCTTCCCCGTCCAGGCGCTGTGGGGCTGGGTGCAGGCGGTGGCGCAGGTGTTCCCCACGTACTGGATCGGGCTGGGCATGCGCTCGGCGTTCCTGCCCGACGCCGCGGCCTCCCTCGAGCTCGGCGGGTCGTGGCGGTCCGGCCAGGTCGCCCTCGTGCTCGCCGCCTGGGCGGTCGCCGACCTGCTCGTGGCCCCGGTGGTGCTGCGGCGGATGGCACGACGGCAGTCCGGCTCCCAGGTCGCGGCCGCCCGGGACGCCGCGCTGCAGTGGGTGCGGTGACCGGCGACCGGACCGGGGACGCCGTCTACAACCGGATCGCGCTGCTGCGTGCCGAGCAGGGCGTCACCCGGCGCCAGCTCGCCGACGCCCTGGGGGTGCACTACCAGACGGTCGGCTACCTCGAGCGCGGCGAGTACAACCCCAGCCTGCACCTGGCGCTGCGCATCGCGGAGTTCTTCGGCCTGCCGGTCGAGGTGGTCTTCTCCACGCGGCCGTTCCCGCGGATCAGCGACGCCGCCACCGGCTGACTTCAGATGTTGGCGCCGTCGGCGGGCGGTTCCTCGGGCAGCGGCGCGGCCGACCCGCTGCCCTCGGCGCGCGGGGGCGTCATGCCGACGGTGTAGGCGGTCATCGACAGCGACCCGTAGGCGTAGCCGTCGACCAGCACGTCGGCGGTCGTGCTGGTCGCGCCGGCCACCCCGGCCACGTAGAGCAGCGGCAGGAAGTGGTCGGGGGTGGGGACGGCGAGGTCGTAGTCGCGGTGCCCGTCGAGGCGGGCCACCTCGGTCGGCTCGTCGAGCATCAGCTCCCGCGCCTGCTCGTCGAACCGGCGCGCCCAGTCGAACCCGGCGTCCGGCATCTCCCGACTGACCCCGCCGAGGTTGTGGACGACGTTGCCGCTGCCGACGACCAGCACGCCGTCCTCCCGCAGCGGGGCGAGCGCGGCGCCGAGCTGCAGGTGGTAGTCGGCCGGCTTGAGCGCGTTGATCGACAGCTGCACGACCGGCACGTCGGCGTCCGGGAAGGCGTGCCGCAGCACCGACCAGGTGCCGTGGTCGATGCCCCAGCTGTCGACGTCGGCGCCCACCCACGTCGGGTGCACGACGTCGGCGACCTCCTCGTACAGCTCGGGCAGGCCCGGCGCGTCGTAGCGGACGTCGAACAGCTCGCGGGGGAAGCCGAAGAAGTCGTGGATGGTGCGCGGCCGCGGCATCGCCGTCACCGCGGTCGCGTGCACGTACCAGTGCGCCGAGACCACGAGGATCGCCCGGGGCTGCGGCACCGCCTCGCCGAACGCGCGCCAGGCCCCGGTGTAGCGGTTCTCCTCGAGGGCGTTCATCGGGTTGCCGTGGCCGAAGAACGCGGCGGGCATGACCGTCATGGCGACCCTCCCTGTCGACGCCGACCGGCCGATCATCACCCGGCGACGGCCGGAGGACACCTCGGCCCGCGTCGGTCGCAGGGGTCATCCGGCGTTCGAGACCGGCGGCACCCGGCGCAGCGCCGGGGACAGCCAGCGCGCCCCCGGCCCGTCGGAGCCGGCGACGTCGCCGGGGTTGGACAGCGCGCACCGGTCCAGCGACAGGCAACCGCAGCCGATGCAGGACGACAGCCCGTTCCGCAGCTGGACCAACGCCGCGATCTGCTGGTCCAGCCGGTCCCGCCACCCCGCCGACAGCCGCGCCCAGTCGCGCGCCGACGGCGTCCGCCCCTCCGGCAGCGTGGCCAGCGCGGCGCGGACCTCCGGCAGCGACAGGCCCACGTTCTGCGCCGCCCGGACGAACGCCAGCCGCCGCAGCACGCTGCGCGGGAAGCGGCGGGCGCCCCCGGCCGTGCGGGACGCCGCGATGAGCCCCTGGGCCTCGTAGTAGCGCAGCGCCGACGCGGCCACGCCGGACCGCTCGGCCACCTGCCCGATCGTCAGCAGCTCGGCCACGGCACCCTCCCATCTCGAGTTCACTCCAACTCTTGACCTCAAGTGCACGTGAAGCAAGACCGTGGCGGCATGACACCTCCGACCGCACTCGTCACCGGCGCGTCCCGCGGCCTGGGCGCCGCGCTCGCCGAGGCTCTCGGCCGCCGCGGCTGGCGGCTCGTCCTCGACGGCCGCGACCCCGACCGCCTCGCCGCCACCGTCGCCGCCCTCCCCCGCCCCGACCTGGTCACCGCGATCCCCGGCGACGTCACCGACCCCGCCCACCGGGCCGCCCTCGCCGCCGCCGTGGGCGAGCGCCTCGACCTGCTGGTGAACAACGCCAGCGACCTCGGCCCGACGCCGCTGCCCCGCCTCGCCGACCTGCCGGTGGCGGCCTTCGAGCGGGTGCTCGCGGTCAACACCGTCGCCCCGCTGGCCCTGCTGCAGGCGGTGCTGCCCGCGCTGGAGCGGGCCGGCGGGCGCGTCGTCGACGTCAGCAGCGACGCCGCGGTCGAGGCGTACCCCGGCTGGGGCGGGTACGGCGCGAGCAAGGCCGCGCTCGACCAGCTGACCGCCGTCCTCGCCGTCGAACACCCGGCGCTGCGGGTCTACGCCGTCGACCCCGGCGACATGGACACCGAGATGCACCGTGCGGCCGACCCCGACGCGACCGGCCTGCCCGACCCGCGGACCGTCGTCCCCGCGCTGCTGCGGCTGGTCGACGGCGGGCTGCCCAGCGGCCGCCACCGGGCAACCGACCTGGCCGCGACCGCGGAGGCCGGCCGGTGAGCGCGCCCGTCATGGGCGCCGAGGCTCCCGCCCCGCCCGAGCGCCGCGGCCTGGCCCGCGACGGCGTCCGGCTGATGGTCGTGCGGCCCGGGGACGTCCGCGACGCCGTCTTCCGCGACCTCCCCGACGTCCTCGACCCCGGCGACCTGGTCGTGGTCAACACCTCCGCGACGCTGCCCGCCCGCCTCGACGTCCGGCGCGCCGACGGAGTGCTCACCCCGCTGCACGTCTCCACCACGCTCGACGACAGCGACTGGGTGGTGGAGGTGCGCCGTCCCGGCAACGACGGCCCCGACCGCGGAGTGGAGCCCGGCACCGCGCTCGAGCTGCCCGGCGGCGTCCGACTGCGGCTGGTCGAGGGCTTCCCCGACCCGGCGCGGCCGTCGCGGCTGTGGCGGGCCCGGACCGAGCCGGACGTGTCCGCGGTCGAGCACCTGGCGCGGCACGGGCAGCCGATCCGCTACGGGTACCTCGACGGCGCCGTCCCGCTGGCCGACGCGCAGAACGTCTACGCCACCGAGCCGGGCAGCGCGGAGAACCCCAGCGCCGGCCGGCCGTTCACCGACCGCCTGCTGGTGCGGCTGATGGCCCGCGGCGTCCCCGTCGTCCCGCTGGTGCTGCACGCCGGCGTCTCCAGCCCCGAGCTGCACGAGCCGCCGGCGCCGGAGCGGTTCCGGGTGCCCGAGGTCACCGCCCGGCTCGTGAACGGCACGCGGGCGGCCGGGCGCCGGGTCGTCGCCGTGGGCACCACGGTCACCCGGGCGCTGGAGACGGCGACCGGCGAGGACGGCGTCACCCGGCCGGCCGAGGGCTGGACCGACCTGGTGCTGGACCCCGACCGCCCCGTATGGGCCGTCACCGGCCTGCTCACCGGGCTGCACGCCCCCGACGCCAGCCACCTGCTGCTCCTGCAGGCCGTGGCGGGGCGGGCGCTGGTGGCCGACGCCTACGCGCGGGCCGTCGCCGGCGGCTACCTGTGGCACGAGTACGGCGACACGATGCTGTTCCTGCCCTGACCGGAGCGCCCCGACGCAGGTCTCCTGCGTCCGCACTCCACCGGGCACCCGGTCGGCGTCAGCGCATCCGCTCCGCGGTGTCCTCGAGCAGCACCCGCCGTTCGGCCGGGGGACGGCGCGGGCAGGAGGTGCACAGCGGCTCGGGCGGCAGCCGGTACAGCAGGCAGCACGACACCCGCCGGGTGAACCGGACGCCGGCGACGTCGACGTAGCGGGGCACCGGCAGCGGCGCACCGACGGCGACGGCCAGCGGCCCGGCCAGCGCGGTCACCCGCGGCACCTCCCCCAGGGCGCGGCCGATCGCCAGCAGCCGGTTGGCCAGCGAGTCGGCCGCGATCGCCCACAGCGGCCGCGGGCGCACCTCGCCGGCCGCGGCCACCGCGCCCACCACGGTGGAGAGGGTCTCCCGCAGCTGACCGGCGAGGTCCCCGCCGGAAGCCGACGACACGGCGGCCACCGGCGTCCCGCCGGCCAGCACGGCCAGTGACGTGTCGGCCAGCCGCGCGGACAGCGGCAGTCCCGTCGCCAGCCCGGCCAGCGCGGGGGTGAGCAGCACCGACGACGCCGAGTACCACCACACGGTCGCCAGCACCCGCCGGTCGCCGACGGCCCGGTCGTCGACGGCCCGGTCGTCGACGGCGTAGCGCACCCCGAGTCCGGCCAGCCGCTCGGCGGTCCAGTCCGGGTCGGTGAGCACGGTGGCCGGCAGCAGCCGCGCCGACGGGGGCGGCAGCAGACCGAGCGCCGCCGCGCCGGGCACCCGGGCGGCCACCTGCGCCTGCGCTCCCGCCGTCACGGGGCCAGTCTCGCCGCCCCGCTCCGCCGGGCCCAGCCGGCCCGCGCGGCGTGACGCCGCCCGAGGCGGACGCGGGACGGCCGGGGCCATACGGTGTGGCGGAGAGCACGTCGCGCCGCCCGCGGCGCCGGGTCGGGCCGGCGTGGCCGTCGACGCGGAGAACGGGAGGAAGTCGGATGAGCGAGTCGACCGAGCTGGAGAGCCGCCGGTTCCCGGTGCCGGAGCAGCTGGCCGCCCGGGCCAACGTGGGTCCGGAGGTCTACGAGGAGGCCTCGCGCGACCGGCTGGCCTTCTGGGCACGGCAGGCCGAGCGGCTGACCTGGGAGCAGACCTGGGACCAGGTCCTCGACTGGACCAACCCGCCGTTCGCCAAGTGGTTCGTCGGGGGCAGGCTCAACGTCGCCTACAACTGCGTCGACCGGCACGTCGAGGCCGGCCACGGCGAGCAGGTCGCCTACCACTGGGAGGGTGAGCCCGGCGACCGGCGCACCATCACCTACGCCCAGCTGAAGGACGAGGTGTGCAAGGCCGCCAACGCCCTGCTCGAGCTGGGCGTGCAGGCCGGCGACCGGGTCGCCGTCTACATGCCGATGATCCCGGAGACGGTGATCGCGATGCTGGCCTGCGCCCGCATCGGCGCCGTCCACATGGTCGTCTTCGGCGGCTTCTCCGCCGACGCCCTGGCCAGCCGGCTCGACGACTCCGGCGCGGTCCTCGTCATCACCGCCGACGGCGGCTACCGCCGCGGCGCGGCGAGCGCGCTCAAGCCCGCGGTCGACGACGCGGTGAGCCGCAGCGGCGCCGTCCGCAACGTCGTCGTCGTGAAGCGGACCGAGCAGGACGTCGACTGGACCGAGGGCCGCGACCTGTGGTGGCACGACGTCGTCGATCGGCAGTCGACCGAGCACACGCCCGAGGCGTTCGACGCCGAGCACCCGCTCTACATCATGTACACGTCCGGGACGACGGCGAAGCCCAAGGGCATCATGCACACCAGCGGCGGCTACCTGACCCAGGTCGCGTGGACCCACTGGGCGGTCTTCGACCTCCAGCCCGACACCGACGTCTTCTGGACCGCCGCCGACGTCGGCTGGGTCACCGGTCACAGCTACATCGTCTACGGGCCGCTGGCCAACCGGGCCACCAGCGTCATGTACGAGGGGACGCCGGAGACCCCGCACCGGGGCCGCTGGTTCGAGATCATCGACCGCTACGAGGTGTCGATCCTCTACACCGCGCCCACGGTGATCCGCACGTTCATGAAGTGGGGCGAGGACATCCCCGCCGAGTTCGACCTCTCCAGCCTGCGCGTCCTCGGCTCGGTCGGTGAGCCGATCAACCCCGAGGCCTGGCTGTGGTACCACGAGCACATCGGTGGCGGCCGCTGCCCGGTCATGGACACCTGGTGGCAGACCGAGACCGGGGCGCACATGATCACCCCGCTGCCCGGCGTCACGACCCTCAAGCCCGGTTCGGCGCAGACGCCGCTCCCCGGCATCAGCGCCAAGGTCGTCGACGACGAGGGCAACGAGCTCGGCGACGACACCACCGGCCTGCTGGTGCTCACCGAGCCGTGGCCGGCGATGCTGCGCACCATCTGGGGCGACGACGACCGCTACGTCGACACCTACTGGTCGCGCTTCGGCAGGGAGGTCTACTTCGCCGGGGACGGCGCGAAGAAGGACGCCGACGGCGACATCTGGCTGCTCGGCCGGGTGGACGACGTCATGAACGTCTCCGGACACCGGATCTCCACGACCGAGGTGGAGTCCTCGCTGGTCGCCCACCCGACGGTGGCCGAGGCGGCGGTCGTCGGCGCCAGCGACCCGACGACCGGGCAGGGCATCGTCGCCTTCGTCATCCTGCGCGGGGACGCCGAGCAGCTGGGGCGGGAGGACTCCGGCGACGACCTGGTCCAGCAGCTGCGCCAGCACGTGGCCAAGGACATCGGCCCCATCGCCAAGCCCCGCCAGATCATGGTCGTGCAGGAGCTGCCGAAGACCCGCTCGGGCAAGATCATGCGGCGGCTGCTGCGCGACGTCGCGGAGGACCGGGAGCTGGGCGACGTCACCACGCTCACCGACTCCTCGGTCATGAGCCTGATCAAGGACAAGCTGCCGGCCACCTCGTCGTCCGACGACTGAGAGGACCCCCGCCTCCACCCCTCGGAGAAGGACCCCGTCCTCCCCACCCCTCGCACGCTCGGGGCGGTGCCCTGGAGGGGGCCGACCGAGGCATGGGAGGCAATACACGCGTGTGGCGGCCGAAACCGCCGGTATCGCTTCCCATGCCTCGGGTCAGAGGATGCCGGGACGCGGAGTCAGTGATCATGGGGCACCATTCCCCTGACCAGCCGAAGACCCCAGGAGGTGCCCCGTGGCCCACAGCGTTCCGTCGAGCCCGTCCCAGCATCGGGCCACCGGTGCGGAGGAACCCTCCATCGGCGCGCTGGTGCAGAGCGCGATGGCCGACGTCTCGACGTTGATCCGCAGCGAGATCGAGCTGGCCAAGGCCGAGGTCGGCAAGTCGGCGAAGAGGGCCGGCATCGGGGCCGCCTCGTTCGCCGCCGCCGGGGTTCTGCTGGCCTTCGCCGGCATCTTCCTGTTCGTCACCATCGCCGAGTTCCTCACCTGGCTCGGGCTGGCGCGCTGGATCTCCTACCTCATCGTCTTCGTCCTGCTCGCGGTCGTCGCCGGCATCGCCGCCCTGATCGGCCGCCAGCAGCTGAAGAAGATCGAGAAGCCCGAGCGGACGATCGAGACGCTGCGCGACCTGCCGGAGGTCGTCCACCGGGAGACTCCCGGCGAGCGCCGCCGCGACGTGCCGACCGTGAGCAACGGGCGGGTGCAGCTGCGCGGCAGCGAGAACTACACCGTCTGAACGGGGCCGTGCCGCCCCGGCGCCCCTCGCCGTCCCGGTGACCCTCGCCGACGAGGAGCCGCCGGACGCCACCAGCGTCCTGCTGCCCGGCCCCTGGACCCACCGGGATCTCTCCGCCAACGGGGTCCGGCTGCACGTCGCCGAGGCCGGCGAGGGCCCGCTGGTGCTGCTGCTGCACGGCTTCCCGCAGTTCTGGTGGACCTGGCGGGCGCAGCTGCCCGCGCTGGCCGCGGCCGGTTTCCGCGCCGTCGCCCCGGACCTGCGCGGGTACGGCGGCAGCGACAAGCCGCCGCGCGGCTACGACCTGCCGACGGCGGCCTCCGACGTCGCCGCCCTGGTGCGCGCCCTCGGTGAGCAGGACGCCGTCGTCGTGGGGCACGACTGGGGCGGGCTGGTGGCCTGGACGATGGCCGCCCTGCACCCCCGCAGCGTGCGCAGGCTGGTGGTCCTGTCGATGGCCCACCCGCGGCAGCTGCGCGCGGCGCTCCGGGACGGCGCCCAGCGGCGGGCGCTGCGGCACGTCCTGGGCTTCCAGCTGCCCCGGCTGCCCGAGCGGCGGCTGACCCGCGCCGACGACGACCCGGTGGCCGAGTTCATGCGCCGCTGGGCCGGCCCGGCCTGGACCTCCACCGCCGACTTCGCGCAGGCCGTGGCCCGCTACCGCTCGGCCGCCCGGATCCCGCAGGCCGCCTACGGCTCGATGGAGTACTTCCGCTGGGCCGGGCGCTCCCAGCTGCGCCCCGACGGGCTGCGCTACGCCCGCCGGATGGCCGCCCCGGTGACGGCCCCGACGCTGCAGCTGCACGGCGCCCTGGACCCCTGCGTGCTGCCGTCGTCGGCCCGCGGGTCGGGCCGCTACGTCGCCGGCGCCTACGAGTGGCGCGAGCTGCCCGGCGTCGGCCACTTCCCGCACGAGGAGGACCCGGACGAGGTGAGCCGGGCCCTGGTCCGGTGGGCCGCCGCGTGACGTCGGCCCCCTCCAGGTGTGGCCCCGTCCCGGGCCCCGCCCTGAGCCCGCGAAGGGTGGGGAGGACGGGGTCCTCCTACTACTCGCAGGCGCCGGTGGCGACCTCGGCGGTCGCGGCCTGACCGGCCTGGGCGGCGCCGGCGACCTCGGCGTTGGTGAGGGCGTAACCGGTCAGCGGGTCGTCGATCGCCGAGGCGAAGACCACGCCGAGCACGTGGCCGGTGCGATCGAACAGCGGGCCGCCGGAGTTGCCGGCCCGCACCTCGCCGTAGAGGGCGTAGACGTCGCGCACCACGGTCTGCGTGTCGCGGAAGTCCGGCCCGCTGATCTCGCCGCGGTCGCGCACCCGCGCCGGCCCGACGAACAGGTCACCGCCGCCGGGGTAGCCCATGATGATCGCGTCGGCGCCGGAGCCCACCGGCGCGGCGGCGAAGGTGAGCGGCACCTGCGGCAGACCCGGGACGGCGAGCACCGCGATGTCGGTCTCCTCGTCGAGGTACACCGGGGTGGCGTCGAACTCCTCGCCCTCCGCGCTGACCACCGGGTCGGTGACGCCGGCGAGCACGTGCGCGTTGGTCATCACCCGCTGGGGCGCGTAGACGAAGCCGGAGCCGTCGATCTGCCGGGAGCAGGACGGGGCCACGCCGCTGATCTGCACCACCGAGCCCTGCACCGAGTCCACGACCGGGTCGGCCAGCAGCGCCTGGTCCGGCGCCGGGACGTCGGGGACCTGCGTGGGGGTCAGCGGGTCGAGGACGTCGGGCAGCCCCCGCCGGTCGATGGCCTCGCGCAGCGAGTCGTACACCGCCCGGACCCCGTCGGGGACGGTGCGGTCGACCGCCTGCACCAGCGTCGACTGCCGGACCTGGCCGGCCACCTGTGGGAACGGCGCGGTGGCCAGCGGGGTGGCCACCATCCAGGCGACGAGCAGGACCGCGGCCGCCGAGAGCACCGCGCCGGCCACCGAGTCGACCACCGTGGCCGGCTGCCAGGTGACCCGCCGGCGCACCGCGCGGCCGACCGCCCCGGCCAGCACCTGGCCCAGCAGCGCCCCGGCCAGAACGACGACCAACGCGGCGAACACCCGGGTGACCGGCGAGCCGTCGAGCCGGTCGGCCACCGGTCCGGACAACTGGGCTCCGAGCACCGCGCCGCCGAAGAAGCCGAAGAACGACGCGGCCGAGACGATCAGCCCCTGCCGGAAACCGGAGAACGCGAAGGCCAGGGCGAGGAGGATGAGGACGACGTCGACGACCGACACCGGTGCTCAGCCGCTCACGGTCATCGTGCCGACCTGGCCCAGTTGGATGTGGAAGCTGCACTCGAAGCCGTACTCGCCGGGCGCGGTCACGGTGAACTCGATGGTGCGGCTGTCCCCCGGCGCCAGCAGCGGGATCTCCGGCTGGATCGGCTCGGGTCCCCCGCCGGGCGAGAAGCGGAAGTTGTGGGTCAGCTGCTCCGCGACGTTGGTCACGGTCAACCGGACCCGCCCCGGCGCCACGGTGAACCGGTCGGGGGAGAACACGTAGTCGTCCTGCGTGTGCAGGGTGACCTCCTGGACGCCGTCCGGCGCCGTCGTCACCGTGCCGACGGCCGGCCCGGACGACGGCGCCGAAGCCTCGCCGGACCCACCGCCGCAGCCGGCCAGCACGCCGACCACCAGGACCACCCCGGCGACGACCACGGCGGCCTTCGTGCAGGGGCCCGCCGCGAGCCTCGACCGGCCCCCCTGCAGCCGAAGGACCCCATCCTCCCCTTGAAGGACCCCCTTGCCCCCCGCCACTCGCGGGCTCGTGGCGGGACCCTGCAAGGGGGCCGTCGGAGGCTCAGGGCGGGACCCGGGACGGGGCCACCGAGCCTGCGAGTGGTGGGGGGGAGGGGGGTCCTTCACGGGGGGCAAGGAGGTCCTTCTGCCGTTCATCGGGGGGGAACCGTACGCGTCGGCAGCCCGTCGGGTGCGGGGTCGGCCACCGTCGGCGCGGCGGCGTGCTCGTCCTCGGTGGGGTCGAGCGTGCCGGGCAGCTGCGGCCGGCGCGCACCGAGGGTGAGCAGTGGTCGCACGTCGGAGGTGTCCCACGGTCGGGCCAGCCCGGCCGCCTCGAGGATCGCGTCGAGCAGCCCCGCGGTGAACCCCCAGACGACCATGCCGGCCACCCCGAACGCCGGGCCGACGTAGCCGGAGGCGGGATGGCGGACCCGGAACCGGTTGGCCGGGTCGGCGAGGTCGGCCAGCGGCACCCGGGCGACCCGGGCCACCTCGCGGGGGTCGCCGACGCCGACCTCGCGCGGGTCGTCCCACCATGCCACCACCGGGACGACCAGGTTGTCCGAGGGGCCGAGGAACAGCTCCGGCAGCGTGGCCAGCACCTGCACGCCGTCCGGGTCGATGCCGGCCTCCTCCTCGGCCTCGCGCAGCGCGGTGCCCACCGGGTAGTCGTCGCCGGGGTCGGCGCCGCCGCCGGGGAAGGCCGGCTGGCCGGCGTGGGTGCGCAGGTGCGCGGACTTCTCGATGAGCAGGACGTCGGCACCGCGCGGGCCCTCGCCGAACAGGATCAGCACCGCCGAGCGGCGGGCGGTCGCGGTGGGCCGGGGCATGCGGTGCCGCAGCGGCAGGTCGTCGCCCGCGGCGAGCAGCCGGCGCAGGTAGTCCGGCAGGTCGTCGTGCCGGCCGGGTGTCACAGCGTCACCCCCAGGTGCTCGGCGACGAGGCCCTCCAGCTCCGCCAGCGAGGTGACCGGGCGCAGCTGCAGGTGCGCGACCGACCCGTCGGCCCGGAGCAGGTAGGTGTAGGGCAGCCCCCGCAGGCCCTGCACGTCGGCCAGGTCGCCCTCGGCGTCGACCCCGGTCGGCATGGTGATCCCGGCGTCCGCGGCGAAGGCTGCGCCGTTGGCCGCCGTGTCCTTGGTGACCAGGCCGACGACGCGCAGCCGGCCGCCGGCGGCGTCGGCAAGCTGCTGCACGATCGGCAGCTCCTCCCGGCAGGGCCCGCACCAGCTGGCCCACAGGTTGACCACCGTCGGCACGCCCTGCGCCCGGCCGAGGGCCAACCGTCCCCCGCCGAGGCAGTCCACGGTCACGTCGGCGAGCACCTCGCCGCCCGAGGCCGGCGTGTCGGGCTGCTGGGGGCAGGGGGCCGTGGTGCTCGTCGCCGCCGCCGTCGAGGGCGCGGTGACGGCGCCCCGGCCGTCCGCCGCGTCCCGGGATCCGCACCCGGCCAGCAGCGCCACGACCGCGCAGGCGACCGCGGCCCGACACGGGCGGGCGCTCATTCGGTGTCGGAGGCGGCCGGGGTCTTGACCAGCGTGGTGGCGACCGCCGGGTCG
This sequence comes from Geodermatophilus sp. TF02-6, assembly GCF_003319115.1. Lineage (GTDB taxonomy): Bacteria > Actinomycetota > Actinomycetes > Mycobacteriales > Geodermatophilaceae > Geodermatophilus. Next base: position 96,895 of record NZ_QOHF01000012.1, on the reverse strand, counting down.
GTCGGGCCGATGCCGTAGGAGGGACACCACCGGGCCAGGCCGCACGCACCGCAGGCGGCCTTCTTCGCGTGGCAGACCCGGCGGCCGTGGAAGATCACCCGGTGGCTGAACATGGTCCAGTCCCGCTTGGGGACCAGCTCGGCCACGTCGGCCTCGACCCGGACCGGGTCCTCCTCCGCCGTCCAGCCGAACCGCCGCACCAGGCGGCCGAAGTGGGTGTCCACGGTGAGCCCCGGAACGCCGAAGGCGTTGCCGAGGACGACGTTGGCGGTCTTGCGGCCGACGCCGGGCAGGGTGACCAGGTCCGCCATCCGGCCGGGCACCTCGCCGTCGAAGCGCTCCACCAGCGCCCGGGCCAGGCCGAGCAGCGAGTTGGCCTTGGCCCGGAAGAAGCCGGTGGGCTTGAGGACCTCCTCCAGCTCGGTGCGGTCGGCCCCGGCCAGCGCGTACGCGTCCGGGTACTCCGCGAACAGCGTCGGCGTGACCTTGTTGACCGTCTTGTCGGTGGTCTGCGCCGACAGCACGGTGGCCACCAGCAGCTGAAAGGCGTTCTCGAAGTCCAGCTCGCAGTGCGCGTCGGGGTGCAGCGCCGCCAGCTCGCGGGCCATCCGCCGGGCCCGGCGGGTGCGCGCCAGCGGCGTCTCCTCCGGGTCGTACGGCGAGCCACCGCGGGCGGCGGCGCGCCGGGCGTGCGGCGGGACGGGGCGGGCGTAGGCCGGCGAGGACACGCGGTCGAGGGTAGGCGGACCGGCTGACCGTGCCGGCCCCGTGCCATCATCGCAACCGTCGGCGCCCAGGCGTCCCGCGCGGCGGTTCGGGGTACCCACCGAGTGCGTGCGCGAGCCGGCCGGCCCGCTCCGCGTCCTGCGTCGAGGACAGAGAGGAGGACACGGTGGTCGCCCTCATCGTCATCCTGTTCCCCCCGCTGGTCATCGCCTTCCTGCTGGTCATGGAGCGGGTGGAGGAGCCGCTGCGCCGACCCACGGGCCCGCGCGAGGTGGCCGAGTTCCTGTCCACCGCCAGCCCCGGGGACGTCGACACACTGGCCACCTCGGGGATCCGCCGGGCCATGGCCCGCTGGCGCCGGCGGCGCGCCGCGCGCGTGCGCCGGGAGCCCGAGTCGCCTCTCCTCTGAAGAAGGATCCCTCTCTCCCCACCACTCGCGAGCTCGCGGCGGGACCCTGCAGGGGGCCGCCGTCCGACGACGGCCCCTCACCCGTCGGGGTCGCACCGATCGGGTGACGGTGGGCACAGCCCCGTAGACTCACCGTGGACGGCGCTGCCCAGAGGATGTGCGCCGGCCGGGACGCGCCGGGGGTCGGCGCTCCCCTGTGGTCGTGCGAGAGGACGCGTAGTGGACGAGGTGCTGGCCCAGTCCGGGCTCTTCCAGGGGCTGCCCGAGGAGGCGGTGGGCCCGGTCGCCAGCCGGCTGGAGACGGTGACGCTCCCTCGGGGCCGGGTTGTCTTCAACGAGGGCGAGCCGGGCGACAGCCTCTACATCGTGATCTCCGGCAAGATCAAGCTCTCTCGCCGCTCCCCCGACGGGCGCGAGAACGTGCTGGCCGTCATGGGCCCGTCGGACCAGTTCGGCGAGCTGTCGGTGTTCGACCCCGGGCCGCGCACCGCGACCGCGACCGCCGTCACCGACGTCAAGCTGGCGCGGATGCCGCAGACGGTGCTGCGGCCGTGGATCGAGGCCCACCCCGAGGTCGGCGAGCGGCTGCTGCACGTGCTCGCCCGCCGGCTGCGCCGTACCAACGACTCCGTGGCGGACCTCATCTTCACCGACGTCCCCGGCCGGGTCGCCAAGGCGCTGCTGCAGATGGCCGACCGGTTCGGCAGCCGGGAGGGTGACGGCCTGCGGGTCAGGCACGACCTCACCCAGGAGGAGCTGGCCCAGCTGGTCGGCGCCTCCCGCGAGACGGTCAACAAGGCGCTGGCCGACTTCGTGCACCGCGGCTGGATCCAGCTGCAGGGCAAGTCGGTCGTCATCCTCGACGAGGACCGCCTGCGCCGCCGCGCCCGCTGAACGCCTGGCCGCGGTGTGTCGTGGCCGGTGGCGGGCCCGCAGGGTCCCCGCCGGACGCGACGGTCGGGCTCCCAGCAGGTCGGGGACGGCACCGGGCCGCGGTGTGTCGTGGCCGGTGGCGGGCCCGCAGGGTCCCCGCCGGACGCGACGGTCGGGCTCCCAGCAGGTCGGGGACGGCACCGGGCCGCGGTGTGACCCGGAGGGTCACGAGGGAAGCGGCACCACCATCCGGATGCGGGTGCCGTCGGGCAGCACCGCCCAGCGACCGTCGGGCTCGTCGGCGAAGGTGGGGCTGATCGGGTGCAGCGGCTCCGGCGGGGAGCCGGCTAGCGCTGCGGCCACGTCGGCGAACGGCTCGAGCTGGCCGAGGGTGTGGATGGTCGGCGGCAGCATGGGCCGGGTGCCGGCGGACATCTGCCCCAGCGCGTCGGCGGGGGTCAGCCAGCTCGCCTCGTCGGCCTCGCCGGTGACGTACCGCGCCTCCTGCCCGACGGGGAGCGCCGCGGCGAAGAACTTGGTGTCGTAGCGCCGGGGTTCCACCGGCGGGGTGATCCAGTGCGCGAAGGGACGCAGCAGGTCCGACCGCAGCGCCAGGCCGCGGTCGGCGAGCAGCTCGGTGAGGGAGAGCTCGCGGGTCAGCAGCGCCTGCCGTTGGGCCTCCCAGTCGTCCCCCGAGACGTCCGGCACCACCCCGCCCACCCCGTCGGTGCCGTCGGCGGACCCGGCCAGCAGGACGCCGGCCTCCTCGAAGGTCTCCCGGACGGCGGCGCAGACCAGCTCCCGCGCCGTCCGCTCGTCGCAGCCGAACGCCTGGGCCCAGTGTGCCGGCGGCGGGCCGGCCCAGGCGATCTGGAGGTCGCCGTCGCGGGGGTCGACGCCGCCGCCGGGGTAGGCGGTCATCCCGCCGGCGAACGGCATCCCGCGGGTGCGCCGCTGCAGGTAGACCTCGAGCCCGGCCGTGCCGTCCCGCAGCAGCAGGACCGTCGCGGCCTGGCGGGGAGCGGTCACCTCAGCTCGACGGTCAGCTCGACCTCGACCGGGGCGCCCAGCGGGAGCTCGGCCACCCCGACGGCGCTGCGGGCGTGCCGGCCGGCGTCGCCGAAGACGCGGCCCAGCAGCTCGCTGGCCCCGTTCACCACCCGCGGCTGGCCGGTGAAGCCCTCCGCGCTGGCCACGTAGCCGACCACCCGCACGATCCGGGCCACCGAGTCCAGCCCGACCAGGTCGTCGACCGCGGCGAGGGCGTTGAGCGCGCAGACCTTGGCGTCGTGCGCGGCGTCCTCGGGGTCCACCGAGCCACCGACCTTGCCGGTGCGGCGCAGCCCGCCGTCGATGAACGGGAGCTGCCCGGAGGTGTAGACGAGCTGGCCGCTGCGCACGGCCGGGACGTAGGCGGCGACCGGTGCGGCCACCGCCGGCAGCCGGATGCCCAGTGCGGCCAACCGGGCGTGCCAGCTCTGCGTCTGCGGGCCGGTCATCGCGGGGTCAGCCCACCGGGCGCTTGAGGTAGGCGACGGGCTGGTCGGCGCCGGCCGGGCCGGGGAGCACGGTGACCAGCTCCCACCCGTCGACGCCCCAGGAGTCGAGGATGGCCTTGGTGTTGTGGATCAGCAGCGGGATGGTCGCGTACTCCCACCTGACGCGGGCCGGTTCGCTCATGGGCGCGACGCTAGCGCAGGCGGAGGACCCTCCTGCCCCCACGGCCCCGTCCCGAGGCTCGCCCCGAGCTGGCGAGGGGTGAGGAGGACGGGGTCCTTCGAGGGGTCCTTCGAGGGGTCCTTCGAGGGGTCCTTCGGCCTGCAGGAGGGCCGGGGTGTGGCGGGACGCACGGGGCTGCGGGAGGCCCGGGTGCCGAACGGCTCATAGGCTGCTGTACGTGAGTCCTGATCCCGTTCCCGTGCGCTGCCACGTCGTGACCGGGAAGGGCGGGACGGGCAAGACGACGGTCGCGGCCGCCCTCGCGCTGGCCCTGGCCGCCGACGGCGGCCAGGTGCTGCTCGTCGAGACCGAGGGACGCCAGGGCATCGCCCAGCTGTTCGACACCCCGCCGCTGCCCTACGAGGAGCGGCGGGTGGCCGTCGCCCGCGGCGGGGGCGAGGTGAAGGCCCTGGCGATCGACGTCGAGGAGGCCCTCCTCGAGTACCTGGAGATGTTCTACAACCTCCGGCGGGCCGGCCGGGCGCTGCGCCGGATGGGAGCGGTCGACTTCGCCACCACCATCGCCCCTGGCCTGCGCGACGTGCTGCTCACCGGCAAGATCAAGGAGGCGGTGACCCGCCGCTCCGACGGCCGGCCGGTCTACGACGCCGTCGTCGTCGACGCCCCGCCGACCGGCCGGATCACCCGGTTCCTCAACGTCACCGGCGAGGTGGCCGGGCTGGCCGGCTCCGGCCCGATCAAGACGCAGAGCGACAGCGTGATGGCGGTGTTCCGGTCGCCGCAGACGGCGGTCCACGTGGTCACCCTGCTCGAGGACATGCCGGTGCAGGAGACCGCCGACGCGATCGCCGAGCTCAGCGCCGTCGGCCTGCCGCTCGGCTCGGTCATCGTGAACATGGCGACCGAGCCGGTGCTGCCCGAGGAGGCCCTGACCCGCGCCGTCGAGGGCCGGCTGACCGGCGCCGAGCTCGCCCCGGCCCTGGCCGCCGCGCACGTGCACGACGGGACGGCGCTGGCCGACGCGCTGGCCGCCGAGGCGGTCGAGCACGCCCGGCGGTGGGCCGCCCAGGACGAGTTGCGCGACGAGGTCGAAGCGCTCGGCCGGCCGACCGTCGAGCTGCCCCTGCTCCCCGGCCCCATCGACCTCGGCGCGATCTTCGAGCTCGCCGGCCGGCTGGAGGACCACGTGCGGGCTCGGGTGGCGGCGTGAACCAGGCGGCTCCGCTGGACACCGCGGCCGGGGAGACGGTGGCCGAGGGGACGGTGGCCGGGGAGACGACGACCGGGCGGCACCGCCGGCTCTCCCGTCGGGTGGCGCACCCGGCGCCCGAGGCACTCCCGTTCGACCTGGCCGAGCTGATCACCGACCCCAGCACCCGGATCGTCGTGTGCTGCGGCGCGGGCGGGGTGGGCAAGACCACGACGTCGGCCGCCCTCGCGCTGGCCGCCGCCGCGGCCGGCCGCACCGTCGTCGTCCTCACCATCGACCCCGCGCGCCGGCTGGCCCAGTCCCTCGGCCTGGGAGAGCTGGACAACGAGCCGCGGCGGGTCGACGTCCCGGGGGCCGAGGGCGAGCTGCACGCGATGATGCTGGACATGAAGCGCACGTTCGACGACGTCGTCGTGGCGCACTCGACCCCCGAGCGGGCGGAGCAGGTCTTCGCCAACCCCTTCTACCAGGCGCTGTCCTCTTCCTTCGCCGGCACGCAGGAGTACATGGCGATGGAGAAGCTGGGCCAGCTGCGGGCCGGGGGGCAGTGGGACCTCATCGTCGTCGACACCCCGCCGTCGCGGTCGGCGCTGGACTTCCTCGACGCCCCCAACCGGATGAGCCGGTTCCTCGACGGCACGATGATCCGGCTGCTGACCGCCCCCGCCCGCGCGGGCGGCCGGGCCGGCTTCAAGGTCGCCAGCGCCGGGTTCTTGTTCTTCAGCCGGATCATCTCGAAGATCCTCGGCGGGCAGTTGCTGCGCGACATCTCCGCGTTCGTGGCCGCGCTGGACACCATGTTCGGCGGGTTCCGCGAGCGGGCGACCGCCACCTACGAGCTGCTGCGCCGGCCGGGCACCTGGTTCGTCGTCGTCGCCACCCCCGAGCCCGACGCGCTGCGGGAGGCCTCCTACTTCGTCGACCGGCTCTCCGCCGAGCAGATGCCGTTGGCCGGGCTGGTGCTCAACCGCACGCACCCGCCGGCGACCACCGCGCTGACCGCCACCCGCGCCGACGGCGCCGCCGAGGAGGTGCTCGAGGCCGGCGGCGAGGGCGCCGAGCTGGCCGCCGGCGCGCTGCGGGTGCACGCCGAGCGGATGACCGTCGCCGCCCGCGAGCAGCGGCTGGCCGACCGGTTCACCAGCGCCCACCCGCAGGTCGCCGTCCGCACCGTGCCAGCGGCCGCCGGGGACGTGCACGACCTCGACGGGCTGCGCGGGATGGCCGACGCGCTGACCGGTCCGGACGACGACACGCCGACCGGCGTGCCGCGCCGGCGCATCCTCCCCGCGCGCCGTCGCTGAGTGCTCCGGGCTGGGAGCGCACCGCCACATACAGTGGCTGGCGATGTCTGCCGCCGCCCCCTCCCGCGCCCGGGTCCTCGCCAAGCTCGCCGGGATGATCGTCCTCGCCGGAGCGCTGCTCGCCGGCCTGCTGCTGCCCTTCGTCGGGGGCGCCGGCCTGGTCGCGCGCAACTCCGCGTCCCTGCTCGACGCGCTGCCGGTGGAGCTCACCGACGCCGCGCCGGCCGGCAACACGCGGGTGCTCGCCGCCGACGGGTCGCTGATCACGATGTTCTACCGGGACAACCGCACGCCGGTGGCCGGCGACCGGATCAGCGACGTCGTGAAGCAGGCGCTGGTCGACATCGAGGACTCGCGCTTCTACGAGCACAACGGGCTGGACGTGCAGGGCACCCTGCGCGCGCTGGTGACCAACGTGGCGGCCGGCACGGTGCGCGAGGGCGGCTCGACGCTGACCCAGCAGCTGGTCAAGCAGACCCTGCTGCAGACGGCGGACACCCCCGAGGAGCGGCAGGCGGCCACCGAGCAGACCCCCGGCCGCAAGCTGCGCGAGGCCCGGCTGGCGCTGGCCCTGGAGGAGACCTACTCCAAGGACGAGATCCTCACCCGCTACCTCAACGCCGTGTACTTCGGCCAGGGCGCCTACGGCATCCAGGCCGCCGCCCGGCGGTACTTCAGCGTCGAGGCCGCCGACCTCACCCTGCCGCAGGCGGCGGTGCTGGCCGGCCTGGTGCAGAGCCCGGCCAACGACGACCCGATCGGCAACCCGGAGAACGCGCAGGCCCGGCGCAACCAGGTGCTGCAGCGGATGTTCGACCTGGGCCACATCAGCCAGCAGGAGCTCGAGGAGGTCTCCGCCTCGCCGGTCGCCGTCCAGCCCGGGCAGGCCCCGCCCAACGGGTGCGTCAACGCCGCCATCGGCGGGTTCTTCTGCGCCTACGTGCAGCAGTACCTGATCCAGACCCTCGGCATCCCCCAGTCCACTCTGGACGACGGCGGGCTGACCATCCAGACCACGCTGCGCCCCGACGTGCAGGCCGCCGGCGACCAGGCCGTGCTGAACACCCTGACCATGGGCGACGAGCTGGTCGGTGTCTACACCGCGGTGGAGCCGGGCACCGGCCACGTGCTGGCGATGTCCAACAACCGCCGCTTCGGGTGCGACGGGCCGGAGTGCGAGTCGGTCAACTTCAACGTCGTCCCGAGCAAGGGCTCCGGGTCGACCTACAAGGTGTTCACCGCCGCCGCCGCGCTGGAGAAGGGCTTCTCCCCGCACCACGTGATCACCACGAGCGAGCCGTACGCGTCGCGGGTCTACAAGAACGGCCGCGCTCCCTACACCGTGGAGAACGTCGGCGACAACTACCCCCGCACGCTCGACATGGAGCGGGCGCTGTACATGTCCTCGAACACCTACTTCCTGGCGCTCGAGGACCAGCTGGGCTCGATCGAGGGGCCGGTGCGCATGGCCGAGCGGATGGGCATGCACTTCGACGCCGCCAACCAGTACCCGGCGGACACGATCATCGCGGAGAACCGGGGCTCGTTCACCTTCGGCACCGACGCGACCAGCCCGCTGGACCTGGTCAGCGCGTACTCCACGCTGGCGGCCGGCGGCACCCGGTGCGACCCGACCCCGGTCACCGCCGTCCTCGACCACGACGGCCGGCCGCTCACCGACGACGGCGGGCAGCCGGTCGTCACCGGCGACAGCTGCACCCCGGAGGCGATCCCGCCGGGCGTGGCCACCACGCTCAACCAGATGCTGCGCAAGGACGTCGAACCCGGGAACCCGGGGCAGACGGCGGCGCGCGCCTACGTCCCGGGGCAGCAGATCGCCGGCAAGACCGGGACGATCAACAACAACGCCTCCGTCGCCTTCGTCGGTTACACGCCGCAGTACGCCGCGAGCGTGATGGTGTTCAACTCGGTGGCCGACCGGAGCGTCGGCGGCTTCGGCGGCGGCAAGGGCGCCACGATCTGGCACGACGCGATGGCGCCCATCCTCACCGGGCAGCCGATGGTGCCCTTCCCGCCGGCCGGCCCGGCGCTCGCGGTCGCCGAGCAGCCCACCGATCCGGGCAGCCCCCAGCAGGCAGCGGACGCGGCCGGCGCCGGGACGCCGGCCGGCCAGGCCCCCGCGGCCCAGGCCCCGACCGACCAGGCCCCGACCGACCGGGCCCCCACCGATCAGGTTCCGGCTCCGGACCCGGCGACCGGCCAGGTCCTGGGCGACCCCGCCGTCCCGTCGGCCACCGATCCCGCCGCCGCAGCCGTCGGCACGCCCGCCGGCTGACCCGGCTCAGCCCAGCTGGCGGCGGACCTCGGCGGCGACCCGGGCGCCCTCGGCGCGGCCGGCGACCTCGGCCTGCGCCACGCCCATGACCCGCCCCATGTCCCGCACGCTGCCGGCCCCGGTGCGGGTGATGACGTCGGCGACGAGGGCGGCCAGGTCGGCGTCGGCCAGCTGGGCGGGCAGGTAGCCGGCGAGCACGTCGCCCTCGGCCCGCTCCCGGTCGGCCTGCTCGGCGCGGCCGGCGGCGGCGAACGCGTCGGCGGCCTCGCGGCGCTTCCTCGCCTCCCGGCGCAGCACGGCCTGCACCTCGTCGTCGGACAGCTCGCGGGCCTGCGTGCCGGCGACCTCCTCGGCGCTGACCGCGGCCAGCACCATCCGCAGGGTGGCGGTGCGCAGCTCGTCGCGGGACTTCATCGCGGTGGTCAGGTCGGCGCGCAGCCGGTCCTTGAGGTCGGGCACGGCTCCAGCCTGGCACGGCGGGCCGGGCCAGCGCGCTGCGTACCCTGGGCGACCGTGCGCGCGACCACAGCCCTCCCCACCGCCGTCCTCGCGTCGGCGGGCGCGGGGATCGCCTACGCCTCCCTCTACGAGCGCAACCGCTGGACGCTGCGCCGCTTCGACGTCCCGGTGCTCGCGCCGGGCTCCGCGCCGCTCACCGTGCTGCACCTGTCCGACCTGCACATGACCGCCGGGCAGCGGTCCAAGCAGGAGTGGGTGGCCTCGCTCGCCGAGCTCGAGCCGGACCTGGTCGTCGACACCGGCGACAACCTGGCCGGGCACGACGCCGTCCCCGGGACGCTGCGGGCCCTCGATCCGCTGCTGGACCTGCCCGGGGTGTTCGTCATGGCCAGCAACGACTACTTCGCACCCCGGCCGAAGAACCCGCTGAAGTACTTCAAGCGCGAGCACGCGCGGGTGCACGGCGACCCGCTGCCCTGGCGCGACCTGCGCGACGCGATGACCCGGCGCGGCTGGCTGGACCTCACCAACGCCCAGGGCGAGCTCACCGTCGGCGGGCGGCGGATCGCCTTCGCCGGGGTCGACGACTCGCACCTGCGGCGGGACCGCTACGACCTCGTCGCCGGCCCCGCCGACCGCGCCGCCGACCTGCGGATCGGGCTGGCCCACTCCCCCGAGCCCCGGGTGCTCGACCGGTTCGCCGCCGACGGCCACGACCTGCTCCTGTGCGGTCACACCCACGGCGGCCAGCTGCGGGTGCCGTTCTACGGGGCGCTGGTGACCAACTGCGGCATCGACCGCGACCGGGCCCGTTGGCTGCACCGCTGGGCCGAGCCCTCGGCGCGGAACCCCGGCGGTACCTGGCTGCACGTCTCCGCCGGGCTGGGCACGAGCCCCTACGCGCCGGCCCGGTTCGCCTGCCCGCCGGAGGCGACGCTCATCTCCCTCACCGCCCGTCAGGGCTGAAGAAGGACCCCTCTGCCCCCCACCGCTCGCAAGCTCGCAGCGGGACCCTGCAGAGGGGCCGCGGAGAGCGGGACGGTACAGTGGTCGCCGCACACCTCGGGGTGTGGCGCAGCTTGGTAGCGCGCGTCGTTCGGGACGACGAGGTCGCAGGTTCAAATCCTGTCACCCCGACTCTCCTCTCGGGGGCCGCCACGAGGCGGCCCCCGAGTCGTTCTCGGGACCTCCGCCGGCGGCGCCGAGGCGGCCGAGATCGACGCGGGCTGATCCCGGGCGCGGGGGCCCGATCGGGCGCCGAGCCCCCGCCGGAGCCGTTCCCCGGGTCGGGGAAGATGAGCCGGTGAACGAGCCCGCGACCTCCGCTCCCGTCGAGGCCGGTGTGATCACCCCGGAGACGCCGACGCCGTACACGCCGGCCCTGCCGCCGGAGGTCACCGCCCGCTGGCAGGCCCGCTTCCGCGCGCCCCGGGTGAGCCTGCCGGACTGGGCGCTGGAGGCCCCGCACCGCTGCCTGTACTCCTCCGACGTCAGCGGCGTGGTGGAGCAGTACGCCTGGGACCGCACGACCGACGTCCACCGCCAGGTCACCGACCGGGCCAACGGCACGCTGATCGGCACCCTGTCCCCGGACGGCGAGACCGTCTGGTGGTTCGCCGACACCGACGGCGACGAGTTCGGCGTGTGGATGGTGCAGCCCTTCGCCGGCGGCGACGACCGCGTCGCCGTCCCCGAGGTCGGACCGGCCTACCCCGCCGGGCTGGAGATCGGCACCTCCGTGGTGGCCGTCGGTCGCTCCACCGACGACGGCTCGGAGCTGTGGCTGACCCCGGTCGGCGGGACGCCGCGGGTGGTCTACCGGCACGAGGACCCGGCGTCGGTCGACGCGCTGACCCACGACGAGGACCTGCTGGTCGTCTCGCACTCCGAGCACGGCGACCCGCGCTACCCGGCGCTGCGGGTGCTGTGCACCGACACCACCACCGAGGACGCACCCGCGGTCGTCGCCGAGAGGTGGGACGGCGAGGGCCGCGGCCTGCACGCGCTGGAGTTCGCCCCGCTGCCCGGGGACCGGCGGTTGCTGGTCGGCCACGAGCGGCGCGGCCGCGAGGAGCTGCTGATCTGGGACGTCGGCGCCGACACCGAGACCGAGATCGTGCTGGACCTGCCCGGCGACGTGACGGCCGGCTGGTACCCCGATGGGTCGGCGTTGCTGGTCGGCCACGACTCCGCCGCCCGCAGCGAGCTCTACCGCTACGACCTGGCCAGCGGGGCGCTGGAGCGGCTGGACACCCCGCGCGGCGTCGTGCGCGGGGCCACCGCCCGCCCCGACGGCACCGTGGAGCTGGCCTGGTCGAGTTCGGAGCGGCCGCCGGTGGTCCGCCGGGCCGACGGACCGGTGGTGCTGGCCGCACCGGGCGAGGAGCCGCCGGCCGGCTACCCGGTGGAGGACCGCTGGGTGCCCGGCCCGGGCGGGGACGTCCACGCGCTGGTGGTGCGCCCGGCCGGTGCGGCGCCGTACGCGACGGCGTTCCTGGTGCACGGCGGCCCAGAGGCGGCCGACGACGACTCCTACCGCGCCCGCCGGGCGGCCTACGTGGACGCCGGGTACGCGGTCGTGCACGTCAACTACCGCGGGTCGACCGGCTACGGCAGCGCCTGGCGGGACGCCCTCACCGGCCGGCCCGGGCTCACCGAGCTCGAGGACGTCGCCGCCGTGTACGACGCGCTGGTCGCCGAGGGGTTCGTCGACCCGTCCCGGGCGCTGATCTCCGGCGGGTCGTGGGGCGGCTTCCTCACCCTGCTCGGGCTGGGCACCCAGCCGCAGCGCTGGGCGGCGGGCATCGCCGAGGTGCCGGTGGCCGACTACCTGGCCGCCTACGAGGACGAGATGGAGGGCCTGCGGGCCTACGACCGCGCGCTGTTCGGCGGGTCGCCGGACGAGGTGCGCGACGTCTACGTGCGCTCCTCACCGATCACCTACGTCGACCAGGTGCGCGCGCCGGTGCTGGTGGTGGCCGGCGCCAACGACCCGCGCTGCCCGATCCGGCAGATCGACAACTACCTGGGGCGCCTGGAGGAGCTGGGCAAGCCGCACGAGGTGTACCGGTTCGACGCCGGCCACGGCTCGCTGGTCGTCGAGGAGACCATCCGTCAGGTCGAGGTGGCGCTGTCCTTTGCGCTGCGCCACGTCAAGCCGTAGGCGACCACCACCGGGTACGGACCGGCGTAGCCGGGTCCGGCCGAGTGGGGGCCCGGAGGGTCCCCCGAGCAGGGACGGGAGCCTGGGGCTCAACGACGGTCGGGGACGGCACCTGGCCGCGGGTGGTCCCTGTGAGTGGGGGCCGGAGGCTCCCCCGAGCAGGGACGGGAGCCTGGAGCTCAACGACGGTCGGGGACGGCACCTGGCCGCGGTGTCGGCCGGCAGGCCGACGATGTCATCGCCCGCACCGGCAGCAGGGCGACGAGCGCGACGAGGACGACCGCGTACAGGTCGCTGTGCAGCACCCCGCTGGTGTCCCGTCCCGGGGTGTTGGGCGGGGGCACGCCGATCCACATCAGCGACAACCCGAAGACCAGCAGCACGGCGAGCGCGAGCAGCCCGGCCGTGGCCCGCGCGGCCCGCGGCCGCCGGAGCAGCTGGGGCGTCGCGGTGGACGGCGGCGTCCCCGCGGCGACGTCCACGAGGACGGCGAGGGCCGGGACGAGCCAGGTCAGGTGGTGCGTCCACGTGATCGGGCTGGCCAGGCAGGCGGCCAGGCCGACGAGCGTGAACCCGACGAGGTCGTCACCGGCCTGCCAGGCGCGCAGCGCCCGCCACAGGGCGGCGGTGAGGACGACCGCGACCAGGACCAGCCAGAGCCCGGCGCTCGGCCGCTCCCCGGGGGTCGCCCGGGCCAGCACACCCATGAGGGAGGTGTTGGACACGCTCGCCAGCGCCCCCACCCGGCCGGTCTCCCACAGCGCATGGGTCCAGTAGGTCCAGGAGCCCCGGGTGTCGACGGCGAAGCCCACCGCGGTCGCGGCGAGGAAGGTCGCGCCGGCGACCGCGGCGGCCCGCAGCCTCCGGGTCAGCAGCAGGTACACCACGAACAGCCCGGGGGTGAGCTTGACCGCCGTGGCCAGCCCGATGCCGGCACCCGCCCACCGCGCTCCGCGGCGCAGCCCGACCAGGTCGGCCAGCACGAGCGCGAGCAGCACGACGTTCAGCTGCCCGTAGCCGAGCGTCTCCCGGACCGGCTCGAGCGCGAGGACGACCGGCACGGCCAGCGCGGCGGCGAACCAGCGCGGCCAGCCGTGCCGGCGGGCGAGCGGGGCGACGAGCCACGCGGTGAGCGCGACGACCAGCAGCCCCGACACAGCCAGCATGGCCACCTCCGCCACCTGCTGCGCCACCAGAGCCAGGGGCAGCAGCGCGACGGCGGCGAAGGGCGGGTAGGTGAACCCGTAGGGAGTGGACCCGAGGAGGAACTGGTAGAGCGGGCGGCCGTCGAGCCACCACCGGACCGCTCCGCGGTAGACGTGCAGGTCGAAGAAGTCGTGCCAGGGCCACCGCGGTGACACGCCGAAGACCGCGACGGCCGCGAGAGCGGCGACCGCGCAGACCGCGGCGAGCCGCCGGGCGATGCGGGCGCGCTCCCGCTGCCGGACGCCGGTCACGGTCCGGGGGTGGGGCGGAGACGGGCTCATGGTCCCCCGTTCGCTGCTCGCTGCTGGGCAGGGACCGGGGAAGGGTAGGCCGAGATGCTGCGCGTGGCCTGGGAACCCGCACAGGTCGGTCCGGTCAGCGGGCGGCGGCGACGAGTTCGGCGATCTGGACGGTGTTGAGCGCGGCGCCCTTGCGCAGGTTGTCGTTGCTCACGAACAGCGCCAGCCCGCGGCCGTCGTCCACCCCCGGGTCCTGCCGGATGCGGCCCACGTAGCTCGGGTCCCGCCCGGCCGCCTGCAGCGGCGTGGGGACGTCGGAGAGCTCCACGCCAGGCGCCGTCGACAGCAGCTCGGTGGCCCGCTCGACGGAGAGCTCACGCTCGAATTCCAGGTTGAGCGACAGCGAGTGCCCGGTGAAGACCGGCACGCGCACGCAGGTGCCCGACACCCGCAGGTCCGGGATCTCGAGGATCTTGCGGCTCTCGTTGCGGAGCTTCTGCTCCTCGTCGGTCTCGAACGTGCCGTCGTCGACCAGCGAGCCGGCCATGGGCAGCACGTCGAACGCGATGGGCCGCACGTACTTGACCGGCTCGGGGAAGGTGACCGCGGCGCCGTCGTGGGTCAGCTCGGCGGCTTTGTCGACGACCGCCTTGACCTGGGTGTCCAGTTCCTCGACGCCGGCCAGCCCGCTGCCGGAGACCGCCTGGTAGGTGCTGGCGACGATGCGCACCAGCTGCGCCTCGTCGTGCAGCGGCTTGAGCACCGGCATCGCGGCCATGGTGGTGCAGTTGGGGTTGGCGATGATGCCCTTGCGCACCTCGGCCAGCGCGTGCGGGTTGACCTCGGCGACGATCAGCGGGACGTCGGGGTCCCGGCGCCAGGCGGAGCTGTTGTCGATGACGGTGACGCCGGCCTCGGCGAACCGCGGCGCCTGCACCCGCGAGGTGGCCGCGCCGGCGGAGAACAGCGCGACGTCCAGGCCGGTGGGGTCGGCGGTGGCGGCGTCCTCGACGGGGATCTCCCCGTCGCCCCACGGCAGGGTGGAGCCGGCGGAGCGGGCGGAGGCGAAGAAGCGCAGCTCGCCGATCGGGAAGCCCCGCTCGGCGAGGATCTGGCGCAGAACGCCGCCGACCTGGCCGGTGGCGCCGACGACGCCGACGCGCAGGCCGTCGTCCGTGGACGTGCTCATCGCCCGGTCCCTCCGTAGACGACCGCCTGCGCCTCGTCGGTGCCCAGGTCGAAGGCGTCGTGCACCGCGCGGACGGCGAGGTCCACGTCGGTGTCGCGGCACACCACGGAGATGCGGATCTCCGAGGTGCTGATCAGCTCGAGGTTGACGCCGGCGTCGGCCAGCGCGCCGAAGAACCGTGCCGAGACGCCCGGGTGGGAGCGCATGCCGGCCCCGACCAGGCTCACCTTGCCGATGTGCTGGTCGAAGCGGACGTCGGTGTAGCCGACGGTGTGCCTGACCTTCTCCAGCGCGGCCAGCGCGGCCGGGCCGTCGCTCTTGGGCAGCGTGAAGGAGATGTCGGCGAGCTTGCTGGCCTCGGCCGACACGTTCTGCACGATCATGTCGATGTTGACCTCGGCGTCGGCCAGGACGCGGAAGATCTGCGCGGCCTCGCCCGGCCGGTCGGGCACCCCGTAGACGGTGATCTTGCCCTCGGAGCGGTCGTGCGCGACGCCCGTGATGATCGCCTGTTCCACCGGGAGGTCCTCCATCGAGCCGGTCACCGTCGTGCCGGGGAGCTGTGAGTAGGAGCTGCGGACGTGCACCGGGATGCCGTAGCGGCGGGCGTACTCGACGCACCGGAGCACGAGCACCTTGGCGCCGGAGGCGGCGAGTTCGAGCATCTCCTCGTAGGTGGTGGTCTCCAGGCGCCGGGCGTTGGGGACGATCCGCGGGTCGGCGGTGAACACGCCGTCGACGTCGGTGTAGATCTCGCAGACGTCGGCGTGCAGGGCGGCGGCGACGGCGACGGCGGTGGTGTCCGAGCCGCCGCGGCCCAGGGTGGTCACGTCCTTGGTGTCCTGGCTGACGCCCTGGAAGCCGGCGACGATGACGATCGCGCCCTCGTCGAGGGCGTCGCGCAGCCGGCCGGGCGTGACGTCGATGATCCGCGCCTTGCCGTGGCTGGAGGTGGTGATCACCCCGGCCTGCGACCCGGTGAACGAGCGCGCTTCGTAGCCGTGCGTGTTGATCGCGATGGCCAGCAGGGCCATGGAGATGCGCTCGCCGGCGGTGAGCAGCATGTCCAGCTCGCGGCCGGGCGGGTCGTCGGTGATCTGAGCGGCCTGGTCGAGCAGCTCGTCGGTGGTGTCGCCCATCGCGGAGACGACGACGACGACGTCGTCGCCGTCCTTCTTCGCCGCGACGATCCGCTCGGCGACGCGCTTGACGTGCGCGGCGGAGGCGACGGACGAACCGCCGTACTTCTGGACGACGAGGGCCACGGGTCCACAGGCTACCGACGTCCCGGGAGCCGCCGTGGTTGCGTCCCCGGAGGCGGGACGATGTGATCACGCCGTGGACGACCCGGAGCGCTGGCTGCTGACGGCCGAGGAACGCGGGAACCCGGCCACCAGCCTGCCCGCGTACACCGAGGGCAACCTCGCCGCACCGCTCGTGCACGGCGCCACGTACTTCGACCGGCTGGTCGAGTGCGTGCAGGCCCTGGACGAGGGTGACCACCTGTTCTTCACCGACTGGCGGGGCGACCCCGACGAGCAGCTGCGCCCCGGCGGGCCGACGGTCGCGCAGCTATTCA
Organism: Geodermatophilus sp. TF02-6; assembly: GCF_003319115.1. Lineage (GTDB taxonomy): Bacteria > Actinomycetota > Actinomycetes > Mycobacteriales > Geodermatophilaceae > Geodermatophilus. The sequence goes on along the minus strand of NZ_QOHF01000012.1, from coordinate 80,562 downwards.
CCGAGGCGGTGCGCCGCGGGGTCTGCGTCCGCGGGCTGGTGTGGCGCTCGCACATGGACCGGCTGTCGTTCAGCAAGGAGGAGAACCGCGCCCTCGACACCGAGATCGAGCACGGCGGCGGCGAGGTGGTCCTCGACCAGCGGGTGCGCCGGGGCGGCAGCCACCACCAGAAGTTCGTCGTCCTCCGGCACGACCAGGACCCGACCCGTGACGTGGCCTTCGTCGGCGGCATCGACCTGTGCCACTCGCGCCGAGACGACGCCACCCACGCCGGCGACCCGCAGCGGCAGCCGATGGCGGCGGCCTACGGCCCGCGACCGCCGTGGCACGACGTCCAGCTGATGATCCGCGGGCCGGCGGTCGGCGTCCTCGACACGGTGTTCCGGGAGCGCTGGGAGGACCCCACCAGTCCCGACGTCGACCACCCGATCGCCTGGGTGCACGACAAGCTGCGCCATGCGCGGCTGGAGGCCGATCCACTGCCTCCGCAGCTGCCACCGCCCCCGCCGTGCGGGCCGCACCTGGTGCAGAACCTGCGGACCTACCCGGCGATCCGGCCGCCCTACGACTTCGCGCCGGGCGGCGAGCGGTCGATCGCCCGCGGCTACTCCAAGGCGATCGAGCGGGCCCGCCGGCTGGTGTACCTGGAGGACCAGTACATGTGGTCGGCCGACGTCGCCCGCCTGTTCGCCCGGGCGCTGACCGACAACCCGCGACTGCACCTGGTCGTGGTGGTGCCGCGGGTACCCGACCAGGACGGCGCGGTCGCCAAGCGGTCGCAGTACGTGGGCCGGTGGGAGGCGCTGGAGGCGTGCCGGCGCGCGGGTCGGGACCGGGTGCACGTGTTCGACGTCGAGAACCACCAGGGGACGCCGGTCTACGTGCACGCCAAGGTCTGCGTGGTCGACGACGTGTGGGCCAGCGTGGGCAGCGACAACTTCAACCGGCGCTCCTGGACCCACGACAGCGAGCTGTCCTCGGCCGTGCTGGACACCGCTCGGGACCCGCGCGGACCCCGCGACCCGGCCGGCACCGGCGACGGCGCCCGGGTCTTCGCCCGCGACCTGCGGCTGGAGCTGGCCCGGGAGCACCTCGACCGGGCGCCCGACGGCAGCGAGGACGCCGACCTGATCGACCCCGACGCGTTCGTGGCGGCGCTGGAGGCCTCTGCGGCGGCGCTGGACGCCTGGCACGCCGGGGGCCGCCGGGGGCCCCGGCCGCCCGGGCGACTGCGCCCGCACCGGACCGAGCGGCTGTCGCTGCCTGCCCGGCTGTGGGCCACGCCGTTCTACCGGCTGGTCGACGACCCCGACGGCCGCCCCTGGCGGATGCGGGTGCAGCACCGCTTCTGACCGCACCGCCGGCTCCAGCGGCCCGCCGCTCCGGCAGCCAGACACCTGCTCCCCGCACGCTCGTGCGCTGCGTACCCACCGCACGCACAGCACCAGGAGCGACACCTCCCGGCCCCCGGCACGCTCGTGCACTGCGTACCCACCGCAGGCAGAGCACGAGCTCGCCGGAGGACACCCCGGCCTTGCGCGTCCACAGGGCACGATCCCTCCACAGCCCGTCCCCGAGGAGCACCGGTGGGTCCTGGCCATCCGACGCTGTCCTGGTGGACGAGTTCGACCTCCCCGGGCTGCTGCGGCGCATCCGCCGGCAGGCGGACCTGTCGCAACGCGAGCTGGCGGCGGCCTGCGGCATCTCGGCCTCGACCGTGTCGCACGCCGAGGGCGGACGCCGCGGTCTGCCGACGCACGTGCTGGCCCGGGCGGCCGAGCTGGCCGGGCTGCGGCTAGCGCTGGTCGACGCCGAGGGCCGACAGGTGCCGGGCATGGACCCCGGCGCGGTCCGTGACGAGGGCGGTCGGCGGTTCCCCGCCCACCTGGACACCCGCTACGGGGACGAGGACTGGTGGCACGGCGACAGCCGGTACAGCAGGCAGCAGCCCTGGTACACCTACGACCGGCTCCGGTACACCCGCGACCACTGGCGCGGCCGGCTGGGCGTGCCCGACGACCACCAGCTCCCGCAGCCGGGCGACTCGCCGGCGGCTCGCAGGGCGCGTCGGCAACAGGCGGCCTGGCAACGGCGGCAGGAGGAGGTCCGGCGGCGACGGGAGGCCGGCGAGCTGCCGGAACGGCAGGAGTGGACGTGCACCTGCCCACCGCTGTGCGACGAGCTCGACGACGGCTCGAGAAGGCCGGTGCACGCCCCCGACTGCCCGTGTGGCTGCGACCTGGCCTGACCCGCTGCTACGGTGAGGGCGTGCGCGGCAGCCTCCTGCTTACCCGCCGCGGCGAGGCCCTCTCCTAGGTCGGCCCCCTCGCCGCGGAGACCTCGCCGTGGACAGAGCGCGTTCCCGGCGCCCGCGCTGACCGCCCCACCCGGAGCTGAGTCCAGCCCGCGCCAGAGGAGCGAGACCCGTGAGCAGGAACCTGAGCGAGAACCACCCGCACGCCCGCCATCCCCAGCGGCCGTCGAGTCTGCCGATCCACCGCTACGCGCCGTTCACCCCGATCCAGCTGCCCGACCGCACCTGGCCGGAGACGGTCACCACCACCGCGCCCCGGTGGTGCGCGGTCGACCTGCGCGACGGCAACCAGGCGCTGATCGACCCGATGACGCCCGACCGCAAGCGGCGGATGTTCGAGCTGCTGGTCGGCATGGGCTACAAGGAGATCGAGGTGGGCTTCCCGGCGGCCAGCCAGACCGACTTCGACTTCGTGCGCCAGCTCGTCGAGGACGACCTGGTCCCCGACGACGTCACCATCCAGGTGCTCACCCAGGCCCGCGACGAGCTGATCGAGCGCACCTACGAGTCGCTGCGGGGTGCCCGGCAGGCGATCGTCCACCTGTACAACTCGACGTCCACCCTGCAGCGGCGGGTGGTGTTCGACTCCGACCGGGCGGGCATCGTCGACATCGCCGTCCACGGCGCGCAGCTGGTGCGCAAGCTGGCCGAGCAGGCCGGCGACACCGAGATCCGGTTCGAGTACTCGCCGGAGTCCTTCACCGGCACCGAGCTGGACTTCGCCGTCGAGGTCTGCAACGCCGTGAACGACGTGTGGGAGCCCACGCCCGACCGGCCGACGATCGTCAACCTGCCCGCGACCGTGGAGATGGCCGAGCCGACGGTCTACGCCGACCAGATCGAGTGGATGCACCGCAACCTGGGCCGCCGCGACGCCGTCGTCCTCTCCCTGCACCCGCACAACGACCGCGGCACCGCCGTCGCCGCCGCCGAGCTGGGCCACCGCGCCGGCGCCGACCGCATCGAGGGCTGCCTGTTCGGCAACGGCGAGCGCACCGGCAACGTCGACCTGGTCACCCTGGGGCTGAACCTGTTCAGCCAGGGCACCGACCCGCAGATCGACTTCTCCGACATCGACGAGATCCGCCGCACCGTCGAGTACTGCAACCAGATCGGCGTGCACGAGCGGCACCCCTACGGCGGCGACCTGGTCTACACCGCCTTCTCCGGCTCCCACCAGGACGCGATCAACAAGGGCTTCACGGCGCTGGCGGCCGACGCCGCGGCCGCCGGCCGGCCGGCCGAGCAGATGCCGTGGGCGGTGCCCTACCTGCCGATCGACCCCAAGGACGTCGGCCGCACCTACGAGGCGGTCATCCGGGTGAACAGCCAGTCCGGCAAGGGCGGCGTCGCCTACATCATGAAGACCGAGCACTCCCTCGACCTGCCGCGCCGGCTGCAGATCGAGTTCAGCGGCGTCATCCAGCGGCACACCGACGACGAGGGCGGGGAGGTCACCGCCGGGCAGATGTGGGCGGCGTTCTCCAGCGAGTACCTGCCCGACCCCGACGCCCCCTGGGGCCGGCTCTCCCTCGCCGGTCACCGGCACCGGGCGCACGGCGAGCAGCTCGACGAGATGGTCGTCGAGCTGGTCGACGGCGGCGTACCGGTCACCGTCGGGGGCCGCGGCAACGGGCCGATCGCGGCCTTCGTCGACGCCCTGCGGACCGTCGACGTCGACGTCCGCGTGCTCGACTACGCCGAGCACGCCATGTCCGCCGGCGGGGACGCCCGGGCCGCCGCCTACGTCGAGTGCGCCGTGGGCGACCGGGTGCTCTGGGGTGTGGGCATCGACCCGAACATCGTCACCGCGTCCCTGCGGGCGGTGGTCTCGGCGGTGAACCGGGCCGACCGGTGACGTGATGGAACGGCCCCGTCCAGGGCCCCGCCCTGAGCCTGCCAAGGGTGGGGAGGACGGGGTCCTTCAACGGCCCTCGCGCCACTCCGCGGCGGCGACGTCGGGCTCCTCGGGCGGGGCGTCGGCGGGCTCGTCGCCGCGGTAGAACCGGTCCTCGTGGCTGCCGTCGCGCAGCTCGTCGACCAGCAGCAGGTCGCGGCGGACGTGCCGGCGCCGGTACGCCACCCGGCTGACCAGGTGCGCGCTCACCGGCGCCGTCATGAGCTGGAAGGCGGCCACCAGCGACAGCATCCAGGTGGTGGAGGTGCTCTCCAGCCGGATGGCGGCCCCGACCATGACCAGCAACACCCCCAGCACCTGGGGCTTGGTGCCGGCGTGCATCCGCGCCAGCACGTCGGGGAAGCGGAGCAGGCCGACGCCGGCGGTCAGGCAGAGGAGCGCGCCGGCCACCAGACAGGTCAGCGCCACGACGTCGGCGAGCGTGCTCACCGCCGCGCCTCGCGCACCTCGGTCGCCTCCGGCAGGCCGGCGTCCTGCCCGTCACCGGAGGAGCGCAGCAGCATGCCGCCGACGTAGCGCGCCACCGACACCGAGCCCACGAACGCCAGCAGTGACACCACCACCAGCACCCGGACGTCGGTGGGGTCGCGGGTGAGCCCGGCGTGCACCGCCAGACCCGCGGAGATGATGACGAGCAGCGTGTCGGTGGCCACCACCCGGTCGAGCAGGGACGGGCCGAGGGCCAGCCGGGCCAGGGTGCACACCGCACCGGTGCCGATCAGGGCGAAGATCAGCCAGTAGGCCACCGTCATCGACGCCCTCCTGTCTGCACGGGTACGCGGTCGAGGGCCGCGACGTCGTCCGAGCTCCCGAACGCCCGCACCACCCGCTCCTCCTGGGCCAGCACCCGCGCCTCCTGCTCGCGGACCTCGTCCATGTCGCGGACGGAGAGCACGTGCAGCGCGATCTGCAGGTGCTCGCGGTCCAGGTCGATGACGATGGACCCGGGGACCAGGCACAGCATCTCGGCCACGATGGTCAGCAGCAGGTCGGAGTCGGTGCGCAGCTGGACCGAGATGACCGCGCCCCGCGGCGGTGGTCCGGGCCGGAACGCCACCCAGGCCACCTCGACGCTGGAGACGACCAGGTCGCGGACGAACCGGCCGAGCAGCACCACGAACGGCCCCGCCCGGAACCGCAGACCCCCCGGTGCCGGGGGCAGCGGCAGCAGCCAGGTGACGGCCAGCGCCACGAGCACCCCCCCGATCAGGTTGGCCCAGGACCAGTCCCCCCACAGCAGAATCCACACCACCACCAGCCAGACCAGCAGGGGCAGGTCGTGACGGATCCAGTCGCGGCGCGCCTCGGTGCTCATCCCGACCCCTCCGTCCCGAACACCGCCGTGATGTAGGGCGTGCGCTCGAGCAGGTCCGCGGACGCGCGGTCGGCCAGCCCGTACAGGGGGCCGGCCAGCACCGTCAGGGCGACGGTGACGCCGACCATGCCCGCCGTGGCCGCCACCATCAGCGGGGGCATCGGCCGGTCGCTCGGCTCCCGGGTGCCCTGCTCGGCGAGGTCGGCCGGGTGCGCCGCGGTGGCCACGGCCTGGTGGCGCTCCCAGGCGGTCTGCTCGACGGGGGCCTGCCCGCCGCCCAGCCCGGAGGCGACCGCACCGCTGTCCGGCACGACCTCGCCGGGTGTCGCGCGCCAGAACGCTCGGGTCCACACCCGGGCGACCGGGATCAGCGTGAGCAGGCTGACCACGGCGGCGGCCGCGACCAGGGTGAGCGCCAGCGCGCGGCCGTCGGCGACGCCGGCTTGCAGCAGGCCGGCCTTGCCGATGAAGCCGGACAGCGGCGGGATGCCGGCCAGGTTGAGAGCGGGGACCAGGTAGAGGACGCCGAGCAGCGGGGAGAGCCGGGCCAGCCCGCCGAGCCGGTCGATGGACGTCGACCCGCCCTGGCGCTCGACGAGGCCCGCGACGAGGAACAGCGTGGTCTGGATGGCGATGTGGTGGGCGACGTAGAAGATGGCACCGGCCAGCCCGGCCGCCGTCGCCAGGCCGATGCCGAAGACCATGTAACCGATGTGGCTGACCAGGGTGAACGACAGCATCCGCCGGATGTCGGTCTGCGCCACCGCGCCGAGGATCCCGACGAGCATCGTGGCCAGCGCCGCCCACAGCAGCAGGTCGTCCAGCGCGCCGCCGGGGAACAGCAGGGTCTGGGTGCGGATGATGGCGTAGACGCCGACCTTGGTGAGCAGGCCGGCGAACACCGCGGTCACCGGGGCCGGGGCGGTGGGGTAGCTGTCGGGCAGCCAGGCGTAGAGCGGGAACACCGCGGCCTTGATCCCGAAGGCGATGAGCAGCATCGACTGGATGAGCAGCTGGGTCCCCGACGGCAGCTCGGGGAGCCGGAGGGCCAGCTGCGCCATGTTCACCGTGCCCGCGGCGGCGTAGGTCAGGGCGAGGGCGGCGAGGAACAGCAGCGAGCTGGTCAGGCTGACCACGACGTAGGTGATGCCACCGCGGATGCGCGGCGCCGTCCCGCCGAGGGTGAGCAGCACGTAGCTGGCGACCAGCAGGATCTCGAACCCGACGTAGAGGTTGAACAGGTCGCCGGCCAGGAAGGCGTTGCTCACGCCGGCGACCAGCACCAGGAAGGTCGGGTGGAAGATCGAGATGGGTGTGTCCTCGTCCCCGTCGGCCGAGCCCTGACCGACGGCGAACAGGAGCACCCCGAGCGCGACGGTCGAGGCGACGACCAGCATGAGCGCCGAGAGCCGGTCGACGACCAGCACGATGCCCAGCGGCACCGGCCAGCCGCCGACGGCCACCGAGGTCGCGCCCTCCGCGTCGGCCAGCAGCAGCAGGGTCAGCGACACCCCGACCACCGCGGTGAGGACGGCGACGCTGACCGTCCGCTGGATCGCCGGGTGGTGGCCGGCCAGCAGCGCCGCCGCGGCACCCAGCAGCGGCAGCAGCACCGGCAGGGGGGTCAGCGCGCTGATCACCGGGCGCCTCCCCGCGGACGCGCCAGGTCCACGTCGTCGGAGGGCACGGCGAGGTGCCCGTCCGGCTCCTCGACGTGCGGCCCGTGCAGGCTGTCGGCGTGGCCGGCGGGACGGTCCTCCGGCGCCAGTTGGTCGGGGTCGATCTCGTCGGCGTCCTGACCGGAGCGCGCCGCGACCCGCCGGTCCTCCTCGTCGATCCCGACGGACTCCTCGCGGACCAGTCGCCACGACCGGTAGATGAGCGCCAGCAGGAACGCCGAGGCGGCGAAGGTGATCACGATGGCGGTGAGGATCAGCGCCTGGGGCAGCGGGTCGCTCATCTGTTCGGGCTCGGCGTAGCCGAGCAGCGGCGCCAGCCCGGCGGGCCCGCCGGCCGAGAGCAGCAGCAGGTTGGTGGCGTTGCCCAGCAGGAGGAAGCCGAGCAGCACGCGGGTGAGGCTGCGGTCGAGCATCAGGTACAGCCCGGCGGCGTACAGCCCCCCGATGAGCACCGGGAGCACCACGGTCGGCGTCATCGAACGGTCACCTCCTCGGCCATCGGCAGTTCGGTGCGGCCGCCCTCGTCACCGCTGGCTGCCGCGTCGTCGAGCTCGCGCTCCTCCTCGCGGTCGAGCGCCGCGCCGAAGCTGCGGAGGATGTCGAGCACCAGGCCGACCACGATCAGGTAGACGCCGACGTCGAAGACCAGCGACGTGACCAGGTGGATGTCGCCGAGCACCGGCAGCGTGAGGTCGACGATCACCGACTGCAGCACCTCGCCGCCCAGCAGCAGGCCGGCCACGGCGCTGACGCCGGCGATGAGCAACCCGAGGCCGAGGACCCTGCCGGGGTCGACCGGCGCCGCCTCGCCCAGCTCGTAGCGACCACCGGCCAGGTAGCGCAGGACCACGGCCAGCCCGGCCACCAGCCCGCCGGCGAAACCGCCACCGGGCTGGTTGTGCCCGGAGAACAGCAGGAACAGCGAGAACACCAGGATGGTGTGGAACAGGAACCGGGTGATCACCTCGAGGATGACCGAGCGCCGCCGCGGGTCGAGCAGGGCGCTGCCGGCCAGCCACGGCCGGCGGGGTGCACGGCGGCTGGGCACCGCGGCCCGGCGGGTCCGCATCGCCCGCGCGGCGCCGACGAGGACGCCGGTGCGCTGGCGCAGGAAGACCAGGCTGGCCACCCCGGTGGCCGCCGCGACCAGCACCGAGATCTCGCCGAGGGTGTCCCAGGCGCGGATGTCGACCAGGGTGACGTTGACGATGTTCTGCCCGCCGCCGAACTCGTAGGCCGGTCCCGGGTAGTCCACCGACACCGGCGTCGCCGTCCGCGAGCTGAGGGCCACCGCGCCGACGACGCCCATGAGCAGGCCCACGCCGACCGCGAGCACCGCCCGGGCGGAGCGCTCGCGGGCGCTGTGCCGCTCGACGACGTCCTTGGGCAGCTTGCGCAGCACCAGCACGCAGGTGACCAGGGTGAGCGTCTCGACGAGGAACTGGGTCAGCGCCAGGTCGGGGGCACCCTGCAGGGCGAACAGCAGCGCGGTGCCGTAGCCGGTCACCCCCACGACGAGCACCGCGGGCAACCGCTGCCGCATCCGGATCGCCAGCGCTGCGGCCGCCAGGACCACCGCGGTGACCAGCGCCTGGACCGGGGTGTCCCAGGCCCGCCACTCCTGCGGCCAGGGCGCGCGGGTGAGCAGCACCACCCCGGGCAGGGCGAGGACGACGACCATGATCGTGCCCAGGTAGGCCGGTAGGGACCCGCGCTGGGTGGTCCCGGTGACCAGCACCGCGAGCCGGTCCAGCGCCTGGATGCTGTTCCAGTAACCCTCGTCGGCCGAGGCGCCGACGGCCAGCCGCCGCTGCAGGCGGGCGATGGGGGTGCGGGCGAGGAAGAACGCGGCGCCGCCCAGCACGGTGACCGCCGAGAGCAGCAGGGCCGGCTGCCAGCCGTGCCAGAGGGCCAGCGGCACCGTCTCGGGGGTCAGCAGCGGCAGCGTGTCGGCGTAGGGGGCGACCACGGGCTCCAGCAGCGGGCTCGCCGGCCCGAGGACGAGCCCGGTCGCCGAGAGCACGGTCGGGGCCGCCAGGAACAGCGGACCGGGCGGGTGGACCAGGTCCGCCGGCGCGCTCGCCGGCAGGCCCGGCTTGCGGGCGAAGGCGCCCCAGACGAAGCGGGCGGTGTAGGCGGCGGTGAGCACCGAGCCCACGACGATGCCGACGAGGACACCGAGCGCGGCAGTGCGGTCGGGCAGGCCGCCGTCCAGGAGCGCGGCGAAGGCGGCCTCCTTGCCCACGAACCCCAGCAGCGGGGGCAGCCCGGCCATCGAGGCGGCGGCCAGCGAGCCGACGACGGCCAGCACCGGCAGCCGCCGGCCCAGGCCGGACAGATGCCGCAGGTCGCGGGTGCCGGTGGCGTGGTCGATGACGCCGACGGTGAGGAAGAGCGTGGACTTGAACAGCGCGTGCGCCAACGTCATCGCCAGCCCGGCGGCGGCCAGCTCCCGGGTGCCCCCGCCGACGAGGACCATCAGGAAACCCAGCTGGCTGACCGTGCCGAAGGCCAGCAGCAGCTTGAGGTCGTTCTGCCGCAGGGCGCGGTAGCCGCCGACCAGCATCGTCGCCAGGCCCAGGCCCAGCACGAGCGGCCGCCAGCCGGGGACGTCGGCGAAGCCCGGGGCCATCCGGGCGACCAGGTAGACGCCCGCCTTGACCATCGCCGCGGCGTGCAGGTAGGCGCTGACCGGGGTCGGCGCCTCCATCGCGGCCGGCAGCCAGAAGTGGAAGGGCACCTGGGCGGACTTGGTGACCGCGCCGGCGAGGACCAGTACCGTGCCGGCGACCACGGCCCCGCCGCTGCCGGGGGCGGCCACGACCTCGGAGAGCCGGTAGCTGCCGCTGGCCTGCCCGATGAGGATGAGCCCGACCAGCATCGCCAGACCGCCGGCCGTGGTCAGGATCAGCGCCTGGCTGGCCGCCCGCCGAGCGGCCCGGCGGGTACCGGCCCCCCCGATGAGGAGGAAGGAGAAGACGGTGGTCAGCTCCCAGAAGACGTAGAGCAGGAGCAGGTCGTCGGCCAGCACCAGGCCGAGCATCGAGCCGGCGAAGGCGGTGAGGTTGCCGGCGAAGCGGCCGGCGCCCTCGTCGTCGGGTTCGAAGTACCGCGCGCAGTAGAGCAGCACCAGGGCGCCGACCCCGGTGACCAGTGCGGCGAAGGCCAGCGACAGCGCGTCCAGCCGCAGGGTGATGGACAGGTCGAGGGCGGGGACCCAGGGCACGGTCTCGCGGACCTCGCCGCCCGCGGTCACCGTCGACAGCTGCGCCAGCACCCACCCGAAGGCGGCGGCCGGGACCAGGGCCAGGACGAGGAAGGCCTGCCGCCCCCACCAGCGGACCAGCACGGGTGCGAGCACCGCGGCCAGCAGGTGGGCGAGCAGCAGAGCGGTCACGGGTCTCCGGGGTCGTGGGCGGCCCGGGTGCCACGGGCACGGCACCCCCACCGACGAGATACCAGCCCGCCCCCGGCAGCAAACGCGGACCGCCGGCTCCGGTCCCGGGCGGCGGCCTCCGGTCAGCCCTCGGCGACCTCCGCCGCCTCGAGCCAGTCCGTCTCCACCCGCTCCTTCTCCGCGAGCAGGGTCCGCAGCCGCTCGTCGAGCTCCATCACCCGGGTGTGGTCGGTCGCCGCGGCGGCGAGCTCGCCGTGCAGCCGCTCCTCCTCGGCGGCGAGCCGCTCCAGCCGCCGCTCCAGCCGGGCGGCCTCCTTGCGGGCGGCCCGGACGTCGCCGGCCGAGCGCTGCGGTGCCCGGGCCGGCGCGGCGGGGGCCGGGGGCGTCGGACCGGGCAGCTGCGCCTCCCCCGCCGCGCGCCGGGCCAGGTACTCCTCCACGCCGCCGGGCAGCGCCGCCAGCGAGCCGTCGCCCATGAGCGCGACGACCGAATCGCACACCCGGTCGACGAAGTACCGGTCGTGGCTGACCACGAGCACGGTGCCGGGGAAGCCGTCGAGCAGGTCCTCGAGCGCGGTGAGCGTGTCGATGTCGAGGTCGTTGGTCGGCTCGTCGAGCAGCAGCACGTTGGGCTCGTCCATCAGCAGCCGCAGCAGCTGCAAGCGGCGCCGCTCGCCGCCGGAGAGGTCGCCGACCGGCGTCCACTGGCGGGACGCGGCGAAACCGAACCGTTCGGCCAGCGACGACGCGGAGATCTCCTGGTCGCCCAGCCGGGCCACCCGCCTGACCTCCTGCACCGCCTCGAGCACCCGCAGCCGCCCCGGCAGCTCGGTCACGTGCTGCGACAGGTACGCCGGTGCCACGGTCTGCCCGCGCACCACCCGGCCGCGGTCGGGCTCGACCTCGCCGACCAGCAGCCGCAGCAGCGTGGTCTTGCCCGCCCCGTTGACGCCGACGACGCCGATCCGGTCGCCCGGGCCGACGTGCCAGGTCAGGTCGCGGAACAGCGGGCGCGGGCCGTGCTCGGCGGGCACCGAGAGGTCGACGTCCTCGACGTCGTAGACCGTCCTGCCCAGCCGGCGGGCGGCGAACCCCTCCAGCGCCACCGACTCGCGCGGCGGCGGCTCGTCGGCGATCAGCGCCTCGGCCGCCTCGATCCGGAACCGCGGCTTGCTGGTGCGGGCGGGCGCGCCGCGGCGCAGCCAGGCCAGCTCCTTGCGCACCAGGTCCAGCCGTCGCAGTTCCTGCGCCGCCGCGATCCGCGCCCGTTCGGCGCGGGCCAGCGTGTAGGCGGCGTACCCGCCGTCGTAGGCGTGCACCCGGCCGTCGGCGACCTCCCAGGTCCGGGTGCACACCTCGTCGAGGAACCAGCGGTCGTGCGTGACGACGACCAGCGCGCCGACCCGCCGCGTGACGAAGTCGGCCAGCCAGGCCACGCCCTCGACGTCGAGGTGGTTGGTCGGCTCGTCGAGCACCAAGAGGTCCAGCGGCCGGACCAGCTGTGCGGCCAGCGCCACCCGCCGGCGCTCGCCGCCGGACATCGGCGCCACCGGGGCGTCGAGGCCGAGGCGGTCGAGCTCCAACCCGGCCAGCACGCTGCGCACCGCCGGGTCCGCCGCCCACTCGTGCTCGGCGGTGAACAGGCTACCGGGCAGGACGACGTCGCGCACCGTCGCGCCCGGCGGCAGGGTGCCGGACTGGTCGAGGACGCCGACGGCCAGGTCGCCGCGGCGGGTCACCCTCCCCGCGTCCGGCTCCTCCCGCCCGCTGAGGACGCGGAGCAGGGTGGACTTGCCGCTGCCGTTGCGGCCCACCACGCCGATCCGCTCACCGACGGCGATCCCGAGGGAGACGTCGTCGAGCAGCACGGTGGTGCCGTGCGCCTTGTGCACCCGCTCGAGGTTGACGAGGTTGACGGGCACGCTCATCGGCGCGGAGGAGGGGTCATGGCCTCCCAGCATCCCACCGACCGCCCACCTCCCTGTCGGCCGGTCACCACCCGCCCGCGCGCCGCTGCCCGACGCCACGACAGGCGGAGCCGGCGCCGGACGGCGGGTCGGCGGCCCCCGTCCGGGCCGCGCAGCCGGCCCGCCGACCTGCCGGTCCGCGCCCGACCTCCTACCGTCGTGCCGGTGGGGCCCGTGGTCGCGTGGTCGGAGGTCGAGCGGCGGGCGCGCACGGTCCCCCCGGGACCGGTGGTGCGCCTCGGCGGCGCCGACGACCTGGGCGTGCGAGGGCTGGTCACCGACTCCCGGACCGTGACGCCCGGGTGCCTGTTCGCCTGCGTGCGTGGGGCGAGCAGCGACGGCCACCGCTTCGCCCGCGCCGCGCTCGCCGCCGGCGCGGCGGCGCTCCTGGTCGACCGGCCGGTCCCGACGGACGCGCCGGTGATGCGGGTGCCGTCGGTCCGGGCGGCGCTGGGCCCGCTGGCCGCGCTCCTGGCCGGCGACCCGGCGCGATCCCTGCGCCTGCTCGGGATCACCGGCAGCAACGGCAAGACGACGACCAGTGCGCTGGTGCAGGGAGTGCTGCAGGCCGCGGGCAGCCGCGCCGGCGTGGTGGACACCCTCGGTGCGCGGGTCGCCGGCCGACACCGGCACACCGGCCTGACCACCCCGGAGGCCCCGGAGCTGCACCGGCTGCTGCGCTGGATGCTCGACGCGGGCGCCGAGAGCGCGGTGGTCGAGGCGTCGTCGATCGCGCTGGACGTCGGCCGGCTCGACGGGCTGGGCTTCGACGTCGCCGTGTTCACCGGGTTCGAGGAGGACCACCTCGACCACCACGGCACCGCCGAGCAGTACTGGGCGAGCAAGGCCCGTCTGTTCGAACCCGGCCGGGCGGCCGCCGGGGTCGTGGTCGTCGACGAGCCGTGGGGACGGCGGCTGGCCGGACAGGCGCTCGTGCCGGTGACCCGGGTCGGCTCGGGGGAGGACGCCGACGTGCGGGTCCTGCACTGGCGGACCGGGGCCGACGGCACCGACGTCGTGCTGGCCGACGACGTCGGGCGGCACCGGGTGCACTCCCCGCTGGTCGGGCGGGTGCACGTGAGCAACCTGGCCGCGGCCTGGGCCGTCGGGCGCCGGCTGGGCCTGGCGCCGGCGACCGTGGCCACCGGGTTGGCCGGGGTCGCCCCACCACCCGGGCGCCACACCGTGCTGGACGCGCCGGGGAGCCCGACCGTGGTCGTCGACTACGCCCACACCCCACGAGCGCTGGAGGCCGCGGTCCGCACCGCCCGGGAGCTGTCCGCGGCCGGCGGACGGGTGCACCTGGTCCTCGGCGCCCGCGGCCGCCGGGACCGGTACAAGCGCCAGGACCTGGGCCGGGCCGCCCGGGCGGCCGACCGGGTGTGGCTGACCAACGAGGGCAGCCACGGGGAGGACCCGGCAGAGATCGTGGCCCAGGTGCGGGTCGGCCTGCTCGGGGCCGCGGCCGTGGTCTCCACCGAGCTCGACCGTCGGACGGCGATCACGTCCGCCGTGCAGGAGGCGGCCCCGGGCGACGTCGTCCTCGTCGTCGGCCGAGGGCACGAGACCCACCTGCAGGACGCGCCCGGCGCCGCGCAGGGGCCCGGCTCCGTGCACCTCGACGACGCCGAGGTGGCCCGCGAGGCGCTCGACGCGGCGGGCACCGACCTCGCCAGCTGACCCGGCCGTCCGACCCGAGGCGATCGGCCCGAGCCGGTCGACCCGAGGCGATCGGCCCGAGCCGGTCGAGCCGTGTCGCCGCACGGGAGCGCGGGGCTCCCCACGCGCACCCGCGGACGGCGATGCTGGACGCATGGGCTCGACCCGGGTCGCCCGTCACCTCGCCGCGCCACGGGCCCGCGTCTACCGCGCGCTGGTCGACGGCGACGCGGTGGCCCGGTGGCGGTTCCCGGCCGGGATGACCTGCCGGGTGCACGCCTTCGAGGGGCGGCAAGGCGGCACGCTGCGGATCTCGCTCACCTACGACGCGCCCGGCCCGGTCGGCAAGACGACGGCGCACACCGACACCTACACCGGCCGGTTCGTGCGGCTCGTCCCGGACGAGCTGGTCGTGGAGGTCGACGAGTTCGAGACGGCGGAGCCCGGGCTGCGCGGCGCGATGACCACGACGATCACCCTCACCGACGCCGACGGCGGCACCGACCTCGTCGCCGTCCACGAGGGGCTGCCCCCCGGCGTCTCCCCCGCGGACAACGAGGTCGGCTGGCGCGAGGCGCTGACGCGGCTCGCGGCACTGGTCGAGACCCCGGCCTGACGTCCGCGGTCGCCTCGGCCGGCCACCTCGCCGGTGCGGCCGGCACGGAGCTGCTGCCCGCGGCCGGGAGCGCTGACGGGCACAACCGGCCGTGAGACGGCGTTGCTGCCGGCATGGCTGCTGCTCTCGACCCCGGCATGCTCGACTTCGTCGCCGAGAACCGGTGGGGCGTGCTCGCGACGATCAAACGCGACGGCCGGCCCCAGCTGTCCAACGTCGGCTACGCCTACGACCGCGAGGCGCAGCTGGTCCGCGTCTCGGTGACCGCCGACCGCGCCAAGACCCGCAACCTGCAGGCCGACCCGCGGGTCACCCTGCACGTCGCGTCCCGGGACTTCTGGACCTGGGTCGCCGTCGAGGGCACCGCCGAGTTCACGCCGGTCGCGGCCGACCCGCACGACGCCACGGTGGAGGAGCTGGTCACCTACTACCGCGGCATCTCCGGCGAGCACGAGAACTGGGACGACTACCGCGCGGCCATGGTGGCCGACCGGCGGCTCGTCGTCCGCTTCCGGCCCGAGCACGCCTACGGTCAGCTCGGCCGCTGACCCCGTCCGCCGGTGCGGCGCGCCGCACCGGCGATCCGGAGCCTCAGCTCCCCGAGGGTGCCTGCATCACCGAGAGCGGGGCGCCCCACGGGTCCTCGACCACGGCGAAGCGGCCGAACTCGGTGTCCATCGGTGCCGTCGTCACCTTGCCGCCACCGGCCTCCACCGTGGCGACGGCGTCGTCGGTGGACGCCACCGAGAAGCACGTCGCCCAGCCCTTCGGCGAGCCGGGCTGGTGTCCGCCCAGGCCGCCCAGCGGGTCGCCGCCGGTGGCGAAGGTGGTGTAGCCCCCGGCGCCGGGCACCTCGTCGAAGGTGAACCCGAAGACGGCGGAGTAGAACTCCCGCGCCGCCGCCGGGTCGTCGACCGCGGCCTCGTTCCACACCAGGGCGCCGGGCTCGTTGTAGACGCGGACGCCGGTGTGCTGCCCGGACTGCCACAGCCCGAAGGGGTTGCCCTGCGGGTCGACCGCGATGGTCATGGTGCCCATCGGCCCGACCTCCATCGGCTCGACGACGACCGTGCCGCCGGCCTCCCGGATCCGGGCGACGGTCGCCTGCGAGTCGTCGACGGAGAAGTACGTCGTCCAGCCCGGGGAGTCGCCGGGGTCCATCAGCGGGCCGAGACCCGCCGCGGGCTCTCCGTTCCGCGTGGCGTTCAGGTAGCCGCCGTACTCCGGGTCCCCGCCGGTGAACTCCCAGCCGAGCAGCCGGCCGTAGAAGTCCTTCGCGGCGTCGACGTCCGATGCGCCGTAGTCGACCCAGCACGGTGTGCCGTTCGGCCAGGGGCTGTTGCGAGTGGGCATCGCTCCTCCTCGGTGTGTGGGGAGCACACCGTCGCACCAGGGGCCGACAGTTCCGGCGCCCGACGGGTCAGAAGTCCCCGCCGAAGTCGCCACCGCCGCCGCCGAAGTCGCCACCGAAGTCCCCGCCGCCGACGCCGCCGCTCCAGTCCCCGCCGCCGCTCCAGTCGCCGGAGCTCCAGTCGCCGTGGTGGTGGTCGCCGCCGAAGATCAGCCCACCCAGCAGCAGACCGCCGAGGCCGGCGCCGAGGGGGCTGATGCCCCCGCGGTAGCCCGGGTTGCCGTAGCCCCGGGTCCCGCCGCCGTATCCCCCGTAGCCGCCGTACCCTCCGTAGCCGGTCTGCTGCGACCACCGCCCCACGTCGCGCTGGGCGAGGTCGAGCGCGTACTGCCCCAGCCGGTCGGCCTCGCGGGCCTCGCCGAGCGCGGTGGACGCGTCCGAGCGGGCCAGGCCCTCGGCGGTGTCCAGGTGTCGCTGCGCCTCGGCCAGCCGGGTCCGCGCCTCCGGCCCGACCGCGCCGCGGCGGGTGCTGATGAAGTCCGCGGCCGCGGCGGTGGTCGACCGCGCGGTCAGCAGCGCCTGGTCGAGCAGCTCCGCGGCCCGCCGCGCCTGGCTCTGCGCGTCGCGGGCCACCGACAGCGCCTGCTGCAGCGCCAGGTCGGCCTCCTCCAGTTGGCGCAGCGCGGTCAGCGGGTCGCCGGGCGACCCGTCGGCCGGCCGGAGCGCGGCGTCGGCGGCCCCGAGGGCGGCCTGCGCGCGGGCGACCTGCGGCTGCAGCCCACTGCGGTCACCGGACTGCACCAGCGACCGCGCCTCGGCGAGGTCGGCCTCGATCTGCCCGCGGACGGCGACGACGCGCTGCTCGGCCCGGGTGACGTCGTCGGCCAGCCGGTCGATCGCGTCGAGCAGGGTGGCGCTCTGGCCGACGGCGTCCTCGACCCCGCGCAGCCGGCCGACCGCACGCCCGGTCTGGTTCGAGGTCTGGTCCTGGCGCGCCAGCTCCAGGCCCTGCTCCGCGGCCGCGAGCCGCACTCCGGCCTCGCGGACGTTCTCCGCGACCGAGGTCACCGCCGAGGAGGCGTACCGGCGGCGCAGCTCGTCGAGCCGCCGCTCCTGCACGGGCAGTCGCTGCCGCAGGTCGGCGACGCGCCGCTGGAGGTCGACCACCGCCTGCGGCACGGTCCTCTCCCGCTCACGCAGCTCGTTCAGGGCAGTGGCCTGCGCCTGCAGCCGAGCCGACGCCGCGTCGGTCAACCCGAGCAGCTCGGCGAGCATGCGCCGCTGCGTCGGCTCGTCCTCGGGGATCTCGTCGTCGAGCTCCTGCCGGATGGCGAACGCGCGGGACAGCTCGTCCCGGGCCGTCGCCAGCTGCTCGGCGGAGCCGGGCACGGCCTCCTCCCCGAAGTACGAGCGGGCGTAGTCGAGGTCGACCTGCGCGGTGCGCACCCGCTCGTCCAGGTCGAGCAGGGCCGAGCTGGCCCGGTAGTTGAGCTGCTCGGTGGACGTGCCGGCGTAGGGGTCGGGCTGCTGCCGGCGCTCGGTTGCGGGCAGCGCCTGGCGGTCCGCACGGGGACGGCGCCGCCGCGAGCGCAGGACGAGGTAGCTGCCCCCCGCGACGGCGATCAGCCCCACGACGACGAGCGCGGTGAGCGCGCCGGAGGAGCTCCCCGATCCGCTGCCGGAGCTGCTGGCCGAGCCCGCCCCCAGGCCGTCGGCGAGCGCGATCGCGGCACCGGCCCAGTCGCCGTCCGACAGCCTCGGCTCCACGTCGTCGCCGACCACCCGTTGCAGGTCGGACGCCGGGACCGAGGTGCCGTGGTGGACGCCGTAGTGCCGCTCGTCCACGGCGACCGCGAGCAGCACGTCGTTCGCGCCGAGGCCCGACTGCTGCGCGGTCTGCCGCGCCCACTGCTCCCCGTTCACCCCGTCGAACCCGGAGACGAAGACGACGTACTCGCTGATGCCCTCGTTGGTCTGCAGGTCGTCGATGGCCTGCTGGACCTGCTGCTCCTCGTCGCTGCTGAGGGCGTCCACCCGGTCGGTGACCCGGCTGGTGACGCCGAACGGCGGGTCGGCGAGGGCCGGCGCGCCGGCGACCAGCAGCAGGGCGGCCAGCAGGCCGAGAACGACAGTCAGCCGTCGCACGGGAGGACCTCCGGTCAGCGTGGGCACCCCGCGGGGGGACGTCCGGACTGTACGCACGCGCGGGCGCCGCCCTGAGTTCCCGGCTGCGCCGGTCGGGGTAGGGGGCGGTGCCGCCGTCCCGCGTCCGCCGAAGCAGGGAGCCCCCATGAGCCGACCCGACCGGATCCGCGCCGCCGACCTGCCGCCGGGGGCGGTCCGCCGCGTCGGCGACTGGGCCGTGGGCAACCGGGACGGCCGGTACTTCGCCGTCTCCCGGCGCTGCCGGCACCAGCTCGCCGACCTGTCCGAGGGCAGCGTCGACGCCGACGGCTGCCTGGTCTGCCCCTGGCACCAGAGCCGCTACGACGTCCGGACCGGCGAGATGGTCGAGGGCCCGCACGGCTTCCTCGGCTACCACGGCCCGACCCCCGGCTACACGCAGCTGATCGCGCTCCTCGGCCGGATCGCGCGGCTGCGCGTGCGCCGGGCGGTGCGCCGCGGCGACGACGTCGTCCTCGAATGACGTCGTCCTGGAGGGAGGCATGGGAAGCGACACTTGCGTCCTGGGCGCCAAAACGCAGGTATCGCTTCCCATGCCCGAGGTCAGGCGTCGCGGAGCTGCTCCCAGGCCGCGCGGCGGCGGGCCTGCTCGCCGGGGTCGGGCACCGGCAGCGAGGCCAGCAGCCGCTGGGTGTAGGGGTGCTGCGGCGCGCCCAGCACCTGGGCACCGGTGCCCTCCTCGACCAGCCGACCGCGGTACAGGACGGCGATGCGGTCGGCGAGCGAGTCGACGACGGCGAGGTCGTGGCTGATGAACAGGCAGGCGAACCCCAGCCGGCGCTGCAGCCCGGCGAACAGCTCGAGCACCCGGGCCTGCACCGAGACGTCGAGGGCCGAGGTGGGCTCGTCGGCGATCAGCAGCTCCGGGTCCAGCGCCAGCGCCCGGGCCAGGCTGGACCGCTGCCGCTGGCCGCCGGAGAGCTCGTGGGGGAAGCGGTCGCCGACCGACCGCGGCAGCTGCACCGCCTCGAGCAGCTCGTCGACCCGGCCGCGGGCGGCGCGCGGGTCGTCGGCGCGGCCGTTGACCACCAGCGGCTCGGCGACCGCCTCGGCGATGGTCAGCAGCGGGTTGAAGCTGGACGCCGGGTCCTGGAACACGAACCCGATCCGGCTGCGCACCGGGCGGAAGGCGCGCTCGCGCACGCCCCTCATCTCGGTGCCCAGCACCTGCAGCGAGCCGTCGGTGACCCTGGTCAGCCCGGCGATGGCCCGCCCGATGGTGGTCTTGCCGCTGCCGCTCTCGCCGACCAGCCCGAGCACCTCACCGGGGCGGATGGCGAAGTCCACGCCGTCCACGGCGACGAAGTCCGGACGGCGCAGCCGCCCGGGGTAGACGATCCGCAGGTCGCGGGCCTCGACGACCGGGGCGGCCTGGGCCCAGCCGGCCGGACGGGACGCCGCCCGCTCCTCGGCCCGCGCCCGCCCCTCCCCCAGCCGGGGCACCGAGCCCAGGAGCTGCCGGGTGTAGGGGTCCCGCGGTGCGGAGAACAGCGTGTGCACGTCGGCGGACTCGACGATCCGCCCCTGGTACATGACCGCGACCCGGTCGGCGAGGTCGGCCACGACGCCCATGTTGTGGGTGATGAGCACGATCGCGGCACCGAACTCGTCGCGGCAGCGGCGCAGCAGGTCGAGGATCTCGGCCTGCACCGTGACGTCGAGGGCGGTCGTCGGCTCGTCAGCGATGATCACGCCCGGGTCGAGCACCAGGGCCTGGGCGATGACGATGCGCTGCTTCTGCCCGCCGGAGAACTGGTGCGGGTAGTGGTCGACCCGCTCCTCGGGCTCGGGGATCCCGACCCGGCGCAGGACGTCGACCGCCCGCGCCCGCGCCTCGGCCCGGCTGTACCGACCGTGCGCGCGCAGCCCCTCGGCGATCTGCCAGCCCACCGGGTAGACCGGGTTGAGCGCGGTCGACGGCTCCTGGAAGACCATCGCGGCGTCCCGGCCGCGCACGTCGCCCAGCTGGCGCGGCGAGAGGGCGACGACGTCGTGCTGCGCACCGCCGTCCCGGCTGCGCAGCACCACGGCGCCGCGGGTGGCGGCGGTCTCGGGCAGCAGCCCGAGGATGCTGCGGGCGGTCACGGTCTTCCCGCTGCCGCTCTCCCCCACCACGGCCAGCACCTCGCCGGCGGCGACCGACAGGCTCACCCCGCGGACGGCGGCGATCGGGCCGGCGTCGGTGGCGAAGGAGACCGACAGGTCGTCGATGTCGACGACGTCCTCGCGTGTGGCGTCCTCGCGTGTGGTGTCCTCGCGTGTGGTGTCCTCGCGTGTGACGTCGTCGCGTGCGGTGGTCACCGGTGCGTCTCCTCGATCCCGTCCAGGCCGCCCGGCCCGGCGTCCAGCGCTCCACCGGGCACCACCGGGGTCTCGGCGGCCTCCCCGGAGGCGACCGCGCGGCGGCTGCGCAGCCGCGGGTCGGCCAGGTCGTTGAGGCTCTCCCCCACCAGGGTCAGGCCGAGGACGACGAGCACGATGGCCAGGCCGGGGAAGATCGACGTCCACCAGATGCCGCTGGTGACGTCGGGCAGCGACTTGTTGAGGTCGAACCCCCACTCCGCCGCGGCGGTGGGCTCGATGCCGAAGCCGAGGAAGCCCAGGCCGGCGAGGGTGAGGATCGCCTCGGAGGCGTTGAGGGTGAGGATCAGCGGCAGCGTGCGGGTGGCGTTGCGCAGCACGTGCCGGGTCATGATCCGCCAGTGGCCGGCGCCGACGACCCGCGCCGACTCGACGTAGGCCTCGGCCTTGATCCGCACCGTCTCGGCGCGGACCACCCGGAAGTACTGCGGGATGAACACCACGGTGATCGAGATGGCCGCGGCGAGGACGCCGCCCCACAGGCTGGACTGCCCGCCGCTGATCACGATGGCCATGACGATGGCCAGCAGCAGCGAGGGGAAGGCGTACACGGCGTCGCAGACGACCACGAGCACGCGGTCCAGCCAGCCGCCGAAGTAGCCCGACACCAGGCCGAGCAGCACGCCGGCGAACAACGACAGCACGATCGCGACCACGATGACCATGAGCGCCGTCCGCGAGCCGTAGACGACGCGGGACAGGACGTCGTAGCCGCCGACGATCGTACCCAGCCAGTGCTCGGCCGAGGGTGGTTCCTGTGCTCCGAAGGCGCCGTCGGCGTCGCGCAGCTGGTTGTAGCCGTAGGGCGCCAGCAGCGGCGCGAAGGCCGCGGTGAGCAGGAAGACGCCGGTGAGCACCAGGCCGGTGACGAGCATGCCCCGCTGCAGCCCCACGCTCTGGCGCAGCTGGTGGACGACGGGCAGCCGGCGCCAGCCCCGTCGAGCGGGGTCGGCCCGGGGAGGCTGTCCGACGGGAGCCGTGGCGGTGGCCATCAGTACCTCACCCGGGGGTCGATGAGCGCGGCGATCACGTCGACGATGAAGTTGGTCACCGCGACGATGACCGCGAGCAGGGCGACGATGCCCTGCACCGCCACGAAGTCGCGGGCCTGCAGGTACTGGGCCAGCTGGAAGCCAAGGCCCTTCCACTCGAAGGTGGTCTCGGTGAGCACCGCGCCGCCCATGAGCAGGGCGACCTGCAGGCCGATGACGGTGATGATCGGGATGAGCGCCGGCCGGTAGGCGTGCTTGCGCAGCAGCCGCCGCTCGGCGACGCCGCGGGAGCGGGCCGCCTCGACGTACCCCGAGCCGAGGGTCCCGATGACGTTGGTGCGCACCAGCCGCAGGAACACCCCCGCGGTGAGCAGGCCGAGCGCGATCGCGGGCAGCACGGCGTGCTCCAGCACGTCGAGGACGACCGCGCCGTCGCCGGTGCGGATCGCGTCGATCAGGTAGATGCCGGTCGGGTCGTCCAGGAACTGCAGCTGGATCTCCGCGCCGGTCGAGGCCCGACCCGCCACCGGCAGCCAGCCCAGGCCGGTGGCGAAGACCAGCTTGAGCACCAGGCCGGCGAAGAAGACCGGGGTCGCGTAGCAGAGGATCGCGAAGACCCGCAGCACCGCGTCGGGCCACCTGTCGCGGGAGTAGGCGGCCAGCCGGCCGAGGGGGATGCCGACGACGAAGGCCACGAGCAGCGCGTAGCACGCCAGCTCGAGGGTCGCCGTCCCGAAGGTGGTGAGCACCTCGGTGACCGGCCGGCGGTCGGACAGCGTCGTCCCGAAGTCGCCGGTGACGACGTCGCCGAGGTAGTCGGCGTACTGCACCAGCAGCGGCCGGTCGTACCCGGCCTCGTGGACCCGCTGGGCCAGCTCCTCGCCGGTGAGCCGGCCGCCGAGCGCCGCGGTGATCGGGTCACCCGTCGAGCGCATGAGGAAGAAGACCGTCGTCACCAGGATGAAGACGGTAGGGAAGATCAACAGGAA
Organism: Geodermatophilus sp. TF02-6; assembly: GCF_003319115.1. GTDB lineage: Bacteria > Actinomycetota > Actinomycetes > Mycobacteriales > Geodermatophilaceae > Geodermatophilus. The sequence continues at coordinate 57,820 of NZ_QOHF01000012.1, read as the reverse complement.
GCGGATGAGGAGGTAGCTGCCCAGGCCGCCGCCGCCGCGCCGGCGCCGCGCGGGCGTCTCCTCCTGGGCCGGGTCGCCTGCTGCGAGCTCGGTCGCTGCTGTGGTCATGGCTGTCCTCTCGGTGCAGCACCCGGCGCACAAGGGGAGGCCCCGGGTGGGCCCGCCGCGCGGCGGGCTCACCCGGGGCCGGTGTCGCCAGTCTCCCAGGCCGAGCCGGTCAGCCCTGGCTCAGGGCGCCGTAGCGGAACTTGAAGGACGGGTCGAGCGTGTCCGCCGCACCCTGCACGCCGGTGCGGACGACGGCGACCTGGGCACCCTGCAGGTAGGGCACCGTCGAGAGGTCCTGCGCCTCGAGCTGCTGGATCTGCTCGATGAGGGCGGTGCGCTGGGCCGGGTCCGCCGTGGTCGCCTGCTGCAGGATCAGGTCGTTGACCTGCTGGTTGCTGTAGTGGTTGGCCAGGAAGTTGTCCGTGAGGAAGAACGGCGTCAGGTAGGTGTCGGCGTCGGAGTAGTCCGGGAACCAGCCGAGCTGGTAGGCCGGGTAGACGTCCGCCGTGCGGTCCTCCTGGTACTGGACCCACTCGGTGCTCTGCAGGTTGACCTGGAACAGGCCGGTGGCCTCCAGCTGGTCCTTGATCAGCGCGTACTCGTCGCCCGAGGACGGGCCGTAGTGGTCGGGGTTGTACTGCAGGCTCAGCTGGACCGGGGTCTGCACGCCGGCTGTCTGCAGGACCTGCGCGGCCTTGTCCGGGTCCGGCCCACCGTTGCCGTCGCCGTACAGGTCGCGCAGCGGTGTCACCGCGCCGGTGAGTCCCTCCGGCACGAAGGAGTAGAGCGGCGTGTAGGTGCCCTTGTAGACCTGGTCGGCGATCTCCTGCCGGTCGAGCAGGTGCGCGACCGCCTGGCGCACGGCCAGGGCCTTGGCCGGATCGGCGTCGGGCTGCGTGGCGCCGTAGGGCTGGGTGTTGAAGTTGAAGACGATGTAGCGGATCTCCCCGCCCGGGCCGTCCACCACCTCGACCCCGTCGTTGCCGCGCAGGTCGTCGATGTCGGTCGCGGTCAGGCTGCGGAAGGCGACGTCGATGTTGCCCTCCTGGACGTCCAGCTTGAGGTTCGACGCGTCGGCGTAGTACTTGGCGTTGACGTTCTGGGTCTTGGGTGCGCCCAGCAGGCCCTGGTAGTCCGGGTTCGCCTCGTAGGACACCAGGTTGTTCTGGTCGTAGTTGGTGATCTTGTAGGGACCGGCGAAGGCGTCGGCCTCGACGATGTCCTGGTCCGGCGTCAGCGCGGCGGGGTCGAACACCTCCTCGTCGACGATCGGCCCGACGTTGCTCGACAGGATCCGCGGGAAGATCTGGTCGTCGGGGTTCTTGAGGTGGAAGACCACCGTGGTGTCGTCGGGCGCGTCCACGCCGGCCAGGTCGTACAGCAGCGACGCGGGCCCGTTCGGGTCGTTGATGGCCACCATGCGGTCGAAGCTGAACTTCACGTCCGAGGACGTCAGCGCGTGACCGTTGGCGAAGGTCAGCCCCGGCTTGAGCATCACCGTGTAGTCGGTGGGTGCGGTGAACTCGGCGGACTGGGCGATGTCGGGCTGCACGTCCGGGCTGCCCAGCGGGGTGTTCATCAGGAACGGGTAGACCTGGGTCATCACCGTGAAGGACCCGTTGTCGTAGGAACCCGCGGGGTCCAGCGTGACGATCTTGTCGGTGGTGCCGATCGTCAGCGTGCCGCCACCGCCCCCGCCGGAGCCGCCGCCGTCACCGCCACCGCACGCGGTCAGGGTCAACGCGGTCACCGCGAGGCCCGCGGTGGCGGCGCGGACGCGCCGTCCGCCGGTCGAAACGGAACTCATCCGCCTACCTCGGTTCTTCTTGGGGACCCTGGCGGACACCGGAGGTGTTCCAGGTCACGGCCGGGGGTGGGTGTGGGGTGCCCATGCGTAGCACAGGCCCCCGGGCCTCTCCGCGGTCCGGGGGGACACCGTTACCGGCCCGTGGCTGGGTGGCGGGAGCGGAGTCCCAGAGCGCGGGTTCCCTCCGCTCTGGCACTCCGCTCAGGCGTCGATGCGGCGGCGGCCCTCGAAGGCCCGACCCAGGGTCACCTCGTCGGCGTACTCCAGGTCGCCACCCACCGGCAGACCGCTGGCCAGCCGGGAGACCGCCAGCCCCAGGGGGCCGACCAGCCGCGCCAGGTAGGCCGCGGTGGCCTCGCCCTCGAGGTTCGGGTCGGTGGCGATGATCAGCTCGGTGACCGCGCCGCTCGTCAGCCGGGTCATCAGCTCCTTGACCCGCAGGTCGTCCGGGCCGACGCCCTCGATCGGGCTGATCGCGCCGCCGAGGACGTGGTAGCGGCCGCGGAACTCGCGGGTGCGCTCGATCGCCACGACGTCCTTGGGTTCCTCGACGACGCAGATGACGTCGTCGGCGCGCCGCGGGTCGCGGCAGATCCGGCACTGCTCGCCCTCGGCGACGTTGTAGCAGGTCGCGCAGAAGCGGACCTCGGCCTGGACCCGCTGCAGCGCCGCGACCAGCCGGCCGACGTCGGCGGACTCCGCCGCCAGCAGGTGGAAGGCGATGCGCTGCGCGCTCTTCGGCCCGACGCCGGGCAGCCGGCCGAGCTCGTCGATGAGGTCCTGGACGGCCCCCTCGTACACGGTGTTCCTCTCGTCGGGGAGGGTGCGCGGCTCAGAGGCCGGGCAGCCCCAGGCCGCCGCCGAGACCGCCGGCGAGCGGCCCCATGCGGCTGGCGGTGAGTTCGTTGGCCTGGCGGGAGGCGTCGCGGAAGGCCGCGACGAGCAGATCCTGCAGGGTCTCGACGTCGTCGGCGTCGACGGTGGACGGGTCGATGCTCACCGCGGTGACCTCGCCCTGCCCGGTCATCGTGACGGTCACCAGGCCGCCGCCGGCCGAGCCGGTGACCTCCTCCTGCGCCAGCTGTTCCTGCGCGGCAGCCAGCTGCTGCTGCATCTGCTGGGCCTGCTCGAGCAGGCGTGCCATGTCGGGCTGGCCTCCGGGGAACATGCTCCGAGCGTAGGCCGCGGGTGTGACACCCGTCGGGACGCCGGGCCGCGCCGCATCCTCAACCGAGTGGTTGACAAGGCCGGTGAACGGGTCCACCCTCTTCCTCAACCAACTGGTTCACGAGGGGGGAGGCATCCGATGGCCGCCGATCCGCTCTCCCGGGTCTTCGCGGCCCTGGCCGATCCCACGCGGCGCGACATGGTGGCCCGGCTCGCCGTGGCCGACGCGACCGTCGGCGAGCTCGCCCGCCCCTACGACGTCAGCGTCCAGGCGGTCTCCAAGCACCTGCGGGTGCTCGAGGACGCCGGCCTGGTCAGCCGCGGCCGCGACGCCCAGCGCCGTCCGGTGCACCTGGAGGCCGAGGTCCTCGACCTCATGACCGCGTGGATCGAGCGCTACCGGCGGCGGGCCGAGGAGCGCTACCGCCGCCTGGACGACGTCCTCCGGTCCATGCCGGACGGGCTGTCACCCACCCGCCCCACCGACGAGAGCACCGACACCCCCACCCTCGAGGGAGGACCGTCATGACCTCCGCGCACGAGACCCGGATCGTCTCCGACCCCGACGTCCCGCTGGTCCGCATCACCCGGGAGTTCGACGCCCCGAGGGAGAAGGTGTTCCGCGCGCACACCGACCCCGACCTGGTCGTCCGGTGGCTCGGCCCGCGCGACCTGGAGACGTCGATCGACCACTACGACTGCCGCACCGGCGGCTCCTACCGCTACGTGCAGCGGCGCGGCGACGAGGAGTACGGCTTCCACGGCTGCTTCCACGAGGTCCGGCCCGACGAGCTGATCGTGCAGACCTTCACCTTCGAGGGCACGCCCGACGGCGTGGCGCTGGAGAAGCTGGTCCTCGAGGACTCAGGTGACGGCCGCACCCGGCTGACCTCGACCTCGCTGGTCGACTCCTTCGCCGACCGGGACGCGTTCGTCGCCAGCGGCATGGAGACCGGCGTCCGCGAGGGCTACGAGCGCCTCGACGAGGTCCTGGCGCAGGACTGACCCCTCGGCCCCTCCGCAGAGGGCCAGCGGGGTCCTCAATCGACCGGGCGGGCGCCGAGCTGGGCGCGCAGCAGCGCCAACGCGGCCTGCTCGGGGTCGACGGCCGGCGCGTCGTCGACCGGCACCCCGTCGGCCTCCGCGGCGTGCTGGGCCACCAGCTCGCGCTCCTCGCGCTCCTGGGCGGCGCGCGCCGCCTCGCGGGCGGCCTCCGGGGAGACCCGCGCACCGGCCGGAGCGCCGGCGCCCTCCACGACGACCTGCACCTTCCAGCGCACGCCGAGCAGCTCCTGCAGCGACTGGCGGACGACGTCCTTGTTGAGGTCGTCGCCGAGCATCTTGGCCAGGGCCGGTGAGGTGGCCGCCAGGGTCAGCACGCCGCCGGCGAGCTCGTGCACCTGGGCGCTCTTGAGCAGCGCCTCGGTGGTGCGCTTGTGGCCGCGCACCACCTTGAGCAGCTCCGGCCACACCCGCCGGACGTCGGTGGTGCTCAGCTCGCCGTCGTCGGCCGGGGTCGCGGGGTCGGCCGACACCACCGGCACCGGCTCACCACCGCGGGGCGCGGGCGAGGACTCGGCCGCGGCTCGCGGCGCCTCGGGAGCCGGGCACGGCTGCTCCAGGCGCGCCGCCGCCGCGGCCGCCGCGGCGGGCTGGGCCGGGTGCGGCCAGTCCTCGTCGTCGGTGGGCTCCGGCGGCAGCGGGACGTCGGGCTCGCCCACGGCCACCCGAGGACGGCGCGGCTCCTCGGCCGCCGGGCGGGTCGGGAGGGCGCCCGACCCGGGGGGCGTCGTCTCGGGCCAGTCGTCGGCGGCCGGCGTCCGGACCGGCTCGCTGTCCTGCGGCTCCGGAGCCGGGGCCGGTGCGGACGGCGGTGCGGTCGGGGCGGGGGCCGCCTGCGTGGCGGCCTGCTGGGACCTGCGCACGAACTCCCGCCGCGGCGCGGCCGGTTGCTCGGTCGCGGCCGGTGCGGCGTCCGCGACCTCCCGGCGGACCTCCCGCACCGGCGGCGCCTCGGCGGGCGGGCGGCCGGCGGTGACCGGCGCCTCGGCGGGCGGGCGGCCGGCGTGCTCGCCGGCGATCGACATCCGCCGCTCGAGCCGCTCCAGGCGCTGCAGGGTGGCGGCGGACGAGTCGTCGGTGGCGGGCAGCAGCATCCGGGCGCACACCAGCTCGAGCAGCAGCCGGGGCGCCGTCGTCCCACGCATCTCGGTCAGGCCGGCGTGCACCGTGTCGGCCATCCGGGACAGCGTCGCCGACCCCAGGGCCCGGGCCTGCGAGCTCATCAGGTCCAGCCGGTCGGGTGGGCAGTCGAGCAGGCCGTTGCCGCCGGCGTCGGGGACGGCGTCGAGCACGATCAGGTCGCGCAGCCGGTCGAGCAGGTCGGTGGCGAACCGGCGGGGGTCGTGGCCGGCCTCGACCACCCGGTCGACGGCGCGGAAGACGGCGGGCGAGTCGTGCGCCGCCAGCGCGTCGATGGTCTCGTCGAGCAGCGCGTCGTCGGTCACCCCGAGCAGGCTGACCGCGCTCTTGTACGTGACGCCCTCCGACCCGGCGCCGGCCAGCAGCTGGTCGAGGATGGACAGCGAGTCGCGCACCGAGCCGCCGCCAGCGCGGACGACCAGCGGGAACACCGTCGGCTCGACCTGCACCCCCTCGGCGGCGCAGGTCCGCTCCAGCAGGCCGCGCAGCGTCGTCGGCGGCACCAGGCGGAACGGGTAGTGGTGCGTGCGCGAGCGGATGGTGGGCAGCACCTTGTCCGGCTCGGTGGTGGCGAAGACGAAGACGAGGAACTCCGGCGGCTCCTCGACCACCTTGAGCAGGGCGTTGAAGCCCTGCGTGGTCACCATGTGCGCCTCGTCGACGATGTAGACCTTGAAGCGGCTGTTCACCGGCGCGAAGAAGGCGCGCTCCCGCAGGTCGCGGGCGTCGTCGACGCCGCCGTGGCTGGCCGCGTCGATCTCGATGACGTCGATCGAGCCGGGGCCGTCGGGCGCCAGCGAGACGCAGGAGGTGCACACCCCGCACGGGGTGGACGTCGGCCCCTGCTCGCAGTTGAGCGACCGGGCGAGGATGCGCGCCGAGGAGGTCTTGCCGCAGCCGCGCGGACCGCTGAAGAGGTAGGCGTGGTTGATCCGGCCGCCGTCGACGGCGTTGACCAGCGGGGTGGTCACGTGCTCCTGGCCGACCACCTCGGCGAAGGTCGCCGGGCGGTACTTCCGGTAGAGCGCCAGAGCCACGGAGGCAGGTTACGTGGACGGGACGACGTTGCTCACCGCAGGAGAGCCGTCGTGGGCCACGCCGCGCTGGGCTCGCACGCCGTGTACCCGGCGGCCACAGCTCGACGTCAGACGACCGTGCTCGCGGGTCGAACGACGCCTGGCTGACCTGGTACGACGCGACCCGCTCGCAGAGCAACGAGCCGTGACACTGTTCGTGGCCGCTGTCGCCGCACCACCCCGCACGCCGCTCGAGGGCCCCCACGGTGACCGCCGCGATCTCGGCCTTCGAGGGGTCCCCGCAGCCTGCGACATCTCCCCGAGGCTCGTGTGCGACGACCTGGTCCTCGACTGAGGGACCCCCCGCACACCCGCCAGAGCCCGCTTATCCTTGCTGCCTTCCGGCCCTGGGGAGGTTCACAGGATGACGCCGCACGGGGGGTCGGTGTCCACTGTAGTGGAACGGTGCACAACCGCGGGTGCGGCCCTACCGTCCCGGCCACGACGCCCCGGCGCGCGCTCGTCCTGCCCCGCTCCGCTCCTGACCCGGAGCACCGCGGGCGCGGACCGCGCCACGCTGACGGCGCTCGACCTGGCGCTCGCCGGCCTCGGGCTGTTGGTCGGCCTCACCGCCGGGGCCTCGGCCGGGACGGCGGTGCTGCTGGGGGCCCTGCTCGCGGCCGGCTCGGCCCTCGGCTACGCGTTCGTCACCCTCGCCGGCGGGGACGTGCCGGCCGGCGTCCCGGTGACCCTGGCCGGGTTCGCCGGCGGGGCGCTGCTCCTGACACCGGTCGCGCTCGCCGCGGGCCTGCACCTCACCACCGAACCGGTGGCCCTCGCGACGCTGCTCCACCTCGGAACGGTGCCGAGCGCCGCGGCGTGCGCGCTGTTCTCCCGCGGGCTGCGGACGGTGCCGGGCGCGGTCGCCGGGCTGTACCTGCGGCGCCTGGGCGCGGACGAGCGGCGGGACGTCGCCGCGCAGCCGTGCGGCTGAGGGGACCGGTCGGGACGGCGCGGAGGCCGGGCCCCGCTGACGAGCGGGGCCCGGCCTCGGCTGCGGAGGATGGGAGATTCGAACTCCCGAGGGGTTGCCCCCAACCCGCTTTCCAAGCGAGCGCCATAGGCCACTAGGCGAATCCTCCAGGTGCGTCCGCCAGGATACCGGGCCTCGCCCGCCGGGTCAGCCGCGGCACCCGGTTCCAGCTGGGCGCCGACGGCGGCCGCCGTGTGGTTACGTGTGCGTCACCTGGGAAGAGCTGATCGGGAAACGGGACCGCCCCGTCCTGCGGCACGACAGGAGAGGCAAGCCATGAGCGAGACCGGCCAGCTCCGCCCCGAGGTCGTCGAGGCCATCGTCGCGGTGCTCAAGGGCGCCGACCCCGCCGCGCTGCCGCCCACGGCCACCAGGGAGGAGAAGGACGCGGCGAAGGACCGTTACCTCTCCGAGTTCGCCGCCGAGCGCAGCAAGCGCGACCGGCAGACCCGCGCGTGGGAGCTGCTGCTCACCCGCGGCTACGACGAGCCACCGACCTGGCGACGGCTCTTCGACGACCTCTCCCCCGACGTCGTCCGCGAGCTCGGCGAGCTCTACGACGCCCTCCCCGCGGGCGCGCAGGAGGAGTACGCCCGCCGCTACGGCGTCCCCTCCGGCCTCTGACCAGCGCCCGCGGCGCCGACGACGGGGAGGACCGCACGGTGACGAGCCCACCCGACACGCTCGTCGGTGCCCGCTACCGGCTGCTGTCCCGCATCGGCGGCGGCGGCATGGGCACGGTGTGGCTGGCCCGCGACGAGCTGCTGGGTCGGCAGGTCGCCATGAAGCAGATGCTGCCGCCGCCGGGGGCCGACTCCTCCGCGCTCGACCAGCAGCGCCAGCGTGCGCTCCGCGAGGGGCGGATCGCGGCGCGGCTGTCCCACCCGCACGCGATCTCCGTCTACGACGTGGTCGTCGAGGCCGGGTCCCCGTGGCTGGTGATGGAGTACCTGCCCTCGCGCAGCCTGGCCGAGGTGCTCCAGGACGAGGGGGTGCTGCGCGTCGACCAGGTGGCGCAGATCGGCGCCCAGGTGAGCGATGCCCTCGCCGCCACCCACGACGCGGGCATCGTGCACCGCGACGTCAAACCGGCCAACATCCTCATCGGGCGCGGGCCGCGGGTGGAGGGCCTGGTCAAGATCACCGACTTCGGCATCTCGCACGCCAGCGGCGACGTCACCCTCACCCAGACCGGCCAGCTGACCGGCACGCCGGCCTACCTCGCACCCGAGGTGGCCCAGGGCGGGGAGATGACGCAGGCCAGCGACGTCTTCTCGCTGGGCGCCACCCTCTACGCCTGCCTGGAGGGGCAGCCGCCCTTCGGGATGGACGACAACCCGCTGCGACTGCTGCACCGTGTGGCCGCCGGCCGGCCGGAGCCGCCCCGCCGGGCCGGCCCGCTGACCGAGCCGCTCACCCGGATGATCGATCCCGATCCGGCGCGCCGCCCCACCACGCGGGAGGTCCGGGACGAACTGGTCCGCCTCGCCGCGGGCCGGGACGGTGACACGACCACGGTGCTGCTGGCCCCCACCGACCTGCGGCCCGCGCCGCCCCCCGGCCGGGCGCCGGACCGGACCGGCGCCACGGGGGGTGCGGCCGTCACCTTCGCCGACAACGTGGTGGCTCCGCCCGAGGACGTCCCCGCCGCTCCCGACGGGTCCGGACCCCGCGCCGCACCCGGGGCGGGCGATCCGGCATCCCTCCGCAGCCGACCGGCACCCGAGCCGGGCGGGCCCACACCGGCGCCTCCTGCATCGGCGTCGGTGGTCACCGCCCGCCCGCGCAGCCGCCGACCGTGGGCGGTCGCGGCGCTCGTCGCGGCGCTGCTGCTGGCGCTGGGGGCGTCGTGGCTGGCCGTCCGGAGCGGCGGCGACGGTGGGACGGCGGGTGCACCGACCACCGCCGCGGCACCGAGCACCCAGGCCCCGGCGCCGAGCACCCAGGGCGCGGCGCCGAGCACCACGGCGACGGCACCGACCACTGCGGCGACGGCACCGAGCACCGAGCCGTCGCCCAGCCCCTCGCAGCCCACGACGCAGCCCACGACCGCGGCGTCCACGAGCCCGCCCGTCGAGCAGTCGCCGACCTCCGCGCCTCCCGCACCGGAGCCGCTGTCGGCGCAGAACGTGCGCGCGTTCCTCGGCAGCTACCACGAGCTGGTCACGAGCGATCCGCGGGCGGCCTACGCGCTGACCGGTCCGACGTTGCGCAACGCCATCAGCGAGGAGGGCTACGTCGCCTTCTGGCGCCGGTTCGCCGACGTCCGGATCAGCGACATCGCAGCCACCGACGGCGCGGACACGGCCACCGCGACCCTGCAGTTCGTCTACCCCGACGGCAGCAGCCAGACCGAGCGGCACCGGTTCCAGTTCCTGGTCCGCAACGGCCGGCTCGTCCTGGACAGCGACCGGCAGATCGGCTGACCCGCCCGCAGATCGGCTGACCCGCTCCACGACGCCGCCCGCGGGGACGACCCCGGGGCGGCTTCGCGCTGGCGGTGGCGGTGGGATTTGAACCCACGGAGGCTTGCACCTCACACGCTTTCGAGGCGTGCTCCTTCGGCCGCTCGGACACGCCACCGTCGACCAGACTACAGGGCCCGCTTCCGGCGGAAGAACGCGCGTAGGAGCGCGGCGGACTCCTCGGCCCGCATCCCCGCCGTGACCTGCGGACGGTGGTTGAGCCGGCGGTCGCGGACGACGTCCCACAGCGACCCGACCGCCCCGGCCTTCGGGTCGTCGGCGCCGTAGACGACCCGGTCGACGCGGGCGAGCACGCTGGCGCCGGCGCACATGGTGCAGGGCTCGAGGGTGACCACCAGCGTCGTCCCGGTGAGCCGCCAGCCGTCCCCGTGCGTCCGCGCGGCCGCGCGCAGGGCGAGCACTTCGGCGTGCGCGGTGGGGTCGCCGCGCTTTTCCCGCTCGTTGGCCGCCTCGGCGAGCACCGCGCCGTCCGGCCCGAGGACGACGGCGCCGATCGGCGCGTCCCCCCACTCGGCCGCGGCCGCGGCCAGCGCCAGCGCGCGATCCATCGCGGCGTCGACGACGTCGACCGGGAGGGTCACCGGGTCTCCCCCGGCACGCTCGTGCTCTGCCCACCACCGTGGGCAGAGCACGGAGAGGCGGTGAACGGAGGGGGTTCAGGACGCTCGTGCTCTGCCCACCAGGGTGGGCAGAGCACGACTCTCCGGGGAGAGAGGGGTGCCGGGGGCGGGGTCACCGTGCCAGGAGGGATCACGGTGCCGCGGCCAGGAGGTCGATGCCGACCAGCGCCGAGAGCTCGGCCAGCGCCGCCGACGGGTCGGCGACCTTGATCGTCTGCATGCCCATCGCCCGCGCCGGCTTGAGGTTGACGCCGAGGTCGTCGAGGTAGGCGCACTCCGCCGCCTCGACCGGCCGGCCGGCGGCCTCCGACAGCCGGGCCAGCGTGCGGCGGTAGATCTCCGGCTCCGGCTTGCGCACGCCCTCCAGCGAGGACTCCACCACCGCGTCGAACAGCTCCAGCAGCTCCCCCAGCTGCCCGGTGCGCTCCATCGGTGCGACGTTGTTCGACAGCAGCGCCAGGGGCAACCCGGCCGAGCGCAGCCGCCGCACGGCCGCGACCACCGCCGGCCGCACCTCCCCGGCCAGCGCGGCCAGCACCCGCCGGGCGTCGAGGCGGTGCCCGGCCGCCAGCGCCTCGGCCTCGAAGGTGTCGACGAACCCGGCGGCGTCGAGCTCGTTGCGCTCGTAGCGGGCCCAGGCGTTGGTGTCGGGGTCGGTGCTGTTCAGCCGCCGGATCAGCCCCTCCGGGAGACCGGCCTCGGCCTCGTAGGCGGCGAACGCCGGCATGGGGCTCTCGGTGATCACGCCGCCGAGGTCGAAGACGACGGCCGTCGCGACGCCGCTCACAGATGCACCGCCGCGGCCAGCTCCGCGGCGAACCCGAGCCGGGCGGCGATCGCGGCCACCATCTCGTCGGCCCACAGGTCGTCGGCGGTCACGATCGGCCGCAGCTGCTCGGCGGGCAGCCCGTCGTCGGCGAACACGTCCAGGTCACCTCCGGGCCAGCCGGCCTCGTCGTCGGCGAACACCCCGCGGGCGTCGACCCCGATGCCTTCCACACCGCTGCCCTCCGCACCGATGCCCTCCGCACCGATGCCCTCCGCACCGATGCCGTAGCGCTCCACCACCTCGGCGGCGAGCACCCACTCCTGCATGGTCGCGTCGGAGATCAGCGCCCGCACCAGGCCGCCGGGCCCGTGCCGCAGGACGACGAAGTACAGCCGCGAGTCGACGACCACCACGAACGGCGCCGGCCAGTCCTCGGCCGCCGGGTCACCCAGCGCCCGCTCCAGCACCGGCAGCTCCTCGCCGGCGTCCGCGGCGAGCAGCTCCACCCGCCAGCTCCCGTCCGACCGGCTCACCCGCACCGCCCAGCTGGCCCGGGCGTCCTTCATCGGCGGCGCAGCACGGTCAGGCCGTCGGAGACGGGGAGCAGCACCGTCTCCCAGCGCGGGTCGGCGGCCAGCGCCCGGTTCAGCTCGGCGATCGCGCGGTCGTCATCGGTCTCCGGCGCCAGCACCCGCCCCTCGCGCAGCGTGTTGTCCAGGAGCACGAGGCCGTTGTCGGCCATCCGCGGGTGCAGCTGGTCGACGTAGTCGGCGTAGCCGGTCTTGTCGGCGTCGACGAAGGCGAGGTCGAACGTCGGCTCGGCCGGCAGCGCACGCAGCGACTCGTGGGCATCGCCCAGCCGCACCTCGATGCGGTCGGCCACACCGGCCCGTGCCCAGTACCGGCGGGCGATCGCCGTCCACTTCTCGCTGTCGTCCAGGCAGAGCAGCGAGCCGTCGGCGGGCAGCCCTCGGGCGACGCAGAGCGCCGAGAGACCGGTGAAGGTGCCGATCTCGACCGCGTGGCGGACGCCGAGGGCACGGGTCAGCAACTGCATGAAGACGCCCTGCTCCGGGGCGATCTGGTAGGTGGGCGAGACCTCGCCGCGGTCGGCCATGGCGGCGGTCTCGGCCACCAGGTCGGCGGCCACGTCGTCCAGCGGTTCGGAACGGGACCGCACGTAGTCGCCCAGTTCCGGGGTGAGGAGGAACGACCGCGGCGTCATGGCGTGCCGGGACGGCGGGGGGCGGGGGTCGACGCGGAGGTCGATGCGGAGGTCGACGCGGAGGTCATAGCCTCCGATCATGGCCGATCCCGCCCCGGACGACGGAGCCGACGTCGACCCCGCGCTGTTCGCCCGACTGGCGGCCGACCCGCTGGCCGGGCACCTGGGGATCGTCCTGGAGCAGGTGCGGCCCGGGTACGCGCGGGCCGCGATGACGGTGACCCCGCACCTGCTCAACGCGGTCGGCAGCGCGCACGGCGGGGCGACGATGGCCCTGCTGGACGTCGTCCACGCGGCGGTGAGCAACAGCCACGGGACGGTGGCCGTGGCCCAGGACGTGCACACCGAGTTCCTCGCTCCCGGCCGGCCCGGGGACCGGCTGGTCGCCGAGGGCCGGGAGGTGCACCGCAGCAGCCGCACCGCCGTCTACCGGATCGACGCCCGAGCCCAGGACGGCCGGCTGGTCGCGACCGCGCTGGCCCGCGTGTTCCGCACCGACCGCCCGTGGGAGACCGCGTGACGACCGCCTCCCCCGTGCCGACGGCGCCCGCTCCCCCGGTCGGCGTCGTCGGCCTCGGCCAGCTCGGCGGGTCGCTGGCCGCGGCGCTGGTCGCGGCGGGCCGCGCCGTCGCCGGCTGGGACGTCGACCCCGCGGCCCGGGAGGCCGCCGCCGCGCGCGGGGTGCGGATCACCCGGGAGCTGGCCGGCGTCGTCGTCCTCGCCGTCCCGCTGCCGGCTATGGCCGGCGCGCTCGACGGGTTGGACGTCGCCCCCGACGCCACCGTCACCGACGTCGGCTCGGTGAAGGCGCCGGTGCTGGCCGAGCTGGCCCCGGTGCTCGGCGGCCGCTACGTCGGCGGGCACCCGATGTGCGGCACCGAGCGTTCGGGGCACGCGGCGACCGACCCGGGGCTGTTCACCGGGGCCCGCTGGGCGGTGTGCCTGGAGCCGGACACCGCGCTGCCGCGTTGGCTGCGGGTGGCGGAGGTCGCGCTGGACGCCGGCGCGGAGGTGGTGCCGGCGACCGCCGCCGAGCACGACGAGGCCGTCGCGGCGGTCAGCCACGTGCCGCACCTGCTGGCCGCCGCGCTGGCCGCCGCCGCCGGGGAGGCCGGTCCGCTGGCCCTCGCTCTGGCCGCCGGCAGCTTCCGCGACGGCACCCGGGTGATCGGCAGCGACCCCGCTTTCGTCACCGCGATGGTGCAGGGCAACGCCGGTCCCACGGCCGCGGCGCTGGAGCGGGTGCAGGCGCAGCTGGCCCGGCCGTGGCCGGAGCTGGTCGCCGCCGGCCACGCCGTCCGCGCCGCCGCGCCGGCCGGCCGGCGGACCGTGCACGTGCCGCTGGACCGGGCGGCACTGCTCGCGCTCGGCCGGGCCGGTGGAGCGGTCACCCGGCGGCTGGCCGCGTTCCTGGAGGGCTGGGTCCCGGAGGGCTGACCGTTTCGCCCGCGCCGCGGCGGGCAGGGAGCGGCCATGGACGACACGGAGATCCGCAGCCGCATCGAGGCCCTGGTCGAGGAGGAGCACCGACTGCGGGACGGCGGCGAGCACACCGACGAGACGCGTGCCCGGCTCCGGCAGATCGAGGAGGACCGCGACCAGCTCTGGGACCTGCTGCGCCAGCGGGACGCCAAGCGGCAGTACGGCCAGGATCCGGACGAGGCCCGGCCCCGCCCGGAGCAGCAGGTCGAGGACTACCTGCAGTAGTGGAAGGACCCTCCTGCCCCCCACCCCTCGCAAGCTCGCGGCGGGGCCCTGCAGGAGGGCCGCCCTGCACCCCACCCCTCGCAGGCTCAGCAGCCAGGCCCCGTCCGGAGGCTCGCCCCGAGCTTGCGAGGGGTGAGGAGGACGGGGTCCTGCTACCTGGAGGAGGCCGCAGGTCACCCGACGCGGGACACTTAAAGCGCGAAGTGCGTGGGTGCGGCAGCACCGGGTAGGAGCCGCCCGGCGCGCAGGCGGCGCGATGGGGTGGCGATGGGAGCAGCGATGGGGCGCGCGGCACGGACGATCCGGCGGGCGGTGGTCACCGGCGGGGCCGGGTTCCTCGGCTCGCACCTGTGCGAGCACCTGCTCGCCCACGACGTCGAGGTCGTCTGCCTGGACAACTTCCTCACCGGCTCCCCGCAGAACGTCGTCCACCTGGTGGAGCACCCCGGCTTCCGGCTGGTGCGCTGCGACGTCACCGACTTCGTGCACGTGCCCGGCCCGGTCGACCTGGTGCTGCACTTCGCCTCGCCGGCCAGCCCGCTGGACTACCTGCGGATGCCGATCGAGACGCTCAAGGTGGGCAGCCTCGGCACGCTGCACACCCTGGGGCTGGCCCAGGAGAAGGGCGCCCGCTACGTGCTCGCCTCCACCTCGGAGGTCTACGGCGACCCGCTGGTGCACCCGCAGCACGAGGAGTACTGGGGCAACGTCAACCCGGTCGGCCCGCGCGGGGTCTACGACGAGGCCAAGCGGTTCAGCGAGGCCATGACCACCGCCTACCGGACGGCGAAGGGCACCGACACCGGCATCGTGCGGATCTTCAACACCTACGGTCCGCGGATGCGCCCCGACGACGGCCGCGCGATCCCGGCGTTCGTCGGCCAGGCGCTGTCCGGGCGCCCGCTCACCGTGGCCGGCGACGGCTCGCAGACCCGCTCGATCTGCTACGTCGACGACACCGTGCGCGGCATCCTGGCGATGGCGTTCTCCGCCGAGGCGGGCCCGGTCAACATCGGCAACCCCGACGAGCTGTCGATGCTGCGGCTGGCCGAGTGGGTCGTCGAGCTGACCGGCTCCGACTCCGGCATCGAGTTCATCGACCTCCCCGTCGACGACCCGAAGGTGCGCCGTCCCGACACCACCCGCGCCGAGCAGCTGCTGGGCTGGCGGCCCGAGGTGCCCTCCGCGGAGGGGCTGCGGCGCACCGTGGCGTGGTTCGCCGAGCAGCGGGAGGCGGCCGCCGTCCGGGCCGGGTGATCCACCCGCGGTCAGCGATCGCATCTACTGTGTGAGGGGCGGTCGCGGAGGTCGCCGAGGAGACCTCGACCACATCGACGGGGGAGCTGGACGCATGGGTCGCCACGCCGCCACCGCTGCCGGGCGACGGTCGCTGCACCTGACGCCGCAGCTGCTCATCGCCGCGGCCGTGGCCGCGGTGGTGCTCGTCGCGGGCGGCATCACCTGGTGGGCCGTCGGCTCCGGAGCCGGGGACTGCGAGCGCACCGACGTGGTGCGGGTGGCCGTCGCCCCCGAGCTGGCCTCGGTCGCCGAGCGGGTGCTGGCCGACGCCGACGGTCTGCGTCCCGAGGACTGCGCCCGCGCCGAGGTGGTGGCGCAGGAGCCGGTGCAGACCGTCGGCGACCTGGCCGCCCTGCAGCCGCAGGACCTGCCGCAGCTGTGGGTGCCCGACTCCTCCCTGTGGCCCGCCCGGGTCGGCGACGCCCCCCTGGAGACCGTCGGCTCGGTGGCCTCCTCCCCGGTCGTGCTGGCCACCAGCCGCACCGCGGTCGACGCGCTGGGCTGGGCCGGCTCACCTCCCGGATGGGGGCAGGCGCTGTCCAGCAGGCAGGGCCTCGCCGTCCCCGACCTGGCCACCAGCGCCGAGGCCCTGGCCGCGCTGAGCGCCGTCCGGACCTCGCTGGGCGGCGGGCCGGAGGCCGACAACGCCGTCGTCCAGGCGGTGCTGGCCGCCGAGCGGGGGCCGTCGGTCTCCCCCGCCGACGCGCTGGCCGCCGGCAGCGCGAACGCGCCCGACGCGCCGCTGGTCCCGGTCAGCGAGGAGGAGGTGTACGCCACCAACCAGGGGGCCGAGGAGTCGAACCTGGTCGCGGTCTACCCCCGCGAGGGCTCGCCGTCGCTGGACTACCCGCTGGTGCGGGTCGGCTCGGCCTCCGGCGCCGATGCCGCGACGGTGAACGCGGCGGTACGGGCGCTCACCTCGGACGCAGCGCGCGCCGCCGTCCTCGACGCGGGCTTCCGGGACGCCGACGGCGCCGCGCCGACGGACGCCGGAGACACCACCGGGATCCAGCAGGCCGCTCCCCCGGCGGTGCCGCTCGACCCCGCCCAGGTGCAGTCGCTGCTGGCCCAGCTGGCGGAGCTGGCCGCACCGTCGCGGATCCTCACGGTCTTCGACGTCTCCACCTCGATGGAGGCGCCCGCCGGGAACGGCACCCGCGCCACGCTCGCCCGGGACGCCGCCAAGAGCACGCTGTCCCTCGTGCCCGGGAACTTCGCACTCGGCCTGTGGGTCTTCGCCGACCGGCTCCAGGGCGACCAGGACTGGACCGAGCTGGTGCCCACCCGCACCCTCGACACCCAGGTCGACGGCACCGCCCAGCGCGACCTGCTCGACGAGCAGCTCGACACGCTCCCCGACCGGCTCACCCCCGGCGGCACCGGGCTGTACGACACGACGCTGGCCGCGGTGCGGACGGCGCGGGCCGACTACGACCCGACCGCGGTGAACAGCGTCCTGGTGGTGACCGACGGGACCAACGAGGACGAGGACGGCATCGACCTGCCGGCGCTGCTCGGCACGCTGCGCGGCGAGGCCGACCCGGAGCGGCCGGTCAAGGTCATCGGCGTGGCCCTGGGCCCGGACGCCGACCTGCAGGTCCTCCAACAGGTCGCCGACGTCACCGGGGGCGAGGCCTACTCCGCGGTCGACCCCGCCGACCTGCAGACCGTCCTCTTCGACGCCCTCCGCCAGCGCGGCTGAAGCAGGTCGTCCAGCGCCGCGGTGACCTCCGCGACCGTGATCCGCGCCAGCGCCGGGTCGAGCTGGGTGCCCCACGGGTCCCCGGTGCCGTCGCCGTGCCAGAGGACGACGTGCTGCGGCCGCGGCGGAGGCCCCCACAGCGCCGGCGACACCGGCCCGAACAGCACCACCGACGGACGGCGGTAGGCGCTCGCCAGGTGCGCCGTCCCGGTGTCGCCGCTGACCACGACCCGGGCGCCGGCGACCACGGCGGCCAGCTCGAGCGTCGTCGTCCGCCCGGCGAGCACCGCCTCCTCCCCCAGCCCGGCGGCCTGCGCCACCGACCGGGCGAGCACGACCTCGGCGGGTCCGCCGGTGACCCGCACGTCCAGGCCGGCGGCGGCCAGGTGCCGGGCGACCGCGGCGAACCGGTCCGGTGGCCAGCGCCGGGCGGGGAAGGCCGCGCCCGGGTGGACGAGCGCGACCCCCGCCGGCGCCGGGGCGGGCACGTCCGGGACGGCGAGGTCGAGCGCGTCGGGGTCGGCGTCCACGCCCAACCCCTCGGCGACCAGCCGGCACCAGCGCCGCACCTCGTGCTCGTCGGGGTACCAGGTCGGCCCGGGGTAGCCGGGGCTGGCGAAGGTCAGCAGCCGCGCCGGGTGCAGGTCGGCGACCACCACGTGCGACGCCGGGCCCTTGCCGTGCAGGTCGACGGCGAGCTCCGGCGGCGGGCCGGCCCAGTCCAGCGGCTCCAGCTCGCGGGCGGGCAGCACCTCGTCGACGGCGTCGACCAGCCCCGCCAGCGGCGCCAGCGCGGTCGTCGTCGCCAGCACCAGGCGGTGGCCGGGCACCGCGGCGCGCACCGCCCGGATCGCCGGGACGCCGGTGAGCAGGTCCCCCAGCCCCAGCGGCCGCAGCACCACCGCCACCGGCCGGTCGTCATCGAAGCGGCCGTTGTGGCCACGAAGGCCGCTCACGCAGGGGCCTTCGTAGCCAGTTTAGCCCCCGGGGGTGGGGGGTTCACACGCGGGAGCGCTCGACCAGGGCGGTCGTGGAGTGCCCGTCGAGGTAGGGCAGGACGACGGCCTGGCCGCCCCAGCGACGCAGCACCGCGGCCTCGGGCAGGTCCGCACCCGCGTAGTCGCCGCCCTTGGCCCACACGTCCGGGCGCAGCCGGTCGAGCACCTCGGCGGGGGTGTCCTCGTCGAAGACGACGACCGCGTCGACGAACTCCAGCGCCTCCAGGACCCGCGCGCGGTCGGCGGCGGTCACCAGCGGGCGCGACGGGCCCTTGAGCCGGCGCACCGACTCGTCGGAGTTGACGCACACGACCAGGCAGTCGCCCAGCCCTCGGGCCGCCCGCAGCGTGGCGACGTGCCCGGGGTGCAGCAGGTCGAAGCAGCCTCCGGTAGCCACCACCGTGCCGCCGCCGGCGCGGACCCGGGCGATCACCGCGTCGGCCCCCGGCGCGACGGCGACCTCCGGCTCCGGCTGCGGCTGGGCGTCCCAGGCCCGGTCCCACGCGCTGGCGCCGCCGCGGGCGACGAAGGCGCCGGCGAACGCCACCGCGACCGCCACCGCCTCGCCGGTCACCGCGCCGTCGGCCAGCGCCAGCGCCGCGGCGGCGGCGAACGAGTCGCCGGCGCCGCACGGGTCGCCCCCGCTCACCGGCACCGCGGGAACCACCATGGGGGCGCCCTCCCCGTAGGAGAGCAGCGCGCCCCGGGCGCCGAGGGTCACCGCGACCGCGCCGACGCCCCAGTGCCGGATCAGCGCCTCGGCCCGGGCGCCGACCGCGGCCAGCCCGGCCCCCTCGGCGGCCACCCCGACGGCCGCCGCCACCCGGGTGGCCTCGGCGCCGTTGGGCGTCACCAGCCGCGCCGTGGGCAGCGGGTCGGCGCCGCGGGGGTGCGGGTCCCACACGACCGGGCCGCGGGCCTCGGCCAGCGCCGCCCGGACGTCGGCGGCCGCCGACGTCCCCCGGCCGTAGTCGGCCACCAGGACGGCGGCGGCGTCGCGGACCACCGCGGCGGCCTCCGCGGGCAGCGGACCCACCCCCGCCACCGGCGCGCCGCTGTCGATGCGCACCACCGAGTGGTCCCCCACCCGCACGCGGCGCTTCACCGCCGTGCCCCCGGCGGCCGGGACCTCCACCAGCCGCACCCGGCCGGCCAGCAGCGCCCGCAGCCGGTCGGCGTCCTCGTCGTCGGCCACCGGGGTCACCAGCACGACCTCGCGGGAGGTGGCGGCCGCCGCGACCACCGCGGCCAGCGCCGCCCCGCCGGGGCGCTCCCGGGTCTCGACGTCCTCCACCACCGGCACCGGGGCGTCGGGGGTGAGCCGGGACGCCGTGCCGACCAGGTCGACGTCGAGCAGCGCGTCGCCGACGACGACCAGCGGCCCCGGCGCGCTCACCGGGCGACCCCGAGGCGGGTGTCCGGCACGCGGGCGGGCTCGGCGAGCACCGCGGCGTCGAAGGCGGCGCACACCAGGTGCAGGGCGACCAGGTGGCACTCCTGCACGGTGGCCGTCCACGGGGAGTCGATGCAGACGGCGTCGTCGCACGTCCCGGCCAGCGGGTTGGGTGTGGGCCCGGTCATCGCCAGCACCGTGATGCCGCACTCGCGGGCCCGGCGGGCGGCGGCGACGGCGTTGGGGCTGCGGCCGGACGTCGACAGCAGCACCAGCACGTCACCGACCCGGCCGTGCGCCTCCACCTGGCGGGCGAACAGCTCGTCGGAGGGGTAGTCGTTGGCGATCGCGGTCAGCGACGAGGTCTCCGCGGTCAGGCAGATCGCGGAGAACGGCGGGCGGTCGGCCCGGTAGCGGCCGACCAACTCGGCGGTCAGGTGCTGGGCCTGCGCGGCGCTGCCGCCGTTGCCGGCCGCCAGCAGCCGCCCCCGCCCCGACCCGCACAGCACGTCGACGAGCATCCGGCCCCAGCGGTCCAGGGTGTCCAGCTGCCCGGAGAGGCAGCCCAGTGCCGCGGTCAGCGAGGCCACGTGGTCGGCGCCGGTGAGGTGGGTGCACGCGTCCGGCGACACCACCTCACCGGTGGAGTGCGGAGCCGCGGAGAGCGGAGCTGGGTTCATCGGGCGACCTCCACGGGACGGCGGCTGGCGAGGACCTGTCGGTACACGGACTCGGTGTCGGCGACCACGCGGGCCCACCGGTAGCGGTCGTGGGCCCGGCGCACCCCGGCCGCGCCGTAGGCAGCCCGGCGGGCGTCGTCGGCGAGCAGCGCGGCGAGCACCCCGCCGAGCCGGGCGGGGTCGCGCGGCGGGACGAGGTCGCCGGTGACGCCGTCGGCGACGGAGTCCTGCAACCCGCCGACGGCGGTGGCGACCACCGGCCGACCGCAGGCCATGGCCTCCAGCGGGGTGATCCCGAACGGCTCGTACCAGGGCACGGCGAGGACGACGTCGGCCGAGCGGATCCACGCCGGGACGTCAGCCCGCGCCACCGCTCCGGTGAACACCAGCCGGTCGGCGACGCCGAGGGACGCGGCGACCGCGCGCAGCCGGCGCACCTCCGGGTCGTCGTCCACCTGCCCGGCCGGGGGCCCGCCGACGACGACCAGCTCGGCGCCGGGGACAGCGGCCAGCGCCCGGACGGCGTCCTCCTGGCCCTTGCGCTCGACCAGCCGCCCGAGCACGAGCAGCCGCGGGCGGCCGCCGTGCGGGGCGACCGGGCCGTGGGGAGAGGAGGGCGTGCGCGGAGCCACCGGGCCGCGGGGTGTGAACAGCACGGTGTCCACGCCGCACGGGACGACCGAGACCCGGTCGCTGGTCAGGCCGAGGCGGCGCAGCTCGAACACCTCGTCGGAACAGGTGGCGACCACGTGGGTGACGGTGCGGCACAGCGCCCGCTCGAGCTCGATGCGCTGCGCCGGGGAGGTGTCCGCGACGCCCTGGTGGCGGCGCTTGACCGAGCCGAGGGCGTGGAAGGTCTGCACGATCGGGATCGTCCCCGCCCGCCCCGCCCCCGCCCGCCCCGCGCCGCCCGCGGCGACCGCGGCCAGCCCGCTCATCCAGAAGTGCGCGTGCACGAGGTCCGGCGGAGCCGCGGCCCAGGTCCGGCGCAGCACCGCGGCGAACTCGGGCATGTGCCGCAGCAGCGCGTCCTTCTGCAGCACCCGCGCAGGCCCCGCGGTCACGTGGGCGACGTCGTAGCCGTCGGCGGTGGTCACCCGGTCGGGCTGGTCGGGGTCCTCGCGGCGGGTGTGCACGGTGACCTCGTGCCCGCGGCGGGCCAGCCCCGCGGCCAGCGCGGCGACGTGCACGTTCTGCCCGCCGGCGTCGACCCCACCGATCGCGGCCAGGGGGCTGGCGTGCTCGCTGACCAGGTCGATCCTCACCGTGTCACCTCGCTCAGCAGGCGATCCCAGTCCGCCAGGAAGCGCGGCAGGCCGTAGCGCTCCAGGGCGGCCGCGCGGGCGGCCTTCCCGGCCAGCCGGGCGGCGTCCTCGTCGTGCAGGTAGGTGCGGACGGCGGCCCAGAGCCGCTCCGGGTCCGTGGAGAGCACGCCCGCCTCGCGCGGCACCGCCTCGACCACCTCGGTGGTGGCCAGCCCGACCACCGGCATGCCCAGGTGCATCGCCTCCAGCAGGGACAGCCCGAGCGAGGTCCAGCGCACCGGGTGCACGTACACCCGACGGCGGGCCAGCTCGGCGTGCATCGCGGCCTGCGGCGGGTCGTCGTGCAGCGCGACCCGGTCGGGGTCGAGGCCGTAGCGCTCGTGCAGACCGGCCAGGCCCATGCCGAAGACGTCGACCGGCGCGACCGCGGCCAGGCCCGCCAGCAGGTCGGCGCCGACGGTGCGGCCGCGGCGGACTGGCTCGTTGGTGACGACGGCGGCGCGGGCCAGCTCGCCGGTCCAGCGCTCGCCGGGGTCGACGATGCCGTGCTCGATCACCGTCGTCGGCGCCCGGCCGTTGTCGTAGCAGAGCTGGTTGAAGTAGGTGACGTGGGCGATCGGGATGTCCGACCGGTCGGCCAGCGGGTGCCGGGTGTGGGTGGCGGACCCGTCCGGCGCGTTGTGCTCGAGGAAGACGGCGGGCAGGTCGCGGCCGGGCTCGCGGCCCAGCCACTCCCGCACCAGCTCCAGGTCGCGCACGCGCTGCAGGACGACGACGTCGACGTCCTCGTCGCGCAGCTGCTCGGGGGTCACCTCGCGGGCCGAGGCCGGCCAGTCCCAGGTGCGGGCCCGGCCCAGCCCGTCGGGACCCCGGTCGGGCGTGACCGGCAGCAGGTACTCGTGGCGGCCCAGGACGAACGCCGTCGTCCACGAGCCGTGCACGTGCCAGAGCAGGACCTTCATCGGCTTCCCAACTTCTCCACGGCAGCGACCACGTCGGCTGCGCTCACCGACGAGAGACAGGGGTGGCCGGGCACCGGGCACTCGCGGGCCCGGGTGAGCCGGCAGGGGGCGTGCTGGTCGCCGAGCAGCACGGTGGGCACACCGTAGGGGGCCCACCGCGCGGCCGGCACGACCGGGGAGAACAGCGAGACCACCGGGGTCCCGACGGCGGCGGCCAGGTGGGCGGGGCCGGTGTTGCCGACGACGACCGCCGCGGCGCCGTCGAGCAGCGCCGCCAGCTCGGCCAGGCTCAGCGCGCCGCCGAGGTCGACGCCGCGGCGGCCCGCGACGACGGCGGTCAGCTCGCGCTCCCCCGGACCGCCGGTGACCAGCACCCGGTGGCCGGCATCGGTGAGCGCCTCGACCGCCTCGGTGCAGCGGTGCGCCGGCCAGGCGCGGGCGGGCACCGACGCGCCGGGGTGCAGCACGACGTATTCGGGTGACGAGTCCTCCCCCGTGCCGGGTGCCCGCGCGCCACGAGCCTGGACGTCACCGAACCGGGAGAGCACGTCAGCTGGTGCGGGCAGGGGTCGGCGCACGGCGAGCCGGCCGTCGTCGCCGGCCGGCAGGTCGAAGCCCGCGGCGCGGGCCAGCGACAGCGCCCGCTCGGGTTCGGGCAGGTCCGTGTCGTCGTCGAGGCCCACCCGGTGGCGGACGTCGAGCAGCGAGCCGGGGTGGTCGACGCTGATCGCCGAGATCCGCGGCACCCCGGCGGCGCGCAGCAGCAGCGCCAGCGGCAGCGGCGACTGGTGGAACGACGTGGAGACGACGGCCTCGTCGGGTGCGAGCGCGCGGACCCGCCCGGTGAGCGCGGCGAGGTCACCGGCGTCGACCGGCGGGGGGTCGCCGAGGATCCACGGGCAGGCCCAGGTCCAGACCTCGTCGACGCCGGGCAGCAGGCGGGCCGCCTCGGCTCCGGCGGGGCCGGCGAGGAACACGACCCGGTCGGCGCCGGCGGCCACGGCGCGCACCATCGGCCCCTGGACGAGCACGTCGCCGACCGAGTCCAGCCGGGCGACGAGGACGGTGCGACTCACCACTCCCCTGCCAGCACCGCGTCGACCGCCTCGGTCAGGGTGGCCGCGCGGCGGGGTGCCGCATCGACCTCGGACCGTCGGGTGACCGGCGTCGGCACGAGGATCCCCGCGGCCCCGGCGGCGGCCGCGGCCTCGACGTCGGCGCCGATGTCGCCGATGACCACGCACCGGGCGGGGTCGACGCCCGCCTCGGCGCAGGCGGCCTCGACCAGGCCGGGCGCGGGCTTGCGGCAGGTGCAGCCGTCGTCCGGACCGTGCGGGCAGACCTGGACGGTGTGGAACGGGCCGAGCAGCTCCGCCAGGCGGCTCGTGCAGGCGTCGACCTGCTCGCGGGTGATCAATCCGCGGGCGACGCCGGACTGGTTGCTGACCACGCCGACCCGCACGCCGCGGGCCCGGAGCGCGTCGACGGCCTCCCTCGCCCCGGGGACCGGTTTCACCAGCTCCGGGTCGCCGTTGTACGGGTAGTCGCGCACCAGGGTGCCGTCGCGGTCGAACAGGACCAGGTCGGGCAGCCCGCGCCAGGGCCGCACCCGCCGGTGCCGCACCACCCCGCGCAGCACGTGCCAGGTCGCCAGCGGCGGGATGAGCGCGCTGGTGGCGAGCATGGTGGCGACCTCGGCGCGGTCGCGGGGGCCGGGCGCGATGCGGGCCCGGGCGAACTCGGCGGTGGCGGCCGCCCAGGCGAGCGCGGCCGCGGCCGCGGCCCGGGGGCGCCGGGCGGCGGCCAGGCCGACGGCGGCCAGCCCGGCGGCGGTGACGGCCAGGTGCTGCGGACGGCGGCCCAGCGGGGCCGCGGCGCGCTCCCGCCAGCCGCGGCCGTGCAGCCGGCGCATGAGGACGTCGTCGGCGTTGCCCGCCTGCACGCGCACGCTGACCCAGCGGTCGACCGGACGGACCGGGTGGGTGGTCCGGCGCTGCCCGCGGACCAGCCGGGCGCCGGTGTCCACCACCCGCAGGGCGAGGTCGGAGTCCTCGCGGAAGGCGTGCGGGAAGCGCTCGTCGAAGCCGCCGACCGCGGCCAGGGCGGCGCGGCGGTAGGCGAGGTCGGCGGTGATCCAGGCGCTGGTGGCCAGGCCCGCGGTGCCGCGCTCCCAGTCGGTGGGCCGGCGGTGCTCCGGCAGCGGCACCCGGATCCGGCCCTGGCTGCCGGCGACGTCGACCGGCAGGTCGGCGAGGTCGGCGGCCAGCCGGGAGTACCAGTCCGGGCCGGGGACGACGTCGTCGTCGAGGAAGGCGATCCACTCGGTGCGCGCGGTGCGCCAGCCCAGGTTGCGGGCGCGGGCCGGCCCGCCGCCCCCGGTGCGGACGACGCGGACCGGGGGCAGGCCCGGCCGCTCCGGCCGCAGCGGCTCTCCGGAGGGCCGGTCGTCGACCAGCACGATCTCCGCCGGACGCGGACCGGACGCCGCCGCCAGGGCGTCGAGCAGCACGTCGAGGGACGGCCGGCCGACGGTCGGCACGACCACGGAGCACTGCTCGATCCCCATCCGCACGATCGCCTCCTGCCCGGCGCTGGCTCCCGGGAAACACTACGGGCTTGAAGTGTCCCCGGGTGGGGGCGGGGGCGGCCCCGTCCAGGGCACCGCCCCGAGCCTGCGAGGGGTGGGGAGGACGGGGTCCTTGCGTCAGCGGCGGGTGCGGGCGGCCGCGGAGACGCGGGCGAGGGCGTCGGTGACGACCGCGGCGTCGTCGCCGAGCAGGGCGAGCAGGTGGGCCACGAGGCCGTCGTGGGTGGACCGGGCCTCCTCGACCCTGGCCCGGCCGGCCGGGGTGAGCCGGGCGTGCAGCAGCCGCCGGTCCCCCGCCGTCCGCTCGCGGACCACCAGACCCTCGGCCACCAGCCGGGTCATCGTGCTGGTCACCCCGGCCCGCGAGAGGCCGAGCGCCTCGGCGACCTCGCCCATGCTGGCGCGCTCGCCGGGCGTCTCCGCGAGCCGCCGCAGCGCCTCGTACCCGGTGAGGGAGAGGCCGTGCTCGCGGTGCAGGGCCGAGTCGACGCGGCGGGTGATGCGGTCGTGCACCTGGACGATGCGCAGCCAGGTCTCCGCCGGGCCGGGTGCCGCCCCGGGGACCGCGGCGACGTCGCGGGGGACGCCGTCGCCCGGGAGGTCCTGGGTGAGGGCGTCCTCGGGCCGGGGCACGCCCCCATCGTCGCCGAGGCCGCGCTCAGCCGCTCCCGGGAGGGGCGGGCGGTCGCGGACGCCGGCGTCCGGCGGCCGCGGCCAGGCCGACCGCGACGGCGACCAGCGCCGACCCCCCGGCCAGCAGCGGCCAGGAGGTGTCCCCGTCCGGGGTGGCCTCCTCGGCAGCGGCGGGGACCACCGGAGTCCGGTCGAGCGCGGCCGCGGCCCCGGCGCCACCCGCCGCGGGCAGGTCGGGGACCGGCACGTCCGCGGCGGGACCCGCGGCGACCGGCGGCGCAGCGGCCGAGGGGACGCCGGTGGCGGCGGTCGGCGGGGCGATGGCGGCGCAGTCCTCCCACCTCGGCCGGGTGGAGCTGTAGCCGTCCAGCTCGTCGACGAACGCGGTGCCCGAGCCGTCGAGCGCCGTGTACGCCAGGCTGGGGTCGATCGTCTCGCCCCAGTCGACGTCGCCGGTGCCGAGGACGACGACGGCGCCGGGCGCCACCTCGGCGGCGTCCTCCCCCGCAGGCCGACGGGTGGTGGCGAGGGTGACGGCGTAGGGGGTGCTGCCGCCGGTGACCTCGACGACGATCCCACCGGGGCGGCAGCTGGGGCCGTGCGTGACCCGGGAGTCGGGCCGGGCGGGGTCGTCGACGGCGGCCGCGGGTGCCGCGCCGACGATGCCGGCACAGGCCAGGACCGCCCACAGCCCTGCGGTGGTCACGAGGCTCGGGACGAGCCGTCGGCGAGGCCTGGTGGCGACCGGCACGTGCGCTTCCCCCTGGTCACCGCGGCGCACCCGCAGCGCCCCGGTGCCCTCCATGATGGCGTGCGTGACGCGCCGGGACCCCCGGTCACCGACCGGTCCCGCGTGTCGCCGCGGCGTGTCGCCAGGATCCCGGTCCGGGACCGTCCGGCGAGGGTGCGAGGAAGGGCGCACTACGGTGGCGAGGTGGACTCCGCAGCGGGTACCGGTCGCCGTCGGCAGGACGAGGTCTACCGCGCCGGGGTCTACGGCCACCGGCCGCGGGTGCCGACGGCGGCGCGGGCCCTGCAGCGCCGCGCGCGGGAGCGGCTGGCCGCCCGCGCCTACGCCTACGTGGCGGGCGGGGCCGGGGAGGAGACCACGCAGCGGGCCAACCGCGCCGCGTTCGACCGGTGGGCCGTCGTCCCCCGGGTGCTGCGGGACGTGAGCGTCCGCGACACCTCGGTGGAGCTGTTCGGCCGGCGGCTGCCCGCGCCGCTGCTGCTCGGGCCGGTGGGGGCGCTGGAGCTGGTGCACCCGGAGGCCGACCTGGCGGTGGCGCGCGCCGCGGCCGGGCTCGGCGTGCCGATGGTCTTCTCCAACCAGGCGTCGGTGCCCATGGAGCGGTGCGCCGCGGTGATGGGGGCGGCCCCGCGGTGGTTCCAGCTGTACTGGTCGACCTCCGACGAGCTGGTGGAGAGCCTGGTCGGCCGGGCCGAGGCCTGCGGCTGCGACGCGCTGGTGGTCACCCTCGACACCACGATGCTGGGCTGGCGACCGCGCGACCTCGACCTCGGCCACCTGCCGTTCGCGCTCGGCAAGGGCATCGCGCAGTACACCTCCGACCCGGTGTTCCGCCGGCTGGCGGAGCAGCGGGCGGCCGCGCCCACCCCGGCCGAGCCGGCCGCCTCGGCCCGGCGCGACCGCCAGCCGCGACCCACGCTGTCCGCCGTCCGGGCGCTGGTCGGGATGGCGCGGGCCTGGCCGGGGCCGCTGCGGGACAACCTGCGCTCGCCGCTGCCGCGGGCCGCCGTCGAGACGTTCCTGGCCATCTACTCCCGGCCGTCGATCACCTGGGCCGACCTGGCCTGGCTGCGGTCGCGCACCCGGCTGCCGGTCCTGCTCAAGGGCGTGCTGCACCCCGACGACGCCCGCCGGGCGCTCGACGAGGGGGTGGACGGCGTGGTGGTGAGCACGCACGGAGGGCGGCAGGTGGACCGCTCGATCGCCGCGCTGGACGCGCTGCCCGACGTCGTCGCCGCGGTCGGCGACCGCGCCCCCGTGCTGCTCGACAGCGGGGTGCGCAGCGGCGCGGACGTGTTCACCGCCGTCGCGCTGGGAGCCCGGGCCGTGCTGCTGGGCCGGCCGTTCGCCTGGGGGCTGGGGCTGGCCGGCGAGGACGGCGTGCGCCAGGTGGTGTCCGACGTGCTCGGCGAGTTCGACCTGACGCTGGGGCTGACCGGGTACACCGCGGTGGAGCAGCTGTCGCCGGAGGCTCTCCGCCGGGTCGGGTGAGGGGTCACCGGACCCGCACACCGACACGCCGGGGCGGCCTTGACCCCGTCGAGTGACACAGGTCACAGTTGGGGCAGGCGGGGGCAGCCGGCAATGAGTGGCCACCCACTGCTGGGTGGACCGACCAACGCGGCCAGACCGCCAGGACCGGCCCCCCGCCCCCACCTCACCGACGGCACGTCGGCGAACACCGCACGTCGACGCCATCCCGAGGGCCCGCTCGCCGGAACGACCCGGCAACGCCAAAGCGCCCCCGTGCCCACGCCGACCCCCTTGACCGGCCAGGAGCGATCTCGCAAGCTCTCCGCGGCCAGAGAGGTGCGCGAGGCTCGGGACTCGCCTCACCGCGGGCGGTCACTCCTCCGGACCTGCCGCTCCTCCCTGCGCGGGCAGCTCCACCCCGCCCGCCGCAGCTTCCCGGGAGGATGCCCATGCGAGTCGTCGTCACCGGCGGAGCCGGCTTCCCGGGCTTCCACCTCCGCGGGGCTCTCCTCCGGCGCGGCGACACGGTGGTGTGCGTCGACGACCTCTCCACCGGCCGGCAGGCCGACGTCGACGGTGACCCGACTCCGCCGGACGGCCTCGGGACCCGGTGTCCGGCCGTGACCGCCGACGGTTGACGAGGTGCACCAGACCAGCCGGCGCAGCGGGGGGGCCGCCGACGCCGTGCGGACCACCCCGCCACCGGCCCCGCGAGGCCCCACCCCTCCGGCCGCACGGGACCGCGTCCGCGTGGCCGGCAAGAAGTTCCTCGCCGGGGGACGCACCTTCCCGGTCCGCGGGGTGACCTACGGGTCCTTCCTCCCCCGGTCCGACGGCTCTCCCTTCCCCGAGCTCCCGGGAATCCGCCGAGACCTCTCGGCCATGAGCGCGCTCGGGCTCACCACGGTCCGCACCTACGCCGTCCCCCCGCCGGACCTCGTCGAGACCGCCGCGGAGGAGGGCCTCCGGCTGCTCGTCGGGCTGGACTACGCCGACTGGCGGATGTCCCCGGGGCCCGCCGAGCACCGCCGGGTCCTGGACGCCGGCCGGCGAGCGGTGGACGACGCCGTCGCCGTCTGCGCCGGCCGGGAGAGCGCCGTCCTCGGCCTCGTCATCGGCAACGAGGTCCCGGGCGACCTCGTGCGGGTGGAGAGCATCGGGCGGGTGCGCGACACCCTCTCCCAGCTCGTGGCGCACGCCCACCAGACCGCCCCCGACCTGCTGGTCACCTACGCGAACTACCCCACCACGGAGTACCTCGACGTCGAGGGGGCCGACTTCCTGGCGTTCAACGTGTTCCTCGAGCACCCCGGAACGCTGCGCAGGTACGCGTCGCACCTGCACGTCCTGGCCGACGACCGGCCGGTCGTCATCTCCGAGCTGGGCCTGGCCGAGCAGGTGCACGGCGCCGAACGGCAGGCGCAGTCGCTCGCCGCCCAGCTCGCCGAGGTCGACGCCTGCGGAGCGGCCGGCGCGTGCGTCTTCTCGTGGACCGACGAGTGGAGCGTCGGCGGCGAGCCCGTGGGCGGGTGGGGCTTCGGGATCACCACCGAGGACCGTCGGCCCAAGGCCGCCCTGGCCGCGGTCGAGGAGTGGGCCCGGCGGGACGTCCGGGACCTGCGCCCCGTCTGGCCCAGCGTCTCGGTGGTCGTGTGCGCCTACGACGAGGAGCGCTACCTCGCCGACTGCCTGGACTCCCTCCGGGCGGTCGACTACCCGGGCCTCGAGGTCATCGTGTGCGACGACGGCTCCACCGACGGCACGGCGGAGATCGCCGCCCGGTACCCGTTCCGGCTGCTTCCCCTGGACCACGGCGGGCTCAGCGCCGCCCGCAACGCCGGCCTCGCCGCCGCGAGCGGCGAGATCGTCGCCTACCTCGACGCCGACGCCAGGTGCGACCCCGACTGGCCCTACCACCTGGCGCTGTCGATGGAGGACGGCGTGGCGGCCACCGGGGGCCCCAACTTCCCCGTGCCGGGTGCGGGCTTCCAGGAGCGCGTGGTGAGCGCCTCCCCCGGCGGACCCGTGCAGGTCCTGGTGGCCGACGACCGCGCCGAGCACGTCGCCGGCTGCAACATGGCCTTCCGCCGCGAGATCCTCGCCGGCCTCGGTGGTTTCGACCCCGCGTACACCAGCGC
Source organism: Geodermatophilus sp. TF02-6 (assembly GCF_003319115.1). Classification (GTDB taxonomy): domain Bacteria; phylum Actinomycetota; class Actinomycetes; order Mycobacteriales; family Geodermatophilaceae; genus Geodermatophilus. Next base: position 27,859 of record NZ_QOHF01000012.1, on the reverse strand, counting down.
CGGGGACGACGTCGACGTGTGCTGGCGGCTGCTGGACGCCGGTCACGAGATCGGCTTCGCGCACGCCGCGCAGGTGTGGCACCACCGCCGGGACACGGTGGCGCGCTACCTGCGCCAGCAGCGCAACTACGGTCGATCCGAGCGCATGGTCTCCGGTCGGCACGCCGAGCGGTTCAACCGTCTCGGGCAGGCCCGGTGGAACGGCTTCCTGTACTCGTCCCCGCGCATGCGCTGGCCCGTCCTGCGGCCCGTGCTCTACCACGGCTGCTTCGGCACGGCGCCCTACCAGCGCGTCCTCCGCCATCGAGCGGACGCGGCCGTGCAGCTGGGCAGCGCGCTGCTCCCCCTGTCGGCACCCGTGGCCCTCGCCGGGGCGCTCGCCGCGGGGTGGTGGCCCTGGGCGCTCGCCCTCCCGGTGAGCGCCGTGCTGCTGGTCCTGGCCTACGCCGCCCTCGCCGCCGTCGCCATCCGCCCCGGCCGCGGCGAGCCCGCCCCGGTCCGGCTGCGCTGCCTCGCCGGTGTGCTGCACGCCGTGCAGCCGTTCGTGCGCACCTGGGGACGCCTGCGCGGGCGAGCATTGGCCCCGACGGACGACGTCGCGCCGCCCTGGACGGGCGACCGGACCGCGTGGCTGACCGCGCTGCAGGGGGAGCTGGCCCGGGGCTGGCGGACCGTCACGCCCGGGAGTCCCACCGACCCGTGGGACCTCTCGGTGAGCGTGGGCCCGTGCGTGCGCTGTCGCCTCACCACCGCGGTGGTCTGGCGCTGGCAGCCGCGGTGGCGCACCCGCCTCACCCTGCGGAGGGGATACCTGGCGGCGCTGGCCGCGGCCCTGGCCCTCCCCGTCGTCGCCCCGGGGCTCGTCGTCGTCCCCGCGGTCCTGCTCGGCGCCGCGGCGATCGAGGCCGCGGGAGTCCGCCGAGCCGTGCGCCGCGCCCTCGATGCGACGGTCGCCGGGAGCACGCCGGCCGTCCCGGAGCCGGGAGGTCGGCCGGGCTGATGTCGATGCCACGGCGGCTGCTGCGCCATCTGCGGCCACACGCGGGCGCGCTCCTGCTCGCGCTGGTGCTGGCCCTGCTGGCCGGCCTGGTGGACCTGCTCCGGCCGTGGACGGTGAAGGTCGTCGTCGACTACGTGCTCGGCGGCCGACCACTCCCGCCCGCCGTGGCGGGGCTCCTGGAGGTCCTCCCCGGCCCGGACTCCCGGCGTGCGCTGCTCGGCTGGACCGTGGCGGTCGCCGTCCTGCTGGCCGTGCTCGGCCTGTGGCTGAGCCTCGTGGTGGCGCGCCGGGTGCTGCGGGCGGCCCAGGACATGGTCCTCGAGCTGGCCCGGGAGGTCTTCGACAAGCTGCAGCGGCTGTCCCTGGGCTTCCACGGCCGGCACGAGGTGGGCGACCTCCTGCAGCGGAGCACCCAGGACGTGTTCGTCGGCGCGATCGTCGCGCAGACCCTCCTGCCGGGCCTGGTCGCGCTGATCACGTTGGTCGGGATGTTCCTGGTGCTGGCCGGCGTCGACCTGCCGCTGGCCGGAGTGGCGATGACGGTCGTGCCGCTGCTCCTGGCCGCGCTGTACTGGTTCGCCCCTCGGCTGGACCGGACGACCAGCGAGCAGTTCGACCGGTGGGGCAAGCTCATGACCTTCGTCGAGAACGCGCTCTCGGCGATCAAGGTCGTACACGCCTTCTCCGGCGAGCGCTACGTGCGCAACCGGGTGGACGCCGACGCCCAGCGGGTGGCCCGCGCGTACGCCGGCTCGACCTTCCTGACCACGGCCTGGGAGCAGTCGACGATCGCCGTCACCGGGATCGGGTCGGCGGCCGTCCTCGGGGTCGGTGCCGTGCGCGTGCTGTCCGGCAGCCTGACCCTGGGGGACCTGCTGGTCTTCACGGCCTACCTCTCGTCCCTCTACGCGCCGCTGCAGTCGCTCGCGAAGGCCGTCGGCGGCGTCGTCGAGATCCGTTCCCGGGGCCGGAGGGTGGTGGAGATCCTCGACTCCGACGACGACGTCCCCGAGCCGCTGCGGCCGGTCGTGCCGGCGGCGCTGCGGGGGGAGGTCGTGTGGGAGGGGGTGGTCTTCGGCTACGACGAGAGCCGCCCCGTGCTGCGCGGGGTGGACCTGCGGGCGGCTCCGGGCGAGGTGACCGCGATCGTGGGGCCGAGCGGAGTGGGCAAGTCCTCCCTCGCCTCCCTCGTCCCGCGCTTCTACGACCCCTGGCAGGGGCGGGTGCTGCTCGACGGCATCGACGTGCGCGACCTCCCGCTGCGCCTCCTCCGGCACCAGGTCGCCCTCGTCCTGCAGGAGCCCTACCTCTTCCCCGTCTCGGTGGCCGACAACATCCGCTTCGGGTCCCCGGGAGCGAGCCGCTCGGACGTCGAAGCGGCGGCGCGCCGGGCCCGCGCAGACGAGTTCGTCGAGCAGCTGCCCGACGGCTACGACACGGTCCTGGGCGAGCACGGCACCACCCTCTCCGGAGGACAGGCCCAGCGCATCGCGCTGGCCCGTGCCCTGGTGAGGAACGCACCGGTCCTCGTCCTGGACGAGCCGACGTCGGCCCTCGACGCGGAGACCGAGGCCGACGTCCTCGAGGCCATCACGGCGGCGGCGAGCGGGCGGACCGTCGTGCTGATCAGCCATCGCCAGTCGACGCTCGCCATCGCCGACCGGACGTTCGAGATGCGCGACGGCCGCCTCACCGAGCGGCCCGGGGCGCCGGCACCACACCGTCGGGCGGCCCGGTCCCCCTCCCTCGACCCGATCGGCACCCCGTGACGGGAGACGTCCTCCCGCCGCGGATCCGCCCGATGCAGGACGCGGACCTCCCCCAGCTGCTGAGGCTGTGGGAGGAGGCCGGCTGGGGCGTGCTCACCACCGAGCAGTGGCGAGCCCGGCACCGGCACGCCCCGCACGGTCCGAGCCGGGTGGCGGTGGCCGTCGCCGCGGACGGGACCGTCGTCGGCCAGGTCACCGCGCTGCGCACCCTGCTCAACGTCCACGGCACCGAGGTGGCGGCGGCACGGGTGCACGGCGCGATCGTCTCCCCGGACGTCCGCAGGCAGAACTCGGCCCCGCTCTCCTCCCACCCGGTCCTCGGGATGCTGCTGTCCCTGGCCGACCCGCTGAGCCGGGACGGGGTGGCCGCCGTCTACGTCGTCCCCAACGCGCGCATGCTGGCCCTGCTCCCCCACCTCCCCCAGGCAGCCCGTGCCGGGTTCCCCCTGTGGAGCAGGCCGCTCGGCCGGCTCCCGGCGGTCCCGGCCGGCTACGACGTCGACCCCGCGGTCGAGCCGGGGGACGTCGACGCGCTCTGGGAGCGGTGCCGCGGCGAGCTCGTGTGCACCGTGCGCGACGCCCGCACCCTGTCCTGGAAGGCCCTCTTCGCTCCCGTGCGGTGGGAGGGGGTCCGCCGCGGCGGCGAGCTCGTGGCGATCGTCACCTCGCGCCGGCACGGCGACCGCCAGTGGCTGCTGGAGGACCTCCTCGCCGTGGACCACGAGGCCAGGGTCGCCGCGATCGCCGCGGTCGTGCGGACCGCGCACCGGGAGTCGGCGGCCCGCGAGATCCGCAAGGTCGGCGCCCTGGCCGTGCCCGCTCTGCAGCCGGCCCTCGCGGAGGCCGGGTTCGCGGTGGACGACTTCGCCTTCCACCTGCTGGTGCACCGGCTGGACGACGCCGGCCCACCGGGCGACCTCGACCCCGCCCGGTGGTACCTCACGCCGAACGACTGACCCGCGCCGGCCGCCTCCCGGACAGACCGCGGCCCCGCCCTCCGGGAGGAGGACGGGGCCGCGACGTCACACGTGCACCCGAAGGGATTCGAACCCCTAACCTTCTGATCCGTAGTCAGATGCTCTATCCGTTGAGCTACGGGTGCGGGCTGTTCAGTTGTGTCGCGCGGAGGCTCCGGGATTTGAACCCGGGATGGGGGTTAACCCAAACCGCATTAGCAGTGCGGCGCCATAGACCGGACTAGGCGAAGCCTCCCGGGGTCCGAGTCCCCCCGGAACCACCACACGGAGAGTACCAGCGCCCGGGGCGGGGCCTGCAGCCCGGGTCCCCGAGCTGCCCACTCCACGCGTCCCCCCGTGGGCATGGGAAGCGATACCTGCGTCACGAGCCCGTGGACGCAGGTATCGCTTCCCATGCCCGTGGGGTCAGGCGGCGACGGGCTCGGCGGCCGGACGGCGGGCAGGGCGCCGGCCCGGCACCAGGGTCACCACGACGGCCAGCGCGGCACCGGCGACGGCCAGCACCAGGCTGCCGCTCACCCCCGCCCGGCTCTCGATCAGCGCACCGCCGAGCGCGGCGCCGACCGCCGAGGCGCCGGTGGCCATCGTGGACAGCCAGGTGAAGGCCTCGGTCGTGGCGTGCGCCGGGGCGATGCTGCCGACCAGGGAGTTCTGCACGGTGAGCGTCGGCGCGATCGCCGTCCCCCCGAGGAAGAGCAGGGCGCCGAGCACCCAGGGGTCCGACGCCGCGGTCAGCGGCGCCAGGCCGATCGTGACCCCGAGCAGCAGCCACCGGTACTGCCGCGGCAGGGAGACGCTGACCACCCGGGCGCCGAACCACAGCCCGCCGGCGACCGAGCCCAGCGACCACAGCGCCAGCAGGACGCCGGACATACCGGGCGCGCCGGCGGCGTCGGCGAACGCGGGGACGGCGACCTCGAGCGCGCCGAAGCCGAGCATCAGCGCCGCGCCGCTGGCCAGCACCCGCGGCATCCCGGGGGCGAGCACGGTGGCGAACACGCTGGCCCGCTCCACCTCGGGGGCCGGCGCCCAGCCGCGCATCGCCCCCGAGGTCGCGACGGCCAGCGCGCCGGCCGCGGCGAGCACCCCGGCGGCGCCCACCGCCCACGCCGGGTCGGCCAGCACCGCGAGCGCGGCGACCACGGTCGGGCCGGCCACGAAGACCAGCTCGGTGGCGGTGGCGTCCAGCGCGTAGGCGGTGGCGCGCACCCTCGGGTCGACCCGCGACCACAGCGCGCGCACCGCACCGGACACCAGCGGCGTACCGGCACCGGCGGCGGCCGAGGCGGCGACGATCGCCGGGGTCGGCGCGCCGCCGAGGACGACGGCGACGAGCAGGGTCAGCAGCAGCGGGTGGGCCGCGGCCTGGGCCAGCAGGACCGGGCGCGGCGTGCGGCGGTCGGCCAACCGGCCGAGGACCGGGGCCGCCCCGGCCATCGCGATGCCGTACGTGGCCGACGCGAGGCCGGCGACCGCGTAGGAACCGGTCTGCTGCTGCACCATGAGCAGCAGCGCGAGCGGGACCATGGCCGAGGGGAGACGGCCGGCGAAACCGGCGACGAGCAGCACCGGGGCCGACGGCAGGCGCCACACGGACAGGTACGAGCGCACGATGAACTCACTTCGGTTGCAGCAGAGAGGAACAGTAGGGGGTCAAAACCCGTTGACCACCTACAGGCTAGGGGGAGCGTCGTAGGGAGTCAAACCGACTACGACGCCTACTCGACGCCAACGGCCGCCCACCGGTGGGGGATTCCATGGACTACGACACCTACGGGTCCAGCGCCGTCGAGCTGGCCATCGACCTGGCCAACGCCGACCGGGACGCCGGGCCGCAGTGGGCCGGTGCGTTCCTCCGCGCGCACGCCGACTGGTTCTCACCCGGCACCGCCGTCGACCTCTCCCCCGACGAAGCCGCGCAGGCCGCTCGGACCGCCGACCTGGTCCGCGCCGTCGCGGTCGCCGGCTCGCAGGCCGAGGTGATCGACCGGCTCAATGCGCTGCTCGCCCTGGCCTCCCCCCAGCCCTACGCCACCGACCACGACGGCGAGCTGCACCTGCACCACGCCCGGCCGGACGCGCCGGCGCTCGAGCAGCTGACCACGACGGTCGCGATGGGTCTGTCGCAGGTCGTCGTCCAGCACGGGTGGCAGCGGATCGGCGTCTGCTCGGCCGAGGGCTGCGAGGACGTCTACGTCGACACCTCGCGCAACGCCAGCCGCCGCTACTGCTCCAACACCTGCGCCAGCCGGTCGACGGTCGCCGCCTACCGGGCCCGCCGGAAGGCCTGAGCGCCCCCGCGCGGACGATCAGGTGGGCTGGTCGTCCCGCGTCCAGGCTCACGGTGGACGGTGAGCCAGGACGCCGGACCGTGAGCTAACCGGAAAATGGTCAGGTGAGAGGGCATGACGAGGTGACCCCGGTCGGTGCCCGGGGCTGCGATTCCGTGTCTGTCAGGCCGCTGGGGTGAGGGCGACGGTGTAGCCCAGGGCCTGCAGCTGGCGGGTGAGGTGGCTGGTGCGGCGAGCCTTGTCGATGCGGCGGGTGTAGAAGTCGGCGCCGAGATCGGCGAACTCGGCGGCCGGGTCAGCCAGTAGGTGGAAGATGATCACCAGGATGGAGCGTTCCAGCGCGGCCAGGGCCTTGGCCTTGGGCATCCGTCTGATCAACCGCCGGTAGCGCTCGCCGAGGAAGGTGTCGGTCTTGGCCGCACCGGTGGCCATCTGGCCGAGCGCGGCCTTCAGGTACGGGTTGCCCTTGCCGGTGCGGGCTCTGCCCTTCTTGCGGCCAGACTCCACGGTGCGTGGGGAGGTCTTGGCCCAGGAGCACAGCCGCTGGGGAGTGCCGAACACCGTCATGTCCAGGCCGATCTCGCCGATGACGGCCCGGACCGAGTCCGGGCCACCGCCGGGAATCTGGCACAGCCGCTTGACTGCGGAGGCGTAGCCGGTCGGCCCGGTGTCGAGCGCAGCGGCGTTGACGGTGCCCGCGGTGGTGCTGTCGGCCGGTGCCGGGGCCGGGGCGGGGAGCGCGGCGATCGCCTCGTCGAGCAGCGCGGTGACCTCCTCGATGCGCGCACCGAGGTCGTCGATCTGACTGAGCAGCATCTTCGCCAGTCGGGCGTGGTGGTCGGTGAACCGGCCATCGCAAGCCGCTTCCAGCTCCGCGCGGCGGGCCCGGGCCCGTCCCTTGGCCAGTTCGGCGAGGACCTTGGGGTTGCGTTGCCCGGCGATCAGCGCCTCGATGATCACCCGCCCGGAGACGCCGTGGATGTCGGTGAGCACCGCCGAGATCTTGATCAGGGCGTCCTCGAGGAGCTTCTCGACCCGCTGCTTGACCCGGGTGCGGTCCTCGACCAGATCGAAGCGGGCCCGGGCCAGATCACGGACGTGCCGTATCGGTTCGGCCGGCACGAAGGAGGCCGAGACCATCGACTTCTCGGCCAGCTTGGCCAGCCACACCGCGTCGATCTTGTCGGTCTTGGGTCGGCCGGGGACGTTCTTCACCTGGGCGGCGTTGACCAGCCACACCGTCAGCCCGGCGGCCTCCAGCAGGTAGTAGAAGGGCCGCCAGTAGTCCGAGGTGGATTCCAAGACGATGCGCTGGATGCCCTGGGCTCGCAGGTGGTCGGCCAGTTCCAGCAGCGCCCGGGTGGTCGTCTTCACCTCCCAGACCTTGGTTACCCGCCGGCCGGTGCCGGTCTCGGCCGGCGTCCGGGTACACACCATGCCGCTGGCCTTGGCCACATCGATCCCGGCGACCCGCTCCAGGACCTGTTCGTGCTCGTCGACCTCGATCTCGATCGGCTGTTGCACCGCTCTCCCCCCTTCCTCCGGTTCGGCGTAGGTTGCCGCCAGGCGGGGCTGTCCGGGGGTCCGATGGGAATCAAAGAATCTAACCGGCGTGCTCGTGGCAACAGTGCGCAACCCCTCAGGCAGGGCCCCGGCGCCAGACTCAGCAACGGCCTCGAGTGCCAAGGAAGCGTCGGCGTCGACGGGCAGCCCCACCGCCCATTTTCACGCCATCGCGGCGTCCCCGGAGGGGCCCTGGGGACTCAGCTGATCATCCGGGGGACCCCGGGACGCGGGATGGGCTAGCGTCGGGCGGCATGCGCAGCGTCCGGCAGTGGGACGCCCGCCTGCACTCCTCCATCGGCGCCCTGCCCACCTCGGCCGCCGACCCCTGGCTGCGCCGGCTGTCCACCGCCGCCGACCACGGCCGGCTCTGGATCGCCGTCGCCCTCCTGCTCGGGCTGCGCCGCGGGACGCTGCGGCGGGGTGCGATCCGCGGGCTGGGCTCCATGGCGGCGTCGAGCGCGCTGGTCAACGCCGTCCTCAAGCCGGTGTTCGGCCGGCGGCGTCCCGACCTCGGCGCGCACCCGGTCGGCCGGCTGCTGCGCCGGTCCCCGACGACGCACTCCTTCCCCAGCGGGCACTCCTCCTCGGCCGGGGCGTTCGCCACCGGCGTCGCCCTGGAGAGCCCGGCGGTCGGGGCGTCGCTGGCACCGCTGGCACTCGGCGTCGGCTACTCGCGGGTGCACGTGGGCGTGCACTACCCGGGCGACGTGGTCGCCGGCCTGGCCATCGGGATGGCGGTCGCCGCGGGCAGCCGGCACTGGTGGCAGGTGCGGCCCACGACCCCGGCCCGGGTGCGGACCGCGCGCACCGCGCCGGCGCTGCCCGAGGGGGAGGGGCTGGTCGTCGCGGTCAACCCCCGCTCGGGCCCGGAGGACTACGACCCGGCCGAGGACGTCCGCCGGCTGCTCCCCCGCGCCGACGTCCGGGAGGGCACGCCGGAGCACTCGATCGCCGACCTGCTGGAGGACGCCGCGCGGTCGGGGCGGGCGCGGGCGCTCGGCGTGGCCGGCGGTGACGGCAGCGTCGCGGCGGCGGCCGCGGTGGCGCTCGAGCACGGCCTGCCGCTGGCGGTCCTGCCCGCCGGCACGCTCAACCACTTCGCCCGCGACCTGGGCGTGCACACCGTCGAGCACGCCGCCGAGGCGGTGGTCGCCGGCCAGGCGGTGGAGGTGGACGTCGCCTGCGTCAACGGGACGCCGTTCCTCAACACCGCCAGCATCGGCAGCTACCCGGAGATGGTGCGCCGCCGCGACGCGCTGGCCGGGCGCATGGGCAGGTGGGCGGCGATGACGGTGGCCGCGGCGCAGACCCTCCGCCGGGGGACGCCGGTGTCGCTGCTGCTCGACGGCCGGCCGGTGCTGGTCTGGATCCTCTTCGTCGGCAACTGCCGCTACACCCCGCGCGGGCTGACCCCCGCCTGGCGGCCGCGGCTGGAGGACGGGCTGCTCGACGTGCAGTACCTGCGCGCCGACGTCCGGTTCAGCCGCACCCGCGCCGTGCTCGGCTCGCTGCTCGGGATCAGCGACCGCAGCTCCGGTTACGCGGAGCTGCAGGTCGAGCGGGTGCGGGTGGTCTCCCGCTCGGGCCCCCAGCAGGTGGCCTACGACGGTGAGACCGGCGAGCCGGCGACCGAGTTCGTCTTCGGCAAGCGCACGCGGCTCGTCGTCTACTGCTGCCGCACCGACTGACCCAGCGGATCGGCGGCGACCTCACTACGGTCCGATCAGGGGTGTCCCGGCGCCTGCCGGGGCACTGGCACGACGACAGCTCCCCGACGGAAGTGAGGTCTCCCATGTTGGTCCGCCGGATCGCCCGGCCGCTGCTCGCCTCGTCGTTCGTCTACGGCGGGATCGACACCCTCCGCAACCCGCAGAGCCGGGTACCGGGTGCCGCCCCCGTCGTCGACCAGATCGCCCGCACGGCCGACGAGCAGCTGCCGGTCCAGGTGCCACGGGACGTCGAGCAGTGGGTGAGGATCGACGCCGGGGTGAAGGTCGCCGCCGGCTCGCTGCTGGCCCTGGGCAAGCTGCCCCGCCTCTCCGCGCTCGCCCTGTCGGCCAGCATCGTGCCGACGACGCTGGCCGGGCACCGCTTCTGGGAGCACGACGACCCCAAGGAGCGCTTCGGCCAGGTCGCGCACTTCCTCAAGAACCTGGGTCTGCTCGGCGGGCTGCTCATCGCCGCCGTCGACACCGAGGGCAAGCCGTCGGTCGGCTACCGGGCCCGCCGGGCGGCGCAGAAGGCGGCCGACGCCACCGAGAAGAACCTGGGGAGGGCCCAGAAGCGCGCCGCCAAGGCGCAGCGGAGGTCCGAGAAGCGGCTGAAGAAGGCCGCCCGCTGAGCGATCCGCTCCCGCCCGCGGCCGCGCTCCGGAGGATCGCCTTCCTCCTGGAGCGCGCCCGCGAGCCCACGCACCGGGTCGCGGCCTTCCGGACCGCCGCCGCCGTCGTCGACGCCCTCGGCCCGGAGGAGCTCGACCGGCGGATCCGCACCCGCACCCTCACCGACCTGCGCGGCATCGGCCCCAAGACCGGCGCGGCGATCGTGCAGGCGCACGCCGGCGAGGTGCCCGACTACCTCGCCCGGCTCGAGGAGGCCGCAGGCTCGCTGGTGCCGCTGGCCGACGACGTCGCCGCGTTCTGCAGCCACCTGCGCGGCGACCTGCACGTGCACTCGGACTGGTCGGACGGCGGCAGCCCCATCCGGGAGATGGCCGAGGCGGCGATCGGGCTGGGCCACGACTACGTGGCGCTCACCGACCACTCCCCCCGGCTGACGGTGGCCAACGGGCTCAGCGCGGCCAGGCTCGAGCGGCAGCTGGACGTCGTCGCGGAGCTGAACGAGGAGCTGGCGCCGTTCCGGATCCTCACCGGCATCGAGTGCGACATCGACACCGACGGCTCGCTGGACCAGACCGACGAGCTGCTGGGCCGGCTCGACGTCGTCGTCGCCAGCGTCCACTCCGACCTGCGGGCGGAGTCGGCGGCCATGACCGGGCGGATGCTCGCCGCGGTGGCAAACCCGCACACCGACGTCCTCGGCCACTGCACCGGGCGGCTGCTCGTCCCCCGCGAGCAGGGGGAGGGACGCCGGCAGCGGCCGCGGCCGGAGAGCACTTTCGACGCCGAGGCGGTGTTCTCCGCCTGCGTCGAGCACGGCACCGCCGTCGAGATCAACTGCCGGCCGGAGCGGCTCGACCCGCCGCTGCGGCTGCTGTCCCTCGCCGTTGACGCCGGCTGCGAGTTCGCCGTGGACACCGACGCGCACGCCCCCGGTCAGCTGGACTGGCAGGGCAACGGCTGCGAGCGCGCCGTCGAGTGCGGCGTCCCGGTGGAGCGGGTGGTCAACAGCTGGACCGCGGGCGAGCTGCTGGAGTGGACGGCCGGCTGAGAGACGGAGTCGTCGCGGCGCCTCGCCACCGCCCGGACGGTCCTCGACCCATCGTCGCGCCTCCCGCCCTGGTGCGAGCCTCCCTGGGCCGACACGACCCTCTACCTAGGTCGTGAGGGACCACTGACAGTGGGTCACCCATTCGGATGAACCTGTGCGCATCGTCAGGTACATGGTCACCCAATGTGATGAGTGTCTCGGCGCGTCGCCGGCCCGTGCGCCATGGGGTTGACCACCTCTCAGACCACGGTCGATGGTCCGCTCTCGTAGCTGGCGGTGGGGGGCGTCCCAGTGATCACGCTCGGCCACCCTGGGTCGACAGGAGAGGCAACGTGGTCCTCGGCGGGGGCATGGTGGCGGACGGCCGGGCGCCGTCCCGCACACCCAGCCCGCGCGCCGGTCGTCGGCTCGGGCTCCGTCGACTCCTCATGGGACTGCTCCTCCTCGGCGGCATCTGGGTCCTGTTCGGCGCGGCTGCCGACTCGGCGTTTGCGAACGAAACGGCGCCGAGCCGACCTGCGAGCCAGGAGCGGGCAGGATCAGAACCGTCCGACGCGGCTCCGGTGTCCGCAGGGGAGACGCGGAGCGAGGAGGAGGGCCCCACGCGAGCCCTCGAGCCCGATGTGGCGGGCACCGGGGCGGCCGGCATGTCGATGCCACCATCGCCTCCCGCTCCCCCGGACCCCGTCGCTGCGCCTCCAGACTCTCCACCCACCGCACGGCAGGCTCCCGCACCGGACGACCCGAGCGACCCGTCCCCTGCCGTGGAGACACCTCCCACGGTGAAGGCACCTCCCGCTGCGCAGGGGACTCCTCTCGTGGAAACCCCCAGCGCCGTGGAGCCATCGCAGGCGGCGCAGGCCCCTGTCGTGGTGGAGACACCTCCCGCCGCGGAGCCCTCCAGCGCCGTGGCAGCACCTCCGGTCGCGGAGACCTCTCCTCGCGCGGACACCCCCAGCGCCGTGCAGGAGCCTGCCGCTGCAGAGCCGACTCCTCCCGCGGCGACCCCCAGCGCTGTAGAGGCACCTCCCGCGGTACAGTCCCCTCCCGCCGCGCAGACCACTCCCGCGGTGGAGGAACCTCCGGCCGAGGAGACTCCTCCCGCGGTGGAGGAACCTCCCATCATTGAGACTCCTGCGGCCGAGCAGACCCCTCCCACCGCGGGAACCCCTCCCAGCCCTCCACCTCCTCCGGCTCCCGGCACAGGGGGCCTCGTCGGTGCAGATCCCCAGGACACCGACGGGCCGAATCGACCCGTCGGAGGCACCAGCAGGTCACACCCCCCGGCGATGGCCACTCCTCCGGCCAGACCGGCCACGGCTGCGCCCGGTCCGACCGAGCTCGCCTTGCCTGATCCGGCCCTGGCGACGTCGCCCACAGCCCCGAGGCCCCCGATGACCCGCTCGACCTGGGCTACGCCGGATCACAGCACGTCGACCCAGGGCGCCGTCACTCCGGCCGCGGACACGATCACCGCAACCGAGCCCCACGCGGTGACGCCGTCTCCCACGGCCACGCCGCTCCCGGGTCCGTCGACAGCGGACACCCCCGACAGCAGCACACCGGTGACGACGCCGACGGAAGGAACGGTCACCGAATCCGCCTCGGCCGAGGAACCGCTCGAGGATGTGGCCACGGACGGCGTCACGCCAGTACTCGACACCGCCAGCAGCGCACCCGCGAGCTCTCCTGGCACGACGTCCACGAACGCCGAGCCCGCGGACGTCGAACCCACGATCAGCCAACCCACAACCACCGAACCTTCGAGCAGCGAAGCCACGAGCATCAGCGCCACGGACGCCGTCGCTGCCGAGGGCACCGCCGCTGAGCCTGCCGAACCCGCCAAGGCCGCCACCGCCGAACCCACCAAGGCCGCCACCGCCAAGCCCACCAAGAGCGCCACCGCCGAACCCACGAGCAGGGAACCCACGAGCGCGACGGGGACGCCCGACAGCGCCACGGACGCCGCTACCACCAAGCCCACCAAGGCCGCTACCACCAAGCCCACCAAGGCCGCCACCGCCAAGCCCACCAAGAGCGTCACCGTGCACACCCCTGCGATGGACGACGGTGCGAGACCGGCGGTCTCGAGGAGTTCTGCGGGCGCAGTCGAGGTGGCGCAGAGGGCCTCCTCGGGGTCTCGGGCCGTCCCCTGTGTCGGACCCGCGGACGCCCTGCGTCCTGCGGGAGGTGTCACCGTGACCTCCGGACGGGCATCGCCCAGGGCTGCGGTACCGACTCAGGCCATCGCGAGGGATACCCCATCGGGCGACGAGGCAGGCACCGCGGCCCCTCCGACCCCGACGCCCCCACCGCTCCCGGTCAGCCCACCGATGCCCCCGCCGGCGCCGCCGGTCCCGGCCGGGCCTTGCACCGGCTCGCTGACCGCCGGTTCAGCCGTCAGCGGTGGGCAGGGCGACGACTTCGACTGGCCACCCGCCGTCCTGGACGCCGGCCGTCCCGCCGCTCACATGTGGGCAGCGGTCTGTCGGTCCTCCGGTCTGGCCGGTTCCGTCCTCGGTGGTCCCGGGGACCCGGGAGCGCGCCCGGACTGATCCCGGGTCGCTATCTGCGTCCCGTTCGACGCCCGATCCCTCAGTAGTGCGCAGGCACGGCTCCTGCCGGCCGCCTCCCCCGGGACCTCCTCCCACCCCCGCACCCACCACGTGTCCGCACTCGTGCCGGCACGCCGCCAAGGAACTGGTCAGATGAGGAACACCGTCCACGCCGGACCTGCCGTCCGGTCCGCCTCCGACCGCCCCGTGATCATCCACTCCCTCGGGGTCCGGCCCGTCCGGAGCCCGCACCACCCCCTGGGGATGCCTGCGTACTCGCGTCCCGTGGCCGACCTCGAGGTCGCGATCCCCGCGTACAACGAGGTGACCCGCCTCCCCCAGACCCTCTGGTGCACCGTCGAGTACCTGCGTCGACAGCCCTGGTCCTCCCGCGTGGTGGTCGTGGACAACGGCAGCTGCGACGGGACCGCCGACGTCGTGCGAGCCCACACCCGCAGGACCGACGGACGCGTGCCCGTCGACCTCGTGGGCTGCGCACGACCCGGCAAGGGCGCGGCCGTCCGTCGGGCCCTGCTGAGCAGCCGGTCCCGGTTCGTGGGGTTCTTCGACGCCGACCTCGCCACCCCCGTCGAGACCCTCGCCACCGTGATGGAGCACCTGGAGGACGGTGCGCAGGCGGTCATCGGGTCGCGGTACACCGCAGGCGCCCGGTTCGTCCACGCCCAGCCGGCCGCCCGACGGTTGGGCGGTGCCGCCTTCCGCCTCATGGCGCGCAGCCTGGTCAAGGGCGTGGACGACACCCAGTGCGGCTTCAAGTTCTTCGAGCGGCACACGGTCACGCACGCCCTCGTCACCTGCCGGACCACCGGCTTCGCCTTCGACGTCGAGCTCCTGTGCCAGCTGCAGCGGGCCGGCGTGGCCATCGTGGAGATCCCCGTGGCGTGGAGCCATGCCGACGAGTCCTCGTTCTCGCCGTGGCGGGACGGGCTGGCCAGTTTCAGCGCTGTCCGCCGGATGCAGCGCTCGACCACCGGGTGTGCGTCGTGACCGGCACGGCCGCGGACCTGCGGGGCTCGCGCATCCTGGTGCTCAACTGGCGCGACGTCCGCCACCCGCACGCCGGCGGGGCCGAGCAGTACATCCACGAGATCGGCGCCCGCTGGGTGCAGGCCGGGGTCCACGTGACCTGGCTGACCGCGCGAGCGCCCGGCCAGGCCGCCCGGGACCGGCTCGACGGCATGCACATCCTGCGTGCCGGTGGCCCGCTGTCGGTGTACGCCCGGACGGCGGCGCGCCTCCTGCGTGCTCGCGGACACTTCGACGCCGTCGTCGACTGCCAGAACGGGATCCCGTTCTTCGCGCCGCTCTTCGCGGGGGCGCAGGTGCCCGTGGTGCAGGTCGTCCACCACGTGCACCAGGACCAGTTCGCGACGCGGTTCCCCGCCCCGGTGGCCGCCATCGGCCGCTGGCTGGAGGGACCGGTGGCCCGGCGGGTGTACGGGGACCGCCCCGTCGCCGCCGTCTCGACGTCGACCCGCGCCGAGGTACGGCGTCGGCTGGGCTTGCGGGGCCCGGTCTTCGTGGTGCCCAACGGGACCGTCCCGGTGCGGAGGTCCCAGGGGCAGCGTGCTAACGAGCCCATGATCGTCGTGGTCAGCAGGCTGGTACCGCACAAGCGGGTCGAGCTGCTCCTGGGCCACCTGGCCACGACCGCAGAGCAGATCCCGGGACTGCGTGTCGAGATCGCCGGCGACGGTCCCGAGCGCACCCGTCTCCAGGCCCTGTCGTACGAGCTGGGACTGCAGTCGACCGTCCGCTTCCACGGGCGCGTGTCCGACGAGGCCCGTGACGACCTGCTCTCCCGGGCGTGGCTCACCACGTCGACCTCGGCCGCCGAGGGGTGGGGGTGCTCGGTGATGGAGGCCGCAGCCTGGGGCGTCCCGTGTCTGGCGCTGGAGGCACCCGGCATCCGGGACTCGGTCCTGGACGGCGAGACCGGCTGGCTGGTCGACGAGCCGCGACGGCTGGGGTCTGCCCTGGTCAGCGCCGTCGGGTACCTCGACGACCGCAAGCGCGCGGAGGAGATGGCCGCGACCTGCCGCGCCTGGGCCGGCTGCTTCTCCTGGGACCGCAGCGCCGATCTGCTCGCCGGGATCGTCCTCGAGGAGATGCGGCACATGGCGGCGAAGGAAGGCGGCCAGGCCGCCGAACGACGGTCGGCGCGGTCGGACATGGCCGTGCTGGCCGGCTTCCCCACCCCCGAGGCCGACGTGCGCAAGGAGCTGCGGTCCACCGACGAGGTCGTCTGCCGGGGGGACCGGACGGCGGTCGTGCTCAGCGGCTGCGACGAGTTCGACGCCGCACGGGTGCTCGACCGGATCGGCGTGCGGGACCGGCACCTGCGGCTGGTCGACCGGCGGCTCCTGCTCGCCGGCCCCGCGGCACCACCCGCACCCGACCGGGACGACAGGTGCCTCGACGTGGGGCGCAGCGCATGACGCTCGTCGACCAGCCGCGCGTCCCGGTCGAGGAGCCGGGCGCCCGTCCACTCCACGGGAGGCACCGGGCGAGGAGCAGCGGGGGCGCCTCGGCCCCGCTGCTCCTGGCGGCCGCCCTGGCAGCGCTGGCCTTCGCGGTGCGCTCGATCGGCCTCACCCGGAGCTTCGAGCTGTGGATTGACGAGATGCACTACGCCGACCTCGGCGCCTCGATCAGCCGGGGGGAGCTGCCCGCACTCGCCGACGGCCCGTTCTTCCTGCACCCGCCGGGGTTCTTCGTCGTCGAGGGCGCCGTGATCCGGCTCCTCGACCTGCAGACCGCCGACAGCATGAGCCTCGTCTACGACCTGCGGTGGCTGACCGCGGCCCTCGGGTCGCTGTCGGTGGCGCTGGCCTTCCTGCTCGTCCGTCGCGTGGCGGGCACCTGGCCCGCGGTGTGGGCGGCGCTGGTGCTGGTGTTCGAGCCCTTCGTCCTGCGCAACAACAGCCGCGTCTTCCTGGAGACACCTGCGGCCGCCGCGGTCCTGGCCGGTCTGCTCCTGCTCGTCGGGCACCTCGACCGGCGGCACCGGGGACGTGCGCAGGGCCGCCTGTTCCTCGCCGGCCTCCTGCTCGGGTACGCCGTCCTGACCAAGGACGTGTTCGCGGTCTACGCCGTGGTCCCGGTGCTGCTGGCCGTCGTCTGGCGGCGGACCCTGCGGCTCGGGGAGGCCGGGACGGTCCTGCTGGGGGTCGTGACCCCCTACGCGGTGTACCTGGTCCTCCTGTCGCTCGCCGGCGACCTCGGGCTGTGGGCCGCGGCCAAGGGGAACGGCCTCCTGCGGCTGGTGGGCGCGGAGCAGGCGACCGGCTTCAACGCCCCCGGAGCGCCCAGCCTGGTCGACCGGCTCCTCGACCAGGCGCAGGGGTACGGCACGAGTTACCTGTTGCTGTTGCTGTGCCCGTTGGCCGGGCTGCTCGCCGCCGCCAGCCACCGTCCGGACCGCCGGCTCGTCGGCCTGACCGCCGTGGTCATGGGCGTGATCGGGGCCTTTCTGGCGCTGTTCGGCACGCTCGAGGAGCACTTCGGCTACCCGATGGTCGTCGCCGGCGTGACCGCCCTGGCCGTCTGCGCCGCCGAGGTGGTCGAGCGCCGGCCGTCCCAGCGGACGGTGACCGTCGTCCTGGCGTCGGTCCTGCTCGCCGCCGTGGCCACCACGGGCCTGCGGCTGGAGACCACCGACGACGGGGGCTTCCTGCGCTTCCGCGCCTGGGCAGCCGCCGAGCTCCCGCCCGACGCCCGGGTCGGCGTCACGAACGACACGGCGATCCGCGCCTTCCGCGACGACGACCGGTTCGGCCCATGGTCCACCGCGCAGCAGCTGGAGGACAACGGGGCGCGGTACGTGCTCACCGTGAGCCTGCCGACCGAGCAGGGCTACGCGCGGGCCCGGCCGGAGCTCCTGGACTGGCTGGAGGCCAACGGCACGCCGCTGTTCCGGGCCGACGGTCCGACCAACGGGCAGACCGTGCTGTGGTCCGTGCCACCGGACGCCCTGGCCCGTGCCGCCGCGGACGGGGTCGGTGGGCCGCCCCCGCCCCCCGTCGACGCGGGCACCGCCGGCGAAGCGGTCCCCGAGGCAGGTGACCGTGGCACGCGGTGAGGGCACGGGCCGGCCACCGGGCCGTCGCCGTCGACGGGCTCCCGTGGTGCTGCTGGTCCTCGCCCTGACCGTCGCCGCCGCGGTCGGCGGCGTCCTGCTGGTGTCGCGACAACCGGAGGACCGGATGCAGGAGCAGGACGTGCCCGGCCTCGCCTTCGGCGTCCTGGGGTCGCGGTGCGACCCCGACCGGGTCGCCGAGCTGAGTGAGGCCGGCGTGCGCTACGCCGAGCTGGGGCTGTCCTGGGAGCACTTCGAGCCGGTCGCCGGCGAGGTCGACGAGGGATACGCCAGCCACGTGCGCCGCCAGATCGAGCAGTGCCGGCAGGCGGGCATCGGGGTGGTGCTCACCCTGGGGCTGCACTCGGCTCCGCGGTGGGTCGCCGAGCTGCCCGGTGGTTCGTACGTCGACCAGCACGGCGAGCGCGGTCCCGACGAGGTCCCGAACGTGGTCTTCAGCGCGGCCGTCAGGGACGCCGTCGCCGACTACCTCGCCGAGCTGGACCGCGCCGTGGGCCTCGGGCGGGCCGCGGCGATCCGCGTGGGCACCGGCGTCAACGGCGAGCTGGGCTACCCGGGCACCGAGGCCTCGGGTCACAACCCGTTCTGGGCCTTCGACGAGGCCGCTCAGAACGGCGTCGGCCTGGCCGACGGGGCGGCGGTCACCCCCCTGCCCGGGTGGACCCCCGGCTCCCCGGTCTGGCGCGGTACCGAGGTGGGCACCGAACAGGTCCGGCAGTGGTTCCGGTGGTACTCGCAGTCGGTCGCCGACGCCGTCGTCTGGGTGGTCCGGACGCTGCGCGACCAGGGCTACGAGGGCGACGTCCACTTCCCCCTGGCCGGCCGAGGTGCGCTGCCCGCCGACCTGGAGGCGGCCCTGGCCGCCCGTCTGGACGGCACCGCCGACCGCGACGGCAGCCTGGAGGGGGGCCTGTTCTACCCCGAGCAGCTGCCGCACATCGCGCAGAGCCTCGCGCGCACCGAGCGCGCCGGTTGGGGCGGGGTGTACGCCGACTCGAGCAGCGTGGACGACGCGACGGCGGTGACCGCCCGCGAGCTCGACCCGCCCCAGGACACCTGCCAGCCGGGGGACGCCGACCGCGACCTGCTCACCGAGCCCGGCGTGGAGCAGTGGTCCTCCGTCCGCTGGACGGTCGCCAACGCCCGCCGGGCCGGGCTGGACGTGATGGGTGAGAACCCCGGGTCCCCGGACACCCCGCGGACCGGCGGCAACGAGCTGACCGACAGCCCGGAGGAGCAGATGGTCCACGCGCCGCGGTACGCCCGGGAGTGCGGGTTCGCCCTGTTCATGTGGGCGTTCGAGGACGACCTGTTCGGCACCCGGCCCGGGGTCGGCCTCGACGACTACGCCCACCAGATCCGCACGGTCGGCACGGGGCGACGGCGTCCGGCGCGCCCGTCGACCGGGGAGGGCCGGCAGGGATGAGCGGCGTGGACACCGGCGCGCCCGCGTCGCACCGGACCCCCCGCGCCCACCCTGCGGCCCTGCGCGTGCTGCACCTGGGCTTCGAGGACCCGCTGATGCCGGGCTCGGGCGGCGGATCGGTGCGGACCCGGGAGATCGACCGGCGGCTGGCCGCCGAGGGCATGGCCGTCACCGTCCTCACCACCCGCTACCCGGGCTGCGTGGACGGCGTCTACGAGGGCGTGCGGTACGAACACGTGGGCATCGGCCGCGGCCGCAACCGGCTGACCCGGCTGCTCGGCTACCTGGCGGCGCTCCCGGTCGCCGTCCGGCGGCACGCCGAGGCTGACCTCGTCGTCGAGGACTTCCTGCCGCCGTTCTCCAGCGCGGCCGTCCCGCTGTGGACCCGGCGGCCGGTCGTCGGCATGGTCCAGTGGTTGCACGCCCGGGAGAAGGCACGCCAGTACAAGCTGCCGTTCCACCTCATCGAGCGCGCGGCCGTGCGCACCCACCGGCGGCTCGTCGCGGTGTCGCACGGGACCGCCGAGCGGTTGACGGCGATGAACCCGCGCGCCTCGGTCCAGGTGATCGGCAACGGCGTCGACCCCGGCCTGTTCGCCGAGCCGGCGCAGCTGGGCCGCGACGTGTTGTGCATCGGCCGCCTCGAGCTGGAGGGCAAGGGGCTGGACCTCCTGCTGCGGGCGTGGGCGCAGGTCCACCACAGGGTGGACGGCGACCTGGTCATCGCCGGCCGCGGCCCGGACGAGGCCCGCGTCCGGCAGCTCGCCGAACGGCTGGGCGTCGCCGCCCGGGTGCGCTTCGTCGGCTGGGTCAGCGGCCCGGACAAGGCCCGTCTGCTCGCCTCCAGCCGGCTGGTCGTGGTGCCCTCCCGCGCTGAGACCTTCGGCATCGTCGCCGTCGAGGCGCTGGCCGCCGCGACCCCGGTCGTGGCCTTCGACATCCCCTGCCTGCGCGAGGTGGTGCCGCCCGCCTGTGGCCGGCTGGTCCCGCCGTTCGACGTCGCCGCGCTCGCCACGCAGCTGGCGGCGCTCCACCCCGACCGGGACCTGATGCTGGCCATGGGGGCGGCCGGCCGGGCCTTCGCCGCCGGCTACGACTGGGACGTCCTCGCCCGTCGACAGGCGGAGGTCTACCGCTTGTCCGTGACCGCCTCGCGAGCCGGGACCTCACCGCGACGGGGACGTCCCCTCCTCTCGGATGCACGCCCGTGACCGCCCGTTGCTCCACGAGGTCGACACAGGACGTCCACGTCGTGTCCCCAGCACCACGCGACATCTGGCAACAATTCCTGGCCGCCGACCCCGATGCCCTGCCGACCCAGACGCCGGAGTGGACCGACTGGGTGTGCCGCACCCGCGGCTGGACCGACGCCAGCCGGCTCTACGAGTTCTCGGACGGGCGCCGCCTCCTGCTGCCGCTCATGGCCTGGCACCGTGCCGGTGTGCCGATCACCGCCGAGTCGATGCCCTACGGCTTGGGCTACGGAGGTCCGCTCGTGGCCGGGGGCGAGATCACGCATGCCTCAGCTCGCTCGATGCTGACCGATCTGAGGCGACGGCCCCTGCTGCGGGTGGGGATGGTCCCCGACCCACTGAAGGCGGACATCTGGGCCGCAGCCGCGCCACCAGGTGCGATCCGAGTCCCGTACCTGGCCCACGTCCTCGATCTCGAGGGCGGCTTCGACCGCGTCTGGCAGGAGCGGTATCGCAGTGACGTTCGGAAGAACATCCGCCGTGCGACCAGACAGCCCCTCGAGGTCCATCAGGGGAGCGGTGCAGACCTCGTCGACGTCTTCGCCGAGCTGAACCGCCGCTCCGTGGACCGCTGGGCACTCCAGCGGGGCCAGCCACTGTGGCTGGCCCGCTTGGTCGAGCGTCGACGCGACCGCGTCGGTCAGCTCTCCTCCGCCGTCACGGCGCTGACCTCCATTCTCACGTCCTGGACGGCGCACCTGCACGGTGAACCGGTGGCGGCCTACGTGCTGCTGCACTTCGGCACACGCGCCTACGCCTGGATGTCGGCAATGGACAAAGAGCTCGCCCGACGGACGGACGCCGGCGCGCTGCTGCAGTCCCTGGCCATCGAGCACGCCTGCGCCGCCGGGGCTCGCTGGTTCCTGATGGGTGAGGCGGCCGGCGGCTCGGGTGTGGAGGCGTTCAAGGAGCGCTTCGGGGCCAGAGCCGTCCCCTACGCAGCACTGCGACTGGAACGGCTCCCCATGACCGCCGCGGACCGTCGGCTCAGGTCGACCGTCGATGCCATGATCACCGCCCGGCGCGACCTCACCTCGGAGACCCGCTCATGACCACGACCACCCGCCACTCGAAGGGCTCGGGGCAGGACACCTCGGACGGTGTTCGCGTCATCTCCCCCGCGCCGCGCGACGTGTGGCGGGAGCTGCAGTCCGCCGATCCGGACACCTTGCCCACCCAGACGCCAGAGTGGACCGACTGGCTGTGCCACACGCGGGGGTACGGCGACGCCAGCCGGCTGTACGAGTTCCCGGACGGCTGCCGGCTGCTGCTACCGCTGGTGGCCCGTACCACGGCGGGGGTGCCGGTCAGTGAGGAGTCGATGCCGTACGGCTTCGGCTACGGGGGTCCGCTCGTGGCCGGCGGTCAGGTCACCGGGGCCGAGGCCGAGGTGGTGCTGGCCGACCTGGCCGCGCGCCCCGCCATGCGGGCCACGCTGGCCCCCGACCCCCTGGTCGCCAACACCTGGGACGCGGCCGCGCCGGCCGGCGCCGTGCGGGTCCCGTTCCTGTGCCACGTCCTCGACCTCGAAGGGGGCTTCGACCACGTGTGGGCGCAGCGGTACCGCCAGGACGCGCGGAGGAAGGTCCGTCGCGCGGAGAAGCAGCCGCTCGACGTCCGCCAGGTCCGCGACAGCAGCCTCGTCGAGACCTTCGCCGAGCTCAACCGCCGGTCCGTGGACCGCTGGGCGCGGCAGGGCGGCAGACCGCGGTGGCTCGCCCACCTTGTGGAGCGGCGACGGGACCGCGCCGGTCAGCTGGCTTCCGCGCTGCCCGTCCTCGGCGCCACCGTGACCGGCTGGACGGCGCACCTGCACGGCGAACCGGTCGCGGCGTACGTGGCCCTGCAGCACGGCCACCAGGCCTGGTTCTGGATGTCGGCGATGGACCAAGAGCTGGCCGGACGGACCTCCGCGGGTGCGCTGCTGCAGTCGCTGGCGATCGAGGCCGCCTGCCGGTCGGGAGCCCTCCGATTCCAGCTCGGCGAGTCCGACCCCGGCTCGGGGGTGGCGCGGTTCAAGGCCGGCTTCGGAGCGGCTCCGGTCCGGTACCACGCACTCCGCTTCGAGCGGCTCCCGCTGACCGCCACCGAACACCGCCTCCGGTCGGTCCTCGACCGGGCCGTCTCCCTCCGGCACCTCCGCACCGCGGGACGGCGCCGGTGAGCACCGTCCCGCCGACCGCCGGCGCCGTCGCGCCGGGCGGCCTGCCCGGCCAGGCGCCTGCCGACGGCCGCCTGGTCTCCTCGCGTGGCCCCCTGGTGTCGGCGTCCATGGCCCTGGTCGCCGCGATCAGCTACGCCGGCGCCCTCGTGCTGGCCCATCTGCTCGCCGCGCCGGCCTACAGCGAGTACGCCGCGGCCGCGACGCTGCTGGGCACCGTCGGCGTGTTCGCCGCCGCGCTGGTCCCGATGCCGCTCACGCACGTCATCCGCACCCACCCGCGGCGGTCGGAGGAACGATGCCGGGGGATGGCCTTCGCCTGGTCGGTGTCCGCCGCCGGCGGGCTGCTCGCCGCGCTGGTGACGGGGCTGGTCACGGCGACCTTCGCGCGGACGGCCGTGGTCGGGACGGTCGCCGTCTCGGCGCTGGTCCTGTTCCTGGCCAGCCCGCTCTGGGGCTGGCTGCACGGCGAGCTGCTGTTCGTCCGCAACGCGGTCCTGCTCGAGGTGGAGGTGATCACCCGGATCTCCGTGACCGTCGGCGTGGTGCTCGCCGGATGGGGAGCCGGTGGTGCGCTGACCGGGTTCGTCGCCGGCTCGCTCGTCGTGCTGCTCGGCGCGCCCCGCGCGCTGTGGCGGGACCTGCAGTGGCGCCCGGAGGTGCTGCGCGAGCGTGCACGCTGGGCCGAGACGGGGGACATGGCCCTCACCCAGCTGATCGTCTACGCGCTGATCGGCGCCGACGTGGTGCTGGTGGCGGCCCTCGCGACCCACGACGCGGAGAGCGCCGGCTACCAGGCGCTGTCGACCCTGGCGAAAGCGCCCGTCTACGTGGCTGCCGGCTCGGTCGCCGTGGCGTTCCCCCTGCTGCGCAGCCGACAGGCCCGCACCGACCACATCCTCACCACGACGATGCGTTCGTTCACCGTGCTCGCGCTCTCGGCCGCGGCCGTGGTCGCCACCGTGCCCCGCGACCTGGTGCTCCTCGTCTTCCCCGAGCGCTACGCCGACTCCCTCCGCCTGCTGCCGGTGCTCGCCGCGGCAGGGGTCGGCTACGCCGCCCTCACCCTGTTCACCTCCGTGCTGCTGGGCCTGCGCGCGTACCGGCGGTGCCAGGTGGGACTGCTGGCCGCGGTCGTCCTCATGCCCGTCGGCCTGCTGCTGGGCTGGCGGGTCGGCGACGTCCCGGGTCTAGCCGTGGGCGTGGCGCTGGCGGCGTTGCTCGCCGCGGGGGCGCTGTGGGCGGCCGCCGCGCCGCTGCTGCCCGCGCGCACGCCGGCCCGGGCGCTGCGCGCGCTGGTCCTCACCGGCGTGCTGGTGGCACTCCTGGAGCTGGCCCGCTTCGTGCCGCCCCTGTGGGTGGCCGCGATCTTGCTGCTCGGCGCAGCGGTGCTCCGACTGCTGCGGCGCACCGATGACGTCCCGACCGACGAACAGGAGACCCGATGAGCGATCCGCTGTCCGCGCGCCTGGAGGAGGCGGTGGCCGGGGGCCGGGGGATCCTGGTGCTGTCCGCGCACCTCGACGACGCCGTCCTCTCCTGCGGTGCGTTGCTGAGCAGCCTGGCCGGGCGGACCCCGGTCTGCGTGGCGACCCTCTTCACCGAGGCCGGACCCCCGCCGCACACCAGGGCAGCCCGCGCCTTCCTCGCCCAGTGCACGGTCGGGGACGCCGCCGAACTGTACGCGGCCCGGCGGCACGAGGATGCCGACGTGCTGGCGGGGCTGGGCGTCGAGCACGTCCACCTGGGACACGTCGACGCCCTCTTCCGGCGCCGGAAGACGCCACCGGCCGTGGCCCGGCTGGGCCGCGTCGTCCCCGAGGTGGTGCACTGCTACCCGACCTTCCGCTTCGACATCGCCAGGGGCCGGGTCTCCTGGGGGGACCGCACACTCGTCCACCGGCTCGACGCCGAGCTGCGCGGGCTGACCGACCACATCGACGCGGCGCTGGTCCTCGGCCCGGTCGCAGTTGGCCGGCACGTCGACCACCTGATCGCCCGTACCCTCGTCGAGCGGCAGCCCCGCCCCACCGTGCTCTACTCCGACTTCCCCTACGACCGGCGGGACCACCCGGACGCCGGCTACCTCGCAGCACGCCGGCTCAGGCCCGTGTCCTGGGATCAGGACCTCGACACCAAGCAGGTCCTGATCAAGGGCTACCGCACCCAGGTCGAGGCGCTGTTCCCGACGGGCGAGATCCCCACAACTCCCGAGACCTACTTCCTGCCCTCGTGAGAGCGAGTTCCCGGATGCCCATCGTGCCTCAGCCTGTGACGGAGGCTGCACCGCAGGTGCCGACGGCGACGGGCCGACGTGTCGGGCGGGCGTTCGTCATGGGGGACCGCGACCTTGCGTTACCGCTGCGCGCGGCGGACGTCCCCGTCACCTTGATCAGCCCGCCCACGACCGCCGACCGGTTCTCCCGGCACGTCTCTGCATGGCTGTCCGACCCCCGGCCCGACGAGGACGCGTTGGTCGCGGCGCTACTGGCCGGTTCACGCGGCGACGAGGCCCCGGCAGCCCTGTTCTACCAGGGTGACGACGACCTGCTGCTCGTCTCCCGTCGACGCGAGGAGTTGTCAGCGGGGCTTCGCTTCGTCGTACCCGACGCCGACCTGGTCGAGAAGGTGGTCGACAAGGCGGCCTTCCAGGAACTCGCGGCCGACATGGACCTGCCGGTGCCCCGAGGACAGGTCCTCGACCTCGACCGGTCGACGCTCGACGAGCGTCTGGGCTTCCCCCTGCTGGTCAAGCCGCTGCGCCGGGAGCGCTCCTGGGACGCGGCCACCCCCGCCAAGGCCGCCCTCGTCCACGACCGCCGGGAGCTCGCCGCCCTTGTGGAGCGGCTGACCGCGGCCCACTCGCGGGTGATCGTGCAGGAGCCCGTCCCGGGCCCGGAGACGTGCATCGAGAGCTACCACGTCTACGTCGACGCCTCCGGCGGCACGGCCGCAGAGTTCACCGGGCGGAAGCTGCGCACGTACCCGCAGGCGCTGGGCCACTCGACCGCCGTCATGACGACCCGGGCGCCGGACGTCACCGAGCTCGGTCGCGCGGTCGTGGCACGGCTGGACCTGCACGGCGTAGCCAAGCTGGACTTCAAACGCGATCCCGACGGGCGGCTGTGGCTGCTGGAGGTGAACCCGCGGTTCAACCTGTGGCACCACGTGGGCGCCGCCGCGGGGGTCAACATCCCGGCCGTCGTCTGGGCGGACCTCCTCGAACTGCCCCGACCGGCCAGGGCGACGGCCCGCCCTGGTGTGGCGTGGTGCCGGGTCGAACGCGACCGTCTCGCCGCCCGTGAGGAGGGGATGAGCCTGTGGAGCTGGCTGCGCTGGGTCGCCAGGTGCGAGACCACGTCGCCGCTCGACCTGTCCGACCCGATGCCCTTGATCGCCGGCAAGGTGCTCGCACCGACCCACCGCGCACTCCGCCGGTTCCTGCGGACCCATCCTGATCGCTGATGCGTCTCGGCCTCCTCTCCGACGTCCATGCCAACCTCCAGGCTCTCCAGGCGGTACTCGGCACGCTGGAGCGTCGGGGCGTGGAGGAGCTACTGGTCGCCGGGGACCTCGTCGGCTACGGCGGGCAGCCCAACGAGTGCGTGACCGTGCTGGCCGAGGCCGGCGCGCGGTGTGTTCTCGGCAACCACGACCTCCTCGTCCTCGACCGCCTGCCGCCGACCGGCTTCCACGCCCTCGCCCGACGCGCCGCCGACCTGCACCGGTCGCTGCTGTCCACCGACGTCCGGAGCTTCCTCGACACCCTGCCCACCACGCTGCACACCGGTCGCGTGCTCATGACCCACGGATCGCTCGACAGCCCCGAGGAGTACGTCACCGAGGAGCGCCGGGCTCGCGAGCTGCTCGGCCGCCTCCCCGCCGAGACACCGGGGACGGACACGCTGGTGCTCGGGCACACGCACCGGCAGTGGCTGTTCGACGCGGTGGCGAGCACGATCCCAACCATGGGCACGGTCGCTGCGTCCTGCGCTCCGCGCCTGCTCAACCCCGGGAGCGTGGGGCAGTCCCGGGAGCGCGAGCGCCGTCCCCGGGCCCGCTGCGCGGTCTACGACGACACGGCCGGCAACGTCGAGTTCCTGCAGTTGGACTACGACGTCGCGGCGAGTCGCCGGAGTCTGCGGCGCCACGGGCTGCCCGACCGGTGCGTGCACGCGCCGCCACGACTGCGGTGGACGGCGGTGGGATGGGCGAGGGGGGCCCTCCGATGACCCCGGCTCCCATCACCGTCCGAGTCGCCGCCGACCTCGAGGAGCTGGAGGAGCACGCCGACGCCTGACAAGGTGTTGAGAAACGGTTTAGGCTGCCTTCGTTCGTTGCCACGGACGGCGGCCGGGAGCAGGGGCGAGGCGACGGGCCATCAGCCCGATCATGGCCCACTTGATCATCGCCTCGGCGTGTTCGGGACGGCGCTCGTAGTCCCGGGCCAGCCGGCGGTGACCAGTAATCCAGGCATGGGTGCGCTCGACCATCCAGCGCCGCGGCAGCGGCACGAACCCGGACTGCCCGACCAGCTTGGCCACCACCTGCACGACGATGCCCAGCGCACCGGCGGCGAACTCCTGCACGCGGCGGCTGTAGGCGGCATCGGCCCAGGTCAGTGCCAGCGAGGGCATGACCGTCTTGGCCCGGTCCAACACCTGGATGCCGCCGTCGCGGTCTTGCACGCTGGCCGCGGTCACCAGTACCACGATGAGCAGGCCCAGGGTGTCGACCACCAGGTGCCGCTTGCGACCGTTGATCTTCTTGCCGGCGTCGTAGCCCCGGGTGGCCGTGCCCACGGTCGCCGCGCCGGGCACCGACTGGGAGTCGATCGCGCCGGCCGAGGCCATCGGATCCCGGCCGGCGGCATCCCGGGCCGCATCCCGCAGCGTGTCGTGGATGCGGTCGACGGTGCCATCGGCGGTCCAGGACTGGAAGTAGAAGTACACCGTCGTCCACGGCGGGAAGTCGTGCGGCAGCTGCCGCCACGAGCAGCTGGTTCGCACCACGTACAAGATCGCCTCGACGATGCGCCGCCGCGGGTACTTGGGCGGGCGTCCGCCGCGGGTACCGCGGCCACGGGTGCTGAGTACTGGCACCAGTGGCTCGATCAGCGCCCACTGGGCATCGGTCAGGTCCGAGGGGTAGGCCGGGGAAGAGCCCATGCCTCAGCCTCGCCGACCCGGCCGCCGGTGTCAGCAGCCTTACTCAACACGTTCTGAGCTTGTCGTTTAACCCTTGATTTTCGGGTCGGTGGTGTCTCGTTTGGCGGTCTTGCCGACGTCGTAGCGGGGAGCCCGGCTGCGGTTGGCGACCCCGGCTGGCCGTCCTGGCCCGGGATGGGCGGG
>NZ_QOHF01000011.1 GCF_003319115.1 Geodermatophilus sp. TF02-6 | reverse complement strand
GCTGTCACGGCGGCCATGGCGAGAGGGAAACGCCCGGACCCATTCCGAACCCGGAAGCTAAGCCTCTCAGCGCCGATGGTACTGCCCCGGCAACGGGGTGGGAGAGTAGGACACCGCCGGACACCCCGTGCGAACGGGGGTCAGAGCCATCCGCTCTGACCCCCGTTCCGCCATTTCCAGCACACCGGTGCAGCGCCCGCGAACACTGCCCGGCAGCGAGGTACGAGACAGTCATGACATCTCCGCGGCGAGGTGCCGCTGGTTCCGGCGGACGCGGTCCCCGGGGGGGTCGAGGCGGCGTAGGCCACGGCCGGCCTCGAGGGGACGGCAACCCCATTGGCGGCACGTCGTCCCACGGATCCTGGGAGGGGCGCCGATCGACCGGCGACCGTCCCGGTGCCTCCCGCAGCGGCTCCTGGCAGGGGCCCCGACCTGACCGTGACCAGCCGCACCGGCGGCAGCCGGGGCAGGAGGGGCCGCCCGGGTCGGGTGCTCCTCGTGGCGACCGGCGGGAGCACCGGCCGCCCAGGGACCGGGCACGGGAGGACCGGTCGCAGGGCGGTGGGCACCCGCGCGGCGACCGCGCCGAACCCCCGACCGCTGACCGCGGCGGGTGGCAGCAGCGCCGTCCCCGCGTTGAGCGGGACCAGTGGCACGACCGTCCGCGCGGCGAGCCTCGAGAGCGCCCGGTCGGCGCGCGCGGGGACTGGCAGGAGGGCCGTCCCCGAGGTGGGCAACCGGGCTCCTCGGGAGGGAACTGGCAGGAGCGCCGCCCCCGCGCTGACCGGGAGGGCGACCGGCCGCCGTGGCAGGACCGGCCCCGCAGCGAGCCTCCACGGCGGTCGGGTGCGCCGCGAGGCGAGTGGCAGGAGCGCCGTCCGCAGCGTGCGGCCACCGAGGGCAGCAGCTGGCGGGACCGGCGGCCGTCCGACGACCGTCGCGGTCGCCCGGACCGCCGCCCGCGCCCTGAGCCGGACACCCGCCGCACCCCTCCCGCCCCCCGAGGACCGCTCGTCCCTGACTGGGCCGACCCGCGCGACCTGGACCCGGGGATCCGCCAGGCGCTGCGCGGCCTCGACCCACGCAACGCCCAGCGCGTCGCCGGTCACCTGGTGGCCGCGGGCACGCTCGTCGATGAGGAGCCCGAGGAGGCGCTGGCGCACGCTCGCGCGGCCCGGGATCGAGCCTCGCGCATCGCCGTCGTCCGGGAGGCGGTCGGGGTCGCTGCCTACCACGCCGGTGACTACGCGGAGGCCGCGCGCGAGCTGCGGGCCTACCGGCGGATGAGCGGTGACCGCGGACACCGGGCGGTGCTCGCCGACTGTGAGCGGGCCCTGGGCAGACCGGAGGTCGCGCTCCGGCTGGTGCGCGAGGCGCTCGCCGAGCACCCCGACCCGGAGGCGACCGCCGAGCTGCGCCTGGTCGAGGCCGGCGCGCGCCAGGACCTCGGTGAGCTCCCGGCGGCCCGGCTGGTCCTGGAGAGCGCCCTCGGCGGCCGTCCGCGTCCGGAGAGCGTCGACCTCACCGATCCCAGGACCCAGCGGCTGGCCACCGCTTACGCCGACCTCCTCGCCGCGATCGGCGAGCACCCCCGCGCCGAGGAGTGGCACGCCGCCGTCGCAGAGCACACCTCAGACGAACTGGACGTCGAGTTCTCCGAGGAGGAGCCACCCGCCGGGACGAGCGGCGTGGACACCGCTCAGTCCGCGCCCTCCCCTGGTCCGGAGGAGCGTGACTCCGCGGCCGCGGAGCCCGACGGCATCGAGGTCGACGACATCGAGGCCGATGACATCGAGGCCGAGGTCGCCGAGCTCCTGGGTGAGACCGACCTCCCGGAGGACGACACACAGCACTGACCGCCGACACCGACCCCGGCCTTCGTCCACACTCCCGCCCGTCATCCACAGACGGGGTCCGGGCCTGGTCCGCCCACCGCGTGGCGGCGAGGCTGCTGTCATGAGCGTGGCTGTCATCGACCGGAACGACGTGGTGCTCCGCGGGCGGGTGTCCGCCCCCGCCGAGCTGCGGGACCTCCCCAGCGGGGACACGCTGGTCACCTTCCGTCTGGTGGTGCGCCGGCCCGAACCGCGAGCCCGCGGGCAGTCCGTCGACGTCCTCACCTGCATCACCTACGACCGCGGCCTGCAGCGACGCATCGCCGCATGGGAGCCCGGTGACGTGGTGGAGGTGGAGGGAGCTCTGCAGCGCCGCTTCTGGCGGACACCGACCGGCACGGCGTCGGTGTGCGAGGTCAACTGCCGTCGCGGCCGCAAGGTGCCCCGCTCGTCCGGCGGGACCACGGTCCGGACGGCGTGACCTGCCGTCAGTCCGCGTGCGGTCGCAGCACCAGGCCGGTGCGCGGCTTCGGGACGAACAGCGTCGACTTGCGGGGCATCCGCGCCCCGTCGCGGGCCACGGCCGCGACGTCGGCCGGCGACGGGGCACGCAGCAGGACGGCCAGCCCGTGACGCGCGACCGCGCCGGCCAGCGCCTCCTCGAGGCTGTGCGCCACCAGGACGCCGCCAGCGTCGTCACTGCGGCCCCAGAGCTGCTGGAACAGGCCGTGGTGAGCCAGCACGACGTCCAGCCCGCGCCACGCCGCCGGCGCCTCGGCGGGCACGGACGCGCGCACCTCCGCCGAGGGCTCGCCGAGCCGGATCAACCGGCGACCGTCGCTGACCAGGATCCCGGTCGCGGCCTCGTCGGCCAGCCACTCCCGGACGGCGGCGGCGAGGCCGCCTGCCGCTCCCGCGTCGACGGGCACGTCGGTCACTCGGAAGCCGGCGGTCGCCGCGGCCAGCGCGTCGTCGAGGAGCAGGTCGGGGACGACCCGGTGGATCGGCAGCACCCGCAGCCCACCCGGCCCCATGGGGGTCAGGAGGGCCAGGACGGCGTGCCCGCCGGGGGTTCCGGAGCGGGTGCGGGCATGGGCCTGCGCCGCGGCGAAGCGGTGGTGACCGTCGGCGATGACCGCTCCGGTCCGGGCCAGGGCAGCGGTGAGCCGCTCGACGAGCCCCGGGTCGGTCACCCGCCACAGTTCGTGCCGGATCCCGTCGGCGTCGGTCACCGCCAGCGTCGGCGCGCCCCGCCGCGCGGCCGCGGTGAGGCCCGGGACCTCCGGCTGCGGATCGTGGGCCAGCACGATCGGCTCCAGGTCGGTGTCGGTCGCGTCCAGCAACGCCCGCCGGCCCTCCACGGCCGCAGGATGGGTGTCCTCGTGGGGGAGCACCGCCCGGGAACCGGCCGGTGGCAGGGCGACGGCGCCCAGCCAGCCGACCGTGGCCGGTGTCCCCTCCGGCGGGCGCATCTCGTAGACCCACAGCGCCGGCTCCGGGTCCCGTTCCAGCACGCCGTCCACCTCCCACCGTCGCAGGGTCTGCGCGGCCAGCCCGACCGACCGGCGCAGCGCGTCGGGAGCCGAGGTGCCCGGCGGGGGGGCGACATGGGGGAGGATGAGGCGGACGACGTTGTGCGGGTCGGCCGCGGCCAGGCGCTCGCGCCCCTCCGGGGTCACCAGGTCGTAGGCTGGCGAGCTCACCCGGGCCAGGTGGCCGGGGTCTCGTCGCCGGTAGGTCAAGGCGCGGAACGGCCGGACCTCGAGCTCTGTCGTTGCAGGGTGTGGGGAGTCCGCCGACGACGAGGGCACGACGTGGATCGTAGGAGTGGTGCGCTCCGGTCCGCCGTCGCGGCCGGTCCCGCAGGCGGACCGGAGGTGCGCGGGCCGAGCGGCGGCACCCGGACGGAGGGGGCGGCTGTGTCCGACGCCGGGATGCCCGACGGCGACGTCTACGACTGGTATCAGCGGGGTCTGCAGCTGCTCGCCAACCGCGACCCCGCGGCCGCGGCGACGCTCCTGGCTCGGGCCGCGCAGGCGGAGCCGGGCTCGCGCAGCCTGCTGGAGGCCCTGGCCCGAGCGCAGTACGACGCAGGCCGCTACCAGGAGGCGATCAGCACCTTCCGCGAGCTGATCACCCGCAATCCGAGTGACGACTACGCCCAGTTCGGCCTCGGACTCGCCGCCAGCCGGGCCGGCGACCTCCAGCTCGCCGCTGAGCACCTGGCCCTCGCCGTCGCGATGCGCCCCGACCTCGGGCACTACTCGCGGGCGTTACGCGGGGTCCGCAACCGGCGTAGCGGGGAGACGGCATGACCGCACCGGAGCCCTCGCTCGCCACCGGCACCGCCCGGCCACCCACCGCGGTGTTCGACGTCGCGCTCCTGGACCTCGACGGGGTGGTGTACGTCGGACCGGACGCGGTGCCCGGCGTGCCCGAGGCGCTGGCCGCCGCCCGGACCGCGGGCATGCGACTGGGTTTCGTCACGAACAACGCGTCCCGGACACCGGAGGAGGTGGCTGGGCACCTGACCGCCCTCGGCGTCCCCGCGGGCCCGACAGATGTGATCACCAGCTCGCAGGCGGCCGCCACGGTGGTCGCCGAACGGCTCGGTGCCGGGGCGCGCGTGCTGCCGGTCGGGGGGCCGGGCGTGGCGGCCGCCCTGCGGGCCGCAGGCCTGACCCCGGTCACCCGGGCCGAGGACGAGCCGGCCGCGGTCGTGCAGGGCTACGGCCGTGAGGTGGGCTGGGTGCAGCTGGCCGAGGCCGTGGTCGCCGTCCGCAACGGTGCCGAGCACGTGGCCACCAACGCCGACGCCACCATCCCCTCACCACGGGGACCGCTGCCCGGCAACGGCGCGATGGTCGGGGTGGTCAGCGCCGTCACCGGTCGGCGGCCCCTGGTGACCGGCAAACCCGACCCGGCCATGCACGCCGAGTGCGTCCGGCGCACCGCGGCACGCCGCCCCCTCGTCGTGGGTGACCGTCTCGACACCGACATCGAGGGCGGCCAGCGGGCCGGGGCCGCCAGCCTGCTCGTCCTCTCCGGCGTCACCCAACCCCCGGCCCTGCTCGCCGCGGGCCCGCACCAGCGTCCCGACCTGCTGTCGGCGGACGCCGCCGGGCTGCTGCGCGCCCATCCGGCCGTCCTGCGGAACGCGGGAGCGTGGCGGTGCGGGCGTTGGTGGGCCCGGCCGGTGGGCGAGGGCGGCCCGCTCCAGCTGGGGTGCGACCCCCCCGGCGCGGACACCGGTGATGGGTTGGACGGTCTGCGCGCGGTGTGCGTCGCCCACTGGGTCCAGCACCCCGGCACCGCGGCCCCGGCGCGGGTGCGCGCGGTCGACCGGGCCGCGGCCGCCGCGGTGCGGTCCTGGGCGCTCCCCGGCTGAGGTGACCGGGGACGAGCCGGAGCGCCGGACCCGGGTCCGGTGGGTGGCCGACCCGCGCCGCGCGCGTCCTGTCCGTCTTCGAGTCCCGCCGCCCGGGCGACGCGCGACCCCGAGCGGCGGTCGCCGCGGGCCTCGCCGCCGGCTCGTCGGGCGCCGCGGCGGCCGGCGAGGCCGAGCGGGGGTGAGCGGGAGTGGCCAGCGGCGGCTGTCCGGCGGCGGGCCTGTCGACCGGGACCGGCGCAGGCCGGTGCCGGGCAGCCATGAGGCGTCAGCTGGTCGAGGAGCAGTTGGTCAGAGCATCATGCGCAGCCGCAGCAGGTCGCGCAGCCCGGCCTCCAGCTTGACCCGGCCGGAGGCCCAGGCCGGGCCGAAGGAGAGCCGGCCCTCGGTCAGGTCGACCAGGTCGTCGCTGCTCATGGTGAGCCGGATGTCGGCCTTCTCCAGCGACTGGCCCTCGGGCTCGGCCCGCAGGTCGTGCACCGAGCCCCGGGCCAGCCGGCCGCGGACGACCTGCCCCAGGTCGGGCAGCCGGCAGGACAGGCTGCGGTCCAGGCCCCGGGCCGCCGGGCTGGCCGCGAGGTCCCCGAGGATGCTCTCCAGGGCATTCATGCACTGCTCCATCGTCGCCACGCGGGCACGCCTCCAACGCGAGAAGGGACCGGCCGGCCCAGCGCCAGCGCCGGTCGTCAGCCCGTGCCCGTCGTCCTCGGCCGGTAACCTCGCGGGCCAGGGGGTGAGCTCCGGACCGCACCGGCGCCACCGGTCCCCGATCCTCCGCCGCCGCGGCGACGCGGCCGACGACCCGAGAGGCGAGCGATGACCGAGCCGAGCCGACCGCGACCGGTCCCGGGCCCGCCCCGGCCCGGTCCGGGCCCGACGGGCGGTCCGGCGCCGGTCCCCGACCCGACGGCACCGCTGCCCGTCGCACCGCGCCCGGCGGACGACGGCGCCCGCTTCGCCGACCTGCAGCAGCGGCCGGTGGCCGAACACGTCGCCGTCTTCGCGGCCGAGCACGCCCGGCTGCAGCGTGAACTCGCCACGATCGACCAGCTCTGATGGCCCGCCGCAGCAGGCTCGACGCGGAGCTCGTGCGGCGGGGCCTGGCCCGGTCCCGGGAGCACGCCGTCACCTTGATCGCCGAGGGCCGGGTCGCCGTCTCCGGGCGGGCCGCCACGAAGCCCGCCACGGGGGTGGGCGCCGACACCCCCGTCGTCGTCCGCGCCGACCCCGACCGGCCGAGCTGGGTCTCTCGGGGCGCGCACAAGCTGCTCGGCGCCCTCGACGCTCTCCCCGTCGCCGTCGACGGCCGCCGCGCCCTGGACGCCGGCGCCTCCACCGGCGGCTTCACCGAGGTGCTGCTGCGCCGGGGGGCGCGGGAGGTCGTCGCCGTCGACGTCGGCTACGGCGAGCTGGCCTGGTCGCTGCGCACCGACGAGCGGGTGCGGGTGCGCGAGCGCACCAACGTCCGGACGCTGACCCCCGAGCAGATCGACGGGCCGGTCGACCTGGTCGTGGCCGACCTGTCGTTCATCTCGCTGCGGCTGGTGCTGCCCGCGCTGAGCGCCTGCGCCACCGAGACGGCCGACCTGCTGCCCATGGTGAAGCCGCAGTTCGAGGTCGGCCGCGAACGGCTCGGTGCCGGGGGTGTGGTGCGGGATCCCGCGCACCGGCAGGACGCGGTGCTGCAGGTCGCCCGCGGGGCCGCCGAGCTGGGCTGGGGAACCGCCGGGGTGGTCGCCAGCCCGCTGCCGGGCCCGGCGGGCAACGTGGAGTTCTTCCTGTGGCTGCGCCGGGACGCCGGCCCGCCGCGGGAGCAGGACGTGCGCCGCGCCGTCGAGGAAGGACCATCGTGACGCAGGGACCGAGCACCGCAGCCGGCGCTCCCGAGGAGGACACGTGACAGAGGTCAATCCCACCTCGTGGCCGCCGAGCGGGACCCGTCACGTCCTGCTGGCCGTGCACACCGGCCGCCAGGACATCGTCGAGCTCGCCCGCAGGTCGGCCGCCCGGTTGGCGAGGGCGGGCATCACCGTGCGGCTGCTGGAGGACGAGGCCGAGGCCCTGGGCATCGAGGGGGCCCAGGTCGTGCCCGCCGACGCCGAGGCGGCCCGTGGCGCCGAGATCGTCATGGTGTTCGGTGGGGACGGCACCTTCCTGCGCGCCGCCGAGCTGGCCCGCTACAGCAACGCCGCGCTCATGGGCGTCAACCTGGGGCGGGTCGGCTTCCTCGCCGAGACCGAGCCCGAGGCGGTCGAGGAGGCGCTCACCGCCATCGAGCGCTGCGAGTACTCGGTGGAGAAGCGGCTGGCCATCGAGGTCGACGTCCTCGACGCCGCCGGCGCGGTCGTCGGCGGCACGTGGGCGCTCAACGAGGCGTCGGTGGAGAAGACCGTGCGCTCGCGGGTGCTCGACGTCGTCCTCGCCATCGACGGTCGCCCGCTGACCAGCTTCGGTTGCGACGGGATCCTGTTCTCCACGCCGACCGGGTCCACGGCCTATGCCTTCTCCGCCGGCGGTCCGGTGGTGTGGCCCGACGTCGAGGCGATGCTGGTGGTGCCCTCCAACGCCCACGCCCTCTTCGGTCGGCCGCTGGTCACCTCACCGGACTCGGTGCTCACCGTCGCGCTCCCCATCGACGGCAACCGGGCCCGGGTCTCCGCCGACGGCCGGCGGGCGCTGGAGGTGCCCGAGGGCGGCCGGGTCGACGTGCACCGCGCCGCACGGCCGGTGCGGATCGCGCGGGTGCACGCGACCACCTTCGGCGACCGGCTGGTCGCCAAGTTCGGGCTGCCCGTGCGCGGGTTCCGCGACGCCCGCACCCACGACCCGGGCCACGAGCTGCGCCCGCCGCGCAACGTGCTGACCCGCGACTTCGTCCGCGGGGACACGGGGAAGGAGGGCCGCGGTGGCGGCACGGACGACGACGCGTGAGGCACAGCGGCGGCCGCGGGCGGCCGGGCGGGGAGAGCCGGCCCGGTCCGGGGAGGACGCGCAGCAGCCGGAGCCGGCGCGGCAGGCCGGGCAGGTCCGGCCGGGTGAGCCGCCGGCGGCACGGGACCCGGACGCCGCCGGGCCGGGCAGCGCGGCGCGGCCGGGCCGGCTGACCGAGCTGCGCATCCGCGGGCTCGGGGCCATCGATGACGTCACCCTCGAGCTCGGCGACGGCCTCACGGTCGTGACCGGCGAGACCGGCGCCGGCAAGACGATGGTGGTCACCGGCCTGACCCTGCTGTTCGGCGGCCGCGCCGACCCCGGCCGGGTGCGCGCGGGCGGGCGGGCCGGCGTCGAGGGCCGGCTCGCCCTGTCACCCGACTCGCCGGTCTGGGAGCGGGCGGCCGACGCCGGCGCCGAACCCGACGACGACGGCACCCTCATCCTCGCCCGCACGGTGAGCGCCGAAGGCCGGTCGCGGGCCCACCTGGGCGGCCGCAGCGTCCCCGTCGGCGTGATCGCCGAGCTGGCCGAGGGGCTGCTGGCCGTGCACGGGCAGAGCGACCAGCTGCGGCTGTCCCGCCCCGCCGAGCAGCGCCGGGCGCTGGACCGCTACGCGGGACCTGCCCACCTCGCGCTGCTGGAGCGCTACCGGCAGGCCCACGTCCGCTGGCGACAGCTGGCCGGCGACCTCGAGCGCCGCCGCGGGCAGGCCCGCGAACTGGCGCAGGCCGCCGACGTGCTGCGGCACGGGCTGCAGGAGATCGAGGCGGTCGCTCCCCAGCCCGGCGAGGACGAGGAGCTCGACACGCAGGCGCGGCGGCTGTCCGACGCCGACGCGCTGCGCGCCGCAGCCGACGAGGCCCGCGTGGCCCTGGTCGGCGACGTCATCGGCGACCTCGGCGAGGACCTGCCGCAGGACGCCACCGCGGCGCTGGCGATCGCCCAGCGAGCGCTGGCCGGTTCCGACGACCCCACGCTCCTCCTGTTGGCGCAGGACCTCGGCGACGCCGTCGCGGTGGTGTCCGACGTCGCCGGCCAGCTGGCCACCTACGTCGCCGACCTCGACGCCGATCCCGCGCGACTGGCCGAGGTGATGGACCGCCGGGCGGCGATCACCGCGCTGGTGCGCAAGTACGCCGACCCGGGGGACGGCGCCGCCGGCGTCCTGGCCTGGGCCGAGGACGCCCGCCGGCGCCTGGACGAGCTCGACGTCTCCGACGAGGCCCTGCAGGCCCTGGAGGCCGCCCGGGACGCCGCCCGCGCCGAGGTCGCCGACCTCGGCGCGCAGGTCTCGGCCGGTCGGCGTGCGGCCGCGGACGGGTTCGCCGCCGAGGTCGGCCGGGAGCTGGCCGGGCTGGCGATGAGGAGCGCCCGCGTCTCCTTCGCGATCGACAGCGACCTCGACCACCCGGGGCCCGAGGGCCTCGACGAGGTGGCCCTGCTCATGGCCGCCCACCCCGGCGCCCCGCCCCGGCCGGTGCACCGGGGGGCCTCCGGCGGCGAGCTGTCCCGGGTCATGCTCGCCATCGAGGTGGTCTTCGCCGGTGCCGATCCGGTGCCGGTCATGGTGTTCGACGAGGTCGACGCGGGCGTCGGCGGCCAGGCGGCCGGCGAGATCGGCCGGCGGCTGGCCCGGCTGGCCCGCGACCACCAGGTCGTCGTCGTCACCCACCTGGCCCAGGTCGCGGCGTTCGCCGACACCCACCTGGTGGTCGACAAGTCCCCGGACACCGGCGCCGGTGTGACGGCCACCGACATCCGCGCCGTCGACGGCGAGGACCGGGTGCGGGAGCTGGCCCGCATGCTCTCCGGGCTCGCCGACAGCGGCACCGGCCAGGCGCACGCCCGCGAACTGCTGGAGGTGGCGGCGACGGCCAGGACGGCCGCCTGACCGCGCCGCGCCCCGTCGGGGGCGCAGGCATGGCCGCGCGCCGAGCGGGGTAGCCGCCGGTCGTGCGCAACCGATCCCCGATCAGCATCGACGGCCGCGAGGCCGCCCATCAGAGCTGGGGTGCTGCCCGGTGAGCTGGTTCTCCTCCGCCGACGAATCGGCCCACTACGGCTCCTCGGTCTGCATCCTGCTCCAGCACTACTGCCGGGAACTGGGATGGGAGCAGGCCGGTGTCCTGGAGCTGGGCAGCGGTGATGCGTCCGCCATCGCCGACGCGGTCCGCGTACTGCCGCGGCTGCGCGTGCACAGCTACGACATCAGCGCCTCCTCCGTCGACCAGGCGAGGGAGAACATCGCCGTCCGCGGCGTGGCCGACCGGTACACCGTCGAGGTCGGTGACTTCTTCGAACGGGCGCACGCCGCCGGCGGCGCCTCGCCGCCCACGGTGATCGCCAACCCCGGCTACCTCCCTGCCCCCGACTGCGACATCCGCATGCCGGAGCTCTGGGGTGGCCCGTCCGGCCACGACCAGGTCCTGGAGCTGCTCAAGGCCGGGTTCGAGCACGTCGTCACCACCGTGCCCAGCTACTCCGACCCCGTCGCGACCCTGGAGACGGCGCGGGACCTGGGGTACCGGGTGGTCAACTTCGTGGCCATGGGCCTGGACTTCGGGCCCTACAGCAGCGAGCCCAAGGTGCACGCGCAGATACGCCGGCTGTGCGCCGAGGGCCGGGGGTGGGCCGGCGAGGACGAGTACATGGTCGCCGTCGCCCTGTTCACCCGGGATCCGGAGTTCCCCGGGGACCGGGCCACCCACCTGCTGCGCGTCCTGCAGCTCCAGGTCTGACCCCGCCTCCTCGCGGGGCGGCTCCCGAGCGGGGTCGCCTTGCGGAGCGGTCCGACGAGTGGGGCCGGAGGGCTCCCCGACGAGCGGCCGGGCCGGCTCCGCGCAGGTCGGGGACGGCACGTGGTCGCGGTGCCGTCCGGTAGGACGGCGGTGTCATCGCGTCATCGCCGCTTGGCGTAGCCCGCCAGACCGAACTGCAGCAGGGCCAGGCCCCGCCCGCCGCGGGCGAGCAGCTCGGCGGAGAGCTCCGGCCCGGTCATCCCCGCCAGCACGCGGTCACGGGCCAGCTCGAGCAGCCCCGCGTACAGGCTGAGCACGGCGTGGGCGGCCAGCCACGGCGCCAGCTCGCCCGGCTCCGCGCGGGTCTCCTCGGCGATGAGCTCGGCGAGCGCGGTGGTCAGCTCACCCAGGATCTCGCGCTCGCGCACCTGCAACGTGCGGCTGCCGCGGATGACCCGCGCCATCTCCGCCACGCCGGCGGCGGCCTCCGGAGCTCCCAGCCCGCCCATCGCCCGGACGACGAAGGTGCCCGCCGCCGCGGTCACCGACTCCCCGGCCGGGCGGGTGCGGACGGCGTCGAGCAGGGCGGCCCGCATCGGAGGATCGGCCTCGAAGACCAGCCCCTCCTTGACCGGGAAGTGGTTGAACACGGTCTTCTCGACCACGCCGGCGCGCTGGGCGATCTCCACCACGCTGACCGCGTCGAACCCGCGCTCGGCGAACAGCTCCGCGGCGGCGTCGACGATCGTGGCACGGGTCTGCTGACGGCGCCGCTCGCGCAGGCCCGGGCCGCGCCGCCGCCGCCCGCGCCGTCCGCGGGCGGCCGGCTCGGCCTGCGGCGCGCCACCCGGCGGGGGAGTCGCCGGCGTGGTGGCACCCGGCAGCGGGGGTGGCGCCTCGTCGGACGGCGGGTCGTCCTGCGCCGGGCCGGGCGGCACAGGAGCGGCCGGCACCGCTCGGACGGCGGCTTCAGGGGCGGCCGGCCGGACGTCGTCCTCGTCCGTGCGGCCGACTGCGTGCGCCCCGCCTGTCACCCGGGCAACGCTAGACAGCTCTGGTGAGGGTCTCACCAGAGTCTGCGCGGCAGGTGTACTCGGCGTGTCGCCTCTCCCGTGGTGTCGGTCACTGTGGGTGAGAGGACCATCGACGCTGCGCGTCGGACGACGGTGGGCCGGAGCCCGCGTGGGAGAGTGCAGGCCATGCGCATCGGCTCCCTCCGCCGTGGCCGGCCCCCCGAAGCGGCACCCGGAGTGACCGGCACCGTGCGTCTGGACCGACGCACCAAGAACCTCACCAAGCGGCTGCGCCCCGGCGACGTCGCGGTCATCGACCACGTCGACATCGACCGGGTCAGCGCCGACTCGCTGGTCGCCTGCCGGGTCGCCGCGGTCGTCAACGCCGCGCCCAGCACCTCCGGCCGCTATCCGAACCTCGGCCCGCAGATCCTCGTCGAGGCCGGCATCCCGCTGGTCGACTCCGTGGGCCGGGAGGTCGTGTCCGCGGTCAAGGAGGGGACGACGGTCCGCGTCGACGGCAACCGGCTGCTGCTCGAGGACGGCACCGTCGTCGCCGAGGGCACCGCGCAGACCGCGGAGACGGTCGCCGAGTCGATGGCCGAGGCCAGGGCCGGGCTGTCGGTCCAGCTCGAGGCGTTCGCCGCCAACACGATGGAGTACATGAAGCGCGAGCGCGCGCTGCTGCTCGACGGCGTCGGCGTCCCCGACGTGACCACGCCGATCGAGGGCCGGCACGTCCTCGTCGTCGTCCGCGGGTACGACTACAAGGAGGACCTGCAGGCGCTGCGGTCCTACATCCGCGACTACCGGCCGGTGCTCATCGGCGTCGACGGCGGCGCCGACGCGCTCACGGAGGCCGGCTACCAGCCGGACATGATCATCGGCGACATGGACTCGGTGAGC
Organism: Geodermatophilus sp. TF02-6; assembly: GCF_003319115.1. GTDB lineage: Bacteria > Actinomycetota > Actinomycetes > Mycobacteriales > Geodermatophilaceae > Geodermatophilus. Next base: position 149,597 of record NZ_QOHF01000011.1, on the reverse strand, counting down.
GACGAGGTCCTCAGGAGCGGCGCCGAGGTGGTCGTGCACGCCTACGCCGACGGGCGCGCGCCCGGCCTGGCCCGGGTCCAGGACCTCGGCGTCGACGCGATCACCTTCCCGGCCGCGGCCACCAGCGAGGACATCGCGATGCTGCTCGCCGACGAGAAGGGCGCCACGCTCATCGTCGCCGTCGGCACGCACGCCACGCTGGTCGAGTTCCTCGACAAGGGCCGCGGCGGCATGGCCTCGACCTTCCTCACCCGGCTGCGGCTGGGCGGCAAGCTCGTCGACGCCAAGGGGGTCAGCCGGCTCTACCGCAGCCGCATCTCGACCACCGCGCTGGTCGTGCTGGTGCTGGCCGCCTTCGTGGCGATCGGCTCGGCGCTCGCGGTGTCGGCGGCCGGCCGGGTCTACTTCGACCTGCTGGTCGACCAATGGAACAGCTTCGTGTTCTGGCTGGAGAACCTCTTCTCGTGATCGACTTCCGCTACCACCTGGTCTCGCTGATCGCGGTGTTCCTGGCCGTGGCGCTCGGCATCGTCATCGGCACCACCGCGCTCAACCAGCCGATCCTCTCCGACCTCGAGAACCAGGTGAGCGCGCTGACCCAGGACAAGCGCGACCTGGAGGACACCAACCGTCAGCTGCAGGGCCAGGTGGCCACCGGCGAGGCCTTCGAGGAGGCCGTCGCCCCGGCCCTGGTCACCGGCAGCCTCACCGGCCGCGGCGTGCTGCTGCTCGCCGTCGGCGACGAGGTCGCCGCGGAGACGGTGGACGACGTCGCCACCCTGGTCGGCCAGGCCGGTGGCACGGTCACCGGCACCCTCCGGCTGCAGCCGGAGTACAACGACCCGGCGACCGCCGCCGGCCTGCAGAGCTACGTCACCGGCCCGGGCCTGCCCACCGGGCTCACCCTGCCCGAGACCGACGACACCGGGCAGCTGGTCGGGTCGCTGCTCGCGCAGGTGCTCATGCGCCCGGCCGGCTCCGGCGCGGCGCCGGGCACCGCCGCGCTCTCCTCCGTGCTGGCGGGCCTGCGGGCCCTCGGTGTGCTCGAGCAGGAGTCGCCCGCGGTCGCGCCGGCGGACTACGCGGTGGTGCTCACCGCCGGCGGCTTGCCCGACGAGCAGGCCCAGGCGCGCACCGGCACGCTGGTCGATCTGGTGCAGGCCCTGGACGCCGCCGGCTCCGGTGTCGTCGTCGCCGGCGACGCCGCCTCGGCCGGTGACACGGGTCTGATCGGCGTCATCCGGGCCGACCCGGAGCTGTCCGCCGCGGTGTCGACCGTCGACAACGTCGGGTCGGCGTCCGGCCGGATCAGCACGGTGCTCGCCCTCGGGCGGGAGAGCCAGGGCACCTCGGGCGCCTACGGCACGGGTGAGGACACCCAGCCGGTGCCGCCGGTCCCCGGCACCACCCCGTGACCGGCTCCCTTCCGACCGGCAGGGCGGACGGCGCCCGCCGCCGGGTGCTGCTGGCGGCCGGCGGCGCGGTCGCGGCCCGGGTCGGCCTGGCCGGCGCCGCCGGGCTGGCCGCGCACCGGGCCGGTGCGCCGTGGCGGCGGACCAACTACGCCGGCCGGCCGGTGACCCTGCTCGGCGGCCCGGCTCTGGCGGCCGCCGCGACGGCGAGCGCGGTGGCCGGCGCCCCATCCGGCACGCGCGCGGCCGCGGCGGTGGTCGGCACGGTCTCCGGGCTGGTGGGGGCCTACGACGACCTCGCCGGCGCCCGCCCCGAGCAGGCCCGCGACAAGGGGCTGGCCGGGCACCTGCGGGCGCTGCGCGCCGGCCGGGTCTCCGCGGGAGCGGTCAAGGTCGCCGGCATCGGCGCGGCCGCCGCCGCGGCGGCCCTGCTCGTGGAGGACCCCGCCGCCCCCCACCGGCCCCGTCCCGGGCACCGCCCCGAGCCTCGATCGGCTCCCCTGCAAGGTCCCCGGCCCCGTCCCGGGCACCGCCCCGAGCCTGCGAGGGGTGGAACAAGGGCCCCCTTGCCCCCCACCGGAGAAGGACCCCCTGCCCCCCACCGCTCGCAGGCTCGCGGCGGGACCCTGCAGGGGGCCGCAGCGGGACCCTGCAACGGGGCCGGGGTCCTTCCACCTGCAGCGGGGCCGTTGCACCGCCTCACCGTGGTCGACGCGGTGCTGACCACCGGGCTGGTGGCCGGCACGGCGAACCTGGTCAACCTGCTCGACCTGCGCCCCGGCCGCGCGGCCAAGGCGGCCACCCTCCTCGCCGCGGCCGGGTTGCGCGGCCCCGCCGGCACCCTGGTCGCCGGCCCGCTCGGCGCCGGCCTGGCCGTGCTGCCGGCCGACCTGGGGGAGCGGGTCATGCTCGGTGACTGCGGCGCCAACGCGGTCGGGGCGCTGCTGGGCCTGCGGCTGGCCGCGCTGCCCGGTCGCCGGGCCCGCGCCGGGTTGCTCGCCGGCGTCGTCGCGCTCACCCTGGCCAGCGAGCGGGTGAGCTTCACGCGGGTCATCGAGGCCACCCCGGGGCTGCGCGGACTGGACCGGCTCGGCCGCCGCAGGGCATGAGCCGCCGGCAGCTGGCCTCCGGCGTCGCCGGCGCGGCCGCGCTGATCGCCGTCCTCACCGTGCTGGCGCGGCTGGCCGGGTTCGGCCGGACGGTGGTCTTCACCAACACCGTCGGCGCCGACAGCACCGGGGACACCTACCTGGCGGCCAACAACGTCCCGAACATCGTCTTCGAGGTCGTCGCCGGCGGCGCCCTGGCCAGCCTGGTGGTGCCGATGCTCGCCGGCGGCATCGCCACCGGCGACCGCGAGCAGGTGCGCCGCACCGCCTCGGCGCTGCTCGGGTGGAGCCTGCTGGTGCTCACCCCGCTCGCGGTGCTGGTCGCGCTGCTGGCCGAGCCGATCGCCCGGCTGCTGCTCGGTCCCGCCGACCCGGTCCAGGTCGAGCTGGCCGCCCGGTTCCTTCTGGTGTTCGCCCCGCAGGTGGTGCTCTACGGCATCGGCGTCGTGCTCACCGGCGTGCTGCAGGCGCACCGCCGCTTCGCCGGGCCGGCGCTGGCGCCGCTGCTGTCCAGCGTCGTGGTCGCCGCCGCCTACCTGGTCTTCGCCGGGGTGGGTGGCAGCCGGGACGTCGACGACCTGTCCACCCCGGCCGAGCTGGTCCTCTCCGTCGGGACGACGCTCGGCGTGGCCGCGCTGTCCCTCGGCCTGCTGGTGCCGGTGCGGCGGCTGCACCTGGGCCTGCGGCCGTCGCTGCGCTTCCCGACCGGTGTGGCTCCGCGGGCGCGCCAGCTGGCCCTGGCCGGCGTCCTCACCCTGGCCGGGCAGCAGCTGGTCGCCGCCGTGGCGATCCGGCTGGCCAACGCCGGTGCCCCGGACGGCACCCAGGTCGTCTACACCGCCGGCCTGACCCTGTTCCTCGTGCCCTGGGCGGCGCTGGCCGTGCCGCTGGCCACCTCGGCCTACCCCGGGCTGGCCGAGCGCGCCGAGACCGGGGACGAGCCGGGGTTCCGCCGAGCGCTGGCCCCGGTCGCCGTGCTCGTCGGTGTCGCCACGCTGCTCGCCGCGGCGCTGCTGGTCGCGGTGTCCGGGCCGATGGCGCGGGTGTTCCTCGCCGGGGAGCCGCCGGGCACGGTCACCGCGCTGCGGGACACGATCGTCGCCTTCGCCCCCGGCCTGCCCGGGTACGGGCTGGTGGCGCTGCTGACCCGCGCGCTCTACGCCCGCGGGCTGTGGCGGGCGCCGACGGTCTGCGTGCTCGGCGGCTGGCTGCTGGCGGTCGCCGCCGACGTCGTCCTGTCCGCGGTGCTGCCCGCCGCCGACCGCGGGGTGGCCCTGGCGGCCGGGCACACCACCGGCGTCACCGTCGCCGGGGGGACCCTGCTGGTCGTCGTGGCGCGGGTGGTGGGCCCGGCGGGGCTGGCCGGGGTGGCGCGCGCCGGCCTGCCCGGCCTGCTCGCCGCCGCGCTGGGGGCCACCGCCGGGCTGGAGGTGGCCGCCGCCCTGGGCGCGGACCCGGTGCCGCGGGGCGGCCTGCTCGCCGTCGGAGGGGTCGGCGTCCTCGCCGCGGCGGCCGCCCTGGGAGCCGCCGCGGCGGTCATGATGGGGACGGCGCGCGGCCCGCTGCTGGAGGCGGTGCGCCGGCTGCGGCGCAGCGATCGGCTGGAGGTGCACGGTGGCTGAGCGGCTCCCGCTGGCGGGCCGGCGGGTGGTCGAGGTCCTGGCCACCAGCACCGGTGGGGTGGGCACCCACGTGCGCGCGGTGCTGCCGGCGCTGCGCGCGGCCGGCGCGGCGGTCCGGGTGTGCGGTCCGGCGGCGACCGAGGAGCTGTTCGGGTTCACCGGCGCGGGAGCGCGGTTCGCCGCCGTGGAGATCTCCGCGGGCGTGCAGCCGCTGGCCGACGCCCGCGCGGTGGCCGCCCTGCGCCGGGCCACCGCCGACGCCGACCTGGTGCACGCGCACGGGCTGCGCGCCGGCCTGGTCGCCGCGGCCGCCCGCCGGCTGGGTCGCGACCGCACCCGGCCCCTGGTGCTCACGCTGCACAACGCGCTGCCCGAGGGCGGCGGCGCCCGGCGCGGGGTGCTGCGGCTGGCCGAGCGCGCCACCGTCCGGGGCGCCGACGTCGTGCTGGCCGCGTCGGCCGACCTGGCCGCGAACGCCTGGCGCCAAGGCGCCCGCGACGTGCGGGTCGCGCCGGTCTCCGCGCCGCCGCTGCCCGCCCCGAGCCGCCCGCCCGCCGCGGTGCGCGCCGAGCTCGGCCTGGCCGACGGCCGGCCGCTGGTGGTCGCGGTGGGCCGGCTGCACCCGCAGAAGGGCTACGACGTCCTCCTCGACGCCGCCGGCCGGTGGGCCGCCGACCCGCGGCTGCCGCAGCCGCCGCTGGTCGCCGTCGCCGGCGACGGCCCGCTGCACGACGCGCTGGCCCGCCGGATCGCCGCCGAGCGGCTGCCGGTGGTGCTGCTCGGCCGCCGCGCGGACGTCGCCGACCTGCTCGGCGCCGCCGACCTCGCCGTGCTGCCGTCGGTCTGGGAGGCCCGGTCGCTGACCGCCCAGGAGGCGCTGCGCTCGGGCACCCCGCTGGTCGCCACCCGCACCGGTGGCCTGCCCGAGCTGCTCGGCGGCGGCGCCGAGCTGGTCCCGGTGGGGGACGCCGCGGCGCTGGCCGACGCAGTCGCCGAGCTGCTCGCCGACCCTGCCCGCGCCCGCCGCCTGGCCGCGGCCGGCACCCGGCGGGCAGCGACCTGGCCGGACGAGGCCGCCACGGCCCGCCAACTCGTCGCCCTCTACCGCGAGCTGCTCGGCCCGCCCGGCGACGGCGTCCGGTGAGCCGGGTCGCCCGGAGCGCGGCGCTGCTGCTCGCCGTCCTCGCCGTGCTGCTCACCCTCGCCGGCCCGGCCGGCGCGGCCCCGGCCGGGGACGCGACGGCCGACCGGGTGCTCGTCGTCGGCGTACCCGGCCTGGTGTGGGACGATGTCGACCCGCAGGCCACCCCGCACCTGGCGGCGCTGGCCGACCGGTCCCCGATCGGCGCCGTCTCGGTGCGGGCGGCCCGCTCCACCACCTGCCTGCTCGACGGGTGGGCGACCCTGGGCGCGGGCAACCGGGCCCGCTTCCCGGCGCCGGACGAGGCGATCGGCCCGGTGCCGCAGCCGGCCGTGCCGCTGCCCGGACAGGCGCCCGGCGCCGACGGTGCCGCGCCGGACGACGCCGTCCCGGCGGAGCCGGCCGACCCGGCGCCCTCCTGCGACCCGCAGGAGCAGCTGGCCGCCGACGGTCTGGGCGATCCGCAGTCGGCCGTCGCCGCCGTCGCCGCCGACCCGGACTCGGCCCGCTTCGGCGCCGAGCCGGCCGCGCTGGGCCAGGCGGTCGGCTGCGCCACCGTCGTCGGCCGGGCACCGGCGCTGGCCGTCGCCGCACCCGGGGTGGCCCTGACCCGGCTCGACCGGCTCCCGGACGACCCCGCCGGGCTGCTCACCGGGTGCCCGCTGACCCTCGTCTCCCTGGACGACCTGGTCGACGCCGGCGAGCCGACCCCCGAAGGCGGCGACACCGGCACCCCGCCCCGGGCCGCCGCCCTGGCCGCCGTCGACGCCGCCGTCGGCCGGCTGGTCGACGCGGTCGCGGCGGCACCGGGCCGGACCCTGCTGGTGCTGCAGGGGGTCTCCGAGGTGGGCGACGGCCGCCCGCAGCTGCACGTCGGCATCGCCTCGGGCCCCGGCTTCGACCGCCCCGGCTGGCTGACCTCGGCCAGCACCGGGCGGGCCCCCTACACCCAGCTCATCGACGTCGCCCCGACCGCGCTGGCCGCTCTCGGGCTGGCGGTGCCGGCCTCGATGAACGGCCAGCCGGTGCAGGTGGGCGGGTCGCGGCCGCCGCTGGGCGAGGCGGTCGCCGTCCTGGAGCGGGCGAACACCGTCGCCGTCGTGCACTACCAGAGCGCCGGCGCCTTCTTCGGGGCGCTGGTGGGGCTCGACGCCGCCGTCGTCGGCCTGGGCCTGCTGGTGCTGGGCGGCCGCGACCGGCCACCCCGGCCGGGCGCGCGGCGGCTGCGCGGCGCGCTGCGGCCGCTCGCCCTCGGCGCGGCCGCGGTGCCGGTGGCCACCTACCTCGCCGGGCTGCTGCCCTGGGAGCGGGCCGGCGGGGACGGCGGGGGACCGGCGCGGCTGGCGCTGGCCGGTTCGGTGCTCGTCGCCGCCCTGCTGGTGCTGGCCGTCGCCGCCCTCGGCCCGTGGCGCACCCACCGGCTGGGGCCGCCGGCCGCCGTCCTGGCCGTCACGCTGGCCACCCTGGTGGGCGACGTGCTCACCGGCTCGCACCTGGAGCTGGGCGGGCTGCTCGGCTACGACGCGATCGTCGCCGGGCGGTTCACCGGCTTCGGCAACCTGACCTTCGGGCTGCTGTCGGTCAGCGCGCTGCTGCTGACCGCCGCGGTCGCGACCGCGGCCGGGCGGCGGGCACCGGCCGGCCGCTCGCGGCCGGTCGTCGCCGCGGTGGTGCTGGGCGCCGGGGCGCTGACCGTGCTGCTCGTCGGCGCCCCGGGGCTGGGCCGTGACTTCGGCGGCGTGCTGGCCGCGCTGCCGGGGTTCGGACTGCTGGCGATGCTGCTCACCCGCACCCGGGTGACGCTGCCCCGGCTGGCGGCCGTGCTGGGGCTGGCCGTGGCCGCCGTCGGCACCCTGGCGGTCCTCGACTGGCTGCGGCCTCCCGCCCAGCGCAGCCACCTCGGCCGGTTCGTCGAGCAGCTGCTCACCGGGCAGGCCGTGACGGTGGTCAGCCGCAAGGCGCAGGCCAACCTGGACGTCCTCGTCGGCAGCCGGCTGTCCTGGCTGCTGCCGGTCGCCCTGGTGGCCGCCGTGTGGCTGGTGCGGCCTGGGCAGCGGCCGGGCGGGTGGCCGTGGCGCCGGCTGCCCGGGCGCCTGCGCGGGCCCGGGCTGCTGCGCGGCCGGGCCGACCTGCTGCCGGCCGGCGACCTCGCCGCGCTGCGCGCCGGGCTGCTGGCCGGCGCGGCCGGCCTGGCCGTGGGGGCGGCGGTCAACGACTCCGGGGTGGCCCTGCCGGCGACCGCGGCGTCCCTGCTCGTGCCGCTGCTGGTGTGGCTGGCGGCCGGCCCGCGCGGCGCCGGCCGCGGAGCCGACCGGGTGGCCGACGGCACTCCCCGCTCGGCCGCGGGGGAGGGGCCGGACCGTGTTACGGTCGTGTCCCGTGGATCGACCGTCTGGCGCACGTGACCTGACCTTCGGACCGGGGGGTCTCCTCCACAACTCCCAGCCGACGAAGTTCGTCTTCGTCACCGGCGGGGTCGTCTCCTCCCTCGGCAAGGGCCTGACGGCCAGCTCGCTGGGCGCGCTGCTGTCCAGCCGGGGCCTGCGGGTCACCATGCAGAAGCTCGACCCCTACCTCAACGTCGACCCCGGCACGATGAACCCCTTCCAGCACGGGGAGGTCTTCGTCACCGAGGACGGCGCGGAGACCGACCTCGACATCGGCCACTACGAGCGGTTCCTCGACACCGACCTGACCGGGCGGTCCAACGTGACCACCGGGCAGGTGTACTCCGACGTGATCGCCAAGGAGCGGCGCGGGGAGTACCTCGGCGACACCGTGCAGGTCATCCCGCACATCACCAACGAGATCAAGGCCCGCATCCTCGCCGCGGTCGGGGGGCGGGCCGGGCCGGGTGGCGGGTGGGCTGGGCCGGGTGGGGATGACGAGCGGGTGGACGTGGTCATCACCGAGATCGGCGGCACCGTCGGCGACATCGAGTCGCTGCCGTTCCTCGAGGCCGCCCGCCAGCTGCGGCACGAGATCGGCCGCGACCACTGCTTCTTCCTGCACATCTCGCTGGTGCCCTACATCGCGCCGTCGGGGGAGCTGAAGACCAAGCCGACCCAGCACTCGGTGGCCGCGCTGCGCAACATCGGCATCCAGCCCGACGCGCTGGTCTGCCGCGCCGACCGGGAGATCGGCACCGCGCTCAAGCGCAAGATCAGCCTGATGTGCGACGTCGACGCCGAGGGGGTCATCTCCTGCCCCGACGCGCCGTCGATCTACGACATCCCCAAGGTGCTGCACCGGGAGGGCCTGGACGCCTACGTCGTCCGCCGGCTGGGGCTGCCGTTCCGGGACGTGGACTGGACCGTGTGGGGCGACCTGCTCGACCGGGTGCACGCGCCTCGGCAGACGGTGGCCATCGCGCTGGTCGGCAAGTACATCGACCTGCCCGACGCCTATCTGTCGGTGACCGAGGCGCTGCGCGCCGGCGGGTTCGCCCACCGGGCCCGGGTGCAGATCCGCTGGGTGCCCTCCGACGAGTGCCGGACCCCCGAGGGCGCGGCGCACGCGCTGGCCGGCGTGGACGGGGTGTGCGTGCCCGGCGGGTTCGGGGTGCGCGGCATCGAGGGCAAGCTGGGCGCGATCCGCTACGCGCGGGTCAACGGCGTCCCGCTGCTGGGGCTGTGCCTGGGGCTGCAGTGCATGGTCATCGAGGCCGCGCGTGACCTGGCCGGGCTGGTGGAGGCCAACTCCACCGAGTTCGACCCCGACACCCCCGACCCGGTCATCGCCACGATGGCCAGCCAGGTCGAGGTGGTCGCCGGTCAGCGCGACATGGGGGGCACCATGCGCCTGGGCAGCTACCCGGCCACCCTCAGCCGGGGCTCGGTCGTGGCGCGGGCCTACGGCGCCACCGAGATCACCGAGCGGCACCGGCACCGCTACGAGGTGGCCAACGCCTACCGCGACCGGCTCGCCGCGGCCGGGCTGGTCTTCTCCGGCACCTCGCCCGACGGGCTGCTGGTCGAGTTCGCCGAGCTGCCGCGCGAGGTCCACCCGTTCTTCGTCGGCACCCAGGCCCACCCGGAGCTCAAGAGCCGGCCGACCCGCCCGCACCCGCTGTTCGCCGCGTTCGTGCAGGCGGCGATCGACTTCTCCGAGTCCGCGCGGCTGCCGGTGCCGGTCGACGAGGACGAGGACGAGGACGAGAAGGTCGGGATCTGATGACCGGTGGGCACCCCGCGCCCCGGGAGGTCGGCGTCTGATGGCGGAGCCGGCGCGCCCGGGTGAGTACGAGGTCCTGGAGACCGAGACGCTGTACCGGGGGCGGGTGATCACCCTGGACCGCGACGTGGTCGCCATGCCCGGGGGCGGCACCAGCGTGCGCGAGGTGGTGCGGCACGTCGGCGCGGTGTGCGTCGCCGCCGTCGACGACGAGGACCGCATCGTGATGGTGCGCCAGTACCGCCACCCGGTCGGCGGGTACCTGTGGGAGCTGCCGGCCGGGCTGCGCGACGCCGACGGCGAGGCGCCGCTGGCCACCGCGCAGCGCGAGCTGGCCGAGGAGGCCGGCCTGGCCGCGCGGCGCTGGTCGCTGCTGGCCAGCAGCTTCTCGACGCCCGGCTTCTGCGACGAGCAGATCCTCGTCTACCTCGCCGAGGAGCTGTCCGCGGCCGACCGGCCGGAGGGGTTCGTCGTCGAGCACGAGGAGCTGGACATGACGGTGGAGCGGGTGCCGCTGGCCGAGGCCGTCGCCCGCGTCTTCGCCGGCGGCATCCGCAACTCCTCGGCGGTCATCGGCGTGCTCGCCGCGGCGCAGGTGCGGGCCACGTCGCCGCGGCTGCGCCCCGCCGACGCGGAGTGACCGGCGACGAGGGGGCGGCTCGGCCGACCGGGGGAGCGTCGTCCGCGCGGCGGTGACCTGCGCGGCCACCTCGCTCGCCGGGCCGGCGAGGGCGACCAGCCCGACCGCCACCGCCGCGGCGGCCGTCCCGGCGCCGGTTCCGCGCCGTGCCGGTCGCCCCGCGTCCCCCCTGCGACTCCTGTCGTCGCAGGGGGCATCGGCAGCTCAACGCGAACCGGGCGCCGACCTCAGGTCCGTCCCGCCCGGCGCGCTCGCCCCGGACCGGTGCGCCGGGGGCTCGGGTACGGGCAGCCCTAGCCGGGCCAGCTGCACCGCGGCGAGCGCGGCGGTCGCGGTCGGGTCACCGGCCCGCCAGGCGGCCGCGGTGCCGGGCGGGAGGGCGGCCAGCCGGGACAGCGGGGCGGTGGCCAGCGCCCGGGCGGCCAGCACGTCGGGATCGACGGTGGCCAGCGCCCCGGCCGCGCCGGCCGCGCGCGCCCAGCCCAGCCGCCACGACAGCCAGCGCAGCAGCAGCCAGCCCACCGGCAGGACGACGAGGACGACGGCGAGCGCCGTGGCCAGCGTGCCCACGGCGTCCTGCGCGGCCTGGCCGGTGCCCCCCACCGAGCTCCCGGCGTCGCCGAGCGCGCGGAAGGGGGCGGCGAGCTCGTCCCCGACCACCGGCACGTCCCCGGCCACCCCCGCCGCCGAGGACATGCTGTCGGCCACCGACGCGCCCAGGTCCTCCACCGCCCGGCCCGGCTCGGCCAGGACCAGCACCGCGCCGTGCACCGCGCGGGCGATGAGCACCCACAGGACCAGCCAGGCCAGCACGCCCAGGTCGGCGCCGAGCTGGCGCGCCCGCAGGGCGGGGGATCGGGCGTACAGGGGCATCGGGTCCTCCGGGTTCGGGCGGCGGGGCCGGCCCCGCTGGCCGGCGGACCGGCCCTACCCGGGCCCGGCCGGGGCTCACCCACCCGGCCCGCGTTCCGCGCGGGCGCGGTCCCCGCGGCCGCCTAGACTCCCGGCGCGAGGCCGGCCCCGACCGGGCGGCCCACGACACGGGAGGGGCTCCCGCCATCCGCGGGACGCCGCCGACCGGGACCAGGAGAGCGGACGATGCGGGTCGGGGTCCCCCGAGAGGTCATGAACCGGGAGTACCGGGTGGCGCTCACCCCCGCCGGGGTGACCGAGCTGGTCCGGGCCGGGCACACGGTGCTCGTCGAGCAGGGCGCGGGGGAGGGCTCGTCCATCCCGGACGCCGACTTCGCCGCCGTCGGCGCGACCATCGTGGCCTCGGCCGACGACGTGTGGGCCGACGCCGACCTGCTGCTCAAGGTCAAGGAGCCGGTCCCCGAGGAGTACGGGCGGCTGCGCGCCGGGCAGACGCTGTTCACCTACCTGCACCTGGCCGCGTCGAAGGAGTGCACCGACGCCCTCGTCGCCTCCGGCACCACCGCCATCGCCTACGAGACGGTGCAGACCGTGGACGGCGCGCTGCCGCTGCTGGCGCCGATGAGCGAGGTGGCCGGCCGGATGGCGCCGCAGGTCGGCGCGCACAGCCTGGAGCGGGCGCACGGCGGCCGCGGAGTGCTGCTCGGCGGCGTCTCCGGGGTCTACGCGGCCAAGGTCGTCGTCATCGGCGCCGGGGTCTCGGGGATGAACGCCGCGGCGATCGCGCTGGGCATGCAGGCCGAGGTCGTCGTCCTGGACCGGGACGTCGACAAGCTGCGCGCCGCCGACCGCATCTACCAGGGCCACCTGCAGACGGTGGCCTCCAACGCCTACGAGGTCGAGCGCGCCGTCCTCGACGCCGACCTGGTCATCGGCGCCGTGCTGGTGCCCGGCGCCAAGGCCCCGACGCTGGTGAGCAACGCGCTGGTCGCGCAGATGAAGCCCGGCTCGGTGCTGGTCGACATCGCCGTGGACCAGGGCGGCTGCTTCGAGGACTCCCGGCCCACCACGCACGACGAGCCGACCTTCCGCGTGCACGAGTCGGTCTTCTACTGCGTGGCCAACATGCCCGGCGCGGTGCCCAACACCTCGACCCACGCGCTGACCAACGTGACGCTGCCCTACGTCACGGCCCTGGCCGACGAGGGCACCGTCGCCGCGGTGCGCGCCGACCCCGCGCTCGCCCGCGGGGTGAACGTCGTGGCCGGGCACGTGGTGCTGGCCGAGGTCGCCGAGGCCCACGGGATGACCGCGGTCCCGCTCGAGGAGGTGCTCTCCTGACGACCTCCGCCGCCACCACCGACGTCCACCGCGTCGTCACCGGCTACCTCGACCACCTCACCGTCGAACGGGGGCTGGCCGCCAACACCATCGCCTCCTACCGGCGCGACCTGCGCCGCTACACCGGTTTCCTCGAGGCCGCCGGCGTGCGCGGGCTGGCCGAGGTCGCCGAGTCCGACGTCGCCGGCTTCCTCGCCGCGCTGCGCGCCGGCGACGACGAGCACCCGCCGCTGTCGGCGACCTCGGCGGCCCGGGCGGTGGTCGCCGTCCGCGGGCTGCACCGCTTCGCGCTGCTCGACGGCCTGGTGCCCGACGACGTCGCGCACGAGGTGCGCCCGCCGGCGCCGGCGCGGCGGTTGCCCAAGGCGGTCCCGGTGGAGTCGGTGGTCGCGCTCATCGAGGCCGCCGGCGCGTTGGAGGGCCCGCGCGGGCTGCGCGACCGGGCGCTGCTCGAGCTGCTCTACGGCACCGGCGCGCGCATCTCCGAGGCCGTCGGGCTGGCCGTCGACGACCTCGACCGGCAGCAGGCGGTGGTGCGGCTGGCCGGCAAGGGCGGCAAGCAGCGGATCGTGCCGGTCGGCTCCTACGCGTCGAGGGCGGTGGAGGACTACCTGGTGCGCGCCCGCCCGGCGCTGGCCGCGGCCGGCCGGTCCGGCGCCCGCGGCGGTGCGCTGTTCCTCAACGCCCGCGGCGGGTCGCTGTCCCGGCAGAGCGCGTGGGCCATCCTGCGGACGGCGGCCGAGCGGGCCGGCGGGGCGGGCGGGGAGCTGGCGAACACGGTCTCCCCGCACACCCTGCGGCACTCCTTCGCCACCCACCTGCTCGACGGCGGCGCCGACGTCCGCGTCGTGCAGGAGCTCCTCGGCCACGCGTCGGTGACCACCACCCAGGTCTACACGCTGGTGACCGTCGACCGGCTGCGCGAGGTCTACGCCAGCAGCCATCCGCGGGCGCTGGTCTGACAGTCTCCGGGCGGACGACTCGGCGCATCCTGCCGGTCCGGACCGGGGCGGACGCCGCTGTGCTTGTCACTGGTCGCCAAGTCGACACGGGACACGGCGTGCCTCCTCGGTGGGCGCTGTCGATCTCCCTACCGTCGGGTCGTCCCGCACGGGCAGAACGGCTGCCCGCACCCGGCGTCCGCCGGGCGGGGTACGAGGGGGAGGCGACGACAGCGATGGCGATGCGAGGGGACGCGGCCGGCCCGGCCGTCGCGCTCCCGACCGACCCCGGACCCGAGATGGGCGCCGCCGCCTCGCGGCTGGACCCCGCCCGCGCGCGCGTGCGCCGCCTGCCCGACCCCAAGCCGCTCACCCGGCACGGCCCCGCCCGCATCACCGCGATGTGCAACCAGAAGGGCGGCGTCGGCAAGACGACGTCCACCATCAACCTGGGCGCCGCCCTCGTCGAGTACGGCCGCCGGGTGCTGCTCATCGACCTCGACCCGCAGGGTGCGCTGTCGGTCGGTCTCGGCGTGCCCGCGCAGGCGCTCGAGCGCACCGTCTACAACGCGCTGATGGAGCGGCACACCACGCTGGCCGACGTCCGGGTGCCCACCGACGTCCCCGGCCTGGACCTGGTGCCCAGCAACATCGACCTGTCCGCCGCCGAGGTGCAGCTGGTCAGCGAGGTGGCCCGGGAGCAGACGCTGCTGCGGGCGATCGCCGACGTGCGGCACGACTACGACCACGTCCTCATCGACTGCCAGCCCTCGCTGGGCCTGCTGACGGTCAACGCGCTGACCGCCGCCCAGGGCGTGATCATCCCGCTGGAGTGCGAGTTCTTCTCGCTGCGCGGTGTGGCGCTGCTCGTCGACACCATCGAGAAGGTCAAGGAGCGGCTCAACCCCGACCTGGAGATCTCCGGGATCCTCGCCACGATGTACGACGCGCGGACGGTGCACTGCCGCGAGGTGTTCAGCCGGGTGGTCGAGGCCTTCGGCGACACCGTGTTCCAGACCGTCATCGGGCGCACCGTGCGGTTCCCGGAGACCACCGTCGCCGGCCAGCCGATCACCACCTGGGCGCCGACGTCCTCGGGCGCGGCCGCCTACCGCGACCTGGCCAAGGAGGTCCTGGCACTGTGACCGAGCGGGCGAGGGAACACGCGAGCACCGCACACGCGAGCACCGGCGAGGGGGGAGCATGACCCGCCGACCCGTCCTGCCCGGCGCGGCCGAGCTGTTCCGCCGCACCGACACCGAAGCGGCGGCGCCGGAGGTCACCGAGCTGCCCAGCATCAGCGCCACGGTCAGCTCCCCGGCCCTGCGCGGGAGCGCCCGGCGGGGCGAGGCGCCGGCCGGGCAGGGCCCGGGCGAGCCGACGGCGTCGCTCACCCTCGTCCCCGGCGGCGCCGACGACGCCGACCCGCTGGGCGCCTACCGGACCCCGGCCCCCGCACCCGCGCCGGCCCGCCCCGCCCGCGGCCGGGCGCAGCGCACCGAGCGCACCCGGCACGACGAGAAGATCACCGTCTACCTCTCCGCCGAGGAGCTGCTCGCGCTGGAGAGCGCCCGGCTCTCGCTGCGCGCCGAGCACGGCGTGGCCGCCGACCGCGGCCGCATCGTGCGCGAGGCCGTCGCGGTGCTGCTGGCCGACCTGACCGAGCGCGGCGCGGACGCGGTGCTGGTGCAGCGGCTGCGCAAGCGCTGACCCGCTCACCGCTCGTCGACCACCGGCGAGCGGTCGACGTCGCCGGCGGGTCGGACGACCGTTCGCCGATGATCGACCGGCGTCAGCCCCGCGGCTCCCGTCGATGACCGCTCCTAGGCTGGCGACGTGACCGGAGCGCAGGCGGACTCGCGGTTCACCGTCCGGCTGACCAACTTCGAGGGCCCCTTCGACCTGCTGCTGCAGCTGATCGGCAGGCACCAGCTCGACGTCACCGAGATCGCCCTCTCCCGGGTCACCGACGAGTTCATCGCCCACCTGCACGCCCTCGGCGACGAGCTCGACCTCGACCAGGCCAGCGAGTTCCTCGTCGTCGCCGCCACGCTGCTCGACCTCAAGGCCGCCCGCCTGCTGCCGGCCGCCGAGGTCGAGGACGCCGAGGACCTCGAGCTGCTCGAGGCCCGCGACCTGCTCTTCGCCCGGCTGCTGCAGTACCGCGCCTACAAGCAGGCGGCGGCGTTCCTGCGCGAGCGGGAGGCCGACGCCGTCCGCCGCCACCCCCGCGACGTCGCGCTCGAGCCCCGCTTCGCCGACCTGCTGCCCGAGGTGCTGCTCGGGGTGACCCCACAGCAGTTCGCCGCGCTGGCGATCCGGGCGCTCACCCCCGCGGCGCCGCCGGTGGTGAGCGTCGCCCACCTGCACGCGCCGCCGGTCAGCGTCGCCGAACAGCTGCTGGTGGTGCGCAACCGGCTGCTCGGCGCCGGCACGGCCACCTTCCGCGCGCTGACCGCCGACTGCGCGCACACCCTCGAGGTGGTCGCCCGGTTCCTCGCCCTGCTCGAGCTCTACCGTCAGCAGCGGGTGACCTTCGAGCAGCTCACCCCGTTCGGGGAGCTGCACGTGCGGTGGACCGGCGGCGTCGCGCTGCGGCCCGCCGGGGACGACGACGCGGACGGGGAGCACACGTGAGCGAGGAGCGGCCGCCGATCTCCTGGGAGACGCTGGCCGCGGAGCTGGCCGCCACCCGGGAGCAGGCCGAGGAGCGGGCCGGCCCGGACGGCGCGCCCCGGGACCCGGCCACCTGGGACGCCGTCGCCGCCGAGCTGGCCGCCCGGGTCGCCGAGCGCCCTCCGCCGACCGCCGAGCCGGCGCCGGTCGAGGAGCCGGCGCCGCTGCCCCCGCCGGTCGCCGCCGTCCCCGCACCGGACCCGGCACCCGGTCCGGAGCCCGAGACCGACCCGGTCGCGCTGCGCGGCGGGCTCGAGGCGCTGCTGTTCGTCGCGGACGACCCGGTCGACGAGGCCACCCTGGCCGCGGCGCTGCGCTGCCCGGTGCCCCGGGTGCGGGCCCTGCTCGCCGAGCTCGCCGACGACTACGACCGCCGCCGGGCCGGCATCACGCTGCGCCGGGTGGGGGAGGGGTGGCGGCTCTACACCCGGGAGGAGCACGCCGCCGTCGTCGAGCGCCACCTGGTCGACGGGCAGCGCAGCCGGCTGACCCAGGCCGCGCTGGAGACCCTCGCCGTCATCGCCTACCGGCAGCCGGTCACCCGCGCCCGGATCTCGGCGATCCGCGGCGTCGGGGTGGACGGCGTCATGCGCACCCTGCTCGCCCGCGGACTGGTGCGCGAGGTGGGCAGCGACCCCGACACCGGCGGCGGGCTCTACGCGACCACCGCGCTGTTCCTCGAGCGGCTCGGGCTGGCCGGCCTCGAGGAGCTGCCCGAGCTGGGCCCGCTGCTGCCGGAGACGGCGGCGGTCCTCGACGAGCACCCCGACGCCCGGTGACGCCCGCCCTTGACCGGGGATGTTGCTACGCCATACGTTACATCGCATGGCGATACAAGGGCGCGGAGGCGGCGGGCTGGCCCGGTTCGGGGAGCCGGGGCTGCTCGTCCTGCTGTCGCTCAGCGACGGCCCGAAGCACGGGTACGCGATCACCGCGGACGTCGAGGAGCAGACCGGCATCCGGCTCGGGCCGGGTACCCTCTACGGGTCGCTGACCAAGCTGGTCGACCGCGGGTTGATCACGGCCGTCGACAGCGAGGACCGGCGTCGTCCCTACGAGATCACCGAGGCCGGCCGTGCCGCGCTGGCCGAGCACCTGGCGACCTGGTCGCGGATCACCCGCGTCGGGGCGCTGCGGCTGGGGACGGCGTGAGCCCCCGGGCGCGCGCCGTCCTGGTGCGCCTGTACCCACGGCGTTGGCGGGAGCGCTACGGCGCGGAGTTCGCCGAGCTGCTCGCCGTCACGCGGCTGACCCCGGTGGTGGTCCTCGACGTCGTGCGGGCCGCCG
This sequence comes from Geodermatophilus sp. TF02-6, assembly GCF_003319115.1. Taxonomy (GTDB): domain Bacteria; phylum Actinomycetota; class Actinomycetes; order Mycobacteriales; family Geodermatophilaceae; genus Geodermatophilus. The sequence continues at coordinate 132,382 of NZ_QOHF01000011.1, read as the reverse complement.
CCCGGGAACGGTGGCGCAGCGGATCGGGAGGGCTGCGTGCGCTGGTCGCCGTGCTGCTGTTCGCCCTCTGCGAGGTGCAGGCCGCGCGGCTCGGCGTGACCGAGAACGTCCTGTGGGCGCCGACGACGCCGCTGCGGGGCGCCGCCCTGGCGGTCACCGTCGCCCCGCTCGCCGCGCTGGCCGCGTGGCTGCTGCGCCGGCGGGTCGGCCACCGCGGGGAGGGTTGAGGTGGCCGGGCGGCTGCGCCGCAGGGTGGTGGCCGTCCCGGCCCTGCTGCTGCAGGGGCTCGGCGTGCTCGCGGTCGTCCTCGCCGCCGTCCGGGCGGTGTGGTTCGCGATCTGGGCGGCCGGCGCCGAGTCGGCGGACCTGGCGACCTCCTGGGGTGGTCCGACGGCGATCGGGGCCACGCTCGTGCACGGGGCCGTGGCCGCGCTGCTCGCCGCGGCCGGCGCCGGGCTGGTGCTGCTGGGGCGCCGCCTGCGTCGTCCCTGACGGCCGCCGTCGCGGGGTCCTCCTCGCGGGTCGCCGGCGCGGCCGACCCGGCGACCCGCGCTGGCACCCCGACCCGGACGGCGGCGCCGACGCCGGGTGGGAGACTGCAGCGGATGGACACCGCCCCGCACGACGAGACGACCACCGACGCCGGCGAGGGCTGGTCGGAGGAGATGGAGCTCGCCCCCCTCCACCCCGGCGACCGGGACCACGCCGGCGCCGGCCAGGAGCGGCCGGGCGAGCGGTTGCAGAAGGTGCTCGCCCGGGCCGGGGTCGGCTCCCGCCGGGTGGTCGAGCAGATGGTCGACCAGGGCCGGATCAGCGTGAACGGCCGCACGGTCACCGCGCAGGGCACGCGGGTCGACCCGCAGCGCGACCGCATCGCCGTCGACGGCGTCCGCATCGAGCTGCGCGACGACCGGGTCACCTACGCGCTCAACAAGCCCGCCGGCGTCATCACCGCGATGAGCGACGACCGCAACCGGCCGACCGTCGGCGACCTGGTCGGCGACCTGGTCCCCGGCCTGGTGCACGTCGGCCGCCTCGACCAGGACACCGAGGGCCTGCTGCTGCTCACCACCGACGGCGAGCTGGCCCACCGCCTGGCCCACCCCTCCTACGAGGTGCGCAAGACCTACCTGGCCCAGGTCTCGGGCAGCGTGCCGCGCGACCTGGCCCGCCGGCTGCGCGCCGGCGTGGAGCTGGAGGACGGCCCGGTGGCGGTCGACTCCTTCCGCGTGGTCGACACGCACGCCGGCCAGGCGGTCGTCGAGGTGGTGCTGCACGAGGGCCGCAAGCACGTCGTGCGGCGGCTGCTGGCCCAGGCCGGACTGCCGGTGTCCCGGCTGACCCGCACGGCGGTGGGTCCGGTACGGCTCGAGCGCATGCGGGTCGGCTCGATCCGCCGGCTCACCCGCGCCGAGGTCGGCGCGCTGCAGGAGGCCGTCGGCCTCTGAGCCGGTGCGGTAGGCAGTCGGCATGACACTCGTGGCCGGGATCGACTCCTCGACGCAGGCGTGCAAGGTGGTGGTGCGCGACGCCGGCAGCGGTCGGCTGGTCCGCGAGGGCCGGGCTGCGCACCCCGACGGCACCGAGGTCGACCCGGCCGCCTGGGACGCCGCCCTGCGGCAGGCGCTCGCCGAGGCCGGCGGTCTGGACGACGTCGCCGCGGCCGCCGTCGGCGGGCAGCAGCACGGCATGGTCTGCCTGGACGCCGACGGCGCGGTGGTCCGCCCGGCGCTGCTGTGGAACGACACCCGTTCCGCCGGCGCGGCGCGCGACCTGGTCGCCGAGCTCGGCGGGGGAGAGGCCGGCCGCCGCGCGTGGGCCGAGGCGGTGGGGCTGGTGCCGGTCGCGTCGTTCACCGTCACCAAGCTGCGCTGGCTGGCCGAGCACGAGCCGGGGAACGCCGCCCGCACGCAGGCGGTGTGCCTGCCGCACGACTGGCTCACCTGGCGGCTGGCCGGGGGGCTGGGGAGCGGGTCGGCGGGTAGGGGACTCGGGGGCGGGTCGGCGGGTAGGGGGCTCGGCATCGACGCGCTGGTCACCGACCGCGGCGACGCCAGCGGCACCGGCTACTGGTCGCCGTCGACCGGCGAGTACCGGCCGGACCTGCTGGAGCGGGCGCTGGGCCGCACCGTCGCCGTCCCCCGGGTGCTCGGCCCGGCCGAGCCCGGACCGACCACCCCCGGCGGCGCGGTCCTGGGCCCGGGCACCGGTGACAACGCCGCCGCCGCGCTCGGTCTGGCCGCCGAGCCGGGCGACGTCGTCTGCTCGATCGGCACCTCCGGCGTCGTGTCGATCGTCTCGCGCACCCCGGCGGTCGACCCGACCGGCACCGTCGCCGGGTTCGCCGACGCCACCGGCCGCTTCCTGCCGCTGGTCGCCACCCTCAACGCCGCCCGCGTCCTCGACGCCACCGCCCGGCTGCTGGGCGTGGACCACGCCGGGCTCTCACAGCTGGCGCTGTCGGCGCCGCCCGGGGCCGGCGGCCTGGTGCTGGTGCCCTACCTGGAGGGTGAGCGGACCCCGGACCGGCCCACCTCCACCGGCGCCGTCCACGGGCTCACCCAGGCCACCGCCGACGCCGCGCACCTGGCCCGCGCCGCCGTCGAGGGGCTGCTGTGCGGGCTGGCCGACGGCCTGGACGCGCTCGCCGCGACCGGCACGCCGGTGCGGCGGGTGCTGCTGGTCGGCGGCGGTGCCCGCGCCGAGGCGGTGCGGCGGATCGCCCCCGCGGTCCTGGGCGTCCCGGTCCTGGCCCCGCCGCCCGGCGAGTACGTCGCCGACGGCGCGGCCCGCCAGGCCGCCTGGGTGCTCGCCGGCGGCGAGGACCCGCCGGAGTGGCCCCGGCCCGGCACCGAGCGGCACGAGGCCGACCCGACCCCGCACGTGCGGCAGCGCTACGCCGAGGTCCGCGACCTCACCGCGCAGCGGCCGCGGTGAGCCGGCCGGGCTCTGCCATGGCGGGCGGCGGCCGGGAGGCCGACGGCGCGGCCGGAGGGCGGTGGCGGCGGCTCCCTAGACTCGGACGGTGGAGCACGGCGGCGGCGCGCGTCGCAGCGATCGAGGAGAGTGGTAGTGGCCGTCCGAGCCATCCGGGGCGCGACACAGGTGGACGCCGACAAGCGGGAGCTGGTCCTCGACGCGACCCGCGAGCTGGTCACCGCGGTCATGCAGCGCAACCAGCTGGAGCACGACGACGTCATCAGCATCCTGTTCACCGCCACCCCCGACCTGGTCTCGGAGTTCCCGGCGCTGGCCGCCCGGGAGCTGGGGTTCGGCGACGTTCCGCTGATGTGCGCCACCGAGATCGACGTCCCGCACGCGCTGCCGCGGGTGCTGCGGCTCATGGCGCACGTGGAGACCGACCGGCCGCGCGCGGAGATCGCGCACGTGTACCTGCGGGGTGCGGTGGCGCTGCGACGGGACATCGCCCAGTGAGCGAGGGACGAGCGGACACCACCGTGCGGGGCGATCGCCCGGTGAGCGAGGGACGAGCGGACACCACCGTGCGGGGCGATCGCCCGGTGAGCGGCTTCGTGGGCCAGGTCGCGCTGGACGGGCCGTCGGGGACGGGGAAGTCCAGCGTCGCCCGGGCGGTGGCCACCCGGCTGGGCGCGGCCTACCTCGACACCGGCGCCATGTACCGGGCGGCGACGGTGGCCGTCCTGGACGCCGGGGCCGACCCGGAGGACGTCGAGGCGGTGGCCGCCGTCGTCGCCGGCGCGCGGATCGAGGTCGGGACGGCGGCCGAGACCGAGCTGGTGCGGGTCGACGGCGTGGACGTCGCCATCCGCATCCGGGGCCCGGAGGTGACCCGCGCGGTCTCGGCGGTGTCGGCGGTGCCCGCGGTGCGCCGCCGGCTGGTCGAGCGGCAGCGGGCTCTGGTGGTTGCGGCCGACGCGGTCGTCGTCGAGGGCCGCGACATCGGCACCGTCGTCCTGCCCGACGCCACGCTCAAGGTCTACCTGACCGCCGCGCCGGAGGCCCGCGCCCAGCGGCGGGCCGCGCAGTTGGGCATCACCGACCCGGCCGAGGTCGCCGCGCTCGCCGCCGACCTGCGCCGCCGTGACGAGTACGACAGCAGCCGCGCCGACAGCCCGCTGCGCCCGGCCGAGGACGCCGTGGTCGTCGACAGCACCCACCTCGACCGCGAGGGCGTGGTCGGCCGGGTGGTCGAGCTGGCCCTCGCGACGGTGGGGGCCGGGGCGTGAGCGAGCAGAGCGGGCCGCTGCCGGTCGTGGCGGTCGTGGGCCGGCCCAACGTGGGCAAGTCCACGCTGGTCAACCGGTTCCTGGGCCGGCGCGCCGCCGTCGTCCAGGACACCCCGGGGGTCACCCGCGACCGCATCTCCTACGAGGCGCTGTGGAACGGCCGGCGCTTCACCGTCGTCGACACCGGTGGCTGGGACCCCCGGGCGGAGGGCCTGGGCGCGTCGATCACCCGGCAGGCCGAGTACGCGATGCGGACGGCCGACGTCGTCGTCCTCGTCGTCGACAACACGGTCGGGGCCACCGACACCGACCTGGCCGCCGCGCGCATCCTGCGCCGCAGCGACCGGCCGGTCATCGTGGTGGCCAACAAGGTCGACGACGAGCGCAGCGAGGCCGGTGCCGCCGAGCTGTGGTCGCTGGGGCTGGGGGAGCCGCAGCCGGTCAGCGCGCTGCACGGGCGGGGCAGCGGCGACCTGCTGGACCTGGTCCTGGACGCGCTGCCCGAGGCGCCGCGCGAGCAGGGCGAGCAGGGCGGCCCGCGGCGGGTGGCGCTGGTGGGCCGGCCCAACGTGGGCAAGTCCAGCCTGCTCAACCGGCTGGCCCGCGACGAGCGCTCGGTCGTCGACCCGGTCGCCGGCACCACCGTCGACCCGGTCGACTCGATCGTCGTCCTCGGCGGGGAGGAGTGGCGCTTCGTCGACACCGCCGGCCTGCGCCGCCGGGTCAACACCGCCAGCGGCACGGAGTACTACGCCAGCCTGCGCACCGAGGCCGCCATCCAGGCCGCCGAGGTGGCGATCGTGCTGCTGGCCGCCGACGAGGTGATCAGCGAGCAGGACCAGCGGGTCATCAGCCAGGTGGTCGAGGCCGGCCGCGCGCTGGTGCTGGCGATCAACAAGTGGGACACCCTCGACGAGGACCGGCACGCCCAGCTGGAGCGCGAGGTCGAGCGCGACCTGTCCCGGGTCAGGTGGGCCTCGCGGGTGAACATCTCGGCCGTGACCGGCCGCGGCGTGGCCAAGCTCGCCCAGCACCTGCGCGAGGCGCTGGCCTCGTGGGAGACCCGCGTGCCGACCGCCGAGCTCAACGCCTACGTGCGCCAGCTGGTGCAGGAGACCCCGCCGCCGGCCCGGGGCGGGCGCGCCCCGAAGATCAGGTACGTGACGCAGGCCGACGTCCGGCCGCCGCGGTTCGTCGTCTTCTCGACCGGCTTCCTCGAGGCCGGGTACCGGCGGTTCCTGGAGCGCAAGATCCGCGAGCGGTGGGGGTTCCACGGCACGCCGATCGAGATCTCGGTGAAGGTCCGCGAGGGCCGGGGGAGCGAGCGACAGAAGGGCTGAGTCCGGGCCACCGATGAGTCGGGGGCGCGGGGTGGGTCAACCAGGGCGAGGGTCCACGACCAGCCCCGGGAGGCCGACGATGACCGCACCGCAGACGCGCACCCTGGAGGCCCCGGGCTGCGTGCTGACCTACGACGTCCGGCCCGGGCCCGGCTCCGCACCGGTCCTGCTGCTGATCGGCTCGCCGATGAGCGCGGCGGGCTTCGGCACGCTGGCCGGGCACTTCCCCGACCGCACCGTGGCCACCTACGACCCGCGGGGAGCCGACCGCAGCCGGCGCACCGACGGCGCGACCGTGACCACGCCGGAGGAGCACGCCGACGACCTCGCCCGGCTGATCGCCGAGCTCGACGCCGGACCGGTCGACCTGTTCGCCACCAGCGGCGGCGCGGTCAACGCGCTGGTGCTCGTGGCCCGCCGGCCCGAGCTGGTGCGGACACTGGTCGCGCACGAGCCGCCGGCCGCACAGGCCCTCCCGGACCGGGAGGCCGCCCTGGCCGCGTCCCGGTACATCCACGAGACCTACCTGTACCGCGGTCTCGGACCGGCGATGGCGGAGTTCATCCGGCTGGTGGGTCACCGGGGTCCGGTCCCGGGCGACTTCGCCGAGGGGCCCGCCGCGGACCCCGCCGCCTTCGGGCTGCCGACCGAGGACGACGGCTCACGGGACGACCCGCTGGTCGGGCAGAACATGATCTCCAGCACCCACCACGTGCACGACTTCGCGGCCCTGCGGACGGCCTCCACCCGCATCGTCGTCGCCGTGGGCGCCGGGTCGGAGGGAGAGCTGGCGCACCGGGGCGGTCTCGCCGTCGCCGAGCGGCTCGGGACGGCCCCGGTCGTGTTCCCCGGCGACCACGGGGGTTTCCTGGGCGGTGAGCACGGCCAGACGGGGGAGCCGGAGGCCTTCGCCGCGAAGCTGCGCGAGGTGCTGACCGCCGCGGACCGCAACGGGTCGTCGATCGGGGACTGACCACCGTCCGGGCCCGGGCGGTGGGTGCGGTAACCTGCTCCCTGCAGCGATCGGACGGTGCGAGCCGCCCGGAGCTCGGGCTGTAGCGCAGCTTGGTAGCGCACTTGACTGGGGGTCAAGGGGTCGCAGGTTCAAATCCTGTCAGCCCGACCGGGAAACCGCAGGCCAGGGGCCGGTTCCGCGTCAGCGGGCCGGCCCCTGGGCGCTTCCCAGGCCGGTTTGATCACCATCGGGTCACCCTCGACTGTCCAGGACGTCGCCGAGGACGTCCATCGCCTCGCGGGCAACGTCGGGGGCGACGTGTCCGTAGACGTCGCCGGTGATGGCGATCGACGAGTGACCGAGGATCTCGGAGACGACCTTCAGCGGGACGCCACGGGTGAGCAGGACGCTGGCCGCGGAGTGCCGGAGGGTGTGCAGCCCGGCCTCGGGCAGACCCGCCCGAACGGCGGCGACCTTCAGCGCACGAAAGGCGTTGCGGGAGTCGTAGGGCTCGCCGAGCTCGGTGGTGAAGACGAATCCGGTCTCCGCCATGCGGCGCCAGCGCGCGCTCGCTCCTCGGCCTGGGTGGCCCGGACGTCGCGCAGCAGGCGATCGGCTGGCTGGGAGAGCGGCACGAAGCGCCTCGACTTCGCGGTCTTCGGTTCGGTGACGACCAGGTGGCCGCCGATCCGCGACAGCGTTCCGCGGACGCGCAGGGTCCCCTTGTCGAGGTCGATGTCAGGCCATCGCAGAGCCAGGGCCTCGCCGCGGCGCAGTCCGGTGAGGGCCAGGAGGGCGAAGAGGGGGGCGTACCGCGTCTCGCTGGCCGCGCTGAGCAGGTCGGCGAGCTGCGCGGGTGTCAGGTGCGGGGCCTCCTTGGCCGTGACCCGGGGTCGTCGGACGACCGCGGCGGGGTTGGCCGCCAGTGCGCCGTCGCGAACGGCCGTGTCGAGCACCGCTCGCAGGATCGTGTAGGCCGACCGGATGGTCGACCCAGCGAGCCCCTTGCGGCGGAGCTCGACGACCCAGCCCTCGATGTGCGAGGGCCGGATCCTGTCCAGGGTCAGCTGCCCGATCGAGCTGCCGAGGATGTGGGTCCGTGCGACGCCGGCGTACATGACCTTCGTGTTCTGCTTGCGCTCCGACGCCTGCAGCGACGTGTCGATCCAGTGCAGCGTTAAGGCGGCGACGGTCTCCCTGCGGTCGCGGGCCGGCTGACCGCCTTCCACCCTGCGCCGGATCGCGGACGCCTTCTCGCGGGCGTCCTGGGCGGTCTCGCCGTAGACGGTGTGGCGGCTGCTCCGCCCGAACTCGTCAGTCACGCGGAGGTTGATCTGCCAGCGACCGTCCGGTCGGCGACGCGGAGCAGACCCCTCGCTGATGCCGCGCCTCTTCGCCGAGGACCGCGCCTGCGGCGTTCGAGGACTCACTGCCGCTCCTTCTTCGCCGCGTCCGAGACGCCGAGTGTTCCGGCCAGGACGGAACACGGTGATGCCTTATCCACAGGTCACGGAGCTGTCGGCGGGTTGTGAACGAGCTCGAAGAGGTCGCCCTGGTCCGTGGTAGTGCGTGGCCGCCGACGTCGACCTCGGGCGGGGAAGGAGGGCGCTGGGTTCCTGGAGCCGGTGGACGAAGCGTTCGAGCTCTGCGCGGGCGAGCCGGCAGCTGCGCCCGATGTGGACAGGGCGTAGCTCGCCCGCCTTCATGAGTGCGTAGACGGTGGTGCGGCCGACGCGGAGGAGCCTCGCCGCCTCTTCCGGCGTCAGCAGGAGCGGATCACCGGCCGGTGCGTCGCCCAGTTGCTGCGGATCGGACATCGCTGCCTCCTCCGGGACGCGCGTGTCCGCGGCCGTTCGGCGCGGGACGTCCCGGTTGAGTAGGCGCCACATCCGGGCGATCGATGACAGCCAGCCGGGGGTGACATCGGAACGGTCAGCGATTCTGGCGCTGGTCGTGAGGTGCTCCGGGTGTCACCCCTGGTCTGCGGCTACGTCACCCCCGAGGGCGAGCCCGACGCTGCACAGCGCGCACGACCTCATCCAGTGCGGCGGCGATGGCCACCAGGTGCCGGTCGTAGACCACGCCTTGATCGAGCTGCACAATGAGCTCCCGGAGCAGGGGGACCCAGCCGTACTGGTGGAGCAGGGGAGCGGTGGGTGACCGCTGGGCAAGAACGATCACGGCCCGTTCGACGATCCGCACCGCGCTGCGCCCGGACGCCGCGGCGCGGGTCTGCTCCCACGCTCTCTTGCGGCAGGTCGACGAGCACCACTTCGGGATCGGCCCGCTGGCTCGCGGCGTGATCGGGCCGTCGCACCAACCGCAGGTCGTCGCCGCCGCTCGTCGAGCGGAACCGCTGAGGGTGACTTCCCGATGCTGAGCACCCGACGTCACCGCCGGCTCGGCGGCTGACCGTTCCTGCTGCCGCCGACGCCGTCGCTCGCGTTCGCGCTGGCGCGCCCGGTACTCGCTGCTCCCCTTGCTGCGCATGCCCCCAGCGTCCGGAAAGACGTTCACCGACTCGTCACCACGAATCCGCCGGTCCTGGATGCACAAGGTGTGTCGGCTACTGATCTTGGCAGCGTTCCCATGGGCGAGTCTCGGACGTCGCGGCTCACGAAGGTTGTCGGTATGTGCGATGTCACCCTGCAGTTGCGCACTCGTACGCAGTTCCCAGCCCGGTGGAGGCGACGTGCCCTGGTTGTGTGCTCGGATACCACGCCGTCTTCAAGCCGCCGTCTGACCTGGTCATTTGCAAGGGTTGTCTTCGGCAGCAGGGAACGGCGCCCGCCAAGCCGACCCAGCGGAGCTGATCCAGGTCACTAGACCACCGCTGAGCTGCGGAGCCCGAGCGGACCGGAGACCCCGAAGGCCAGGACCAGCACCAGTGCGAGGTAGCGCTCGGTTCCCCTGTCTTGCCCAGAAGCAGTCGACCTAGCGACCCCTGGGAGCCGAGAGCTCGAGCTGGTGGCCCATGCGTTCGCGCTTGGTGCGGAGGTAGCGCACGTTGTGCGGCGTCGCGACGGCGGGCAACGCGACCCGGCCGACGATCGTCAGGCTGTAGCCCTCCAGGCCGCCGAACTTGGCAGGGTTGTTGGTGATCAGCCGTAGCCGGTTGATGCCCAGGTCGCCGAGGATCTGCGCGCCGATGCCGTAGCCGCGGGAGTCAGCGGGCAGGCCCTGGGCGGTGTTGGCCTCGACGGTGTCGAGGCCCTCCTCCTGTAGCGCGTAGGCGCGGATCTTGTGGACCAGCCCGATTCCGCGTCCCTCGTGACCGCGCAGGTACACCAGGGCGCCGCAGCCTTCGGCGGCGATGGTGCGGAGAGCCTGTTCCAGCTGGCTGCCGCAGTCACACCGCAGCGAGCCGAGGATGTCGCCGGTGAGGCACTCGCTGTGCACCCGCACGAGGACGCCGTGCCTGGATCGCCCGGCAGCAGCCACGTCCCCCATGACCAGAGCGAGGTGTTCGCCGCCGTCGAGGGTGGAGCGATAGGCCACCGCGCGGAAGTCTCCGAACGCGGTGGGCATGGACGAGGTGGCCACCTGTGTGACGAGGCGTTCGGTAGCTCGTCGGTAGCGGACGAGATCGGCGACTGACAGCACCGGCAGGTTGTGCTCCCGGGCGAATGCAGCGACTCCGGCGCTGCCCGGCATGCTGCCGTCGTCGGATGTGATCTCGGTGATCACCCCGATGCCGGACAGCCCGGCCAGCGTGGTCAGGTCCACCGCGGCCTCGGTGTGCCCGGCGCGGACCAGAACGCCTCCCTCCCGCGCGCGCAGCGGGAAGACGTGCCCGGGCCGACGGAGGTCGACCGGCCGGGTGGCGGGGTCGGCCAGCGCCCGGACGGTGGTGACCCGGTCGGCCGCGGAGACGCCGGTGCCCACGCCGACGTGGTCGACGCTGACCGTGAAGGCGGTTCCGTGCGCGTCGGTGTTCTCGATGACCATCGGCGGTAGACGCAGTTCGTCGGCGCGTGCCGCGGGCATCGGCGTGCAGACGATGCCGGTCCCGTGCCGGACCATGAAGGCCATCTGCTCTCGGATGACGAACTCGGCGGCGACGACGAGGTCGCCCTCGTTCTCCCGGTCCGCGTCGTCGACCACGACCACCATGCGGCCCGCGGCGAGCGCGGCGACGGCGCCCTGCACCGCCTCGGCGGGTGAGCGGAGGGTCACGAGTCCTCCTCGAGCGCCGGCATCAGTAACTCCCGCCGGTCCGGGTGATGGCGATGCGCATCCGCTCCTTGCCGGCCTCCGTGTGCTCGAGCACCAGCGCCCGGGCGCCCTCGATGTCCCCCTCTTGCAGCAGCTCGACGACGGCGACGTGGTCGGCCGAGAACCGGTCGAGGGTCTCTTCCACGCCGTGCAGCGCCTTGGACATCACGGTCGGGAGGGCCAGGCGGCGGTAGGCCACCAGGAGGGCGGAGTTGCCGGCCAGGTCCACGAGGGTCTCGTGGAACGCTGCGTTCGCGGTCACGTACCCCTCGACGTCGATGAACCGGCCGCCGCGGATCCAGGGGAGCGTGCCCTCCGCGGCAGCGCGCAACCTCGTCAGCTGCTCGGCGGTGAGCGTCCGGCCCACCTGGTCGATCACCCCGCACTCGATGGAGGCCCGAGCGTCGTAGGCCTCCCAGGCGGACGCCACCGTGATCGGCGTCACGGTGTAGCCGCGGTCGGGATGCGGGGTCAGCAGGCCGTCCGAGCGCAGCTGCTCCAGAGCGCGGAAGACCGGGGCGCGTCCGACGTCGAGCTGGTCCGCCATCCCGTCGACGGTGATCGACTCATCGAGTGGCAGGGAGCGGCTGAGCACGCGTTCCCGCAGCTCTCGGTACACCGAATCGTCCAGCGCCTCGGCGAACCGGCCGAAGTTGCCCCGGTAGTAGGCCAGCGGGCTGCCCGGCGTGGCGTGCGCCCTCCGCACCTCGGCGAAGAAGACGCTGTGCGTCGCCACGTCGACGCACTCCCGGACGCTGCATTCCAGTGAGGCCAGGGCATCGGCGAGGACCGGCACGCCGAGCCGATCCTCCGCCAGCGGCACGTCTCGGAACTTGTCCGGGTGGCGGGTGGCGAACTGGGTCGCGAGTTCCCCCTGGTCCTCCGAGAGGATGTTGACCGCGAACACCCCCGAGGAGCGAACGGCCTCATTGGTGGGCAGCCGGCGGTTGAGGCACACGAGCAGCATCGGCGGGTCCATGGAGAGAGAGGACACCGCGCTGGCGGTCACGCCGAACTGCTCGCCGCCGTGGCGCGTGGTGATCACGGTGACCCCGCTGGTGAAGTGCCCGACGACGTCGCGGAAGACGGCCTGGTCGACGCAGGGCGCGGTGGTGGTGTTCAAGCCGGTCATGTCACTCCTCGCAGGACGTGATCGGGCGCGCGGGCGGCCGGCGGCGAGCAGCCGATGCGGCGTTGCCTGGATGCGAGGAGCGTGCTGCCGCCGTGTTAACGGAACCGAAATCGTCGTATGTTGACGCCGTGTCCGGTTCGGTGGGCCATGCCGCAGCCTGACGAGCGGCCGCCGGGAACGGTCATCCGCAGCAAACTCACCGTGCCGCCGCTGGCCGACCGGCTGGTGCCCCGGTCCCGCGTCGCGGATCTGCTGGCGGACCTCGTCGAGGGGCACTGCCTGGTGTGGGTCACCGCGACGGCCGGTGCCGGGAAGACGACGGCCGTCGTCCAGACGGTGCAGCTGTTGGCGCGGCCCGTGGCCTGGTTGACCGTGGACCGCACGGACACCGCTCCCGGCCGCCTGCTCATCTATCTCGAGGAGGCGATTGCCGAGCACGTGCCCGAGGCCCGCGGGATCGTCGGCGCCGCGCTGGCCGCGCGCATCCCGCACGCCGAGGCCGCCGGCCTGCTCGTCGAGGCGATCGGGCCCACTCCGCTCCTCGTCGTCCTCGACGGTCTCGAGCAGATCGCCGGCGACGACGGCGCCGATGCCCGCGCCGTCGTCGGCAGCCTGGTCCGGTACGCGCCGTCGACTGCGCGCGTCGTCCTGCTCAGCCGGGTCGACGTGCCGTTGGATCTCGGGACCGCCGGCGGCCCGGACCGAGTCGCGGCCGTGGGGGAGGCCACATTGGCGTTCACGCCGCTGGAGGCGGAACAGGCACTCGCCGGTGCGGGACGGACCGGGATCGATCCGGCGCGGGCCGTCGAGGTCACCGGGGGATGGGTGACCGGGGTCCTGTTCGAGGCCTGGCGTTCCCGGGAGCACGTCGCGGGCGCCGGCGGGGAGGCCGATCCGCTGCACGGGTACCTGGCCTCGCAGATCCTGGGCCGGCTTCCGCCGGAGAACCAGGACTTCCTCGTCGCGACCTCCCTGCTCGACGAGGTGACCGCGGCCCGCGCGGCGGCGCTGGGTCAGCACCGGCCCGGCGAGCGGCTGGTCGAGCTGCGCACCCAGCACCTGCCCGTGAGCTGGTCGGCGGCGTCCGAGCGCATGCGCTGCCACCCGCGCTTCCGGGAGTATCTGCTGACCCGGCTGCAGCGGCGGGACGACGCGCAGGTGTGGGCGCTTCGTCGGCGGCACGGGGAGCTCCTCCGGGCCGAGGGGCATCTCGAGGAGGCCGTCGAGGAGTTCCTGTCCGCCGACGAGACGGAGATGGCCACGGCCGCGGCGGAGGACGCCATCGGCACGGTGATCGACCGATTGGACTTCGCGGTGGCGGAACGCTGGCTGGGCGCGCTGGCGCAGCCCGACCGGCCGGGACGCCGGCGGTTGGCCGGCGCCGAGCTGATGCTGGCCATCGCCCGCGAGGACTACCGCCGCGGCGGGCTGATCGCCGACCGGCTGCACGAGCGCGGAGCCCGCGACGAGCTGGCCCGGGACTCGGCCACCGCTGCCGCGGCGATGACCTGGTGCTACTGGCACCTCGGTCGCGTGGAGGACGCTCAGGCGGTCATGGGTCTCGCCGAGCAGTGCCCGGAGATCGACGCCGTGAGCTACCTGATGTCCCTCGTCGGGGGCAGCCCAGGGCGGAGGACGCCGTCGGTGCAGGAGTTCAGCGGCGGGCCGATGGACGCCCTGGTCATGCGGGTGCACTACGCGCACGGACAGCTGCAGGAGGTGGTCCCTCACCCGGCCTCGCCCTGGGCGGCCGCCATCTCGGCGCCCTGGCGGGTGGGCGCGCTGCGCGCGACCGGCCGGCTCACGGAGGCGCTGGAGCTCTACCGTGCGGCCGATGCGGGCGGCTGGTCCCCGGCGTGGATGCACGGGATGGTCGGCGCCGAGCTGATGATCGACCTGCGCCGGACCGACGAGGCCCGAGCCGTGCTGGCGCGGGGCCGGGGTCTCATCCTGGCCAGCGGATCCGTCGTCTTCGGCTGGTTGAACAGCTTGATCGAGGCCAAGCTCGAGCTGCGGCTCGCCGGGGACCCGGCAGCCGCCCTGGCGATCCTCGACGAGGTGGCCGCGGGCGGAGGCGGTCGGTACGCCTTCATCCGCGAGGCGATCGACACCTGGCGCGCGATGGCCCTCCTGCTGCAGCGGCGGCCCCCGCAGGAGGCCGTCGGCCTGCTGCGCCGGGCCGTCCGCAGCATGGACGCGGCCGACCGCATCCTCGACCTCCCCACCGCAGCCGTGTACCTGGCCGAGGCCCTCTGGCGCGCCGAGGACCCCGACGGTGCGGACGAGGCGGCGGACCGCGCATTGGCCGCCGCTGTCCGCCAGGGCTCCAACCACCAACTCCTGCTCGCCGCCGCCGACTTCCCCGGGGTGGTGTCCCGGCGGCTCGACGCCGAGGTGGCGTCGGACTCCGCGTGGCACGACATCGGGCGTGCGCTGCGCAGCCAGCCGGTCCGGGTAGATCTCGAGGCCCGCACCGTCCTCCGGCTGAGCGAGTTCGGGCACGCCGCCCTGGCCGTCGACGGCCGGGAGGTCAAGCCGCGCATCGCCAAGAGCCTGACGCTCCTGGCCTTCCTCGCTGCGACGTCCGGGCACCGGGCGACCCGGGAGCAGCTGCTCGAGGCGTTGTTCGACGGCCGCGACGACCCCTCGACGCGGGCCTACCTGCGGCAGGCGGTGCACCGCCTCCGGGAGCTGCTGCCCGAGGGAGTCGGTCCCGCCTTCACCGACGGCGTGCTGGGGTTCACCGCGCCGGTGCGGGTCGACGCCGACAGCGGCCGGATGGAGGCGCTGCTCGCCGAGGCGGCCCGGCTGCAGGGGGAGGCGCGCCTCAGCGTCCTGCTGAGGGCACTCGAATGCGCGGCTGCCGGCCCCTATCTGCCGGGTGTGGAGTCCGCGTGGGCGCAGGAACGCCGGCAGGCCCTGAACGCGGAGATCGGCGAGGCCCGACTGGCAGCGGCCCAGCTGGCCTTCGCCGCGGAGGGCTTCGGCCAGGCCGAGGAGCTCGTGGAGCGGGTGCTTGCCGACGACCCGTACAAGGAGAGCGCCTGGCGACTCGCGATGCGCATCGCGAGCGCCCTGGGGGACGAGGACCGGGTGATCGCCACCTTCCATCGGTGTCGCGAGTCCTTGCAGGAGCTCGACCTGGTGCCATCCGACGCCACGAGCAGCCTGCTCGTCCAGCTGCGCCGCTGACCGGCGAGCGGTCGTTTCTCGGGCGTTAACGCCCCGACCGCACCGTTCTCGCATGGCAACCGACACCGGGATCCTCGTCACGCTGTACGAGGCCTACAACCGGCACGACGCCGAGGCGGCCGCGGCGCTCTACGCGGCGGACGGCACGCACGAGGACGTCGCGTTCGGGCGTCCCGCTCGGGGCCGCGAGGCCATCGCCGAGGGGCTGCGACGCCTGTTCACCGCGTTCCCGGATGCGTCGTGGACGCCGGCGGCACAGCTCGAGGCTGACGGCCAGGCCTTCAGCCGATACGTGCTCACCGGCACCCTGCAGCGCGACATGGGACCGATCCGTGCCACCGGGCAGCGCCTGGAGCTGCCCGGTGTCCACGTGCTCGAGACCGACTCGCGGCTGATCACACGTTCCCAGGACTTCTGGGACAGCGGCACCTTCCAGCGCCAGGTGCACGGCGCACCCTCACCACAAGGAGAGACAGCAGCATGAGGACCGGCAAGGAGTACCTCGAGTCCCTGCGGGACGGCCGACGCGTGTACGTCGGCGGCGAACTCATCGACGACGTCACCACCCATCCCAAGACCCGCGGCTACGCGCAGGCCATCGCGGACTACTACGACCTGCACCTGGATCCCGAGAACCAGGACGTCGCCACGTTCATCGACGAGGACGGCAACCGCCAGTCCATGCACTGGTTCCTGCCGCGCTCCAAGGAGGATGCGGTCCGCCGGCGGAAGTACGTCGAGTTCCTGGTGCGGCACTTCAAGGGCGGCATCTTCACCCGGCCGCCGGCCGGCATGAACGTCGTCATGTACATGCAGATCGACGACCCGGCGCCGTGGGCGGAGAACTCGCGGTTCCAGGGCCAGCACCGCGACCTGTCGGGCAACATCGAGCGGCAGTGGGCCGAGGTCACCTCCAAGGACCTCGCGATCTCGCCCATGTTCCTCGATGTCCAGTACGACCGCGGTCGCGACGATGCCATGGCCGAGACCCCGATGCTGAAGATCGTCGAAGAGACCGACGAGGGCATCCTGGTTCGCGGCTGGAAGGCGATCGGCACCTCGATCCCGTTCGTCAACCACCTGCTCATCGGCAACCTGTGGCGCCCCGGGCAGACGCCGGAGCAGACCGTCTACGCGCTCGTGCCGGTGGCGACCCCAGGCGTCAGCGTCGTGGCCCGGGAGTCCCGGGCGACGCCGGACGCCGACCCGTACGACCGACCGCTGGCGACGATCGGTGACGAGCTCGACGGGATGGTCTACTTCGACGACGTCCTGATCCCCTGGGATCAGGTCCAGCACGTCGGCAACCCGGACCACGCGAAGTGGTACCCGCAGCGGCAGTTCGACTGGGTGCACCTGGAGACCCAGATCCGGCAGACCGTGCACGCCGAGCTCATGGTCGGCTTGGCTCTGCTGATCACCCATGCGCTGGGCACGAACACCAACCCGGTGGTGCAGGGCCAGCTCGCGCAGCTGATCCGCTTCCGGGAGACCTGCCGGGCCTTCATGATCGCCGCGGAGGACACCGGCTTCCACACCACCGGTGGCCTGTTCAAACCGAACAACATCTTCATCGATTTCGGCCGCGCCCACTACCTCGAGCACCAGCACGAGATGGTGAACCAACTGATCGACTTCTGCGGTCGCGGCGTGGTCATCCAGCCCACCAAGCGAGAGCTGGACGACCCCTACATCGGTCCCAAGCTCGAGCAGGCGCTGCGCGGCTCGGAGATCACCGCCCGGGACCGGATCAAGATCTTCCGGCAGATCAGCGAGCGATTCCTCACCGAGTGGGGTGCCCGGCACGAGATGTTCGAGAAGTTCAACGGGACGCCTTTGTACCTGATCAACCTGCTCACCATGCAGCGCACCGAGTACCAGGTCGACGGCCCGCTGACGGAGCTCGCCCGGGAGGTCCTCGACTTCGGCGACACCGCCGAACTCGGGCGCCGCGCGGAAGAGGCGCAGAAGGCGTCGCACTACGCCAACGTGCGCTACCAGCCGGAGTACGCCCGCGGCCAGGACCTCAAGGAGGGGTACTACTCCTCGCCGGGTGAGCGGCTGGAGGAGCAGCTGCGGGACGAGGTCCGGGCTCTGGCCACGGACGGCTGAACCCCTGGTGTGGCTCGGGCGGGCGACCGCGCCCGCCCGAGCCAAGCCCCTACCGGCCGCGATCGGCCGGGCACGACAATCGAGGAGGACGGGTGGGCGCACGGGAATGGTTCAGCGAGGAACGATCCGCTGACGTCGTCGCGGCCAGCTTTGCCGAGACACCGGACCCCCGACTCAGGCGAGTCATGACGTCACTGGTGCGGCACCTGCACGCGTTCGTCAAGGATGTGGAGCTCACGGAGGAGGAGTGGGCCCGCGCCATCGGCTTCCTCACCGCCACCGGGCGGATGTGCGACGACGTGCGGCAGGAGTTCGTGCTGCTCTCCGACGTCCTCGGCATCTCGATGCTGGTGGAGACGATCAACCACCGCAGCGGGGGCACGTCTACCGAGTCGACCGTGCTGGGCCCGTTCCACATGGTCGACTCACCGCCGCGGGAGCTGGGCGCGGACATCGCGCTGGACGGCAAGGGGAAAGCGTGCCTGGTCACCGGGCGGGTGAGCGGGCCGGGCGGCGAAGCGCTGGCCGGCGCGACGGTGGACGTGTGGCAGGCAACGCGGACGGGTTCTACGACGTCCAGCAGCCCGACGTGCAGCCCGAGCGCAATCTGCGCGGCCTGTTCACCGCCGACGAGGACGGCCGGTTCTGGTTCCGCTCGATCGTCCCGCGGTACTACCCGATCCCCGACGACGGCCCGGTCGGGGCCTTGCTGGCCGCAACTGCCCGGCACCCGTACCGCCCCGCGCACATGCACTTCATCGTGGCCGCGAAGGGCTACCGGCCGGTGACGACGCACCTGTTCGTCGCCGGCGACCCGTACATCGAGTCCGACGCCGTGTTCGGCGTGAAGGACACCCTGGTGCGGGAGTTCCCGCTGGTCGACGATCCGGCGCGGGCGGCCGAGGTGGGCCTGCCGAACCCGTTCCAGGCCGTCCACTTCGACGTGACCCTGAACTCCGACGGGTCCTGACCGTGGGCCACCGCTTCACCTACGAGGCGCTGCCGATGCGGGTGCGCTTCGGCGCCGGCGTGCTGGCCGAGCTGCCCGAGGAGATCGCCGCGCTCGGTCTGGCTCGGGTGCTCGTGCTCTGCTCGCCGGAGCAGCAGGACACCGGTCAGCTCGTCGCCGACGCGCTCGGAAGGGGGGCCGCCGGCGTTCTGGCCGAGGCGCGGATGCACGTCCCGGTGGAGGTGGCCCGGCGCGCCCGGGATCTCGCCGTGGAACTCGCCGCCGACGGCTGCGTCGCCGTCGGCGGCGGGTCGGCGATCGGGCTGGGCAAGGCGATCGCGCTGCAACACCGGCTGCCCGTCGTCGCCGTCCCCACCACCTACGCCGGGTCGGAGATGACCCCGATCTGGGGGCTGACCGAGGACGGGCAGAAACGCACCGGGCGGGACCCACGGGTGCTGCCACGCAGCGTCATCTACGACCCCGAGCTCACCCTCACCCTCCCCGGGGGACTGTCGGCCACGAGCGGCATGAACGCGATCGCGCACGCCGTCGAGGGGCTGTACGCCCCCGACGCCAGCCCGATGGTCTCCTTGATGGTCGAAGAAGGCGCGCGTGCCCTGGTCGCCGCCCTGCCCTCGGTGGTCGCCGACGGCGCCGACCTCGACGCCCGCGCCGAGGCCCAGTACGGCGCGTGGCTGTGCGGCGCGGTGCTGGGGGCGACCACGATGTCGCTGCACCACAAGCTGTGCCACACCCTCGGCGGGACGCTCGACCTGCCGCACGCCCAGACGCACACCGCTGTCCTGCCGCACGCTGTCGCCTACAACCAGCCGGCGGCACCGCAGGCGGTCGCCGCGTTGTCGCGGGCGCTCGGCGGCCATCCCGACCCCGCGCAGGCGCTGTGGGAGCTGGCCGGAGAGCTGGGCGCCGCCCGGTCCCTGCGTGAACTGGGCATGGCCGAGCAGGACATTCCGCGCATCGTCGAGCTCGCTCTCACCAGTCCCTACGCCAACCCACGACCGCTGACCCGTAGCGGCATCGAGGCCTTGCTGCGCACGGCCTGGGCCGGCGCGCCGCCGGCTTCCGGCTGACAGGCCGAAAGGGACGGTCGGGCAGCCCCCACGGGAGCGGTGTTCCTCAAGGCTGAGTTCGGCTCGTGATGAGAGCGAAGAGCCAGGTCCACGGACCCTGCCGTCCTACGGCGGATCGTGGGTCCGGAGGGCGCGACGGCTCACCCGCTCGTGTCGGTAGACGCGGGTTCACGGTGGCCTGCTGCTCGGTGAGCTGGTCAGCCCAGCTGCGGGAGCGAGCGCGGAGCTGGTCGAGCGCGGACCCGGTGACGCCGAGGCTGGCGTAGGTGGTTGGTGCTCGGCCGGCGGCGGTGGTGAGCGCGGCGGGCATCCGGGCCGGGTCGAAGCCGGCGTCCTTGGCGGCTGCCAGGCGCAGCAGCAGGTCACGCCCGAAGCGGGTGGCGAGCGCGTCGACGTCGATGAGGTCGCGGGCCTCGGCACGCCCCCACAGGGCGAGGGTCTTGTCGGCGATGACGTCCTGGAGGGCCAGGACCGGGCCGATGTCGAGGCGGACGGCATCAGCCAGGCGGGCATCCTGCACCAGGTCCACGGTCGTGCTCATCCCCTCGGGGCTGACCAGCTGGAGGCGGGCGAAGGTGTCGGACTGCTGCACGACGGTGACCGACGAGCCGGTTGCGGTCATCGCCTCGGCCAGCGCGCGGGTCAGCTCTGGCGCGCTGCGGCCGTGCGTGGTGAACAGGTCGATGTCCTGGGTGGGCCGCTCGATCAGCTGGTGGGCGAGCATGGCACCGCCGCCGGCGAGGGCGAAGTCGTCAGCCTCGGGCAGGACGAGCGCGGTGCGCACGATCTGTTGCTGGTAGGGGTCCAGCGCCACCGGGTCAGTCGGCGGTAGCCGCAGCCGGCTGCTGCTCGAACAGGCGGGCCCAGGCGCGGCGGACGTGCGGGGACAGCCACAGCGTCGGCCACATCTGCTGCAGCAGGCCGGCGTCGAGCCACGCGGCGAGGTCGGCGGCGGTCGGGGCGTTCTCCATCACCAGCGCGTACATCTCCGCACGGGTGGCCGGGTCGTCCAGGTCGAATGAGGTGTCCGGCCCGGCACCGGAGGAGTGGATGGTCAGCGGCAGCTTCACGACCCCGGTGGTGGGGCCGTGCAGATCCTCCAGCCGAGCGGGAACCGCAACCGGCGTCGACCACCCCGAAGCACGTTGCCGCATGCACAAGATCATACGAGCTGCATGCCTCGACCCGGGTCAGTTCAGGAGAGCGGGGTCCCATCGGGGGCTGTGTCCGGAGAGATCCGGAACGGCCCATGACGGCTTCCTGGGGCCGGTCGCACCGCGGGCCCACTCTCGCCAGCGCCCGACCGCGGGGGTGTCGGGACGTGTCGGGCGTGCCGTGCCCACGGCCGGCGTTGTGCATCCAGCCCGGGGATCGGCCCGTGGCGGCTGCAGGGCGGATGTACGCCCTGCAGCCGAGGCAGAGGCATCACCGCCGGCCTCCGGCTCCGCCCCGCTCGTCCTTCCGGGGCTGACTCCTGATCGCCACGTTCTGGCGCCGTCGACCCGACCGCAGGGCTGACCGATCCGCCGGCGGCCGGGACGGCACACCGGCGCCCTCAGTCGACCAGCGTCGCCTCGAGCGCAGCCGCGTCCTCCTCGCTCAGTGGCACGCCGATGTCGTCCTGGAGTGTGGCGAGCACCGCCCCGGCGTCGAGGTCGCGGACCTCGCTGCTGCCGTCGGAGCGCTCCACGGTCCGGGTGCGACCGCGCAACCGGAGGAACGCGTCGTCGTCCTTGCGGATCGCGACCAGCTGGCCGACGAACGGCGACGACGGGTGCGTCGCGGTGAAGTGGTTGGCCATGACCACGTCGGAGGCGTGCACCGGCTGGTCGACCAGGCTGTACAGCGGCGTGACCGCGTTCCCGGTGCGCTGCTCGACGATCCAGGTGTCCTCCGGGCCGAGGGTCATCCGGTAGGTCCAGCTCCCGTGACGGCGCCAGCCCTCCTCGCCCCACGGCAGTGGCTCGAGCAGGGCGTTGCCGAAGCCGACGTCGGCCAGCCACTCGTCCTCGCCGGCCCGCACGTGCAGGGCCATGTGGGTGCGCGGCCGTGGCCGGACCCGGTCCGCACCGATGCGGGCCAGCAGCCGGTCGACGGTGAAGCCGATCCCCTCGAGGACGGCGGCGAACAGGGTGCCGTGCTCGTAGCAGTAGCCGCCCCGGCGCTGCCGGACGAGCTTGTCCTGCAGGCTGTCGAGGTCGACCGCCACACGGCGGCCCAGCACGACGTCGACGTTCTCGAAGGGGACGGCGGCCACGTGCGCCCGGTGCAGGGCGCGCAGCGTGGGCGCGGTGGGCTCGACCGGCCCCTCGTAGCCGACCCGCTCCAGGTAGCCGGCCAGGTCCAGGGTTCCGGTGGCCCACTCCTCGGGGGTGGCCAGGCAGGTGACGGCTGACATCGGCCTCCTCCGCCGCTGCAGGACGGTGCGCGGTCGCGCCCCGACTCGGACCCTAGGCGACGCCCCGTCGGTTCTAGAGGTGGCGAGCCGGTCGGCCGACGCGAGGAGGGCGTCGGCGCGGCCGGTCGGTCCGGGCGCGCCAGCAGCCGCGTGCAGCGGTTCGGTGGCGACGAGCGAGGTCAGGCCGGCGGGGCTGCTTCGCGGAACGACGTGACCGGCTCGCCGGCGACCAGGCCGGGTGCGACCTCGAGGAACCGCGCGGTGTGGTCGTGGCCCATGTGCTCGTCGAGTGCGGCCCGGTCGGCCCAGATCTCGGCGCTGCGGACACGGTCCGGGTCCTCGACGTCGGTTGCGAACGAGTGGGCGAGGCCGCCGCGAGCGTGCGAGTGGTGGGGGGCAGGCGGGTCCTGCTACTCGATGAGCGCGAGCTGCTGGTTGATCTCGCGCGGGTTGGAGTCGCCGGCGACCTCCTGCAGGAACGGCGTGTAGTCGAAGACGAAGTCGCGGATGGGCTGCAGCGGCGCCGGCGCGTTGGTGGAAGACCTTGCCGAGGATCCAGGCCATCTGCACCTGCTTGGCGGTGTGCGGCCTGCGCGGTCCTCGAAGGACTGCAGCGCCCGGGCGACTGCGGCGGCGTCGGTGAGGTCGACGCCCCGGAAGGCGACGTCGAGGAAGTAGCCGTCCTCGATGGACGTGCCGGCGCCGTAGGCGGCGTACGGGGAGGTGGGGTGGGCGGCGTCGCCGACGAGGGTGGCGCGGCCCTTCGACCACTGCTCCAGGGCCGGGCGGTCGCAGCACCCAGCGCTGGACGTTCGGCGGCTCGGTCGCGGCGATGAGCCCGGGCAGGGGTGGGGGGAACTCGGCGCCCAGCTCGGCGGTCGAGCCGTCGGCGAAGTGCAGGGTGACCACCCGGTCGTCCTGCTCGATGCGCTCGACCTGCTGGTCGAACTGGACGTCGAGACCTGCGAAGGCGCGGCGACCATCGGCCTGGAACTGGTGGACGCCGTGCCGTCGTTCGACGCCGTCCTGGTCGCCCTCGGCGGCGGGGCGCTGGCCACCGGTCTGGGTCACGTGACGAGGGCGTCGGCGCCCGACGTCGAGGTGATCTGCGTCCAGCCGCTGGGCGCCCCGGCGATGAGGTACTCGTGGCGCGAACGGCGCGTCGTCACCACCGACTCGAACCACCATCGCTGACGGCGTGGCCGGCCGGCGTCCCACCCCGGCTGTCCTGGACGACCTCCTCCTGGTCGCTGACGACGCCGTCCTGGTCCAGGAGGCGTCGATCATCGCCGGTGTGCGGACGCTCCTCGACCGCGCTGGCCTCGTCGTCGAACCGTCGGCCGCGTTCGGCATCGCAGCGATCCTCGACGACCCTGACCGCTTCGCCGGCCGACACGTGGTCACCATCGTGTGCGGCAGCAACGTCGACGTCGACGCCTGTCACCGCTGGATCGGTGCGGCTCCTGCCCACAGGTCGTGAGCTTGCCTCGGCTCTTGCCGAACGCTCAGCGGGCAGCGGGAACCGGCGTGACTCGGTGCACGCTACCGACCGCCACGGACACCGATGACCGCAGCGGGCGGAGCTCGAGGGCGGGTGCGTCCCCTACGTCCATTGTCGCGGGTGGCACGACCCGTCCTGCCGTTCGAAAGTGGTCATCTGCGCCATTGGACGCACCCGCACGACTGACTAGGTTCACGACGGACACGTCCCCGGAGCCCCCGTACCAGCAGTCGTCCAGGGGGCGGCCAGAAGGACCCGGCTGCGGCCGGTCGACCGGCCTCGGGGGACCGATCAGGAGGAGGCGTGATGACGCGGCCTGCCGGTGCTCAGCACGGCGTCCTGGTGCTGTCCTGCAAGGACGCGCCGGGCATCGTGCACGCGGTGTCCGGACTGCTCGTGCAGGAGCGGTGCACCATCGTGGAGAGTCACCAGTTCGACAGCGCGACGAGCGGCATGTTCTACATGCGCGTCGAGTTCGCGCACGTCGACGGCGCGCCGCTCGACTTCCCCGCCCTCCGCGAGGCCTTCCAGGAGACGGCTGCCCGCTACCAGATGACCTGGCGGCTGGCGGACGCCGCCGAACGGCAGCGCGTGCTGATCATGGTGAGCCAGTACGCGCACTGCCTCAACGACCTGCTCTTCCGCAACTCGGTCGGCGAGCTCAACCTCGACGTCGTCGCGATCGTGTCCAACCACCCCGACCTCGAGGGCATCGCCACCTTCTACGGCATCCCCTTCCGGCACATCCCGGTGACCCGCGACACCAAGCCCGAGGCCGAAGCGGCGCTCCTCGACATCGTGCGCGAGGAGCGGGTCGACCTGGTGGTCCTGGCCCGCTACATGCAGATCCTCTCCGACGGTCTGTGCAGGGAGCTCGAGGGCCGGGCGATCAACATCCACCACTCGATGCTGCCGAGCTTCAAGGGCGCCCGTCCGTACCACCAGGCGCACGACCGCGGTGTCAAGTTCATCGGCGCGACGGCGCACTACGTCACCGCCGACCTGGACGAGGGCCCGATCATCGAGCAGGAGATGCTCCGCGTCGACCACTCGCTGAGCCCTGAGCAACTCGCTGCTCGGGGTCGGGAGGCGGAGACGCGAGCCCTCGCGCACGCGGTGCGCTGGCACACCGAGAACCGCATCGTCGTCCACGGGCACCGGACCGTCGTCTTCGAGTGAGCGGCGGACCGGTCGCTGCTCCTCCCGGCGACACGGACCCGGGCGAGGTCAGGCTGAGCAGGGTCCCTGTCGAGCGGGCTCCGGGGATCCCGGCCCGGCCGTGGACCGTGGAGGTGTGCTGCGATGGACGACCGGGGGCTGCAGCGTGACCGGTTCCCACGGACCATCGACCGGGAGTCCTCCACCCCGGCCTACCTGACACTGATCGCCAACGCCTGGTCCTCGGGCAACTCGGTCTTCTACATGCACCGCTACGGCATCGGCGTCAACGACTGGCGCGTCCTCTCCACGCTGGCCAACCACCCCGGCGCGACGGCGGTCGAGGTCTGCGGAGTACGCCCGGCACACATCGACCTCGAGCTGTGCACGGGTACGGTCTGCCAGTACTCGCTGTGCGGCGACCCCGGCAACCGGTCGGTCTGGCGGATCGCGGTGCTGCGGGACCCGGCCGGGGCGGCTCCGAACACGTGCACGAGACGCTCGTCGAGGGCGTGACCGTCGCGGTCCGCGGCCCGCGGAACGCCTTCCCGCTAGTCGACTCCTCCCGGTACCTGTACATCGCCGGTGGCATCGGGATCACCCCGATCCTGCCGATGCACATCGCCGCCGAAGCGGCCGGCGCGGAGTGGGAGCTGCACTACGGGGGGCGCAGCCGCCGGTCGATGACGTTCCTCTCGAGGACCTGCCTCGAGGCGCTGGAGGACGCGACCGGCAACCGGGTCACCCTCCACCCACAGGACGAGGTCGGCCTGATCGACCTGCCGGCGATCCTGGGCATGCCGCGGCACCACCGGCCTGACCCTCACCGTGCCGCCGGGCAGGTCCGTCCTCGAGGTGGTGGAGAGGCCGGGGTCCAGGTGCTCTCCTCGTGTCAGGAGGGGACGTGCGGTACGTGCGAGCGCCGGTGCTGGCCGGCGAGGTCGACCACCGCGACTCCCTGCTGACCCCCGCCGAGCAGGCGGCGAACGACACGATGTCCATCTGTGTGTCGAGGGCGGCCTGCCCGAAGCTGGTCCTCGAGCTGTGACTCCGGGACCGACGAGGTCCCGCCGCTCGGTCTGCGCCGGGTGAGCGCCGCACGCTGACCTGCCGCGCCCCGGCCGAGCACCCGTGCGGGCACCACCGGCCGCCCGGCCTGCGCCCGGCCGTCGGTCGCGGGGCGGGCCGCTCGACCCCCTGGACCGCCGCCATGAGCTCGTGGTTCGGTGTCGCCGGCGGGGGGCCCTCCGGGCGACGCCCCATGGCGTCGAGCGGAGGCGGGTGCCCAGGTGGACGTGTCGAGCTCCCTGTGTCGCCCCCGTCGGCCCCTCCCTCATCGCACCGTTCGGCGGCTGCGCGCACGCCGGCCCGGACCGCGGGGACGGCGCGGCAGGCCTCTGCGAGCACCTCCCGAGCAGTCGCTCGTGCTCGGCCGAACCGGACGGCGGCGTCACCACCACCACCAGGTGGCCGCGACACCTCGAACTCCGCAACCCCTCGAACTCCGCGACACCTCGAACTCCAGGGAGGAACAGACGTGAAGACCCGAAGCGCAGTCCTGCACGCACAGCCCGGCCAGTACGAGCTGACCGAGGTCGACCTCGACGGACCCCGGCAGGGCGAACTGCTGGTCGAGATGGTCGCCGCCGGGCTCTGTCACACCGACGACCACGTCGCCGTCGGCGACTCCCCGGCCCGGCTGCCCGTGGCCGGTGGGCACGAGGGAGCCGGTGTCGTCGTCGGCGTCGGCCCCGACACCCCCGGATGGGCCGAGGGCGACCACGTGGTGCTCAGCTTCATCACCGTCTGCGGGCGGTGCCGGATGTGCTCGACCGGACGGCAGAACCTCTGCGACCTCGGCGCGAAGACCTTCACCGGGGCGCGCCCCGACGACCCCACCAGCTTCCGGATGACCTACCAGGGCAGGCCGGTCGTGCAGACCTCCGGCGTCTCGGCGTTCAGCGAGCACACGGTCGTCGACGCCCGGTCGGTGGTGAAGATCGACCGTGACGTGCCGCTGGACAAGGCCGCACTGGTCAGCTGCGGCGTCGCCACGGGATGGGGATCGGTGACCAACATGTCCGACGCCCGAGCCGGTGACGTGGTCATCGTCATGGGCGTCGGTGGGGTCGGGATCAACAGCGTGCAGGCCGCCCACGCCATCGGCGCCCGCGCGGTCATCGCCGTCGACCCGGTCGAGTTCAAACGGGAGACCGCCGTGAAGCTCGGCGCGACGCACGCCACCGACACCATGAAGGAGGCGACCGCCCTCGCCCAGTCGATGACCAACGGGCAGGGGGCCGACGCGACCGTCGTCACCGTCGGTGTCGTGAACGGCGACCACATCGCCGAGGCGGTCAACTCCATCCGCAAGGCTGGCACCGTCGTCCTCACCGGGACCGGGGGGATGCGACAGTCGGTCGGCATCCCGATCCACCACACGATGTTCACGGTGTTCCAGAAGCGGCTGCAGGGAGCGCTCTTCGGCGGGTGCAACCCGCGGTGGGACATCCCCAACCTGCTCGCCCAGTACGCGGCCGGCACGCTCAAGCTCGACGAGCTCGTCACGCGGACCTACACCCTCGAGCAGGTCGCCCAGGGCTTCACCGACATGAAGGCCGGCAAGAACATCCGAGGGGTGGTCCTCTTCGACTGAGGGACCGTCCCCCGTGCGCCCGAGCGCCATCCCCCGCAGGCCTCCGGCCACATGGTCGGGGGGTGAGGACCCGCCGGTCCGGGTTGCGGTCCGCCCGCCGGAGCAGGGGCCGTTCCCGAGGGACCGGGAGCGGCCCCTGCGCTGTCCGGGGCGCCCCGCGGAGCACGTCGTGTGCCACCGCCCGCCGACCGGTGGTCCCAGCGGGGGAGGGCGCGTTCCGGCACGGCCTCGTCCGGCCCGCCAGGACCCGGGGACGCTCCCGGCCGGGCGCGGCGGCTCGAGGGGCGACCGGCGAGCGCACCGTCACCCCCAAGTCGTGCGGGACCGCCAGGGCTTCCGGGGACACGCGGGGGAGCGAGGACGCCCGGGAGCCTCGCGGCGCCGTCCCGATCGTGCGGCATATCCGTTATCCCCAACTAGATGCAACATCTCCGCGAGCACCACCGCACACCTGGGGACGAGGGCGCTCGAAGCGGGACGCGACAACCGCACTCCGGCAGGGAACGGCCGAGCCCAGGCCGAGCCCAGGCCGCGCGGGGGACGGCGCGTGCCCTGCTCCTGGCCAGGCGCGTGTCCGCTGCTGGTCACCGGCCCAGCACGGGCCCCGGGGGCGGGTACCCCGTCGGGGCCCGCCGCCGGGCCTGCCGTGCCGGAGAGGGGCCCCTTGATCCGCCCCAGGCCCGGAGGCAGGCTGTGTCACACCCCACACAGTCCGGGTCCGTCGCCGGGAGGTCACCGTGGAAGCGCGAGTCGGGGACAGGATCGTCGTCCGGTCCACCCACCAGGGAGAGCCGGAACGCACCGGCGAGGTGCTCGAGGTCCGGGGGCAGGGCGGGGGGCCGCCCTACGTCGTCCGGTGGGACCCCGACGGGCACACCGGGGTCTTCTACCCGGCGGGCACCTGCGCCGTCGTCCCGGCAGCGGCAGGCTGAGCCGGCGTGGCCAAGGACACCGGGACCGCACCCGCCCCGCGACCGGCCGAGAAGGTGCGCAACGTGGCCCTGGTGGGCCACGCGGCCGCGGGCAAGACCACCCTCGCCGAGGCGCTGCTGGCCGCCACCGGCGCCCTGCCGCGCGCCGGCCGGGTCGAGGAGGGCACCACCTGCCTGGACAGCGAGGAGGTGGAGGTCCGGCAGCAGCGGTCGGTGTCGCTCGGCGTCGCCACCGTCGAGCACGCCGGGCACCGCCTCACCCTGCTCGACACCCCCGGCTCACCCGACTTCGTCGGCGAGCTGCGCGCCGGCCTGCGCGCCGCCGACGCCGCGCTGTTCGTCGTGTCCGCGGTGGGTGGCGTCGACGCGACCACGGTCGCGCTGTGGGACGAGTGCGCGGCCGTCGGCATGCCGCGCGCCGTGGTGATCACCCAGCTGGACCGTCCCCGCGCCGACGTCGACGACGCGGTGCGCGCCTGCCGCACCGAGCTGGGGGACGGCGTCCTCCCGCTGCACCTGCTCCAGCGCGGGCCGGACGGCGCCGTCTCCGGGCTGGTCTCGCTGCTCGAGCCCCACCCCGACACGAACGGCGCGGACGCCCAGGACGCCGACCGGCTGCGCGCCGAGCTGATCGAGGGGATCATCGGCGAGAGCGAGGACGAGACCCTCATGGACCGCTACCTGGCCGGCGAGGAGCTCGTCGTCGCCGACCTGGTCGCCGACCTGGAGACGGCGGTCGCCCGCGGCCACTTCCACCCGATCCTGTGCGTCGCGCCGCTGACCGGCGTCGGCGTCCCCGAGCTGCTGGACCTGCTGGTCTCGGCCTTCCCGAGCCCGCTGGAGCACGGCTGCCCGCCGGCCACCCGCCCCGACGGCTCCCCGGCGTCCCCGCTGTCGTGCGACCCCGACGGCCCGCTGGTGGCCGAGGTGGTCAAGACGACGACCGACCCCTACCTGGGCCGGGTCTCCCTGGTCCGGGTCTTCTCCGGCACCCTGCGGCCGGACACCCCCGTCCACGTCTCCGGGCACGGCATGGCCGACCGCGGCCACCCCGACCACGACGTCGACGAGCGCGTCGGCGCGGTCTCCTCCCCGCTGGGGGCGGCGCTGCGCCCGGTCGCCGCCTGCCCGGCCGGCGACGTCTGCGCCGTCGCCCGGCTCACCTCCGCCGAGACCGGCGACACGCTGTCCTCGCCCGAGGACCCGCGGCTGGTGCCGCCCTGGGAGCTGCCCGCCCCGCAGCTGCCGGTCGCCGTGGACGCGGCGTCCCGGGCCGACGAGGACCGCCTGGCCACCGCCCTGGCCCGGCTGGCCGCCGAGGACCCGACGGTGCGGCTGGAGCGCCGTCCCGACACCGGCCAGCTGCTGCTGTGGTGCATCGGCGAGGCGCACGCCGAGGTGCTGCTCGAGCGGCTGCGGACCCGGCACGGCGTGGGGGTGAACACCGTCCCGGTGCGGGTTCCCATGGTGGAGACGCTCGCCGGCTCCGCCCGGGTCACCGGCCGGCACGTCAAGCAGTCCGGCGGGCACGGGCAGTACGCCATCGTGGTGGTCGAGGCCGAGCCCGGGTCGCCCGGCTCCGGCGTCGTCTTCGAGCAGCGCATCGTCGGCGGTACGGTGCCCGGCCAGTTCCACGGCAGCGTGGAGAAGGGCATCCGCACCCAGGCCGAGCGCGGGGTCTCCGGCGACCGGCCGATCGTCGACGTCCACCTCACCCTGGTCGACGGCAAGGCCCACTCGGTCGACTCCTCCGACGCGGCCTTCCAGGCGGCCGGGGCGCTGGCGCTGCGCGAGGCGGCCGCGGCCGCCGGCACCCGGGTGCTCGAACCGTGGTGCGACGTGGCGGTCGTCGTCCCCGGCGAGTACGTGGGCGCGGTGATGAGCGACCTGTCCGGCCGGCGGGCCCGGGTCACCGGCAGCGACGCCGACCCCGACCGCGACCGGACGACGGTGCGCGCCGAGGTGCCCGAGATCGAGCTGCTCACCTACGCGGGGGCGCTGCGCTCGGTCTCCCACGGCACCGGCAGCTTCACCCGCCGCCCGCTGGGCTACGAGCCGGCGCCGGCGTCGCTGACCGCCGTGCCCGCCTGAGCGAGGACCCCCCTGCCCGCCGCGGCCCCGTCCCGAGGCTCGCCCCGAGCTTGCGAGGGGTGAGGAGGACGGGGTCCTGCTACCTGCAGGGGCCGCCCGGTACCCTCCGCAGGCTCGGAGTGGGCCCAGGGGTGGGCCTCGCGGTGCGCCGCCCCGGAGACCGTCGGCGCGGGCCACTAGCCTCGGTGGAGGTGCGCAGCGGGCTGGAGGTTCTGTGACGTCGTCCCACGGGGGGCCGGCTGCTGCCCCGGCCTCGTCGGGCACGCCGCTCGGAGCCGACCGCAACCGGCTGCCCGACCGGGTCTGGACCGTCCCCAACGCGCTGTCGCTGCTGCGCCTGCTCGGCGTGCCGCTGTTCCTGTGGCTGCTGCTGGGCCCGCGCGCCGACGGCTGGGCCGTGGTGGTGCTGGCCGTCTCCGGGGTCACCGACTGGGCCGACGGCAGGCTCGCCCGCGCGCTCGGCCAGTCCAGCCGCCTGGGCGCGCTGCTCGACCCGGCCGCCGACCGGCTCTACGTCGTCGCCACGCTGGTCGCCTTCGTGCTGCGCGACGTCGTGCCGCTGTGGGTGGTCGCCGTGCTCGTCGGCCGCGAGGTGGTGCTCGGGGCGGCGCTGCTGGTGCTGCGCCGTTACGGCTACCCGCCGCTGCAGGTGCACTACCTGGGCAAGGCGGCGACGTTCACCCTGCTCTACGCCTTCCCGTTGCTGCTGCTGGCCGACGGCGAGGGGCCGGTGGTGGCCGTCGCCCGTCCGGTGGCCTACGCGTTCACCATCTGGGGAGGGGCGCTCTACGTCCTGGCCGGCGTCCTCTACGTCGTCCAGGTGGTGGGCCTGGTGCGCGCCGAGCGGGCCGCCGCCGGAGCACCGCGGTGACCTCGACGCCGCGCCGCGGCGGGGGGCCGCGTTCGCTGGGCGCCTCGCTGCTCGACCAGGTGCTGGCCGAGACCCTCGACCCGGCCTACGAGCGGCGCGCCCGCGCGCGGGCCGCGGCCGGGGCGGCCCCCGCACCGTTCCGGCGCCGCGGCGGGCAGGTCGCGGTCGCGCTGGTCACGGCCGTCGCCGGGGTGCTGGCCGCCGTCACCTACGGCGGGGCCGCGGCTGGGGCGCAGGGCCGCGAGCAGGTGCGAGCGGCGCTGGTCGGCGACGTCGAGACCGAGTCGGCGACCACCGACGCGCTCGCCGCGGACCTCGAGCGACTGCGCGCCGACGTCGCCGCCACCCGGGACGACGCGCTGGCCAGCAGCGCCGTCGGCCAGCGGGCCCTCGACGAGCTGGCCGACGCCGAGCTGGCCGCCGCGGTCGCGCCGGTGAGCGGCCCCGGCCTGCTGGTCACCCTGGCCGATGCCGAGCCCGACGCCGACGCCGACCCGGTCGGCGGGGCGGGGGAGGCCGACCCCCGCGGGCTGGTGCGCGACGGCGACCTGCAGCTGGTGGTCAACGCGCTGTGGGCCGCCGGCGCCGAGGCCGTGGGCGTCAACGGCCAGCAGCTCGGGCCCACCTCGGCCATCCGCTTCGCCGGTGAGGCCGTGCTGGTCGACTTCCGGCCGGTGACCAACCCGTACCTGGTCAGCGCCGTCGGCGACCCCGAGACCCTGCGGTCGCGGTTCCTGGCCAGCCCCGAGGTCGGCGCCCTCGCCGTCATCTCGAAGACCTACCGACTGCGGTTCGAGTTCGCCCAGGAGGACGAGCTGTCCCTGCCCGCCGGGAGCTCCCGCGAGCTCCGCTCCGCCGCCCCGGTGTCCGAGGAGCCCGCCGCCCTGCCTTCCGCCGCCCTGCCTTCCGCCAGCGCCGCCCCCGACCCCACGCCGGGAGGCTGACCGTGATCCCGATCCTCGGCCTGGCCCTCGGCGTCGTCCTCGGCCTGGTGTTCGACCCGACCGTCCCCCTGTGGCTGCAGCCCTACCTGCCGATCGCCGTGGTCGCCGCGCTGGACGCCGTCTTCGGCGGCGCCCGCGCCCGGCTCGACGGCATCTTCGACGCGAAGGTGTTCGTCATCTCCTTCGTGTCCAACGTGGTGGTCGCCGCGCTGGTGGTCTTCCTCGGCGACCAGCTCGGCGTGGGCGCACAGCTCTCGACGGCCGTCGTCGTCGTCCTCGGCATCCGCATCTTCGGCAACGCCGCCGCCATCCGACGACACGTGTTCCGGGCATGAGCGACGACCGGCGACCGGGCCACGGCGTGGACGGCGTCGCGCCGTCCGCGGCCGAGCGGCGCCGGGGGACGGCGGAGGAGCCGTCCACCGCGGGCTCCGACGACACCACGGCGGACACCACGGCGCACGACCCCGCGGCGGACGACCCCGCGGCGGACGACCCCGCGGCGGACGACCCCGCGGCGGACGTGGGCCCGGCGCCCGGCCGGCGCCGCCGGCGCGACCCGCTGGCCGCGCTGCTCATCGGCGTGCTCACCCTGCTGCTCGGCTTCGCCATCGCCGTCCAGGTGCGCAACACCGGCACCGACGAGGACCTCGCCGGCCTGCGCGAGGAGGACCTGGTGAGCATCCTCGACACCCTCGACGCCCGCGAGGACCTGCTGCGCGCCCAGATCGCCGACCAGCGCTCCGCGCTGCGCGAGCTCACCGGCTCCGACAGCCGGTCCGCGGCCGCGCTGGAGGAGGCCCGGCGGCGGGCCGAGGCGCTGGGCGTCCTCAACGGCACCGTCGCCGCCCAGGGGCCGGGGCTGGTCGTGACCATCCGCGACCCGGAGCGGCAGGTGCGGGTCGCCGACCTGCTCGACGCGGTGCAGGAGCTGCGGGGCGCCGGCGCGGAGACGATGCAGATCGACGGCGTCCGGGTCGGGGCGTCCACCGCGGTCACCGGCGAGCCGGGCGACCTGCTGGTCGACGGCACCCCGGTGAGCAGCCCCTACGAGGTCCTCGTCATCGGCTCCCCGCAGGACCTGCAGACGGCGATGAACATCCCCGGCGGCGTGGTCGACCGGGTCGGCCGCCAGGGCGGCAGCGTGGACATCGCGCAGTCCCAGCGGGTCGTGGTCGACGCGTTGCGGCCGCTGGAGGAGCCTCAATACGCTTCCCCCGACGCCGACGACGGGAACTGACACCCGACCGGCCCACCCCTTCCCCCGCACAGGAGACGCCGCCGCATGACCACCCCCGACGACCGCCGCTACACCGAGCAGCACGAGTGGGCCCTGGTCCTGGAGGGTGAGGGGAGCGCGGCGACCGTCGTCCGGGTGGGCATCACCGACCACGCGCAGGACGCCCTGGGCGACATCGTCTTCGTGCAGCTGCCGGAGGTCGGCGCCGAGGTGACACCGGGCAACCCCATCGGCGAGGTGGAGTCGACCAAGTCGGTCTCCGACGTCTACTCGCCGGTCGCCGGGGTCGTGACCGCGGTCAACGAGGCGCTCACCGACGCCCCCGAGACGGTCAACGCCGACCCCTACGGCGCCGGCTGGCTGGTGGAGGTCCGGATCCCCGCGGACGCCGGCGACCCCACCGCCGGCCTCCTCGACGCCCCCGCCTACCAGGCCCTGGTCGACGCTCCCTGACGGTTCCTGCAGGGCCCCGCCGCCGGCCCCAGTGAGGACCTCCCTGCCCCCCGCCACTCGCAGGCTCGCGGCGGGACCCTGCAGGGAGGCCGGGGAGGACGGGGTCCTTCCGTGGTGGGGGCGGGGAGTCCTTCTCCTATGCTTCCCCAGGGCGGGGCACCGCGCAGCCCGCTGCGGGCACCGCGAGGCTCACCCTGTACGTGTGGTTGACCCCCGGGTCGGCCACTGGTTCCATGATCCACAGCCCGCCGCGACCGACACGGCGGCCGACCCGCGGCGGACCGTCCGGCCCGCCGTCCCCCGGCCGAGCACCCAGGTCCGCGGCGCTGCCGACCCGCACCGGAGGAGACAGACGTGCACTGCACTCGTTGTGGCCACAACAACCCCGAGGGCAGTCGCTTCTGCGCGCAGTGCGGCGCGGCGCTGTCCCAGGAGCGGATCGGCGAGTCCACCAGCGTCATCCCCAAGGTGGGCGGCGAGGACTCCGCCGAGACCCCCGAGGTCAGCGAGAGCGAGGCCCACGCCGGCGCGGTCGAGTCGCTGCCGGCCGGGTCGGCGCTGCTGGTCGTCAAGCGGGGCCCCAACGCCGGCAGCCGCTTCCTGCTCGACCAGGACGTCACCACCGCCGGCCGGCACCCCGACAGCGACATCTTCCTCGACGACGTCACCGTCAGCCGCCGGCACGTGGAGTTCCACCGCGAGGGCGGCGGGTTCTCCGTCCACGACGTGGGCAGCCTCAACGGCACCTACGTCAACCGCGAGCCGGTCGACGTGGCGACGCTGGCCGGCGGCGACGAGGTGCAGATCGGCAAGTTCCGGCTCGTCTACCTGACCGGCCCGCGCACGAGCGAGCCCGCCGCTCGCGCGTGACCGGGTCCGGCACGCGCAGGAGCACGGCGCCGGTGCCGGCGGCGGCGTGACCGTGGTGCCCTCCCGCGCCTCCGCGGTCGGGGACGCCGACGACCGGCACACCCCCCGCCTGACGATCGGCGAGGTGCTCACCGTCCTGCGCGAGGACTTCCCGGACGTCACGATCAGCAAGATCCGCTACCTGGAGTCCGAGGACCTCGTCCACCCGCAGCGCACGCCGTCGGGCTACCGGAAGTTCTCCGCGGCCGACGTCGACCGGCTGCGGTACGTGCTGGTCGCCCAGCGCGACCACTACCTGCCGCTGCGGGTGATCAAGGAGCACCTCGACGCCCTCGACCGGGGAGAGCCGCTGCCCGGTGCGCCGCCGCAGGCGGCGGCCGGGCCGGCGCAGGAGCCGGAGGCCGGCAGCCTGGCGCCCGAGCAGTTCGCCCGCGCGGCCGGGCTGGAGCCGGGGCAGTTGGCCGACTGCGTGCAGTTCGGGCTGCTGGCCCCCGACGTCGACGGCTGGCACCCGGTCGCCGACCTGCCGATCGCCCGCGCGGCGGCGGGGCTGGCCCGCCACGGCATCGAGCCCCGGCACCTGCGCGTGTACCAGAACGGTGCCGAGCGGGCGGCCGGGCTGGTCGAGCAGCTGGTGGCCCCGGTCCTGCGGGCCCGCTCGGAGGAGGCGCGCACCCGGGCCACCGAGAAGCTCCGGGAGCTGGCCGCGCTGTCGGCGCAGCTGCACGGCGCGTTGCTGGAGGCGCGCCTGCGGGACCTCCTGCGTCCCTGACTCGGGCGTACCGTGGTCGGCGTCGGGCCCGAGAACCGGAAGCCCCGCAGCCGACCCCGCAGCCGACGTCGTCCACCAGCCGCCAGAACCGATCCACCGCCCGTCCCCGGGCCGCAGCTGAGGGAGCCCCACCGTGCAGGAACTCCGAGTCGTCGGCGTCCGGGTCGAACTGCCCGGCAACCAGCCCATCCTGCTGCTCAAGGAGACGCAGGGGGAGCGGTACCTGCCCATCTGGATCGGCGCGGTCGAGGCCGCCGCGATCGCCTTCGAGCAGCAGGGCGTGCGCCCGGCGCGGCCGATGACCCACGACCTGCTGCGCGAGGTGATCCGCGCGCTGGGTGCCACCCTCGAGGCGGTCAACATCACCGAGATGCGCGACGGCATCTACATCGCCGAGCTGGTCTTCGGCGACGAGCGGGTGGTCAGCGCCCGCCCGTCGGACGCCGTGGCCCTCGCCGTCCGCACCGGCGCGCCCATCTTCGGCGCGGAGGACCTGCTCGACGAGGTGGGCATCGAGATCCCCGACGAGCAGGAGGACGAGGTCGAGAAGTTCCGCGAGTTCCTCGACCAGATCTCACCGGAGGACTTCGGCGCCGGCTCCGGCTCCGGCGGACCGGCCTGAGGGCGACCGCGGGAGCACCGCGAGCGGGACGATCCGCGGGCCCGCGGGCTCAACTGCGGTGCCGCACCTGCCGATACCCCTCGGTTGGATGAGTGCCGCGACACGCCGCCGGGCTCAGTTGACCCGCTCCTGGCCCCGGCTTACCGTCGGCGAACAACACCGGTGTGACGCCTGGGACATGCAGTGACACGACCCAGCGTCACACCGGGCCACCGCGGCGACCGCTGCGGAACGCAGAGGAGGACGCTGACGTGAGCGACCAGAGCAACGGCTCCCAGGGTCAGCTCTTCAGCGACGCCGCCGTGGGGGCACCGTCCTACGACGAGGTCGACACCGACCTCGTCGGGTACCGCGGCCCGACGGCGTGCGCCGCTGCCGGCATCACCTACCGCCAGCTGGACTACTGGGCCCGTACCGGGCTGGTCGCCCCGTCGGTCCGCAGCGCGACCGGCTCGGGCACTCAGCGGCTGTACTCCTTCCGCGACATCCTCGTGCTGAAGGTGGTCAAGCGGCTGCTGGACACCGGGGTGTCCCTGCAGAACATCCGCAAGGCGGTCGACCACCTGCGCAACCGCGGGATCAAGGACCTCGCCAACGTCACGCTCTTCTCCGACGGCGCCACGGTGTACGAGTGCACCTCCGCCGAGGAGGTCGTCGACCTGCTCGCCGGCGGCCAGGGTGTCTTCGGCATCGCCGTCTCCGGCGCGCTGCGCGAGCTGTCCGGCGACATCGCCGAGCTGCCCGCCGAGCGCATCGACGGCGGCACCGTGCACCCGACCGACGACGAGCTCTCGCTGCGCCGCCGCCGCCGCGCCGCGGTGTGACCCACCCCGGGGCAGCGGGGAACCCACCACCGCCGTCCTGCGGATGACCAGCTGAGCTCACCGTCGTGCGTCCGGGCTCACCGTCGACGGTGAGCCCGGACGCACGACGACCAGGTGAGCTGATCATCCGCAGGACCACGCCGGGCAGGACGACGCCGCCGGGCCGGCTCATGTCCGCTGGTAGCCTGCCAGTGGTGGTGGACCGCGGTCGTGATGCCCTCCCTGCACTGAGCTCGCTGGACCCCGCGGGGTCCTTCGCCGGCCGGCACATCGGCCCGCGACCCGAGCAGACCGCGGCGATGCTCGCCGCCGTCGGTCACCCGACACTGCAGTCGCTGGTCGACGCGTGCGTGCCCGAGGGCGTCCGCGACCGCGCCCCGTTGGACCTGCCGCCCGCGGCCGACGAGGCGACCGTGCTGCGGCTGCTGCGCGAGCGCGCCGCGGCCAACGACGTCTACACCTCGATGATCGGGCTGGGCTACTCCGCGACGGTCACGCCGGCGGTCATCCAGCGCGCCGTCCTGGAGAACCCGGCCTGGTACACCGCCTACACCCCCTACCAGCCGGAGATCAGCCAGGGCCGGCTCGAGGCGCTGCTCACCTTCCAGACGGTGGTCGCCGACCTCACCGGCCTGCCGGTCGCCGGCGCCTCGATGCTCGACGAGGCCACCGCCGCCGCCGAGGCGATGACCCTGGTCCGTCGGGCAGGCAGGCGGGGCGGCGACGACCCGGCCGTCTTCGTCGTCGACGCCGACACGCTGCCGCAGACCCTCGCCGTCCTGCACACCCGCGCCGAGCCGCAGGGCATCCGGCTGCACGTCGCCGACCTGTCCGCCGGCTGGCCGGCCGACCTGCCCGAGGCCGGCGCGTTCGGCGTCCTGCTGTCCTACCCGGGCGCGTCCGGCGCGGTCCGCGACCACCGCGCGCTGGCCGCCGCCGCGCACCGGGCGGGCGCCGCGGTCGTCGTCGCCGCCGACCTGCTCGCACTCACCCTGCTCGAGGCGCCGGGGGAGTGGGGTGCCGACGTCGCCTGCGGCAGCTCGCAGCGCTTCGGCGTCCCCATGGGGTACGGCGGTCCGCACGCCGGCTACCTGTCGGTGCGCGAGGGGCTGGCCCGCCAGCTGCCCGGCCGGCTGGTCGGCGTCTCGGTGGACGCCGACGGCGACGTCGCCTACCGGCTGGCCCTGCAGACCCGCGAGCAGCACATCCGCCGGGAGAAGGCGACCAGCAACATCTGCACCGCCCAGGTGCTCCTGGCCGTCATGGCCGGCGCCTACGCGGTCTACCACGGCGCCGAGGGGCTCACCGCGATCGCCGCCCGGGTGCACCGCGGCGCGCAGGCGCTGGCGGCCTGGCTGCGGGCCGGGGGAGTGCAGGTGGTCCACGACCGGTTCTTCGACACCGTGCAGGCCCGGGTGCCCGGCCGCGCAGCCGAGGTGGTCGCCGCCGCCGCGGCGCGGCGGATCAACCTGCGCCGGGTGGACGACGACACCGTCGGCGTCGCCTGCGACGAGACGACGACGGTCGACACGCTCCGCGCGGTGGCCGAGGCCTTCGGCGTCCCGGTCGATGTCGCGGTGCTGGACGACGACGGCGCCGACGCCCTCGCACCGGAGCTGCGCCGGCGCACCCCCTTCCTCACCCACCCGGTGTTCGCGGCGCACCGCTCGGAGACGGCGCTGCTGCGTCACCTGCGGTCGCTGGCGGACAAGGACCTGGCACTCGACCGCACCATGATCCCGCTGGGCTCGTGCACGATGAAGCTGAACTCCGCGGTGGAGATGGCGGCGATCACCTGGCCGGAGTTCGCCCAGCTGCACCCGTTCGCCCCGGCCGAGCAGGCCCGCGGGTACCGGCAGCTGATCGACGAGCTGTGCACCGCGCTGGCCGAGGTCACCGGGTACGCCGCGGTGAGCGTCCAGCCCAACGCCGGGTCGCAGGGGGAGTTCGCCGGCCTGCTGGCCATCCGCGGCTACCACCGTTCCCGCGGCGAGGAGCAGCGCGACGTGTGCCTGATCCCGTCGTCGGCGCACGGCACCAACGCGGCCAGCGCGGTCATGGCCGGCATGCGGGTCGTGGTGGTGGCCTGCGACGAGGCGGGCAACGTCGACGTCGACGACCTGCAGCGGAAGGTGGACCAGCACGCCGAGCGGCTGGCCGCGGTCATGATCACCTACCCGTCGACGCACGGTGTCTTCGAGACCGGGATCGGGGAGGTCTGCGCGGCGGTGCACGACGCCGGCGGCCAGGTCTACGTCGACGGCGCCAACCTCAACGCGATGGTCGGCCTGGCCCGGCCGGGGCGGTTCGGCTCCGACGTCAGCCACCTCAACCTGCACAAGACCTTCTGCATCCCGCACGGCGGCGGCGGGCCCGGCGTCGGGCCGATCGGCGTCGCGGCGCACCTGGTGCCGTTCCTGCCCGGCCACCCGGTCGTGGACACCGGCGCCTCCGGGCCGACCGTGTCCGCGGCGCCGTGGGGGTCGGCCGGCATCCTGCCGATCTCCTGGGCCTACCTGCGGTTGATGGGCCCCGACGGGCTGACCCTCGCCACCGAGCACGCGATCCTCGCCGCCAACTACCTCGCCACCCGGCTGCGCGAGCACTACCCGGTGCTCTACACCGGCGCGGACGGGCTGGTCGCGCACGAGTGCATCCTCGACGTCCGGCCGCTGACCAAGGCCACCGGGATCACCAACGACGACATCGCCAAGCGGCTGATCGACTACGGCTTCCACGCGCCGACGATGAGCTTCCCGGTCGCCGGCACGCTGATGGTCGAGCCCACCGAGAGCGAGGACGTGGGCGAGCTCGACCGGTTCGTCGATGCGATGGTGGCCATCCGGGGCGAGATCGAGAAGGTGGCCACCGGCGAGTACGACCGGACGGACAACCCGCTGCGCAACGCGCCGCACACGCTGGCGATGGTGGTCGGGGAGTGGGACCGGCCCTATCCGCGGGAGGTCGCGGTGTACCCGCTGCCCGCGCTGCGCGGTCGCGGCTACCTGCCGCCGGTGCGCCGGATCGACCAGGCTCACGGCGACCGCAACCTGGTCTGCTCGTGCCCGCCGCCCGAGGCGTTCGCCGAGCCCGAGCCCGCGCCGGGTCCTGTGGCGCGGCTCCCGAGCCGGGTCGAGGGCGCACCGGACGACCTGGGGACGGCGGCCGACGCCGTGCCGGCCGGCGCGCAGGCGTAGCTGCTCTGCGGGCGCCGGCGCCGCGCCGGACTCCTCCCGCGGTGCGGTGGCGCCGCCTCGCGGCGGAGTACTCCGCTGCCATTCCCGTTATCCCCAACTGACAGCTGAAAAAGTCAAGAAGTCACCAACAACGACGCGGGCCCGGCCCCGCTCGGGGACCAGGCGTCAGATCTTGCGCAGCAGGATCCGGCGCACCTCGTGGTCGGCGGCCTTCTGCAGCACCAGCCGGGCCCGCGACCGGGTCGGGGCGATGTTGTCGCGGAGGTTGGGGCCGTTGACCGCGGCCCAGATGTCGAGAGCGGTCCGGCGCGCCTGCTCGTCGGTCAGGTCGGCGAAGCGGTGGAAGTAGGCGCCGGTGTCGGCGAACGCCGTCCGGCGCAGCGTGAGGAAGCGGTGGACGTACCACCGCTGGATGTCGGACTCGGCGGCGTCGACGTAGACGGAGAAGTCGAAGAAGTCGGAGAGGAAGACCTCGGGGGTGCTGGCGTCGGGCAGCCGGCCGGCCTGCAGCACGTTGAGCCCCTCGAGCACCAGGATGTCGGGGCGGTCGACGACCTGGCGGGCGCCCGGGACGACGTCGTAGGACTGGTGGTCGTACAGCG
Source organism: Geodermatophilus sp. TF02-6 (assembly GCF_003319115.1). Lineage (GTDB taxonomy): Bacteria > Actinomycetota > Actinomycetes > Mycobacteriales > Geodermatophilaceae > Geodermatophilus. The sequence continues at coordinate 92,054 of NZ_QOHF01000011.1, read as the reverse complement.
GGGCGCTGACCTCTCCGCGTCCGGATTTCACGTCGGCCAGGAAGCGCAGTAGGGCCCGCCGGTCGTAGCTCTCCGGAAAGCCCTTGCGGCCGAGCAGCCCACGGTCCGCCAGCTCGGCGTTGGGCAGCAGGAAGCCGTCGGTGGTCACCAGGTCGACCCGCGGGGAACCCGGCCCGGCCGCGAGCAGGGTCTGCAGCAGCCGCGAGGTGGTGCTCTTGCCGACGGCGACGCTGCCGGCCACCGCGATGACGTAGGGCACCTTGGCGGTGGAGTCGCCGAGGAACTCGCTCTGCGCCGCCCACAGCCGCCGGCTGGCCTCGACGTGCAGCCGCAGCAGTCCGGCCAGCGGCAGGTAGACCGTGGCCACCTCGTCGAGGTCGATCCGGTCGCCGAGGCTGGCCAGCGAGGTCAGCTGCGCCTCGTCGAGCGGCGGCCGGCTGCCGGCCGCGAGGGCCCGCCACGAGGCGCGGTCGAACACCGCGTAGGGCGAGACGTGCTGTCGTGTCTCTGCCGTCACGGCGCCCATCGTGCCGTCCGGCCGGTCGGCCTCACCCGCGCGGGTTGCCCGGCAGGCCCAGCAGCCGGTCGGGCCCCCGACGTCGTCCCGCCGGCCGTCTAGGGTGCCGGTGTGCCCCCCTCGCCCGGGCTGCTCGAGTGCATCGAGCGGTACTTCGCCGCCGCGCCGCTGCCGGACGCGCGCACCGAGACAGCCGGCGCCGTCGACGTCCCGGTCGGCACTCCCGCCTGGCCCCACCCGGCGCGTCCGCGGCCGGGGGAGGCGGTCACCGCCGACGACGTGCGCGCCGCCGTGGCGCTGCAGCGGCGGGCAGGGCTGCCGGTGGCGCTGGAGTGGGTGGACGAGTGCTCGCCCACGGCCGCCGCCGCCGTCCGGGCGGCCGGGCTGGCCGTCCGGGAGTCCCCGCTGCTGGTCGCCGCGGACCCGGTGGACCTGCTGCTGCCGCACGGCGTGCGGCTCTACCTGGTCGGCGCCGACGACCCCCGGCTGCCCCGCTACGAGCGGCTGGCCTCCATCGCCTTCGCCCACCCGGGCCCGCGCTCGAAGGTCGGTGGGACGACGGTCGGTACGGCCGTGGACTCCGCGCGCACCGCCGTGCTGCGCGAGCGGATCGCCAGCGGGCGCACCGTGCTGATGGTCGCGGTCGAGGACGGGGAACCGGTGGCGGTCGGCTCGCACAACCCGGTGGACGTCGGGGGTGGCGAGGTCAGCGAGATCGTCGGCGTCGCGACCCTGCCGCGGCTGCGCGGCCGGGGGCTGGGCGCGGGGCTGGCGTCCGCGCTGACCGCGCACGCCCGGGAGAGCGCCGACCTGGTGTTCCTGGTCGCCGGGGACGACGACGTCGCGCGCGTGTACGAGCGGGTCGGCTTCGCCCGGTTGGCCACCGTCGGCGACGCCGAGCTGCCGGACGACGCTATCGGGCTGCCGGACGACGCTGCCGGCGAGCTCCCCGTCGGGGGCCGCGGCCCGTCCTGAGCGGGCTCAGCAGGGCTCGTGCGGTGGCGGGACCGCGGCCGCCGCCGCGCTCAGCGCCGTGCGCGCCGCGTCCCAGCTCACCGACTGCGGCACCTCGCTGAGCAGCACCACGACCCGGGAGCCGACCAGGCCCGTCGAGTGCAGGTGCTTGGCGCCGGCGACGCAGCACATCCACGCCTGTTTCACCGCAGGTCGTCCGGGTGCGGTGCCGAGGATGCCGAAGCGCTGGTCGAAGCCGTCGGCGGCGGTCGGCGTGGCCGAGCGCATCCACTCCAGCAGGGTGGCGGCGTCGGCGGGGTGGGCGACCAGCGGGAGCCGGGTGAGGAACCGGGCGAGGTCGCGGGCGGTGGTCGTCGTCTCCCCCCACTGCCCCGAGATCCGGGGCGGTGCGGTGCCGGTGAGGCCGTAGCGGGCGGCGACGTCGCGGACCATGCGGTCGCCGTCGAAGCGCTCCCACAGGAGCGAGGCGGCCAGGTCGCCGGAGCTGCGGATCATCTCCTGCAGCCACGCCAGGTCGGCCGGCTCCAGGGCGACCGCGCCGGTCCGGGCGCGGTGCAGGACGTCCTCGGCGACGAACAGCTTCGCCAGCGAGGCCGTCGCGAACGGCCGGTCGGCCAGCCCGTTGTCCGCGCTCGCCGCCTCGACGCGGGCGCTGCGCGCCTCGGCAGCGCGCAGCGATCGCCCCTCGGCGCGGGTCTGCTGGCGGGCGACGACCACCGCGAAGGTTCCGGTGGGCCCGTAGGCGGCCGTGACCGCCGGGACGATCTCGGCGGCCGGGCGCCCGTCCGCTCCCGCCCGCCCGGGGACGACCAGCACCCCGAGGAGCACCAGCAGCGCCGGGAGCAGCCCGACACGGCGGGCACGCCGGGGCTGCGCGCGGCGCGACGGGCCCCTCGGCATCCCGTCATGGTGCGCCTACTGGAGGACAGGAGCTCAGGGCTTCGAGCAACGACCTGGCGTCCTCCACCGCGCGCGGTCACCCGGGCGTGCCGGCCGCTCACTCCCCGCTGGTCACTCCTGCTCGTAGGTGGCCAGCAGGGTCGCCCGGCCGAGGGTGTGGCCGAACAGGTTGAACCCCAGGACCGCCGGCGTGGTGTCGGGGGTGAGGTCCAGCCGTTCGGTGTCGACGGCGTGCACGGTGACGAAGTAGCGGTGCGGGCCGTGTCCGGCCGGCGGAGCGGCGCCGACGTAGCCGGGGAAGCCCGCGTCGTTGCGCAGCTGGACCGCCCCCTCGGGCAGGCCGGACCCCTCCCGGTCGCCCGCGCCGCTGGGCAGCTCGGTCACCGAGGCGGGGATGTCGGCCACGGCCCAGTGCCAGAAGCCGCTGTGGGTGGGCGCGTCGGGGTCGTACACGGTGACCGCGAAGCTGCGGGTGCCCTCGGGGAAGCCCGACCAGGACAGCTGCGGGGAGCGGTCCTCCCCGCCGGCGCCCATGACGCCGCTGACCTGCGGCATGGGCAGCGGCGTGCCGTCGGCGCAGTCGGTGCTGGTGACCTCGAAGCTGGGCACCTGCGGGAGGAACTCGTAGGGGCTCGGGGGCGTCGGGCGGTCGGCCATGGGTGCTCTCCTCGGCTCGGGCGGACGGGCGGTCTCGTGGGTCCCGCCCAGCCGACCCTAGGCAGGACGCGCCCGCTGCGCGCGTCGGTGAACAGCGCGTTTCCCGCCCACGGGCGGTGCGCCGCGCCGCGGGGACCTGAGCGGGCTTGCGCGCGGTGCGGGAGTGCCGCACCGTCGTTGCCGACACGATCCAGCACGGCGAGGAGTGGTCATGACCGAGGGCCGGCCGAGCTTCCCGGTGGAGCCGTGGGCGCTGACCGAGATCGGGCTGGACCACGCCTCGCTCGCCGTCCACGAGTCGGTCTTCGCGCTGGCCAACGGGCACATCGGCATGCGCGGCTCGTTCGAGGAGGGCGAGCCGGTCGTCGTCCCGGGGACCTATCTGAACGGCTTCTTCGAGGAGCGGCCGCTGCCCTACGCCGAGGCCGGGTACGGCTTCCCCGAGCAGGGGCAGACCGTGGTGAACGTGACCGACGGCAAGCTGGTGCGGCTGCTGGTCGGCGACACCCCGCTCGACCTGGACTACGGCGAGATCGTCGAGCACCGGCGCACCCTGGACCTGCGCCGCGGCGTGCTGCGCCGCACCACCGAGTGGCGCTCGCCGAACGGGCGCACGGTCGCGGTCACCAGCACCCGGCTGGTCTCGCTCGCCCGCCGCTCCATCGCCGCCATCGAGTACACCGTCGAGTGCACCGACGGGCAGGGTGACCTCTACATCGCCCTGCAGTCGGACCTCCTGGCCAACGAGCCGGTCGACAGCGGCACGGAGGGCGACGACCCCCGCGCCGCCGCCGCCCTGGCCCGGCCGCTGGTGCAGGAGATGGCCGTGGCCCGCGGGCACCGGGCGGTGCTGGTGCACCGCACCCGGCGCAGCCGGCTGCGCATGGCCGCCGGCATGGACCACGTCGTCGACGTCCCCGACAGCTCCACCGAGGACATCGAGGCCGGGGAGGACCTCGCCCGCTTCACCCTCGCCGCCCGCCTGCCGCAGGGCTCGTCGGTGCGGCTGGTCAAGTACCTCGCCTACGGGTGGTCGTCGCGGCGGTCGGCGGCCGCGCTGCGCGACCAGGTCGAGGGCGCCCTGTCCACGGCGAAGCTGGCCGGGTTCGAGCGGCTGCTGCGCGAGCAGCGCGACGTGCTCGACGCGCACTGGCAGCACGCCGACGTGGAGATCGAGGGCGACGACGAGCTGCAGCAGGCGGTGCGGGTCGGCGTCTTCCACCTGTTGCAGGCCGGCCTGCGGGCCGAGCGCCAGCCCATCCCGGCCAAGGGCCTCACCGGCCCCGGCTACGACGGGCACACCTTCTGGGACACCGAGACCTACGTGCTGCCGGTGCTCACCTACATCGCCCCGGCCGCCGCCCGCGACGCGTTGCGCTGGCGACACGCGACCCTGGACCTGGCCCGCGAGCGCGCCCGGGTGCTGGGCCTGCGCGGCGCGGCCTTCCCGTGGCGCACCATCCGCGGCGAGGAGACCTCCGGGTACTGGCCGGCCGGGACGGCGGCCTTCCACGTCAACGCCGACATCGCCGACGCCGTCGTCCGGTACCACAACGCCACCCTCGACGAGGAGTTCGACCGCGACCACGGCACCGAGTTGCTCATCGAGACCGCCCGGCTGTGGGCTTCGCTCGGGCACTTCGACGCCGAGCACGGCTTCCGCATCGACGGGGTGACCGGCCCGGACGAGTACACCGCGGTGGTGGACAACAACGTCTACACCAACCTCATGGCGCAGCGGAACCTGCGGGAGGCGGCCGCGGCGGTCAAGCGGCAGCCGGACGTGGCCGGCCGCCTGGACGTCACCGACGACGAGGTGGAGGAGTGGGAGCGCGCCGCGGACCTCGTGGCGGTGCCCTACGACACGCGGCTGGGCGTGCACATGCAGTCCGACGCGTTCACCCACCACCAGGAGTGGGACTTCGCGCACACCCCGCCCGACTGCTACCCGCTGCTGCTGCACTACCCCTACTACGACATCTACCGCAAGCAGGTGGTCAAGCAGGCCGACCTGGTGATGGCGCTGCACCTGCGCGGCGACGCCTTCACCCACGAGGAGAAGGTCGCCGACTTCGCCTACTACGAGGCGCGGACGGTGCGGGACTCCTCGCTGTCGGCCGCCCAGCAGGCGGTCGTGGCGGCCGAGACCGGGCACCTGGCGCTGGCCTACGACTACTGGGGGGAGGCGACGCTCACCGACCTGCAGAACCTGCACGGCAACTCCGGTCACGGCCTGCACATCGCCTCGCTGGCCGGCGGCTGGACGGTCGCCGTCGCGGGGTTCGGCGGGATGCGCGACCACGACGGGCGGCTGCAGTTCGCCCCCCGGCTGCCGGAGCGGATCACCCGGCTGCGGTTCCGGCTCAACTACCAGGGCCGCTACCTGATCGTCACGGTGACGCCGACCCAGGCCACCTACCGGCTCACCGAGGGCGACCCGCTCGACGTCCACCACCACGGCCGGCGGATCACCGTGGCCGAGAAGGAGGTCGTGGCCGAGATCCCGCCCGCGCCGCAGGTCGACCCGGTGTGCCAGCCGCACGGCGTGGCACCGCGGCGACGCGGCCGGCGCTGAGAAAGGACCCCGTCCTCCTCATCCCTCGCAAGCTCGGGACGAGCCTCTGGACGGGGCCAAGGGCCGTTCCAGCACGTCACCTGGCGAGCAGCCACCAGCCGCCGAGCAGCAGCGCGCCGACGTCGACGAGGAGGAACACCCCAACCCACAGCAGCGCCGGAACGCGGGTGAGCCGGGCGAGCTGGTCGGCGTCGGAGTGCGGCGCGCTCCGCCGGCGGCGGGCGCGCTGCAGCTCGACCACGGTCTTCGGGGCGGCCAGCAGCAGGAACCAGGTGGCGACGGCGGCGAAGGCGGCCTGACCCGCCGCTGAGAGCCACGCGGTCACGGCGAGCAGCACCGCGCCGCAGACCAGCACCGACCACAAGCCGTACCAGTTGCGGATCTGCACCAGCAGCAGCGCCAGCAGACCCACCAGCGCCCACAGCAGGCCGACGCCGTGGCCGGCGGTCAGCAGCGCGGCCGCGCCCAGCCCGAACAGGGCGGGGCCGAGATGGCCGGCCGCGCAGGTGAGCACCATCCCGGCCCCGGTGGGCGGGCCGGCGGACACGGTCAGACCGGAGGTGTCCGAGTGCAGCCGGATGCCCGCCAGCCGCCGTCCGGCCGCGAGCGCCACCAGGCCGTGCGCGCCCTCGTGGGCGACGGTCACCACGGTGCGGGCCGGCCGCCACAGCCTCGGGGTGGCGACGACGACGGCGGCGGCGAGGAGCGCGCCGAGCAGGACCGTCGTCGGCAGCTCGGGGACGGGCGTGGTCACGCGGGTCCAGATGCGCTCGGCGACGTCCACGGCGGCGAGTCAACCCCATCCACCTGGGAGCCCGCCGTCGTCCAGCCGGGACGCGCCGGGGGACAACCCTCTACCCATTCCGTTATCCCTAACAACTGATACAACACACCCATCACCACACCAGACGATGAAGAACAGGGGGGAGCTCGGCACACGCCGATCCAGGCGCCGGCCGAGCGCGGCGGCGGCCGCGTCCACCGCCGTCCGTGCTCCCAACCGGCAGCGCCGGGAGCGCCGGCCGGCCCCTGCACCGCCAAACGCAGGAGGTCGACGCACCCGCTGGGCGCACCATGCGGCGGCTCGCCGGCACGGTGACGGGGTCACGGGATCCATCCGCCCTGCCGATGTCCGAGCCATCGTAGCCGCACGCCGACCTCCGATCGGGTTCATGATCAAGTAGCCGTTATCCCTAACAAAGCTCATATACACGTGACACTACCAAACAGCCCAACCCAACGAAGCCAAGACGATCGACGATGGGGAAGGACCAGCGTCAGCATCCCTGCCGTGGAGGTGTCGACGCTGCCGGTCTTCCTCACCGCGGTGTTGCTCATCGCAGCCTCGCCGGGGCCGGCGATGGCACTCGTCATCCATGGCACTCGTCATCCGCCGAGCAGCGCTGCGCGGTCTGGCAGGGGCGGTGCCCACCGCGCTCGGGGTGGAACTGGGTCTCTACGCGTGGGCGTTGTTCGCGGGTACAGGTCTCGCCGCTCTCGTGGCCGCATCGAAGATCGGTTACCTGGTGCTGCGGGTGGTCGGTGCCGCGGTGCTGCTGGGGCTCGGCGTTCGTGCCTGGCGGGCGGCGCGTCACGTGGGCCGGGCGCCGGAGATGCCGGGGGAGTGGACACCAACACTGGGTCTCCGGTGCCGGTGGACGGTGTTCGCCGAGGGCCTGGTCGTGCAGCTGGCCAACCCGAAGGCCGCCGTCCTGATGATCGCCTCCTATCCGCAGTTCGTCCCGGCCGAGGGCTCGGTGTTGGGCAGAACGGCGCTGCTCGGGCTGCTGCAGGTCACCGTGGAGACCGGCCTGTACCTGGCGCTGGCCGCCGGCGTCGCCCGGGCCGGGACCTGGTTCCGCCGGCCGCGGATCCGCCGGCGGCTGGAGGCGGTCAGCGGGACCGTCCTCGTCGCGCTCGGCCTGCGCGTCGCGGCGTCCGGTCGCTGAGACGCGGGCCGGCTCCCGCGGAGTGGCGAGGTGGGCGAGCAGGGGTCGCCGTGCCTCAGGCCGTCGTCGTCGTCAGGTTGACGGCGTTGCCGTCGGGATCGGTCACGTGCGCGACGCGCTGGCCCCACGGCATGTCGTTCGCAGGTGCCGGCGCTCGGCCGCCCAGGAGCTCGACCTGTGCCAGGGCGGCGTCGACATCGGCGACCTCAAGGCTGATCAACACCCGGCCGGGGCTGCCGAGCTCGACCGACTCGTCACTGACGATGCCCAGCTCGGAGTTCCCGACCTGAAGCCCCAGGTAGAACGCCGGCCCGTCCTCGGGTATGCGAGTGTTCTGCGTGCCACCGGTCAGGCCGGTGTAGAAGCGGGCCAGCCGCTCGAGATCGCGGGTGACGATGATCGGGGTGACGTTGCTGGGCACAGATCCTCCTCGGGGTCCACGCTGGGTCGCCGTGCTGACGGTCGCAGACCCGGGAAGTCATCGGGCCGCTAGTTGACTTAGTCCGGCTTAGTCAGCACCCTGGGGTCATGGAACGGAGCGTCAACGTCCACGAGGCCAAAACACACCTGTCCCGCCTGCTCGAGGCCGTCGAGCGAGGGGAGGACGTGGTGATCGCCCGGGCGGGAAAGCCGGTCGCCCGGCTGGTCCCCGTTTCGGCGCCCCGGCAACGGCGGGAGCCGGGTTCCTGGCGCGGGCGCGTGGTCATCGCCGAGGACTTCGACGAGACGCCGGAGAGCGTGCTGGCCGCCTTCCGCGGTGCCTCGTCCTCGTGACGCTCCTGCTCGACACGCACGTCCTGCTGTGGTGGCTGGTCGACGACCGCCGGCTGACCTCGGCGATGCGCGAGGCGATCGCGGATCCGAGCACCGCGGTTGCGGTGTCGGCCGTCTCTGCCTGGGAGGTGGTGATCAAGGGGGCGCTCGGCAAGCTCTCCGTCCCCACCGACCTCGCCGATCAGATCGAGCACCACGGGTTCGACGCGCTGCCGATCACGGTGGAGGACGGCCTCGCCGTCGGCGCGCTCCCACGTCACCACGACGACCCGTTCGACCGGATGCTCATCGCCCAGGCGCTCCGGCGGAGGTTCGTCCTCGTCACGGCTGACCGGCGCTTCGCCGACTACGACGTCCTCACGCTCACCTGACCGGCAACCGGATGTCGAGCCCGTGTCGTCCGCAGGCGCCTACGGCCGGGGACCGAGCGCCCAGGAAGACCGGTGAGCGAGGGCGCGGAGCTCACGCAGGGGACTGGTCGTCCCCTCGCAGCACGTACAGCGCGCGGGTGTGCCACCCAATTGCCGGATCATCCGGCAGGAAACTCGTGGAGGAGGACCGCGGCTCTCTTAGTTGACATAATGTGCATTATCGGCGTAGGGGATGCATGGGCGGAAGGGCCGGTCGGACCAGGATCGGGCTGCCGGGCCGAGACGCCCGACGGGCTGGGCCGATCACCGCCCACGGCGCAAACCCGGGCGTCGAGTGCGGTGCGGACCAGGACGTCGCTGCGGCCGCTGTGCGGTGACCTGGTGTCCGCCCCGAGCTCCTCGGCGGTCCTCCGCCTCGGCCGCGTCGGCTCGGTCCGCCGGAATCCGGACTCCGCGACGCCGACCCGTCGGACCACACCTGTGCCGGCTGGCCGGCCGGCTGGCCGGCTGGCGTCCGCGATGGCCGGCAACCCGACGGTCCCCCCAATCGCGCTCGGTGGCCCCTCTCCCCGCATTCACTCCCCCGGACCTCCATTCCGTCACTGTGACGAATTACGGGTGGTGTCCCTCGGCAGCCCGGCGTCTCGACGGGCAGGCCGACCGGGTGCTGCTTAGGGTCGAACCATGCAACTCCGACGCCTGATCGCCGCTCTGATGACCGCCCTGGCGCTGTTCGGAGGCGGTGCGACGATGACCGCCTGCGCAGCCGCCGGGAGCGGGGACCAAGGCGACGGGACCACCGACACCGGCAACGAGCAGCAGGTCGACACCGGGGACGCCGACCGCGAGAACCTGCCGAACAACTCCGACCCCTCGGGCGGTGCCGAGCAGGGCAACGTCAACGACGACGCGGACAACTGACCGGGCGCCGGCGGGGACGGACGGTCAGCCGGCGCGCTCGGAGACCCAGAGCTTGTCCAGCCGGCCGGTCGAGCGGACCAGGTCGGCCAGGGACCGTTCCAGCTCGGCCTTGGTGGGCCGCTCGCTGAGCAGGGTCTGCACGTCCTCCAGGGCGCAGCGCAACTGGTACAGCCGGTCCTGCAGGCCGTCGAGCTCAGCGCGTCTGACCATGACGACGTCGCCGGACAGGCCGGCCCGCGCCGTCGCGGAGCGCTGCTCGTAGGCGCGCTGCCGGCAGGCCTGGCCGCAGTACTGGCGCGGCCTGCCGACCGAACCCTGCTGCGCCAGCACCCGGCGGCACCAGCCGCAGCGGCGCTCGGTGCCGCTCCCCCGCCGGGGGCTGGGCAGCCCGGCCCCGGTCGATGCCTCCTCGTCCGTCGTCCGCTTCACGTGTCGCTCGGCCACGGAGCGCACGGTAGACCGCGGTACCGACAGGACCGGAGGACACGCCTGGCACTCCCCCACCATCCGGTCGGGGTGGACGTCACCGGCAAGGTCGTTCGGTTGCGCGTCGTTGTGAGTTCGGCTTGTCGCTCCTCTGGTGTGAGGGTCCCTGTGAGTGTTGTGGTTTCACAGTTGGGGATAACGGATACACCAGGCTGATCGAGGCCCGGGGTGCTCAGCGCCGTGTGTGGGCGACACCGTCATCGGCAGGTCCGCGGGCGCTGCGGACGACGAGGGCCCCGCCCCGATCCGAGCCGAGTGGAGAGGACCGCTGCGAAGGCGCCGGACGGTTGTGGGCCCAGGTCACCACGCCGGTGCCGCAGCGGCCGACAGCCGTGCTGCCGGCCGCCCTGGACAGCGGCACCGAGGCCTCGACCGGGGAGGGGACGACCGGCGTTAGCGTGTCGCCCGTGGTCGGCGTCCGGTATGCGTTCCTCGACGGGCCGACCCCGATCGCGATGGCCCACCGCGGTGGGGCCATCGAGCACCTGGAGAACTCGATGCCGGCGTTCGAGGCCTGCGTCGCCATGGGCTACCGGTACCTGGAGACCGACGTCCGGGTGACCGCCGACGGGGTGCCGGTGGTCTTCCACGACGCCACGCTCGACCGGGTCACCGACCGCTGCGGCCGGATCGACCAACTGCCGTGGGCGGAGGTGGCCGCCGCGCGCGTCGGCGGGCGGGAGCCGATCCTGCGGTTGGAGGAGCTGCTCGGCGCCTGGCCCGATGTGCGGTTCAACCTCGACATCAAGGCCGCCGGTGTGCTGGCTCCGCTGGCCGGGGTGGTGCGGCGGCTGGGCGTGACCGACCGGATCTGCCTGGGCTCGTTCTCCGACGCACGCATCGCCGCCGCCCGGCGGGTGTTCGGCCCGTCGGTGTGCACCTCGCTGGGCCCACGGGGGGTGGCGGCGCTGCGGCTGTCCTCCTACTCCCCCCGCGCGGCCGGGCTGGTGCGCATCCCGGCCGGGTGCGCCCAGGTGCCGCTGCAGCTGGGTGGGCGGGCGCTGGTCGACGAGCGGTTCATCGCCGCGGCGCACGCCCGCGGCCTGCAGGTGCACGTGTGGACGGTGGACACCGAGGCCGAGACGACGGCGATGCTCGACCTCGGCGTGGACGGGGTGATGACCGACCGTCCGGCGATGCTGCGCGGGATCCTGGAGAGGCGCGGGCAGTGGGTGCCCCGATGAGCGGGTCGGCGCTGGCCAGCTGCCTCGGTGACCGCATCCGCGCCTGGCGCCCGACCCCATCGGCGACGTCGACTCACTCGGTGGCGGTGGCGACGACATCGCCTGAGCGGCGCGGACCGGGCCGGTGGTGGACCGCTCCCCCACCGGCTGTCACGCTGCGCCGGTGACCACCGCCTCGGCCACCGGGCCGACCGCGCCCGGCGTCGACCGGGCCCTGCGCCGCGAGCGTCTGGGCTGGTACTCCTACGACTGGGCGATGTCGGTGTTCAACACCAGCGTCACCACGGTCTTCCTCGGCCCCTACCTGACCTCGGTGGCCGAGGACGGCGCCGGGCCCGACGGCCGGCTGGCGGTGTTGGGCTTGTCCATCCCCCCGGGCAGCTGGTTCTCCTACGTGCTGTCGCTGTCGGTCGTGCTGCAGGTGCTGGTCCTGCCGCTGACCGGCGCGGTCGCCGACCGGACCGGCCGCAAACGGGCTCTGCTCGGCGGGGCGGCCGTGCTGGGCGCGCTGGCGACCACCGGGCTGTTCTTCGTCGCCGACGGCCGCTACCTGCTGGGCGCGGCGTTGTTCGTGCTGGCCAACATCTGCTTCGGCGCGGCCACGGTCGTGTACTACTCGTGGCTGCCCGACCTGGCCGGCCCCGACGAGCGGGACGCCGTGTCCAGCCGGGGCTGGGCGTTCGGCTACGTCGGCGGAGCGCTGCTGCTCGCCGTCCACCTGGGCCTGGTGCTCGCCGCGCCGTCCCTCGGGCTCACCACGGGCGAGGCCGTGCGCATCTGCCTGGCGACGGCGGGGCTGTGGTGGGGGGCCTTCACCGGGTTCACGCTGTCCCGGCTGCGCGACCGTCCGGTGCGCGACGCCGGGGCGCGGCCGCGCAGCGGCTTCCGGCAGCTGGCCGCGACGCTGCGCCAGATGCGGGCGTTCCCGCTGACGCTGTGGTTCCTCGGCGCCTACCTGCTGTTCAACGACGGCGTGCAGACGGTCATCTCGCTGTCGGCGACCTACGCCACCGAGGAGCTGGGCCTGGAGCAGTCGGTGCTGACCGGCGCCATCCTCATGGTGCAGGTGGTGGCCGTCGCCGGCGCCCTGGGCCTGGGGCGGCTGGCCGGGCGGTACGGCGCCAAGCGCGTGGTGCTGGGGGCTCTGGTGGCCTGGATCGCCGTGCTGGTCGCCGCGTTCTTCCTCGAGGCGGGCGCGGTGGGGCAGTTCTACGCGCTGGCCGCCGTCATCGGCCTGGTGCAGGGCGGCACGCAGGCGCTGTCACGGTCGCTGTTCAGCCAGCTGATCCCGGCCGGCAAGGAGGCGGAGTACTTCGGCTTCTACGAGATCAGCGACCGCGGGACCAGCTGGCTCGGACCGCTGGCGTTCGGGCTGACCTACCAGCTGACCGGCTCCTACCGGCTGGCCATCGTCAGCCTGGTCGTCTTCTTCGTGGCCGGCTTCGTCGCACTCGCCGCCCTGCCCATCCGCCGCGCCGTGGTCGCGGCGGGCAACACCCCACCGGAGCGCCTGTGACCGCGCCGGCGCGGCTCCCGCGCAACGGCGCTCCGCAGGGCCCGCCCGGCCCCGACCCACCCTCCCGGGGGTGCCGGCGGGTGGGTATACCACTCCATGCGATGATGGAGAACCGATTCCGCGGAATTCCTCCGCGGAATCCGTCGTTGGTCTTTTCGACTCCCTCCCCGGGTGGGTACCCCCGCCCAGCGACGTCGACGACCGACCGACACCACCAGCACGAGAGGACGGTGTGCCATGGCCGAGCGGTCCCTGCGGGGCAGCCGACTGGGCAGCGTGAGCTACGAGACCGAGCGGAACACCGCGCCGATCGAGCGGCAGTACGCCGACTACCGGTGCCCGTCGGGCCACCTGTTCACCGTGCCCTTCGCCGACGACGCCGAGCTGCCCGACACCTGGGAGTGCAAGTTCGACGGGTCGGCCGCCAAGCTCGTCGGGGGCGTCGAGCCGGCCCCCAAGAAGGTCAAGCCGCCGCGGACGCACTGGGACATGCTCCTGGAGCGCCGGTCGGTGGAGGACCTCGAGGAGGTGCTGGCCGAGCGCCTGGAGGTGCTGCGCGGCCGGCGCACCCGCGCCAGCTGAGCGACCTGCACGTACCGAACGGCCCCGGTGGGACTGCCCACCGGGGCCGTTGCGCGTCTCCGACCGGACGTCGGCGATGATGGGGCGATCACGGGGGTGGTGCAGGAGACACGCGCCGACACGCCGGGTGTACCTGCACCACCCCCGTGATCACCTCGGGGTGTGCGGAAAGGGCTCCTCGCGGGCGACCTCTCCCTCGACGACCTCTCCCTCGACGACCTCTCCCTCGATGACCTCTCCCTCGATGACCTCTCCCTCGATGACCGGGCCCCGCCCGGCGCGTCGGGACGCCGTCGCCCCGAACGGCCCGGCCCGGTACGGGCGGGCGGCGGAGGGCACGCCCTCGACGCGGGAACTGCGCACCGGCACCGGGCCGCGCAGCGCGACCGGCAGGCGGGAGGCCAGCGACCGGCCCAGCAGCGCGCGCACCAGCGGGCGGGTCGGCGGCAGCAGGCACAGCAGGCCGACCAGGTCGCCGAGGAAGCCGGGCAGCACCATCAGCAGGCCGCCGGCGGCGACCAGCCCGGCGTCGCCGAGAGCCCGTCCCGGCGGCCGACCCGGGACGGGGCCACTGCGGGGGGCAGCGGGGTCCTTCATCCGTTCGCGCAGCTCGGCCAGCGCCCGGGTGCCCTGCCGGGCCAGAAGCACCGCGCCCAGCACGGTGGTCGCGGCGGCGGCCAGCAGGGTCCAGCCCAGCCCGATCCAGCCGGCGACCAGCACGAAGACGACGACCTCGGCCAGGGCGCCCAACCCGGCCAGCACGCGCACGCGGCGTCCCACGGCTCTCCTCGGCCCGTCCCGTCCGGCGGCCCCGGTCCGCCTACCGGACCGCGCTCGACCGCCCGCCGTCGCGGACCCGTCCCGGTACGGGGTGGCGGACCCGGTCCGGCAGCCGGTCGGCCAGCCGGTCCTGCAGGCCCCACCAAGTGACCCGTACCAACGCCTCTGCAACGATCGAACCGCTCATCTTGCTCCGGCCGAACTCCCGCTCGGTGAAGGTGATCGGCACCTCCACCACGCGGGCCCCGGCGCGCACGGCCCGCCAGGCCCAGTCGACCTGGAAGCAGTAGCCCTGGCTGGCCACCTCGTCGAAGGGCAGCCGGTCGACCAGCCGCGCCCGCACCGCCCGAAAACCGCCGGTGGCGTCGGCCAGCGGCAGCCGCAGCGACCAGCGGGTCCACAGGTTGCCGGCGCGGGAGAGCAGCAGCCGGTGCACCGGCCAGGCCTCCACCCGGCCGCCGGGCACGTAGCGGGAGCCGAGGGCCAGGTCGGCGTCGTCCAGGGCGGCCAGCAGGTCGGGCAGCTGCTCGGGGTGGTGCGAGCCGTCGGCGTCCATCTCGACCAGGACGTCGTAGCCGAGCTCGCGCCCCCACCGGAAACCGGCCACGTACGCCGGGCCCAGCCCGGCCTTGGCCGCCCGGCGCAGCACGTGCACCCGCGGGTCGAGCGCGGCCAGCTTCTCGGCGAGCTCCCCCGTGCCGTCCGGTGATCCGTCGTCGACCACCAGGGCGTGCGCGCCGGGAACGGCCGCGTGCAGCCGCTCCAGGATGGGTTCGAGGTTCTCCACCTCGTTGTACGTCGGGACGACGACCAGCACCCCGCTCATCGGCCCCTCCGCCGGCGCGCGGTGCCCCGGCGCGCGGTGCCCGGGACGGCGACGGCCAGCAGCGCGCCGGCGCCGAGCGCGCCCAGCGTCCACTCGGGGACGGCGCCGAGCCGCTCGGCGAGCGTGGTCGAGTCGCGCTGGGCCACCTCGGCGACGAACACCGCGGGCTGGTAGAGGCCCGAGCGGGCGACCAGGGAGCCGTCGGGCGCGATGAGGGCGGAGATGCCGCTGGTGGAGGCCACCGCCACGGTCCGCCCGAACTCCACCGCCCGCACCCGGCCGGCGGCCAGCTGCTGGGCGCTCTCGTCGGTGTAGCCGAAGGTGGCGTTGTTGGTCTGGACGACGACCATCCCGGCCCCGGCGCGCACCACGTCCCGCACCAACCCGTCGTACACCACCTCGAAGCAGATGACGTCGCCGACCCGCGCGCCGCCCACGTCCAGCAGCCCCACCTCGGTGCCGGCGGTGAAGTCGCGGCGCACCAGGTCGACCTGGTCGCTGAAGACGCGGAAGAAGCCGCGGGCCGGCACGTACTCGGCCAGCGGCACCGGGTGGCGCTTGACGTAGGTCTCGCCGGGCCCGGTGGCGGGGTCCCAGACGATGCCGGTGTTGCTGACGAAACGGCCCGGGCCGTCGACGACGGCGCCGACGAGGATCGGCGCGCCGACCGCGCGGGCGGCCCGGCTGATCTGCGCGGCGGCGTCGGCGTTGCGGTAGGGGTCGATGTCGGAGCTGTTCTCCGGCCAGACGACCAGGTCCGGCTGCGGCTGCTCGCCGGCGGCCACGGCGTCGGCCAGCTCCAGGGTGCGGGTGACGTGGTTGTCCAGCACCGCCCGCCGCCGCTCGTTGAACTCCAACCCGGGCTGGGGCACGTCGCCCTGGACGACTGCGACGGTGCGGGTCGGGCCGCCCGCGGTGAGCGCGGCCCCGGGCAGCGGCAGCCAGGCCAGCCCGCCGAGCAGCGGCACGGCGACCGCCCCGGCCAGGCAGGCCAGCGCGCCGCGCACCCGCGGGCCCCGGCGGGCGCCGCGCCGGGTGAGGCGCAGCACGGCCGCGGCCAGCAGCGTGCCGGTGAGGGCGACGGCGAAGCCGACCAGCGGCACCCCGCCGTAGGCGGCCAGAGCCAGGAACGGGCCCTCGGTCTGGCTGAAGCCCAGCCGGCCCCACGGGAAGCCGCCCAGGGGCAGCCGGCCGCGCAGCGCCTCGGCGGCGACCCACAGCGCCGCGGTCCACAGCGGCCAGCCCGGCAGCCGGCCGACCGCGGCGGTGGCGGCGCCCAGGGCGGCGAGGAACACCGCCTGGGAGGTGGCCAGGGCCAGCCAGGGGAAGGCGCCGACGAAGACCCCGCTCCAGGACAGCAGCGGCACGAAGAAGCACAGGCCGAAGACCAGGCCCAGCCACGCTCCGGCGCGGGCCCGCTGCCGGTGCACGGCCAAGGCCAGGGCGGCCGGGCCGAGGGGCGCGAGCTCCCACAGCGACCAGGCGGGGAAGGCGAACAGCAGCAGCAGCCCGCCGGCCGCGGCCAGCAGCGTGCGCCAGGGGCCGCGCCGGCGCCGCCGCGCCGGAAGGGCCGCCTCGGCCGCGGCCGGCGGGCGGTCGAGGGTGCCGGACCCTGCAGCTGGCGGCACCCGTGCCCTCCCGTGCCCCGGGCGACCGGGGCGCCGGTCGCTGGCCTGCCCCACACCCTGCGGCGGGGTCGAACGGCCACCGGCGCCGTCGCCGGTGGCCTGCACCCCAGCATCCCATCCCGGGGCGCCGCGGCGGCCGCGCGGGCGGCGGTGTCCCCCGCCGCGTGCCGGGCGGTCCCGGGGCGCCGAGGTCAGGAGGGGAGCACGGGCCCGGGAACGGCGGATCCGGGGAGCACGGATCCGGGGACGACGAGCGTGGCGGTGGCCTCGACGACGGTCTGCGGCGGATCGAGCACCCCCGCCGCCGACGGCCCGCGCTCGGGCTCGGCGCGGGCCACCACCCGGGCGGTGCAGCGCAGCTCACGGCTGCGCCGCCCGATCCGCACCACCTCGCAGGAGGCCTCCAGCACGTCCCCGGCGCGCACCGCGGCGAGGAAGCGGACCTCGGTGTAGCCGGCGAGCAGGCCCTCGTCGCCGTCCAGCACGATCGCCACCTCGGTGGCCACGTCGCCGAACAGGCCGAGGGTGTAGGCCCCGTCGACCAGCGCACCGCCGTAGTGGGCGCAGCCGTGGGGCACGTAGCGGCGGTGGGAGATCGTCAGGCCCACGCGCGGGTCGGGTGCTGTCACGGGGCACCGTCGGGGATGAGCGCGTGCACCAGGTAGCTGGCGACCTCGCCGGGCGTCGTCCCCCGGCCGAAGACCTTGTCGACGCCGAGCTCGGCGGCCATGGCGGGGTCGAAGCGGGGCCCGCCGACGACCAGCAGCGGCCGATCCTCCCCCATCGCCTGGCGGAAGGCGGCGGCCAGCTCGCGGGTGTTGCGCAGGTGCGCGTCGCGCTGGGTGACCACCTGGGAGACCAGGACGGCGTCGGCCCGCTCGGCCCGGGCCCGGGCGACCAGCGCGGGCACGGCGACCTGCGCGCCCAGGTTGGTGACGGCCATCTCCCGGTGGTGCTCCAGGCCCTTCTCCCCGGCGAAGCCCTTGACGTTGAGGATGGCGTCGATGCCGACGGTGTGCGCGTCGGTGCCGATGCAGGCCCCGAGGACGACCAGCTTGCGGCGCAGCCCAGCGCGGACGGCGGCGTCCACCTGGGACGGCGAGAGCAGCGGGTAGGCCCGCTCCGCCACCTGCACCGCGTCGAGGTCGACCAGGTGGCGCACCGAGCCGTAGACGACGAAGAAGGTGAACCCCGCCCCGATGCCGGAGCTGTGCACGACCAGCGCCGGGGCCAGGCCCATCTTCGCCGCCAGCTGCGCCGCGGCGCCCTCCGCCCGCGGGCCCGGCGGCACCGGCAGGGTGAACGAGACCTGCACCATCCCGTCGCCGGTCGTGTCGCCGTACGGGCGGACCGTGCTGCGGACGTCGCGGCCTTCGTGGCCACTGTGGCCGTTCTCAGGCACGGGCCACCACCTCCTCCTCCAGGAGCTCCAGCGCCGGGTTGCACGCGTCGGGGTCGAGCGCGACGACGCCGTCGAGCCCCCGGCCGCCGTCGGGCGGGCGCCGGGTGGTGCCGAAGGTGCCGTCGGCGATGGCCTGGATCAGCCCCTGGGGGTGCTCGGCGATCCGCTGCAGCAGCGCGACGGCCTCGGTGAGCACGGTGTGCGCCCGGCGGTCGATGAACCCGCCCGCCGGCGGGGCGAAGTCCTCGACCAGACCGCCGGCGGCGTCGAGCACGTAGCGCACGTTGCGCAGCGCCAGGTCCCGGTCGGACAGCCACGGGGTGACCACCGCCTCGGTCATCATCCCGACCAGCAGGATGCCCTGGCCGGTGAGCGCCCCGGCCAGGTTGAAGAACCCGTCGAGCAGGTAGCCGCGGAACACGTCGCCGGTCATGTGCTTGGTCGGCGGCATCCACTTCAGCGGCGCGTCGGGGAACAGCGAGCGGGCCAGCATCGCGTGCGCGAGTTCCAGGCGGAAGGAGTCGGGCAGGTCGGGGTCGATCTCGAAGGCGTGGCCCAGGCCCAGCTGCCAGTCGGCCAGGCCCGCCTCCCGGGCGAGGGCCTCGTTGAGCAGCTGGCTGACGGTGACGGTGTGCGCCGCGTCGACGGCGTCGGCGGTGGTGAGGTAGTTGTCCTCGCCGGTGTTGATCACGATTCCGGCGCGGGCGTGCACCATCCGGGAAAACCGCTGGTCGACGAAGGTGCGCCGCGGGTTGATGTCGCGGAAGAGGATCCCGTACATCGCGTCGTTGAGCATCATGTCCAGCCGCTCCAGCCCGGCCAGCACGGCGATCTCCGGCATGCACAGGCCCGAGGCGTAGTTGGTCAGCCGCACGTAGCGGCCCAGCTCACCGCTCACCTGGTCCAGGGCGGCCCGCATCAGCCGGAAGTTCTCCCCGGTGGCGTAGGTGCCGGCGTAGCCGGTGCGGGTGGCCCCCTCGGGGACGAAGTCCAGCAGCGACTGCCCGGTGGAGCGGATGACGGCGATGACGTCGGCGCCGGCGCGGGCGGCGGCCTGCGCCTGCGGGATGTCCTCGTGGATGTCGCCGGTGGCCACGATCAGGTAGATCCACGGACGGCGCGGCGGGTCGCCGAGGGCGGCCACCAGCTGCTCGCGCCGCCGTCGGTTGGCGTCGATGCGGGCCATGCCGGCGGCCACCGCGTCCCGCGCCGCCGCGCGGGCCCGCTCGGCGTCGGCGCCGGTGGGCAGGGTGAACCGCGCCGTCCCGGCGCCGACGGACGCGGCCAGCGCCGGCAGGTCCGGCGCGGCGCCGGAGCAGATCGCGTGCCACACCGGCAGCGCCACGCCCCGGTCCAGGCCGACCTGCTCGCCGACGACGTCCACCACCCGGTTCACCCAGGGCACCCGGTCGGTGGCGCCGCCCTCCCCGTCGGTGCCCTCACCGTCGCCGGAGCCGGTGACCGGGTCGGCGCCGGTGAGCCCGGCCAGCCGCAGCACCGCGCGCTCGACGGAGACGGTGGTGTGCCGCCGGGCCAGGTCGACCACCGGCTGCGCCGCGCGGACGGCCAGCTCCCGCGCCCGGCCCACCAGGACCGGGTCCAGCGCCAGGGCGTTCACGCTGCCTCCTCGGGGGCCGACGGAGCCACGCGGGCCGTCACGGGGGGTCACAGGGGGTTCTCGACCGGGGCGCCGTCGACCAGCAGCAGCCGGCAGGCGGGACGGGCCCGCTCGGCGAGGACGCCCGGGAGGGTCTGCTCCGTCGCCCACAGCGCCAGGTGCGCGGGCGCGCCGACGGCCAGGGGGCCGACCGGGTGCTCGGCGCGCACCGCGTGCCAGCCGCCGTGAGTGGCGGCGGCGAAGGCGTCGACCGGCCGCAGCCCCGACCCGGGGGTGCGGTGGTCGACGGCGGCGTGCACCCCGCCCCAGGGGTCCAGCGGGGTGACCGGGGCGTCGCTGCCCAGGGCGAGGGCGACCCCGGCGGCGGAGAGGTCGGCCAGCGGGTTGCAGGCCAGCGCCCGCGCCGGCCCCAGCCGCTCGGCGTACATGCCGGCCGGGCCGCCCCAGGCCGCGTCGAACGCCGGCTGGACGCTGGCCACCATCCCCCACTCGCGCAGCCGGGCCACCGCCGGCGGGCCGGCCATCTCCACGTGCTCCAGCCGGTGCCGGCAGGCGCGCACCGCGGCACGGCCCAGCTCCTCGACCACGACGCCGACGGCGGTGAGCACCTGCTCGACGGCGGCGTCCCCGATACAGTGGAAGCCGGCCTGCACGCCGGCGCGGGTGCAGGCCCGCACGTGCTCGACCAAGGACGCCGTGGCGAAGCGCAGCGCGCCGGCGGTGTCGGCCGGTCGGCGTAGGGCGCGCACAGCGCGGCGGTGCGCGAACCGAGGGCGCCGTCGCAGAACAGGTCCCCCCCGGCGCCGGCCAGGCCCAGCTCGCGCACCACGCCCAACCCGCCGCGCTCGGCCAGCTCCCCCCAGTAGCCGAGCACCCGCGGGCCGGGCCGCTCGGCGGCCAGGGCCAGCAGCCCGGCGAGGTCCGCGGACCCGGAGACCTCCGGCCCGGCCATCTCGTGCAGGCAGCCGATGCCCAGGGCGGCGGCCGCGGCGAGCGCGGCCCGCTGGGCGCTGCGGCGCTGGGCGGCGTCCACCGCCCCGAAGGCAGCCTGCCGGGCCGCGTGGTGGGCGTCCAGCCGCAGCCACCCCTGGGGGGAGAACCCGGGCAGGTCGCCGATGCCCGACACCCGCTCCAGCAGCGCGGTGGAGACCGTGGCCGAGTGGACGTCGACCCGCGCCAGGTAGGCCGGGCGGTCGCCGACGGCGGCGTCCAGGTCGTGCCGGGTCAGCCCGCGGCCCTCCGGCCAACCGGTGTCGTCCCAGCCGGTGCCCAGCAGGACGCCGTCCGGTGTCCCGGCCGCGCGAGCGGCCAACGACGCCACCGCCTCCCTCAGGCTCACGCTCGAGTGCAGGTCGAGCCCGGTCAGCGCCAGGCCGGTCGCGGTGGCGTGCACGTGGGCGTCGACGAACGCCGGGGTGAGCAGCGCCCCCTCGCCGGCGACCACCCGGCCGGCGGCCGGCGCCTCGGCGGCGGCGCCGAGCCAGGCGATCCGCCCGCCGTCGACCAGCAGCGCCCGGCCGGACCGCTCGCCGACCGTCACGTCGCGGACCAGCAGGCTCATGCCGGCACCCGAGGGTCGACGAGCGCCCGCACGCCGGGGGTGGACCGGTACAGGTCGAGGGCCAGGGCCGCGTGCCCCGGCGTGTAGCCGTTGCCGATCAACATCGTCACGTCCGCTACCATCCCCTCCGCGCCCAGCGCCGCCCGGGAGAAGGACGTCGCCATCGAGAAGAAGACCACGGTGCCCCCGTCGGCCGTCGCCAGCACCGCCCCGTGCTCGGCGCCGGGCACGTCCACGCAGACCACGGTCACCTCCGCCGGCGTCGGCACGGCCGCGGCCACCGCCAGCGGGTCGGTGGCGTCGGCGACCACCACCCGGTCGGCCAGCCCGGCCGCGCGCAGCGCCGCGGCCTCGCCCTCGTCGCGCACCAGGCCGGTGAGCTCGCCCGCTCCCGCCGCCCGGGCGGCGGCCAGGCTCAGGCAGCCGGACCTGCCCGCCGCGCCCAGGACGACGACCGACCGCGCGCCGGTCCGCCGCACCACCCGGGCCGTGCTCGCCGGGGCGCCGCAGACGTCCAGCAGCGCCAGGGACACCGCGTCGGGCAGGTCGTCGGGCAGCACCGCGGCGAGCGAACGGGCGAACAGGACCGCCGTCCCCGCGGCGGGCACCTGCTCGCCGCGGCCGTCCCAGCGGGCCAGACCGTCGGTGAGCGCCAGCGGGGTCAGGGTGAGCGAGACCAGCGTGGCCACCCGCTGGCCGACGGCCAGGCCCAGCGGCGAGCACGGTCCGACCGCGTCGACCACCCCGATCAGCATGCCGCCGGAGCCGGTGACCGGGTTGTGCACCTTGCCCCGGGTGCGGACGACGTCCAGCACGGCCGCCCGGACCGCGTCCCCGTCCCCGCCGCACGCCGCGGTGAACTGGCGGAAGGAGGCGGCGTCGAGGTTCAGTCGCTGTACCGTGATGCGCACCTCGTCCGGGCCGATCGCCGGATCCGCGTCCAGCCGCTCCGCCGCCTGCGGCAGCACACCGGGCGGGGCGAGCACCCGGTGCACCCCGAGCGCCCGCCGCCGTGCATCTGTCGTGGAAACGCCGTCCATCGCGGAGAACCTAGCGCGTTTCGCGGTCTTAGCCGAAGATCTTCTCGTCTGGTCGTCCGTGCCGCGGACCCCGAGGAGGCGCCGACCGTGCTGGAGCAGCCGTACGAGTACACCGCCCGGGCGCTCGTCGAGCCCGACTGGCGCCGGCTGCCCGGGTTCGCCGACGTGACCGCGCAGCAGTGGCGCAGCGCCCAGTGGCAGCGCGCCCACTGCGTCAAGGACGTCCGCCAGCTGCAGCGGGTGTACGGCGACCTGCTCGACGGGTCCTTCTACGCCGACGTCGCCGCCGACCAGGCCGGGCGGGCCACCATGTCGCTGCTGCTGCCCCCGCAGATGCTCAACACCATGGTGCCCGCCGCCGTCCCGGACACCGCCGCGATGCGGGCCGACCCGGTGCGCCGGTACATGCTGCCGGTGGCCTCCGACCGGCTGCCCGGAGCCGCGGCCAGCCACCCCTGCGCGGTCCGCGACTCGCTGCACGAGCACGAGATGTGGGCGGTCGAGGGGCTCACCCACCGCTACCCCACCAAGGTGCTCGCCGAGTTGCTGGCCACCTGCCCGCAGTACTGCGGGCACTGCACCCGCATGGACCTGGTGGGCAACTCCACGCCCGCCGTCGCCAAGCTGCGCTTCGCGGCGAAGCCGGCCGAGCGGCACGCCGCGATGCTGGACTACCTGCGGGCCACCCCGAGCGTGCGCGACGTCGTCGTCTCCGGCGGCGACGTCGCCAACCTGCCCTTCGGCACCCTCGAGGCGTTCGTCTCCGCCCTGCTGCAGATCGAGTCGGTCCGCGACGTCCGGCTGGCGTCCAAGGCGCTCATGGGCCTGCCGCAGCACTGGCTGCAGGACGACGTCGTCGCCGGCATGACCCGGCTGGCGGCCACCGCCCGCCAGCGCGGCGTCTCCCTGGCCGTGCACACCCACGTCAACGCCGCGCAGCAGGTGACCCCGCTGGTCGCCGAGGCGGTGCGGGCGATGCTGGCCGCCGGCGTGCGCGACGTGCGCAACCAGGGCGTGCTGCTGCGCGGAGTCAACACCACCGCACCGGCGCTGCTGGACCTGTGCTTCGCGCTGCTCGACGGCGCCGGGGTCACGCCCTACTACCTCTACCTGTGCGACGTGGTGCCGGGCGCCGAGCACTGGCGGGTGTCGCTGGCCGAGGGGCAGACCCTGCAGGCCGACCTCATGGGCTACCTGCCCGGTTTCGCCACCCCCCGGGTCGTCTGCGACGTGCCCTACGTCGGCAAGCGCTGGGTGCACCAGGTCGCCGAGTACGACCGCGAGCGCGGCATCAGCTACTGGACCCCCACCCACCCCACCGGCATCGCACCCGCCGACGACGGCGCCCGCGCGCGCCGCTGCACCTACTACGACCCCGTGCACACCCTGCCCGAGAGCGGCCGGGCGTGGTGGCGGGCCCGGCAGGGCGACCCGGTCGCCGCCGGACGGGCCGCGGCCGCCTCCCGGGTCGCCTCGCTCGCCGACTGAGAAAGGACCCCCTCCTCCCCACCCCTCGCACGCTCGGGGCGGGTGCCCTCGACGGGGCCACCTCCCCGCCGCCCGGGTGGCCGGGGAGGGCCCCCGGCGGTAGGCAGGACGGCGTGACGGCCGGCCGCGGGGACCTGCGCACCGCCCGGCTGCGGCTGCGGTCGTGGACCACCTGCCGGGACGACCTCGCCCGGTTGACCGACCTCTACGGCCGGACCGAGGTGACCCGCTGGCTGGGCGGCACGCCGTCGGTCACCCCGGTCGAGCTGATCGCCCGATGGGCGGCGGTGTCGGTCGCCGACGCGCGCTTCGGCGTGTGGGCGCTCGAGGTCACCGCCGCCGGCACCGTCGCCGGCACGGTGCTGCTCAAGCCGCTGCCGGGCGGCGTCGGCGAGGTGGAGATCGGCTGGCACCTGCACCCGGACTGCTGGGGCCGCGGCTACGCCACCGAGGCGGCCCGCGCGGTCCTCGACCGGGCCTTCGCTGCCGGGCTGCCGGAGGTCTACGCCGTCGTCCGGCCCGGCAACCACGCCTCGGCCGCCGTCTGCACCCGGCTGGGCATGCACCGGCTGGGCCGCATGCGCCGCTGGTACGACGTCGAGCTGGACGCCTACCGGCTCACGGCGCCGGCGGCGGTGGAGTAGCCCAGCGCCGAGCAACCCAGCGCCGAGCAGCCCAGCGGTGTGCACGGGGCGGGACCGGGACCGGCCGCCCGGATCAGCCCTGGGTCGCCTCGACGGCGGCACGGACCACCGCGGCCAGGTCGCCGGTCTCCCGGTGCACCCGGCGCTGCCGGTCCGCCCCCGTCCCCCGGGACAGGACGGCGGCGACCCCGTCGGCGACCCGCCGCTCGTCGCCCGCGGCGGCCAGCGCGGGCCGCACGAGCTCGAGCAGCGCGGTGACCACCTCGGCGGCGGGCGCCGGGCGGCCGGTCGCGGGGTGCACCAGGTCCCCGCCCAGGCCGGAACGGCCGGCCCGCCAGGAGGCCGTGCGGAGCACCTCGCTGCGGACGGCGGGCGCCGGGGCTCCGGCCCGCCACTCCCGCGCCGCGGTCTCCACCAGGCCCCGCACCAGCCCGGCCAGGGTCACGGTGTCCTGGGCGTGCAGGGCGACGTCGGCGATGCGCACCTCGACGGTGGGCCAGCGCTCGGACAGGCGGGCGTCGAAGTACACCATCCCGGTGTCGACGATCGTCTGCGTGGCCATCAGCGCCGCGATGAGCCGGCGGTAGTCCGCGGCGTCGGCGAACAGCTCGTTCGGGCCGGAGGAGGGCCAGCGGTTCCAGGCCTGCGAGCGGAAGCTGGCGTACCCGGTGTCGCGGCCCAGCCAGAACGGCGAGTTCGCGGTCAGCGCGGTGAGCACCGGCAGCCACACCCGGATCCGGTTGAGGACGGCCACGCCCTCCTCCTCGTCGGCCACCGACACGTGCACGTGGCAGCCGCAGGTCAGCTGCTCGACGGCGGTCAGCCCGAAGGTCTCGGTCATCTCCGCGTAGCGCTCCCCCGGCGTGGCGACCGGCTCCACGCGGACCGGTGAGCTGGCCAGGGCGGCGACACGGGCGCCCACCGCCCGCGCGGCCGCGTCGGCCCGCCCCCGCCAGTGCCGCAGGTCGGCCCCGACGTCGTCGAGGGCCTCGCACACCCGGGTGCCGAACTCCAGCTGCTGCGCCTTGAGCTCGGGCACCAGCTGCCCCCGCGGATCCGCCCCGCCCGCCTCATCCTCGTCCTCGTCGGCGGAGTCGTCGGCGGAGTCGTCGGCGGAGTGGTCGGTGTCCGCCCGATCGGCACGGTCGTGCTCGGCGACCGTCTCGCCCTCCCCCCGCCGCGCCGCGACCTCGAGGGCGGCCGGCCCCAGCGGCACGGGTCGACCGCCGGGGTCGACGACCAGCAGTTCTTCCTCCACGCCCACCGTGCGCACGACGCCCATGGTCGCGAGCGTCGCACCGCCGCGCGCGGCGGGATCCCGCGGATGTCGGCCGGGTCGTCCGTCCCGGCCCCGGCGCCAGTTCGCCGGACGCCGGCTGGTGGGTGCCGAGGGGTCGGGGTGTCGGTGTGTCGTGGGTGGTCTGGTGCTGGGTCTTGTGTCCCTAAGTTGTGGATAACGGTAGGATGGCCGTGTGACCCGTGACTGGCAGGCCCCGCTGCCGCAGATGCCGGCTCCGCCGCCGGCCGAGGCCTGGCGCCGACTGCAGGCGCCGGAGGGCTACGAGGTCCAGTGGCGCCGGCTGGCCGAGGCGGCGCTCGAGCTCGGCCTCGGGCCCGACGCCCTGGTCGAGGACGGGATGGACACCGTCGCGGCAGCCCGGGACTGGAAGCCGGCCACCGTCGCCCTGTACAGCAAGGTGGCCCGCTACGGCGGGATCGCGCTGCCGCTGGTGCGCACGCCCGAGCCGACGCCGTCCACCCTGGAGTTGCGGCCACTGACCGAGATCCGCAGCGAGGACCCCGAGCACCTGCGCACCGTCGCCTGGTGCGCCCTGGCGCTCACCTGGCCGGCCACCGTGGGCCAGTTCCGCACGCTGCGGCGCGACCAGGTCCACGCGACCGCGCGCCGGCTGCTCGTGCGGACCGAGGAGGGCGAGTGGTCCGTGCCCGGCGCCGTGCGGGCGTGGCAGGCCTGGGAGACCACCCGGTCCCGCTTCCCCGCGCTGGCCGACAGCCCGTGGGTGCTGCCCGCCCTGCGGCGCGGCCCCGGGGTCCACTCGGCCGTCGGGGCCCAGCTGTCCACCCAGGCGCTGCAGGTCACCTTCGTCAAGCACGCCGTGCGCACCGCGCGCCACCTGCAGCGCACCGCGCCGCCGTCGCGGCGCGAGTGGGCCGACGCCCTCGCGGCGGCCTACCTGACCCTCTCCTACGACTCCTACCGTCGGCTGGCGTTGGCGGCCGGCGCCAGGCCGGTGGCCCCGCGCGGCGCGGTCCGGGCCGAGCGCAGCGCCGCGAAGGCCGCCCACGCCGTAGCCGAGCAGCCGACGAGCCCGTGACCTCGGCGGCGGGCGCCGGGCAGGTGCGGCTCCGCTGTCGCCGGGGCGGTCCGGCAACTGTCTTTTGGGGCGCTAGTTGGGGATAACGGACGTCGTTCGCCAGGGGTCCCAGCGCAGCGGGCGCTCGTCGTCGGGACGGTGCAGTGCCGGAGCGGGCCGGCGCGGCTCCCGGCCGGGTCAGTCGGCCGGTCCACGTCCGGGGTCATCGCGGCGAGCAGCCGGTCGAGGTTCCGCGAGGTGGACGCGTCGTACAGCTGCTCGATGCCGTCCGTCCCGGCCTCTGGTCCCGGCGTCCGGTCACAGCGGCGGGCGGTCCTCGTAGAAGGTGGAGAGCACCACCGTCGTCCGGGTGGTGACGTTGGCCGCCAGCCGGATCTTCTGCAGCAGCACCTCCAGCCCGTCGGGCGAGGCCACCCGCACCTTGAGGATGTAGCTCTCCGCCCCGGCCACCGAGTGGCAGGCCTCGATCTCGGTCAAGTGGGCCAGCCGGGCCGGGGCGTCGTCGGGCTGGGCGACGTCGATCGGGGTGATCGAGACGAAGGCGGTCAGCCCGAGCCCGAGCGAGCGCGCGTCCAGCCTGGCGTGGTAGCCGGTGATCAGCCCGCGCTGCTCGAGCCGGCGCACCCGCTGGTGCACCGCCGACACCGACAGGCCCACCCGCTCGGCCAGCTCGGTGTAGCTGGCCCGCCCGTCGCGGGCCAGCGTCGCCATCAGCGCGCGGTCGACGTCGGCCGACGTCCCGGGCCCGGCCGGGTCAGCCGGGGAGGGTGAGGAGCTCACGCGGACCCTCGTTGAGCGCGCTGACGCCGTCCGCGGTGCAGACGACGATGTCCTCGATCCGGGCGCCGCAGCGGCCCGGCAGGTAGATGCCCGGCTCCACGGAGAAGGCCATCCCCGGCGCCAGCGGCAGGTCGTTGCCCGCGACGATGTAGGGCGCCTCGTGGGTGTCCAGGCCGATGCCGTGCCCGGTGCGGTGGATGAAGTGCTCGCCCCACCCGGCCGCGGCGATCACCTCGCGCGCGGCCGCGTCCACGGCCTCGGCGCTCACCCCGGGGCGGACGGCAGCGGTGGCGGCCGCCTGCGCCTGCTGCAGCACGGCGTACCACTCGGCGACCTCGGGCCCGGGTGCCCGCCCCACCGCGTAGGTGCGGGTGCAGTCCGAGCGGTAGCCGGTGGCCGTCTCCCCGCCGATGTCGACGACCACGAGGTCGCCGTCGGCCACCACCCGATCGGAGAGCTCGTGGTGCGGGCTGGCGCCGTTGGGCCCGGACCCGACGATGGTGAAGTCCACCGCCACGTGCCCCTCGGCCAGGATCGCCGCCGCGACGTCCGCCCCCACCTCCGCCTCGGTGCGCCCGACCCGCAGCCACTCCCCCATCCGCGCGTGCACCCGGTCGATGGCGGCGCCCGCGGCGGCGAGCTCGGCCACCTCGGCCGGCGTCTTCACCATCCGCAGCCGGTCGACGACCGGACCGGCCAGCTCCAGCGCCGCCCTGGGCAGCGCCCGCTGCACCCCCAGGGCGTGCAGCGCCCAGGCGCGGTCGCCCACCGCCACGCGGGCCGGAGCCGCGCCGAGCCGGGCGGTGGCCGCGCGCGCCAGCAGGGCGAACGGGTCGTCGGTCTCGTCCCAGGCCAGCACCTCCAGCCCCAGGCCGGCGGCGGGGCTGGCGTCGACCATCGGCGCCTCCAGCCGGGGGACGACGAGGAACGGCGCGCCGCGGCGCGGCACCGCCAGGGCGGTGAGCCGCTCCATCGCGTGCGCGGCGTAGCCGCACAGGTAGCGCAGGTCCGACCCCGGTGTCACGACGAGCAGGTCGACGCCGGACTCCGCGGCGACGTCGCGGGCGGTGTGCAGGCGGTCGGGCGTCACCAGCGGCCCGGCGGGGGAAGCGGTCGGCACGGTCCGCAGCGTAACGACGGGGCACGACCGCGACCGCGTCGCCACGACTCCCGCCGACCGCGACGACTCCCGCCGACCACGGACGCCGACAGCGGCCCGGCCGTTACCGTCGCGGGCTGTGACCACGATGCTGCTCGATGCGGCCAGCTTGTACTTCCGCGCCTTCTACGGGGTGCCCACCAGCGTCACCTCGCCCGACGGGCGCCCGGTCAACGCCGTCCGCGGGTTCCTGGACATGATCGCGCGGCTGGTCACCGCCCACCGCCCCGAGCGGCTGGTGGCCTGCTGGGACGACGACTGGCGGCCGGCCTTCCGTGTCGCGGCGCTGCCCTCCTACAAGGCGCACCGGCTGGGCCCCGACGGCGGCGAGCAGACCCCCGACGAGCTGGGCCCGCAGGTACCGGTGCTCGTCGAGGTGCTCGCCGCGGCGGGGATCGCCCGCGTCGGCGCGCCCGGCTACGAGGCCGACGACGTCATCGCCACCCTGGCCGCCCGCGCGCGCGGCCCGGTCGACGTGGTCACCGGCGACCGCGACCTGTTCCAGCTGGTGGACGACGAGCGCGGCGTGCGCGTCCTCTACACCGCCCGCGGGATCACCGACATCGAGGCCGTCGACGAGGCGGCGGTGACGGCGAGGTACGGCATCCCGGGCCGGGCCTACGCCGACTTCGCCGTCCTGCGCGGCGACCCCAGCGACGGGCTGCCCGGCGTGGCCGGCGTCGGCGCGAAGACCGCCGCGGCGCTGGTCACCGCGTTCGGCGACCTGGCCGGCATCCGGGCGGCCGCCGCCCGCACCGTCGTCCCCGAGGCGCCGTTGACCGCCGCCGTGCTCCGCAGGCTGTCCGCCGGCGCCGACTACCTCGACGCGGCCCCGGTCGTCGTGGCCGTGGCCCGCGACATCGACCTGCCGCCGGTCGACGACGTGCTGCCGCGCCGCCCGGACGACCCCGAGGCGCTGGCCGCCCTCGCCGCCGCGCACGGCCTGCAGTCCTCGATCCGGCGGCTGGGCGCCGCGCTGGGCTGGCCAGCCGCCGCGACCGGCTGAAGCCGCCCGCGGGTCAGACCGGTCGCCACTGGTAGGCGGCGTCCTCGGGGTCGGTGATCCGGATCTCCAGGGTGACGTCCTCGCCGTCGGCGGTGGTCCCGGCGCACCGGTAGACGGCGCCGTCCTCGACCTGCATCCGCCGCGGGCAGGTGAGGTCGACGGCCACCCCCCACCGCTGCTCGAACTGGGCGGCGACGTCGCGTTCGACGGCCGTCCGGTCCAGCAGGGTGTCGCCGAGGAGACGGGCGAGCACCACGGCGAGGACCAGCAGGCCGGCGAGGGCGACCAGGCCGAGGTAGAGGCGGGTGTGCGACCTCCGGGCGACCGTCGCGCCGCCGTCGGGCACCGGGCCGGGCCCGTACGGCGGCTGCCCGTACCCGGGCTGGCCGTACGGCGGGGCGCCGTGCTGCTGGCCGTACGGTGGCTGGCCGTACGGTGGCGGGCTCCACGGACCGGGCGAACCGGGGACGCCCGGCTGCCCCGGGGGCGGCGCGTAGGGCTGTCCGTACGGCTGTGGCGGCGGCCCGTACGGCGGCCCCGGCGGGCCGGAGGAGGGCGTCTGCTGACCGCCGTACCCGCCCGGGGCGCCCTGGCCGTATCGCTCCGGCCGGTCGCCACCCTGCGGTGCATCGGTCATGGTCGCTCCCGTCGAGGGTCCAGGGGCCGGGCGTGCCGGCGAGGGGATCGTATGGGCGAGGGGATCGTGCACCACCGGGGACGGCCCCGACGGCGGGCCGAGGGCAGGTCAGCCGCCCACGGCGACCGCGACGACGCCGCGCCGGACCCGGTCCACGGCCCGGCGCGCGGTCGCCCCGACCGGGTCGCCGGCGACCTTGCCCAGCTGGTCGAGCAGGTCGATGAGCTGGCGCGCCCAGCGCACGAAGTCCCCGCCGGACAGCTCGGTGCCGGCCTGCTCGGCCCCGGCCAGGACCCGGTCGAGGCCCTGCCCGTCGGCCCAGCGGTAGGCCGCCCAGGCGAAGCCGAGGTCGAGGTCGCGGGTGGCGGGCACGCCGTGGGCGAGCTCGACGTCGGCCAGCCGCGACCGGATCCGACGCATCTCGCCGATCGCCGCGGCCACCTTCCCCGCCGGCACCGCCGCCTGGACCGGCGTGTCCCGGCGCGCCTCGAACACCAGCGGAGAAACGACGGCGGCCAGCTCCGCGGGGGTCAGGCCCCGCCACGCGCCCGCCCGCAGGCACTCGGCGACCAGCAGGTCGGCCTCCGACCAGATCCGGGCCAGCCGCCGGCCGTCGTCGGTGACCACCGGGACGTCGTCGGCCGCGCCGACCTCCCCGGTGTCGGCGGGCACCAGCGGCGCCACCTCGGGCACCAGGTAGCCCAGCTCCTCGAGGACGTCGCAGGTGGCGTCGAACTGGCGGGTCAGCGAGCCGGTGCGCTCGGCCATCCTCCGGTGGGTGGCCTCGGCCTCGCGCACCCCCCGCAGCCAGCGCTCGGCGGCGCGCACCCGCTCCTCCCGGTCGGGCAGCCGGTGCACCGGGTGCGCGCGCAGCGCCCGGCGCAGGTCGTGCAGCACCGGGTCGTCGGCGGCGGCCGAACGGTGCTTGACCCGCCGGGCGCCCAGCTCGTGCTCCACGCGGGCGTTGCGCAGCGTGGCGGCCAGGTCGCGGCGGGCGTGCGGGCTGCGGTGGTTGAAGTTCCTCGGCACCCGCACCCGGGCCAGCGCAGTCACCGGCGTCGGGAAGTCCACGGCGCCCAGCCGCCCGGCCCACCGGTCCTCGGTGAGCACCAGCGGGCGCGGCTCGGTCAGGTCGGTGACCCCGGGGTCGAGGACGACGGCCAACCCCTGCCGGCGTCCGGACGGCACCCGGATCACGTCGCCCGGGCGCAGCGCGGCCAGCGCGTCGGCCGCCTCCATCCGGCGCTTGGCCTGCGAGTCGCGGGAGAGCTCCTTCTCCCGGTCGGCGATCCGCTGCCGCAGCGCCGCGTACTCGCCGACGTCACCGGCGTCCGAGTGCATCTCGGCCGCCCAGCGCTCGGCGTCCCGCTCGTGCCGGGCCGCCGCCCGGGCCAGCCCGACGACCGAGCGGTCGGCCTGGAACTGCGCGAAGGACGACGCCAGCAGCTCCCGGGCCCGCGCCCGGCCGTACGAGCCGACCAGGTTGACCGCCATGTTGTAGCTGGGCCGGAAGGAGGAGCGCAGCGGATAGGTGCGGGTGCTGGCCAGCCCGGCCACGACGGAGGGGTCCATGCCCGGCGCCCAGACGACGACCGCGTGCCCCTCCACGTCGATGCCGCGCCGCCCGGCCCGCCCGGTCAGCTGCGTGTACTCCCCCGGCGTCACGTCGACGTGCGCCTCGCCGTTCCACTTGACCAGCCGCTCGAGGACGACGGTGCGCGCCGGCATGTTGATCCCCAGCGCCAGGGTCTCGGTGGCGAACACCGCCTTGACCAGGCCGCGGACGAAGCACTCCTCGACGGTCTCCTTGAACGCCGGCACCAGCCCCGCGTGGTGGGCGGCCAGCCCGGCCAGCAGCCCCTCGCGCCACTCCCAGAAGCCGAGGACGTGCAGGTCCTCCTCCGGCAGCGAACCGGTGCGCTCGTCGATGATCGCGGCGATCTGCGAGCGCTCCTCCTCGTCGGTGAGCCGCAGCCCGGCGCGCAGGCACGCCTCGACGGCGGCGTCGCAGCCGTTGCGGCTGAACACGAAGGTGATCGCGGGCAGCAGACCGGCGCGGTCGAGCCGCTCGACGACCTCCGGCCGCGCCGGCGGGCGGTACCGCGGGCGCCAGTCGCGGTCGCGCCGCGAGCCCCCGGGCCCGCCCCCGCCCCAGCTGTCCAGCCGCCGCTCGTACTCGCGCACGTACCGCACCAGCTCGGGGTCGACCACGCTGGCCCCCCGCTCGCGGGTGGACTGCCCGCGCGGGGTCTCCCCCTGCTCGCCGGCGTGCGCGGCCGGGCGCAGGCTGAACAGGTCGAACACCCGGTGGCCGACGAGCATGTGCTGCCACAGCGGGATCGGGCGGACCTCGCTGACCACGACCTTCGTGGAGCCGCGGACGGTGACCAGCCAGTCGGCGAACTCCTCGGCGTTGCTCACCGTCGCCGACAGCGACACCAGGGTCACTGACTGCGGGAGGTGGATGATCACCTCCTCCCACACCGCGCCGCGGAACCGGTCGGCCAGGTAGTGCACCTCGTCCATGACGACGTAGCCGAGGCCGTCGATCGCCGGGGACTCCGCGTAGAGCATGTTGCGCAGCACCTCGGTGGTCATCACGACCACCGGCGCGTCGCCGTTGACCGCGTTGTCCCCGGTGAGCAGGCCCACCCTCGCCTCGCCGTAGCGCTCGACCAGGTCGTTGTACTTCTGGTTGGACAGCGCCTTGATCGGCGTCGTGTAGAACGCCTTGCGCCCCTCGGCCAGCGCCTTGTGGACGGCGAACTCGCCGACGACCGTCTTGCCCGCGCCGGTGGGCGCGCACACCAGCACACCGGCACCCTCGTCGAGGGCCTCGCAGGCCTCCACCTGGAAGGGGTCGAGCGAGAAGCCGAGCTCCGCGGTGAAGTCGGCCAGCGCGGGGTGGGCCCCCCGCCGCCGGGCAGCCGCGTACCGCTGCGCAGGGCTGGACACGCCTCCACGGTAGGCGCGCGGCCGCGCGTCAGCCCCGCCACCTCCCGGCGCGCCTCCCACCTGATCACCACAGCCGCGGGACGTCCGCCGGAGCCGCGCTGCAGGGCGGCTCCGGCGGACGTGGAGCGGCTCCGGTCGGCTCGGCGGTGATCGGGCTTGACGCCTCGGTCGGTAGTTCAGTTGGGGATAACGGCCATTCGGCGGATGCGACGCCCCGGAGCGTCGGCCGGGCGGTCAGCGGATGGTGCCGACCACGCGCAGCGCGCCGGGGACGCACCGGGCGACCACGGGCAGCGGTGCGACCGGCTCGCCGTCGGCGTAGGCGACCAGTCCCTCCCCCGCGACCAGTCCCTCCCCGGCGACCAGTCCCTCCCCGGCGACCAGTCCCTCCCCGGCGACCAGTCCCTCCCCGGCGACCAGTCCCTCCCCGGCGACGAGGCCCTCCTCCACCAGCTCCACCCGGCCGGCCCGGTGCACGGTGACCGCCGGGTGCCCGAGGTGGCCGCCGGCGGTCAGCCGCGGCCGGGTGCGCACCAGCTCGCGGCGGCTGACCGGCCCGACCACGGTGACGTCGAAGCGCCCGTCGGCGGGGTCGGCGGCCGGGCAGACCCGCATCCCGCCGCCGTACCAGGCGGTGTTGCCGACGGCGACCAGCGTCACCGCCAGGGTGCGCGCCTCGCCGTCGAGGACCAGGGTCAGCCGCCGCGGGCGCAGCCGGGCCAGCTCGGCGAGGATCGCCACGTCGTAGCGGCGCCGGCCGCGCGGCCAGCGCAGCCGGTCGGCCCGCTCGCTCACCGCCGAGTCGAACCCGCAGCAGAGCACGGTGGCCCACCAGCGGTCCCCGGCGCGGCCGGCGTCGATGGCGCGGACCCGACCGGCGTGCAGGTCGACGGCGGCCGCCCGCGCCGCGGCGAGCGGGTCGCGGGGCGTGCCGAGGGCCAGCGCCAGGTCGTTGCCGGTGCCGGTGGGGACGACGGCCAGCGGGGTCGGGGTGCCGGCGACCGCCTGCAGGCCGGCGTGGGCGGCGCCGTCCCCACCGATCGCGACGACCGCGGCGGCGCCGGCGGCGACCGCGTCGGCGGCCTGCCGCTCGGCCGCGGTCCGGGTGCTGGCCGGCAGCACCCGGGGGCGCAGCCCGGCGGCCCGCAGCACGTCCAGCACGGGAGCCGTCGCGACCCGGGACCGTCCGCGGCCGGCTGCCGGGCTGACCAGGACGGCGACCTCGATGTCGCGACCGGCCCCCGTGCAGGGCCCCGCCGCGAGCCTGCGAGTGGTGGGGGGCAGGGGGGTCCTCTCTCAGCCGCGGGAGCTGTCGACCGGCGCGGCCCGGTCGTCCTGGCCGGGGCCCTCCCGGCGCAGGTCGTCGAAGGGGGTGGGCGCTGCGTCCAGCCCCGACGGGGTCGCGTCGAGCCGGGACGGGCGGGCGTCGAGCGGGGACGCCTCGTCGTCGGGCAGGTCGTGGAAGTGCGCCACGGCCGCCTGGCGGGCCCGCCGCCGGTCGACCACCCGGGCGATCTGGATGGCCAGCTCGAACAGCACGATCATCGGCAGCGCCATCGCCAGCATGGTGAACGGGTCCTGCGTCGGCGTGACGAAGGCGGCGAAGACGATGGTCAGGAAGAAGATCCACCGCCGCGAGCTGCGCAGCACCGCGTAGGACAGGACGCCGACCAGGTTGAGCGCGACCGCCACGAGCGGCACCTCGAAGCTGACCCCGAAGGCCAGCAGCACCGAGACGACGAAACCCAGGTAGTCCTGGGCGGTCAGGGCGACGGCGACGTTGTCACCGGCCAACCCCAGCAGCAGGGTCAGCCCGGCGCGCAGCGAGAAGTACGCCAGCACCGCGCCGAAGGCGAACAGCGCGGTGGAGGCGGCGACGAAGGCGAGCCCGTAGCGCTTCTCGCTCTGCTTCAGGCCCGGGGTGATGAACGCCCACAGCTGGTAGAGCCACAGCGGCGCCGAGACGACCGTGCCGGCGATGAAGGCGATCTTGAGCCGGATCAGTGCACCGCCGAAGACGTCGGTGACCAGCAGCCGGCAGTCGCCGGCGCTCTCCCCGGTGCCCAGCGCGCGGTTGTCGGCGGGGATGGCGCAGTACGGAGCGCGGATGAACGCACCGAGGCCGTGGTCGTACCACCAGAAGCAGACCGCCGTGCCGAGCAGGACGAACAGCAGCGCCAGGGCGATGCGGTTGCGCAGTTCGGTCAGGTGCGCGATGAGCGTCATCGTCGCCGCGGGGTCGCGCGGCGAGCGGCGTCGCCGCAGCCGGAACCGTCGGGGGCCGTGCTCGCTCACCGGAGTGCCGGCTACCGGCGTCAGCGGGGAGGGTCGGCCGGACCGGTCTGCTGGGCGGCGCGGGCGCGCAGCTCGGCGGCCCGGGCCTCGGCGGCCCGCGCCTCGCTCTCGAGCGCCTCGCGGTCGCCCGCGGGAGCCGGCGGGAGGACCTCACCGCGCACCGGGGTGGTCCGGGTGTGCACGTCGTCGTCCTTCATGCCCTTCATCTCGCCCTTGAAGATCCGCAGCGAGCGGCCCAGCGAGCGGGAGGCGTCGGGGAGCTTCTTGTAGCCGAACAGCAGCAGGATGGCCAGGATGATCAGGATGATCTCCGGCGCGCCGAGCGTGGGCATCGCGTCCTCCGTGGGTGGGTGGCGTCGCCGATGCTACGTCCCCGTCGGGGTCGTGAGACCCGTGTGACCGGGGATCGGTGGAGAGGTCGGTCCGACCGCGGCAGCTGCGCGGCCCGGGCGGCGGTGGCCTGTGCCTGTCCCCTGCGCCCGGCCCCTGTGCCTGGACGGGGCTGTGCCTGGACGGGGACCGGGCGCACCTGCCGCTCCAGCGCCGCGACCTCCCGGCGCGGCCGTCGTGCTAGCCGTCGTGACCGGTTCCCGGCCGCCCGCCGGCGGCCGGCCCGGAGCCCGCGTAGCGGGCCAGCGCCGCCCGGGCGTCGGCGGCCACCGCCGCGGCCAGCTCGGCCGGCCGGTCGACGGTGGCCGCTCCGCCGAGCGAGGCCACCAGGCGCCGCGCCCAGGCGACGTCGGCGGTGCGCACCGCGACCGCCAGGCCGCCGGGTGGGTCGTCGACCTCCCGGGCGTCCTCCACCGGGTAGTACTCGGCCACCCAGCGCGCGGAGGGGGCCAGCCGCAGCCGCACCACCGGGGACCCGGGCTCGGGCTGGTAGAGCCCGGCGTCGACGTCGCGCAGCGCGGCCTCCGGCGGCGGCGCGGCCGGCTCGTCGAGCACCGCCACGTCGTCGATGCGGTCCAGGCGGAACAGCCGGACGCCGGCGACCTCCCGCGACCACGCCTCGAGGTACCAGCGGCCGTCGACCAGCAGCAGCCGCATCGGGTCGACCGTGCGCTCGGTGCGCTCGTCGCGGGTGGGCACGTAGTAGTGCAGGTGCAGCGCCCGCCGCCGCTCCAGCCCCTCCCGGACGACGGCCAGCGCCTGCTCGCGGGCGTCGACCGACAGCGCGACCGGGCTGACCCGCTCGGCGGCCGACCCCGCGGCGGCCGACACCTTGGCCAGCGCCCGGCTCACCGCCTCCTGCTCGGCCAGCCCGGGCAGCTCCAGCAGCGCGCGCAGCGCGACGACGAGGGCCACCGCCTCGTCGGTGGTCAGCCGCAGCGGCCGGACCATGCCGGCGGTGAAGGTGACCCGCACCCGGTCGCCCTCGAAGGCCAGGTCGATGAGGTCGCCGGGGCCGTAGCCGGGCAGGCCGCACATCCACAGCAGTTCCAGGTCGCGGCGCAGCTGGCGCTCCGGGACGCCGAAGTCGCGGGCGGCCTCGGCCAGCGGCACGCCCTCGGGCCGGGCGGTGAGGTACGGGACGAGGGAGAGCAGCCGGGTCATCCGCTCGGTCGTGGTGGGAGCGCTCATGCCCGCTCCTCCGGGGCCCGCTCCCCCGGGGCCCGCTCCCCCGGGGACATCGCCGCCAGCCGGGTCAGCCGCGCGACCACGGCCTCGCGCACCGCGGCCGGCGCCTCGACGAGGACGTCGGACCCGTAGGCGGCCAGCTCGTCGGCCAGCCGCATCGGCTCGGTGGTGCGCACCTGCAGCCGGTCGTCCCCGTCCTCGGCCGCCCCGAGCGGGGTGGCGTGCCGGCGCAGCCCGATCGCGGTGCCCGGCCGGGCGCGGACCACCGCCAGCTGCTCCTCTCCGCGAGACTGCCCGGCGACCATGGCCGCCAGGTCGACGTCCGCCGGCGGCTCGAAGGCACCCGCCGGGCCGGCCGCCCGCGGCGTGCCGACCACGCGGGAGAGCCGGAACACCCGCGGCGCCTGCCGGTCGAGGTCCAGGCCGCCCAGGTACCAGCGGCCGTGCCAGGCCACCACGCCCCACGGCTGCACGTGCCGGCGGGCGGGGGCGCCCTCGTCGGGACGGCGGTAGTCGAACTCCAGCGCCCGGCGGTCGCGGGCGGCGGCGTAGACCGGCTCGAACGCCGGCTCGTCGGAGTCCAGCCGCGGCCGCAGCGGGATCGCCCCGACGGTGTCGACGTCGACCCCGGCGGCGCGCAGCTTGACCAGCGCGCTCTGCGCGGCGCCGGCCAGCTGCGCGGACTCCCACAGCCGCAGCGCCAGGCCGACCGCGGCGGCCTCCTCCCCGGTCAGGGTGATCTCGGGCAGCTCGTAGTCGGCGCGGGCGATGCGGTAGCCGTCCTCGGTGTCGAAGACGCTGGTGCGGCCGGTCTCCAGCGGCACGCCCATCTCGCGCAGCTCGGCCTTGTCCCGCTCGAACATCCGCTTGAACGCCTCGTCGGCGCGGGCGGTGCCGTCGTCGGGCTCGTAGCCGGGCACGGTCGCCCGGATCCGCGCCGCCGTGACGTACTGCCGGGTGCCGAGCAGGGCGATGACCAGGTTGACCAGCCGTTCGGCCCGCTTCGCCGCCACGGGCCCAGGCTAGTCACGAGGCGGGCGCTCCCGCTCTGGTTAGCCTGCCCGCATGGGGGAAGTCGGGACGACGACGTACCGGATCCGGTGGCGCCGCGGCACGGTGACCGCGCTGGGCCGCTCCTGGCGGGACGCGCAGGAGCTCACCGCCGAGGTGCCCGGCGACGGAGAGGTGCCGGCACTGGCCCACCCGTCGCTGGTCGGGGTGCCCGAGGTCGGCGACACGGTGCTGCTCAACACCACCGCCTGGGCGCAGCGGCTGGGCACCGGCGGGTACGCCCTCGTCGTCGCCGTCCCCGACCGCCTGCCGCCGGACCCGACCGGGCCGGGGCACCTGGTCAAGGCCCGGTACACCCCGCTGCAGGTGAGCGTGCAGGGCGTCGACGAACAGGACAGCGCACAGCACCGCGCGATCGTCGACGCCGAGGACCTCGGCGGGATGCCGGTCGTCGTCGCCGACCTGCACTCGGCGCTGCCGGCCGCGCTGATCGGCGTCCTGGCCACCGACCCGGACCTCACGGTCGCCTACGTGATGACCGACGGCGGCGCGCTGGTCGCCGGGTTCTCCCGCACGCTGTCGGCGCTGGCGCCATCGCTGGCCGGCGTGGTCACCGTGGGCCAGGCCTTCGGCGGGGACCTGGAGGCGGTCACCGTGCACACCGGGCTGCTGGCCGCCCGGCACGTGCTGGGCGCGGACGTGGCGGTCGTGACCCAGGGGCCGGGCAACCTCGGCACCGGGACGCCGTGGGGCTTCTCCGGGGTGGCCGCGGGCGAGGCGTGCAACGCCGTCACCGTGCTCGGCGGGCAGGCGGTCGGGGCGCTGCGGATCTCCGACGCCGACCCGCGGCCGCGGCACCGCGGGGTGTCCCACCACTCGCTGACCGCGTTCGGCCGGGTCGCGCTCGGCGGGGTGACGCTGGTCGCCCCGCGGGGGTTGGGCTCGGAGCTCGGCGGGCAGGTGGAGGAGGACCTCGCCGGCCAGCCGGAGCGCAACCGGGTGGTGTGGATGGACGTCGACGGGCTGGAGGAGGCGCTGGGGTTGTCCCCCGTGCCGCTGAGGACGATGGGCCGCGGGTACCCCGAGGAGCGGGCGTACTTCCTCGCCGCGGCCGCCGCCGGCCGCTACGCCGCCCTGCGGGTCCCGCTGCCCGACGAGGAGGACTGACCCCGCCGGCCCGCCGTCACCCCTGCCCGTGCCACCGCCGGCCGTGATCACCGCCGGCCGTGATCACCGCCAGCCGTGATCACCGGCGGCTGGCGGTCCGACACGCCGACGAAGACCACCACCCGCCGATGATCACGGCCGCGCGTGGCATCACATCGAGGCGATGAGCTTGTCCACCCGCTCGTCGACGGCCTTGAACGGGTCCTTGCACAGCACGGTGCGCTGGGCCTGGTCGTTGAGCTTGAGGTGCACCCAGTCGACGGTGAAGTCCCGGCGCTTCTCCTGCGCCCGGCGGATGAACTCCCCGCGCAGCCGGGCCCGGGTGGTCTGCGGAGGCACGTTCTTGGCCTCGAACACCCGCGGCTCGTGGGCCACCCGGGCGACCTGGTTGCTGCGCTCGAGCAGGTAGTACAGGCCGCGCCGACGGCTGATGTCGTGGTAGGCCAGGTCCATCTGGGCGATCCGCGGGTGCGACAGCGGCAGGCCCCGCTTGGCGCGGTAGCGCTCGATGAGCTGGAACTTGGTGGCCCAGTCGATCTCGCGGTCGATGAGCGAGAGGTCGCCGGTGTCGACGGCCTTGAGCACCCGCCCCCACAGCTCGAGCATCTGCCGGTGCACCGGGCCGAAGCCCTCGCGGTCGACGAACTCCGCGGCGCGGGCGTGGTACTCCGACTGGATCTCCAGCGCCGACATCTCCCGGCCGCTGGCCAGCCGCACCTTGCGTCGTCCGGTCATGTCGTGGCTGATCTCGCGGATGGCGCGGATCGGGTTCTCCAGGCTCATGTCCTTGATCGGGACGCCGGCCTCGATCATCCGCAGCACCAGGTCGGTGACGGCGACCTTGAGCAGCGTCGTCGTCTCGTTCATGTTCGAGTCGCCGACGATGACGTGCAGCCGCCGGTAGCGCTCGGCGTCGGCGTGCGGCTCGTCGCGGGTGTTGATGATCGGCCGCGACCGGGTGGTGGCCGACGAGACGCCCTCCCAGATGTGCTCGGCGCGCTGGCTGATGCAGTAGATCGCCCCGCGGGGGGTCTGCAGCACCTTGCCGGCGCCGACGACGATCTGCCGGCTGACCAGGAACGGGATGAGGACGTCGGCCAGCCGGCTGAACTCGCCGTGCCGGCCGACCAGGTAGTTCTCGTGGCAGCCGTAGCTGTTGCCGGCGGAGTCGGTGTTGTTCTTGAACAGGTAGATGTCACCGGTGACGCCCTCCTCGGCCAGCCGCTGCTCGGCGTCGACCAGCAGGCCCTCGAGGATCCGCTCGCCGGCCTTGTCGTGCACGACCAGCTCGGTGAGGTCGTCGCACTCGGCGGTGGCGTACTCCGGGTGGCTGCCCACGTCGAGGTACAGGCGCGAGCCGTTGCGCAGGAAGACGTTGGAACTGCGTCCCCAGGACACGACGCGGCGGAACAGGTAGCGGGCCACCTCGTCCGGGGACAGGCGGCGCTGGCCGCGGAAGGTGCACGTGACGCCGTACTCGGTCTCGATCCCGAAGATCCGTCGCTCCACATACCGAGCCTAGGCGCCGATGCCGGCGCCAGCCGCTTCTCCACATCCCGTGCCGCAGGCTCGTCGGGCCGCGGAGGTCACCCGCGGCGGTCGTCGAGACGGCGCAGGAGGTCGCGGGCGGCGTCGACGACCTCCGGGTGGTAGTTCTGGGCCGCGCGCTGCTCGGCGTGGATCAGCGCCGCACGGTCGACCCGGTGCAGGTCGCCGTACGGGAAGGCGTACCGCTTCCCGGTGTCCTCGGAGGCGTCCGGGTCGGCGGCCAGGGGCCAGGCGCCCCAGTGGGCGTGGCCGTGCTCCTCGATGGAGGCGTTCTCCTCGGCGGTCGACGGCGCGGCCTGCGACCACGCGACGCCGACGTCCACCGAACCGGCGCCCGGACGGCGGCCCCCGTGCAGGGTTCCGCCGCCGGCCCCGTCCCGAGGCTCAGGCCCCGTTCAGAGGCTCACCGCGAGCGTGCGAGCGGTGAGGAGAACGGGGTCCTTCACCGAAGGGTGAGGAGGACGGGGTCCTTCGACGGTGGGGGCACGGGGGTCCTTCCTCAGGTGGTCGGTGCCTGTCCCCCGCCGCCCGCCGTCCCCCCGGTGTCCGGCGCGGTGGGGTCCCCCAGCCCGGCCGGCGCGCCGGGCGCCGGGGTGCTGGGAGCGTGCGCGGCGGTGTGCGGCTCCTCGACGGTGTCGGCCGCGGCGGTGTCCCCACGGTCGAGCAGGGTGCGCAGGGCGGCGCCGACGATGCGGCGGAAGGCGCGCTTGGGCCGCCGCCGGTCGAGGACGGCGACCTCCAGCTGCTCGGCGGACAGCAGCGACGGGCCGCCGTTGCCGGCGGTGGTTGCCGGGCTGACCGCCGACAGCGCCTGCACGCCGACCCGCAGCGCCTCGGCCAGGCCCATGCCGGGCAGGAAGTGCTCGCGCAGGTGGGCGCTGACCGCGTCGGCCTGGCCGCCCATGACCACGAAGTCGGGTTCGTCGACGACCGACCCGTCGAAGGTCAGCCGGTACAGCTGGTCGCTCTCCGGGGTGTCGCCGACCTCGGCGACGCACAGCTCGACCTCGTAGGGCTTCATCTGCTGGGTGAAGATCTCGCCCAGGGTCTGCGCGTAGGCGTTGGCGATGACCCGGCCGGTGACGTCGCGGCGGTTGTAGGAGTAGCCGCGGACGTCGGCCAGCCGCACCCCGGCCACCCGCAGGCTCTCGAACTCGCTGTAGCGGCCGACCGCGGCGAAGCCGATCCGGTCGTAGAGCTCGCCCACCTTGTGCAGGGTGGAGCTGGGGTTCTCGGCGATGAACAGCACGCCGTCGGCGTAGGTGACCACGGCGACGCTGCGGCCGCGGGAGATGCCCTTGCGGGCGTACTCCGAGCGGTCGCGCATCAGCTGCTCGGGCGAGGCGTAGTACGGCATGGTCACGGCGATCAGCCCTGCCCCTCGGCCGCGGCCCGCTCATCGACGATGCCGGCGGCGACCGCGGCGACCTCGTCGTCGCCCAGCCGGGCCGCGCCCTCGGCGTCGACCCGGTAGACGATCGGGTACAGCCGGCGCACCGGGTCGGGGCCGCCGGTGGCCGAGTCGTCGTCGGCGGCGTCGTAGAGCGCCTCGACCAGGCTGCGCGTCGCCGCGGCACCGTCCATGCCCGGCCGCCAGGTCTTCTTCAGCGAGTTCTTCGCGAACAGCGAGCCGGAGCCGACGGCGGCGTAGCCGCGCTCCTCGTAGTTGCCGCCGGTGACGTCGTAGCTGAAGATCCGGCCCGGGATGGCGTCCGGCGCCGCGTCGAGGTCGAAGCCGGCGAACAGCGGAACGACCGCCAGCCCCTGCAGCGCCGCACCCAGATTGCCGCGGATCATCTGGGCCAGCCGGTTGGCCTTGCCGTCGAGGGACAGCGTGAGCCCCTCGATCTTCTCGTAGTGCTCCAGCTCGACCTGGTAGAGCCTGACCATCTCGATGGCGATGCCCGCGGCGCCGGCGATGCCGATGACCGCCCAGGAGTCGGCCGGGAACACCTTCTCGATGTCGCGCTGGGCGATCATGTTGCCCATGGTGGCCCGCCGGTCGCCGCCCATGAGGACGCCGCCGGCGTAGGTGACCGCGACGATCGTGGTGCCGTGCGGCGTGACGTCCCCGACCGGCAGCTGCGGCACCGGGCGACGGCCCGGCAGCAGGTCGGGTGCGGCAACCGCGAGGAAGTCGGTGAACGAGGAGCCCACCCGGTCCAGGTAGACGGGACCGAACCCGCTCCGACCAGCCGACGACTCGTTCACCCATCCGCCCTTCCCGCCGAGCTCACCGGCGTGGATCGTGCTGCCTCCACGACCCTACCGGCGAGTCCACGGCGCGGCTGTCCGCCTCGGGCGAAAGCCGTCCGTGCGCGGTCACCTCCAGCCGGCGACGGCGGGCGCCGCCCGACTGCTCTCGGCTGCTGTCAGGCCTTGGCCTGCACTGCCAGCCACCGGGCGTACCCGGGGCTGCGGCGCCGGCCACGCGGACGCAGGTGGGGCGGGGGGCCGGGCCGCTCACCGGACTCCGGTCGTCGGGTCGCCGCCGCCTGGCGGGCGCGGTGCCGCTCGACGTAATCGGCCGCCGCGTGCAGGACGGCGGGGTCGTCCCTGAACTGGCCAAGCCCGCCGTTGCAGTTGAAGCAGAGCAGCTCTCGCACCCAGCCCGTCTCGTGGTCGTGGTCGACATGCTCAGCCGGAGCCGACCTGCAGATGGCGCAGAGTCCGCCCTGCGCTGCGAACATCGCGTAGGCGTCCTCGCCCGTGATGCCGTAACGCCGACGGAGATGGTAGGTTCACTCACCGCCCACGAGTTCCTCCGAGGCCCGCCCGCGGGCGTTGTGGCACGGTTTGCAGTACGACGCCACGCCGGACTTTGAAGCGGCGTTGCGGCCAAACTCCGTAAGAGGCTTCACCTCGCCGCAGTCAGGACACCACTTGCGCCCATCAGGGACGTTGAGCCCACGCGGATAGCGCCTCTTCGGCCCACCGCTCCGTCGATCCCGACTCGCTTGATGTCGGACACGCGCGTGCTCACGACAGTAAAACGCATATCCGTCGCGCGAATTGCGATTACGTGTGAAGTAGGAAATGGGCCGCTCGTAACCGCAATCCCGACAGACCTTGCTGTCCATGAATCAAGATGATCTTGGTCACTGACCCCCTTTTTGTACGTACGAGCGAACGAATTCCTCGCTGTTCTCCTCCAAGACCTCGTCGATCTCGTCGAGGATGGAGTCGACGTCCTCGGTCATCTCCTTGTGGCGCTCGGCGACCTCGGTGTCGACCGAGGCCTCGGCCTCCTTGGTCTCCTCCCGGGTGCGCGTCGCGCGCTGCTGACCGCCGGTGTCCCGCGTGGCCATCGCTGCCTCCAGCTGTGTCGTGGCCGGTGCCTGAGAGGCAAAGCTACCCGCGGGGGACGACGATCAGGCGTCAGCCGCCGGTGATGGTGTCGACCAGCTCCTGCGCCGAGGACGTCGTCTCGAACAGCTCCCCGACGTGGTCGCGGGTGCCGCGCAGCGGCTCCATGGTGGGGATCCGCACCAGGTTCTCCCGGCCCAGGTCGAAGACCACCGAGTCCCACGAAGCGGCCGCCACCTGGGCCGGGTAGCGGCGCAGGCACTCGCCGCGGAAGAAGGCCCGGGTGTCGGTGGGCGGGCGCACCATCGCCTGCGTCACCTCCTCGTCGTCCAGCAGCCGGCGCATCGACCCGCGCGCCACGAGCCGGTGGTAGAGGCCCTTCTCCGGGCGAACGTCGCAGTACTGCAGGTCGACCAGCGCCAGCCGCGAGTCGCCCCAGCCCAGGCCGTCGCGGGCCCGGTAGCCCTCCAGCAGCCGCAGCTTGGCCGGCCAGTCGAGCCGGTCGGCGCAGCGCATCGGGTCGGCGGCGAGGTCGGAGAGCACCTCGGCCCACCGGCGCAGCACGTCGGCGGTCTGCTCGTCGCCGTCCCCGGTGCGGTCGACGTGCCGCTGCGCCATCTCCCAGTAGGCCT
This sequence comes from Geodermatophilus sp. TF02-6, assembly GCF_003319115.1. Classification (GTDB taxonomy): domain Bacteria; phylum Actinomycetota; class Actinomycetes; order Mycobacteriales; family Geodermatophilaceae; genus Geodermatophilus. Next base: position 47,250 of record NZ_QOHF01000011.1, on the reverse strand, counting down.
CCTGGACCTCCAACGCGGTCATCCGCCGGCCGTCGCGCAACCGCACCTGGTGGGTCAGCGACGGGTCGTGGCTGATCGCCTGCAGCGCCTCCACCGGCTCCTCGATCGAGAGGTCCTGGGTGAGCGTGCGCGCCTCGATCATGGCCAGCACCAGCGACGTCGTCCCGACCTTGAGGTAGGTCGACAGCTCCGCGAGGTTCGCGTCGCCGATGATCACGTGCAGCCGGCGGTACTTGTCCGCGTCGGCGTGCGGCTCGTCGCGGGTGTTGATGATCGGCCGCTTGAGCGTGGTCTCCAGCCCCACCTCGACCTCGAAGAAGTCGGCCCGCTGGGACAGCTGGAAGCCCTGGGTGCGGCTCTCCACGCCGATGCCCACCCGGCCGGAGCCGGCGACCACCTGGCGGGTGACGAAGAACGGGATCAGCCCGCGGATGATGTCGAGGAACGGCGTGCGCCGGTCCATCAGGTAGTTCTCGTGCGCCCCGTACGAGGCGCCCTTGCCGTCGGTGTTGTTCTTGTACAGCTGGATGGGCAGGGTGCCGGGGATCCGCGCGGCCCGCCGGGCCGCCTCGGCCATCACCTGCTCCCCGGCCTTGTCCCACAGGACGACGTCGCGCGGGTTGGTGACCTCCGGGGTCGAGTACTCGGGGTGGGCGTGGTCGACGTAGAGGCGGGCGCCGTTGGTGAGGATGACGTTGGCCATCCCCGAGTCCTCCTCGAGGTCGGTGTGGTCCAGCGCCTGGGCCGGCGAGAGGTCGAAGCCCCGGGCGTCGCGCAGCGGCGACTCCTCCTCGAAGTCCCAGCGCGGCCGGCGCGGCGTCGGCGCCTCGGCCACCGCCCACGCGTTGACCACCTGGCTGGACAGCGTGGTCGGGTTGGCCGTCGGCTGACCGGGCACCGCGATGCCGTACTCGACCTCGGTGCCCACGACCCGCCGCACGCTCATGGGCCAACCCTAGGCGCCGCGGACGACGCCGTCCGGCACGGCCACACCGCACCCACACGGGTCACCCACGGACGACGACGGCCCGACCCCACCCCCGAGGCGGGGCCGGGCCGTCGGCCGTCCTCGGCCAGGGACACACCCCCTGCCACGGTGGGGCAGGGGGTCCTCGTGCGACGGGCCTGGCGGCCCCGTCCAGGGCACCGCCGGCCCCGTCCAGGGCACCGCCGGCCCCGTCCCGGGCACCGCCGGCTCCCTGCAGGGTCCCCGGCCCCGTCCCGGGTCCCGCCCGAGCGTGCGAGGGATGGGGAGGACGGGGTCCTTCTACGAGTGGCGGGGAGCAGGGGGTCCTTCTCCGAAGGGTGGGGAGGACGGGGTCCTTGCAGAGGTTCTCTTACAGGTACTGGCCGGTGTTGGTCGCGGTGTCGATGGCCCGGCCGGACTCGCTGCCCTTGCCGCTGATGAGCGTGCGGATGTAGACGATCCGCTCGCCCTTCTTGCCCGAGATGCGCGCCCAGTCGTCGGGGTTGGTGGTGTTGGGCAGGTCCTCGTTCTCCTTGAACTCGTCGAGGCACGCCGCCATCAGGTGGCCGACCCGCAGACCGCCGGCGCCGGTCTCCAGCCGCTCCTTGATCGCCATCTTCTTCGCCCGGTCGACGATGTTCTGCAGCATCGCGCCGGAGTTGAAGTCCTTGAAGTACAGGACCTCCTTGTCGCCGTTGGCGTAGGTCACCTCGAGGAAGCGGTTCTCCTCGCTCTCGGTGTACATCCGCTCCACGGTGCGCTGGATCATGCCGGCGACGGTGGCCTCCCGGCTGCCGCCGTGCTCGGCCAGGTCGTCGGGGTGGATCGGCAGCGAGGTGGTCAGGTACTTGCTGAAGATGTCGCGGGCGGCCTCGGCGTCCGGCCGCTCGATCTTGATCTTCACGTCCAGCCGGCCGGGCCGCAGGATCGCCGGGTCGATCATGTCCTCGCGGTTGGAGGCGCCGATGACGATGACGTTCTCCAGGCCCTCGACGCCGTCGATCTCGCTGAGCAGCTGGGGCACGATCGTCGACTCCACGTCGGAGGAGACCCCCGAGCCGCGGGTGCGGAAGATCGAGTCCATCTCGTCGAAGAAGACGATGACCGGCGTCCCCTCGCCGGCCTTCTCCCGGGCCCGCTGGAACACCAGCCGGATGTGCCGCTCGGTCTCGCCGACGTACTTGTTGAGCAGCTCCGGGCCCTTGATGTTCAAGAAGTAGGACCGGGCCGCGTTCTCGCCGCGGACGGCGGTCACCTTCTTGGCCAGCGAGTTGGCCACCGCCTTGGCGATCAGCGTCTTGCCGCAGCCGGGCGGGCCGTAGAGCAGGATGCCCTTGGGCGGGCGCAGCTCGTACTCGCGGAACAGGTCGGCGTGCAGGAAGGGCAGCTCGACGGCGTCGCGGATCTGCTCGATCTGCCGGGCCAGGCCGCCGATGTCGCCGTAGTCGATGTCGGGGACCTCCTCGAGGATGAGCTCCTCGACCTCGCTCTTGGGAATCCGCTCGTAGACGTAGCCCGAGCGGGTCTCCAGCAGCAGGGAGTCGCCGCTGCGCAGCGGGTGGCCGGTGAGCGAGTCGGCGAGGTGGACCACCCGCTCCTCGTCGGTGTGGCCGATCACCAGCGCCCGGGGCGCCTCGCCCTCGATCGGCTCCAGCAGCTCCTTGAGCATGACCACGTCGCCGGCGCGCTCGAAGCCGCAGGCCTCGACGACGTTCATCGCCTCGTTGAGCATGACCTCCTGGCCGTGGTGGAGGTCGTCGACCTCCACCGACGGGGAGACCGAGACGCGCAGCTTGCGGCCGCCGGTGAAGACGTCGACCGTGCCGTCGTCGTGACGGGTGAGGAAGACGCCGTAGCCCGACGGCGGCTGGCCGAGCCGGTCGACCTCCTCCTTGAGCGTGACCAGCTGCTCGCGGGCCTCGCGCAGGGTGCCGGCCAGCTTGTCGTTGCGCTCGGACAGGAACGCCGCGCGGCCCTCGGCCTCGGCGATCCGCTCCTCCAGCGCGCGCACCTGGCGGGGGCTGTCGGCCACCTTGCGGCGCAGGAGGCCGATCTCCTCCTCCAGGTAGGAGATCTGGGACAGCAGCGCCGCCACGTCACGCTCACGCCGCGCTCGGAACTCGTCGGGACCCAGGCCCATCGCGCACCTCCGACACATCGGGAGAGCCAGGACGCAAATCTATACACGCCCGGCGACAGCCTGCCGGGGGCTCGCGGTGGAAGGACCCCGCTGCTCCCCCCGCCTCGCGGGCTCAGGCGGAGAGCCCCTGCGGCGGGGCCGGACCGGCCCGTCAGCGTTTCTGCGGCCGGCGCTGCCGGGCGGGGGCCACCACGCCCTCGGCCAGGCGGCGCGCGGTGACCAGGAACGCGGTGTGGGCGACCATCCGGTGCTCGGGGCGGACGGCGAGGCCGACGGCGTGCCACGGCCGGACCAGCGACTCCCAGGAGTAGGGCTCGGTCCACACGCCCTGGGCGCGCAGCGCCTCGACGTAGGTCGACAGCTGGGTGGCCGTGGCGACGTAGCCGACCAGCACGCCGCCCGGCCGCAGCGCTGCGGCGACGGTGGGCAGCACCGCCCACGGCTCGAGCATGTCCAGCACGACCCGGTCGACGACGTCGGCGGCCGGGTGCTCGGCCAGGTCGCCCACGCGCAGCGACCAGGTGGGGGGCACCTCGCCGAAGAAGGCGGCCACGTTGGCGCGGGCGACGTCGGCGAAGTCCTCACGCCGCTCGTAGCTGGTGACGCTGCCGCGCTCGCCCACCGCCCGCAGCAGCGAGCAGCTCAGCGCCCCGGACCCGGCGCCGGCCTCGAGCACCCGCATGCCGGGCCCGACGTCGCCGAAGCCGACGATCTGGGCGGCGTCCTTGGGGTAGACCACCTGCGCGCCGCGGGGCATGGAGAGCACGAAGTCGGCCAGCAGCGGCCGGAACGCCAGGTAGCCGGTGTTGGCGGTGGAGTGCACGACGCAGCCCTCGGGCGCGCCGATCAGGTCGTCGTGGGCGATGGCGCCGCGGTGGGTGTGGAACAGCCGGCCGGGTTCGAGGACGACGGTGTGCATGCGGCCCTTGGGGTCGGTGAGCTGGACCCGGTCACCGACGGCGAAGGCCCCGGGGAAGGCCCCGGGGAAGGCCCCGGGGACCGGGTCGCGGCGCGGAGTCACGGGCGCATCCGGGGGTGTCTGGGCGGTCTGCTGCTCGTCCACGGGCGGCCAGCGTACGGCCGTCCCTCCCCACCCTCCCCCGACGTCCCGGCGCGCGGACTCGGAAGCGTCGGTGCCGGCGCCTAGCCTCGATGGGGTGACGGCGACGGCGCAGGACTCGGCGCAGACGGGCACGGCGCAGACGGGCACGGCGCGGAGCGGGCCACCGACCGAGGGGGCCGCTCCTCCCCCGGACCGGCCCGCCGGCGAGACGGCGACCCCGCGCCGCCCGTCCCTCTCCCCGAGCCGGGCGGCCGACTTCAAGACCTGCCCCCTGCTCTACCGCTTCCGCACCATCGACCGGCTGCCCGAGCGCAGGAGCCCGGCGGCGGTGCGCGGCACGCTGGTGCACGCGGTCCTCGAGCGGCTCTACGACCTGCCGGCGCGCGACCGCACGCTCGAGGCCGCCCGGGGGCTGGTCGGCCCGGCGTGGGAGGAGCTGCGGGCCGACCCCGAGGTCGCCGCGCTGTTCGCCGAGGGCGCCGGGGACGACCAGCCCGTCGGGCCGTCGCTCGAGGCCCGGTCCCTGCAGGCATGGCTCGCCTCGGCCGGCCGGCTGGTGGAGACCTACTTCCGCCTGGAGGACCCGTCCCGGATCGAGCCGCACGGCCGCGAGCAGCTGGTCGAGGTCACCCTGCCCGACGGGCTGCTGCTGCGCGGCTACGTCGACCGCCTCGACGTCGCCCCGAACGGCGCGCTGCGGGTGGTCGACTACAAGACCGGGTCGATGCCGCGGGAGGCGTTCGAGAGCAAGGCGCTGTTCCAGATGAAGTTCTACGCGCTGGTGCTCTGGCGCACCCGGGGCGTGGTGGCCAGCCAGCTCAAGCTGATCTACCTCGGGGACGGCGACGCGCTGACCTACGCCCCGGACGAGGGAGAGCTGGTGCGCTTCGAGCGCACCCTGCAGGCCATCTGGGCCGCGATCGAGCGGGCCGTGGCCACCGGCGACTTCCGGCCCAACCGCACCCGGCTGTGCGACTGGTGCGACCACCAGGCGCTGTGCCCGTCGTTCGGGGGCACTCCCCCGCCGTTCCCGGCCGAGGCGGCCGCGGCCGCCGGGTGGTCGACGCTGCCGGTCGTCGAACGCGACTGACACCCGGTCGGCGCCGGTGCCGTCTAGATGACCTATTCCAAGGGGTCAGTGGTCGTAGGCGGTCAGGCAGCGGGCGACAGGCGCACCGATGCGGTCGTTGTGCCAGATGGCAGCGGTCAGCGCGAGGATGCGTTGTAGAACACGGACCCAGACCCCGGCCGGGGTGTGACCACCGTGCTGTTCGAGGTCGAGTTGGCCTTTGAAGGTGTCGTTGATCGACTCGATGACCTGGCGTAACGGCTTGAAGAACTTCGCTCCGGCACGCTCGGGTTCACCCTTGCGGGCCGGGCGCAGCAGGTCGATACCGGCTTGGTCAAGGGTCGCTTCGAACTGGCGGCCGTAGTAGTGCTTGTCTGCGATCAAGGTCTGCCCAGCGGGGCGGTCGGTCAGCTCGGGGTCGGCGTCGAGGATGCCCAGCAGGGTGTCGCGTTCGTCAGCTTTGGCGCCGGTCAGGGCGAAGCCGATCGGCAGACCATGCAGGGTGTACACCAGGTGCAGCCGCAGGCCCCAGAAGTAGCGGGAGTGGCTGGCGCAGTAGCCGTAGGCGGCCCAGCCGGCCAGCTCTGAGCGCTTGACCGTCTCCCGGGAGCGGGCGCACTCCACCGGGGTGGAATCGACCACCCACACCTCATCGGTCCAGAAGCTGGTATCGCGGGCCAGCACCGCGATCAGCCAGGTCATCGTGTTGCCCAGCTGCCGCAGCCGCTTGTTGTAGCCCGGCTGCTGGGGCAGGTAGGAAAACAGCGACCGCAGCTGATGGTGAGCGAAGCGCAGCCAGCGGGACTCGCTGGTGTAGCCCAGCAAGGCCTGCATCACCGCCAGGGTGATCAGCTCAGCGTCGGTGATCTTCGGGTGGAAGCCGATCGTGGGGCGCTCCGGCGCTCGGTGCGGATGAGCCTTCAGCAGGTCATCGGCGCGTACGTACAGTGCCGTGGCGAGGGTGTCCAGGTCGGCGTCCACGAGGACCTCCGGGTTCGACGTTGGGGTAGCAACGTCAAGCCTGGGCACCCTCGCCCTCGTCGTGCCACGTCCAAGCCCCGACCCCTTGGAATAGGTCATCTAGGCGGGCGGACCAGCTCGCGGGTCCCGGCGTGCAGGGCGAGGTCACCGGCGTCGCGGCCGACGCGGCGACGGTCGCCCCCGCGAGGTCCACGAACCGCAGTCGTGCGCCGACCACCGATGCCGGGATCGCCCGCGCCGACGGACGTGTAGACCACGATCGCGGACCCGTCGGCGGTCGGGACGACGCTGCCCGACCGGCAGCCGTGGTCGCCGTCCTCGGGCAGCGGCGCGACCGGCTGCACGGGGCCGCCTGGCTAGGCGGCGGCACGCGCGGCGACGAGCGCGTCCAGGTCGGCCACCCCGATCCCGCAGAGGCTGTCCCGCAGCACCAGCCCGGGCAGCGGAGGCAGCGGCTGCAGGGAGGGCACACCGAGCACCGCCGCCCCCGCCGCCAGTCCGGCGGTGACGCCGGCCAGGGAGTCCTCGACGACCACGGCCGCGTCCGCCGTCACCCCGAGCGCCGCCAGCGCCTGCAGGTACGGCGCCGGATCGGGCTTGCGCGCGGGCACCTCGTCGCCGCAGACGGTGACGTCGAAGACCGGTCGGCCGCCGCCGCCGCCGCCGCCGCCGAAGGCACGCTCGACGTGCGCCAGCACGAGATCGGCCAGCCGCCGCGGCGTCGTGGTCACCAGCGCCGTCCGCAGCTTCGCTGCCCGTACCGCGGCGAGCAGCTCGCGGGCGCCCGGCCGCCAGGTCACGCCGCGGGCCACCATCCGCGCGACGGCGTCCTCGATCGCCCGCGCGTCACCGCGCTGCTGTTCGTCGGTGCGGCGGACGCCCACGTCGGCGTAGAGGACGCCCAGGGCGACCGGCATGCTCGTGCCCACCGTGCGGGCGCGGGCCTGCGCGGACAGGCGACCGCCCAACCGTGCGGCGAGCTCGCCCATCGCCGCGCCCCAGCACTCCTCGGTCTCCACGAGGGTGCCGTCCATGTCGAACAGCACGGCGGGCAGGCCATCGGGCCCTCGTCTCACGGTCGTCCTCACCTGCTCGTCCCTGGGGTACACGACGGGCACCGGTCGACCTCGGCCGGCGTCGGGCCGTCGCGGCGCACCGCCGGCTCGTCGGCGCGAGGGGCGCCGGCCGCCGGTCCGGGGTGGGTCAGGCCCACCCGGACCGGCGGCGCCGGGACCTCACTCGTCGTCGGTGCGGTACCCGAGGTTGGGCGAGAGCCAGCGCTCGGCCTCGGCGAGCGTCCAGCCCTTGCGCCGCGCGTAGTCCTCGACCTGGTCGCGGCCGATGCGTCCGAGGTTGAAGTACCGCGACCGCGGGTGGGACAGGTACAGCCCGCTCACCGCCGCGCCCGGCCACATGGCCATGCTCTCGGTGAGCCGGATGCCGGTGTTGGCCTCGACGTCGAGCAGCGCCCAGATGGTGCTCTTCTCGGTGTGCTCCGGGCAGGCGGGGTAGCCGGGCGCGGGGCGGATGCCGCGGTAGGCCTCGGCGATGAGCGCGTCGTTGTCGAGGTGCTCGTCGGCGGCGTAGCCCCAGAACTCCCGGCGCACCCGCTCGTGCAGCCGCTCGGCGAAGGCCTCGGCGAGGCGGTCGGCCAGCGCCTCGAGCAGGATCGCGCTGTAGTCGTCGTGGGCCGCCTTGAACTCCGCGACCCGCTCGGCCGAGCCCACGCCGGCGGTGACCGCGAACGCGCCGACGTAGTCGGGCACGCCCTCGGGCGCGACGAAGTCGGCCAGTGACGTGCGGGGCGCGCCGTCGCGGCCCTCGGTCTGCTGCCGCAGCTGGTGCAGCACCGTCCGGACGGTCCGGCGCGACTCGTCGGTGTAGACGACGATGTCGTCCGAGCCGTCCTCGCCGCCGGTCCGGTTGGCCGGGAACAGGCCGAACACGCCGTTGGCCCGCAGCCAGCGCTCCTCGACGATCCGGTCGAGCATGGCCTGGGCGTCGGCGTAGAGCCGGCGGGCGGCCTCACCGCTGGCCGGGTTGTGCAGGAGGTCGGGGAACCGGCCGCGCATCTCCCAGGCGGTGAAGAACGGCTGCCAGTCGATGTAGCCGCGCAGCTCCTCGAGGGGCTGGTCGGCGAGGACCTTGACGAACTGGGTGGCCTCGCCGTGCCGGTGGTCGCAGGCGGCGTCGGCGCACACGTCGCGGGCCTGCTGCAGCAGCATGCGCGGGCGCGGCGGGCGGTAGTCGCTCCAGTCGATCGGGGTCGCCGCGGCGCGGGCGGCGGCCAGCGGCAGCAGCGGGCGGGTGTCGGTCCGGGCGGCGTGCCGCTCGCGCAGCGCCGCGTACTCCGCCTCGACGCCGGCGAGCAGCTTCGGGCGCTGCTCGTTCGACAGCAGGCCGGCGACGACCGGCACCGACCGGGAGGCGTCCTTCACCCAGACGACCGGGCCGGAGTACTTGTGCGCGACCTTGACCGCCGTGTGGGCCTTGGACGTGGTCGCGCCCCCGACGAGCAGCGGGATGGTGAAGCCCTGCCGCTCCATCTCGGTGGCCAGCTGCACCATCTGGTCCAGCGACGGGGTGATCAGGCCGGACACGCCGATGACGTCGGCGCCTTCCTGCTTGGCGGTCTCCAGGATCCGCTCGGCCGGGACCATCACGCCCAGGTCGACCACCTCGTAGTTGTTGCACTGCAGGACGACGCCGACGATGTTCTTGCCGATGTCGTGGACGTCGCCCTTGACCGTGGCCATGACGACCCTGCCGTTGCTGCGCTCGACGTCCCCCGGCTGCCGCTCGGCCTCGATGAACGGCACCAGGTGCGCGACGGCCCGCTTCATCACCCGGGCGGACTTCACCACCTGGGGCAGGAACATCTTGCCGGCGCCGAACAGGTCGCCGACGACGTTCATGCCGTCCATCAGCGGGCCCTCGATGACCTCGATCGGCCGGCCGCCGCGCGCGGCGATCTCCTGCCGCAGCGCCTCGGTGTCGTCCTCGATGAACTCGTCGATGCCCTTGACCAGGGCGTGGGTGATCCGCTCGGCCAGCGGCAGGGCGCGCCACTCCTCCGACTCCACCTCGGCCGCCGCGCCGTCCGCGGCGTAGTCGCCGGCGACCTCCAGCAGCCGCTCGGTCGCGTCGGGGCGCCGGTTGAGGACGACGTCCTCGATGCGCTCGCGCAGCTGCGCCGGGACCTCGTCGTAGACCTCCAGGGCCCCGGCGTTGACGATCGCCATGTCCAGGCCGGCCGCGATCGCGTGGTAGAGGAAGACCGCGTGGATCGCCTCCCGGACGCGGTTGTTGCCGCGGAAGGAGAACGACACGTTCGAGATGCCGCCGGACACCAGCGCGCCGGGCAGGTTCTGCTTGATCCAGCGGGTGGCCTCGATGAAGTCCAGCCCGTAGTTCGCGTGCTCCTCGATGCCGGTGGCGACGGCGAACACGTTCGGGTCGAAGATGACGTCCTCGGCCGGGAAGCCCACCTGCTGGGTGAGGATGTCGTAGGCCCGGCGGCAGACCCGGGTGCGCCGCTCCAGCGAGTCGGCCTGGCCCTGCTCGTCGAAGGCCATGACCACGACGGCGGCGCCGTACCGGCGGCACATCCGCGCCTCGCGGACGAACTCCTCCTCGCCGTTCTTCAGCGAGATCGAGTTGACGATCGCCTTGCCCTGCACGCACGTGAGACCGGCCTCGATGACCTCCCACTTCGAGGAGTCGATCATCGTGGGCACCCGGCAGATGTCCGGCTCGGCGGCGATGAGCTTCAAGAAGCGGTCCATCGCCGCGACGCCGTCGATCATCCCCTCGTCCATGTTGACGTCGATGGTCTGCGCGCCGGCCTCGACCTGCTGGCGGGCGACGGCGAGGGCGGTGGGGAAGTCGCCGGCCCGGATCAGGTTGCGGAAGCGGGCCGAGCCGGTGATGTTCGTCCGCTCGCCGACGTTGACGAACAGACTGTCCTCGGTGATGGTGACCGGCTCCAGCCCCGACAGCCGCAGCGCGGGCCGGATCGCCGGCGGCGTCCGCGGCGCCTTGCCCTCCACCGCCGCGGCGATCGCGGCGATGTGGGCCGGCGTCGTCCCGCAGCAGCCGCCCACCAGGTTGAGCAGGCCGCTGGCGGCGAACTCCTCGAGGACCGCGGCCGTCTCCTCCGGCGACTCGTCGTACTCGCCGAACGCGTTGGGCAGGCCGGCGTTCGGGTAGCAGGAGACGAAGGTGTCCGCGATCCGCGCGAACTCGGCGATGTAGGGGCGCATCTGGCCGGCGCCGAGCGCGCAGTTCAGGCCCACCAGCAGCGGTCGGGCGTGCCGCACCGAGTGCCAGAACGCCTCGGTGACCTGCCCGGACAGCGTCCGCCCGGAGGCGTCGGTGATGGTGCCGGAGATGATCACCGGCCAGCGGCGGGCGCGCTGCTCGAACAGCGTCTCCAGGGCGAAGACGGCCGCCTTGGCGTTGAGGGTGTCGAAGACCGTCTCGACGATGAGCACGTCGGCTCCGCCGTCGACCAGGCCGTCGGCCTGCTCGAGGTAGGCCGTGACCAGCTCGTCGAAGGTGACGTTGCGGGCGCCGGGGTCGTTGACGTCGGGCGAGATGGACGCCGTGCGGCTGGTCGGGCCGAGGGCGCCGACGACGAAGCGCGGCTTGTCCGGCGTCCGCGCGGTCGTCGCGTCGCACTCGGCGCGGGCGAGGCTGGCCGCGGCCACGTTGATCTCGTAGGCCAGCTCGGCCATGCCGTAGTCGGCCAGCGAGATGCGGTTGGCGTTAAAGGTGTTGGTCTCCACCAGGTCCGCGCCGGCCTCGAGGTAGGCGCGGTGGATGCCGGCGACCAGGTCGGGGGCGGTGAGGCTGAGCAGGTCGTTGTTGCCCCGCACCTCGGTGGGCCAGTCGGCGAACCGCTCGCCGCGGTAGGTGGCCTCGTCCGGCCGGAGCTGCTGGATCGCGGTCCCCATCGCACCGTCGAGCACCAGGATGCGCTCTCGCAGCAGCGCGGTGAGCGCGGCCGTGGCGTCCGGGCGGAGCGGCGTGGTGTCAGGCACGGGCGGTCCTCAGGAGTGGGCGGCAGGGTGCTGGACGAGGCCTCGGTGGTCTCCGGACGCCGACCGCGGGAGCACCGTCGGCGACCAGCACCGCTCGGGTCGGGCGGTCGACACCTCGCGGGGCTGCACCGAGCCAGGGTAGCCGCCCGGCCCTCCATCCGGTCGCCGCCGCTGGGCGTGCGGCACACCCGTCACGGACGACGCCGCGGTCCGGTCGGCGGATCGACGTAGGCTCGCAGGGGTGATCGACCCGAAGTCCACCCCTGAGGACCTGCCCCGGCTGAGCGACCCCGTGGTGGTCGTCGCCTTCGAGGGCTGGAACGACGCCGGGGACGCCGCCACCGGGGCACTCGAGCACCTCGAGCTCATCTGGGACGCCACCCCGCTCGCCGCGCTCGACCCCGAGGACTACTACGACTTCCAGGTCAACCGGCCCACCGTCTCGCTCATCGGCGGGGTCAGCCGCCGGGTCGAGTGGCCCACCACCCGCATCTCCGTCGCCCGTCCGTCGGACTCCACCCGCGACGTCGTCCTCATCCGCGGCATCGAGCCCAACATGCGCTGGCGCGGCTTCTGCGAGGAGCTGATCGAGCTGTGCCGCGAGCTCGACGTCCGCTCCGTCGTCGGGCTGGGCGCGCTGCTCGCCGACACCCCGCACACCCGGCCCACCCCGGTCACCGGCTCGGCCTACGACGCGGAGTCCGCCGAGCGGTGGGGTCTGGAGACCTCCCGCTACGAGGGGTCCACCGGCATCCTCGGCGTCTTCCAGGACGCCTGCGTGCAGGCCGGCCTGCCGGCGATCAGCTTCTGGGCCGCGGTGCCCCACTACGTCTCCCAGCCGCCGTCGCCCAAGGCCACCGTCGCCCTGCTGCAGCGGGTCGAGGAGGTCCTCGAGCTCACCGTGCCGATGGGCGCCCTGCCCCGGCAGGCCGAGGACTGGGTGAAGACCGTCGACGAGATGGCCAACGAGGACGCCGAGGTCGTCGAGTACGTGCGCTCGCTCGAGGAGCGGGCCACCGAGGTCGACCTGTCCAACGCCAACGGCGACTCGATCGCCCGCGAGTTCGAGAGGTATCTGCGCCGCCGAGGCACGACCTGAGGGGGACGCCTCCGCAGGCTCGCCCCGAGCCTAGCGAGGGGTGAGTGGGAGGCGGTCCTTCCGCTGCGCCGCCGGGGCTCCTCCCCCAACTGAACCGCTCGGCCGCCTGCTCGGCGGTCCCGGGACCGGCACCGGTCCCGGCACCGCGGACCTCCGACACCGGTGTCTGGTCTCTTCCGTTGCCGTCCGGGATCCCGGTACGGACGCTGAGCCGTGAGTCGGGGATGACGATCAACCGCGCGGGCCGGGCGCGGGCCAGGAGGTACCCACCCTGCCTGGGGGTGCTCGTGCTCTGCCCAGCAGGGTGGGCAGAGCACGAGCACCCGCGGCGAGACCACCCGACGACCGGCCGGCCACCCGTCGCCGTCGGCTCGCCGCCGGACGCCGGAGCCGGCCCGGCCCCTCCCGGTCCCGGGACCGAGCGCCCACCCGTGATGACGAGGGAGGCCTGGCGGAACGTCGCGATCAGAGCCGCAGCAGCGGGCGCATGCGGGACGACGCGTCGGCGGCGAAGAGCCGGTCGTGCAGGGCCAGGGCGAAGCGGTCGGTCATCCCGGACACGTGGTCGACGACCTGGGTGACCGGGTCGGCCTCGGTGTCGCGGTAGGTGGCCGGGATGAGCTCGGGGTGGGTCAGGTGGTGGTCGACCAACCGGCGGGTGACGTCGACCGCCAGCTGCTTCTGCCCGGCGGCGGTCTCCGACGCGTAGACCCGCTCGAACAGGAACGCCCGCAGCTCGTGCATGGCCGCGAGCGGCTCGGGGGCCATGACCACCGCTGCGCCGTCGGCCAGCGCCCCCTCGACGACCGCGTCGACCATGGCGCCGACCATCTGGCCACCCGGCTCGCCGAAGACGGCACGGGCGTGGGCGGGCAGGTCCTCGACCCGCAGCACCCCGGCCCGGACGGCGTCCTGGGCGTCGTGGGAGAGGTAGGCGATCCGGTCGGCGTAGCGCACGCACTCGGCCTCGCGGGTGTGCGGCGGTGGGGTGATCTTCCAGCTGTGCGCCCGGATGCCGTCGCGGACCTCCCAGGTGAGGTTGAGCCGCTCGAGCACCTCGACGATGCGCACCCCCTGGGCCGCGTGGTGCCAGCCGCCGGGCACGTAGGGGTCGAACGCCTCCTCCCCGATGTGCCCGAACGGCGAGTGGCCCAGGTCGTGGCCGAGCGCGACCGCCTCGGCGAGGTCCTCGTTGAGGCCCAGCGCCCGGGCCAGGGACCGGGCCACCTGGGTGACCTGCAGGGTGTGGGTCAACCGGGTGACGAAGTGGTCGCCGTCGGGGTTGAGGAAGACCTGGGTCTTGTGCTTGAGCCGGCGGAAGGCCTTGGCGTGCAGGATCCGGTCGCGGTCGCGCTCGAAGGCGGTGCGCAGCCGGTCATCCGGCTCGGGGCAGGCCCGCCCGCGGGTGGCCGTCGAGCGGGTGGCGGCCGGCGCGAGGGCCTCCTCCGCCCGCTCGCGGGCCGCCCGGTCGACCAGGTGGAAGGGCCCGGCGCCCATCAGCGCTCCCGCGGGGCCGCGGGCTCGCCGCCCGGGTCCGGCGCGGGCCCGGGGGCGCACGGGCCCAGGTCCACCCCCAGCAGCGCGTCGACCGCGTCGCCGACGATCGTCGGGGCGCCGTCCTCCAGGTCGTCGTCGGGCCCGGCGGCCAGGGTCCGCGCGGCCCAGGCGTCGACCAGCGCGATCGCCCCGGGGCTGTCGAGGTCGTCGGCGAGCCGCTCGCGCAGCCCCTGCAGCACCGGGGCGGCCGGCGCGCCGGCCGGGCGGGCTCCGGCGCGCCGCCAGGTGGCCAGCCGCTCGCGGGCGGTGTCGAGCAGGTCCGGCGTCCAGGAGCGGTCGGTGCGGTAGTGACCGGACAGCAGCGCCAGCCGGATCGCCATCGGGTCGACGCCCTCGCCGCGCAGCTTGGACACGAACACCAGGTTGCCGCGGCTCTTGCTCATCTTCTCGCCGTCCAGGCCGATCATCGCGGCGTGCACGTAGGCCTGGGCGAAGGGCAGCTTCTCCCCGGTCATGGTGGCGGTCAGCGCCTCGGCGTGGACGGCGGAGTACTCGTGGTGCGGGAAGACCAGGTCGCTGCCGCCGCCCTGGACGTCGAAGCCCATCCCGATGGTGGCCAGCGCGATCGTGGCGCACTCGATGTGCCAGCCGGGGCGGCCGGCGACGCCCCGGGGGCCGGGCCAGGAGGGCTCGCCGGGCCGCTGCCCGCGCCAGAGCACCGGGTCGAGCCGGTTGCGCTTGCCGGGACGGTCGGGGTCGCCGCCGCGCTCGGCGAACAGCTCGACCATCGTGGCCTCGTCGTAGCCGGACTCGGCGCCGAAGCCGGGGGCCTGCGCGACGTCGTGGTACACGTCGCCGGTGCCGTCGTCGAGGCCGTAGGCCAGCCCCTCGTCGAGCAGCGTCTCGACGTGGGCGACGATCCGCGGGATCGACTCGACCGCGCCCACGTAGTCGTCGGGCGGCAGCACCCGCAGCGCGGTCATGTCCTCCCGGAACAGCGCCGTCTCGCGCATGCCGAGCACGACCCAGTCCTCGCCGTCCCGCTCGGCGCGCTCGAGCAGCGGGTCGTCGACGTCGGTGACGTTCTGCACGTGGTGGACGGCGTGCCCGGCGTCCCGCCACACCCGGTTGACCAGGTCGAAGGCCAGGTAGGTGGCGGCGTGGCCGAGGTGGGTGGCGTCGTAGGGGGTGATGCCGCAGACGTACATCCGCGCCGTGGTGCCCGGGTTGGTGGCGACCACCTCGCCGCGGGCGGTGTCGTGCAGCCGGAGCGCGGGACCGGTGCCCGGGAGGGTCGGCAGGAGCGGAGCGGGCCAGGCGAGCACGCCCCGAGCCTAGATGCGGCTACCCACGCGCCCGGGCGGCCCTCATCCTGGAGGAGGACGGCGGCGGCGCGGCGGAGGAGGAACCGTGGAGCTCGACGAGTACCTGCCGGTGCTGCACAAGACCGACGCGCGGTTCGCCGACGCGGCCGCCGAAGCGGTGCTGGCCCGGGGATGGGCGGTGCCGGTGCCCGGCTGCCCCGGCTGGACGCTGGCCGACCTGGTGTGGCACCTGGCCGAGGTGCAGCACTTCTGGACGTGGGTGGTGCGCACCCGCGCGAGCGACCCGGGCACGTACGTCGCGCCGGCCCGCCGTCCGGACGACGAGCTGCTCGGCTGGGGCCTGGCCCAGTCGGCGGAGCTGGAGACCGTGCTGGCCGGCGCCGACCCGGCCGAGCGGGTGTGGACCTGGGCACCCCGGCAGGACGTCGGCTTCGTGCTGCGCCGCCAGACGATGGAGGCGGTGGTGCACACCGTCGACGTCGAGCAGGTGTCGGGCGACGTCCACCCGATCCCGGCCGACGTGGGCCTCGACGGGCTCGACGAGTGGCTGGAGGTGATGGTGCCCGGCGTCCTGCCGCAGGGCCCGCCGGAGTCCGCCCACCCCGTCGTCCTGCACGCCGTGGACGCCGGCGTCGAGCGGACCCTGTTCCCCGGCTCGCGGCCGGTGCCCATCGCGCGGCTGACCGGGACCGCCGGCGACCTGCTGCTCACCGTCTGGCGGCGGGTGCCGCTGGAGGTGCTCACCGTGGACGGCGACGGGCTGCAGGCCGCCGCGATGATCGACCTGGTGCGACTGGAGTAGCGGTCAGGGCCAGGTGACGGCGTACCGGTCGAACTCCTCGCCGGTCTGCACGCCGACGACGCAGAACACCAGGCCGGCGGGGTCGGTCATCTGCCAGAAGGAGCCCATGTCGCGGTGCCGAGTGGCGCCGAGCGCCTCCAGCCGGGCGACCTCGGCCGGAATGTCGTCGGTCTCGACGTCGACGTGCCAGCGGGGTGGCGTCCCCTCCCCGGTGCGCTGGATCTCCACGTGGAAGCCGCCGGCGAAGGAGCCCAGCGAGGCCCAGTCGTCGTCGGTGTGATCGGGTCGGGCGGCGTGTCCGGTCGCGGCGGCCCAGAAGTCCCGGCCAGCGTCGTGGGTGTCGGGCGGCAGGTCCAGCAGCAGGATCGCCAGGCGGGAACGATGCGGCACGGCGGTGATGATGCCGCGCAGCGGGTCCGTCTGAGCGGGGGCCCGGAGGGTCCCCCGAAGGCGGACGGGACGCAGGACGAGGACGCTGGGACGCGAGCCGCCCCTGCGAGTGGTCGTGCTGCGGCGCGGGGGCCGGAGGCCGACAGATCACTCAGAACGGCGGCCAGGGCAGGGCCGGCCACTCGCCGGACGGCTGCGGGTACCGGCCGGTGCGCAGCAGGTCGGCGACCCGCTGCTGGGTGCGGCGCACCTCGCGGCGGGTGAGGTGCTCGTGCAGCTGCTCGCCGAGGTCGCCGAGCAGGTCGCCGGTGAGCCCCTCCAGCACCTCCAGCGCCTCGGCGGGCAGCGGCTGGCCCGCCCAGCGCCACAGCAGGGTGCGCAGCTTGGGGTCGACGGAGAAGCAGATGCCGTGGTCGACGCCGTACACGTGCCCGTCCGAGGTGGGGATGATGTGCCCGCCCTTGCGGTCGGCGTTGTTCACGACCGCGTCGAACACCGCCATGCGCCGCAGGCCGGGGTGGTCGGAGCGCACGAACGCGGCCAGGTCGACGCCGGGGTCGCCGTCGACCCACAGCTGCACCATGCCGGGGCCGAACGGACCGTCGCGCAGCACGGTGGGCGGCACCACCCGCCAGCCGGTCGCCTCCGACACCAGGGCCGCGGCGATCTCCCGGCCGGCGAGGGTGCCGTTGGGGAAGTCCCACAGCGGCCGCTCCCCCGCGACCGGCTTGTAGACGCACTCGGCCTCCAGCTCGCCGGTGCGGACGGCGCCGACGAGCGTGACGTTGCTGGCGTCGAGGATCCGGCCCTCGAGGTCGATCTCGCCCTCGCGCAGCAGGGTGCGCGCCTCGTCGTCGTCCACGGGCGGGCGCAGGTCCGATGCCGGGTCGGCGGGCTGCTCGGTCATCGCGGCAGTGTCATCGCGGCAGTGTCATCGCGGCAGTGTCAT
This sequence comes from Geodermatophilus sp. TF02-6, assembly GCF_003319115.1. Taxonomy (GTDB): domain Bacteria; phylum Actinomycetota; class Actinomycetes; order Mycobacteriales; family Geodermatophilaceae; genus Geodermatophilus. The sequence goes on along the minus strand of NZ_QOHF01000011.1, from coordinate 29,926 downwards.
CGCGGCGGTGTCGTCGGGACGCGGGGCGTCGGGCGCGGGGCGTCGGGCTCAGCGGCGGTAGCCGTTCTGCCGCGGGCAGACGTGCCCGCCGGGGTCGAGGGGCAGGGAGCACAGCGGGCAGGGCGGGCGACCGGCGGCGACCACGCGGCGGGCCCGGACGACGAAGGCGCGGGCGGCGGCCGGCGTGATCGTCACCCGCAGGGCGTCGGGCCCCTCCTCGCTGTCGGAGAGGATCGCGTCCTCGTCGACCGGCTCCTCGCCGACGGCCACGGCCTCGACGACGACGGCCTGTGCCTCGCCGTCCCACGCCAGGCCCATCGCCGCGACCCGGAACTCCTCGTCGACCGGGGCGGTCAGCGGTTCGAGGTCGTCGACCTCGGCGTCGGGCGGGACGACGAAGCCGGGCCGGCTGGCCACCTCGTCGAGCAGTTCGTTCATCCGTTCGGCGAGCACCTGCACCTGCGTCTTCTCCAGCGCCACGCTGACCACGCGGCCGGGGCCGTCGGAGGCCTGCAGGTAGAAGGTGCGCTCACCCGGCTGGCCGACCGTGCCGGCGACGAACCGGGACGGTCGGTCGAAGAGGAACACCTGGCGCGGCACGCGACCCAGGTTACGCGGACGCGGCCGCCAGTCGAGCCGGGACAGGCGAGGTCAGACGGTCGCGCCGGCGCCCCCGCCGACCACGGCGTCCGAGTCGGTCCTGCGGCGTCGCCGCTTCCTCTTGGGCGGGACCAACGCGGTGACGTCGCCGCCGGTGTCGTTCATGCGGACGACGAACGGGCGGGTCTCGGTGTAGGTGACCACCGAGATCGACGCCGGGTCGACGACGATCCGCTGGAACTGGTCGAGGTGCAGGCCGAGGGCGTCGGCGAGCACCGCCTTGATGACGTCGCCGTGGCTGCAGGCCAGCCACACGGCGTCCGGGCCCAGCGCGGCGTTCCACTCCCGGACGGCGGCGACCGCGCGGGCCTGGGTCTGGGCCAGCCCCTCCCCGCCGTCGCCGGGGAACACCGCGGCCGAGGGGTGGGCCTGGACGACCTTCCACAGCGGCTCGCGGGTCAGCTCCTTGAGCGGGCGGCCGGTCCAGTCGCCGTAGCGGGCCTCGCCGAGCCGCTCGTCGGTCGCGAGCTCCAGCTCCCGCCCCTCCAGGACGGCGGCAGCGGTCTGCCGGCAGCGCTCCAGGGGGCTGCTCACGACCGCGACCAGGGGCACCGGGGCCAGCCGCTGCCCCACCGCCTGCGCCTGCGCCCGGCCGGTCTCGTCGAGCTCCACGCCCGGGGTCCAGCCGGCCAGCAGACCGCCGGCGTTGGCCGTCGTCCGGCCGTGCCGCAGGAGGATCACGGTGGTCACGGCCGCCGAGCCTAGAGAGGGGACCCTCCTGCTCCCCACCGGAGACCCCGTCCTCCCCACCGCGGAAGGACCCCGTCCTCCCCACCCTTCGCGAGCTCAGGGTGGGACCCGGGACGGGGCCGCGGCGAGCCTCTGGCGCGGCCCCAGCACAGGGAGGGAGGCAGGTCGACGCAGCCAGCGGCTCACCGGGGCGCGAGCACCCCGGTGCCGACCAGGGCGAGGATGAGCAGGCCGAGCAGCACCCGGTAGACGACGAACGGGGTGAAGCTGCCGCGGTCGAGGTAGCGCAGCAGCCAGGCGATCACCGCCAGGCCGACGCCGAAGGCGAGCACGGTGGCCAGCACCGTCGGGCCCCAGGCGACGCTCTCCCCCGCCACGCCGCCGGTGAGCGCCTCGTAGGCCTGGAAGAACCCCGACCCGAGCACGGCCGGGACGGCCAGCAGGAACGAGTACCGCGCCGCGGCGGCCCGCGAGTAGCCGAGGAACAGGCCGGCGGTGATGGTGCCGCCGGAGCGGGAGACGCCGGGGACCAGCGCCAGCGCCTGGGCGAACCCGAACGCGACGCCGTGCCCGACGGTCAGCTGGTCCAGCTCGCGCTTCTTGGTGCCCACCCGGTCGGCCCGGTAGAGGACCAGCGAGAAGACGACCAGGGCGATGGCGACGATCCGCAGGTCGCGGAAGGTGGTCTCGATGCGGTCCTGGAACAGCAGCCCGAGGACGACGATCGGCAGGCTGCCCACGATGATCAGCCAGCCCATCCGCGCGTCGGGGTCCGAGCGCAGGGAGCGGTTGCCCAGCGCGCGCACCCAGGTGCCGACGATGCGGGTGATGTCGCGGCGGAAGTACAGCAGCACCGCGGCCTCGGTGCCGATCTGGGTGATCGCGGTGAACGCCGCGCCGGGGTCGCCCCAGCCGGCGGCCTCCCCCACCACGCGCAGGTGCGCGCTGGAGGAGATGGGCAGGAACTCGGTGAGCCCCTGCACCAGCCCCAGGACGACGGCCTCGATCCAGCTCATCACCCGACCCCTCCGCAGCTGCGGGGGCGGGCGGGGACGGTTTCTCGGAGCACGGGAGGCCACCCTAGGCGCGCGGCCGCCGCGACCCGGCGCGCCGCCCCGGTCCACCCCGCGGTCCCCGGCCGCGGCGCCCGGTCGCCGGTAGGTTGGCCTCCTGTGGAACACCGCGCACTCGGGCGCAGCGGCCTGGTCGTCTCCCGGCTCGCGCTGGGCACCATGACCTGGGGCCGGGACACCGACGAGGACGAGGCCGCCATGGCGCTGACCGCGTTCGTCGACGCCGGGGGCACGCTGGTCGACACCGCCGACGTCTACTGCGACGGGGAGAGCGAGCGGATCCTGGGCCGGCTGCTGGTCGACGTCGTCCCCCGGTCCGACGTGCTCGTCGCCACCAAGGCCGGAGGGCGCACCGCGCCCGGCCCGATGGGCCGCGGCGCGTCCCGCGGGCGCCTGTTGGCCGCGCTGGACGCCTCGCTGGAGCGGCTGGGTACCGACCACGTCGACCTGTGGCAGCTGCACGCGTGGGACGACACCACGCCGCTGGAGGAGACCCTCGCCGCCTGCGACAGCGCGGTCGCCTCCGGCCGGGCGCGCTACGTCGGCGTGGGTAACTACACCGGCTGGCAGACCGCCCAGGCCGCGACCTGGCAGCGCGCCTGGCCGGGCCGCACCCCCGTCGTCAGCACCCAGGTCGAGTACTCGCTGCTGCAGCGCGGCGTGGAGCGCGAGGTCGTGCCGGCCGCCGAGGCGCTGGGGCTGGGGGTGCTGGCCTGGTCGCCGCTGGGCCGGGGGCTGCTCACCGGCAAGTACCGGCACAGCACGCCGTCGGAGTCGCGCGGCGCGGCCCCTCACTGGCAGGCGTTCATCGACGGGCTGCGCTCGCCCACGGCCGACCGGATCGTCGAGGCGGTGATCACCGCGGCCGAGGGGCTGGGCACCTCGCCGCTGGCGGTCGCGCTGGCCTGGGTGCGCGACCGGCCCGGGGTCACCGCACCGGTGGTGGGCGCGCGCACCGCGGCGCAGCTGCAAGCCGCGCTGGACGCCGAGTCGGTGCGGCTGCCGGCGGCGATCCGCACCGCGCTCGAGGACGTCTCCGCGCCCCCCTTCTCCTACCCGGAGCGGCGCTCGTGACCCGCCCGGCCTCCGCCGGGGTCGCCGCCGACCCGGTCTTCGCCGCGTTCTGCGCCGCCGGCCTGTGGCCGGGCCTGGGCAGGCGGACGGCGGCCGAGCTGCCCGCCGCCGGCATCACCTCCCCCGAGGACGTCACCGCCGACCGGCTGCTCGGGCTCCCCCGGGTCGGCCGGCAGCGCGCCGAGCGGCTGTTCTCCGCCTTCCTGGCCGCGCAGCCGACCTACGAGGTGGTGGCGCTGCTGGTCGGCGCCGGCCTGGACGCGCGGCTGGCCGCGCCCGCCGCCGACGCGCTGGGCGCCGACGCCGCTCGGCGGCTGCGCGACGACCCGTGGGCGCTGCTCGGCCTGACCGGGGTGACCCTCGCCGACGCCGACCGGCTGGCCATCGCCGTCCTGCCCGGGGCCGACCGGCAGGACGGCCGCCGGGGCCGGGCGATCGTGGCCCAGACCCTGCGGACGGCGGCCCGCGACGGGCACACCGTGCTGCCGGCCGACCTGGTGGTGGCTGCGCTGCGCGCCGAGGGGATCGGCGACCCGGCGGCGGCGGTCGCCGCGGCCGTGGAGTCCGGGGAGGTGCTCGAGCACGAGCCGCCGGAGCCGGAAGACGAGGACGACGGCTCGGACGCGCCGCCCGCGCCCGCGGAAGGACCTCGGTCTGCCCTCCGCTCGCAGGCTCGCGAGGAAACCCGGACCGAGGCCGTACGGCTGCTCTCGCTGGCCCGCTACGGCATGGCCGAGGAGGCGGTCGCGGAGAACGTCGCCCGGCTGATGGCCACCGCCGAGCGGATCGCCGACCCGGCCGCCGTCCGCTCGGTGGCCACGGGCCTGGACGAGGCGCAGAAGCGGGCCGTGGCCCAGGTGCTCACCGCCGGGGTGTCGCTGCTGACCGGCGGGCCGGGCACCGGCAAGAGCCGCACCGTGGCCGCGGTCGTGTCGCTGCTGCGGTCGACGGGGTCTGAGGTGGCGCTGGCCGCGCCCACCGGGCGGGCGGCCAGGCGGCTGGAGGAGCTCACCGACCACCCGGCGGTCACCGTGCACCGGCTGCTCGGCGCCCAGGGCACCTCCGGCGGGTTCACCCGCGACGAGGAGTGGCCGCTGGACGCCGACGTCGTCGTGGTCGACGAGGCCTCGATGCTCGACGTCGAGCTGACCGCGGCGCTGCTGGAGGCCTGCCCGGACGGCACCCACCTGCTGCTCGTCGGCGACCCCGCGCAGCTGCCCTCGATCGGCCCCGGCCATGTCCTGGGCGACCTCATCGACTCGGGGGCCGTGCCGGTCACCGAGCTGACCACCCTGTACCGGCAGGCCGAGGGCGGCGCGATCGCCCGGCTGGCCGGCGCCGTCCGGTCGGGGCAGCTGCCGCCGGTGGACTCCCCCGACCGGGAGGTGGTCGTCGTCCCGGCGTCCGGCAGCGCGGAGGCGGCCAGGCGGGTGGTGCAGCTGGTCACCGACTCGATCCCGCGGGCGCTGGGCATCGACCCGGCCGCGGTGCAGGTCGTCACGCCGGTGCACCGCGGCCCGGCCGGCACGATCGAGCTCAACCGGGCGCTCAAGGCGGCGCTCAACCCGGGCGAGGGCACGGTGTGGGGCTTCGACGTCGGCGACCGGGTGGTGGCGACGGCCAACCACCTCGACCTGGAGCCGGTCGGGTTCGCCAACGGCGAGGTCGGGGTGGTCACCGGCACCGGCGACGGCACCCTGGACGTCGCGTTCGCCTCCGGGCCGGTCACGGTCAGCGGTCAGGCGATGGGCGACCTGCGCCACGGCTGGGCGATCACCGTGCACCGCGCGCAGGGGTCGGAGTGGGCCGGCGTGGTCGTCGTCCTGCCGCCCGAGGCCGGCGGGATGCTGTCGCGGCCGCTGGTGTACACGGCGCTCACCCGGGCGCAGCGGCACCTGTCGGTCGTGCACGCCACCGGCGCGGCGCTGGCCCGGGCGGTGCGCGAGGTCGACGTCCGGCCCCGGCGCACCCGGCTGGCGCAGCTGCTGACCGAGACCGCCGGCTGACCGATCCGCGCGGCACGGGGTTGTCCTGACCTCCGCCGAGGAGTTCCATCGTCCGCTGCGACGAGCAGCGGTCGTCTGCTGCGGTCCCCGGGGGCCGCGGCTGTGCGGCCCCAGGTCCTGACGGGGAGCCATCATGGACGACGGCACGGTCGACCGGCACGGGCACAGCAGGACCGGGGAACACAGCAGGACCGGGGAACGGCGCTGGCCGGCGGTGCTGGCACTCGCGGGAAGCGCGGTGGTGGCGCTGGCGGTGATCGTGGTGACCACCCAGCTGGTCTCCGCTGCCGACCCGGCCGGCGGGTCGGCACCGGCGGCGGCATCGACCGGCGAGGGCCGCACGCGTACCTACTACATCGCGGCCGACCACGTGACCTGGGACTACGCGCCCGCCGGCCGGGACGCCGCGAGCGACCAGCCGTGGGACGAGACGTCGGGCGTCTTCACCGTGGCCGGTCCCGACCGGATCGGCACCAGGTACCTGAAGTCGCTGTACCGCCAGTACACCGACGACACCTTCACCACCCTCGTCCCCCGGCCCGCGGCCTGGGAGCACCTGGGCTTCCTCGGGCCGGTCGTCCACGTCGAGGTCGGCGACACGCTGGACGTCGTGTTCCGGAACAACCTCGACCGTCCGGTGAGCGTGCACATGCACGGGCTGCAGTACGACAAGGGCTCGGAGGGTGCGCCCTACCAGGACGGTACGACCGACGAGCAGCGCGGCGACGACGCCGTCCCGCCGGGGGCCACCTACACCTACCACTACACCGTCCCCGACCGCGCCGGGCCCGGCCCCATGGACGGCAGCTCGATCATGTGGATGTACCACTCGCACACCGACGAGGTGGGCGACGTCTACAGCGGGCTGATGGGTCCGGTCATCGTGACCCGCAAGGGGATGGCCCGTCCGGACGGCTCACCCGCGGACGTCGACCGCGAGCTCGTCTCCGTGTTCTCGGTCGAGGACGAGAACCAGAGCAGCGACGCCGCCGCCAACCTGGCCTCGCTCGCCCAGCCGCCGGACCCCGACGACGGGGACTTCGTCGAGTCCAACCTCATGCACGACGTCAACGGCTACGTCTACGGCAACGGGCCGCTCGGCGGCGCCCCGGGTGAGGGCACGACGGTGCAGGTGGGGCAGCACGTCCGCTGGTACCTGATGTCCATGGGGAACGAGGTCGACCTGCACACCCCGCACTGGCACGGGAACACCGTCGTCGCCAACGGGATGCGCACGGACGTCGTCTCCCTGCTGCCGGCGCAGATGCTCACCGCCGACATGACGCCCGACGACCCCGGCGTCTGGCTGTTCCACTGCCACGTCGCCGACCACCTCACCGCCGGCATGGTCACGCGGTACCAAGTCCTCCCCTGACCCGTCCTCCCCTGACCCGGGCCGGCCGGCGGGACCGCCTCAGTCGCGGCGGGCCGGCGCGGCGCGGGCGGCGCAGAGCAGCTGCCGGGTGGCGGCCGGCAGCTGGCCGGCGCAGGTGAGCGGCCGGGGGAACGGGATGCGCAGGTCGCGCGCGCCGCTCGGGCGCTCGATCCGCAGCCGGTAGCCGAAACGGTCGATGCCCAGGGGGCGGACGACGTCGCGCGGGCCGAGGACGCCGGCCGGGACGGAGCTGCGCAGCAGCGCCAGGGCCTCCGGGTGGTCGCGGTCGAGGTGCTGCAGCATCCGCGCCTCGACGCCGGCCAGCGGGTCGGGCCGGGCGGCGGCGTAGGCCGGCGGGCCGACCTCGGCACACCGGTCGCCCTCGCGCAGCACCGCCTCGGCGAGGTCCAGGCGCAGCAGGACGGCCTCGCGCCCGACGTCCAGCAGCGGTGCCACGGGCCGGACCTCGGCGAAGGCCAGCGCCGCGGCGCGCCGGTCGGCCGGGCGGACCGGGGTGAGCCAGCCCGAGAGCCACAGCTGGGCGCGCAGGGTGTCGCGCAGCGGCACGGGGGCGCGGTCGCTGACCAGGAGGACGGCGGTGAGCTCCTCCTCCCGCCGGAGGGCGACGTCGACCTCCCCGCCGACCGGGACCAGCACGAGGACCTGCCCGGCCGCGGTGGTGGCCTGCGCGAGCGGCCGGCTCGGGGCCAGTCGGCGCACGCAGAGCGCGGCGGGGACGCGGCAGGCGACGGTGCGCGCCCGCTCGGCCGGGTCGCCCGGTCCGCCGGGGCTGGTGGACATGGGCCCTCCCGTCTTAGGTGAGCCTCACCATACTGGTCCGGGTGTGGACCGAGCAGCCGCTTCTCAGGTGGCGGCAGGATGGGCGCCGTGCAGGAGGCCGACGACGCGGAGGACCGGCTGCTGGCGGCGGCGCGGCGAGGCGACGAGACGGCCTTCGCCGCGCTGGTGCACCGCCACCGGCGCGAGCTGGACGCGTACTGCTACCGGCTGCTGGGCTCGGTCCAGGACGCCGAGGACGCCGTCCAGGAGACGCTGCTGGCCGCCTGGCGGGGGCTACCGGGCTTCGAGGGCCGCAGTTCGCTGCGCACCTGGCTGTACCGGGTGGCGACCAACGCCGCCCTGCGGTTGTCGGCGCGTCGGCCCCGCCGGCTGCTCTCCTTCGACGCCGGTCCACCGCGCTGCGACACCGGGGACCTCGGCGAGCCGGTACCCGGCCCGGTCTGGGTGGAGCCGTGGCTCGACGACCCGGCCGCCGCCGAGGACGACCCGGCCGCGGCGTACCTGCGCCGGGAGAGCGTGGAGCTCGCCTTCGTCGCCGCGCTGCAGCACCTGCCGGGCACCCAGCGCGCCGTCCTCGTCCTCCGGGAGGTGCTCGGGTTCAGCGCCGCCGAGGTCGGCAGGCTCCTGGACACCACGCCGGTCTCGGTGAACAGCGCCCTGCAGCGGGCCCGGGCCACGCTGCGGCAGCGTCTGCCCGCCCGCTCCCAGCAGGCCGAGCTCGCGGCGCTGGGGCCGGACGGCCGCCGCGAGCTGGTCCGGGCCTTCGTCGCGGCGTGGGAGCGGGCCGACGTCCCCGCGCTGCTCGCCCTGCTCAGCGCGGACGCCCGCTTCACGATGCCGCCGCTGCCGGCCTGGTTCGACGGGCGCGAGGACGTCGGGCGGTTCCTCGCCGACCGGGCGTTCGCCACGCCGTGGCGGCTGGTGCCGGTTGGGGGCGACGGGCAGCCGGCCCTCGCCTGCTACCAGGACGTCGGGGCCGGTCACCGGCTGGGGGCGGTGACCGTGCTGCACCTGACCGGGGGTCGGATCAGCTGGATCGCCGGGTTCCTCGACCCCGCGCTCCACCGCCTCCTCGACGTCCCGGCCGATCTGCCGGGGGACCGGTGAATCCGTCGCCGGCGGTGTCTCTGTCCGGGTGAGGGTCCCCGATCACCCCAGGAGGAACACCATGCGCCGCCTCGTCGCCTGCACGATCATGTCGCTCGACGGCTACGTCGAGGGCCCCGGCCGCAACCTGATGGCCCTGCCGATGGACCGCTTCTTCGACGCCTACAACCTCGAGCGGCTGCGGGCCGCGGACACCCTGGTCCTCGGCGCCACGACCTACACCGCGCTCAAGGCGTTCTGGCCCGGCGTCGCCCGCGACCCGCGGACCTCGCCCGCGGTGGCCGCCGACCCCGGCGTCGCCGACGTGCACCGCGAGACCGGGCAGCGCGACGACGCGATCGACAAGGTCGTGGTGTCCGACTCGCTCACCCCTGCCGACACGGCGCCGTGGACCGACACCACGACGATCGTGCGGCGGGCCGACGCCCACCGGGCGGTCGCCGAGCTGAAGACCCGGCCGGGGGCCGACCTGCTCGTCTTCGGCAGCCGGACGCTGCGCGACGACCTGCTCGCCGCCGGGCTGGTCGACGAGCTGCACGTGGTGGTCGGGGCGACGGTGCTCGGCGGCGGGACTCCCGCCTTCGGCGGCGGCGGCGGCGGCCCCGGCTCGGTGCCGTCCCTGCGGCTGGCCGACGTGCGACGCTCCGCCGGCTCGGACAACGTGGTCCTGGTCTACCAGACGGTCCGCCGGGGGTGACCGCTGCCGGCGCCGGTCAGTCGACCAGGTCGTCCTCGTCGACGGGGACGTCGGTCTCCTGCTCGAGCACGTCGGCGGGGTCGGCCTCGCGGTCGCCCACCGACCGCAGCGGACTACCGGCCTCCCCGGGCCGGGCGGCCAGCTGCTGCTCGAGGGCGTCGGCCTCGGGCACGTCCACCGGCGGCGGCGTCGCGTCCCCGGCGAGGGCCACGGCCGGCGGGTCGAGCGGCTCCTCCTGCTCCGCGCGGTCGGCCTCGGGCACGTCACTGCCGGGAGCGCTCACGTCGTCCTCCGTCTCGTCGGGCAGGGGTGGGGGCTCGGTCCCATCCTGCCGCCAGGGGCGTCGGGAGGGGCAGTCCGGGAGGGGACGGACACGTGACGCCGCGGGCGACGGGCGGCACAATCGGCGAGATGGAGGCGGTCGCCGGGGAGTACGAGTTCGCGCCGCTGCGGATCCCACCGGGCACGTCCCGGTCCGCGGCGGCGACCATGTTGAGCCTGCAGGCGGAGGCCGGTGGCTGGGAGCTGGCCCGGCTGCAGCTGCACGCCGACGGCACGCGGAAGGTCATCCTGCGCCGCCGGGCGCGGTTGTCCTACCTGCCCAAACCGCACATCTGAACAAGGACCCCTCTGCCCTGGCCTCCCTGCAGGGTCCCGCCGCGAGCGTGCGAGCGGTGGGGGGCAGGGAGGTCCTTCTACTGCAGGGAGGCCGGGACGGGGTCCTCCCTCAGGGGAGGAGCACGACCTTGCCGACGGTGCTGCGGTCGGCCAGGCGGGCCAGCGCCTGCGGCGCCTGGTCCAGCGGCAGCACGTCGCCGACCAGCGGGGCGACCTGCCTGCTCTGCACGAGCTCCGTGAGCTGCCGGTGGGTGGTGGCGATCAGCGAGGGCTCCATCGTCCGGTACAGCCCCCAGTGCAGGCCGACGACGCTGTAGTTCTTGACCAGCACGTGGTTGGCCGGGGCCTCGGGGATGCGGCCGCTGGTGAAGCCGACGACGACCAGCCGCCCCTCGAAGGCGATGCACCGGCGCGACCGGTCGAACACGTCGCCGCCGACCGGGTCGTAGACGACGTCGGCGCCGCGCCCGCCGGTGACCTCCTTGACGACGGGGACGAAGTCCTCGGTCGTGTAGTCGACGACGTGGTCGGCGCCGAGCTCACGGCAGACCTCGACCTTGCGGGCGCCGCCGGCGGTGGCGATCACGCGCGCGCCGGCGGCCTTGCCCAGCTGGATGGCGGCCGAGCCGACCCCGCCGGCGCCGGCGTGCACCAGCAGCCACTCCCCCGGCTGCAGGTGCGCCCGGCGGTGCAGCCCGACGTGGCCGGTCTGGTAGGTCAGGTAGAGCGCGGCGGCCTTCTCGTCGCTCATCCCCTCGGGCACCGGCCACGCGGCGTCGGCGTCCATCAGGGCGTACTCGGCGAACGCGCCCGGCCCGCCCGACGGTGAGCCGAGCACCCGCCGGCCGTCCTCGGTCTCCCCGCACAGCTCGATCCCGGGCGTGTACGGCAGCGGCGGGCGCTCCTGGTAGCTGCCCATCGCCATGAGGACGTCGGGGAAGTTCAGCGCCGCCGCCCGCACCCTGACCAGCAGCTGGCCCTCCCCGGGGGTGGGCTGCTCGACCTCGTCGAGGCTCATGACCGTCGAGGGATCGCCGAGTTCGTGGACCCGCCATGCACGCATGCCGGCGACCCTGCCAGACCGCCGGTGCGCCGCGTCACCGGGTCCCGCCCGTCAGAGCCCGGCGAGCACCCGCTCCTGGTGCCGGTGACCGACCGTCTCGTAACCGACGACGGTCACCCACGGGGTCAGTGCCAGCACCGCCAGGCACCAGACCATCGTCGCGCCCGCCGCTGCCATCGCGACCGACGCCGCCGCCAGCAGCGTGGAACCGGCCAGCAGGATCAGGTGGACCGGGTCGAACGACCGGGTGAGCTGGTCGTAGAGGGCGAAGACCGACAGGACGTAGAGCGCGACCGGCACGGCGACGGTGAGCACCGTGGCCGGAACGCCGAGGGCACTGGCGTGCTCGACGGAGAAGGCGGCGACGTGCAGCCCGGCACCGACGGCGACCAGCGCGCCGAACAGCACGATGTGGCCGTACCCCCAGGCGAACGAGCGCTCCCGGTGCCGGGACAGCACCTCGCCGCAGGGCAGCACGAAGTAGGTCCACCACATGCCGAAGACCAGCGCCGTCCCGGCCAACCCGAGGACGACGACGTCGACCGACCAGCCCGGACCCTCCGGCCCGATGACGGCGGCCAGCGCGACGGTCGTGCCGAGCAGCCCCTCCCCCAGCGCGATGATCACCAGCAGGCCGTAGCGCTCGGCGATGTGGTGGGCGTGCCGGGGCGTGCCGCCCTCGCGGGTCTCGGCCAGCACCGGGCGGTGACCTCGACCAGCACCAGCAGCGCCGCCCACAGGAACATGACGCCGACCGAGGTCCGCGCGACCAGCAGCGCGATCCAGCCGGCCTGCGCGACGAGGACCGTGGTGGCGTAGGTGAGGCAGGCGCGGCGCCGCTCCGGGTCCTGCCGGGCCGCGCGCAGCCACTGGAAGACCAGGGCGACCCGCATCACGACGTAGCCGCCGACCATGACCGCGTTGTCGACGGTGTCCCCCCGGTCGATCGAGGCGAACAGCGCCGGCAGGCCGAGCGCGAAGACCAGCACGCCCAGCATCTGCACCATCGTGGCCAGCCGGAACACCCAGTCGTCGGTGAGGATGGTCCTCTCTCAGCCCATGGACGGCGGGCGCAGCGCCTCCGGGACGACGGCGGTCTCGCCGGCCGCGGTCTTCGCGCTCGGCACGCCTTTGAACCGGTAGGGGACGGCGCCGACGCCGGGCTGGACGACGTAGGCCGCGCCCGGCTCGCCCGAGGCCCAGGCGGCGAGCATCGCGTCGGCCACCTCCTGCGCGGTGAGGACGGGGAAGCCGGCCTGCTCGAACTGCGCGCGGATGGGGTCGATGATCGCGGTGTCGGCGAAGCCGGGGCAGATCGCGGTGATGGTGATGCCCGCGCCGGCCAGCCGCGGCGCCATGGAGCGGACGAACGCCACCACACCGCCCTTGGCCACGCTGTAGCCGGGGTCGGTGGCCATGGGCGAGAGCCCGGCCAGGGAGGCGGTGACCACGATCGCGCCGCCGCCGGCCCGCTGCAGCGCCGGGATCGCGGCCTCGGCGCCGTAGACGACGCCGAAGAGGTCGACGTCGACCACCCGCAGGAAGCTGTCCATGTCGAGCAGCTGGTCACTGGTCGACCCGGCGATGCCGGCGTTGAGGAAGACGGCGTCGAGCCGGCCGTGCTCGCCCTCGACCTGCTCGACGACGGCGCGGTTGGCGGCGCGGTCGGTGACGTCGAGGGCGACGAACGGGCAGCCCAGGTCGGCGGCCGTGGCACGCGCCCGGTCGCTGTCGAGGTCGGCGAGGACGGCGGTGACGCCGCGCCCGCGGAGCGTGGCGGCGAGGGCGCGACCGAAGCCGCCGGTCCCTCCGGTGATGAGTGCGACGGAGCCGGGGCCGGGCGTGGTGTCGGTCACCCTGGCATCAGATCACGCGGTGCCGGTGCCCGCGCCGCCCCCTCGCCCCTTCCGCGATCATGAAGTCGGGGAAGCGACACGCCGTCGTCTCCCGGCGTGTCGCTGCCGCAACTCCATGATCGTCGCACCAGCATCGCGGGTGGTCAGGCGGAGCGCAGGAACCGGTCGAGGACCCGGATGCCGAAGCGCAGCGACTCGACCGGGACCCGCTCGTCGATGCCGTGGAAGAGCGCGGCGAAGTCGAGGTCCGGCGGCAGGCGCAGCGGGGAGAAGCCGAAGCAGCGCATGCCCAGGCGCTCGAAGCTCTTGGCGTCGGTGCCGCCGCTCATGGTGAACGGCACGGGGCGGGCACCGTCGTCCTCGGCCTTCAGGGCGGCGACCATCGCGTCGACCAGCGGGCCGTCGAAGGTGGTCTGCACGGCCTGGTCGTGCACGATCCACTCCCGCTGCACGCCCTCGCCGACCAGGCTCGCCAGCTGGCGCTCGAACTCCTCCTCCTGACCGTGCAGGAAGCGGCCGTCGACGGTGGCGCTGGCGGTGCCGGGGATGACGTTGGCCTTGTAGCCCGCCTCCAGCATCGTCGGGTTGACCGTGTTGCGCAGGGCCGCGCCGAGCATCCGGCTGATGCTGCCCAGCCGGGCGAGCGCCTCCTCGGGGGAGTCGGGGTCGATCTCGACGCCGTAGGCGTCCTCGACGGCGGCGAGGAACGAGCGCATCGGCGGGGTGAGCGTCGTGGGCAGCCGGCTGGCGCCGAGCCTCGCCACGGCCGAGCAGAGCCGGGTGACGGCGTTGTCGTCGTGGACGAACGAGCCGTGACCGGGTCTGCCGCCGGCGGTCAGCCGCATCCAGGCCAGGCCCTTCTCCGCCGTCTGCACCAGGTAGAGGCGCAGGTCGTCGCTGACGGTGATGGAGAACCCGCCGACCTCGCTGATCGCCTCGGTGCAGCCCTCGAACAGGTCCGGGTGCTCCTCGACGAGGAAGCGGGCGCCGAGGCGGCCGCCGGCCTCCTCGTCGGCGACGAAGGCGAGGACGACGTCCCGCGGCGGCTTCGTGCCCGTCCGCGCCCAGTCGCGGACCAGCGCCAGGACCATCGCGTCCATGTCCTTCATGTCGACCGCGCCGCGGCCCCAGACGTAGCCGTCGCGCTCCTCGCCGGAGAAGGGGTGGACGCTCCACTCGGCGGGGTCGGCGGGGACGACGTCGAGGTGGCCGTGCACCAGCAGCGCGGGCCGCTCGCGGTCGGTGCCCGGGATGCGGGCGACCAGGCTGGCCCGGCCCCGCTCCGACTCGTGGACGACGCTGTCGATGCCGACCTCGTCGAGCTTGCCCGCGACCCACTCGGCCGCCCGCCGCTCACCCTTGCCGGTGGCGGTGTCGCCGGTGTTGGTGGTGTCGATGCGGATGAGCTCGGAGAGGAGCTCGGCGACCTCGTCCTGGGCCCGTTCGGGTGCGGCGCTGTGCACCGGTCGAGCGTAGGACGGGTGCCCGGCCGGCTCCTCCGCAGCGGCCTCGGCCACCGTCCCCCGGCTGGGTGGGCCGAGGGTCCTCCGGACGCAGGCGGCTGCCGCTCCGGATCGCAGGAGGATCGCAACGGCCGCGCGGGCGCGCGACCCGCACGCCGCATCGCACGCCGCATCGCACGCCGCATCGCGCAGCGCGGTGCTGGTGCTCGTCGTCTGCGCCCTCGCCCGGACGGAGCTCACCGTCGTAGAGACGGCGTCCGGCGCCGTGGCCGCCCTCTCCCGGGCCAGCGTGCTGGTGTTGCTCGGGGCGGCGGTGGTCTGCCGGCTGGTGTCCCCGGACGGGCTGGACCGGATCGGCTCCTGCATGGCCCTCACGGTCGGCGACGACGTCCTCGTGCACCTGGCCACGGTGCTGCGCGGGCGGGTACGGGCCGACGGCGCCGTCGTGAGCCGGCTCGGCGGCGACGAGCTCGCCGTCCTCCTGCGCGGCCGCCCGGCCGAGGTGGCCGTACGCCGGGCCGGGCAGCTGCTGCACGCCGTGCGGTCGACCCCTCGCCGCTGGCGGACGGCACGCTCCTGTCGCTGTCGATCAGCGTCGCTGTGGCGCACGTGCCCGGCTCCGCCGCCGACCTGCGCGGTCTCCACGCAGCGCGGACGCGGCGCTCTACGACGCCGAGCGGGCCGGCCGCGGCCGCGCGGGCGTGGCCTGACCGGCGCGGACGTCGCCGGGGCGGGTGACGCCGCCCCGGGACCGATGGACGGGTGCACCGACCCCGGCAGAGCCGTCGGGTAGTCTGGTGCCGCACTCGTCCGGGTGGCGGAATGGCAGACGCGCTAGCTTGAGGTGCTAGTGCCCGTAAAGGGCGTGGGGGTTCAAGTCCCCCCTCGGACACAACTCACCCCAGGAACCTCCCAGGCCAACGGCCCGCAGCGTTTCCGTGTCCTGGCCCGACTGGACCGGTGACACCCACCGCCAACCAGCAGGGCATCCTCGTTGAGAGGGACCCGGCGACCGCGGCCGCCTTCATGGGCGTCATCGTGAAGACGGTGCAGTCCCTCGGCGAACCAGACTGACCCCCGCGCCCGGTGCTTGGCCTGCCCGCACGGCTGGGTGGCGGCGGTACGACGAGACTGGCCTGAAGCCTCCCTCGACTCCGAGAGCCGCACGGATAGCGTGCATGACGCAGGCAATCCGTCGGGGAGGTGTGCGATGGCCTGTTCCACGCAGGCGGCCGGATGAGCGAGTCCCCGCCGCTCCAGTCCCTCATCCCACCGGTGCCGCTGCCGGCGAGCAGAAGCCGGCTGGCCCGGCTCGGTGAGCGGCTCGCCGCGGGGACGCTGGCACCCGGCGATGAGGAGTTGTACCTCGCGTTCCTCGACGCCTATGACAGGGTCCAGGTCGACCTCGTGAGGGCACTGCGGGCCGTCGACTGGCGGGAGCATGTGTCGCCGCCGCTGGACATCGTCGGGCGTACAAAGACCCGGGACACGCTGCTGGAGAAGCTCCGCCGCAGCCCCGAGGTAAAGCTGCCCTACATCCGCGACGTCGCTGGCGTGCGCATCGTCGGTGACATGACGCTGACTAATCAGCGCCTCGTCACGGCGCTGCTGATCCGGGTGTTCGGCGGCCGCATCATCGACCGGCTCGCCGAGCCTCAGTCCGGCTACCGGGCGATGCACGCGGCTATCACCTTCGCCGGCCTGCCGGTCGAGATCCAAGTCCGGACCCGGGCGCAACACGTGTGGGCCGAGGTGTTCGAGCGGCTGGCCGACCGCTGGGGCCGTCAGATCCGCTACGGCGGCCCGCCAGACGATCCGCGTGCCCCCGGTGCGCTCGACGACGGCGTGAGCCTTGAGGCACGGGTTGAGCTCGTCGAGCAGCTCCAGGAGCTAAGCATCGGCTGGTTCGACCACCTCGAGCGAACGCTCAACGACGTGGCGGCGGCGGAGGCGGGCGCGACGGACGATGGGCCGATCGGTGAGGCGGTGCGGCGGATGTCGCCGGTCAGGCGGCTGCCGCCGGACGAGGCCGCCAAGCTCCGGGAGCGACTCGCGCGGATCACCGAGCCGGCTCGGCAGGCCCGCCGGGACGTCGAGCAGCAGCTACTCGACCTGATGACCTCGTTGGAAGACGGGCCGCTGGACGGGCCCGGGATGGATACCCTAGAGGGGTCATGACCAGCTTCCTGGTGCAGTACGACCGACGAACCGGCGCCTACGACATCACAGAGTTCGCCGGCGATGAGGCGCGCCACGAGGCGCTCAGCGCCCGGGTCAAGGCCGAGGCGAACCGCAGCAGCTCCGACATCGAGGTCGTCGTGCTCTCCGCCGACTCCCTCGACGAGCTCAAGCGCACGCACGGTCGCTACTTCCGCTCCGCGCCGGAGCTGCTGCGCGACGCAATCGCCCTGGAAGACGCCATCGGAATCAGCGAGGACGTCCGGGTGCACGTCTCGGGTGACTGACCTCGTCCAACTCTCAACGCACGGTTGGGGCTGAGCGGCTCCTCCCCCGACAACCCCACCGCCAGCTTGTCGATGATGGGATCCGGCCCTATCGGCCGATCAAGCCCATGCATGTGCGTATGTAGCGTGTCGCCCCTCGGACACGTACGTCAGCCACAACCATCGGGATCACGGCTTCACCGCCGTCCTCGTCCTGGCGGTAGCTCAGCTTGGTGCCCCGGTTCCGGTAGAGCTTCATCAGGCTTGCTGGTCGTTCGTCTCTGATCGCTTCTCCGACGTCGTCAGGCGCGCCGATCATCGGGTAGACCTCGGCTACGTCCAGTCGGCTCGACGGCGGTGCGGCCGCCACCGCCATGCGCGCCGCCTCCCTCTGTGTGCGCGGCGTCGATGGCTTCCCTGGCCCCTGCCGGGTCGATCCCGGCGACGATCGCGCTCGCGGTGACACCGGGCCATTCCGGGCTGGAGCCGGACTGAAGTGGCGCTGGAGTCGATGGTGTGAGTCTTCGGCCAGCGCGGTCGTCGGAGGCCGCACCGACTGCCAGTGACCCGAGGATCCGTCATGCCCACCACCACCGCCTCCGCCCTCACCTCCGGTGTCGACGCGGGCGAGCGTCGACTCAACGGACCGCAGACCACCGGCCGCGACTATCGCAACCTGTCCGCCGCCGAGTTCCCGATGCGCCGGGACGACGACGTACGCATCACACTGCGCGACGGCACGGTGCTGCTCGCCGACGTCCACCGCCCGGACACCGACCGCCCGGTCCCGGCCTTGATCGCCGCTTCCCCGTATCCGCGGCAGATCCAGGACCTCGGCCTCCCGACCGGGGTCGTGGAGGCGGGCGCGAGCGACTTCTGGGTGCCCCGCGGCTACGCCCACGTGATCGTGAACCTGCGCGGCATGTGCGGCTCGGAAGGCACCTGGACGTTCTTCGACTCCCAGGAGCGGCTCGATCTCCACGACATCGTGGAATGGGTGGCCGCCCAGCCGTGGTGCGACGGGCAGATCGGCATGATCGGCATCAGCTACTACGCGATGACCCAACTGGCCGCGGCGGTCGAGCGGCCCCCGCACCTGAAGGCCGTCTTCCCGCTGCACCTCACGACGTCGATGTACGGCGCCGCCCGGCACAACGGCCTCTACAGCGAGGCCTTCGTCCGGTCGTGGCTGTCGGTGCTGGGAATCGTGAGCCGCGGCAACCGGATCTTCCGCAACCCGTTGCTGCGCCTGCTCCGCCGGGTCCTGCTGCGGCCCGCGGTGCACCGCCGGTTCGCCACGTTCGACGGCGAGGCCGCGCTCACGGGGCTGAAGCTGATCCGCCGTCTCCCGCGCCCCGAGCACCCGTGGAACGACCTGCTGCGCGCCTGCGCGGACGAGCACCCGACCAAGGACGCCTGGTGGGACGACCGCGACCTCGGCCCGCGGCTGTCGCGGGTCGACATCCCGGTCTACCTCGGCTCGGACTGGACCAACGTGCCCCTGCACCTGCCCGGCACGTTCGACGCCTGGGACGGGCTGGTCGACAACCCGAACGTGCGCATGGCCCTGCTCGGTGACCACGGCCTGCCCTGGCCGTGGGAGAGCATGCACGTCGAAGCGCTGGCCTGGTTCGACCAGTGGCTCAAGGGCCGCGACACCGGGATCATGCACGGCCCCCCGATCCGGTACGTGGTGTCGGGCGCCGACGGGTGGCGCACCGCCGAGCACTGGCCACCGAAGTCCGAGCTCACTGAGGTCCGCCTGAGCGCCGACGCCACGTTGGGCTACGACGCCGGAGCGGGTTGCCGCTGCTACGACAGCGCGACCGGACACCTGACGTGGGTCAGCGCCCCGCTGGACGAGGACCTCGACGTGGTCGGGCACGCTGAGCTGGCGCTGACCGCCACCACGACCGCGACCGACACGGGCTGGATCGTGCTGCTCGAGGACGTCGCCCCGGACGGCACCGCCACGTCGATCACGCAGGGGTGGCTGCGGGCCGCGCTGCGCGAGGTCGACGAGCAGGCCAGCGTCCCCGGTCGACCGGTGCTGCCGCTGCGCGACGCGGTACCGGTGCCGCCGGGCGAGCCGGTGGACTACCGGATACCGCTGGTGGCGACCGCGCGCCGGTTCGCTGCCGGGCACCGCATCCGGCTCACCGTCAGCAGCAACGACGCCGGACCCGACAGCCGTCCGATGCTCGGGTTCACCCACACCCCGGTCGGGCCGGCCGCCGTCAACACCGTCCACGCCACCTCGCGGCTGCTGCTGCCGGTCGCGATCTGACCTCGAGCCGTGCCGCCAGCTGGGGACCGGCCGTACGGCCAGCCGTCACCAGACGCCATCGCGTCGTCCAGGAGGCACCATGTGTGACACCGGTCCGTCCGACCGCTCGATCAGTCGGCGTTCGTTGCTGGGCGCGGCGATGGCCGGGACGGGGGTCGTCATCGCCGCCTCGGCGGCTTGTGCCTCTTCGGCCGACCCGCCGGGCTCGAGTACCCCCCTTCGGCCCGTTCTCCCCGTGCGCAGCTCCCAGCCGAAGGACACCGTGCTCACCCTGCTGGGGACGTCCGGGGGTCCGCAGGCGGAGTACGGACGGACCGGCACGTCGACCGTGCTGACGGTCGAGGGACACGACTACGTGGTCGACGCTGGCCGCAGCAGCGTCACCCAGTACCTGAACGCCGGGCTGGAGTTCTCGGCGTTGGCGGGGATGTTCATCACCCACCTGCACGCCGACCACCTCGCGGACTACTACAACTACTTCCTGCTCGAGGGCGGTGAGCCAAACGCCGAGAAGGACAACCTGTCCGGGCCGTTGACCGTCTACGGACCTGGTCCAGCCGGAGGCTTGCCCCCGCAACCGACTCCACCGGTAGCGACCATCGCGCCGGAGAACCCGACCCCGGGGATCAAGGACCTCACCGATCGACTGAATGAAGGCTACGCGTACAGCTACAACGTCTTCATGCGCGATACCGGTATCCGGGACGTCGAGTCCCTGCAGGACATCCACGAGATCGCGGTACCCGACGTCGGTGCTGGCCCGGCGAACACGGCACCGTCGATGGAGCCGTTCACGATCTTCGAGGACGACCGGGTGTCGGTGAGCGCCATCCTCGTTCCCCATGGACCGGTGTTCCCAGCTTTCGCGTTCCGGTTCGACACCGACAAGGGCTCGGTGGCCTTCAGCGGCGACACCAAGCTCTCCGACAACGTCGTGCGGATCGCACAGGGCGCCGACGTCCTCGTGCACGAGGTGATCGACCTCGAATTCATCAAGTTGTTCGGGCATGTGGCGCCCGATCTGCTGCAGCATCTCGAGAACTCCCACACCACGACGAGCCAGGTCGCAAAGGTCGCCCAGTCGGCCGGGGTCGAGCACCTGGTCCTGACCCATCTGGTGCCGTCCAACCCGCGTCTGATCCCTGACCTGGCATGGGAGGTCCAATGCGGCATCGGGTTCAGCGGCAGGGTCCACGTGGGCAACGATCTGGACCGGATCACATGGCCGTTCAGACGTCGCTGACGCCCCATTCCCATCCAGCCGGGAGTAGATCTGCCATGACGAGGATCGACGCACACCAGGTGGCGGACGACGTGTTCGCCTTCACCGGCACCGACGTCAACTGGGTCATCCTCCAGGAAGGCACCGAGGTGACGCTCATCGACGCCGGGTGGAACGGAGACATCCAGGACGTCGAACGCTCGGTGCGGTCACTGGGCAGACGACCGCAGGATCTCCGCGCCGTCCTCCTCACCCACGCCCACGCCGACCACACCGGGGCGCTCAACCACCTGCACGACAACTACGGAGTGCCGTTGTACATGGACGCGGCAGAGGTACCGAACGCGCTGGGCGAGACCACGGAGTCGGGCGGTCCGGTCGACGTGGCCAAACTCCTGTACCGGCCACGAGTGGTTCGCTGGGCGGCGCGGATCACCAGGGCGGGAGCGCTCCGTCACTTCGTCTTCCCCGCTGCCCAGGCGTTTCCGCAACGAGGTGGAGGTGCGCTGGATCTTCCCGGCCGACCGGTCCCGATCGCCACCCACGGCCACACCTCCGGGCACACCAGCTACTTCCTGCCGGAGATCGGAGTGGTGATCAGTGGCGACGCACTGGTCACCGCCCATCCCACGGTCAACGGTGTCGGACCCCGACTACTGCCGGCCTTCTTCTCGCACGACCAGCACAGTGCCATCCGCGCGCTGAGCACTCTCCAGAAGCTCGACGGCGACGTGCTGATCCCTGGCCACGGCCCGACCTGGTACGGCCCGATCAGCGAATCGGCCGATCGGGCCCTCGACCTCGTCATCTCGACGTAGCAATTCGAGACGAGAAGGAGCGGCGACCGTTGGAACCTCTCCCTCGACAACTGCAAGACCTCTCCGAGCAAGCGAAGAAGACCGAGGACGTGGTAGCCGCTGCCCGAGAGGGGAACCGAGCCAGGCTCGAGGCCCATCGCCAACAGTTGCACGACACGTGGACCGCCGCGGTCAACAGGACCAGGCAACAGGTCGATGCGGACGACGCCGCCCTGCACCTCCGGTGGTCGCTGATGCGTGAGCGGATCAAGGGCCACTTCGTCGAGCTGCAGCAGAGGTCCGAGCGGTGGCGCGGCGATCCCGATGTGACGAAGGCCGAGCGGCGCGCGGACCAGGCCGAGCGCGATGCGGCCGAGGCCGTCGACTTCGCCGTCATCGCCCTCGACGGCGCCCTGGAAGCGGTCGTCGCCGCCGTCCTGGCCAGGGCCGATGCGGACGAGCTCGCGATGTCGAGTCGTCGAGCCGGGCCGGCGCAGCCGCCGACCGCCACCTGCGCCTGGCCGCTGCGTCGACGCCAGGACGTCCCGCCACCGCGTTGACGAGACGGGCGGGAGCGCCCGCGACGACGAGTGCCCGGTGGTGCCGATGCTCTGGATAGCGTGCTGCTCGTGTTGGTCCGCGACCTGGGCAGCATGGCGGTCGAGGCGGCTGGAGCCGAGATCGTAGCACCCGGGAGGAAGGCAGGCGCGATCCTGGCCGTGCTGACCATCCACCAGGGCCGCCGGGTCTCGTCGAGCACGCTGATCGACGCCCTCTGGGGAGACCAGGTCACTGCGGGGACGACGTCGACCCTGGAGTCGCACGTGTGGCGGCTGCGCCAGCTGCTCGAGCCGCGGCGCGGGCGGCGGGAGCCGTCGAAGATGCTCATCAACGACGCGGGCGGGTATCGGCTGCTCGTCAGCCCCGACCAGATCGACTCCGCCCAGTTGGAGCGGATGGTCGACAACGCTCGAGGCCGACTCGCAGCGGGTGCAGCGGACATCGCGATCGAGCTGGTCGACACGGCGCTGGAGCTGTGGCGTGGCCGGCCCTACACACCCTTCTCCGACGAACAGTGGGCGGTTGCCGCCGTCGCTCGCCTGGAGGAATCGCTCCAGCAAGCCCGCGAGCTCCGCCTCGACGCGCTGGTGGAGCTCGGGCGTACCGCAGAGGCGCTCGCCGACTCCGAGAGCTTGATCGCGGAGCCCGGGTTCAGAGAACACACGCGCGCCCAGCGCATGCTCGCACTACACCGAGCTGGTCGCAGCGACGAGGCGCTGCAGACCTTCCAGGAATTCCGACGTCAGCTGAGCGGCGAACTCGGCTTGGAGCCGGGCGTCGAACTGGTCTCGTTGCAACGTCGAATCCTGGACCAGGACGCGACGCTTCTCGCGCCACGTGAGCCGATCGGCGTCGCGAGCGCGCCGCAGGCCGCCACGATCCACCTCCCGGGCCGCCCGTCCGCATTGATCGGGCGAGAGTCCGAGCTCCACGACCTTCTAGCGCTGGTGACCTCCGGTGCCGCGGTCACCGTCACCGGTCCAGCAGGCTGCGGCAAGACCAGGCTGGCGATCGACGTTGCTCGTGACCTCGCGCCGCGCTTTCCCGAGGGCGTGTGGTTCGTGGATCTCGCCGCCGTCGACACGGCGATCCACGTCCCCGAGATGATCATGACGATCCTCGGGTTCGGCTCCGGCATCACCGGGACGCCGCTCGAGGCGCTGGCCGGATACCTGCAGCGCCGACGCATCCTGCTCGTCCTGGACAACTGTGAACACCTGTTGCCAGAACTGACCCCCGCCGTGGAGACCCTGCTGGGGAGCGCCACCTGTTGGTCCTCGGTGCTCGCGACCAGTCGCGAGCCCTTGCAGGTCGATGGTGAGACGGTATGGCCTCTGCAGCCGCTCGCGCTGCCAGATCCCGACGGCAGGACGGACCGGCCGCCGACCGCGGCGGTCGAGCTGTTCCTGGCCCGGGCGGTCGCCGCCGATTCCTCGTTGACCATCGAAGGGAACGACCTCCGCACGGTCGAGACCATCTGCACCGGTCTCGACGGTCTGCCGCTGGCCATCGAGCTGGCAGCCGCCCGTGTGCGCACCTATTCGTTGGACGAGATCTCCGAGCAGGTCGCTCGCAACCCGGTGACGCTGTCCCGCCTCGGCAGGTCCAGCCGCCATGATCATCACCGGTCGGTGGGCGAGGCCATCGAGTGGAGTGTCCAGCTCCTCGGTCCGACCGAGCGCCGCGTGCACGAAGAGCTCTCCGTCCTTCCGGGACGGTTCACGGCCCGCGCTGCTCGGGCCGTCACCGAGGTCGTGCCGGACGACGAACAGCGCCTTCTCGACGTCGACGAGCTGCTGCCCATGTTGGTCAACCGCTCGCTCCTCGTCCGCGAACAGCCCACCCGCAAGGGCGGGCGGTCGACCTTCCGGCAGTTGGCGACCGTGCGCGCCCACGCCGCTCACCTCCTGGACGACCGAACCGAAGACCTGCTCGACCGCCGCGACTCGTGGGTCCTCGGCCAGATCAACGCCCTACCCCGCTTCGCGCAGCTCGCGATGACGGCGCGCTACGACGACCTCGAGGACGACTACGCCGCCATCCGCGCGTCCCTGCAACGAACGCTGGTCGAGCGGCGAGACCCGGCCGCCGCCGTCGCCCCAGCTCGGTTGGCCCTGTACTGGTACTTCCGAGAGGAGCTGCTCGAGGGCACACGGTGGCTCGAGTCGGCCGCGGATCTCACCGCGGATCCACGCGCGTCCGACGGCTCGAGGGTGCTGAGCCACCTGGCGTGCGCTGTCGTGCTGCTCTTCCAGGCACGGCCCGATCTGGCGTGCAGCCACGTCGATGCGTCGGTGCCCCTTCTCGCCGGACTGGACGGACCGGATCTGCTCGCCGCGGGTGACCTGCTTCCTTGGCTGGCGGTGACGGCCGCGGTGGCCGAGCAGTCCGAGACGGCACGGGCGATCCTCGAGCGCACCAGGACGGTCATCGAACGGACCGGAGACGACTACCACCAGGCGCACGCTCGAGCCGCTCGCTGCCTGGTCTCAGCCCTGCTTCCAGGCCAGACCTCCCAGCTCGACCTGGCCACGGAGGCCCGCGACGCCTACGCGCGGGGGATGGACGTCGAACACCTGATGGCGGCGTGGATGTCCTCGAACGCGCTGGCCCTCACCGCCCTGCGAACGGCGTCCCCTGACGAAGGCCTGGTCTGGGCACGGCGCGCCATCGACCTGTCCATGCGCCTCGGCGCCCGGCGCGGCGGCACCTGGCTCGAGCTCATCGCTGACCTGATGACCATGGCTCGACGGCACCATCGAGCTGTTCAGCTCTTCTCCGCAGCGTCCGCGGCCAGCAGTCGCGCGGGAACCCGATTCCCCCGCCTGCCGATCTCACGGGACCTGTATGCCGACGTTCGAGGAGCGCTCAGCCGAAGTGATTTCGACGGTGCGTGGGGCGCTGGCCAATCACTCACCCTGGAGCAGATCGTCGCAGACGACGCCGACTGAGACCTACGGACAGGTCATGCTCAGGCGGAGGCCGGCTCCTCGGCGTTCATGTCGAGCGCCGTGCCTGTGCGCCACGGCTCCGGGTCGGTGAGGAACGTCGAGTCGCCCGAGGGATCCTGCTCTTGCAGCCAGCGCGTCAGCGCCCCGCGCGTGGTCGGCGAGGACAGGCCGACGGTCTGGAAGATGGCCTCGCGGGTCAGGCTCTCCGACAGTGGGACGCCGTCGTTGACGATGGCTTTCTGCGCGGCAACCGTGGCGCGCGGCCGCCGGGCGTAGCGGGCGGCGAGAGCCTGGGCGCGAGCGACGACGTCGCCGTCGACGACGTGGTTGACCAGACCCAGCGCCTGAGCGTCGGCGGCGGTGATCGCGCGCGCCTCGAGCATGAGTTCCAGGGCCCGGGACGGTCCGATCAGCGTCGCCAGGCGCTGGCCGCCGAACGTGGTGGTCAACCCGATCGTCAGCTCGGGGAGCAGAAAGCGTGCATCGGGTGTCGCCAGGCGCATGTCGAAGAACGTCGACAACTCCAGCCCGCCACCGCCGCACGGCCCGTCGACCGCGGCGATCCACACGGCCGGCGACGACAGGATGGCCTTGCACGCGGCCTGGAAGCGGGCCAGGAGCGCCAGCGAGGACACGGGCGACCGCTCCAGGAGCCGACGCGCCGGCGCACCACCGGCCGCCGAGATCGCCTTGACCGTGCGCACCGTCATCGACGCCACTGGACGAGGCAACGCCGCCGAGAGGGTCTCGGCGCTGTGCAGGAGGTCCGCGATGGCGAAGTGGGTGATGTAGCGACCGGGCACACCGCCGGTGACGATCACGGCACCCACACTGCCGTCGGTTTCCACCGCAGCGACCAGCCGCACGAAGTCGTCCTGCATCGCCGCAGTCATGTAGTTGAACGGTGGCGCCTCGACGCCCACGGTCAGTACCCGCCCGTCCTGCTCGCACCTCAACGTCGCGAGATCCAGATCTGCTGCTCGCATCGTCGGAACACCCCCATCCTCCGTGGATCAGTCGGTTGTGGTCGAGGAGGTCCGCGGTTGGATCTCCGTCGAGACATGTCGGGTCAGGAACTCGATCCGGTCGTCGATGACCTGTTCGAAGGCTTGTCCGCAGTAGATGTCGAAGTGGCCGGTCGGGTAGCGACGAATCTCCGCGCGTGGGGCGCGGCGCGCATGGCGGATCGTGGTGCGCGCCGGGGCCACGGTGTCGTCGTCACAAACGGTGAAGAGCACCGGGCAGCTGATACCGGCGGTGTAGCGGCCTGGACGGTGACAGATGCTCGAGAGACCGACACGTGCGGCAACCTCGTTGCGGAACCCGTGGGGCTGGTCGGGAACCAGCGCGAGGTGTCCGGACTCGGCGTCGGGCGCGGTCATCAGGGCCACCGAGCCGGGTGGCCCCGCGGTGGCCACCATGATCGGTCGCCTACCGCGACGGGCCGCGACCCGGTCACGGACCGAGCGCCGGACGACGGTCCAGGCGGAACGAGGACGGGTGGCCAGGGCCGAGGCGAGCCCGTCGGTGAACGGGCATCGGGTGATGACGGCGTCTACGCCTGGTCGCGCGTCGTCGCGAGCGGCCGCGAGGAGGACGTGTCCGCCGCCGAACGAGGTCCCCCACAAGACGACGCGGGTGGGGTCGAGGTGAGCATGGCCTCGTACGTACCGCAATGCCGCTGCCACGTCGGCGAGCTGGCGATCGATGTCCAGCAGCTGGCGCATTCCGCCCATGCCGTGCGCCAGCACCACCACCGGCGCCGCGGTCCCGGTGTCATCCGGCCTGTAGAGCGAGGCGGCGCAGCAACCGTCGCCGGTGTCGAATCGGACGTCCTCACGCGGTGGAGCCGTCTGACGTCCAGACATGGCGATCTCCGCACGCGGCTGGCAAGTGGGCACGGCGACTCCTCGTCGTCTGTGCGGTCCACACTGGTGGTGACCGCGACGGGACGACGGTCGCGCTGGACGCTCCAGCGATGCTCCAGCGGTCCTCCAGGCTCGCAGTCAACGCCTTGTCGAACTGCGCGGCGGCGAGGTCCTCGACCGCGACGGTTCCGACGAGCGGGCCGTCGTCTCGCAGGAAGAGCTGGTACTTCCGCCTGCCGGTGTCGCGCAGGGTGAGCCGCATGTTCGGCCAGATGGCGGCGTGCCGTTCCCACACGGTCGTCGCGCCGCGCTCGGCCTGGCGCAGCCAGGACGGGACGGTCGTCTGCAGCAGCAGCCGGAAGGCGACGTCGGCGTGGCCGGTGTCGACCAGGACCGGCAGCAGCATCGGGGGGGAGAGGAACCCGGTGGCCAGGTGGTCGCCGGCCTGCTCGATCAGCTCGACGAGCCGGGCCGCGGCCGGCGGGCGATCCGCCAGGTCGAGCAGGTCGGAGGCGAGGGCGCAGACGTAGTCGTCCTGCCGGTCGGTGCCCATGCGCCCGTCGGGACGGACGAACGCTGGCCGCCAGGCCCTGCGGACGTTGCCCGCGAGCTCGCCGTAGCGACGCGCGTCGGCGTGCAGGCCGAGCACCGCGGCGGCCTCGGCGAGGACCCGTGTGGAGTGCGCGTAGTAGGCGGTGGCGACGACGGCGCCGTGCAGGGTGCCCTCCAGCGCGTTGCGGGGGGAGTGCTCGCCGGGTCGCAGCCACTCCCCCAGTGGAAGCCGCTGTCGAGCACGTAGCGCTCCAGCCCGCCGACGCGCCGGCGGGAGAAGCGGCGCGGCAGGCCGCGGCGGGTGCGCGCCCGCCGCTCCATGTGATCGACCCAGGCGCGCATGCTGTCGTACTGCCGCTCGAGCACAGTGCGGTCGCCACAGGCCCGGTACAGCGTCCACGGGACGAGGACGGCGGCGTCGCCCCAGCCGACCGAGTTGGTCAGCGTGCGGCCCAGCGCCCAGGTGAGCCGTCCGGTCGAGGACGTCGACGCCTCGGAGGGGACGAACGGCGGCACCCGCCCGTCGTCCTGTTGCTCGATGGCGAGGTTGCGCAGGTAGCGGCGCAGGAAGACCTGGGCGTCGACCAGGCCGGCGGCGGTGGGCGCGAAGACCTGGATGTCGCCGGTCCAGCCGGACCGCTCGGGGGTCGGGCAGTCGGTCGGGTTGTCGGTGAAGTTGGCGCGGGTGCTCCACAGGACGTTGCGCCACAGCCGGGTCAGCCGCTCGTCCGAGCAGGCGAACGTGCCGGCCTGGCCGAACCGGGACGACAGGACGACGAACCCGACGTCGGCGGGCGCCAGGTCCCTCTCGAAGCCGTCGATCTCGACTAGCGGAAGCCGTGGATGGTGAACCACGGCTGCCACCAGGTGTCGCCGCCGTCGAGCACGACCTCGTCGCGCTGGCTCCACCCGACGTCGCGGCCCTCTTGGACGTAGGTGGTGTCCAGCTCCCCATCGGGGTGAGCACCTCGCTGTGGGTCAGCGCCACCGTGGTCCCGGCGCTGCCACTCAGCCGGATGCGGACGACGCCGGCGGCGTTCTGCCCGAAGTCGACCAGCTGCTTCCCCGAGGGGGCGCGCCACACCCGCGCAGCCGGCCGTCGCTCGACCTCACCGAGGGGGGACCTCCTCGGCGAATTGATCCAGATCGTCATGAACTGGGACGACGACCACCTGCATGCGTCCACCGTCGGCCGCCGAGACTACGGCGATCCCTCCCACACGGCAGATTCCGGCGACGAGGATCGGCTGCGGCTGAGCGCGGCCTTCGCCGCCTCCGACACGATCACCCATCGCTACTACTTCGGGGGCTGCTGGGACCACACGGTGCGGTGCGAGAAGGTGCTCGATCCCCCATGGGCGCGGCGGCCCCCGTCTGCGTCATCGGCCGGGGCGACGCGCCCGTCGAGGACTGGACCGGCGGCCCCGCCTCCGTTCCGCTCGACCTCGAGAACATCAATCGACAGCTGACCCGGTACGGGGGCGGGCCGTGATGGACGACGTCCCCGCCGACGGCCTCGCCGCGATCCGGTCCGCCGCGTCCGTCACGGATCTGCACCGACTGCTGGTGAGGTCGGGGCTGGGCGGGAGCAGCAACCGGCACCAGGAGGTGGTCGAGCTGTTCGTTCTCCACCACCACGAGGATCCGGCAGGCGCCGTCGACACCGCCGTGTTGCTGTGTATCGAATGGCGGTGGAGCCGGTGCACGGCGAAGCTCATCGTCGACATCTGCGCCGCCGGCAGCCTCGACGACGGGCTCGATGCGCTCGCGGACCGGCTGCGATGGGCGGCACCGTCGGACACCTGCTGCGCCGGAAGCGGACCACCCCCGAGCGCTGCGCAGAAGGGCCGCGTCACTCGATTCTCGGCACGGCCCAGCCGTTCTCGCGGGCGCCCTCGACGCCGCGGACTCGCTGACCCACGCCGACCTCCGAGCCGCAATTGACCTCGGCCTGGGCAGCGGCCGCGCACAGGTCCGCAAAGTGGCGCTCCAGGTGATGGCCGACCGAAGCGACTCCGCCGAGGCTCTCCGCCTGGCCCGGACCGATCCGGATGCGGCGATCCGCCGCTGGGCGCCGACTCCAGCGACCCTTGGTCGCTGACCCGAGTGGCCCGCCACAGGTCCCGGACGGAACGCCAGGTCGGCGAGGCTTGGTCGGTCGCGGCTCAACCCAGGCCGTTGCGGCAGAGCGGCGTCCCACTGGTGCAGATCCTCGGCGACGCTGGCTAGCGACTGGTGGTAGGTCCGCGCCCAGTTCCTGGCCACGTGGTCGAGCTGGGCGAACACCAGGACGCGGTGATCAACCCGCGCACATCAGGATCGACCGCGCGTCGCCCTGACAAGCGACCCGTCAACGGTTCCGAGCCAGCACAAGTGAGGCGCCGCCGGAGCAGCCAGCCCTGGTTCTGCTCAACGTTGTCGGCGTAAACGTAGGCCGGAAACTCGGCGGAAGTCGGACAGGTTGCGGGTGTCGAGGGTGAGGCTGTGGATCAGGGCGGTCGCTGCGATCAGCGCGTCCGGCAGCCGGATACCAGCCTCGCGGCGGATACGGCCGGCCTCATCGGCGGTCTGCCGATCGATCGAGTACTCCGTCATCGCACCCAGCAGCCGCCGCACCTGCTCGCTCTCAGACGTACAGTCGCGTCCGCCAAGGTGGTGTACGGCGGGCTCGCGGATGACGGATGAGCCCTCGAACGTGAAGGCGGCCACCGCGTGATCTTCTGGAGACCTCTCACAGTCCTTCAGGAGACAGACGCGATGA
>NZ_QOHF01000010.1 GCF_003319115.1 Geodermatophilus sp. TF02-6 | reverse complement strand
CCGACCAATCCTGCAGGTCTGTGCACGACACAGCATCATTGTCTCGGCAGCACCGCATCCTGAACAGCAGCACGCCGGAGCACGATCACCGCGTTGCCACGCCAAGGCTGTAGCCCTGTAGTACTAGGGTGGACGCGACCGCGGATCCACGCTCGGCGGAGGCAGTGCGCATGGTGGCGGAGGACCTCGTCGAGCGGGCCGGCGAACTGAAACGGCAGTTGGTGGAGTTCTCGCAGCAGCCGCGCTACGACCAGGCGTTCCAGGCGTTCCTGGCCCAGACCGGCGGCGACGCCGAGGTGTGGGACGAGGACCGGTTCGTCCTGCTGTGGGACTCCTTCCTGCTGGAGCACCGTCTGCGGAACGGCCGCACCGTCGTCGAGCAGTTCGTCGACGCGCGCCCCGACCTGTCGCCGCAGGAGCGGCAGATGCTGCTCGGCTGGCGCGACGTGGTGTCGGGGGTCTTCGAGGTGCAGCGCCGCGACGGGCCCGCGCTGATCCTGGTCAACCTCGTCGACGACCTGACCTACCGGGCACGGTCCACGAGCGGACGGTCGGTCTTGCGCCGGATGCCCAAACGGTCGTTCCTGCTCACCCGCCTGGTGGCGGTCGGCGACGAGTGGGCGTTCAGCGGGCCGACGAGCGTGCTGCGGCCGGCCGAGCGGGACGTCGCCGCGCGGCTGGCGATCCAGATGTCGTTGCGCTCACCCGAGGCGGCGTTCCGCAACCCGGAGAAGCTGGCCCGGGCGTGGGAGCTGCAGCGGGCGGAGCGGCAGACGTTCATCCGCTTCTTCGGCACCGACCTCGTGGTCGTGCCGGGAGAGCAGGCGCAGCGGCGGCTCGACGAGTTCTACGCGTTCCGCCAGGAGGAGATCCTGCGGGAGAAGCCGGAGGCGGCGCGCCGGGCGAGCGGGACCCCCGCCCCGGTGATCGAGCTGCCGCCGGAGTTGGTCGAGTCCGAGACCGTGGCGTTCATCTACGACGAGGACGACGGGCTGGACTTCCTCGCCGAGTTCGGCCTGGTAGCTGAAGCCTATGCCGATCCCGAGCTGGTGCGGCGCCGCCGGTACCGGGAGCAGGTGCTGTCCTACCTGCACGACGACAGCGTCGCGCCGATGGTGCTGCGCCGCCTGGCCGACCGGGACCCGGACAAGGCCAGCGCGCTGTTCCGCCGGCTGCTGAAGCGACCGCGGTTCGACTGGGCCCGCGACGGGGAGGAGCTGCTGCGCTCGGTCAAGCCGGACCACTTCGCGCGGCCGCCCCTGCCCAGCGTCACCCCGGTCGGTGAGCGGCTGGCCGCCTACGCCCGCCGGTGACCAGCGATCAGGCCGGCCAGTTCCACTCCGGGCGTGGCCGGGCCGGGAACGGCGGCAGGCCGAGGTGGTGACGGTAGGCCGCGTGGATCCAGGCGGTCACGGTGTCCGGCGGGAACGCGAGGTCGGCGAGGCTCACCTCACCGGTCTCCCGCGGTCCTCGGCAGGTCGCGATCAGGCCCCGGGCGGGGTCGGTGTAGTCGAAGCCGGTGACCGTGACGGGGACGCCGAGCAGCGTCGCGGCGGCGGGCAGCTGGGTCTCCTCTTGCAGGACGGTGAGAAAGGCGACGTACTCCTCGTCGTCGCCGTAGGCGTCGACGACGACGGCCTCCACGACGCGGTCGAGGTCACTGGGCTCCACGTGGTCTCCTTCCCGGGGTGGGTGCAGGCTCGTGGGATGGCACGGCCTGGGCCGGTGGCCTACCAGCGTCCCAGTGCACGACCTCGTCGAAGGGGCGGCGGTCCGGCTCCTGCACCGGGCGCAGGGGCCGGTCGGCCGGATAGCCGAAGCCGATGAGACAGGCGCAGGAGTAGCCGTCGGGGGAGCCCAGCACCCGCTACGCCTGCTCCTGATCGGCGACCGCCGAGTGCCCGGAGCCGATGCCGAGATCAGCCGCGGGGACCATCATGAGCGCGGTCGCCTGATCGAAGTCGTAGGCGATCCGCTGGCGGGTCCGCTCGTCCGCCGGGTTCTCGGCCACCAGGGCGATCGTCGCCGCCGAGTGGGCGACGTGCGCGCCGCCCTGCCACACCTCGGCCAGCTCGACGAGCTGCGCGCGGTCGGGGACGGTGACGAAGTGCCACGGCCGCCAGTTCGACGACGACGGTGACCGCCGTCCCGCCTCGAGAACGCGTTAGAGGGCCCCGCGGGGGATCGGCGCGTCGGTGTACCGGCGCACGTTGCGGCGTGCCCGGACGGCGTCCCACGTCTCCATGCCGCAGTCCTGCTCCCTCAGCTCGGCGCACGGCGCACTCCCGCCGACGGGATCGACTCCGGGTGGCGGGGACGGCGTCGACCGGCGGACCTCACCGTCCACGGCCACGGTGGCGCCGTGCGAGGACAGGACAGCGAGTCGTCGACAGGTGGACACGGCACCCCCTCGACAGGCCGACGGGGTGCTCACTCCGGATAGTGCCCGTGGCACGCCGCAGGCGGCGGACGAACCTCTCACCTGCGCAGCGGGTCGGGTGGTGCGAGATCGTCGAGCCAGGGCGGGTCGGGTTCGGGGTCGTGGCACCAGCCAGGCGGTCGGGTGGACCGGCAGACCCCCGATGGCGTGCGGACGATGAACCGGCCGTCGGGGAGCAGCGTGAAGGACCAGCCGCGGGCGAACGTCTTGATCCGGTGGTGTCGCCGGCAGAGACAGCAGAGGTTCCAGCAGGCGGTGGGACCGCCAGCGGCAAATGCCTTCCCGTGGTCGATGTCGCAGCGGCCGGGAGGGCGGCGGCAACCGGGCATGTGGCAGTGCCGGTCACGGACCGTGACGAGGCGTCGCTGCCCGGCGGGCGGCCGGTAGCAGCGGGACGGCGGGGGAGGCCGCAGGCCGGGCCCGTCGCCCGTCCCGCCGGCTGTGCCCGTCCCGCCGGCCGCCCCAGCGTCCCGACCCGTGCTGTCGGTGGGGCGGCTGCTCCTCTGTCGGCCGTGGCGGCGGACGCGGCGACCCCGTCCGGCGGCGCGGCGGAGCTCGGCGCGGGTGGCCACGGCGATGGTCTCGCCGGTGGCCGGGTCGTCGACCGCGACGTGGATGGATCCGCCCGCCGGTGCCGACCCGAGGTTCAGCATGTCGAGCGAGGCGAGCAGTTCGCGGCACTGGGCTGCCGAGATGACCTGGCCGTCCATCTCCGCCGGTGCGGCGCCGACCGGCGCGTCGGGTCGCAGCGAGGGCAGTGCGACGTGGAGGAGCAGTTGCGCGGTCACGGGTGGGCGACTGGTGTCCCACGACCGCAGGATCAGATCCAGCGCCGCGGCCGAGCGCAGCAGGCCCATCGGCCGGTCGTCGCCGTCAGCGCGCATCCACCGCGCGTACTGGTCGACTGCGTCGCGAGCGGCGTACACGGCCGGCAGCGGCCCCTCGATCACCAGGCGACCGAGATCGTCGGCGGTGCGTTCCACGTGCACGTCGGCCTTGCGCTCGGCCTCCTTGCGGCGGCGCTCCTTGGCCTCGGCGTCCACCCGGTACAGGTGGTAGCGGGCCCGGTCGCGCAGCCGGGACGGCGGACAGTCCTCGGCGCCGTCCAGCACCCGCGCCTGAACTCCGGCGGCGACGGCGTCGTCGGCGTCGCCGAGCAGGTCGAGCAGGAGGCGCGCCTTGCGCACCGTCAGCCGCCCCGCGTACAGCGCCGACCAGGTGGCGGCCAGCTTGGTGGTGAGCAGCAGCGACTCGACCGCCAGCCGGGAGGCCTCGGCCTCGGAGCAGTGGCGGATTAGCGCGAGCTCGGTCACGAAGTCGTCGGACACGTCGGCGAGCGCGGCCGGGCGCATCGCCCACGAGTCCGGCCCCGGCCCACCCCGGGTGCCGAAGGCGGTGTCGCGCTCGGCGCGGCGCCGGCGGGCCAGCTCTGCGATGGTGGCGGCCTGCCGGGCGTGCTCGCGGGCCATGTGCGCGTCGGCCGACCAGATGTCGCAGACCAGCTCCAGCTCACCCAGCTGCGGCGAGACCACCTCCGAGGGCAGGACGGGGACCGGCTCGCCCTCCTCCGGTGACCGCGGCACCCCTCCGTCCTCCATGGCTGCACGGTAACCACGGGGTCTGACAGTTCCGGCAGGTCAGCGGGGTCTCCCTCGTCCGGCTCACCCACGGTCGCGAGGACGGGGTCGGCGAATGCGTCCACCACGGCGATCGCGTCGTCCGTGAACTCCTGCTGGAGGCCGCGCTCGGCCTGCCCGTGACGGATCAGGTCGGCGCCGCCCACCGCCAGCACCTCGTCGAGGTCGTCCGCAGACAGCTTGCGCAGCACGTCGTCCCGACCGGGGGGATGTCGTGAACGCGGACGTCCTGACTCGAAGCCGGTCGGCCGACGGGTCAGGGACGACCGCTGCGGGGCTCGCCTACATCCTCACTGTCAGCCGACGAGCCGTTCGAGGAACCGCTGGGTCTCCGGGTCGGTGGAGTGCAGGTAGATGCCGCTCACTCCGCGGGTCAGCAGCACCTTGTAGACGTTGCGCACCAGCAGGTCGAAGTCGGCGTCGCTGACCCGCGTGGTGCTGCAGAAGTCGGGGTCATGGTTCGCGCTGCGGACGGCGACCCACCGGTCGGTCCGCCACACCAGATCCGGGCCGAGCAGGACGCCGTTCCAGTCATACTCGAAGCCCTGGGCGGTGTAGACGCAGCCGACCTGGTCGAAGCCGCGCTCGTCGCTGGCCCACAGTGCGGCCAGTGGGGCGCCGCCGACGGACCGGTCGCCCTCGAGGTTCCACGGCCGCGCCCAGTCGCCGATGCGGACGTCGGGGACGAGCGAGCCGTCGGGCCGGGGTCGCTCCAGGTCCAGCAGTAGCCGGCGGCCATCCGCACGTTCTGGTGCGCGGCCAGCTTCTCGGCGAGCGCCGCCTCGACGGCCGAGGGCGACGGCGCCGTCCAGACCTCGGACCGCTCATTGCTGGTCCAGCGTTGCGGCCCGCCCGGGGCCAGCCCGAGGAGCCGCTCGACCCAGTCGACGTACTCGGCGCTGCCCCCGCTGCGGTACTGGGTGGCGAGGTCGACCTGGTGGACGTCGAGGCCGCGCTCGCGCGTGCTTCTCAGTGTCCTCGATCGTGCCCATCTCGCCGGGGCGGACGACCTGGTTCTGGTCGAGCAGGAAGACGGGCACCCGGTCGGCATCGATGAGCTCGTTGACCTGCCGCTTGCTGGTGCGCAGCTCGGTGCGGGTCCAGCGGTTCGCCGACCGACGGCGCGTACACGATGCTGTACGACGCTGCGCGCAAGAGCCTGGCCGCGCTCCTCCAGGCTCAGGGTCTGCGGGCGACGAGCCGCGGCGGCCATCTCGCCGTGCAGATCGCCATCGACGCATTGTTTCCCGACCCACCGCCGCGAGCCGCGTTCCAGCCCTTGGTCGGCTTCGCCGCACCCGCAACCGGGTCGAGTACGACGCGGTCTCTCCGGTCGACGCGGACGACGTACGGGTTGACCACGCCGTGGCGACTCGCTTGTAAGCCATGGCGGCATCGCTGGTGTCGGAACTGCCGGAGTTCCTCACCTGGCGCACCTGCGGCCGCGAGGACGCCGGTCGGTACGGATACGGCCCGTGGCTGTCGGCGGTCCTGACCGCCTGGGCGGCTGCTTCAGCCGACCGGACGGAGGCAGACCTCGTCGATCGGCTGTGACCGGCCTCGACGGGTCAGGTGACGACTCGTCATCGGTGTGACTGCTCGGCTGTCGTCGTCACTGCGGCAGAGCACCCCGGCGTCGCAGCTCCCGCACGCGGTGCCCGGTGGCATGAACCTCAGAGCCACGCCTCGATCGCGTTCAACTGCTCGTGCGTGAGGCCTACGAACAGGTCCGGGGCGACCACCAGCACGTGCGGGTTGGCGGCGAGCCAGTCCCCGGTCTCGGCGGCCTGCTCGGCCAGGTCGTCGTCGATCCAGACGATGCGCCGGTCCGGTTCGGCCTCGGCGACCGCACGGGCCAGAGCCAGCTTCCACCAGCCCGACAGGCCGCTGAACGACCCGGCGAACCCGGTCGGTGCCGAGTCCGCCCGCGCGTGCACCCTCAGCCCGCGCGGCAGCCCCATCGGCTCGGCCAGCAACCGGTCGGCGTCCCCCGCCCAGGTGGTGAGCCACTGGATCTCCACCCGCCCCGACTCCTGCAGCTCGCGCAGCCGGGCGGTGATCGTCGGGTCCCAGGAGAGCACGTAGCCCTTGAACACCCCCCGCCGCCAGCCCTCGGGCAGGTCGCCGCGGACCGCGTTGAGCACGCCGTCGACGTCCAGCAGCAGGATCGGGACGTCCCTTGTCGAGGCCATGCCCGATCCTCCAGCCGGCAGCGGTCGGGCGCTCGGTACCGGCGGATCAGTCCCCGGGGACGACGACGGCGCGGCCGCGGATCGTGCCCTCGTGCAGCTTGCGGTAGGCCGCCGGCGCCTCGTCGAGCGAGTACCGCTCGACCTCGACGTGCACCTGGCCGGCCCGCGCCAGGTCGAGCACCTCCATCAGCTCCGTGCGCGTCCCCCAGTACGGCGCCCGCACCGACGCGCCCATCGGCGTGGAGAAGAAGCCCGTGGGCATCAGCCCGCCGCTGATCCCGACGATCTGCACGACGCCGTCCATGGCCACCGTCTTCCGCGCGATGTCCAGGGTGGGCGGCGCACCGACGAAGTCGAAGACCGCCTGCGCGCCGTCCCCGTCGGTCAGCGACCGGATGGCCTCGACGGCCGACGAGTCGGAGGGCAGGACGGCGTGCGCTCCCACCTCCGAGGCCAGCTTGAGCTTCTCCTCGTTGACGTCGAGCGCGACGACGGTGGCGCCCGTGATCGCGCGCAGGATCTGGATGCCGACGTGCCCGAGGCCGCCCGCGCCGATCACCACGGCGGTGCTCCCCGCGGGCAGCGCGTCGAGGCTGGAGACGATCGCGTGGTACGGCGTCAGCCCGGCGTCGGTGAGGGAGACGTTGGCCACCGGGTCCAGGTCGCCGAGCGGGACCACGTGCCGGACGTCGTCCACGATCACGTACTCGGCCAGCGCGCCCGGGGCGCCGAGGCCGGGCGGGCGGATCCCCAGCTCCGCCGCCCGCGGGCAGTAGTTCTCCGCACCCCGCGCGCAGGCGTGGCACAGCCCGCAGCCCCACGGGCCGTAGACGGCCACGGAGTCGCCCACCGCGACGCCGGTGACGCCGTCCCCGAGCGCGTCGACGACCCCGGCGCCCTCGTGGCCGAGGGTCAGCGGCAGCCCGTAGACGTACTGCTCCTCGGTCAGGCTCATGACGAACGCGTCGGAGTGGCACAGCCCGGCGGCGGTCACGCGCAGCCGGATCTGCCCCGGACCGGGCTCCGGGGTCTCGACCTCCACCACCTCGGGCTCGCTCCCGATGGTCCGGTACTGCACTGCGCGCATGCGGGTCCCCTTCGTCCGGAGGCGTCGGCAGGTCGACGTCCCCCTGAACGTAGGTGGCCGCCCCGGTGCGCACGGCAGGCCATCAGGACCTGCGTCCAGGGTCCGAGGTCACCGCCGGCGTCTTCGAGGAGGGTGTGCGACCGGGCTCGACCTCCTACCCCGGACCCAAAGCGTCCGGCTCGCCGACAGGGCGCTCGGACGACGAGTCGGCAACGTCCGCAGCTCGCTGGGGTCCGTCGGTGAGGGCGGCGAGTCCGGGAGCGACTCCGCCGAGATCGACGCACGTCTCCGTGGCACGACTGTCCCGACGGTGCCACGCCGGCCGCACACCAGGCGCGGAGTTGTCCGACCCGGCTGCTTGACTCGTCTGACCAGTGCGGGAACGGCATGCGGGAGGACGGCGGCAGACCCATGGACCTGGTGCAGACCCACGACGAGATCGACGAGCTGCGCCGGCGGCACCCCGCCTGGCAGCTGCTGCGCGCCGGCACCGCGCCGCTGGCGCTGGCGTTCCTCGGCCAGGTCTTCGTCGAGGAGAACACCCGCTCGGTGTCCCGCACCGACCTGGTCACCCGGCTCGACGACCTGCTCTCCGCCCTGGACCGGCCGGCCGGGGTCGGGGACGACCCGGACCGCGAGGCCAGGTACGCCCGCTCGGCGGCGGCCTACCTGGACGAGTGGTCGGATCCGGCCACCGGGTGGCTGCGCAAGTACTACCCGCCCGGTGCCGACGAGCCTGCCTACGACGCCACCCCCGCGGTCGAGACGGCGCTGTCCTGGCTGCGCTCCCTGCAGCCGGCGCCCTTCGTGGGCACCGAGTCCCGGCTGAACACGGTCGTCGAGCTGCTGCGGCAGATGGCGTTCGGCGCCGAGGCCGATCCGCAGGTCCGCCTGGACGAGCTGCACCGCCGTCGGCGGGAGCTGCAGGAGGAGATCGACCGGGTGAGCGCCGGGCAGGTCGACGTCCTCGATCCGGTCGCCCAACGCGAGCGCTACCACCAGTTCGCCACCACCGCCCGCGAGCTCCTGGCCGACTTCCGCCAGGTCGAGGAGAACTTCCGGGCCCTGGACCGGGCGCTGCGGGAGAAGATCGCCACCTGGACCGGCGGCAAGGGGGAACTGCTCGAGGAGGTGCTGGGCGACCGGCGCGGCATCGCCGACTCCGACCAGGGCCGGTCCTTCCACGCGTTCTACGACTTCCTGCTGTCCACCCCGCGACAGGAGGAGTTCGCCGACCTGCTCGCGCGGGTGCAGGGTCTGCCCGCCCTCACCGCGGCCGCGGTCCCCGACCCGCGGTTGCGGCACGTCCACCACGACTGGCTGGACGCCGCCGAACGGACCCAGAGCACCGTCCGGCAGCTCTCCGACCAGCTCCGCCGCTTCCTCGACGACCAGGTCTGGCTGGAGAACCGCCGGGTGATGGAGATCCTGCGCGGCATCGAGGCCAGCGCCCTCGCCATCCGCGGCACCCAGGGCCGGGCTCCGGGCACGAGCATCCCCGCGGCCGAGATCGACGTCGTGCTGCCCACCGAACGGCCGCTGTACCGGCCCCGGCGCCGACTCACCCTGGACAGCGACGGCATCGGCGAGGCCACGGAGCGGGCCGATCCGTCCGCCCTCTACGAGCAGGTCTACCTCGACCCGGCCCGGCTGGCGGCCGCCGTCGCCGACGGCCTCGCCCGCCGCCCGGTGGCCGCGCTGCCGGACATCCTGCGCGACCACCCCCTGCAGCAGGGGCTGGCCGAGCTGGTCGGCTACCTCGCGCTGCGCGACGGCGTGGACACGGTCGTCGACGACGACCGGCGCGACGAGGTGGCCTGGATCGGCGACGACGACGTCGCCCGCGCCGCCACGCTCCCGCACGTCGTGTACACCCGCGCCGGCGTCCCGCCGCCGCAGCCCGCCGCACCGCCCATCGACGAGGAGGGGCCGTGACCAGCTCCATGACCACCCGCCCGCGACACTCCGAGCTGGACCTGCCGCTGGTGCTCACCTCGCTGCTGCGCGGGGTCGTCGAGCAGGACAGCTCCCCCCAGGTGTGGCGCCACCTGCTCGGGCTGACCAGCCAGGTGCGCGACCACGTCGCCGTGCTCGGCCTCGACCTCGTCCTGGACGAGGTCGAGGGATACGCCTTCCTGCGCGCGCTGCCCGACGACCAGCTCGCCGAACTGCGTACCGGGAAGCCCGCGCTGCCCCGGCTGGTCCGCCGGCACGCGCTCACCTACCCGGTCAGCCTGCTGCTGGCCCTGCTGCGCAAGCGGATGGCCGAGTTCGACGCCAGCAGCGGCGACGTCCGTCTCGTCCTCAGCCGGGAGCAGATCATCGAGATGGTCACCGTGTTCCTGGCCGCCACCAGCAACGAGGCGCGCACCGTCGACCAGGTGGACGTCGCCATCGCCAGGGCGGTCGAGCTCGGTTTCCTGCGCCGGGTGCCCGGTGAGGCCGGGCGGTTCGAGGTGCGCCGCATCCTCAAGGCGTTCGTCGACGGTCAGTGGCTCGCCGACTTCGACGCCCGGCTGCGGGCCTACGCCTACGGCCCCGAGGGTCCGCCCGACGACGCGAGTGGCACCGTCGTCGGTGAACCCGAGCAGGAGGACCACCGGTGAGCACCCTGTTCCCCGCCGTCGACCTCGCCGCGGCGTCGTCGCCCGCCGGTGCCGCGCGACCGCCCCGGGTGGGCAACCGCCTGCACCGCCTGGAGCTGCTCAACTGGGGCACCTTCGACCAGCGCGTCTGGGCCTTCGCCCCCGGCGGCGCGGACAGCCTGCTCACCGGCGACATCGGCTCCGGCAAGTCCACCGTGGTCGACGCGCTGACCACGCTGCTGATCGCTCCCCAGCGGATCGCCTTCAACCGTGCCGCCGGAGCGGAGACCCGCGAGCGCGACCTGCGTTCCTACGTGCTCGGCCACTACAAGTCCGAGCGCAGCGAGACCACCGGCGCCTCCGCCCCGGTCGGGTTGCGCCGCGGCCCGACGTTCAGCGTGCTGCTCGCGGTGTTCGGCAACGAGGGCTACGGCGGGGTGGTGAGCCTCGCCGTCGTGCTCTGGCTCGCCGCCGGCCAGGCCGGGCAGCCCGACCGCTTCTACGTCACCTCCGAGCGAGACCTCACCGTCGCCCAGGACCTCACCGCCTTCGGTGGCGACCCCGCAGCACTGCGCAAGCGGCTGGTCGCCGGCAGCGCCACGGTGCACGACGGATATCCGCAGTACAGCCAGCGCTTCCGCCGGCTGCTGGGCATCGAGTCCGCCCAGGCGCTGGAGCTGTTCCACCAGACCGTGTCGATGAAGGCGGTCGGCGACCTGACCGGGTTCGTCCGGCAGCACATGCTCGAACCCTTCGACGCCCAGCGCTGGGTGGACCAGCTCGTCGACCACTTCGAGTCGCTGACCCGCGCCCACGACGCCGTGGTCGCCGCCCGCACCCAGCTCGAGCAGCTGGACCCCCTGCTGACCCTGGCCACCTCGTACGAGGGGCTCGCCGAGCGCATCGCCGCCCTGGCGGCGCAGCGGGTGGCGCTGCCGGCCTTCGTCGCCCAGCGGACCGTCGCGCTGCTGGAGGAGACGGCCGCCGCCTGCGCCCAGCGGCTCGGCGTCCTGGTCGCGGAGCAGCGGGAGGCCGACGCGGAGATCGGGCGCCGCCAGGCCGAGCTCGACGCCCTCGGCCGGGAGATGGACGGCCACGGTGGGGCGCGGCTGCGGGAGATCGCGCAGCGCATCGAACTGCTCGAGCCCGAACGCGACCGGCGGCGCCAGCGCAGCGCCGACCACGCGGCCGCCCTCGAGCTGCTCGGCCTGCCCCCGGTGGACTCGCCGGCCGCGTTCGCCGCCCGGCAGGCCCAGGTGGCCGCGGCGGCCGAGGAGCTGGCCGGTGCCCGCAGCGGCACGCGCGACCGGCGCGACCGCCTCGCGGTCGACTCCGACGCGCTGCGCACCCGGGAGCAGGAGGTCAACGCCGAGCTGCGGGCACTGCGCTCAGGAGGCAGCAACATCCCGGTCGCCGCAGCAGGGCTGCGGGCACGGCTGGCCGACGGCGTCGGTCTCTCCGACGCCGATCTCCCCTTCGCCGGTGAGCTCGTCCAGGTGCGCCCCGAGCACGCCGACTGGGAGGGGGCCGCCGAGCGGGTGCTGCGCGGGTTCGGCCTGTCGCTGCTGGTACCCGAACGCCACTACTCCGCCGTCTCCGACTGGGTCGACCGGCAGCACCTGCGCGGCCGGCTCGTCTACTACCGGGTCCCGGCAATCGTGCCGCCGCCCCGCCTGCCCCGCTCCGAGAACCCGCTGTCCGACGTGCTCGAGGTGCAGGACGGGCCGTTCGCCGCGTGGCTGCGCGCCGAGGTCCAGGCGCGGGCCGACCTGGCACGGGTGGAGACCACCGCGGCCTTCCGCCGGGCCGAGCGGGCGGTCACCCGGGCCGGGCAGGTCAAGGGCGGCGGCGGACGGCACGAGAAGGACGACCGCTTCCGCATCG
Source organism: Geodermatophilus sp. TF02-6 (assembly GCF_003319115.1). Classification (GTDB taxonomy): domain Bacteria; phylum Actinomycetota; class Actinomycetes; order Mycobacteriales; family Geodermatophilaceae; genus Geodermatophilus. The sequence goes on along the minus strand of NZ_QOHF01000010.1, from coordinate 151,061 downwards.
ACGACCGCCGGAACTACGTGCTCGGTTGGTCGACCGAGGCCAAGATCGACGCCCTGCTGGAGGAGGCCGCCGAACTCGGTCGGCAGCGGCGGGCCCTCGCCGAGCGCGACACGGCCATCACCGCGGAGGAGGAGCGCGCGGCGGCCCGGGCCGCGGCCATCGAGCGGCTGTCCACCGTGAGCACGTTCGACGAGCTGGACTGGCCCGGGCTGGTGCGGCAGATCGACGAGCTGGCCCGCGAGGCCGAGCGCCTCGAGGCCGCCTCGGGCGAGCTGTCCCAGCTGCGCCGGCGCGCGGCCGAGGTGGTCGAGCAGCAGCGAGCCGCCCAGCAGCGCCGCGACGGGCTGGTGGAGCTGACCGGCACGCTCAAGGGCGAACGACGACGCGCGGAGCAGGAGGCCGCCGCCCGGCGCGAGCTGCTCACGGCCGGCCCCGAGCCGGAACCGGCCGCCGTCGCCGCCCTCGCCGACGCGGTCGCCGCGGCACCGCCCGCCGACGTCGCCGGCTGGGACCGCTGGCGCGAGCAGCACCGGCAGCGGCTGGACAGCGAGCACTCCGGCGCCGTCGGACGGCAGAGCCAGACCGTCACCCGCCTGACCAGCGCGATGCACGACTTCCGGCTGGCCTGGCCCCTGCTCACCGGCGAGCTGGACGACGCCGTCGAGTCCATCGGCGGCTACCGCGAGCTGCACGCCCGCCTGGTCACCGACGACCTGCCCCGCTTCGAGGCGGAATTCCAGGAGCTGCTGCGCACCAACGCCATCCGGGACATCGCCGGGTTCTACGCCGAGCTGCGCAAGCAGACCGAGCTGATCGACGAGCGGATCGACCGCATCAACGAATCGCTCGCCGGTATCGACTACAACCCCGGCCGCTACATCCGGCTGGAGACCGAACGGACGCCGAACATGGAGGTCCGCACCTTCATCGCCGACCTGCGCGCCTGCACCGACGACGCGCTGGCCGGCTCGGGCGACGAGGACGACACCTACTCGGAGCGCAAGTTCCACCAGGTGCGCGCCCTGGTCGAGCGGTTCCGTGGGCGCGACGGCTCCACCGAGGCCGACCGTGCCTGGACCGCACGGGTCACCGACGTGCGCAACTGGGTGGTGTTCACCGCGGTCGAACGCTGGCGCGACAGCGACGAGGCGTACGAGACCTACACCGACTCCGGCGGCAAGTCCGGCGGACAGAAGGAGAAGCTCGCCTACACCGTCCTGGCCGCATCCCTCGCCTACCAGTTCAAGCTCACCTGGGGCGCGGCCCGCTCCCGCTCCTTCCACGTCGCGGTGATCGACGAGGCCTTCGGCCGCGGATCGGACGAGTCCACCCGCTACGCCCTGTCGCTGTTCCGCCGGCTCGGGCTCCAGCTGCTCGTCGTCACGCCGCTGCAGAAGATCCACGTCATCGAGCACGCGGTCTCCGCGGTCGGCTTCGTCGACAACCCGACCGGGGCCGGGTCCCGCGTGCACACCCTGACCATCGAGCAGTACCGCGCCGGCCGCGCGGCTCACCTGGCCGCCGCGGACCGGGCCGCCGGCAGCACCGCGGCCCCCTGACGTGGCGGCCGTCCGCAGGGCGCAGCCGGGCTGGACGACCTGGCCGGACGTCCGCGCCGCGCTGCGCAGCCGCTGGGAGAAGGGTGACCTGCTGCGCGCGGTGGTCACCGGCCGCCCGGTGGCCCCGCTGGAGCTCCCGCTGCGCGGGCCCTCCGCGCGGGAGCTGGCCGACCAGTTCGGCGCGGTGCAGGACTGGGTCGCCGGCTGGCGGGCCGCCCGGCTGGGCCCCGCCCGCCTCGAGACGGCGGCGCTCGGCGGCCGGCTCATCGGCGCCAACCAGGTGCCGCGGCGGGTGGTGCTCGACTCGGCCGCCGACGTGTGGACCAGTCTCGGCGTGGCCGCCGACGTGGCCCGGTTCGACGACCTCGTGGCCGCGACGGGAGCCGAGCTGCCCGCCGGCCTCGGCTGGGTGGCCGCTCATCCGCACGAGGCGCTGGCGCTGGCGCCGGAGTGGGACCGGATCCTGTCGGTGGTCGGCTGGATCCTGCGGCGCGGCGGACCGGCGGTGTACCTGCGCCAGGTGGACGTGCCCGGCGTCGACACCAAGTTCATCGAGCACCACCGCACGGTGATGGGTGCCCTGCTGGACCGCGTCCTGCCGGCCGAACGGATCGATCCCACCGCGCCGGCTCGGGACCTGGTGCGCCGGTACGGGTTGCGCGCCAAGCCCGACCTCGTCCGGTTCCGGTCGTTCGCCCCGGAGGACGGGCCGTACAGCGAACTGGCGGTGCGGGTGGAGGATCTGGCCCGCTTCCCGTTCGCGGCGCGCTCGGTCGTCGTGGTCGAGAACGAGGTCACCTACCTGGCCTTCCCCCGGGTGCCTGGGGCGGTGGTGGTGCTCGGCGGCGGGTACGCGGTGTCCCGGCTCGCGGCGCTGCCGTGGCTGGCCGACCGCGACGTCGTCTACTGGGGCGACCTGGACACCCACGGTTTCCGCGCCCTCGACCGGCTGCGGCGGATCGTCCCCGCGGTTCGCAGCATCCTCATGGACACCGAGACCCTGCTCGCGCACCGGCCGCACTGGTCGCGAGAACCGGTGCCCACCACCGACCACCTGCCGTTGCTCACACCCGGCGAGCAGGCGGTCTACCGGTCCCTGCTGGCCGGCGAGCACGGGGAGCAGGTGCGGTTGGAGCAGGAGCGCATCCGCTTCTCCACGGTCGAACGCGCCGCGCTCACCGCCTTTCGGGCAGTACCCCGGAGATGCGGCGACGAGGGAGCGAGACCCTGACCTGACCCCGGCAGCCCTCGCTGGAGTGCTCCTATCGGCCTCACCCCGTCGACGACGAACCTGCCCCCCGCCCTGGTCGCCGGGGCGATGCAGCACCTGGGCTGGGATGCAGCACCTGGGCTGGGTCGACGACTGGATCGGTGAGCACAACCGGGAGGACCAGACGTTCCCGGTGTGAAGAGGCCGAGCACGCCGGGTGAGAGCGCGAGGTGTGGCGCGGTACTGACCGTCGCGCCGAGCGCGGGGGTCACATCCCCAGGTGCACCGGGTTCAGAGCGGCCGGACCGGACCCGTGGTTACGGTCGAGGTCACCGTCGTTCCCGAGGAGGGTGCGTGCCGGACCTCGAAGCCCCGGTAGGACAGCGGCTGTCCCGCACCGCTCGGCTCGCCGGGGCCGCGCTGGGCCGGCGGTGGCGGCTGCCGCCGGCGACCGGGCCGGTGCGGGTGCTGCGCGGCGTCGGCGTCCCGATGCGCGACGGCGCCGACCTGCGCGCCGACGTGTACCTGCCGGCGTCGGGCGGTCCGCACCCGACCGTGCTGCTGCGGACCCCGTACGGCCGCGGGCCGCTGTCCACGGTGTCCTTCGCGTTGCCCTACGCGGCGCGCGGCTACGCGGTGGTGCTGCAGAGCGTCCGCGGCACGTTCGGCTCCGGCGGCGAGTTCGCCCCCGTCGTCAACGAGGAGCACGACGGGCAGGACACCGTCGCCTGGCTGCGCGACCAGACGTGGTTCGACGGGCGGCTGGCCACGCTCGGCCCCAGCTACCTGGCCTACACGCAGTGGGCGCTGGCGCTCGACCCGCCGCCGGAGCTGGCGGGGATGGTCCTCTGGGTGGGCCCGCACGACCTCGCCGCGGCCGGCCTGGTCGACGGCGCCTACCAGCTGCTCAACCTGGCCGTCTGGACCGAGCTGGTCGCCCACCAGGAGCAGTTCGGCCCGGTGCGTGGAACGGTCCGGCTGATGACGGCGGAGCGGCGGCTGGCCCCGCACCTCTCCCGGCTGCCGCTGACTGGGCTGGCCGAGCGGTTCGGCGGGACGCCGGCCCCGTGGTTCGACGAGTGGCTGGCCCACCCCGACCTCGCCGACCCCTACTGGGACCGCTACCGCGCCACCCCGGCCGTGCACTCCTCGACCGTGCCCGCCTTGCTCGTCGGCGGCTGGCAGGACTGGTTCCTCGAGCAGACGCTGTACCAGTACGCCGTCCTGCGCGACCGCGGGGTGGACGTCGAGCTCGTCGTCGGCCCGTGGGCGCACCTGACCATCGACACCGCGGTCGCCACGTCGGCGAGCCTGGCCTGGCTGGCCACCCACCTGCCCCTGGACGGCGCGCCTGCGCCTGCTCGCCCCGACCGGGTGCGGGTGTACGTCACCGGCGCGGGCGAGCTGCGCGCGATGCCCGACTGGCCGCCGGCCGGCCGCACCGAGCGCACCTGGTTCCTGGCCTCCGCAGGACGGCTGGCCGACGACCCGCCCACCCAGGCCTGCGCCGAGACGACCTTCCGGTACGACCCGATGGACCCCACCCCGTCGGTCGGCGGGCGGGTCCTGGCCCGCGGCGCCGGCCGGCGGGACAACCGGCGGCTGGAGGCGCGCGACGACGTCCGCACCTTCACCACCGCGCCGCTGGAGACGCCGGTCGAGCTGCTCGGCGGGGCCACGGTCCGACTCTTCCTCACCTCGGACGACCCGTACGCCGACGTCTTCCTGCGGCTGTGCGACGTCGACGAGCGGGGGCGGTCGGTCAACGTCACCGACCGGCTGGTCCGGCTCGACCCGCGCGAGGGCGAGGCGCCGGTGGTGGGGGAGCGGACCGTCGAGGCGACCCTGCCCGACACCGCGCACCGGTTCCTGACCGGCCACCGCATCCGGCTGCAGGTCTCCGGCGGCGCGCACCCGCGCTACGCGCGCAACCTCGGCACCGGCGAGCCGCCCGGCCAGGCCACCCGCGGCGTGCCGGTGACCCACCGGATCAGGCGCTCCGCCGCCTCGCCGTCCTCGCTCACCCTGCCGACCGGCTGACCGGTCGATCGGCCACGAGCTCCGCGGCACGGAAGGCCGACGGTCCGCAACTGCGCCGGCCGCTCTGGCCGTCGCAGCCGACGTCCGTCCTCGACGGCGCACGTGCCGAACCGCGCGAGAGGCGCGCCGTGCCGGGCGGACAGCCTGGTCCCTGGTCCGCGGTGCACGGACTCCTCCTGCCTCGCACGTGCTGCTGTCCGTGCACGGCAGCTAGGCCTGTGCACTCCGGCGAGCCGGGGACACGCAGCGGCGCAGGAGCCCCCGCTCCCGGCCGCTCCCCACGTAGGCCCCGCCATCAGAGGTCGTTGTCAACACCTCACCCCGATGTGTGGGTGGCGCCACTGACCTGGGGATTCGTGTTGTCGACCCGTCGCCGTAGCGGTAGTCTTCGAACACGTGTTCGAACGAGTCGGGGAGGTGTCGTGGCCGGTGCGCCGGGGATGAGCGCAACCGGTCCCAGCAGCAGGGCGACGCGCTGGTGCAGCTGGGCGACCTGGCCCTGACCGCCGGCACCCTGCCCATCCTGCGCGGGCACAAGCCGCAGGTGATCGTCACGATCGGCATCGCGGACCTCATCGACCCGAACGTCGGCTCCGGCGCCGGCGAGATGGGGTTCGGTGCGCACCTCTCCGCCGCCCGCGCCCGCTGGCTGGCCTGCGACGGGCAGGTCACCCGCATCGTCATGGGTCCCGACGGGCGGCCGCTGGACCACGGCCGCAGCATGCGGCTGTTCCCGCCGCACCTGCGCCGGGCCGCGGAGGTGCGCGACGGTGGGTGTGTGTTCGCCGGCTGTGGAGCGCCGATCTGGTGGTGCGACGTGCACCATCTGCTGGCGTGGGCCCTGGGTGGGGAGACCGACCTGGACAACGTCGCGCTGCTGTGCGAGCGGCACTCGCACGTTGTGTCCACCACGGCTTCCGCGTCGAGCGACAACCCGACGGGCGATGGCGCACCTGGCGGCCGGACGGCACCGAGATCCGCACCGGCCCACGCCTCTGCAATTCACCCCTGCCCGCTGCTGCCTGACCCTCGATCCACCGGCGTGGACGATCGGGTTGAGCGGCCCTGACCCCGGCCCCGGCCGCAGGGCCGCGGTCTGGGCACCCCGAGACCAGGCCAGCCGGGTCGGGTCCCTCACGTGGGGCTCCGGTGTCCGCACGTGTGGAGCCATCGGCAGGACCGCGGCCCTCTGGACCGCACCAGTCCGGGGCGGCTCCGTGCTGCACACTGTCGGTCCGGCCTCCGCATGTCGCAGCCGGCCGATCCCGCCGAGACCCGGGGACCGTTCGTTTCCCGCCCCAGGCGGTCCGTCAGCGGCAGGTGCGGCTCGGACGACGAGCGACCGGCACGGCCTGGAGTGTCGACGAGCTGCGCCTCACCGAGGCGCGGGCAGGTCCTCGAGGTCGAAGGCGGCGTGCAGGGCCGTGGTGAGGGCCACCTCCTGCTCCGGGAGAAGTCGGCCGATCTGCCGACCGAGCACCGACGTCGGTACGGTGACGACGTTGTCGCAGCTGACGACGCTCGGATGGTCGAGACCGTTGCCCGGCCCGACGGGCACCTCCGTCGACAGCCCGCGGATGGTGCTGGTGATGGGGGCGATGGTGACGCGGGAGAGGTACGGGCGGACCAGTTCGCGGGTCAGCAGTAGAACGGGTCGGGTCTTGTCCAGGTGGGCGAGGTGGATCGGGCGCATCAGTCGAGGTCGTCGAGCGGCGTCCGGGCGGCGTGCTCGGCGAGTGCATCGAGGTCGTCGTCCTCCTCGGTCGCAGCGGCGAGTATGGCGGCGTCGCGAGCCGCCGACTCTCGGCGCCGCTCACGCTGGAGCGCCCGGCTGACGACAGCGGCGCGGGACGGAGCCCGACCGTCGGACACCAACCGATCGATGAACTCTATGAGCTCCTCGGGCAGCCGGACGGCGATCTGCGTGCTCATGCTGCCGACGGTACCGCTGCGGGATGCAGACCGATGTCAGTCGAGCGCCGTCCCACGCCGACGGCAGCTCGACCGGACCTGGCCCGACCTGGTCAGCGATCAGGACGGCGTCAGCGCAGGCGATCTCGGGCGGCGATGACCTCCGCCCGGGTGGCGGCGGTCAGGTGGTCCGGGGAGCCGAGCGGCGAGAGCCCGTAGGCGAAGTCGGAGGGGTCGACGCCCAGGGCCTGCAGGATCGGCTTGGCGCGCTGCGCGGGGGTGGTGGCCCCGACGCCGAACCAGCCGGCCAGGTCCTTGACGGCGAGCCCGCTGTCCGAGAAGACGCCGTTGGCCTTGGCCACGATCCAGCAGATCGCCGCGGCCACGCTCGCGGCCCGGGCGCGGCGCACCAGCGCGGGGTCGGCCGCGGACACCTCGGCCAGCACCCGTCGGGCCGCCGTCCGGAGTTCGACGTCGAGCACCTCGTCGGCGAAGCGGTCGACGAGGTCCAGCACCTCCGCCACCCGCTCCCCGGCCTCGGCCGGCACGCCGTCCCAGCGGAACGGCTCGTCCGGGAGGGGTTCGTCGTCGAGCCGGTCGAGCGCCGCGGCGCCCCCGACGACCCGGCTCAGCTCCTCCCGCATGGGGGCTGTGAAGTCCTGCGGTGACGGCCACGGGCCGCCCGGGTCGAGCGCGCTCATGGCGGCGAGCAGCGCCTCCGGCCCCTGGGGCCGCGGCGTCCGGATCGTCTCCTGGTAGGCAGGCTCCAGCGCGTCGACGGCGGCCAGCGTCTGCGCGGTGAGCTCGGGGCGGATCCCGCGCTCGGCATGGCAGAAGCGGACGAAGGCCCGCAGCAGCTCGGGCGCGCGGGACAGGTGCGCCACGTCGGCGACGATCTTGCGGGGGATCCAGTCGGCCAGCAGGATCTCGACGGCCACCGGGCTCCAGCGCATCGGGTCGCCGGGGCCGTAGTCGGTGCCGAACCACAGCAGCGAGTCCAGCAGTGCCCGCGCGTCGGGGTCGCCCAGGCCGGCGCCGTACGGGGAGGCGAGGAAGCGGTCGGCGAGCGCCTGCTGGTCGGCCTCGGTCCACTCCGGACGCCGGTAGCCGGTGCCGCCGGCCGGCAGCAGGCCCACCGCCCACTCGACGAAGGGACGGCAGGCGGGCCAGGTGTCCGACTCCAGCGGCGGGTACGTCATCGCGCCTAGTTCGACCGCCTCGGTGATCCGTGCCCGGGCGTCGGCGGGGTCGATGTCCTCGAACGTCGAGTCCGGGTCGTCCATCGCCGTCCGCATGGCCTCGACCAGCTCCGGCAGTGGGCGGGGGGCGACGAAGGCGTCCTTCACCAGGGTGCCCAGGTTGTGGTCGACGTAGACCACCACCGAGACGTCCGAACCGTCGGTGAGCCGCACGCCGAAGACCAGGTCGTCCCCGTCGCCGAGCACGTGCCGCACCTGCACCGCCCGGTCGGTGGCCGACGACCGGTCCAGCTGCGCCAGCCACCGGGGGAGGACGTCGCCGCGCGCGGCGGTCTCCCGCCGGACCCGCGACCGCAGCACCTCGTCGCCGGACAGGCCGGCGATCCCCGCCAGCAGCGCGGAGGTCTCCGGGAGGTCGGCCTCGAAGAAGCTGTCCAGCAGCTCCTCCAGCGACGGGAGCCCGGGCTCGCGAGGCTGCAGGGGTGTGGGCCGGCCCGCTAAGACCTCGAGGAAGGAGCTCACCAGCCCCAGGAACGGCAGCGGGTGGTCGGCGGCCAGGGCATCGGCGACCTCGTCGATCAGGTCCGGGCCGCCCCGCCGGGACGGCGCCACGCGGGAGGTCCGCCGCGGCGCCCGGCCCTTGCCCGGACGCCGCGCCTTCTTCTGGCCGCCGGTGGGGCGGCGGGAGCGCTTCGGCACCGTGCCGAGGCTAGCGGGGACACGATCGGTTCCACCTCGTTCGAGGAAGGCTCGATCCAGATGATGGAGTCGTGGTGACCCCGCAGTCGGTCCGGCTGTCCGACGACGTCCTGCGCCGGCTCACCGACCTGGCCGGACGGCGCGGATCCTCGGTCTCCTCCACCATCGAGCGGCTCCTCGACGACGCGTTGCGACGCGAAGCGCATCCCGGCATCACCTTCCGCGACGGTTCCACCGGTCGACGGGCCGGCCTGGTGGCCGGTCCCGACGTCGACGAGGTCCTCCGGACCGTCCGCGCGGTGCAGGAGGAGGGCTCCGCGGACGTGGTGGCGGAGGTCGCCGAGACGACCTCGCTGACCGAGTCGCAGGTGCGCGGCCGTCGCCCACCACGCCGGTCACCGCGCTGAGGTCGACGAGCGGATCGCGGCGAACGAGCGGGTGGCCGAGGAGCTGGAAGCGGCCTGGCGCCGCCAGGAGGAGGTCATCGCCGGCTCGAGCCGGTGAGGCTCCTGCTCGACGCGATGGACCCGCGGCGGCTCGCCGAACGGCTGTTCGCCGGCGGCCACGACGTCGTCGCCGTCGTCGAGATGCCCGACGTGATCGGCCGGGCGGACGTCGAGGTGGTGTGCTGAGCCCGCGAGAACGGTTGCATCGTCCTCACGGAGAACGTCGCGGACTCCTCCGACGGGCATCGTCGAGCACTCCGGTCTGCTGCTGGTCAGCGCCGGCGCTGACCGCGGACTCGAGCGGCCCACCTCGGCTGCGGACCGTCCTGGGCACCTGCCTGGCGACTCGGACCGACCGGGAGTCGAGGGCCGGTCTCGTCGAGTGGTCGTGAGGGGCCGGCCGGACAAGACAGGTGACGAGGTTGACCAACCGGGTACCGTCCGGGTTGACACGGTTGACAGAGCAGGGAGGTCTCCAGTGAGCGCAGCCGGGGTCGAGCACCTCGACGTGTCCGCCGCCGTCCCGGCCAGCCATGCGCGGCTCGCCGAGTCACTGCTCCAGGAGCTGCAGCTGCGGGATCCGGACGGCTCCCGGCTGGGTCAGGTCACCGACCTCGCCGTCCTCGCCGCTCGGGCTGCCGACAGTGCCCTCGACACCGCCGAGGCCTGGACCGAGCACCTGGGTGGGTTCTACGACGCCACCACGGTGGGCAGGCTGCTGTCCCGCGGTGGCCGACCGGTCAGCCGTCAAGCGGTGCACAAGCGCAAGGGATTGCTGGCGCTGACCACCGGCTCGGGGCGAGTGGTGTACCCCGCCTTCCAGTTCGTCGGCGGCGGGGTGCTGCCGGGCCTGGACGCCGTCCAGCGGGCGGTTCCCGAAGAGCTGGCCAGCCGCTGGACGTTGGCGTCGTGGCTGGTGACCCCCCAACCGCAGCTGGACGGTCAGAGCCCGGTGCAGCTGCTCCGCGAGGGCAGCGTGGCGCCGGTCTTGACGGCCGCCCGGGACTTGGCCTCCTCGCTCGCTGCCTGATGCCGGCCACCGAGCCGCCGGACGACCTCGCCGGCTTCCCGCGGACGGCGCTCGACCCCGGGGCCACCCTGTTCCGCCTCGTGCTCGCCCGTGACCCGGTCACCGGGACACCGCGGGCCCCGTGGTTCTTCTCCAGCCTGCCCAGTGACCACCCGGGACGGTTCGACCTGCCGGCGCCGGACGGCTCCTGCTGCTTCTCCGACCGGAGGTACGGCGCCTGGCTGGAGGTCTTCCGCAGCACAGGGCTCGTCGACCGGGTCGACGTGGAGAAGCGCCGGCTGCTGACGGCCACCCGCACGGCCCCACCGCTGCCGGTGGCCGACCTGCGAGCGCCGCAGGCCCGCAGTTTCGGAGTGACCGATGACCTCTTCGCGGGGGACGACCACACCCTGCCGCAGGCGTGGGCGTCCGGGCTCCACCGCGCGCAGTTCGCCGGCCTGGCCTCTACGGCCCGGCACGATCCGACCGCCGTGGCGCGCACCGTGACCCTCTTCGGCCGATCCGGGCCGCGGACCAGGGTGCGCGGCTGGCACACGGCGGCGTCCCGGCCGACCGGTGACACGGCGTTGCTGCAGGAGCTCGCCCCCTTCGGCACCGGCGTGCTCTCCCGGCCCTACGACGTGCCGGTGACCTCCCTGCCCGGCTGACCGCGGGCCCCGCCCCGGCGGCCGACGGACGGAAGCCGGACGACGGCAGCGGCCGGTCGGCGTGGGAACGCTCGGGTCGGCGCCGTCCGTGGCACGGTCCTCCCGGTTCCGCACGCCGCACCCCGGGGGATCGTTGCCGCACCCACTCGCCGCCGTCCGGCCGACCGGGCGCTGAGCCGTGTACCGCCTCGACGGCCGGCTGGTCCTCAGCCCCACCGACCTGACCCGGCACCAGGAGTGCACCCACCTCACCGCGCTCGACCTCGCCGTCGCCGACGGCCGGCTGCAGCCCCCGGCCGAGGGCGTCAGCGACCAGACGGTGCTCGTCGCCGACCTCGGCATCGCCCACGAGCTGCGCTACCTGGAGTCCCTCGAGGAGCAGGGGCTCACCGTGGCCCGGCTGCACGGCCGCAGCGAGGCCGCCACCGTCGAGGCGATGCGCGCCGGCGTCGACGTCGTCCACCAGGCCACGCTGTTCGACGGCACCTGGGGCGGGCAGGCCGACTTCCTGCTGCGCACGCCGGCGCCGTCCGACCTGGGGAGGTGGTCCTACGAGGTCGCCGACGCCAAGCTGGCCCGCCGCGTCACGGTGCCGGCGCTGCTGCAGATGGCCACCTACGCCGACCGGCTCGCCACGCTGCAGGGCCGCGCACCCGAGCGGGTCTGCGTGGTCACCGGGGACGGCGAGTCGCGTCCGTGGCGGCTGGTGGACGTCGCCGCCTACGCCCGCCGCGCCCGCACCCGGCTCGAGGGCTTCGTCGTCGACGTCCCGGCCACCGGGCCGGTGCCCGTCGCGCACTGCGACCGGTGCACCTGGCAGCCGCGCTGCGCCGCCGAGCTGCGCGCCGGCGACGACCTGAGCCTGGTCGCCGGCATGCGCCGCGACCAGCGCACCGCCCTGCTCGCCGCCGGCGTCGCCACCCTCGAGCAGCTCGCCGACGCGACCGACGACGTCCTCGGGGCCACCGGCATCGGCAGGGCCACCCGAGAGCGGCTGCGCGAGCAGGCCCGCGAGCAGCTGCGCGGCCGCGTCGCCGGTGCGCCGACCCGCACCCTGCTGTCGCCCCAGCCGGCCCAGGGGCTGCTGCGGCTGCCCGAGCCCAGCCCCGGCGACCTCTACCTCGACTTCGAGGGCGACCCGCTCTCCGGCGACGGCCGGGGGCTGGAGTACCTGGCCGGCCTCGGCGACCGCGCCGGGCGGTTCACCGCCCTGTGGGCGCACGACGCCGCCGAGGAACGCCGCATGGTCGCAGAGCTGGTCGACCGGGTCGTCGCGGGCTGGCGGGAAGACCCCGGCATGCACGTCTACCACTACGCCGCCTACGAGGTCAGCGCGCTCAAGCGGCTCACCGGTCGGTACGGCGTCCGCGAGGCCGAGCTCGACCAGCTGCTGCGCGCCGAGCGGTTCGTCGACCTGCTGCCCGTCGTGCGCCAGTCGATGCGGATCAGCACGCAGTCCTACTCGATCAAGAAGGTCGAGGCCTGCTACGGGCGGGCGCACACCGGTGACGTCGCCGACGCGATGTCCAGCGTCGTCGAGTACGAGAAGTGGCTGGTCGACCGCGACCCGGGCCGCCTGCAGGCCATCGAGGACTACAACCGCGACGACGTCGACTCCACCCGCGAGCTGCACGACTGGCTGGAGAACCAGCGGGCCGAGTTGGCGGCGTCGCACGGTCCGCTGCCCCGGCCGACGGTCGCCGAGCTCGCCGTGCCGGCGCCGCGGTCGGACGCCGAGGTCGCGGAGCAGGCCCTGGTCGAGCGTCTGCACGACGCCGGCCACCCGCTGCTCGGCGACCTGGTGCAGTGGCACCGCCGCGAGGCCCGGCCCGGCTGGTGGGAGTTCTTCTCCCGCGGCGAACTGGAGGACGAGCAGCTCGTCGAGGACCGCACCGCGCTCGGCGGGCTCTCCAGCGGCGTCGAGGTCGGCACCGAGAAGCGCAGCAAGCTCTACGCGTTCACCTTCCCGCCGCAGGACACCAAGCTGTCGGTCGGGTCCAAGGCCTTCGACGTCGACACCCGGGCGCGGATCGGCGAGGTGCGGGAGATCGACGCCGTCGCCGGCCGGCTCGTGGTCAAGAGCACTCGGCCGCCGGCGGCGTCCCGCGGGCTCGGGCCGGAGGGTCCGCTCGACGACAAGCCCCTGCGCGAGTCGATCGCCGCGACGGCGGACGACGTCCTCGCCGGCCGGCCGTGCCTCGGGCGCGCGCTGCTCGACCGCGTCGTCCCCGCGGACACCCGGCGGCTGCCGGGGGAGGAGGCCGGGGACGCCGTCGTCCGGCTCGGGCTGGCGCTGGACGGGCAGGTGCTCGCGGTGCAGGGGCCGCCGGGCAGCGGCAAGACGCGGGCGGCGTCCCGGCTGATCCGCGCGCTGCTCGACGCCGGGAAGAAGGTGGGCGTCACGGCGACGTCCCACGCGGTGATCGGCAACGTGCTCTCCGCGGTCGGCCGGCCGGCGCTGCAGAAGTGCGAGGAGCACCAGGCCTGCGGCGCGCCCGGGGTGGACTGGTCCAAGGACGCCGCCGAGGTGGCGGCGCGGCTGCTCGACGGGTCGGCGTCGCTGGTCGGCGGGACGGCGTGGTTCTGGTGCCGGCCGGACCTGGCCGAGGCGGTCGACGTCCTGGTGGTCGACGAGGCCGGGCAGTTCTCGCTGGCCAACGCCCTCGCCGTCGCCCGCTCGGCGAGGTCGCTGGTGCTGCTCGGCGACCCGCAGCAGCTGGCGCAGCCGACGCAGGCCGTGCACCCCGGCGACTCGGGGCTCTCCGCGCTCGAGCACCTGCTCGAGGGGCACCCGACCGTGCCGGAGGACCGCGGCGTCTTCCTCGACCGGACCTACCGGATGCACCCGCGGTTGACCGCGTTCGTGTCCGATCTGGCGTACGAGGGGCGGCTGGAGTCGGCGTCCGGGCGTGAGCGGATCGCGGTGGACGGCTGGGCCAGCGGGCTGGCCGTCCGGTTCGTCGAGCACACGCGGGCGTCGGCGGCGGCGTCGTCCGAGGAGGCGGCGGCCGTCGCCGAGCTGTGGCGGTCGCTGCAGGGGGTCGGCTGGGTCGACGCCGCGGGGGAGCGGTCCGGAATCGGGCCGGACGACGTGCTGGTGGTCGCGCCGTACAACGACCAGGTCGCGCGGATCCGCGGGCTGCTGCCCGACGGCGCCCGGGTCGGGACCGTGGACCGGTTCCAGGGCCAGGAGGCGCCGGTCGTCGTCTACTCGATGACGTCCTCCAGCGCCGACGACGCTCCCCGCGGCGTCGAGTTCCTCTACGACCTGCACCGGCTCAACGTGGCGGTGTCGCGGGCCAAGGCGCTGGCCGTCGTGGTGATGGGCGAGCAGCTGCTCGACGCCGCCGTCCGGACGCCGGAGCAGCTGCGCCAGGTCAACGCGCTGTGCCGGCTCGTCGAGATGGCGACCGTCGTCGATGGCGACCAGCAGGCCCTCGGCCGGGAGCGCGACCGGGGCTCGCGTCGGAGCGGACAGCCTGGCGTGCCGCCGACGTGGTAGAGGAACGAGCAGGAGCCGAGGTCGCCGTCGGCGCCGACCTGCACGTCGCGCACCGAGTAGTCGATCGGGCCCTCGTACCCGGCGAACCACGCCCGCAGGTGGTCGACGGTGGCCCGGCTGCCGCGCGTGGTCAGCGGCGGCAGCACGCCGAAGGTGACGACGTCGTCGGCCGGACGGGTGGCCAGGGTGGCGCTGTCGCGGCCGCGGACGGCGCGCACGCGCTCCTCGACCAGGTCGCGCGATCCTGCTCGGCGCTCACGCCGTCTCGTCCAGCACGGTGGCCAGGTCGAGCCGGCGCTCCCAGACGGTGCGCCGGTCGGTGAGCCACTGCTCGGTCGAGCGCATGCCGCGCTCGCTGAGGGTGCAGGTGCGCACCCGGCCGGTCTTGCGCGACTCGATCAGCCCGCCGGCCTCGAGCACCTGCACGTGCTGCACCACCGCGGCCAGCGACATCCGCAGCGGACGGGCCAGCTCGCTGACCGACGCCGGCCCCTCGGCGAGCTGCTCGAGCATCCGCCGGCGGCCGGGGTCGGAGAGCGCGTGGAAGGCGCGGTCGAGGACGTTGGAGCTGGCAGGCACCCGGCCGACCGTAGCGGTCGAACGGCCAACACTCAAGTAGTTACTTGAGTAACCGCGCTCCTGCTCACGCATGCGCCGACCTCGCTCGGCCGATGGGCGGGACGGCGCCGGGCGGGGTGATCACCCACGTCTCTCCGCGGTGACCACGATCGCCGTTCCTCGTGGGTGCGGGCGCCGAGGTCGGGGGCCGACGGCTGCCGACCGCGCGGACCCTGCCCACCGGACGGCCGCGCTCAGCCCCGGCTGCCCGCGGCCCGGGCGGCCTCGTTCGGGTCGACCGGTGCGCGGCGGCGGCCGGTCACCGCACCCTCGGCCGCCGCCGCGCCGCGCGCCTCGGGGAAGAGCAGGTGGGCGGCCGCGATCACAGCCGCCATGCCGGCCAGGACGAGGGCGACGTCGAGGACCAGCACGAGGAGCAGCACGGAGGGGTCCCCTTCGATCGAGTCGTCCGGGCGCGGTGCGCACGCCGGCCCGGCCGCCGCACCGGCGGCGGCCGGGCGCGCGTCGAGCTCCGGTGCACGCGGGAAGCGGGCCAGGAGCGCTTCGGCCACCAGGCGGTGGCGCGCACAACAACGGTGGGTGTCCGTATCCTCACGTGAAGTGCGCGTTGTGCCCGGCTGGCCACGCCGACTCCGGATCGGCACCTCCCCTGTGCCGGGAGCGGCGGGCGGCGTCACACCGTCCGGGACGACGCCCTACCGGACCGACTCTTCCGAGGAGTGCTCGGTCCGCTCGATGCGCTGTTCGCACTCCTCGATCGGTCGGTCTCCCCACCGAGCTGGCGGAGGGAGCGGTCCTGGGGTCCGGTGATCAGCGCGTGCGGCTCGTTCGCCCCGACGTCGTCCGTCTCAGCGATGGGACACGGGCGCCGCACCGGTCGAGCGCTCGACAGCTCCTGCCGCACCGTGCCTTCCGAGGACGGCCCGGACCGCCCGGGCGTCGGGGGACCGGGATCCCCGCCGTCGCGCGACTCCCGGCACGTCCGTGCCCGGTCGGGTCACCCGCCCGAGCACGGGACGAGGTCGAGGGTGGCCCGCCCGTCCGTCACGGGGGTGAGGAGTTCCTGCAGTCGGGCGGCCTCGTCGGCGGGGAACCCGTCGGCCTGCCAGGCCGGCAGCTGGTCGACGATCTGCCCTGCGTAGTTCTGCACCTCCGCGGGCGGCGTCCCCCGGCCGACCTGCAGGCACGACGGGGGCCCGGTCGGCGCTGAGGGCGCCGGCGCGAGGCCGGTCATCGTGCGGAACAGCGCGAGCCGGGTCGCGGTGGCGTACCGGGGGTCGAGCCCCTGACCGCTGATGACGATGGGCAGCACCTGCAGGGCCGACCGCTCGCGCACGCCCTCGTCGCCGGAGAGGAGGCCCTGCAGCCCGTCCCGCAGCAGGGAGCCGGCCGGTCCGGCGGCGTCCGGTCGCGCCGTCAGGTCCGCGATGAGGCCGGTGACCGTCTGCGGTGGCGCCGGTGCGGACTCTCCGGCGGGGGACGGCGCCGGCGCCGGCGTCGAGGTCGCACCGTCGGTCGCCGTCTCGGTGGCCGGGGTCGCGCCGGCCGGGTGGGCGTCGTCCCCCGTCGTCGCGGCCACCAGGGCGCTCAGCCCCACGACCGCAGCGGCGATGGCCGTGACCAGCTCCACCCGGCGTCGCCGGCGCCCCGGGGCCGGCGCGGGATCGGGATCTCCCACCCGCGCCAGGGTACTGGGGACGGAGGGGCTCCGGCCGGTGCGGACGACCCCTCGTCCGCAGCCGAGCAGCCGCCGACCGTGCTCACCGCTCGGGCCGGCGCACGATGGCCCTCAGCGGCGGGTCGGGACGACGGTTCGGGGACCGGGCGAGCGGTCGGTCAGCGGCGGACCACCGCGTTGCCCGGGGTCTTCGGCGGGAAGCCGAGGGTGTGCAGCACCGTCGTCACCCCGGCATTGGCGGCCCCGGCCACCACGACCACGACGTCGTCCGGCGACCGCAGCACCGTGACCGGCTCGTCGTCGGGGATCGACGCGAGCCCCCCCTCCGCCGGTGCCGCGGTCGTGCTGGCGAAGACCCCCGCCGACTCCTGCCGGCTGGGGTAGAGCTCGGTCGCCTCGGCCCGGCCGGCCGCGCGCAGCACCCCCGCCGTCCGGCTGCTGTGCTCGACCAGGTACTCCTTGAGGTCCTGCTTGGAGAACCCGGAACCGGCCAGCTGCTGCGCGTGCTCCGGACCGACGACGACCACGACCCGCCGGTACCGCCGGGTCATCGGCCCGATCCGCGCCACGGTGTCGGCGATGTCGTTGAGGACCGCCCGGGCGTCACCGGTGTTGCGGTTGTCGACGTGCTCGGTGCTGCGCGTGTGCACCGCCGACACCGTGCTGACGTCGGCCGCGTGCCCCAGCTCGACGTGCAGCGGCTCCCAGGGGCTGTCCTCCTCGTTCTCCGCGATGCACAGGCTGTACTTGCCGGGGAACCCCTGGGTGGACTGGTCCAGCTCGTGCGGCCGGATCCCGTACGCGTTCAGGACGACCAGCCGGACGGCCCGGCCCACCGTCGCGTTCGCCCGGAACCCGGGGCCGAAGACGTTGCCTTCGGCGTTGAAGCCCAGCTCGGCGCGCACCGGCCCGTTGACCACGAGCAGCGGGCCACCGCCGGTGGTGCTCTGCCACCCGCCGTGCCCGGGCCAGCCCTCGTCGACGACCGCCTCCAGCGCGGCCAGCACCACCGGGAGGTACTCGGGCCGGCAGCCGGCCATCGCGGCGTTGACCGCGGCGGCCTCGACGGTGCAGCCGCGTTTGACCTGGCTCATCCGCCACACGACCTCGGACGGCGAGCGGTCGGTGTGCTCGAGGAACCGGCGCACCAGGCTCGGGATCGGCGGCACCACGGGCAGCCCGTCGGTCCACCCCCGGTCGAAGCACTCCTCGATGGCGAGGAGCAGGTCCTCCGGGCTGTACGAGGTCGGGCTGTAGGAGGTCTTGTCCTCCTGCTCCGTCACGACGTCGGCTCCTCCCTCGTGACGCCGGCCGTCCCCCCGTGACGACGGCGGCCGGTCACGTGCCGCCCTGCAGGATCTCGAGCACCTGGGGAGCGGCCAGACGCGCGTGCTCCTGGACGCCCTCGGCGTCGAGACTGCTCACCGGGTGCGGGACGACGGCGAACCGGTATCCCGGGGCGCCCTGGATCCGCGCCATCGCGTCGGCGCTCGGCCGGAGCGCGTCGGTGCAGATGGCCGCGGAGGGGACGCCGCGCTGCTCCATCAGGATGACGTCGGCCACACTGGCCGCGCTGCAGGAGCCCTAATCGCCGACCGCTTCGATGACCAGGTCGCACTCGGCGGCGATCTCGTCGAGCAGCCCCTCGGCGGCCGGCAACGTCGTCGGCACGCTGCGCCAGAGCACCTCCGACGGCGCCAGCTCCGGCTCCAGGATGGTGCAGACCGCCTCCAACAGCTGCCGCGCGTTGTGCTTGCCGTTGTCCATCAGCACCAGCCGCCGGCCCCGCAGGTCCGCGGGACGGTCGGCCAGCCCCACCGCCGCGCCCTCCGGCTGCACCGTCGGGTCCACCATCTCGAACACCGCCATCACCGACCTCCTCGGTCCGCCGTCGTCGATCGATCGGCCTGCCGCCGGCTGCCGCGGCGCCCGGGATCCTGCGTCCCGTCCTCCGCCGGCAGGGGCTCGCGGGCCACGCTAGGAGCGGCGGCCCCGTGCGACCAGGCCGTCCTCCGGGGGACGGAAGACGAACCCGGGTCCGCCGTGCCCCCGGGGCGGTGACCGGACCGGTCCCAGGGGCGGCCGGCGCCGGTCGCCGTCCTCAGGTCACGGCCAGGATGCGCAGGTCGTCCACGGCGCGGCGGACGTTGGTGCGGGCGCCCAGGCCGACCGGCTGCAGGCGGGCGGTCGCCCAGGTGACCACGGCCGGGACCGCCGGACGACGCAACCCGGGCACCGTCGGGCGGCGCACCGAGACCGGGTCACCGCCGAGCGACCGGACCAGCAGCGCGGCGACCACCGCGAAGCCTGAGACCGTGGTGAGCGCGAACGGCAACCCGGTGGACTCGGCGAGGAACCCCAGCAGCGGCGGGCCGCCGAGCAGGCCGCTGTAGCCGACGGTCGAGGCCAGGGCCACGCCGGCGGCCCCACCGAGGGCGCCGGCCCGGGCGATGGCCAGCGGGAAGACGTTGGCCAGGCCGAGGCCGACGAGGACGAAGCCGACCAGCGCGAGGGTCACCGACCCCGACCAGGCGGCCGTCACCATGCCGGCCGCGGCCAGCAGGGCGCCGCCGACGAGGAGCCGCTCCTCCCCGAACCGCACGACCAGGGCGCTGCCGGCCAGGCGGCCGCAGGCCATGGCCAGGGAGAACCCCGCGTAGCCGGCGGAGGCCAGGAGCGGGGTGGCGCCGAGGTCCTCCCGCAGGTACAGCGCCCCCCAGTCGGTGAGCGCCCCCTCGCCGTAGGCGGTGCACCCGGCGATCGCGCCGAGCACCACGAGAACCGCCGTAGGACCGCGGCGATCGGGGCGCTCCTCCGTGGGACCGGCGGCGCTCCGCGGCGCCGCGGCGTCGGCGCGGGCCAGCGCCGGCCCGATCCAGGCGAGGACCGCCAGCCCGGCGACGACGACGCCGGCCAGGTGCGGCGCGACGCCCACCGCGCCCGAGAGCAGGCCGCCGACCAGGGCTCCGGCCAGGCCCCCGAAGCTGAACCCGGCGTGCAGCGAGGGCAGCAGGGGCCGGCCCCAGCGGGCCTCCACCTGCACGCCGAGGCTGTTGGCCGCCACGTTCACCGCGCCGGTCGCGGCGCCGAAGACGAGCAGCGCCGCACAGAGCTGCGGCACGGAGGTGGCCGTGCCGGGCAGCACCACTGCGAGGGCGAGGAGCACGGCGGCTGCCAGGGCGACCCGGCCGGCGCCCAGCCGGGCGGCCAGCGCGCCGGTCACCTGCATGCAGGCCAGCGCGCCCAGGGACAGGCACAGGACGGCGATCCCCAGCGCGCCGTGCGAGGCGCCGACCCGGGCGCTGACGTCGGGGATGCGGGCGGCCCAGGTGCCGAAGACGAACCCGTCCAGCGCGAACAGGACGGCGACGGCGACCCGCAGCCTCCGCAGCGGGCCGGGGAGGTCGAGGGAGGAACGGGCACGGTCGAGAACGGGCAGGGTCATGCCGGGGTACCTCTCGCACGGGGATGTGCGCGCATCCGGGCCCTCCATCGGGCGGGCGCGCTCGCCGTCTCGGGACGGCTCGACGGGACAGGGGAGGCGCGGTCCCGGTGTCCTCCTGTGGACGCCGGCACGTCGCCTCCGCCGGACCCCAACCGGCGACGGGGCGGCACGACTTCCTGCACCCGGCCGTGACGTCACCCACCCACCCCACCCGTGGAGGAGGTCCGTGGGCGTGACCCCCACGAATCTCCTCCGTCACGGCCAGGGGGTCGTGCTCGACCGCAGGCGTCCGGCGATCGACTCCGCGTCGTCGAGTTGCCCGGAGGCGACCGCCACGATGAGGTCGTAGGCCTCATCGTTCGTCAAGGTCAGCCGGTACCCGTTGACGCCGTAGAACGCGATCGTCGCGGCCAGCGAGAGCCTCTTGTTGCCGTCGGCCAGCCCGTGGTTGCGGGCGAGCGAGTGCAGCAGCGCCGCCGCCTTGTCGTGGATGGACCGGTAGGCGTCCTCCCCGAACGCCGTGGCTCGGGGTCTGGCGACCGCGGATTCCAAGAGACCGATGTCACGCACCTGGACCTCACCGAGCGTCCGCCTGGCGACGTGCAGGAGGTCGTCCAGGTCGAGGTGGATCACCGGCCAAGCCGCTCCAGGGCCTCGGCATAGCGCGGCAGTTCCTCGTCTAGCACGCGGTCCAGCAACTCACGTCTGCTGGTCCGCTCGACGTAGTCCCGGATCGCCTGCCGAGCGACCTCCTGCATCGACCGGCCTTCCAGCTCAGCCCTGCGGCGCAGCGCTTCGGTCTCCTGCTCGTCGAGGCGGAGGGTCATGGCCACGGTGCAATGGTATCGGCTGTGATACCGCTCGTTGCCCGGCCCGGGAACGCCGGCTTCAGCAGGCCGCTGCGGTCCCCGCAGATCTCGGGCTGCGGCAACCGCGCCGACGACCCAGATCGGACTGCCAGGCTGAGCGGGTGACCGGGGGAGACGGCGACCAGCCGATGCGACCGATCGGCGCGCCGGTCAGGGCGCCGCGCCACCCGCCCTGCCCCAACCGCGGTGGCGTCGAGCGGCTCCTCGGCCTCGGTCACTGACGTGCCGGGCCGCAACCCGCTCGCCCTCGCCGAGGGTGCGCTGCTCGACGAGTCGCTGGTCCCGGGGTCGGTGGCCGCCCGCCGGGCGCGCATCTCCGAGCCGCACGTCGCCGACCTCAACGCCCTGGCCGAGGAGGTCGCCCGCGTCGAGGGACGGCGGGTCCCGTGGTTCGACCCGGCCGGCGGGGGAGCGGCGGCCCCGGTGCTGCTGCTCCTGCAGGACCCGTCGCGCACCGCCGCGCACGGCTCCCGGCTGGTCAGCCGGCACAACAACGACGTCACCGCCCACCACCTGCACCGGCACTGCACGGACGCCGGGCTCGACGTGCGCGCCACCGTCGTCTGGAACGTCGTCCCCTGGTGGGTCGCCGACCCGGCGGTCCCCGCGGCGGAGCGGGTCGGCCTGGTCGCGGCCGCCCGCCGCGCCCGTCCGCACCTGCACCGGCTGCTCGACCTGCTGCCGGCGGCACGCGTCGTCGTCCTGCTGGGCCGGCACGCCCAGCGCGGGTGGGACGACGCCGGGATCGACGCCGGCGGCCGCGCCGTCCTGCGCGCTCCGCACCCGTCGCCGAACGCCTACATCAACACCGACCGGGCGACGGGGCGGCCCAACCGCGAGCTCCTCGCCGAGACGCTCGCCGACGCGGCCCGGCTGGGCCTCGCCTCGTCACGCTGAGCGCGGCGGCTGGGCCCCGACCACGCCGGCCACCACCGCGGCCGCCGCGTGGCCGGCGCGGACGGCGTCCAGGACCGGCGACCCGGCGCGCCAGCCGGCCAGCACGCCGGCGGCGACGGCGTCCCCGCAGCCGGTGGTGTCCCGCAGCCGCGGCACGGGCGCCACCGGCACCTCCTGAACGCCCGCCCGCGTCAGCACCCGGGTCGGCCGCGCACCGGCGTGCACCAGCACCAGCTGCGGCGCCCACCCGGGCAGGTCCCCGGCCAGCCCGAGCTCCCGCGCCTCGGCGGCGTTGCAGACCAGGACGTCCGGCCGCAGCCCGGCGAGCAACCCGACGTAGGCGTCCGCGCCGTGCGCCCGGATCCGGGTGGCCGCGGCCACGTCGACGGCGACCGGCGTTCCGGCGTCGTGCGCCAGGTCGGCCGCAGTTCGCAGCGCGTCCGGGAAGCGCAGCAGGTCGTAGCCGTCCAGGTGGACGACGGCCGCGTCGGCCAGCCACCCGGGGCGGACGTCGGCCGGCTCGAGCCCGCCCTCGCCGCGGTCGGTGAGCAGCGTGCGTTCGCCGTCGGGGTGGACCAGCACCGTCGACAGCGGCGTGCGGCCGCGGCGCACCACCGCCGTCTCCACCCCGCGCCCGGCCAGCTCGGCGAGCAGCCCGTCGGCGAGCGGGTCCGCTCCGGCCCAGCCGGCCAGCCGCGCCGGCACGCCCAGCCGAGCCAGGTTCGCCGTCACGTTGGCCGGCGCGCCGCCGACGGTCGTCGTCCGCACGACCCGCTGCTGCCCGCCGACCACCAGCGGTGCGGACAGCTCCAGCACCGAGTCGGCCACCAGTTTGCCCAGCGCCACCACCGGACCCCGCCCGGCGTCGCGGGGCCAGCGGGGCGTGTCGTCGGCCGCCGGCCGAGGTGTCACCCGGGTGGGCGCAGGCGGATGCGCCGCTCAGTCACCGCCTCGACGCGCTCGCGGCTGTAGCAGAGCGGGAACGCCTGCCCGCGGCTCCACATCTCGAACAGGTCGGCGTAGTGCGGGCTGTCGGGGTCGCCCGACTGGCCGGGGCTGTTCACCACCAGCGAGCCGTCCCAGTCGCCGACGTCCACGACGATCCGGAAGGTCGCCCCACCGGTCTGCACGAAGGTGTCGGGGAGGTACGCGGTGTTGCCGACGGTGTCGCCGCTGCCGCCGCGCGGCGCGGGTCCGACCGCGAGCCGAGCCCGGGTGTCCTCGGACAGCAGCGCGGACAGCGGGTGGGCGAGGCGGGAGACGTGCAGCCGCCCCCACGCCCACTGCGCGCGGTCCGGCCCGAGCAGCCGCTCCACCTCGGCGACGGCCGACGCCAGGGTCGAGCGCAGGATCTCGTCGACGACCGCCTCGCCGTCCTCGCCCAGCCACTCGACGGGGCGCTCGAGGACCGCCAGGTCTCCCCGCGGGTCGGCCAGCAGGCTCTCCTCGGGCGTCACCCGCGCGACGACGGCGTCCACCTCGTCGGCCGGCACCAGCCGGGCCACCGCCGCGCGGAGCAGGGCGGGCCGCAGGTGACGCCGGTACCACACCTCGAACAGCGCGCCCGGGGCCGACTCGGGGGCCAGGTCGCCGTCCCAGGCCGTCAGCAGCCGCAGCGCGTCACTCGTCGTGACGTCGTCGGTAGCGGCGTCGTCGGCGCTCACCCGGGCCAGCCGCCGCACGATCCGGCGGGCGGGGAGGCTGACGAAGTCCGACTGCAGCCGGAGGAGGTCCTCGGGCGAGAAGCGCCGGTCGCCGGCGAAGACCTCGGCGAGCCGCTCGGCCCTCGACGGGGGGTACCAGTCGAACGAGACCACCTTGTCGTGGGCCGGGTAGTCCTCGGGCAGGTTCATCTCGTTCGCGGTGGCCAGCCAGCCCCGCTCCGGGTCGGTGGCCACCGGCAGCTCGTCCATGTCGCGGAAGCCCGCCCACTCGTAGCGGCCGTCGCCGGGCACCGGCAGGGTGCCGTTCCAGGTGGGCCGGATCGGGGTGAGCCCGGCCGGTTTCCAGCCGATGTGCCCGGACGGGTCGGCGAACAGCTGGTTCTCCGGCGGCGCGCCCCAGCGGTTCATCGCGGCGAGGAACTGGTCCCAGTTGGTCGCCCGCATGTAGTCCATGCTGCCCAGGTAGGGAGCCATGCCCGGCTCCAGCCAGGCCGCCCGGACGGCGAACGCGGTGGAGCGCTCGGGGTCCTCGTGGACGACCGGGCCGTGGCGGGTGTAGCGCAGCTCGACCTCGACGTCCTCGCCACCCTTGACGCGGACGGTGTCGCGGACCACCCGCATCGGCTCCCAGCGGTCCTGGTACCGGTACTCCAGCGGGTCGTCCGGGTTGGTCCGGTAGACGTAGAGGTCCTCCTGGTCGATCGAGAAGATGGTCAGGCCGAACGCGATCCGCCCGTTGTGACCGATCGAGATGCCCGGCAGGGCCGGCTCCCCGGCGCCGATCACGTCCAGCCCGGGCGCGGACAGGTGCGCCAGGTAGCGCAGCGAGGGGACCGACAGCGCCCGGTGGGGGTCGTTGGCCAGCAGGGGCCGCCCGGTCGTCGTCCGCTGCGGGGCCAGCACCCAGTTGTTGCTGCCCTGCTGCGCCGTCTCGCGGACCCCGGAGAGGTCGGGTGGATCGATCGCCAGGCGGTAGACGCGCAGCACGTCGTCGGGGATCAGCGACAGGTCCAGGCCCTCGGGCACCACCAGGTCGACCGGCGGCTCGCGGCGGCGGCGCAGGTCCTCGACCCGCGGGTCGTGGTCGCGCAGGACCAGGGCGCGGGCGACCTCGGAGTCGAGGTTGTAGTAGAGCCCGTTGGAGCGGATGCGGGCGAAGTCCTCCGGCGCCCACAGCGCCGGTTCGTAGCCCAGCTCGCGGAACTCCAGCGGCAGCCGCTCGCGGTCGGCCAGGACCAGCCGGACCCAGGCGTTGACGCCGTCGACGAACGCGGTCGCCACCCGCTTGGTGTCCGAGCCGTAGGACAGCCACTCCGGGTGCATGTCCCCCCGGTAGGAGAACAGCCGGGACGCCCGGTCGCGCTCGACCATCGACGGGCCGAACACCTCGGCGAGCAGGCCGAGCCCGCGGCGGCGCCAGAAGTCCAGCTGCCACAACCGGTCGCGGGCGGCGTTGAAGCCCTGCACCCGGAAGACGTCGTAGAGGGTCGAGGCGTACAGGTGCGGGACGCCCCACCGGTCGATGAGGATCTCGGCCGGCCCGTCGAGGCCGGGCAGCACGTGTTCCTCGTCCGCGGTCACGCTCGTCCCTCTCAGGAGGCGCCGCGCGTCCCGGACTCGGCGTACTCCGGGTGCTCCGCCGTCCACCGGTCGAGCGGGTGGGCGGCCTTCCACCGGTCCACGTACTCGCTGATGGTCTCGAAGACGACGCCGTCGTGGCCGGAGACGTGCTGCAGCAGCCGCTCGAGCATGAGCATGCGGTGCCCCCGGCCGATCACCTGCGGGTGCATCGTCAGCGCGTACACCGCGCCCTCGGCGTGCCGGTAGGCGTAGTCGAAGTCGCCGCGCCAGATCTCCTCGATGTCGGAGGGGCTGGTCAGCCCGGAGTTGCTCCCCCACACGAACTCGAACGGGGGGAAGTCGTCCAGCCCCCAGGTCACCGGGACCTCGACCAGCTCGACCGGCCGGCCGAAGACGTAGGGCTCCGTCGGGGACGCCTGGTCGCCCTGGCGCAGGTAGTACGGGTGGACGTCGTTGCCCATGCAGCTGGAGTCCCAGTCGAAGCCGAACTCGAGCAGCAGGTCGATGGTGTTCTCGCTGAAGTCCCAGGCGGGCGAGCGGTAGCCGCGCGGGCGGACGCCGACGACCCGGTCGAACGCCTCGAAACCGCGCTCCAGGTTGCGCCGCTCCCCGTCCCGGTCGAACTTCTGCGGGTTCTCGTGCACCCAGCCGTGGTGGCCCAGCTCGTGGCCGCTGTCGCGGATGCGGCGGACCAGGTCGGGATAGGCGTAGACGCTGTGGCCGGGGACGCAGAAGGTCGCCCGCACCCCGTAGCGCTCGAGCAGGGCGAGGATCCGCGGGATGGCCGCGGCGCCGAACTCGCCCCGGGACATCATGCTGGGGCTGGTGGACCCCATCGACCCGATCCACAGCGAGATCGCGTCGAAGTCCAGGCCCAGGCAGACCGAGACGCGCGGTGGGGTGCTCGTGGGATCGGCCATGACTCCTCCGTCCTGCTGGCGGACCGTCGGCGTCGTGTACCGGCGTCCAGGTCGTGCACCGGCGTCCGGGCTGCTGCCGGCACGCGACCAGGATCGCGCCGTCGCGTCCCGCCGGGAACCCCTTCCCGGTCCGCGGACCGCGCGCCGCCGCTCCGACGCCTCGGCGCCCCGGTCGCCGGGCAGGCGACCGGGGCGTCGGGGTGCCCGCGTCCGCGGCGTCAGGCGACCCGGCGGGCGCCGGCGTAGCTCGGCATGGAGTCGAGCTTGATGACCTTCACGACCGAGCCGCTGGTCGGGGCGTGCACCATCTGGCCGTTGCCGATGTACATGCCCACGTGCGAGACCGGGCTGTAGAAGAACACCAGGTCCCCGGGCTTGAGGGCGGACTTGGCGACCGGCGTGCCGAACGTCGACTGCGCCTTGGAGGTGCGCGGCAGCGAGATGCCGGCGGCCTTGTAGGCGTACGAGGTCAGCCCCGAGCAGTCGAAGGCGTTGGGACCGCTCGCGCCGTACACGTACGGGTCGCCCACCTGGGCGAGCGCGGTGTCGACGGCGACCTGCGCGGCGCTGCTCGACGCGACGGCCGCGGTGGCCGTGCTGGCGGCCGAGGCCGGGAGGGGGGAGAGGGCGATGCCGGCGCCGGCGATGGCGGCGACGGCGATCCCGCGGAACGAGCGGCGGGCAGTGGACGTGCGTGCAGTCGTCATCGACGACGGGTCTCCTGTTCTCCACGACCGCCTACCGGGTTAGCTGACGGGTTCGGACGGGGGAGTCGCCCGGCGCGACCAGGTCGCGCTTCACCCCAGTGCTGCGGTGGGTCCCCGGCCCGTGCACCGGCCACTCCGGCGCACGGTTCGGCGGCGCCCGGCGGGTGTCACCAGGTCGGTGACGGCAGGCCCTCCGGACGGCGAGCGACGCTAGGGGCGTGCCGCGGCAGCCTCCAAACCCCGGACCGGCTCTCCGGACGGCGACGCGCGGAAACCGCGACTCGCCGTGCTGACCACGGCAGATGCTGACAGGAGCAGAAGGGCCGCCTTGGCGAACCCGCAGGTCAACGGGTTGCGGACAATCTCGTGCCGAGACGGAGTGTCCCCACACACAGTGATGGAGCATGGACGCACAGCGGTGGGATCCCGGTGGTTGGACCAGCGGCCCACCGGGCACGACCACGGACGAACAACGGGCGAGCAGCGAGGAGGAACACCGTGGCCGGCATGTTGAGGAAGGTCCTGGCGTCGGGTCTGGCGGCGAAGGTCATCCAGGAGGCCCGCAAGCCGCAGAACCAGGCCAAGATCCGGGAGTTCATCGCCAAGGTCGGCGAGCAGAACAAGAAGCGCGGCGGCGGCCGGGGCTACGGTCGCGGCCCGGTCCGCTGACCTCCTGACCCCGATCCGGCGCCCCCTGCTCCTTCCGCGGGCAGGGGGCGCCGGTCGGCGCAACGCGTCCTCGACCGCCGTGGCGCGGCCGGCCCAGCAGACCCGCGGCTACGGCCGGCCGGCGTGGGGGACGTCGACCTCGGTGGCCAGCAGCACCGCCTCGCGCACCGGCGCACGGGTGTGCTCGTAGAAGTCCGGCGCGCAGCACACCAGCAGCGTCCGGCCGTCGTCCCCGCCGAGCATGCAGGCGAACACGCCCAGCCCGTCGGGTGCGGCGACCTCGTCGACGATCGCGCCGCCCTCGGCGATCCGCGCCACCCGGCTGCCGATCGCGTCCGCGGCCCAGATGTGCCCCTCGGCGTCCAGCGCGCAGCCGTCGGGGGCCACCACGAGCTGGCCGAGCACCGCCTCGGTGGTCCGGCCGGTCACCTCCGGACCGAGCGACGCCCACACCCGCCGGTTCGCCAGCGACCCGTCGTCCCCGAGGTCGAAGGCGGTGTACCGGTTGCCCAGCGTCTCCCCGACGACGAGCGTGCCGCCGTCCGGCGTGATCACCGACCCGTCGGGGAAGTGCAGCCCCTCGGCGACGACGGTCACCGCGCCGTCCTCGCCGACCCGGCGCGCCGTTTCCCCCGTGCACCCCCCGGGCAGGGCCGCACCGTTCCCCCGCCCCGACAGTGAGGACGACGACCATGCAGGTCGGCTACAAGCTCGCCACCGAGGCCTTCGGTCCCGAGGAGGTCATCCGGCAGACGGTCCGCGCGGAGCGGGCCGGGTTCGACTTCGTCGAGATGAGCGACCACTTCCACCCGTGGCTGGACGACCAGGGGCACGGCGCGTTCACCTGGTCGCTGCTCGGCGCCATGGCCGCGAGGACCGAGCGGATCGGCCTGGCCACCGGCGTCACCTGCCCGATCATCCGCTACCACCCCGCGGTGATCGCCCAGGCCGCCGCGACGGTGCAGATCCTCTCCGGCAACCGGTTCACCCTCGGCATCGGCGCCGGCGAGCGGCTCAACGAGCACGTCGTCGGCGTCGGCTGGCCGGCGGTGCACGTCCGGCACAAGATGCTCCGCGAGGCGCTGGAGATCATCAAGCTGCTGTGGCAGGGCGGCTACCAGACCTACGACGGCCAGTACCTGCAGCTGGAGGACGCCCGCGTCTTCGACCTGCCCGACCAGCTGCCGGTGATCGCGGTGGCCAGCGGCGGGCACAACGCCTCGGTGCTGGCCGCCGAGTGCGGCGACGGGCTGTTCGCCACCGAGCCGCGCGGCGAGCTGGTCGAGGCCTACCGGGACGCCGGCGGCAAAGGCCCGCGCTACGCCGAGGTGTCGATGGCGTGGGCGGCCGACGAGGAGTCCGCCGTCCAGGAGGCCCTGGACAAGAGCCGGTGGGCGCTGTCGGGCTGGAAGGTGATGAGCGAGCTGCCCAACCCGGTCAACTTCGCCGCCGCCAGCGAGACGGTCAAGCCCGAGGACATCAAGCAGCAGTTCTCCGTCGGCCCCGACCCCGAGGTGCACCTGCAGAAGGTGCAGCCCTACGTGGACGCCGGGTTCGACCACGTCGTGCTGCAGAACGCCGGCCCGGACCCGGACGGCTTCCTGGAGGTCTGCGAGCGCGAGCTCATCGACCGGGTCCGCGGTCTGACGCCGTCGTCCTGACCGCGGCCGGCCGGCGTCCCCGACGGCGGTCAACCCACGAGGCTCGGGATGAGGCTGACCACCACGGCCAGGATCACCGTCCCGAAGACGAACGACAGCAGGCACTGCGCCAGGACGGCCTTGCGCATCGTGGTGTCGGTGAGCGTCGGGTCGGACGTGGCGAAGGAGGTCCCGACGGTGAAGGCGAGGTAGGCGAAGTCGCTGTACGCGGGCGGGGTGTCCTGCTTGAAGTCGATCCCGCCGGGGCGCCCGGTGTAGTACAGCCGCGCGTAGGTGAGGGCGAACAGCGTGTGGACCAGCGCCCAGGAGAGCACCGCGGTCGCGGTCCCCAGGCTGATCGCCGTCGCCCGGGCGCCGCTGTGCGCGTCGACCGACCCCAGCAGGGCCAGGGCGACCCCGCCCAGGCTGACCAGGGCGGCGCCCCAGAGGAGCAGGTCGACCGACCGGCGGGAGGGGTCCTCGCGGCTGGCCAGCCGCCGGGTCCGCGCGGCGTCGCAGGGCCAGCTGATCCGCCACACCCAGGTCAGGTAGACGGCGACGGTGACGTCCCAGACCGCCAGCGGCCACAGCCGGGTCTCGACGAGGGGCAGCAGCGGCAGGCTCGCGAGCACGCCGGCGAGCAGCGACACCGTGGCCTGCACCCACGAGTCGGCCCGGCGGTCACCTCGACCCCGCCCTCCGGCGACCTCCTCGGGGTCGGTGTCCGCTGCCCCGCCCGGCCGCGCCCGCGCCCGCCCGGGACCCCGGGGCGGGCGGGCGGTCGGGCGATCGGTCACCGGAGGGCTCCTCCCGGTCGGGTCGACGGCGGGACACGGGGAGCGCCGGTCAGCGACCCCGGTGCAGCGCCGCGGCCACCCCGGGGAGCCCGGCGGCGGCGAGCGCGGCGACCGCACCGTGGTAGCGGCTCACCCAGCTCTGCGGGTCCCGGCTCCACGAGCGGTCGCTGAAGCGCCCGCGGGCACCGAAGTCGCGCCCGTCCGGCCCGTCGGCAGGGGAGAAGAGGTCCACCGGCGCGTCCGGCGGGTCGTCCGCCTCGGTCAGCTGGCCGGAGTAGCCGTTCCTCGCCAGGTACCAGTCCAGGAACTGCGGGGTGTCCACCCCGGGCGCGTACACCTGGGTGATGCGCACGTTGCTGCCCTCGTGCCTCAGCTCGGTGAGCACCGACTCGGTGAAGCCCTTGATGGCGTGCTTGGCCCCGCAGTAGACGCTCTGCAGGGGGATGCCGCGCCGGCCCAGCGCCGAACCGGTCTGGACGACGACCCCGCGGTCGCGCGGCTTCACCCGCCGCAGCGCCGCCATGGTGCCGTGCACGAAGCCGAGGTAGGTCACCCCGGTGACGCGGCGGTACTCCTCGGTGGTCACCTGGTCGAACGGGGCGAACACGGTGGAGAAGGCGACGTCGCACCAGACGTCGACCGGGCCCAGCTCGCGCTCGACCCGGTCGGCGGCGGCCTCCACGGCCTCGGCGTCGGAGACGTCGACCGGCACGACCAGCGGCGTCCCACCGGCCGCCCGGACGTCCTCGGCCGCCCCGGCCAGCCCCTTCTCGCCGCGGGCCAGCAACGCGACCCGGTCGCCGCGCCGGGCTAAGGCGACGGCGGTGGCCTGCCCGATCCCCCCGCTGGCGCCGGTCACCACGACCACCCGGCCGCTGTCCGTGTCCGTCATCGACGACTCCCTCGGGCTCGGGGTCGACCGGCGGTGGCGCTCGTGGCTCGGCGACCTGCGAGAGCGGGCACCGTCGCCGTCCACGGGTGCGGACGGCGGTGCCCCCGCGGCCTCCTACCCGTCCCCGGGGCGGCGACACGGGGCCCGGCCGTGGACGCGGTGCGGGCGCAGGGGGACGGGTGCCGGCTCGACGGGGTGCGGGAGGCCGACTAGCGTCGCCGCCGGGGACCGACCACCCCGGTCGGGCAGGGGCGTCGATGGCCGAGAGCGCCGAGGAGCGGCCGCGGGGTCACGAGGTCCTGGCGGCCGCCGGCACCGTGCACGGCCGACAGTGGGCTCCCTGGGGAGCTCTGCGCTACGCCGTCGGTGTGGGCGTCGTGCTGGCCGTGGCCACCACGCTCGCCGATCCGCGCGTGGGCGTCGCCGCCGCCTCCGGTGCGGTCAACGCCGGCTCGGTCGGGCTGACCAGCGGCCTCGACCGACCCCGGGCGGTGATGGCCACCTCGGTGGTGGTGCTCGCCGGCGCGGCCTTCCTCGGGTCGGTCACCGCACCCACACCCGTGCTGGCCCTGGTCACCCTGGCCGGCCTGGGTGCCCTGGCCGGGCTGCTCACCGCGGGCGGGGCCGCCGCCGGCGTCGTCGGGGTGCAGGCGATGGTCGGGTTCGTCACCCTCGGCCACTTCCCGCTGCCGCCGGTCCGGACCGTCCTGCTCTGCCTGGTCGTCGTCGCCGGCGGCGCCGCGGAGATCCTGCTCGGCCTGGTGCTGCGCGTCGACGTCGCCCACCGGGCCCTGCGCCTGCTGCCCCCACTGCGCTCCCGCGTCGCCGCGCCCCTGGACCACCGGCGCCGACCGGCTGCACGCCTGGTCCGCGACACCACCCGGGCGCTCGTGCACCCCGACGCGCGGACGCGGTGGCACGCCCTGCGGCTGTCGTCGTGCCTCGTCGTCGCCCAGCTCGTCGCCCTGCAGCTGTCCGGCCTGCGCGGCTACTGGGTCACTCTGACCGTGCTCAACGTCCTCAAGGCCGACTGGGTCACCACCGCCAGCCGCGGCCTCGAGCGCTGGCTCGGCACCGTGCTCGGCGTCCTCACCATCGGCCTGTTCGCCGCGATCGTCCGGCCCTCGGGTGTGCTCCTGCTCGTCGCGGTGACCGTCGTGGTCTGGGCCGCCTTCACCGTCGAGCCGGTCCACTACGGGCTCTACTGCCTGTTCATCGCCGGCTACGTCGTCCTCTTCCTGCAGGTGGTCCAGGCGGCGCCGGCCGACTCGGCGGTCTACCGCGCCCTCGACACCACCATCGGGGCCGTCCTCGCCCTCACCGCGCTCACGTTCGTCCCCCCGCGTCCCGCCGGCTTGCGCCACCCGCACTGAGCTCGTCGTCCACCGCTGACCTGCGGGCACAGGGTGGGGTCACCCGCGTCTGGGCACCGGCGCGAGGGTCGGGCCGCTCCCGGGGTCCGCGACGAGGTGGTGCAGGTCCACCAGGATCAGCAGGTGGGCGAGTGTGGCGCCGGGGCCGACCAGCCGGACGGTGCACCCGCGGCTGCCGGCCAGGTCCCGTGCCCGGGTGAGGGCCCGCAGGCCCTCGGCGTCGCAGAAGGTCACCCGCGTGAGGTCGATGGTCCAGCTCCGGTGGGGGCTCCCGGCGAGCGCGGCGAGGGCGTCGCCCAGGTGGTGGGCGCAGGCCCGGTCGAGTTCACCGGACAGTCGGATCCGACCGGCGGACAGGTCGATCGACACGAGGAGCGGGCGCGAGTACTCCTCGGCCACCGCCGGGACAGCAGATGGGCACATGACGTCCCCCTCCCGGGGCGCCGCGGCCGGTGGACGGACCCAACCGGTTGACGGCGTCCCACGGACATCCACGTCAGGCCGGGTCTTCGACCTGTTTGCGACGTTAACAGCCGATCGGCCGACACGCCCGGGCCAAGCGGAAAAGCACCGGAGGATGGGTTCAGCACGTGCCCGCGTGGGCAGGACGTGGCCGTCGGCCCTGCCTCCGACGTCCCAGCGCCCGCTCGGCAGCCCGGTCCCCG
Source organism: Geodermatophilus sp. TF02-6 (assembly GCF_003319115.1). GTDB lineage: Bacteria > Actinomycetota > Actinomycetes > Mycobacteriales > Geodermatophilaceae > Geodermatophilus. The sequence goes on along the minus strand of NZ_QOHF01000010.1, from coordinate 118,442 downwards.
GGTGGGCGGGAACCGCCGTCCACTCCCGATCGGCGCCCTCCCGACACACCACCGCGGTGCCGCTGACGGGGTGGCGCACGCCTCCCGCACCGATGGAGAGACCCCATGAGCCGGCCCGACCAGCAGCAGACCCCGCCCGGCTCCGAGACGCGCATGGACCCCAGGCCCGACCACGACGAGCAGAGCTACCGCTGCCCGGCGACGTGTCCGACCCCGCGAACTGCCGGGCGATCGTCGCCGAGGCCGTCGAGGCGTTCGGCCGCATCGACGTCCTGGTCAGCAACGCCTCGACCCGGCGCACCCACGAACGGCTGTCCGCCGTCCGCTGACCGCGGCCGGCTACGCCCCCCGGCTCATCGCCGGGCTCGGCGAGTAGGAGGACCCTCCTGCCCCCCACGATGAGAGGACCCGTCCTCCTCACCCCTCGCACACTCGAGGTGAGCCTCGGGACGGAGCCGGCGGCGGGGCCCTGCAGGAGGGCCGCCCCACCCAACAACAAGGAGGAGAACCAGTGCCCGACCAGTACACGATGCAGGACCCCACCACGCAGTACCCCGGCCCGACCGAGGAGATGGCCCAGACCCAGGAGGGCCCGGGCCTCGAGCAGGACATGCCCATCAAGCCCGACGCCGGGGAGGAGACCTACCGGGGCACCGGGCGGCTGACCGGGCGCAAGGCGATCGTCACCGGCGCCGACTCGGGCATCGGCCGGGCCACAGCCATCGCGTTCGCCCGCGAGGGCGCCGACGTCGTCCTGAACTACCTGCCCGAGGAGGAGGCCGACGCGCAGGAGGTCGTCACGCTCGTCGAGAAGGCCGGCCGCAAGGCCGTGACCGTTCCGGGCGACCTGAAGGACGAAGCCTTCTGCCAGCAGCTGGTGCAGACCGCCGTCGACGAGCTGGGCGGGGTGGACATCCTGGCCAACATCGCCGGCCGGCAGCAGTTCGTCGAGGACATCGCCGACCTGTCCACCGAGCAGTTCGTCGACACCTACACCACGAACGTGTTCGCGATGTTCTGGCTGTGCAAGGCCGCGATCGCGCACATGCCGCCGGGCTCGACGATCATCAACACCGCGTCGAAGGAGTCCTACCAGCCCTCGCCGATCCTGCTGGACTACGCCTCCACCAAGTGGGCGATCAACGGGTTCAGCAAGGCGCTGGCCCAGCAGGTGGCCGAGAAGGGCATCCGGGTCAACGTCGTGGCGCCCGGCCCGGTGTGGACGCCGCTGCAGGTCGCCGGCGGGCAGCCGGAGCAGAAGCTGACCCAGTTCGGCGGGTCGGCGCCGCTGGGCCGTCCGGGCCAGCCGGCGGAGATGGCCCCGGCCTACGTGTTCCTCGCCAGCCCCGAGTCCAGCTACGTCATCGGCGAGACCCTCAACGCCAACGGCGGCTCGCCCACCCCGTGAAGGACCCCCTCCTCCCCCCTCGTAGGAGGACCCTCACCCCGAGTCCCCCGCCAGCTCAGGGCACGCCAGGCGAGGACCGGGTGCCCTGGAGGGGGCCTGCGTCCCGGCGGGCCGCCGGCCACGGTGCGGCGGCCCGCCGGGCGCTGGACCGCCGTACCGTCCTCCGGCCAGCCCGGGCACGGCTACCGGGTGGCGCGGCTGGCCCGCGACCTGTTCGACGTCCTGGAGGCCCTCGACCTGCGCGACGCGACCGTGCTCGGCTGGTCCCTCGGGTGCCCGGTGGTCTGGAGCTACCTGGAGCTGTTCGGCGCGCACCGCCCGCTGGACCCCGGCCGTGGTCGCCCTCGCCGCGCTGGTGCCCGTGGGCGGGCCGCCCACCGGGGCCAGCATGAACCCCGCGCACCTTCGGGCCGACCTGGCACAGCGGGCAGTTCCCCCGCTGTGGATCCACCTGCTCGGGCCGTGCGTCGGTGCTCTGCTCGCCGCGGCCGCGTTCCCGGTGGTCAGCTCCGGCCGCCGGGTCCTGACCGCGGAGCTGTTCCACGACCGCCGCTACCGCAGCATCCACACCGACGCCCTCGGCACGGTGCAGCCGGAGCCGGGCCGCCCGGCCTGACCGGCGGGGGACAGGCGTCCTCGGCATGCTCGTGCTCTGCCCACCGTGATGGGCAGAGCACGAGCATCGGCAGAGCACGAGCACCGCGGCGAGGACATCGGCCGGCTGCGTCAGTCGCCCTTGACGTTGACCACCTGGCGCAGCGTGTGCCGCACCTCCACCAGGTCGGCGGCGTCGGCCATCACGACGTCCACCGGCTTGTAGGCGTCGGGGTGCTCGTCGAGGAACGCGTCCGAGCGGCCCCAGGCGATGCCCGCCATGCGCCGGTCGAGGTCGGCCCGGGTGAACAGCCGCCGCGCGGCGCCGCGGGAGTGGTTGCGCCCGGCGCCGTGCGGTGCGGAGGTCAGCGACTCGACGTCGCCCTTGCCGACGACGACGTAGGACGCCGTGCCCATCGAGCCCGGGATCAGCCCCCACTGGCCCGCCTGCGCGGAGATCGCGCCTTTCCGGGACAGCCACACCTCGGCGCCGTAGTGCTCCTCGCGCTCGGTGTAGTTGTGGTGGCACTGGACCACCTGCACGCGCCGGACCTCCTCGGCGAGGAAGCGCGACACCTGGTCGGCGACGCGGTCCATCATCTCCTCGCGGTTGAGCGCGGCGAACCGCTGCGCCCAGCGCAGCGCCTCGATGTAGGCGTCGAACGCGGGCTCGCCCTCCTCCAGGTAGGCGAGGTCGCGGTCGGGCAGGTCGACGCCCCGGGCCCTCGTCCGCTCCTGCGCCACCCGGATGTGCTTGGTCGCCAGCTTGTTGCCGACCCCGCGCGAGCCCGAGTGCAGGAACAGCCACACCTGGTCGGCCTCGTCGAGCGACACCTCGATGAAGTGGTTGCCCGACCCGAGGGAGCCCAGCTGCAGCGGCCAGTTGGGCGTGACGGCGTCGGCCTGCGCCGCCCCGGGCAGGTCGCGCAGCTCGGCGACCCGTGCCGCGGCCGTGTCGCGCAGCTTCTTGTTGTAGCGGCCGGCCGACAGCGGGACGGCCCGCGAGATCTGCGCGTGCAGGACCGCCAGGTCGCGCCCGCGCAGGTCGTCGCCGGTGAACTGGGTGCGCACGGCCATCATGCCGCAGCCGATGTCCACCCCCACCGCGGCCGGGATGATCGCGCGGTCGGTGGGGATCACCGAGCCGACTGTCGCGCCCAGGCCCAGGTGCGCGTCGGGCATGAGCGCGACGTGCGGGTGGATGAACGGCATCGACGCGGTGCGCTCGGCCTGCAGGCGGGTGGTCGGCTCGAGGATCGACGCCCAGTTGAGCAGCCGATCGTTGATCTTCTCCATGGTCCTTTCACTTCTCGCGGGGGGACAGGGTGCCGCGCGGCCGGTGCAGTGAACGCGAACACCACCCCGCGCCGCATCTCCATTACCCGGCCCGCGCCGGTCCGGCGCCGGACCGTCCGCCGGCGTCTTGTCGCCGCCACCCATCGCGAGGACGCTGTGGCGCCCATCCACCGGCCGCGGCGCTGCGATCGGGCGTCGCCCGTCAGCGAGGAGCCACCCCGTGCTGTTCCACGTCAGCTTCCGCGTCGAGCACACCCGCCTGGGCCGCGACGAGTTCTGGGAGGATTGGGAGAAGGAGACCGAGGCGGCGCTCGCGGCGATCGACGCCGGCGTCATCAAGAGCCTCTACAAGGTATCCGGGCAGCGCCGGGTCATCGGCATCGTCGACGTCGAGTCGCACGACCAGCTCGACCGGATCGTCATGGGCGACTTGCCGATGAGCCACCACCTCACGCTCGAGGAGGTCCTCCCCGTCCGCGAGTACAGCGAGTTCGCCGCGGACGTGCGCAAGCGCTGGCAGTCCTGAGGGAGCCGGCGTGCCGGCCGAGCGGCCGGCGGGATGACCGGCTCCGCCCGTCCAGCAGCCGCGGCCCGACCACCGTTCAGCCGTCCCCGCCGTCGCCGCGGTGGCGGCCCCACCCGCGGCCCCGCTTGCGGTCGGGCTCCCCGTCGCCGGCGTCGTTCCCGCCGGTCGTGGCCGGCTGCGCCGTCGGGGTCGGGGTGGCGGTCGGGGACGGCGCGGGTGGCGTGGTCGGGGGCGGGGGTGGGGCGACGGCGTGGGTGACGGTCACCGTCGTCCCCACCGGCACCTCGCCGACCGTGTCCAGCGCGAGCACCTGACCGGCGGGGACGTCGGAGGTCTCGACGCCGCGCAGGGTGACCAGCAGGTCCAGCCCCACCAGCCGGGCCTGCACCTCGGCCACCGGCCGGCCGACGTAGTCGGCGGCGGCCAGGCGGACGCGGAGGACCGGCGGGGACGGCGGCGGCGTGGGGGACGGCGCGGGGGACGTCGGGGTGGGGGACGCCGCCGACGGGCTCGCGGCGGGCGCGGGAGCGCCGCGGGTGCCGAGGAGCAGCAGCCCGCCGGCGACCGCGACCACCAGCAGCAGCGCCGCGGTCAGCGGCACGAGCAGCAGGCGGCGCGGGGGGACGTCGTCCTCCCCGCCGTCGTCGGCCACCGGGAGCGGGGTGGGCAGGGTGACGGTGGGCGGCGTGTGGGTGGGCGGCGTGTGGGTGGGCAGGGTGCCGGTGGGCGCGGGGACGACGGGCAGCACGCGGGTCTCGCTCCGCGCGGACCCGCGCCCGGCGGCGACGTCGTCTACCGCGGCCAGCAGCGCCGCCCCGTCGGGGATCCGCTCGGCCGGGTCCTCGGCGAGGGCCCGGCCGACCAGCCGCCGGACCGGCTCCGGGACGTCGGCCGGCAGCGGGTCGGGCGCCTGCCGGAGCCGCTGCACGGCCACCGCGACCGGGTCGGCGCCGTCGAAGGCGCGGCGACCGGCCAGGCACTCGTAGGCCACCGTGCCCCAGGAGTAGACGTCGCTGGCCGCGGTCGCCCTGTCCCCCCGGACCTGCTCGGGGGCGAGGTACTGCGCCGTCCCGACGACGTGACCGGTCGGGGTGACCGACGCGTTCGCCGCCGACCACGCGATGCCGAAGTCGGTGATCTTGAGCGTGCCGTCCGGGGTGACCAGCAGGTTGCCCGGTTTGACGTCCCGGTGCACCACCCCGGCCGCGTGCGCCGCGGCCAGCGCGGCGGCGGCCTGGCCGAGCAGGTGCAGCGTCTGCTCGGCGGTGAGCCGGCGCTCGCGGCCCAGCAGGTCGGACAGCGGCTCGCCCTCGACCAGCTCCATCACCAGGTACACCAGCCGGTCGCCGCCGGCCGCGGCGGGCTCGACCTCCCCGTAGTCGTGCAGGACGGCGACGTGGGGGTGGATGATCCCCGCCGACAGCCGGGCCTCGCTGCGGAAGCGGGCCAGGAACACCGGGTCGCCGGTGTACTCGCGGCGCAGCACCTTGACCGCGACGGGACGGCCCAGCACCAGGTCCTCCGCCCGCCAGACCTGGCCCATGCCCCCGGTCGCGAGCAGGGACCGGAGCCGGTAGCGGTCGGCGACGACGTCGTCGGGCTGCACGCGCGCTCAGCCCCGGGCAGGCCGGTGCCGGCGGACCCCGTCCGTCGCGTCCATGCCGGATCCCCTCCTCCCGGGCAGCCGTCACCGACAGTACGTGATCGACTCGACAGCGCGACCGCCCGGCGCCCCGTCGGTCAGCGTCGTCCGGTCCCAGCCGCCCCAGGGGTCACCCGCGCCACCGGCGGCGGCGCGGGCCGTCCCCGCCCTCGGAGCCGCGGGCGAGCGACTCGGCCAGCTCCCGCGGCCAGCCGTCGTCGACCAGCAGCAGCTCCAGCTGCCGGCCCAGGACGCCGCCGGCGTCGGCCGCGGGCAGCTGCGCGCCGAAGAGCACCTCGCGCAGCGCCCAGCCCAGCCCGGCGCCCACCCCGGTCGCCACCGCGACGGCGAGCTGCTCCACCCCGGCGGCGTCCAACCGCAGCGCCGCCCACCGCAGCACCGGCGGCAGGCACGACGTCGGGACGGCGCCGTCCAGCCGGGCCAGCCAGCCGGCGTCGGCGACGAGCAGGTTGCCCAGCAGCGCCCGCCGCTCGTCGTCCCACTGCTCGGCGCCGGCCCGCCGCCACTGGTCGGCCAGCGCGTCGCCGACCACCCGGCGCCGGGTGGCCAGCAGCGCCAGCTGCCAGTGGTCGCCGGTCAGCCGCAGCAGCGGCAGGTCGACGCCCAGGCTCAGCGCCTGCTCGACCAGCAGGCCGGTCGCGCGGTCCAGCCGGGCCACCCGCCGGCCGCGGGACACCTGGTCGGCGACGGCCCGGCACAGGTCGCCCTGGGTCACGCCGGCCAGCCCGACGGCGAGCCCGGCCGGGCCGGCCGCGCCGTCGAACACCTCGTCGAGCAGCGCCGCCACCACCTCGGTGCGGACCAGCTCGGCGGCCGCGGGCTCCCGCTCGACCGCCGCCCGCAGCGACGCCTCGACCAGCGGGCTGCCCTCGGCCGCGTCCAGCGCGGCGGCGGTGTTGCGCCCGCGGGCCAGCCAGCCGGGCGCGGCGGGGGACTCCAGCACGCAGGCCAGCTGGTCGGCGGTCAGCGCGGCGGCGTCCCGCTCGGCCCAGGCGTCCGCGAACAGCCAGGCGTCCAGCCGGCGCAGGTCGGCCACGTCGTCCGGCGGCAGCTCGGCCTTGCAGACGGCCTCGAGCAGCGTGCGGGCGCGCTCGGTGTCGGCCGGGGCCCGCGGGGGTGCGGTGCCCGGCTCTGCGGCGGCCAGCTCGACGGTGACCGGCGCGGTGTCGCCGTCGTCCGCCCGGGGGCCGGCGTGCAGCGAGACGGCGGCGGTCAGCGCCCGGGGCAGCACGGCGAAGACGACGTCGGCCACCTCCCGGCCCGAGGGCGTCCGGCGTGGCAGCGGGCAGGTCCCGCGGTCGGCGGCGAGCGCGGCCAGCACCCCGGCCAGCAGCGGGGTGAGGGCGTCGACGTCCTCGGCGGTCAGCGCGGGCACGGTGCGGTCGGCGAGCGGCACCCGCAGCGGCGTGAGATCGGCGGTGGGGAAGCAGTCCTCGGGCAGCGCTGCGAGCAGCCGGCCGGTGCGGCGCAGCTGCAGCAGCTCGCGGACCCCGAGCCGGCCGCTGCCGTCCCACAGCAGGTGCACGAGGTAGTTGCCGGGCCGGCCGAAGCCGTCGGCGCGGGCGGCGACCTTGCGGTAGAGCACCCGCCCGTCGCCGCGGTGCAGAAACCCGTAGGCCTCGCCGTCCTCCGGCCGGAAGCCGACCAGCGCGCCGAGCGCCGCGCGGCTGCGCCCGACCTCGGCCGGCCAGTCCGCGGACCGGGCGAGGACGCCGAACCCCGGGCCCTCCAGGGTGCGGGCGGCCGAGGTGTAGAGCGCCTGCGGGCAGGCCCGGCCGCTCATCCCGACCACTCGCGGGACAGCCCGGCGCCGTGCTCGTCGACGTCCAGCCCGTCGTCGGGGAGGAACCCGGCGCGGGCCAGCAGCACCAGCAGCGGGTCGAGGCAGCCGGCCGGGGCGATCCGCGGGTAGCCGCCGTCCCGGGCGTCCGCGCCGGTGGCCGAGACCGCGTGCACGGTGGGCCGCGGCAGCCGGTGCAGCGCCGTGGTGAGCAGGTTCGACCCGCCCTCGGCCTCCAGGAAGTCCACCAGCCGGGAGCTGGTGCGGTGCACGTCCTCGAACCGGTGCGCCAGCGGCACGGCGGCGAGGTCGGGGTCGCCCAGGGTGTCGGCCGGGAAGTCCGCCACCGCACGCAGCTTGTCCGCCTTGGTGAGGACGACGGCGGTCGACACCCCCTCCAGGGCGCTGTCGGGGTGCAGGTGCCGGGCGCTGCGCACCAGGTTGGCCAGGTTCACCACCATCTGGGTGTGCCGGGCCAGGCCCAGGGACTCCTCGCCCGGGTCGGCGAGGTGCCGCAGCCCCGGGAACACCCCGGGGGCCAGCATCACCAGGAACGCGGTCGCGGCGTACAGGAAGCGCCCGTAGCGGCCCATGTCCTCGCTGCGGTAGAGCTGCTCGCCGGAGGCGTCGAAGAAGACCAGGTTGACCGAGCGCTCGGCCCCGCCGCGGCCCGGGCCGCGCAGCACCAGCGAGAACGGCTCCGGCGAGCTGCCCTCGCCCAGCAGCGGCGGGGTCAGCGGCAGCTGCTGGCGCGCGACCAGCAGCCGGTAGCGGGCGTCCTCGAAGCGGGCCGCGCTGTCCTCGTCCATCTCCACCGAGACGCCGAGCGGGGCCAGCGCCCCCTCGTGCAGCTGGTCGACGAGCACGGTGAGGTAGGTGCTCTTCGACGCGCCGGTCAGCCCCACCAGGCCGACGACGATCGTCGGCCGGTCGAGGAACGACGGCGGCAGCCGGTGCCCGCGCGGGCAGGTGGGGCCGACGTTCGCCGCGGCGGCACCGGCGGCGTCCTTGAGCGTGGGCGGGGGCAGCGGCTCGCCCCGCAGCGGGTCGAGCCAGCGCTGCCAGCGGCTGCGCCGCTCGGCCGGCGGGCGCCGCGGCGCGCCGGTGGCGTCGCGCCACACCGGCGCGTCCAGGGGCTCCAGGCAGCGGGGGCAGACGCGCACGGGCTCAGCGGGCGAAGACGGCGAAGAAGACCACGGCGGTCGCGCAGAGGACCGCGAGCAGCACCCGCCGCCGCTCCCGGTAGCGCTGGCGACGCGCGTCGAGGCGCTGCTGGGCCAGGGCCCGCTCGTACAACCCGGACACGGTTCCTCCTCGGGGCGCCGACGGTTCAGCCGGCTGTTCAGACCACGATCACGGTTCAGACGACGATGCGGTAGACGACGGCCAGCAGCAGCCCGGCGACGATGCCCAGCAGCACCATCGCCGCGAGCGCCGCCGCGTAGCCCGACCGGGTGTCGGCGACCGCCCGCTCCCACCGGCCCAGCTGGTAGCGCGCCGCCTCGGCCAGCGCCTCCGGCGAGAGCAGGTCGCGCACCGTCGTCCGCGGGTCGGGGACCTGCGAGGTCTCGCCGAGCCAGCGGGTCCCGGCCTCGACCTGGCGGAGCAGCCGGGCCACCGGGGGACGCCGGTCCGGGGCGAACCGCAGCGCCTGGGTGACGCTGCTCCGCAGGTCGGGCGGCACGTGCCTGAGATCGAGCCGGCCGGCCCGCAGCGCCAGGTAGTAGTCGGCGTCGGACATGGTGTCGTCGGGGTCCACCGGGTGGACGGCGCCGGCGGCGTAGGCGATGACCATGCCCCAGCTGTAGACGTCGCTGGCCTCGGTGAGCGCGGCGCCGGCCAGCTGCTCGGGGCTGGCGAACAGCTTGGTGCCGACCACGGTCAGCCCGGTGGTGGCGGTGCCCGGTGCCGGCTCGGGCCCGACGTAGCGGCTGATGCCGAAGTCGACCAGGCAGACGTCGCTGCCGGAGATGACGATGTTGCCCGGCTTGACGTCGCGGTGGACGACGCCGGCGGCGTGCACGTCGCGCAGCGCCCGCAGCAGCCCGATCGCCACCCGGCGCAGCTCCTCGGTGTTGAGCCCGCCCGACCGGCGGGCGAGGAACTCGTCCAGCGGCGTCCCGGCCACGTACTCCTGCACGTAGTGGGGCGCGTCGGCGTCCAGGTCCTGGTCGACGATCCGCGCCACGCGGGGGCTCTTCACCCGGGCGGCGTTCTCGACCTCGCGGGCCAGCCGGCGCCGGGCCAGCTCCGGCGCGGCCTCGGGCAGCCGCTTGATGACGACCAGGGGGGCGTCCGGGCCGGCCGAGCCGACGAAGACGTCCGCGCCCTGGCCGCCGCGCGGCAGCCGGCAGAGCAGGTCGTAGGGGCCGATCCGGTCCGGGTCGCCGGGGTCGAGCAGGTCGATCTGGCGCGTCGCGGCCAGGTCGGCGACGGCTCCGGTGGGGTGCAGCGCCTCGTCCACGCGGTGCGGCCTCCCGTCGACGGCGGTGGGGGCGACGGTAGGTCCTCCGCCTGTGAGGCAGATGGCAGCCGGCCGCCTGTGCGGTGCATCCAGCCCGCCATGGTGCGCCAGTCCGAGGACCCACGACATCCGGGACGTCCCCCATCCCGACCCTGAGACGTCGGCGGACGACCCCCGATGCATGCATGGTGCAGGCGGAGCTGCTACCTTGATGCCATGCCGGTCTCCATGACCATCCGGAACGTCCCCGACGAGACCCGGGACGTGCTCGCGGCGCGGGCTGCGCGGGCCGGGCAGTCGTTGCAGGAGTACGTCCTGGCCGAACTGAACGCCCTGGCCGAACGACCCAGCCCCGACGAGTTCTGGGAGCGTGTCCGGCACCGCGTCCGGGCCACGGGTACGCGGGTGCCGGTCGAGGCCATCCTGGAGGCGAAGGACGCCGATCGAGCGTGACGCTCGTCGTGGACTCCTCCGCCGTCGTCGCGGCCCTCGTCAACGACGGACCGGAGGGCGACTGGGCCCGGGAAGCGATGGAAGGACAGCCCCTGGCCGCTCCGGCCCACCTCTTCGTCGAGGTCTCCAACTCGCTGCGACGCAACGTCATGGCCGGGCACCTCACCCGTGACGTGGCGGCGCTGGCCCACCACGACCTCGCGCAGCTGCGGGTGGCGGTGTTCGGCTTCGAGCCGTTCGCGGAGCGGGTCTGGGAGCTGCACCCGACCGTGACCGCCTACGACGCCGCCTACGTCGCCCTGGCCGAGGAGCTGGACGTCCCCGTGGTGACGCTGGACCGGCGCCTGGCCCGGGCGAACGGACCCACCTGCACCTTCCTGACGCCGGACTGACCGGTCCCTCGTCCACGGCCCGGGGTGCGGCGCTCACGGGAGGGTGAGCGAGCCGTCGGCCCGGGGCACGAGCCGGCCGGCCTCGAGCGCGCGGGTGAGCGCGGCCTCCAGCAGCGGCGTGAGGGACGGCGTCCGGCGGCGGTGGCCGAACACCTCCGCCGTCCGCAGGAACAGCTCGTCCGCGGCCAGCGCGCCACCGGCCCGGCACACCGCCGCCATCGCGTTGCCGACCTCCTCGGGCGCGACGTGCTCCAGCGGCCGCTCGGCGCTCGCCGCCTGCCGGCGGAAGCCGGTCCAGGTCGCGCGGTCCAGCGACGCCGGCCAGACGAACGCGCCGTCGACGGTGGCCGGGGGCAGCAGCCCCAGCAGCGCGTCGCGGCGGGCCCCGCCGACCCGGGACAGGCCGAAGGCGCCGGCGGCCAGCCGGACCAGCCGGTCCGCGTGCACCGGCCCCTCCGCCCGGAGCCCGGCGGCCACCACCCGCCGGACCGCCCGGGCGGCCCGCGGGTCGGCGAGCGAGTCGAGCACCGTGCGGTCGCCGGCGGGCTTCGGCGTCCACGGCACGAACGGCCGCTCGCCGTCCAGCGCGGGTGCGGGCGCCCGCCTCCTCGACGGCCGCCGCGCAGGCTCAGGCGCCGGCGCGACCGGGGCCTCGACCACGGCAGGCGCCGCGGCCCGCAGCGGAACGGCGACCCGGACCTCGGCGGCCGGCGGCTCGGCGGGGGCGGGGACCGGCGGCGCGGCGAGCACCGGCTCCTCGACCGCCGCCGCGAGGACCGGCACCGGAGCCGGCGCCGCGTCGACGGCGGCGACCAGCCGGTCGAGCACCGCCTCCCGGTCGCACAGCCAGGCGGGCAGCCACACCCGCTCGACCGCCGGCCAGCGCAGACCCCCGGAGAGCACCTCGACCGGCAGCCCGTCGCGGTCGCCGACCGTGCGGCGGGCGGCCCACGCCGGCCCGTCGAGCAGCACCGCGACCACCGGGGTGTCCGGAGCGTCGGGGCGGGCCAGCGACAGGTCGAGGCGGAACCGCGACAGGCCGACGTCGGTGCGCACCACCAGCCCGCGCTCGCGCAGCGCCGCCGCGACCTCCTCCCGGTGCGGGTCGGGGACGGCGGCCGGTCGGGCGTCCCCGGGCAGCGCGTCGCTGCCGAGCGCGGCCAGGTCGAGGTAGGCGCGCAGGTGCTTCACGCCCACCGAGGAGGTCTGCTCGGCGCGCAGCTGAGAGGGGTCGAACGAGGAGAAGACGACGACCTGCCGGCGGGCGCGGGTGACCGCGACGTTGAGCCGACGCTCCCCGCCCACCCGGTTGAGCGGCCCGAAGTGCAGTGGCAGGCGACCGCGGTCGTCCGCGCTGAACCCGGTGGAGAGCAGGACCACGTCGCGCTCGTCGCCCTGCACGTCGGCCACGGTCTTGACGAACAGCCCCGCGCCGTCGGTGCGGTCCAGCGCCTCGACCAGCCGCTCGTCGCCGGCGTCGTGCAGCAGGCCCTCGATGCAGGCCCGCTGCTGCGCGGTGAAGGTGACCACGCCGATCGACGGCAGTGCGGACGGCGCGGCGTCCACGGGCACCGCGTCGAAGCGGCGACGGACCTCCGCGACGACCGCCTTGGCCTCCATCGGGTTGGTGCGCAACAGCCGCCCGGCGCCGGTCCGGTGGAAGGTGCCCTCGACCCGCACCAGCGAGATGCCGCGGCCGTCGACGCCCGCCGTCGGGCGGCCGGCGGTCGGGGCCGGGAACGAGGAGAGCCGGTTGCCGTAGTAGGTGGCGTTGCTGAACGCGATGAGCGACTCGTCCTGGCTGCGGTAGTGCCACGACAGCTCCTGCCGGGGCACCTGCGCCCGCACGCACGCGGAGAGGATCGACTCCTCGTCCTCGACCGCGGTGCCCAGCCCGGCCGCGTCGTCCTCGGCCGCGCCGGACGACGGCTCGGTGGGCGACGTCGGCGGCATCTGCCGGCTGTCGCCGACGACCACGGCGGCGCGCGCCCGGCCCAGGGCGCCCACCGCGTCGGCCACCCGGATCTGCGAGGCCTCGTCGAAGACGACCAGGTCGAACAGGCCGACCTCGGCGGGGAGGAAGCGGGCCACCGACTCGGGGCTGGCCAGCACGCACGGCGTCACCGCGGTGACCAGGTCGCCGTGGCGGGCCAGCAGCCCGCGCACGCCCGGTCCGCGCCGGGACTCGACCAGCTCCCGCTGCAGCGCAGCGACCCGGTCGCCGCCGGCAGCGTCGACCGGCCGCGCGGCCAGCACCGCGGCGGGCAGCGCCGTGCGCAGGTGCTCGCGCACCGCCTTCGCGGCCGCGGTGAACCGGGCGATCGCCTGCTCGTGCGCCGCGGCGTCGAACGACTCCAGATCCGAGGCGCCTCGGCGCTCGGCCAGCGAGGCCAGCGCCATCCCGGACTCGAACGCGCGGACGGCGTCGTCGGCGGGCAGCTCGCCGCCGAGCAGCAGCGCCCGGGCCTCGTGCAGGCCGGCCGCGCGCAGCGGCTCGAGGGTGTCGACGAAGCCCGCCCAGCGGCGCAGTGACATCAGCCCGGTGTGCTCCACCCCGCGCTCCGGGCGGGTCATCTGCCAGCGCAGCACCAGCCCGTCGTCCCCGCACCACTGGGCCAGCCGGGCCGGGCTGCTGCGGCACACCCGCAGCAGCCCGGCGAGCGCGTCGCGCAGCCGGGCGACCACCGCGCCGGCCGAGGCGTCCGGGCCGGAGCCGGAGACGACCCAGCGGCGCAGCGCGACGGCGAACCGGCTGGCGCTGTCGGCGACGGCGCCGGCCCGCTCCAGCCACTCGACCTGGCCGACGAGCAGCTCGGGATCGGCCACCGGGTTCCAGCCGGCCGGCACCGCCAGGCCGGGGACCACCGAGGCGCGGGCGACGATGCCCTGCCCCGCGGTCTGCACCCGCCACAGCTGCGCGACCAGCTCGGGGACGTCGCCCAGCCGCACCGTGACCCCGGCCCGCAGCACCGGCCGCAGCCGGTCCCGAACGGCGCGCAGCCCCCGCCGGCGGGCCCACCAGCGGGCGGCCTGCGCGGTCTGCGCGGCGACGTACAGCTCGGCCAGCGGCAGCTCCAGCGCTGCGGCGGTGGCCCGCTCCAGCCCGGGGTGGACCGCGGCGGTGAACGCGGCGACCTCCCCGAGCACCGCCGTCGTCGCCGCGGCCCACCGCGCGGTCGGCACCTCGTCGAGCACGTCGAGGGTCGGAGCCGGGCCGGTGAGCAGGTGGGCGAGAGCGTCGAGGTCGGCCGGGGTGCGGACCTCGCGCAGCACGCCGGCCAGGTGCGGCTGCGCGGGCAGGTCGCGGACGGCCCGGTCGACGGCGGCCGCGGCCTGCCGCGCGGCCGGCAGGTCGACCTCGGCCGTGTCGACGAACGCCCACGCGTGCCGCGGGGAGGGGCGCACCAGGTCGGCGATGTCGGGCAGCAGCGCCAGCGCGCGGCGCACCGCGGTCACCGTCTCCGGGGAGGCGGCGGCCACGAACGCCGGCGGCAGCGGCAGCGGCGGGACGTCGTCGCGCACCGCGAGCACCGCCGTCCGCGCCGAGTGGTAGGACAGCCCGGCGGCGTTGCGTGCGTGCAGCCGGTCGGCGTAGCGGGTCAGGGTGCGGCGGGCCCGGCGCAGGTCCTCGCCGTCCGCCGCCAGACCGTGCCCGTCGACGGCGACCGCGTGCTCCAGCGCCGTCCCGATCCGGGCGCGGACGGCGGCGGCCCTGCGGCCCTCGCCGTGCAGGTCGAGCACGAACGGGCCCATGTCGACGGCCTCCAGCCGCCGGGCGACGACGTCCAGGGCCGCCCGCTTCTGCGCGACGAACAGCACCCGCTTGCCGTCGGCGACCGCCCGGGCGAGCAGGTTGGTGATGGTCTGCGACTTGCCGGTGCCCGGCGGCCCCTCGAGCACGAAGGTGCGTCCCGCCGCGGCCTCGGCGACCGCGCGCAGCTGGTAGGCGTCGGCCGGTAGCGGGCACCGTGCGGCGAGCTCGTCGAGGTCGGTGGCGGCCGCGGTGTCGGGTACGGGGTCGGCGAACGGCTCGGTCGGTGCGTGCACGAGGTGGTGCACCAGCGGGTTGGCGGTGAAGTCGGCCCAGTGCTCGTCGAGGTCCTCCCAGAGCCGGTACCCGGCGAACGGCAGGACGGCGAGGTCGGCGGTGGGCTCGACGCGGTGGGGGAGGCCGGCGTCGGCCAGGGCCTCCCGCACCAGCCGCAGCACGCGGTCGACGTCGGTGCCGGGGCCGTCCTCGGCGGGCCCGGTGAGCCCGGGCACGGTGAGGCCGTGCACCTGGCGCAGCTTCTCCAGCAGGCAGTGGTTGGGCGTGCCGGTGACGGTGTCGTCGAGGGTGAGCCGGTAGACGCCGGTGCGGCTGCTGGGGGTGAGGACGACCGGCAGCAGCACCAGCGGCGAGCGCAGCGGCCGGCCGTCGAGCTCCCAGAACAGGCTGCCCAGCGCCAGGTGCAGGGCGTTGGCGCCGGTCTCCTCGAGCACGGTCCTGGCCCGGTGCGCCAGCGTGCGCAGCCGGGGCAGGTAGCCGCCCTCGGTGACGTCGGCGTGCACCGTCCCGCGGTCGAGGAGGGCCTCGGCGGGCAGCTCGGCGGCCGACCGCACGCCCCGCTCGCGGTGGACGGCGGCGATGCGGTCGCTGGGCAGGAGGGAGACGGCGGTGCCGGTGCGCAGCAGGTCCTCGAGCGCGGCCAGGTGCGGAGGCGGGACGGCCAGCGGCAGGCCGGCGCGCTCGGTGAAGTCGATCAGCCGGTTGCGCAGGGAGAGGTCGAGCAGGTCGGCCTTCCACCGCTGCACGCGGGCCGGGGTCCCGGGATCCTCGGGTGCCGGGGTCGGCGTCCGCTGCACCGGGCCGGCGGCGACGCTGTGCACCGCCGGGTCGTACTCGACCACCTGCACCGCGCCGTCCCGCCCGCGGGTGCGGGCCGGCAGCGGCACGATGCCGTCGCGCCGCGCGCGGTGGACGTCGGTGACGCCGAGGACCCGGTCGAGGTCGCCGGCCAGCCAGGCGGTGCGGGCGGCCCCGTGCAGGTCGGCCCCGGTCGAGCCCCGGGTGGTGAGCAGCGTGGTCTCGACCAGCCGGATCGAGCCCCGGTCGACCAGGTCGACCAGCGGCGCGACGTCGGTGGTGGCGGCGCTCTCCGCGCCGCGCTCCTCGCGCCAGTAGCCGCAGAAGGCGTGTCCTGTCGCCCCCGTCCCGCCGGCTCCCTCGGTCAGCCACAGCAGCGGCCGGACGCCGGCCCGCTCCAGCGCCGCGGCCAGGGTGACCGCGGTGTCCAGGCAGGTGCCGACCCGCCCGTCGAGGACGTCGCCGGGGGTGCGCACCCGCTGCCCGACGTCGGCCCAGCCGGCCTGCGGCTCGGTGGCGCGGATCCGGCGACGGCGCACCGCCTCGCACACCGCGGCGACGATCTCGTCGACCCGCTCCGGGCCGGACCGGTGGCCCTGCACCGCCGCGCTGCCGGTCCGCTCTCCGAGCAGGGTGCTGACCTCGTCGACCAGCGCCCCGATCGACGGGTGGTGGGGCAGCACGTGCGCGGCGAGCACCTCCAGCGCGAGCGGGACCGGCGCGGCCAGCCACTGGTTGGCGGCCAGCACCTGCACCGGGACGGCGGTGCCGCCGACGTCCTCGCCGTCGACCAGCAGGTCGATCTCGATCGAGCCGGGCCGCTGCTCCTCGATCTGCAGCACCGCCGCCGGGTCCACGACCAGGCCGACGTCGCTGCGCACCGTCGTCTGCCCGGCGTCGAGGTCGACCGTCAGCTCGACCGGGCTGCCGATCGGGCCCTCCGTGTCGCGGACGCCGAGGCGCACCGTGGCGCCCCGGACCGGTCCGCCGTGGTTGGTGAACGCCAGCCGGGAGACCAGCGGCACCCGGTTGTGCGCCAGCGCGTAGCTGAGCACCGGCGTCGTCGTCGCCTGGATCGCCACGGCCGGCCGGGCGCTGGCGTCGGTCGGCCGCAGGTCCGGAGCGCTCATGCGCTCCTGTGTACCGGCCCGGTCGGACCGGTCCGATCAGGCTGCCGAGGCGTCTGGGACGGGTGGGACGGCTGCTGCCGGTCTGGCTCCGGAGCACCCCGGGCCGGTCCGCCGACCCGCTCAGAGGGTCTTCGGGTAGTACTCGCCCTCGCCGAGCTGGGCGAGGTCGGAGCGGAAGTCCGAGTCGAACGGCCAGTCGGCCTCCTCGCCCGCCACCGGGCCCTGCACGAACCGACCGATCGGGCCACCGACCCGCTCGTTGCTGACCAGCGACCACGCCTGCCGCTTGTAGGTCCAGTTGTCCGGCTGCAGCCGGTGGCTCGCGCGGAAGTGCGCGATCGCCAGGTCGCGCCGGCCGGTCCGCCACAGGTGGTCGGCCAGCTCGACGTGCGCCGCGGCCTCCGACGCCGCCGTCGACCGGGGTCGCGACCGGGCCACGACCTCGGCCGGGCTCAGCGCGTACGTGCTCTCGGCGCCGCGGGCCACCCAGTCGCGGACGGCGTCGGCGTAGGTGCCCCGGTGCTGCCCGGTGTTCAGGACGGCGCCCTGCTCCAGCGCCCCCTCCGGCGGCGGGGGTGCGTTCGGGGCCGGCCCGACCGCGGGGATCGTCTCGGCCATCCCGGGGGGCAGCCCCTCGCGGGAGCGGGGCCACCCCGGCTCGGGCGGGCGCACGACGACGCCGTCCTCGTCGATCCACACGACGCTCGGGACGTTGACCACGCCGAAGAGGGCGTCCACGCGGTGGGTCGGGTCCAGCAGCGACGGGTGCTCGGGGCGGGCCGCCTCGACGTGGGGCCGCGAGACCTCCGGGCCGGACAGCTCCAGCGACACGGTGACCACCTCCAGCCCGCGGGGGTGCAGCTCGGCGCGCAGCTCCTGCCACCCGGGCAGGTCGAAGGCGCAGCCCTAGTAGGGCGCCCAGGCGACCAGCAGCACCTTCTGGCCGCGCAGCGAGGAGAGCCGGAACTCGGTGCCGTCGATGTCGTCGAGGACCAGCTCCGGCGCCTCGGCGCTGGTCAGCGCCCGGTCACCGAGCGTCGCCGGGCCGAGCGCCCACAGCCCGGCCGCCTCGTCGCGGACCAGCGCCATCCGCAGCCGCTCAGCGGTGGCGACCAGGTCGAAGCCGCCCGGTGTACCCAGCGGCACGCAGACCTCGGCGCGACAGGCGCCCTCCGGCTTGATCTGCCAGCCGGTGCCGGCGGCGAACCGCTCCGGCGCGACGTCGAGCGAGTCGAGGATCACGGCGGCACGGTAGCCCGCTCCCGGCCCGGCCGGTCCCTGTGCGGTTGCCCCGCCGCCCGCGGCGTCGCAGGTTGCTCCCGTGAGCACAGCGCAGCGGCGGGAGTCGGGACTGGTGGTCGAGGACCGCGGGCACGTGCGCGTGCTCACCCTCGACCGACCCGAGCGGCGCAACGCGCTCTCCTCCGCGCTGCAGGCCGACCTGGTCGAGGAGCTGCTGCGCTGCGCCGAGGACGACGACGTCCGTGCGGTCGTGCTCGCCGGCACCGGCCCGGCCTTCTGCGCCGGCTTCGACCTGCACGAGATCCGCGAGGCCGACCGCCGCGGCGAGCGGTTCCGCCCGCCGATGGACCGGCCCGGACGCACCGTCTTCGAGGTGCTCACCCAGACGCCGGTACCGGTCGTCGCCGCGATCGCCGGCGCCGCGGTCGCCGGCGGGTTCGAGCTGGCGCTCGCCTGCGACCTGCGGGTGGCCGCCCCCGGCGTCCCCATGGGCCTGCCCGAGGCCACGATCGGCATGGGTGCCAACTTCGGCTCCGTCGTCCTGCCCAAGCGCATCCCCATGGGCATCGCGCTGGAGCTGCTCTACACCGGCGAGTACGTGACCAGCGAGGTCGCCGAACGCTGGGGCCTGGTCAACCGCCTCGTCCCGGCGGACGACGTCCTGCCCACCGCGCTGCGACTGGCCGAGGCGATCGCCGCCAACGCGCCCATCTCGGTCCGCCGGATGAAGGAGACCGCGGTCAAGGCGCTCGAGCTGCCGCTGTGGCAGGCCCTGCGCCTGGACGTCGGCCCCAACCCCTACCTGTCCGAGGACCGCCGGGAGGGCATCGCCGCCCGGCTGGAGAAGCGCCCGCCGCGGTGGCGTGGGCGCTAGGTCCGCCGCCGGCGCCGCACCCGCCGGCCACTCGAGGTGCACCGGGAGGGCTCACCCGGCTGGCGCGACCGGTTGGGCGCCACGGTCTCGAGCGCACGAACGACAGGCACGCAGTGACGACACGCCCGCCGACCACCCGAGAGCGGTCGACCGGGACCGGGCGGCGTCCGTGGGCGCCGGGTGGCCGTCCGGTCCGCTCCCAGCCGCAGGTGTCCGAGGGGATCCCGTTCCGTAGCGGCTGGTCACGACGGCGGACCAGGGAACGGGTTGGCGTCGGCGCTCCCCTCCGACCCAGGCGGTCCCGGTCGGATCACGGGCCCCGCCGGACGTCCCTGTGAGCGGGCTCACTGCTGGCCGGCCGCTTGCTACGGCTAGCGAGAGGGCACCGTAGAGGGGGTCCGGCCCGTGAGCCGGCACGTCCGACGCCGGCTGTGCCGGCATGGGTCCCGGTCCTCGGAGGGCCGGAGACGGACGCTGATCGCGGGAGGCCGCCCCCGTGCTGCCGCCCGCCACGACGAGAGGCCAGTTCCGACGATGGCGCAGTCGAACACCACGAACACCGAGACCACGAACGACACCGAGACCACCGCGACGGTCGCGGTGACCGTCGAGCGGGGCGACCGCGGACCCAAGGGCCCGACCGGCCCGGTCGGCCCCGCAGGCGAGCGGGGCGACCGCGGACCCAAGGGCCCGGTCGGCCCGGTCGGTCCCGCGGGCGAGCGCGGCGACAAGGGCCCGGTCGGGCCGGTCGGCCCGGTGGGCCCCGTGGGCGAGCGTGGCGACAAGGGCCCGACCGGCCCGGTCGGTCCGGTCGGCCCGGTGGGCGAGCGCGGCCCCAGGGGCGCGGTCGGCCCGGTCGGCCCGGTGGGCGAGCGCGGCGACAAGGGCCCGGTCGGCCCGGTGGGCCCCGTGGGCGAGCGCGGCCCCAGGGGCGCGGTCGGTCTTCGGGGCGAGCAGGGTCCGCGGGGCGAGCAGGGTCCGCGGGGCGAGCAGGGCCCCGAGGGCGAGACCGGTCCGCAGGGCGAGCGCGGGCTCCCCGGCTCCACCGGTCGGCCCGGCGAGCAGGGGCCGCAGGGCCTGCCCGGGCTGGCCGGCGAGCGGGGTCCGCAGGGTCCGGTCGGCGAGCAGGGTCCGGTCGGCGAGCAGGGGCCCCAGGGCGCGCAGGGCCTGCCCGGCGCCCAGGGTCCGCGCGGTGTGATCGGCGAGACCGGCGAGGCCGGTGAGAAGGGCCCGCGCGGCCTCCAGGGCGAGCAGGGCGAGCTCGGTGAGCGGGGCGAGCCCGGCGTCCGCGGCCTCCAGGGGCCGCAGGGTGTGCAGGGCCCGGCCGGTCCCGCCGGCCCGGTCGGACTGCCCGGTGTACAGGGTCCGCAGGGCCCGTCCGGCCCGGCCTGGCTCTACCAGCCCAGCGCCGCCGAGCTCGCCGCGAAGGTCAAGCAGGCGGCGTTGGACGTCTCGCCGCGCACCCTGCTCGACCCGCGGGTGGGCGTCCGCTACGTCACCACGCTGGCGTCCCGGCTGGTGAAGCTGCAGGGCGGCCTGTTCCTGCGTGCCATCGTCGACACCGACGCCGCGGCGAACAACCAGCCGGCCGCCGACCTGTCCAACGTGCGGTCCATCGCCTGATGGAACCGTGCACCTGACAGGACGGTGCCTCTGACAGGGCACCGCGATGGGGGCACCTCGTACCGCTGCGGCGGAACGAGGTGCCCCTGCTGTCGGGGGCACAGACCGACGGTCCCAGCGGCCGGCCGGTGTCCGGACGAGCCGACCGCGGCCAGGAGCGACGTGGCCGGAGCTCCGCCCGGACCAGGAACTCGTGCACACGGATGCTGGCCCGCGAGGTCACCGGCCCGCGACGTCATCCGCGGACAGCGTCATCCGCGGACAGCGGCTCGAGCGGTCGCCCCTCGAGCGGTCACCCCAGGGGAGGGGGTGTCACCGGGGCCGGTCGTCGTCCCCGCCTGGTGCGTCCCGGTCCCGCAGCTGCGCCAGGTACCGCCTCGCCGGGCCCCAGCGCTCGACGTGCGCCAGCCGCCGCCGCTCCAGCTCGGCGAGCCGGCTCTCGGGCGCGGCCACCACGAGGGAGTCCGCGGAGCGCTCCCAGACGTCGAGCCCGAGCGGCATGCCGAGCAGCCCCGCGACGCTGCCGCCGGCCGCCGGCGTCACGCGGGCGACCACCTGTTCCTCACCCGCGGCCACGCGCGCCGTCCTGCGGCCGCTCGAGGACGCGCCGGAGGAACTCCATGGCGGCGGGTCGGTTCTCCTCCCAGCAGGGCTCGATCTGGTCGGCCGGCAGGACGAACCCGCCCTGCTGCGCGGAGGCCGGTCGCAGCTCCACCGTGATCGACGGCGCGTCGTACTCGCCGTAGGACCAGTCGGTGGTGTCCCCGGCCGTCGGGTACAGCTGCGACGCCTGCTCGGCGGTGTAGGTCGCCCCGTGCACCTCCCCGATCAGCCGCTGCATCTGCTCCGCCAGGTCGCGCATCTCGCGCAGGTCGGCGTCGTCCTCGACCGGGTCGGACGTGTAGCCCCACGGGTAGAGCACCAGCTGCGAGTAGCTGTGGTAGGTCAGGACGCCGCCGACCAGCTCGCGGGCGACCAGGTCCCGCACCGCGCGCACCTCCGGCTCGGAGAAGGCCCGCGGGCCGACGTAGGTCGCGTCCGACGGGACGTGGCTGGAGGTGTTCACGTCCAGCGTGCCCCACATGTAGCCGTAGTTGCGGTTCGGGTCGACGCCGGTGCTGCCGTCCCGGTTGCGGCGCCGGTTCTTGCGCCACAGCCGGTCGGTGGTGCGCGTGTACTCGTGCCCGTCCGGGTTGACCATCGGGGCCACCCACACCTCGCCCTGCTGCAGCCAGCTCTGCACCGGGTCCGACGCGGAGCTCTCGAGCAGGTGCTCGGCCAGCCGGTACGGGACCTCGACGGAGATCCACTCCCGGGCGTGGTGGCAGCCGAGGACGGCCGCCTTGCGGTCGCTGCCGCGGCGCTCGCCGATGCGCAGGGCCCAGATCGGCCGGTCCTCGACGCTGCGGCCGATCCCGTGCAGCTCGGCGATCTCCGGGTGCTGCTCGGCCAGGCGCCGCAGGTCCTGCTCCAGGCTCATCACCGTGTGGTAGCCGGCCACCGCGGCGTCGGTGGCGAAGGTCCTCAGGTACGGCTCGGTCATCTGCAGCTGCTCGACGCCGTACCCCATCGCCTCCAGCCGGGCGGCCTGGGCCTCGTCGGCCTGCAGCACCAGGTGGTCGGGCCCGACCTCCCACACGTCCAGCCCGAGGGGGGCGGTGAGCAACCGTGCCAGCGGGGCCCGGGTGCCGGTCGACGTGACCCTCGCGATCAAGCCCGCCATCGGTCCTCCTGCCCTCGGGCGGCCCGGGACGCAGCCCGGCGTCCCCCGCCGCACCGAGGGTGTGCCCGACCGCCCGGATCGGCAAGCAGCCGCGGCGACGCGACCACCGCGGACGTGATCCTTGCCACAACCAATCCGTCGACCTAGCCTCCTGGGATCCCAGGTCGACCCGGCGAAGGGCGAGGCGCATGGACGGCACGGCACACGGCGCCACGGTGGCGGGAGGAGCGGACGGCGAGGGGACCGGCAACCGCGCGTTCGAGCTCGAGACGCACGGCATCGACCACATCCCGGAGGCAGCCCGCCGCAGCCGGCCCTTCGACCTCTTCTGGATCTGGTTCGGCGCCAACGTGATCTTCACGTACGTCATCGACGGCGCCATCATCGTCGGCTTCGGACTGAGCTTCTGGCCCGCGGTGGCCGTCGTGCTCGTCGGCAACCTCTTCTACGTGCTCGTCGGGCTCGCCTCGATCCCCGGCGCCCGTGCCGGCACGGCGACCCTGGTCGTCTCGCGCAGCGCCTTCGGGGTGCTCGGGAACGCCCCCGCGGCGCTGTTCAGCTGGCTGACCGCGGTCGGCTGGGAGGCGGTCAACATCGTCATCGGCGCGCTGTCGCTGGTGGCGATCTTCCAGGAGCTCGGAGCGGGGGACGGCGCCGGCTGGAAGGCGCTGGCTCTCGTGGTGATCATCGTGCTGACCTTCGGCGTCGCCGTCCTCGGCCACGCGACGATCACCGTGCTGAACAAGTTCTTCTCCTGGGCCCTCGGCATCGGCACCGTCGTCCTCGGGGTCCTGGTCCTGCCGCAGACGGACCTGGACGCCCGCCCGGCGCTCGCCGCGCCGACCTACGGCGGCGCCTTCCTGCTCGCCCTCGTCGTGATGGCCGCGGCCCCGTTCTCCTGGGTCAACACCGGGGCCGACTACTCCCGGTACCTGCCCCGTCGCACCGCCGGCTCCAGGATCACGCTGTGGACGGCGCTCGGCGGCGCGATCCCGGCCGTGGTCATCACCGTCTTCGGCGTCGCCGCCGCCACCGCGACCGACATGACCGACCCGGTCGCCGGGCTGCAGGCCATCCTGCCGACCTGGTTCTTCGTGACCTACCTCGCCGTGATCGTCGGTGGCACGATCACCAACAACTTCCTCAACACCTACTCGTCCGGCATGAGCCTGCTGGCCATGGGGCTGAAGGCCAAGCGCTGGCAGGCGGTGCTCGTGGACGCGACGATCGGCACGGCCCTGTCGGTCTACGCGCTGTTCGTCTTCGACTTCACCAACTCCTTCATCAGCTTCCTGTCGCTGATGGTGCTGTGGATCGCTCCCTGGTGCGGCATCTACCTCGCCGACCTGCTGCTGCGACGCGGGCGCTACGACGTGGCCGCGCTGTTCCGTCGCGGCGGTGGCGCGTACTGGTACCACCGCGGGGTGAACCCGGTCGCGCTGTCCTGGTTCGTCGCCGGCATCGTGCTGGCCGCGCTGTTCGCCAACAGCGCGCTCTACCAGGGGCCGCTCACCGGGCTGGTCGGCGGCGGGGACGTCTCCGTCTACGTGGGCTTCGCCGTCGGACTGATCGGCTACTACGTCACCATGCGCAGGCGCGTCGGGCCCGCACCGGAGTCGGCCGCGGACCCCGCGCTGGTCCAGGCGGAGGACGGCGAGGTGCTCGCCGGTGACGCCACTGCCGTCACCGCGCCGCGGGCCGGCGCCGTCACCGACGAGACCACGCCGGCATGACCGCGCTGATCGAGGTCGGCGGGGACGAGGACTGGGGGGACGTCCACCCCCGGAAGTCGTGGTTCGACGTCCGGCCGCTGGCCGACGGCGTCGTCCTCATCGCCGAGCCGGGCCACGTCAACAACTTCCTGGTCGTCGGCGACGACCGGGCGGTGCTGCTCGACACCGGGCTCGGCGTGGCCGACATCAGGTCGGTCGCCGAGCGGCTGGCCGGCAAGCCGCTGTCGGTCGTCAACTCCCACCACCACTTCGACCACTCCGGCGGGAACCGGCTGTTCGACGACATCGCCATCCACCGCTCCGGGGCCGAACTGCTCGCGCAGCCGGCCCCGGAGGGGCTGGCCGAGGGCTACATGGCCTACACCCGGCGGCTGATCGAGTCCTGGCGCACCTACAAGGAGCTCGACGACAGCTACTTCCACCTGGTCACCGCCGACACGCTGGTCCGGCCGCTGCCCGAGGGGTTCGACCCGGCGTCCTACGAGATCGTGCCGACCCGGGCGACGACGCTGCTCGACGACGGTGACGAGATCGACCTCGGCGGCCGGGTGCTGCGGGTGGTGCACACCCCCGGTCACTCGCCGGACAGCATCTGCCTGCTCGAGGAGCGCACCGGCCTGCTGTTCGGCGGGGACACCGTCAACACGGGGCCGATCTACGCGCAGCTGGAGGACTCCGACGTGGCCGCGTTCGCCCGCTCGACGCGCCGGCTGGCCGACCTCGGGGACGCCGTGGCGCGGGTGTTCGTCTGCCACTTCATGCGGGTCGACAACCCGCCGGCGCTGCTGCGCGAGATCGCCGACGGGTTCGAGCGGCTGGTGGAGGGCACCGCGCCGTTCCGGGACAACGCCGACTGCCTCGGCTACCCGGTGAAGGAGGCGTGCTTCGAGCACTTCTCGGTCTTCGTGGCCGGGGAGGCCGGCGGCACGCCGGTCTGAGCGGGGGATCGTGCCGAGCGTGCCCGACCCGCGGCCGGAGCAGGTGCGCCGGTTCTTCGCGCGCGCCGGCCAGCTGGACCGGCACAGCCCGGTCCCGCTGTACTACCAGCTGCAGGAGCTGCTCAAGGAGGACATCGACGCCGGCCACTGGCAGCCCGGCGCGATCCTGCCCTCGGAGGCGGAGCTCGAGGCGGCGTTCGGGGTCAGCCGCACGGTGATCCGCAAGGCGCTCGACGTGCTCGAGGCCGACGGACAGGTGGTGCGCCAGAAGGGCCGCGGCACCGTCGTCGCCCCGCCGAAGCTGCTGTACGACGCCGTCGCCGCGGCGCAGGAGTGGCGGTCCGGGGACCTGTCGCGGCGCCCGGTGCTCGCGCGGGTCGTCGACGTCCGGGTGGTCGTGGCCGGCGGCAACCTGGGCACGCTGCTCGGGGTGCCGCCGGACGCGCGGCTGTTCGAGATCACCGCGGTCGCGGCCGTGGACTCACCGGTGTCGCTGACCCAGGCCTACGTGCCCACCGGCGCCTCCCCGCAGCTGGCGGCCGCCGCGGAGGCCCCGGCCGCACTGCCGTTGGAGATCGGCGGCCCGGAGCTGTTGCACCAGCTGGCCACCCGCTGCGGCCTGCCGTTGCAGCGCTCCGACCTGAGCATCGAGACGACGACGGCGAACGAGTTCGAGTGCGCCACGCTCGGCGTCCGCGGCGGCGCGACCATGGCGCTGGTCAGCACCGTGCTGCGCGGCCCGGACGACGCGCCGCTGGGGTTCCTGCGCTCCGTGGTCCGCAGCGACCACTTCCGGTTCGCCGTCAGCGTGCTGCACGAGGCCGGGACTCCCGCCGCGCACGGCGCTAGCCGGCCGCAGGCCCCACCCACCTGAGCCGGGGGAGCGGCGCTCGGGCAGGCCGGCCGGTCACCCCGAGAAGCGCCGCTCCAGCTCCTGCACCTCGGGCAGGCCGATCAGGTCGGTGAACTCGCCGAACGTGGGCAGCCCGTCGAGCGAAGGGACCCCGTCGCGCCGCAGCGTGGCCAGCAGCGCGCGCATCCCCGCTGTCGCCGCCAGCAGGGTGCCGATCGGGTAGATCACCAGGGCGAAGCCGAGCTCGGCCATCCGCTCCAGCGGCAACGGGGGAGTGCGCCCGCCCTCGGCCCAGTTGAACACCAGCGGCGCGACGCCGGAGAGTTCCTCCGCCACCCGCTCGACATCGGCCTCCGACGTCGGCGCCTCGACGAAGAGCAGGTCGGCGCCGGCCTCGGCGTAGGCCCGGGCCCGCGCGAGGGCGTCGTCGACCCCGGTCACGGCCACGGCGTCGGTGCGGGCGACGAGCACCAGGTCGGGGTCGCGGCGGGCGGCGACGGCGGCCCGCACCTTGCCGACCATCTCGTCGGCCCCGATCAGCGCCTTGCCGCTCATGTGCCCGCACCTCTTGGGCATCACCTGGTCCTCGAGCTGGATGCCCGCCACCCCGGCCTGCTCGTACAGCTGCACGGTGCGGACGACGTTGACCGCGTTGCCGTAACCGGTGTCGGCGTCGGCGATCACCGGGACGTCGACGGCCGCGGCGATCCGGCGGGCGTTGTCGGCCATCTCCGCGCCGCCGAGCAGCCCGACGTCGGGGCGGCCGATGAGCGAGGCCGTCGTCCCGAAGCCGGTCATGTAGACGGCGTCGAAGCCGGCCCGCTCCACCAGCCGGGCCGACAGGGCGTCGTACGCGCCGGGCGCGACCAGCGGCCGGGGCGCGGCCAGCAGTTCGCGCAGCCGGGTGCGGGGGGTGCGGCCGTCTCCCAGCAGGTCTCCCACGCCGCCTCCTCGGTTGTATGCAGTGACGCCGTCCTCACGGCGGAGGCATTGTCCCCGGCGCCGCCGTGCCCCTAGGTTTGCACACAATCTCGAGGAGGTGTGACAGCTGACACGGTTCCTGACCTCGGCCGAGCGGGCGCTGTCCACCCTGCGCGAGATGATCATGGGTGGCGACCTGCGCCCCGGCGCGCGCCTGGGCGAGGTGGAGCTGGCCGACCGCCTCGGGGTGAGCCGGACGCCGGTGCGCGAGGCGCTCTCCCGGCTGGCCGCCGAGGGCCTGGTCCAGGTGGTGCCCAACCGCGGCGCCCGGGTGGCCACCTGGACCGTCGCCGAGCTCGAGGGCGTGTTCGACCTGCGCGCCAGCCTCGAGCCGCAGCTGACCGCCCACGCCGTCCCCCACGCCACCGCGGCCGACCTCGACGAGCTCGACGCCCTGGCCCGGCGCATGCACGAGGTCGGCAGCCCGGGGGAGCACCAGGACCTCGACGCGCTCGTCCCGCTCAACCGCGCCTTCCACGACCGGCTGGTCACCCTGGCGGCGCACCCGACCCTGGCCGCCGCCCTGGCCGCGGCCATCCACCCGCCGATCGTGCGGCGCAACTTCCTCACCTACGACGAGGCGTCGCTGCGCCGCAGTCTGGCCCACCACGGCGAGATCGTCGCGGCGATGCGCGCCGGCGACCCCGAGTGGGCCCGGGCCGTCATGACCTCGCACATCGCCAACGCCCGGGCGGTCATGGTCCGGGCGGCCCGACAGCAGGCAGCCCGAGAAGAGGAGACCCCATGAGCTACCGGCTCGGCGTCGACGTCGGCGGCACCTTCACCGACGTCCTGCTCGTCGACGAGGACAGCGGCGCCACCTGGCGGGCCAAGACCGCCTCGACGCCGGCCGACCAGGCCGTGGGCGTCCTGCACGGCATCGAGCGGGTCTGCGCCGACGCCGGCATCGGGATGGGCGAGGTCGCGCAGGTGCTGCACGGCACCACGGTGGCCACCAACGCCATCCTCGAGGGCAAGGGCGCCACCGTCGGGCTGGTCACCACCCGCGGGTTCCGCCAGGTGCTGCAGATCGCCCGCTCCTTCGTCCCCGGCGGGCTGGCCGGCTGGATCATCTGGCCCAAGCCCGAACCGCTGGCCGACCTGGAGGACACCGTCGAGGTCGACGAGCGGATCGCCAGCGACGGTGCCGTGATCCGCCCGCTGGACGAGGACGACGTGCGCCGGCAGCTGGCCAGGCTGGCCGGCCGGGACGTCCAGGCGCTGGCGGTCAGCCTCGTGAACTCCTTTGCCGACCCCACCCACGAGCGGCGCATCCGCGAGCTGGCCGGTGAACTGCTCCCCGACGTCCCCGTCTCCCTGTCGTCGGACGTGCTCCCGGAGCTGCGCGAGTACGAGCGGACGCTGACCACCGTCGCCAACGGCTACGTGCAGCCGCAGGTGGCCCGGTACGTGCGGCACCTGTCGGAGGGGCTGGCCTCCGGCGGGGTCGCCGGGGAGCTGTCCATCCTGCGCAGCGACGGCGGGCTGCAGTCGGCCGCCGCCGCGGTCGAGGCACCGGTGACCATGTTGCTGTCCGGCCCGGCCGGCGGGGTGACCGGCGCGGTGTGGGTGGCCGAGCAGTGCGGCCACCGCGACCTGATCACCTTCGACATGGGCGGCACCTCGACCGACGTCGCGCTGGTCCGCGACCTGTCCCCCAGGATCGGCCGGGAGACCGAGGTGGGGGACCTGTCGGTGCGGGCCTCCAGCGTCGACGTCCGCACCGTCGGCGCCGGCGGCGGGTCGATCGCGCACGTGCCGGAGCTGACCCGGGCACTGCGGGTCGGCCCGCAGTCGGCCGGCGCCGACCCGGGCCCGGCCGCCTACGGCAAGGGCGGCGTCGACCCCACGGTCACCGACGCGAACGTCGTCCTCGGCTACCTGCCCTCCTCGCTGGCCGGCGGCGAGATCACCCTGGACGCCGACGCCTCCCGGGCCGCGGTCGCCAAGGTGGCCGAGGCGATGGGGCTGGGCTCCCCGGAGGCCGCGGCCGCCGGGATCGTCGACATCGTCAACGAGAACATGCTCGGGGGCCTGCGGCTGGTCTCGGTGCAGCAGGGCTTCGACCCGCGCGACTTCGCCCTCGTCGCCTTCGGCGGCGCCGGCCCGCTGCACGCCAACGCCCTCGGGAGGCTGACCGGCGCGTGGCCGGTGATCATCCCGCCCGGGCCCGGCCTGCTGTGCGCGCTCGGCGACGCGACCACCAGCCGGCGCGACGAGTCCGCCCGCACCGTGCTGCGCCGCTTCGGGCAGCTGACCGGCACCGAGCTGGCCCGGATCCTGCGCGAGCTCGCCGACGACGCCGGGGCCCGCCTGACGGCGCAGGGGCTGGCGCGCGAGCAGCAGACGGTCGGTTTCCAGGTCGACGTCCGCTACCACGGGCAGGGCTTCGAGATCCCGGTGGACGTCGACCCCGCGTGGCTCGACGGGAACGGCGGGGCGGGTGGGGACAGACCAGACGCGCTCGCCGAGCTCGGGCGGGCCTTCGACGCCGAGCACGACCGGCTGTTCTCCTTCCTCCTCGACGTCGACCACGAGCTGGTCAACGCCCGCGCCACGGTCACCGGCCCGCGCCCGGACGTCGCGTCCGTGCACCTCGACCCCGGGGACGGCGACCCTGCCGCCGCCCTGGTCACCGAGCACCCGATCCACGTCGGCGGCGAGCAGGTGACCGCCGGGGTCTACGACCGCGAGCGGCTGCGCGCCGGGGACGTGGTGACCGGTCCGGCGATCGTCACCGAGATGGACTCCACGACCCTCGTCCTGCCCGGCCACGCCGCCACGGTGCACCCGTCGGGCTCGCTGCTCATCAACCCCCTGCTCATCAACCCCCTGCTCATCAACCCGGTGGAGGGCTGACCCCCATGGCACGGATCGTCGAGACCGCGACCGGCGACGTCGAGCGGACCGACGTCGACCCGGTCACCCTCGACCTCATCGAGAACGGGCTGCGCAACGCCCGCTACGAGATGGACGAGGTGCTGTTCCGCACCGCGCTCTCGCCGGGCATCCGCGAGCAGCACGACGAGTTCCCGCTGATCGGCGACCCGTCCGGGAAGATGGTCGTCGGCCAGTTCGGCCTGTCCATCCCCGACTTCCTCGACGGCTTCGACGACACCGTGGAGGAGGGCGACGTCCTGCTGACCAGCGACCCCTACGCCTGCGGGGCGGCGATCAGCCACGCCAACGACTGGCTGGTGGTCCTGCCGATCTTCTCCGAGGGCCGGGTCGTGGGCTGGGCGTCGATGTTCGGGCACATGTCCGACGTGGGCGGCAAGACGCCGTCGTCCATGCCCACCGACGCCCGGACCATCTACGAGGAGGGCGTGGTCATCCCGCCGTTCAAGCTGTACCGGGCGGGCGTGCTCAACGAGGACGCGCTGCGGATCATCCTCAACCAGGTCCGCAAGCCGGACTGGAACCGGGCCGACCTGGGCGGTCTGGTCGCCGCCTGCCGGACGGCGTCGCGGCGGGTGGTGGAGATGTGCCAGCGGTTCGGGACGGCGACCTACCTCTCGGCGCTCGACGCGCTGCTGCAGCGCAACCACGACGCCATGAAGGTGCTGCTGCAGACGGTGTTCGAGGAGGGGCGCACCCTCACGTTCACCGACTACATCTGCGACGACGGCGTCGGCAACGGCCCGTACGAGCTGAAGCTGTCGTTGACCCGCACCGGCGAGAAGGTGCACCTGGACTTCACCGGGTCCTCGCCGCAGGCGGCCGGGCCGATCAACTACTACATCAACGAGAACCTGACCCGGATGTTCTTCGGGATCTACATGATCACCGTCGCCGACCCGCAGATCCTGTGGAACGACGGCTTCTACCCGCTGGTCGACGTCACGATCCCCGAGGGGTCGTACTGGAAGCCGGCGCACCCGGCCGCGCTCAACGGCCGCAACCACGGCATCGGGCGGGTGTTCGACCTGTTCGGCGGGCTGCTCGGGCAGACCAACCCGGCGCTGCTCAACGCCGCCGGGTTCTCCTCCTCCCCGCACTTCATGTACTCCGGCCACTACTCGTCCGGCGAGCGGAAGGGGGAGTGGTTCCAGCTCTACTCGATCGGCTTCGGCGGCATCCCCGGCCGGCCGCTGGGCGACGGGCCGGACGGGCACTCGCTGTGGCCGAGCTTCGTCAACATCCCCTGCGAGTACCTCGAGTCCTACTACCCGCTGCGCATCGAGCGGTGGGAGACCGTCGCCGACACCGGCGGTGCCGGCCTGCACCGCGGCGGCAACGGCGTCGACGTCGCCTACGTGTTCGAGGAGCCGGGCGAGATCGCCATCCACGACGACCGCTGGTTGACCCACCCCTGGGGAGTCAACGGCGGGCACCCCGGGGCGCGGGGCCGCAAGTGGATCGACCGGGCCGACGGCACCCGCCAGGTGCTGCCCGCCAAGTGCCACGGGGTGCCGGTGGCGCCCGGCGACGTCCTGCACTTCGTCACCTGGGGCGGTGGTGGGTGGGGCGACCCGCTGGAGCGCGACCCGGAGCTGGTGGCCCAGGAGGTCCGCCGCGGGCTGGTGACCGTCGACGGCACCCGCCGCTACGGGGTCGTCCTCGCCGAGGACTGCGCCGTCGACTGGGCGGCCACCGAGACCCTGCGCGACCAGCTGCGCGCCGACCGCCCGGCCGAGCTGCCGGTCTTCGACATGGGGCCGCCGGTCGAGGAGCTGCTGGCCCGCTGCGAGGAGGAGACCGGCCTGCCCGCGCCGCGGCGCCCGGTGTGGACGGCGGGGTGATCGAGATGGCCCTCCCCTCCTCGGCCACATCGGCGATGTGGCCGTCTCCCGGGCCGCATGGCGACCAGACCGCCGATCTGGTCGTCCGGAGGTGAGCGTCCCCGAGCCCGCGCCCGGGCCGCACGGGTCGGCGTTCTCCGGCCGGGTCGGCTGGGGGAGCACGCCCGCGGTCGTGGTCGTCGACCTGGTGCGCGCCTACACCGACCGGGACGGGCCGTTCGGGCTGCCCGACCCCGACCCCGCGGTGACGGCGACCCGCGCGCTGGTGGACGCCGCACGGGCGCACGGGCACCTGGTGGTGTGGACCGTCGTCCGCTACACCCCGGGGCTGGGCGACGCGGGGTTGTTCGTGCGCAAGGTGCCGGCGCTGGCCTGCTTCGTCGAGGACGCGCCGGGCGGCTGGGGCGACCTCACGATCGAGCCCGAGGCGGGCGAGCCGGTGGTGGTGAAGCAGTACGCGTCGGCGTTCTTCGGCACCTCGCTGGCCTCCACCCTGCGCGCGGCCGGCGTGGACACCGTGGTGGTCGCCGGCGTCTCGACGTCGGGCTGCGTGCGGGCCAGCGCCATGGACGCCCTCAACTCCGGCTTCCGCCCGCAGGTGGTGCGCCAGGCCTGCGCCGACCGCAGCCCGGCGCTGCACGAGGCCAACCTCGCCGACCTCGACGCGAAGTACGCCGACGTGGTGGACCTGCCCGACGCCCTCGCACGTCTGTAGAGCGCTGGCCCACCTCCAGACGCGGCGCCGCCCGGCTGCCCTCCCCCTGCGCCGGGCGGCGCCGCCTCCATCCCGCCGGGTCGGCCGCTGCGGGCGGAGGATGGCGGGGGAGGTGGGCCGTGGCGAGGACGAGCGCGGGGCTGCTGCTGCACCGGCGCCACGCCGGGCGCGGCCTGCAGGTACTGATCGGGCACATGGGCGGGCCGTTCTGGGCGCGCAAGGACGCCGGCGCCTGGTCGATCCCCAAGGGCGAGTACACCGACGGCGAGGACCCGTACGCGGTCGCGCTGCGTGAGTTCGAGGAGGAGCTCGGCGCGCCCGCGCCCGCCGGCGACGCCGTCCCGCTCGGCGAGGTGCGGCAGTCCGGCGGCAAGCGGCTGACCGTCTGGGCCGTCGAGGGCGACTTCGACGCGGCCCGCGCGGTCAGCAACACCTTCGCCCTCGAGTGGCCGCCGCGGTCGGGCCGCGTGCGGGAGTTCCCCGAGATCGACCGCGCCGCGTGGGTGACCGTCGAGGAGGCCCGGCAGAAGCTGGTCGCGGGCCAGGTGCCGCTGCTCGACCGGCTCGTCGCCGTGCTGTCCGGCTGAGCACGGGGAGGGCGCCTCGACACGTCGACACGGCGACGAGCCGACCCGGCGTGACGCATCTCACGGCAAGCAATCCGCTTGCAGTAGTTAGCAGACGGCCTAGAAGGGGCATTCTGGAGGCGTCAGGTCATCAACGATCTCTGGAGTCCTTCCCCCCATGGCCGACAACGCCAAGATCATCAACCAGCTGCGCGCCCTCGTTCTGCTCACCCAGACCGAGGAGCAGGTCGCCCGCACCCGGGTCGCCCAGGCGCGCACCGACGCCGTCCGCCGGGAGCTCACCCAGAACGCGGACAACGCCGCCAGCCGCACCCAGGCCATCGTCGAGCAGCTGCGCGCCCTCGGTGGCGTGCCGGACGTGGTGACCCCCGCCGTCGGCCGGCTCGGCGCCGTCCTCAAGGCCACCTTCGAGCAGGCCGAGCCGTTCGAGGAGGCCCTGCTGCAGGACCTGTCCCTGGAGCACCAGCTGCTCGACCGCGCCACCTACCTCAAGGTGCTCGCCGACCAGGCCGAGCTGCCGCGGGTCAAGCAGCTCGCCGAGCGGCTGATCACCGCGCACGAGGCGACCGTCGAGTGGCTGACCGTCGTGCTGGCCGAGGAGGCCATGGGCGGCCCCGCCGCGCTGCGGCCGACCCCGTTCCAGCGTGTCGCCGGCACCGCGGCCCGCGCCGCCAACGCCCCGACCCGCTTCTTCGCCAACCGGGTCAACGAGGCCGTCGACTCCGCGCGCCAGCGGCGCGAGGAGGCCGGCGAGCGGCTCGGCGAGGTGGCCGACAAGGCGACCTCGCTCACCGACGCCGTCCGCGAGACGCTGACCGTCGGCCGCGGCGCCGCGCTGCGCCGGGCCGAGCGGATCGCCCGCCGCGAGGGCAACAAGGAGGCGGCCAACGCCGCCCGGGCCGCCCGCGAGGAGCTCGGCGACGTCTCCGCCGACGAGCTGCCGATCAAGGGCTACGACTCGCTGTCGACCCAGGACGCCGTCAAGGCGGTCAAGGAGCTGAAGAGCGCACGCGACGTCCGGGTCATCATCCGCTACGAGGAGACCCACAAGAACCGCTCCAGCGTGGTGAGCGCCACCCAGACCCAGCTGGCCGCGCTGGCCAAGGAGGCCGTGGGCGTCGACAACTGAGGAAGGACCCCGTCCCTCTCACCACTCGCAGGCTCGCGGCGAGCCTCTGGACGGGGCCGCGGAGGGCCCGCACCCCACTTCCCGGGGTGCGGGCCCTCGCCGCTGTCCGAGACGTGGGTCGCACCGGGTTTGACCGGCTGCCGGGGCCGGGGATGGAAGAACGCATGAGCATCACACCCGAGGTCCTCGGACAGGAGCTCTCCCTGACGACGGCCGTCACCCGGCTGGACTTCCTGAGCCGGCGCGACAGCGGGACCACGACCCTGAACACCGTCCGCGACGCGGACGCCGACGACTGGAGCTCCGTCAAGGACGCGACGACGTCGCTGGACGTCCCCGAGTCCCTGGAGCTGCTCGCCCTCGGCGAGGTCGTCGCCCGCAAGGCGCGCGACAGCCAGCTGACCGGCTTCCGCGCCGCCCTGCGCGGCGGCGCCACCTGGCAGCAGGTCGCCGCCGCCCTCGACGTCACCCCCGAGGAGGCGTGGGCGGCCTACCACCGACTCATCGAGCGGCAGGAGCGCGCGCGAGCCCTCGACCCCGACGCGGCCGCGGCCGCGCGGGGACTCGCCGGGGCCCGTCCGAGCTGACGCGCCGGGGAACACCGGTCGCCGTGCGCGCACCGGTTCCCTCCGGACGGCCGATCCGCTGGACTGGCCCCCAGTCGGTGTCGCCGCGGCAGCAGCGAGGTCGACGGGGGCACCGGCGTCCAGGAGATCCCAGCAGCCGCGAGAAGGCGGGTCGTGAGCATGACCAGTGAAACCGGCGACGTCACCGGCACCAAGGACAAGGACTACAACCTCATCTGGTACACGGAGCAGTGCCTGAACAACGCCCTGCGCCTGGAGACCTACATCCAGGACGCCGAGCGGGACGGTGACAACGAGGTCGCCGACCTGTTCCGCAAGGCGCAGAGCGACAGCCGCAAGGGCGCCGAGCGGGGCAAGGCGCTCCTGGGTTCTCGTATGAGCAGCTAGAGGTCGCGGGCGAGGGGCCGCAGGCCGGACGGTGTCCGGTCTGCGGCCCCTCGTCGTCAGCCGACCTCGACGCCCCGCCAGAACGCCACGCGGCCGGCGATCTCCCTCGCGGCGTCCTTGGGCTCCGGGTAGTACCAGGCCGCGTCGGGGTTGGTCTGCCCGTCCACCTGGAGCGTGTAGTAGGACGCGGTCCCCTTCCACGGGCACACGGTGTGCGTCTCCGACGGTCGCAGGACGTCGTCGCGCACCGCCTCCCGGGGGAAGTAGGCGTTGCCCTCGACGGTGACGATGTCGTCGGACTCGGCGACGACGGTGCCGTTCCAGCGTGCAGTGGCCATGTGACCGGCAACACCGTCCGGCGGCCCCGTCATTCCGCCTCCCGCTCGTCCGCGCCACGGGCGGATGTCCTGGTCGAGGGGGAAGGGGTTGCCGGGGTCGTAGCGCCGCTCGACCTCCCGCAGCCGCTCGAAGTTGGCGCCGTAGTCGTCGGCCACCTCGGGCCGGTCGTCGGCGGAGGCGACGTCGACCTAGCCACCGGCGTTCGGGACCTACTCGAAGTAGCGGCGTGGCGTGTCGACCAGCATCTGCCGGATCTGCTCGTCGGTCACGCCCCGGTCGCGCAACATCGGCAGCACGTCCCTGCTGATGTGCGTGAAGTTCCAGTTCGGCGAGACCTGCTCCTTGGCCGCCTGCGCCGCGGCGCCGGGGAAGTAGTCGATGTAGCAGCTGGCGTCGTGGGCGAGCACCATGCGGTCGGCGTAGCCCCGCTCGGCCAGCGCCACGATCGTGTCGACCCGCGACGCGGTGGGGTTGAACAGGTCCAGGCCGAACCGGTCCATGCCGAGGATGCAGCCGGCGTCGGCCAGCTCGGTCAGGTAGTCGAGGTCGTTGCTGTCGCCGGCGTGGCCGATGACCACCTTGGTGAGGTCGACGCCCTCGTCGCGGAACACCTGCACCGCCAGCCGGCCCGCGCCGATCGCCGAGGAGGTGTGCACGGTGATCGGCGCACCGGTCGCGCGGGAGGTGGCCGCGCAGGCCCGCAGGGTGCGCTCCACCCCGGGCGTCAGCCCCTTGGCCTCCACCACGCACTTGAGGAACGCCGCCTTGACCCCGGTGTCGCCGATGCCGTCGCGGAGGTCCCGGGTGAAGTCGTCGACCATCGGGTCGCTCGGCAGGTCGAGCAGCAGGCCGGGGCCGCGGTACTCGTACTGGTGCGGGATCTCGTCGTAGGTGTAGAGCCCGGTGGCCACGATGATGTTCAGGTCGGTCTGCTCGGCCACCCGCTGCACCCGCGGGATGTAGCGGCCCAGCCCCCACACGGTCGGGTCGACGATCGTGTCGATGCCGAGCGCCTTGAGCTCGTCCAGCTTCTCCACCGCGTCGCGGACCCGCTCCTCCTCGTCCCACCAGTCGCCGGCGCCGTAGTTCTGCACGTGCTCGGTGGAGAGCACGAAGACGTGCTCGTGCATGAGCGTCGCGCCGAGCTCGGCGGTGTCGACGGGGCCGCGGACGGTCTCGACGGTGGGCACGCGGTTCTCCTCCGGGGGCGGGGTGTCAGCGGACGGGTTGCCAGTCGGTCTGCTCGCGCAGCGGCGGCTTGAGCACCTTGCCGCCGGGGTTGCGGGGCAGCGGCTCGCCGCGGACCGCGACGTACTGCGGCACCTTGAAGTCGGCCAGCCGCTCGCGGGCGAAGGCCAGCAGCTCCCCGGCGTCGAGCTGCTGCCCCGGCTGGGGGACGACGACCGCGCCGACCTTCTCGCCCATCATCGGGTCCGGCACGCCGAGGACGGCCACCTCGCCGACCGCCGGGTGCGCGGCCAGCGCGTTCTCCACCTCGACGCAGTACACGTTCTCGCCGCCGCGGTTGATCATGTCCTTCTTGCGGTCGACGATGTGGACGAGGCCGTCGTCGATGCGGGCGAGGTCGCCCGAGTGCAGCCAGCCGTCGACGAAGGTCTGCCGCGTCTGCTCGGGCTTGTTCCAGTACCCGGCGACGACGTTCGGTCCCCGGATCAGCAGCTCACCGACGCCGGTGTGCGGGTCGGCGTCGGCCAGGTCGACGTCGACCACCGGGGCGGGGAAGCCCACGGAGTCGGCGTGCTCGGCGGCGTACTCGTGTGGCAGGTAGGTCGACACCGATGAGGTCTCGGTCAACCCGAAGCCGTTGCCCACCCGTGCGCTCGGGAACGCCTGCTGGATGCGGTGCACCAGGTCCGGGGCGATCGGCGCGCCGCCGTAGCTGAGCGCCCGCACCGACGAGGTGTCGACGTCGGCGAAGTTCGGCTGCTGCAGCGCCAGCCAGTAGATCGCCGGCACCGTGGTCAGCACGTCGATGCGCTCCTCCTCGATCGCCTGCAGGAACGCCTGCACCTCGAACACCGGCATGACCACCGACGTCCCGGCGAGCGCGGTGACCACCAGCAGCTGCGAGTTGCAGCCGGTGACGTGGAACAGCGGCACGGAGATCAGCGTCGACAGCTGCTCGTCGCGGGGCAGGGTCAGGCAGCGCAGGCAGGTCTCGACGTTGGACAGGAAGTTCTCGTGGGTGGTCATCGCCCCCTTGGGGAAGCCGGTCGTCCCGCTCGTGTAGAAGATCGCGGCCAGGTCGGTGTGCCCCTGGTCGGTGACCTCCACCGGGTCGCCGTCCGGCAGCGGGGCGCCGGGCTCGACGACGTACGCGGCGCCGGAGTCCTCCACGACGTAGCGCACCTCGGGCTCGGCGAAGCGGGTGTTGACCGGGACGACGACGGCACCGGCCAGCAGCGTGCCCCAGAACGCGTGGACCCAGTCGTTGCCGTTGGGCAGCCGGTTGGCCACCCGGTCACCGGGGTGGACGCCGGCCGCGCGCAGCCCGCCGGCGACCCGGGCGCCGCGGTCCCACAGCTGCCGGTAGGTGACCCGCTCGCCGCCGAGCTCCACCAGCGCCTCCGCGTCGGGGTGCGCATCGACCGCGGAGCGGAGCAGGTGCAGCAGATTCTGCGCCAGCCCGGTGTACCGGCGGACGCCGTCGGGTCCGGTCTCGAGGCCGCTGGCGTCGAACGGGCCGCGGCCGGGGGAGGGCCGGGGCTGCTCGACGGAGCCGGTCGTGTCGACGTACTGGGCCACCGCCACCTCCGCTGACGTCGTCGTCCGCGTGTACCAGGGCCCCGGAGTGTGCCGCTCCTGCCGGGTGGTGTCCATGCGGGCGGCCGCGACGCGCGGGCCGCGGTGTCGGGAGGCGCGGTGTCGGGAGGCGCGGTGTCGGGAGGCGCGGTGTCGGGAGGCGCGGTGTCGGGAGGCGGGGTGCCGGCGGCGCGGGTCAGCGCTGCAGCAGCGCGAAGGTGGCCACCGCGTGCGCGACCGCCTCGCCGTCCTGCTCGACGTCCGCCTCGCACACGGTCAGGTGCTCGCCCCGCGTGCGCACCTGCGCGGTGACCGTCAGCTGCCCGGGCCGCCCGGGCCGCAGGTAGGTCACCGTGAGCTGGCTGGTGGCCGGCACCTGGCCGTCCTCGGTGGTGGTGCGCACCGCCTGGCCCATGGCCGTGTCGACCAGCGTCGCCACCACGCCGCCGTGCAGCGTGCCGGCCGGGTTCAGGTGCTCGTCGCGCACCTCGAACCGCATCCGCGCGCTGCCGTCGTCGGCGTCGCTCACCCGCGCGCCCAGCCGCTCGGCGAAGCCGCCGGGCCCTCTCTCGTCGGTCACGGCAGCGCTCTACCCGGGGAGCCGGAGTCCACGCGGGGGACCGGCACCCGGCGGCGGGCGCTGGCCATCCGGCTGTCCCTGCTGGAGCGGGCCGACGCGGTCCGGGTGCTGGCGCGCGACGACGTCCCCATGGCGGCGGGGCTGCCCGAGGACCTCGCCGGGGAGCTCGTGCGAGCCCGGGTGGACCTGACCCAGTACGCGGAGACCTACTCCGCGATGGAGAGCAGGTCGCCTCGCTCGCCGCGACCATCGGGACGGCGGCCCGGCTGGCGCGGGTGGCGCAGACCTCGTCCCGGGCCGACCTCCGCTTCGCCGGGCAGCTGCTCGGCGCCGCGGTCGGCGACTTCGCTCGGCTGCTCGACGAGCAGTTCCTCCGCGTCGGAGGCTCCCTGGACTGCGTGTTGGGCGCGTACGCCGCCGACCACGGGTACGCACCACCCGTCCTGTCCTGACGCGCACCTCGACGTCACGCCCGACGCCGGCACGTCCGACGACCCCCTGCGGAGGAGATGCCATGACCGATCCCGAGACCCTCGCCTGGTGGGAGGACGGCGAGCGGCTGTTCGGCACCGCCCTGGGCCGGATGACCGACGAGGAGTTCGACGGCCCCTCGCTGCTGCCCGGCTGGGACCGCCGGCACGTCGTCGCCCACGTCACCCGCAACGCCGACGGCCTGGTCAACCTGCTCACCTGGGCACGGACCGGCGTCGAGACGCCGATGTACCCCTCCCCGGAGGCCCGCGAGGCCGGCATCGCCGAGACGGCCGCCCTCGACCCGCCGCGGCTGCGCGTCGAGCTGATCGCCGCCACCGCCCGGCTGGCCGACGCCGTGCGGGGTCTGCCCGACGCGGCGTGGTCGGTCGAGCTGCGCACGATGCAGGGGCGCTCCGTGCCGGCGTCCGTGGTGCCGTGGATGCGCTGCCTGGAGGTGTACGTCCACGCCGTCGACCTCGACGCCGGGGTCGGCTTCGGCGACGTCCCCGAGGAGGTGCAGGCGGCGGTGGTCGACGAGGTCTTCCGCGCCTGGGAACGCCGCGACGAGGTGCCCGACGTGGTGGTCTTCGCCGGCGACCGGGAGTGGGGCAGCGGTGCGGTCGCGGTCTCCGGGCCGCTGCCGGCAGTGACCGCCTGGCTCACCGGCCGCAGCCGCGGCGACGGGCTGGCCGCCGACGGGGACGTCCCGGCGGTGCCCCGCTGGGTGTGAGGGGACGGGGAGGAACGGTGTTCGAGGGGCTGCACCACGTGCAGGTGGCCATGCCGCGCGGGGAGGAGGCCGCGCGGGGAGGAGGCCGCGCGGGGAGGAGGCCGCGCGGGCCTTCTTCGGAGGTGTCCTCGGCATGGCGGAGGTCGACAAGCCCCCGGTGCTGGCCGCGCGCGGTGGCGCGTGGTTCCGCTCCGGGGGGCTCGAGCTGCACCTGGGGGTCGAGGAGGACTTCCGGGCGGCCCGCAAGGGCCACCCCGGGATCCTCGTACGGGACCTGGACGAGGTGGTCCGGCGGTTGCCGGCCGGCGGCCAGGACGTCACCTGGGACGGCGACCTCCCCGGGTTCCGCCGGGTCTACGCCCACGACCCCTTCGGCAACCGGCTGGAGTTCCTGCAACCGGCCTGACCGGCGCTCACCCGCCGGCCAGCCGGGCGGCGTGCCCGCGTTCGTCCGGTCGGACGGCGGAGGCGCCGGCGCGCAGCAGCCGCCAGGTGGTGCGGACGCCGTCGGGTCCCTCGCACTCCCCGCGGGCCAGCGCCTCCTGCACGAGCCGGCGCACCCGGGGTTCGTCGTCCGGATCGCAGGCGAACAGCACCCGCAGCCGCAGCTCGCCGTCCGCCCGCGCGGCGGTGGTGGCGTGCGACGCCAGCGGGCACGGCGGCTCGTGCGTCCAGCTGCCGCACAGCGCCAGGGTCACCGCCCCGCCCGGTGCCCGCTCGTCGTCGTCCTCCGGCAGGGCCACCACGGCGTCGTGGGCGTGGACCCGGCGCGCGTTGCTCATCCCACCGGCACCTCCTCGCGGGCTCCCGGTCCCGGCTGGGAGCCCACCACGGCCGGGCTGCGCCGTCGACCGCGGTCGGGCCCCTCGACGTGGTGCCCGATCCCCCGGTCCGAAACTGAACCCGGCCGCCTCATAGAGTGGGCGGTGTCGTGTCCCGCCCGGCGTCACGGGGGCGCCGGGCCGCACGGTCCTCACGGCAGCCGGGCGAGCAGTGCCCGCGCGAGGTCCACCGCCGCCGGGTCCACCGGCTGGGTCCGCGCCGCGGCCCGCAGCCAGCCGGCCAGGGGAGCGGCCAGCGCCGGGGAGAGCGCGGCGATCCAGGTGCCAGTACCCGCCCGGGCCTCGGCCACGTGCTCGGTGCCGCCGTCCGGGAGGTGCGCCACCACCTCCGGGCGGGTCGCCAGCAGCCCGCTCACCCGCCAGTCGCCGGGGGTGGTGCGGGCGGCGAGTGACGTCAGCCGGGCCGCCGCCGTCTCCAGCAGCTGCACCGGGTCCACGCGTGCATCTTCCTCGACTCCGGTGTGCACCGGGCGGTGCCCGCTCTTCTGTTCGTGCCGTGCGACCCGGGCGAGGCGGGCCTGCACGGTCGGCGCTCGTCGTGCTGGACCGGCGCTCGTCGTGCTGGACCGGTCCGGAGTCAGGCCGGGTCGCGGCGCATCGGGACGTGCGGGATGCCGTCCTCGACGTACCCCGGGCCGCTGCGCCGGAAGCCGAACCGCTCGTACCAGCCCTCCAGGTGGGCCTGCGCGCCGAGCGTGACCGGGACGTCGCCGCACAGCGCGATCCCCGCCGCGATGAGCCGGGCGGCCAGCCCCCGGCCGCGGTGGGTGGCGGCGGTGGCCACCCGGCCGATCACGCGGCTGGTGCCGTCGTCGAGCACCCGGATGGTGGCCGCGACGCCCCCGTCGTCCTCGAACCACAGGTGCACCGTGCTCGGCTCGGCATCCCGGCCGTCCAGCTCGGGGTACGGGCACTCCTGCTCGACGACGAACACGTCGACCCGCAGCCGGCACAGTCCGTAGACCTCGAAGGGGGTCAGCTCGGCGAACCGGGCCGTGCGCATGCGCAGCGGAGTGGGGACGGCCATGGAGGTGTTGTAACCCATCGAGCGAGTCCGGCCGGCTCCTGCCCGTGGCGGACTCCGTCCTCGGTGTACCTCGCCCGTCTTCCGGGGTGGATCGCGGGGCCAGGCTCGGCCGGCCTCGCGTCCACTCGAGCCGGCTGGCGACGATCGACCTCCCCGAGGAACGGGTCCGCGGAGACGGCACACACGGTGGCGGTCGGTCGGTGTGCGGCCGTACCCATGGCGTCCACTCTTCGCGTGAGAGCCACCGGTGACGAGCAGCCGGAGGCGGTGGTGAACGCTGCCTGTCAAGGGTCCGACCGCATCCGTGGACCGGCTGTTGAGCTGGGGATTCGAGGTGCAGAGTCCGCGAGGTGCCGGTAGAATTCGAACACGTGTTCGGACGAGTCGGGGAGGTGTCGTGGACGAGTTGCCAGGGCTGCTGCAGGCGCTCGCCGGCGACCTGGACGCCCTCGGCGCGGAGGACCTGTCCCCGCTGTTCGGGCCGGCGCTGCTGGATCGGCTGCGGCCGCTGCTGGTCGCGCAGAACCGGCTCGCCGCCGAGATCGCCCGCACCGTGCACCAGTGCGAGAGCGCCGGCGCAGCCGCGGAGTTCGACGGGCTCAAGACGATGGCCTCCTGGCTGCGCGGGCACGCCCACCTGTCCCCGGCCGAGGCCGGACCGGTGGTCCGCACCGGGCGGGCGATCGAGCACCTGCCGGCCCTGGCCGCGGCCTTCGCCGCCGGCGCGGTGACCGGCGAGCAGGCCGGGCTGGTGGCGCGGGTGGCCGCACCCGAGCTCCTCGCCCAGGCCGCCGAGCAGGACGTCGACCTGGCCGCCGTGGACGCGGTGCTGACCCAGGTGGCCACCGAGCGCCCGCATGCCGACATCGCCAAGGCGGTGCACCACTTCCTGGAGCGGCTGGATGCCGACGGCCCGGAGCCCGATCCCACCGCGGGCCGACGACTGGTGATCGCCCGGCACGCCGACGGCGGCATCACCGGCCGCTTCGAGCTCGATGCGGTGGGCGGGGAGAGGCTGCAGACGGCGCTGGAGTCGCTGGTGCAGGCCGGCCGGTGCGCCGGGGATGAGCGCAACCGGTCCCAGCAGCAGGGCGACGCGCTGGTGCAGCTGGGCGACCTGGCCCTGACCGCCGGCACCCTGCCCATCCTGCGCGGGCACAAGCCGCAGGTGATCGTCACGATCGGCATCGCGGACCTGGCCGACCCGAACGTCGGCTCCGGCGCCGGCGAGATGGGGTTCGGTGCGCACATCTCCGCCGCCCGCGCCCGCTGGCTGGCCTGCGACGGGCAGGTCACCCGCATCGTCATGGGCCCCGACGGGCGGCCGCTGGACCACGGCCGCAGCATGCGGCTGTTCCCGCCGCACCTGCGCCGCGCTGCCGAGGTCCGCGACGGCGGGTGCGTGTTCGCCGGCTGCGGGGCGCCGACCTGGTGGTGCGACGTGCACCACCTGCTGGCGTGGGCCCTGGGTGGGGAGACCACCCTGGACAACGCCGCGCTGCTGTGCGAGCAGCACTCGCACGTTGTGTCCACCACGGGTTTCGGGTGGAGCGACAACCCGACGGCCGATGGCGCACCTGGCGGCCGGACGGCACCGAGATCCGCACCGGACCCGAGCACCTCGCCGCAGCCTGAGGTCGGCGCGCGCTCGGTCATGGGCGCTCCTCGGACGTGTGGGGAGGCCTGGCTCGACGACCCGCGGGAACGACAGTGGCCGTGCCGCGTTCCAGGCGTGGTCACCGCCGTCCCGGCGGGCGTGGTCACCGCCGTCCCGGCGGGCGTGGTCACCGCCGTCCCGGCGGGCGTGGTCACCGCTGTCCCGGCGGTCAGCCCTACAGCGGCTCGGCGCGCATGGCCGTCCGCACACCGGTTCGACCCACCAGGGCCACTCGTCCTGTCTGTGGTGGTCGCTGGCCAGCCAGGGCTGTCGGCCCAGGTCGTCGCCGTCGAGCACCGTCGCCGTCGAGCACCGTCGCCGTCGAGGACCGTCACCGTGGAGAACCGTCGCATCGAGCCGTGTTCATCGGTCCGTCGTGGCGTCCGCGGCGCGGGAGAGCGCGGGAGAGGAGGCGGGGTGGCGGAGGACGGGCGGGAGCAGGCGGCGGCCGGTCCCGGGCCGGCGCCACCGCCGTCCTCCGATGCGGTCGCCCGCCGCTTCCGGCGCCAGCCCTGGCGCGACACCGCCTACGAGCTCGCCGTGCGACGGCGGCTGCACGCGCGCGGGGTCCGCTACCGCGTCGACGTCCGGCCGTGCGCGCAGACCCGCGCGCGGGGGGACCTGGTGTGGAAGGGACGGCGCCTCGTCGTCTTCCTCGACGGCTGCTTCTGGCACGGCTGCCCCTCCTGCGGGCACGTGCCGCACGTGAACCGGGCGTGGTGGGTCGCCAAGCTGGCGGGGAACGTGGCTCGCGATCGCAGGGCCGACGCGGTGCTGCGGGCAGCCGGCTGGCGGGTGCTGCGGTTGTGGGAGCACGAGGACCCCGACACCGTGGTGGAGGCCATCTGCTCCGCCCTGGGGCGCCGGCCGGCCGGCGGGTGACTCAGCTCCGGTCGGCGGACGGCGGCTCGTCGGTCCGGCTGCGCGCCCGCGCCCACAGGGGACCGGCGATCCACCCGGGGCCGAGGAAGGCGACGACCGCGGCGGTGATCCACCCCTGGGTGGCGGCGAAGAGGACGTCGATCCCCGGGGTCATCACCGGGAGACGCGCGCCGATCCGCCAGCGCAGGCGGCGACGACCCCGGGATCCACCCGGCGGAGACCGGAGGGAGGCCCGGGGCCTCGAGCAGGTCAGAACCCCAGCGCGCCGGTGGCCCGGTCGATCAGGTGGTAGTGGCCCACGGCCCAGAAGACCGCGCCCGCCGCCGCCAGGCCGCCCAGCGTGACCGCCGCGGAGCTCACCGGGTGGTGCTTGGCGTGCCGCCACGTGTCGCGGGCCTTGCGGCGGAACGTCGCGAAGAACCGCCGCGCCCAGTCGAACTCCGTCGACCACACCCACAGGCCGACCAGGACCGGCGGGATGGTGAGCGGCCCGGGCAGCACGCTGAGCGCGAAGCCGAGCAGGACGAACAGCAGCCCGCCCATGAACACCGCGATCCGGTAGAGGGAGGCCAGGCCCGGCCGCTGGCGGATGCGGTCCCGCCAGGAGCCGGGCCGCACCGGCCGCGGCTTGCCGAGCCCGTCGGTGCAGTCGGGGCACCGGGTGGCGCCCCCACCGGCGTGCGCGGTGTTTCCGTCGAA
Source organism: Geodermatophilus sp. TF02-6 (assembly GCF_003319115.1). GTDB lineage: Bacteria > Actinomycetota > Actinomycetes > Mycobacteriales > Geodermatophilaceae > Geodermatophilus. Next base: position 73,783 of record NZ_QOHF01000010.1, on the reverse strand, counting down.
CCGGATGGTGCGGGTCAACGGTCGTCCCGGGCTGGTGCGGGGTGTGCGTTCAGCGCTGCGCGAGGCCACGGGCGACCTCGCTCGGCCGCTGCTGCTCACCGGCGTAGGAGCTGACCGCGACGAGCGCACCAGTCAGCGCCGGGATCACCCACTGCAGGCGGTGGAGCTGCTCCTGGGCGGCGGCGACCTCGGCCTTCGTGCGCTTGGTGGGCTTCGTGCCCGACCGCGACGGGGTGGATCCCTCGCCGGACACCACCTGTCCCAGCACCCGGCTGTAGGCGGTGACGCCGAGCGCGGCCGCGGTCAGGGCCGTCTTGAGGACGCTCATGCCCGCGACCCCACGCTGCCCGGCGACGCGGCGGCGGTTGCCGATCAGTTGCCCCACGCTGCCCACCAGGTGTGCGCCGATGGCGGCGGCGTTGACCGGCGTCCACCGGTCCCAGCCGGCGTTGGCGATGCGGCCGGTGTCCTTGGACCTGCTCGCCTCACCGGCGGCGGGGTTCAGCGCGACCGCGTTGGCCAGCGTGCCGCCGAACCAGGCAGACAGACCGAGGTCGTGCAGGCTACGGGACAGGGTGTTGCGAGCCATGGCTTCGCTCCTGGATGAGAGGGGTTTCTGCTCACCTACCCCGCTCGTCGCCTTCCCATTCGGTTGCGTCCCAGCCGGTCGAGCGGTCACCCTCCGTAGCGGGCTGCCGCCCGCTGCCGGGCCCGGGCCGCCTCCACCTCGCGGTCCCGGGGCGGCGCGGTCGTCACCAGCGCCGCCAGCAGCCGCGCGGAGGCCTCGGCGACCTCGGCGACGGCGCGGTCGAACGCCTCGGCGTTGGCCCGCGACGGCCGCGGACTGCCGCTGATCTTGCGCACGTACTGCAGCGCGGCGGCCCGGACCTCCTCGTCGGTCACCGGCGGCTCGAAGTTGGCCAGGGGGCGGATGTTCCGGCACATGCCCGGCACCCTAGGAGCCGGTGGGGACGGGACGGCGGCCGCGCGGCACCCGCCGCCCACGAGCGGGAGGAGGACGGCGATGGCCGTGGTGCTGGTGGACGCCGCCAACGTGCTCGGCGCCCGACCCGACGGGTGGTGGCGCGACCGCGCCGGGGCGACGTCCCGGTTGCTGCGGCGGCTGGCCCAGCTGGCCGGGCGGGTGCTGCCCGCACCGGGTGGCGGCCGGCTGCTGTGCGGCGAGGTCGTCGCGGTCGTCGAGGGCGCCGCCCGGGCGGCCCGGGCGGCGGACGGCGTCACGCTGGTGCGCGCGCCCGGCAGCGGGGACGACGCGCTGGTCTCCTGCGCCGTCCGGCTGACCGAGGAGGGCAGGGACGTCGTGGTGGTGACGGCGGACCGCGGGCTGCGGGCGCGGCTGCCCGCCGGGACGACCGTCGCCGGACCCGGCTGGCTGTACGACGCCCTGACCGGCGGACCCGCATGAGCCGGCCCCCTCGGGGGTAGGGGGCCGGCACGTCGAGCCGGGACGTGCCAGCGCGTGCGTACCCTCCACCCGCCCGAGGAGCCGCATGCCGCCGTCCCGCCCGTTGGTCGTGCTCGTCACCGGAGCCTCGAGCGGCATCGGCCGGGCCACCGTGCACGCCTTCGCCGCCCGCGGCGCCCGGCTGGTCCTGCTCGCCCGCGGCCGGGCGGCCCTGGAGGAGACCGCCGCGGAGGCCCGGCAGCGGGGCGCCGCCGAGGTGCTCGTCTGCCCGGCCGACGTCACCGACGCCGCGGCCGTGCAGCGGGTGGTGGACAGCGCCGTCGAGCGGTTCGGCCGGCTCGACGCCGTCGCGCACGCGGCCCAGACGATGGCCTACGGCCGCGTCGAGGACGTGCCGCGTGAGGTCTTCGAGGCCGTCGTCGACACCGCCCTGCACGGCACCGCCAACGTGGCCCGCACCGTCCTGCCGGTCTTCCGCCGGCAGGACGCCGGGCACCTGGTCGTGATCAGCTCGCTGCTGGCCTCGGTCACCGCCCCGCTCATGGGCAGCTACGTGGCGGCCAAGTGGGGGCAGCTCGGGCTGGTGCGCACGCTGCAGCAGGAGGTCCGGGACACCCCCGGTGTGCACGTCTCCGCGGTCGCCCCGGGCGGGGTCAGCACCCCGATCTACTACCAGGGCGCGACCTGGGCCGGCAGCACGGGGCGGCCACCTCCGCCGGTGTACTCGGCCGAGCGGGTGGCGCGGGCGGTGGTGGCCCGGCTGGACCGGCCCCGCCGACTGGTGCAGTCCGGCTTCGCCAACCCCGTGGTGATCGCCGGCTTCCGGCTGCTGCCGGCGGTCTACGACGCGCTGGTCGGGCCGCTGTTCCGCGCCCTCGCCCTGGCCGACGACGACGTGCCGCCGACCGAGGGCAACGTGTTCGCCTCCCGGCCGGAACGCAACGGCAGGGACGGTCGCTGGCGCGGGATCTGAGCGTTCACCAGCCGTCGGGCAGGTCGGCCTCGGACGCGGCGACGACCGCGGCCGCGACCTCGCCCAGCTGCGTGGCGCTGCTGCCACGGCTGCCCGACCTCCGCACCGCGCCGTCCGGAGGTGCGCGGCGCGGCGGCGGGTGTCCAGGGGCCCGCCCGGATCCGCGGGCAGCGTGGACGGCGCGTCCCGATCCGGCGCAGCGGGTTGACCCGGCCGGGGGACGCGACGACCCTGGGCCCACCCTGCCGGCCGAGGCGGAGGAGGACGGAGGATGGGGGAGGACGGGGGATGAGGCGCCGGCGCACCGTCGGCGGGCACACCCACGAGTTCCCGACGCTGGTCGAGCTCATGGCCAAGGCGACCCCCGCCCGCTCCGGGGACGTGCTGGCCGGGTGCGCCGCGGAGTCGGCCGCCGAGCGGGTCGCCGCGCAGACGGTGCTCGCCGACCTGCCGCTGGCCACCTTCCTCGACGAGCAGGTGGTCGGCTACGACGAGGACGACGTCACCCGGCTGGTCCTCGACACCCACGAGAGAGCGGCCTTCTCCCCCATCGCCTCGCTGACCGTGGGGGAGTTCCGCGACCGGCTGCTGGCCTGGGCCGCCGCGGGGGACGAGGCGGCGATCAGCGGCCTGGCCCGCGGGCTGACCCCGGAGATGGTCGCGGCCACGGCGAAGCTGATGCGCAACGCCGACCTGGTCGCCGTCGGCCGCCGCACCCGGGTGGTCACCGGCCTGCGCAGCACCCTCGGCCTGGCCGGCCGGCTGGCGTCCCGGCTGCAGCCCAACCACCCGACCGACGACCCGCTGGGCGTCACCGCGGCCATCGTCGACGGGCTGCTGTCCGGCTGCGGGGACGCCGTCATCGGCGTCAACCCGGCCACCGACTCCCCGGCCCGCACCATCGCGCTGCTGGAGCTGGTCGACGAGATCATCGACCGGTACGCGATCCCGACCCAGTCCTGCGTGCTGGCCCACGTCACCACCACGCTGCGGGCGCTGGAGGCCGGCGCGCCGGTGGACCTGGTGTTCCAGTCGGTGGCCGGCACCCAGGAGGCCAACCGCGGCTTCGGCGTCACCCTCGACCTGCTCGCCGAGGCCCGGGCCGGGGCGCTGGAACTCGGCCGCGGCACGGTGGGGTCGAACGTGACCTACTTCGAGACCGGGCAGGGCTCGGCGCTCTCGGCCGACGCGCACCGCGGGGTCGGGGGGCGGCCGGTCGACCAGCAGACCCTGGAGGCCCGCGCGTACGCCGTGGCCCGGCACTTCGCGCCGCTGCTGGTCAACACCGTCGTCGGGTTCATCGGCCCGGAGTACCTCTACGACGGCAAGCAGGTGATCCGCGCCGGCCTGGAGGACCACTTCTGCGGCAAGCTGCTCGGCCTGCCCATGGGCGTGGACGTCTGCTACACCAACCACGCCGAGGTCGACGGCGACGACACGGACTCGCTGATGCTCCTGCTCGGCGCGGCCGGTGCCACGTTCCTCATCGCCGTCCCGGGGGCGGACGACGTGATGCTGCACTACCAGTCGCTGTCGTTCTCCGACGTCCTCACCGCCCGCTCGGTGCTCGGGCTGCGGCCGGCGCCGGAGTTCGAGGCCTGGCTGGCCCGGATGGACCTGCTCGACGACGCCGGCCGGGTGCGGGAGCTCTCCGCCGACGCCCCGGCCGCACGGGCCCTGCTCGCGGCGGCGTCGGCATGAGCTCGGCGCTGGACCGACCGCTGCCCGCCGACCCCGACCCGTGGGCGGTGCTGCGCGGCGCCACCCGCGCCCGGGTCGCCCTCGGCCGCGCCGGTGACGCGCTGCCCACCGCCCGGGAGCTGGAGTTCCGCGCCGCGCACGCCGCGGCCCGCGACGCCGTGCACCAGCCGCTGGACCCGGGCGTCGTCCGCGCCGCGCTGGACTCCGCGCTCGGGGCGGCGCAGCTGCCGGGTGCCGAGCTGGTCGAGGTGCACTCGGCCGCGCCGGACCGAGCCACCTACCTGCAGCGGCCCGACCTGGGCCGGCAGCTCGCCCCGGGCACCGCGCTGCCCCGGGTCGGCGCCGACCTGGCGGTGGTGATCGCCGACGGGTTGTCCCCGCGGGCGGTGCACGAGCACGCCGCCGGCCTGACGACGGCGCTGCTGCAGCGGCTGCCCGGCTGGGCGGTCGCCCCGCTGGTCCTCGCGCACCAGGCGCGGGTGGCGCTCGGCGACGCGGTCGCGGCGGCGCTCGGCGCCCGGGCGGTCGTCGTCCTCGTCGGCGAGCGGCCCGGCCTGTCCTCGGCGGACTCGCTCGGCGTGTACCTCACCTGGGACCCGCGTCCGGGACGGGTCGACTCCGAGCGCAACTGCGTCTCCAACGTCCGCCCGCCGCACGGGCTGGGCTACGCGCAGGCGGCCGACACCGTGGCCGCGCTGCTCGGCGCCGCCCGGTCGCTGGGCGCCTCCGGGGTGGTGCTCAAGGACGAGGGTCCGGCCCTGCCCGGGAGCTGAAGGAGGACCCCTGAAAGGACCCCTCGCCCCCACCGCTCACACGCTCGCGGCGGGCTCCTGCGAGGGGCCGGCTCGCAGGCTGGGGGTGGGGCCCGGGACGGGCCGCCGCGTCGGCGTCGCCGGGCGGATGACCCAGAACACGACGCCCGGCGACGTCGGCGGGCGTCCAGTGTCGGCCAGTCCGTGCCGGGCGGGGACCCGGCCGGGGGAGGCGCGGCGTGGCGGTGGCCCTCCGTCCGGGCGCGGTCGCGGTGGAGTGCGGGCTCCCGGGAGGAGTGTCACTGCCGGGGAGGACCGTCGTCCCCGACGGTCGAGGCGCTCCCCGGGGCGCCCGGTCGTCGGACCAGGAGGCGGGAGCGCACAGGAGGGCGCCATGGACGAGGCCACCGCCGGCCGGGAACCGGTCGCCGCCACCCGGCACGGGCACTGGGCCCGGCCGGACCCCGTGGGGGACGTCCTGGCGCTGGCCTGGCGCCCGGGCTCGGCCGCGCCCCGCGAGATCCGGGTCCGCCCCGAGGTCCGTGCCCGCATGCTCGCCGAGCTCGACCCCGCCGCGCGCCGACGCGTGGTGGAGCGGGGCGTCATCGGGACGCCGGTGGCGGTGCCACTGGTCGTCGACGCGGGCCTGCCGGCGTTCCCCGGGGTCGAGGTCGTGCGCGCCCGGCCCGGCGAGACCGCCGGGCCGGGCGCCGCTGCGGTCAGCCGGCCGCCGCCACGGCGCCCGCGGGCCCGGCTGCAGCCGCCAGGGCCACCCGGGCGAACCAGTCGCCCTGCGCGGGGTCGGTGACGTCCCAGCCGAACGGCGCGTTGGCCTCCAGCGCCAGCAGCCGGCCGTCGGGGGCGACGAGGACGTCGACGCCCATCAGCCCGCCGCCGAGAGCGGCCACCATCCGCTGCGCCAGCTCGGCCATCGCCGGCGGCGGCCGGTAGGAGCGTGTGTAGGAACCGTGCGTCACCACGGCCCCCGCCGCGCGGGCCTTCTCGTGGGCGGACGAGGTCGCGGTCGGCGTGGCGAACAGCCGCACGCACACCGGTTCGGGGATCCACTCCTGCAGCAGCGCGGCGCCGCGCGGCTTGCCGTCGGCGGCCTCGGCCGACCGCCAGGCCCCCTCCGCCGCGCGGGCCTCAAGGAGGTCGGGCACGAGCCGGATGTCGCGGGAGCCGTCGCCGAGCGCGGGCTTGAGCACCATCGGGCGCCCGGGCAGCGGCCACCGGCGCAGTCCGGCCAGGTCCCAGGTGGCCGGTTGGGGAATCCCGGCGGCCGCCCACACCGCGTGCGTGACCAGCTTGTCCGAGGAGGCCACCAGCGAGGTGACCGGGTTGAGCAGGGGCACGCCGCAGGCCTCGAGCAGGGCCGCGAGCCGGAAGGTGGGGGCGAACGCGGCCACCTCCTCGGCCAGCACGTGCGCCACGGCGAGGTCGTAGCGGCCGGCCGAACCCGCGGCGACCGGCCGGTCGGCGGGGATGCCGGCCAGCCGGTCGACCCGCGCCCCCTGGTCCTCCAGGGCCCGGGTCCACTCGGCGGCGTAACCGGTGGGCTCGTACCAGTCCTCACCGGTGATCACCAGGGCGACGCGCACGGTGACGCCGCTACCCCGACTCCGCCGTCCCCACCCGCCGCTCAACCGGCGAGTGCGACCACCGGCTCGCGCAGCCGGACGACAGTGTCGCCGGGCCGCTCGACCCCGTCGTCGTGGGTGACGCAGACCACCACCCGGCCGGCCAGGGCCGCGCGCAGGTCGCGCACCAGCGCCGCGGCGGTCGGCGGGTCCAGGTGCGCGGTCGGCTCGTCGAGCAGCACGACGTCCCGGTCGGCCAGCAGCGCCCGGGCCGTGGCCAGCCGGCGCCGCTCGCCGCCGGACAGCGCGGTGCCGCCGGCACCGACCGGGGTGTCCAGCCCCTCGGGGAGCGCGGCGAGCAGCCCGCCCAGCCCGGCGGCGGTCAGCGCCGCGCGCATCCGGGCCTCGCCGTCCGGACCGGCCAGCGCCCCGCGCGGCGCGGCCACGGCGAGGTTGGCGCGGATGGTGGAGGCGAACACGTGCGCCTCCTGCGGCAGCCAGGCCGTCCGCGACCGGACGTCGTCGCCGGTGAGCCGCTCGGCGGGCACGCCGGCCAGCGTGTAGCGGCCCGCGCGCGGCCGCAGCGCCGCCAGGAGCACCGCCAGGAACGTGGACTTGCCCGCGCCCGACGGGCCGCGGACCACCAGCCAGCCGCCGCCGGCCTCGGCCCGCGCGGTCAGCCCGCGCAGCACGTCCGGCCCGCCGGGCCAACCGGCGGTGAGGTCCTCGGTCGCCAGCCGGCGCACCGGGACGGGCACCGGCAGCGGCTCGGCCGGATCGGCCGGTACCGGCGCGGTGAGGACGGCGTCGAGGCGGCCGCGGGCGTCGGCGAGCGCGCCGCGCCGCTGCAGCGCGCCGACCAGCCCGGCCAGCGGCTCGGCCAGCGCGAGCGGCGCCAGGGCGAGCACCGCCACGGTCGTCCCCGGCAGCCCCTGCGCGGCTCCGACCGCGGCGGCGGCGATCGCGGCCAGCCCGGTGCCGAGGACGACCAGGCCGGTGCCGAGGGCGGCCGTCCGGGTGCCGGTCCGCGCGGCCGAGGAGCGGCGGGCGGCCGACCCGGCGAGGTCGTCCGCGGTCCGCCCGGCCAGGCCGTGCGCCCGCAGGTCCGCCGCGCCCTCCAGCACGACGGCGGTGTCGCGCAGCGCGGCCACCCGCAGCGCCGCCTCGGCCCGGGCGGCGCCGGCGTCCAGCCGCCGGTGCGCGGCGACGACCAGCGCGACGGCGGCGAGCAGCACCAGCCCGGCCGCGCCGGCCGCCGAGGGGGCGAGCAGGGCGAGGGCGCCGACCGTCCCGAGGGTCACCGTGCCGGCGACCAGCGCGGGCGGGACCACCCGCACCGAGAGGTCCTGCACCAGGCCGACGTCGCCGACCACCCGGGCCAGCGCGGCGCCCGGCGTCCGGTCGGCCGCGATCCCCTGCGCGGCCAGCGCCCGCCACACCCGCACGCGCAGGTCGGCGGCCATCCGCAGCGCGGCGTCGTGCGCGGTCATCCGCTCTGCCCAGCGCAGCCCGGCCCGGCCGAGGCCGGCGGCGCGCACGCCGACGATCGCCACCAGCAGGGTCAGCACCGGCGGCATCCCGGCCGCCCGCACGATCAGCCAGCCGGAGAGCGCGGTGAGCGCCACCCCTGCGCCGGCCGACGCGGTGCCGGCAGCGACCGCCCGCACCAGGGCCCGCCGCGGCCAGCGCAGCCCGCCGTCGGTCCGCGACGAGCCGGCGACATCGGCGATGTGGTCGCCGAGGGGCGCCGGTGGCGACCAGACCGCCGATGTGGCCGAAGCGGGGAGGGGCGCCGACGGCCACGACGCAGGACGCGCTGCGGGAGGAGCCGGCGGGGAGGGGAGGTCGACGGTGCGGTCGGCCAGCGCGGCCAGCGCCGGGTCGTGGGTGACCAGCACGACCGTCACCGTGCCTCGCAGGCCGGCCAGCACGGCGGCGACCCGCGCGGCGGCGGCGTCGTCCAGGTGCGCGATGGGCTCGTCGAGCAGCAGCAGCCGGGCGCCGCGGCGGATGCGCACCAGCGCCCGCGCCAGCGCGACCCGCTGCAGCTCGCCGGGGGAGAGGGTGGTGCAGTCCCGCCCGGCCAGGGTCGAGGCGCCCACCCGCGCCAGCGCCTCGACGACGAACGCCTCGCCGACGACGGCGTCGTCGACGAGCTGGCCCACCCCGGGCTCGGACCCCGCGTGCCGGCGCAGCTCGTCGGCGACGGTCGCGCCGGTGGTGCGCGGGGACTGCGGCACGTACGCGACCCCGGCGGCCGGGACGCCGGTGACGGTGCCGCCGACCGCCGCGGCGGGGTCGGCCAGCCCGGCCAGGACGGCGAGCAGCGTCGACTTGCCCGAGCCGCTGGCGCCGCGGACGGCGACCAGCTCCCCGGGCCGGACGGCGAGGTCGACCGGCGCCAGCGCGGGCAGCGTGCGGCCGGGGTACGTCACGGTCAGCCCGCGGACGGCGACGTCGGCGCCGCGCGGGTCGTCGTCCGTTCCCGGTACGGGCGGCCGGGGGGCGGGCGCGGCCAGCACCGTGCGGGCCTCGGCGGCGGCCAGGGCGGCGTCCTCGCCGGCGTGGTGGGCCGCACCCAGCGCACGCAGCGGCGCGAACGCCTCGGGCGCCAGCAGCAGCGCGGTCAGCCCGACGGCCAGCGCCAGGTCGCCGTGCACCAGCCGCAGCCCGACGGTCACCGCGACCAGGGCCACCGACAGGGTGGCGATCAACTCCAGCACCAGCGCGGAGAGGAAGGCCAGCCGCAGGGTGGACAGCGTCCGGCGCCGCGAGGCCTCCCCGAGCTCGCCGAGCGCGGCGGCCTGCTCGGCCGCGCGGCCCAGCCCGACGAGCACCGGCAGCCCGCGGACCAGCTCGGCGACGTGCGCGGCGAGACGGTCCAGGGCCCGGGCGGCGGCGGTGGTGCCGTCCCGGGTGGTCAGGCCGACCAGCACCATGAACACCGGCACCAGCGGCAGGGTGACCGCGACCAGCGCGGCCGAGAGCAGGTCGGTGCGGGCCAGCACGAGCAGCAGCACCGGCGGCACGACCAGCGTCTGCGCCAGCGCCGGCAGGTAGGTGGTCAGCGCGGGGCCGAGGTCGGCCAGCCGGGTGGTGGCCAGCACCGCCGCCGGGCCGGGACCGCCGGCCGCGGCGACCGCGGCCGGGGAGGTGGCGAGCCGGACGACCAGGGCGGCGCGCAGCCGCTCCTCGGCGCGGCGGGCGTCGCGGGCGGCGGCCAGCTCGCCGAGCCACCCGGCGCCCGCCCGCAGCGCGACCCCGGCGGCGGCTGCGGCCAGCGGGGTCGTGACCGGGCCCTCGGCCTGGCCGGCGGCGCGGGCGACCGCGTGCGCCAGGCCCGCGGCCAGCAGCACCAGGCCCGCGGTCTGCCCCAGCGCGGCCAGGGCGGCGCGGACCAGCGCCCCGGTCAGCCCGGGCACCCCCGCCAGCGGCCCCAACGGCCCCCGGGAGCGGCCTTCGTGGCCACTTCGGCCCCTCGGGGATGGGCCTTTGTGGCCACTTCGGCCCCTCATGCGGGCGCTCCGGACGGGGACTCGTGCGCCGGCTCGGCGGTCAGCCGCCTGCGGAACACCCAGTAGGTCCACGCCTGGTAGGCCAGCACCACGGGCAGCCCGACCCCGGCCGCCCAGGTCATCACGGTGAGCGTGTAGTCGCTGACGGAGGCGTCGGTCACGGTGACGTCGAACGCCGGGTCGACCGTCGAGGGGACGACGACCGGGTAGGCCGCCCCGAACACCGTCGCGGCCGCGGCGACCAGCATCGCGCCCCACGCGGTGAAGGCCTGGCCCTCCCGGCCGACCCGGATCCGCGCCCAGGCGACCAGCACGGCCAGCGCCGCGACCAGCCACAGCACCGCGGTGACCGGCGTCCCCGAGCGCAGGTGCACCAGACCGGCCCAGGCCAGCAGCGGCAGCGCGGCCACCGGCGCCCACCGCTGGGCGAACCGGCGGGCGGCGACCCGCACCGGCCCGTCGGTCTTCAGCGCCAGGAACACCGCGCCGTGCACGAGGGAGAAGGCCACCACCGCGACCGCGCCCAGCAGCGCCGACCAGCCCAGTCCGGAGAACGCCCCGCCCACCCGGTTGCCGTCGCCGTCGATCGGCAGGCCGAGCGTGGTGGCGCCGAGCGCGGCGCCGATACCGGCCGCGGCGACCAGCGAGCCGGCGGTGATCACCCGCGTCCAGGTGGTGTCCCAGGCCTCGGTGGAGTGCGAGTGCCGCCACTCGAAGGCGACCGCCCGGACGATCAGCCCGAACAGCACCAGCACGAACGGCAGGTACAGCGTGGACAGCCAGGTGGCGTACCAGCCGGGGAAGGCGGCGAACACCGCGCCCACGGCGGTGATCAGCCACACCTCGTTGCCGTCCCACAGCGGGCCGATGGTGTGCAGCACGAGGTGCCGGTCGGCCCGGCCCTCGGCGGCACCGCGCCGGCCGAGCACCGGCAGCAGCGCGGCGACGCCGAAGTCGAAGCCCTCGAGCAGCAGGAAGCCGGTCCACAGCACCGCGACGGCGGCGAACCAGAGGGTCGGCAGGTCCACGGGTGGCACTCCTCAGTAGGCGTCAGTAGGCGAAGGAGAGGACGTCGTCGGTGTCGCGGCGGGCGCCAGTGGGGCTGCCGTCGCGGCCGGCGGGCAGGTCGGCGTCCGCCGTCCCCTCGGGGGTGTGCCCGGGCGTGGGTGCGCCGTCGCCGGTGGTGACGCCGCGGCGGACGAAGCGGGCGATCAGCCACAGCTCGACCACGGCCAGCGCGCCGTAGACGAGGGTCAGCAGCGACAGCGACGTCCAGACCTCGGCGGCGCTGATGCCGGGGGAGACGGCCTGAGCGGTGAAGAACCACACCTGCTCGCCGACCGGGACGTCGGGGTTCGGGTACACCACGAAAGGCTGGCGGCCCATCTCGGTGAAGACCCAGCCGGTCGCGTTGGCGACGAACGGGGCGCCGACGGCGAGCAGCGAGCCGTACACGCCGATCCGCGAGGTCGGCACGCGGCCCCTGCGCGTCGCCCACAGGGCGTAGGCGGCGACCCCGGCCGACACCGCGCCCATGCCGATCATCAGCCGGAAGCTCCAGTAGGTGACCGCCAGCAGCGGGGTGTAGTCGATCTCCTGACCCGCCAGGTCGCCGAAGCGGGACGGGTCGTCGGGGTAGGTCGCGCCGTAGACAGCGGCGTACTCCTCATGCAGCTGGTCGACCCCCGGCACCGCCGAGGAGAAGTCGCTGTGCGCGAGGTAGGAGAGCAGGTACGGCACGGTGATCGAGTGCACGTCGTCGCACTCGTTGGAGCCGAGCTTGGCCCAGGCGAAGATCGAGAACGACGCCGGCGCCTCGGTCTCGCACAGCGCCTCGGCCGAGCTCATCTTCAGCGGCTGCTGCTCGTACATGAGCTTGCCCTGCCAGTCGCCGGTGAGGGCGACGAGGACGAACGCGGCCAGCGACACGAAGCCGCCGAGGCGCACCGAGCGCCGCCAGACGGCGTGGTCGACGTCCGTGGTCGGCTGCTTGGAGAGCTTCCGGCGGCGCAGGTGCCACAGGCCGACGCCGACCAGCAGGGCGCCGGCGACCATGAGCGCGGCGACGATCGCGTGGCTGAAGGCGGCCAGCGCGGTGTTGTTGGTCAGGACGGCGGCGAAGTCGACCTGCACCGGGCGGCCGGTGGCGTCGTCCGCCACGACGCCGACCGGGTGCTGCATCCAGGAGTTGGCCGCGATGATGAAGTAGGCGCTGACGATCGAGCCGATGACGGTGGCCCACAGCGCCGCCAGGTGCAGCCCCTTCGGGATGCGGCCCCAGCCGAAGATCCACAGGCCGAGGAAGGTCGACTCGAGGAAGAAGGCCAGCAGCGCCTCGAGCGCCAGCAGCGAGCCGAAGACGTCGCCGACGAAGCGGGAGTACTCGCTCCAGGCCAGGCCGAACTGGAACTCCTGCACCAGCCCGGTGGCCACGCCGAGCACGAAGTTGATCAGGTAGACGCGGCCCCAGAAGCGGGTCATCCGCAGCCACTCGGGCTTGTCGGTGCGCACCCAGAGCGTGTGCACCACCGCGACCAGGATCCCGAGCCCGATGGTCAGCGGGACCATCAGGAAGTGGTAGACGGTGGTGATCCCGAACTGCCAGCGCGCCATGTCCAGAACGTCGATGTCCAGAACGTCGATGTCGAGGACGTCCACGGCCTGCCCCTCTCCGGGCGACGTACGATGAGTCGATCCTTTCTACGCCTCGTAGAAGAGCAACTTCTACGACGTGTAGAGAAGTCCGCTGTGATGTCGGGGACAGGTGTGATGCGCAGGACAGGAAGAGCCGTGGCGTCGTTGGGGGAGCTCGAGCGCGCCGTCATGGACCGGCTGTGGTCGGCCGACGGACCCGTCTCGGCGGCCGAGCTGCGCGACGGGCTGTCCGACCGGGGGCTGGCGCTGACCACCGTGCACACCGTGCTGAGCCGGCTGGAGCACAAGGGGTTCGTCGTCCACGACGACGCCCGGCCGCGCCGCTTCCGGCCGCGGGCCACCCGGGAGGAGCACGCCGCCGAGCTGATGCACGAGGTGCTCGGTTCGGCCGGGGACCGGCAGGCCGTGCTGGCCCGGTTCGTCGGTGGCGTCGACGCCGACGAGGCCCGGCTGCTGCGCGAGCTGCTGACCGGCGCTCCCGGTCCGGACGCCGCGCCGCGCTGACCCCGACCGAGCGCCCGACCCGCCCCGAATGATGCTGACCGTCACCGCGGCCGTCCTCGCCGTGCTGGCCGTGCTGCTGGCCTGGCCGGTGCCGGCGTTGCTCGCCCGCGCCCGCTGGCCGCGCCGCGATCCGCTGGTGGCGCTGGTCTGCTGGCAGGCGGTCGGGCTGGCCGGCGGCCTGTCGATCATCGGGGCGCTGCTGGCGCACGGCCTGGCGCCGTGGGGTTCCTCGCTGCCCGAGGCGGCCTGGTCGGTGCTCTCCGGGCACCCTCCGCAGGCGCCGGTGCGCGGCGACCACTGGGTCACGCTCACCCTCGCCGGCGTGCTCGCCGCCGAGCTGGTCAGCGTCCTGCTGCTGTCGTGGGTGCGCACCGCGCGCGCCCGGCGGCGGCACCGGGAGCTGCTGGAGCTCGTCGTCCGGCCGCACGCGCTCCCGGACGCCCGGCTGCTCGAGCACCCCGCGCCGGTGGCGTTCTGCATCCCGGGCGCCGAGCCGCTGCTGGTGCTCTCCTCCGGCATGGTCGCCGAGCTCGACGACGCCCAGCTGGCCGCGGTCGTCGCCCACGAGCGGGCGCACCTGCGCGAGCACCACCACCTGTACCTGCTGCCGTTCGTGGCGTGGGAGGCGGCGCTTCCGGTGCTGCCCGCGGCCGCGCGGGCGCACGCGGCGGTGCGCACGCTCGTCGAGATGCGCGCCGACGACGTCGCGCTGCGCTCGCTGTCCGGGGCGGCGCCGCGGCGCGCGCTGGCCCGGGCGATCGTCGTCGCGGCCGGCGGCGCCGGGGGTGCGGGAGTGCCGTCCGGGGCGCTCGCGGTCGCCGGCAGCGCGGTCGGCGCGCGGGTGGTGCGGCTGCTCGACCCGCCGTCCCCCCTGCCGGCTTGGGCCCGCGCGGCCGCCCTGCTGTCGGCCGGCCTGCTGCTGCTCCTGCCGACGGCCCTGCTGCTCCTGCCCGCCGTCTAGACGCAGGCCCTGTCGATCATGGGATTGTTGCCGCTCGGCGCGGCGTGTCCACGCGTGCCGCCGGCAACGAGCCCGTGATCGACTCGGGAGGCGGGTTCCGTCGGTTCGCGCGCCGCCGTCCGTCGAGCGCGCCGGTCAGGGAGCGGGGACGGCGGTGCGGCGGCCGGCCGGGACGGCGGAGGTCGCCTCGGCGTTGCCCGGCAGCGGGGTGAACCGGCGCAGCCGCAGGCTGTTGGTCACCACGAACACCGAGCTGAACGCCATCGCCGCGCCGGCGATCATCGGGTTGAGCAGGCCCGCCGCGGCCAGCGGCAGCGCCGCCACGTTGTAGGCGAACGCCCAGAACAGGTTGCCCTTGATGACCGCCAGGGTGCGTCGGGCCAGCCGGATCGCGTCCGCGGCCGCCCGCAGGTCGCCGCGGACCAGGGTGAGGTCCGAGGCCTGGATGGCCACGTCGGTGCCGGTGCCCATGGCCAGCCCGAGATCGGCCTGCGCCAGCGCCGCGGCGTCGTTGACCCCGTCGCCCACCACGGCCACGACCCGGCCCTCGGCCTGCAGCCGGCGGACGACGTCCACCTTGTCCTGCGGCAGCACCTCGGCGACCACCTCGTCGATGCCGACCTCGGCGGCGACCGAGCGGGCGACCGCCGTGTTGTCGCCGGTCAGCAGGATCGGCCGCAGCCCCAGGTCGCGCAGCTGCCCGACCGCCGCCGCGGAGGTCTCCTTGACCGCGTCGGCGACGACGAGCACGCCGCGGGCGGCGCCGTCCCAGGCGACCAGGACGGCGGTCCGGCCCTGCGCCTCGGCGGCCGCCCGGGCCCGGTCGAGGGCCCCTGGCACGGGCACCGCCCACTCGGCGAGCAGGCGGGCGCGGCCGACCAGCACCGCGGCGCCGTCGACGACGCCCTGCACGCCCAGCCCCTCGACGTTGGCGAACCCCTCGACCGGCCGCAGGGAGCCGGTGCGCTCGGCGGCGGCCGCGGCGACGGCCTGCGCGATCGGGTGTTCCGAGCCGTGCTCCAGGGCCCCGGCCAGCGCCAGCACCCGGTCGGCGTCCTCCCCGGGCGCCGGGACGACGTCGAGCAGGGTCATGCGGCCGGTGGTGACCGTGCCGGTCTTGTCGAGCACCACGGTGTCGACCGCGCGGGTGGACTCCAGCACCTCCGGGCCCCTGATGAGGATGCCCAGCTGGGCGCCGCGGCCGGTGCCGACCATGAGCGCGGTCGGCGTGGCCAGCCCCAACGCGCACGGGCAGGCGATGATCAGCACCGCGACCGCCGCGGTGAACGCCGCCGCCAGCCCGGCGCCGGCCCCGATCCAGAAGCCGAGGGTGGCGACGGCGAGGACCAGCACGACCGGCACGAAGACACCGGAGACGCGGTCGGCCAGCCGCTGCACCCGCGCCTTGCCGTTCTGCGCCTCCTCGACCAGCCGGGCCATCTGCGCCAGCTGGGTCGCCGCACCCACCCGGGTGGCCCGCACCACCAGCCGGCCGCCGGCGTTGACGGTGGCGCCGACGACGGCGTCGCCGGGGCCGACCTCGACCGGCACCGACTCGCCGGTGAGCATGGAGGGGTCCACCGCGGAAGCGCCCTCGGTCACCACGCCGTCCGCGGCGATCTTCTCCCCGGGCCGGACGACGAACTCGTCGCCCACGGCCAGCCGGTCGACCGGCACCCGCCGCTCCACGCCGCCGCGCAGCACGCAGGCCTCCTTGGCGCCGAGCTCGAGCAGCGCCCGCAGCGCCGCGCCGGCCCGCCGCTTGGAGCGGGCCTCGACGTAGCGGCCGGCCAGCAGGAACGTGGTCACCCCGGCCGCGGCCTCGAGGTAGACGTTGGCGCTGCCGTCGGTGCGGGCGATGGTGAGCTCGAACGGGTGGGTCATGCCCGGCTCGCCGGCCGTGCCGAGGAACAGCGCGTACAGCGACCAGACGAACGCCGCGCCGGTGCCGAGAGAGACCAGGGTGTCCATGGTGGCCGCGCCGTGGCGCAGGTTGGTCCAGGCGGCGCGGTGGAACGGCAGCCCGCCCCACACGACGACGGGCGCGGCCAGCGTCAGCGACAGCCACTGCCAGTGCTGGAACTGCAGCGCCGGGACCATCGCCATCGCGACGACCGGGAGGCTGAGCAGCGCGGAGACGACCAGCCGGGTCCGCAGCGGTCGCTCAGGGTCGTCGGGCACCGCTGGACCGCGGCCCCCCTGCAGGGTCCCGCCGCGAGCCTGCGAGTGGCGGTGGGCAGGGAGGTCCTCTCTCAGCGTCGCGGTGTAGCCGGTCTTCTCGACCGTGGCGATCAGGTCGTCAGGGGTGACCTCCCCGGTGGAGGAGACGCGCGCCTTCTCGGTCGCGTAGTTGACCGTGGCGGTGACGCCGTCGAGCCGGTTGAGCTTCTTCTCGATCCGGGCGGCGCAGGAGGCGCAGGTCATCCCGCCGATGGCGAGCTCGATCTCGGCCGGGGCGGGCTCGGTGGTGGTCATGGGTCTCCTCAGCCGCCGGTCCTCAGTCGGCATGGCCGTGGCCGGCGGGCTGGTCGGCGTCTTCCCCGCCGGGGGCGACCGGGACGGTGAAGGCGGCGGTGTGCACGGCGTCGCCGTGCTTGAAGTCGAGGAACAGCCGGTAGCTGCCGGCCGACGGCGCGGTCGCGGCGAACCCGACGTGCGGACCGGGGGCCGGGGTCACGCCCTCGGCGGGCTCGGCCGGGTGCACGTGCAGGTAGGCGAGGTCGCCGTCCCGCAGCGCGACCAGGTGCCCGTACGCGCCGAGGTAGGGCTGCAGGTCGGTGACCGGACGGCCGTCGCGGCTGACGCTGAAGGTCAGCTCCGACGCCCGGCCGGCGGCCAGGCCGCCGGTCAGGACGACGGTGTAGCCGTCGACGTCGGCGACCGCGGCGGGCTCCGGCAGCGGCTGCGGGTCGTAGGCGCCGGCCACCTCCAGGTCCCCGGTCAGCACGATGCTGTCGGACACGCCGTCCTCGCCCAGCGCGGTCGGGGTGGTGTCGGCGACCACCCGCCAGCTGCCCGGGGTGAGGGTCAGCGGTGTGGTCCAGGTGCCGTCGGGGCCGAGCTCGGGGTGCACGTGCTGGTAGCCGGTGAGGTCGCGGCGGACGGTGACCAGGTGCAGGTCCTCGCCGTGGTCCTGGTCGTAGGCGAGCACCGGCGCGCCGTCGGGGCCGAGCACGCGGAAGGCGAGCCGGGTCGTCCCGGCGGCGGGGCGCTCGTCGAGCACGTCCAGGGCGTAGCCGGCGCCGGGCGTCCCGTCGGGCGCGGCGGTGGGTGCGGCTGCGGCGGTGTGCGGCGCGGGGGAGCCGACCGGCCCGACCGCGGCGCCGACGCCGACGGCCGCGGCGAAGACGGCGCCGAGGCCGACGCCGACGACGGCCAGCCGTGCCGGGGTGTTCACAGCGGATCCTCCCCTCGAGAGGCGGGGCGCGGTCGGGGTCAGCCGGCGGCCAGCTCGTAGCCGGCCTCGTCGACCGCGGCGCGGACGGCGCCGTCGTCGACGGGCTCGGTGCTGGTGACGGTCAGGCCGCCGCTGGCCAGGTCGACGTCGACGGCGGTGACGCCGGGCAGGGCGCCGACCTCCTCGGTCACCGCGGTGACGCAGTGGGCGCAGGTCATGCCGACGACGGTGTAGCGGGCGGTGCTCATGGGGTCCTCTCGGATCGGGTCAGGAACGGACGAGGCGGGCGATCGCCTCGGAGGCCTCGCGGACCTTCTCGTCGGCCTCGCGGCCCCCGGTCTGCGCCGCCTGGACGACGCAGTGGCTCATGTGCTCCTCGAGCAGGCCGAGGGCGACCGACTGCAGCGCCTTCGTCATCGCCGAGACCTGGGTGAGGATGTCGATGCAGTACTTCTCGTCCTCGACCATCCGCTGCAGGCCGCGGGCCTGGCCCTCGATGCGGCGCAGCCGGTTGAGGTAGTCGTCCTTGCGGTGGATGTAGCCGTGCTGGGCGTCGTCCACGGGCTCCTCCTGGCGGCTCGGGTTCCGTCGAGGAGAACCATACCCCCCTAGGGTTCATTCCCGTCGGCTCGTTCGGCTCCCCGGTCGGCGGCGTCCTCGTCCGGGGCGCTCCGGCCGCCGACGTCGAGGCGCCGGAGGGGGTGTGTTCCCGCCTCAGTGCACCCAGCGCAGCGCGGTCGCCACCTCCTCCGGCGAGCACCCCACCAGGGCCGCGACCTCCCCGCGCCGGACGTCGGCGATGGTG
Organism: Geodermatophilus sp. TF02-6; assembly: GCF_003319115.1. Classification (GTDB taxonomy): domain Bacteria; phylum Actinomycetota; class Actinomycetes; order Mycobacteriales; family Geodermatophilaceae; genus Geodermatophilus. The sequence goes on along the minus strand of NZ_QOHF01000010.1, from coordinate 55,514 downwards.
GCGGAGAGCTCCTCGCCGTAGGCCCCGGTCAGCACGTCGTCGGCCTCGAAGGCGCGCACCGCCTCCTCCAGCGACGACGGCAGCGCCCGGATCCCCGCAGCCCGCCGTCCCTCGTCGGTCAGGGAGCCGGGGTCGACCTCGACCGGGTCCGGCAGCCTCGCCCCGGACGCCAGCCCGGCGCGGCCGGCGGCGAGCAGCCCGGCCAGCAGCAGGTACGGGTTGGCCGCCTCGTCGACGCACTTGACCTCGACGTTGGCCGCCGACTGCCGGGAACCCGCGGGTCCGGTCACGAACCGGAGGGCCGCCTCCCGGTTCTCCAACCCCCAGACGGCGAAGGCGCCGGCCCAGTGCGAGGGGACCAGCCGCAGGTAGGAGGCGACGGTCGGCGCGCCGACGGCGAGCAGGCCGGGCAGGTGCGCCAGCAGTCCGGCGACGAACGCCTCGCCGTCGGGGGTCAGGCCGGCGGGGCCGTCGCCGCCGCTCATCAGGTTCGCACCGTCCCGCCACAGGGACAGGTGCACGTGTCCGCCGTTGCCGACCCCTTCGGCCAGCACCTTCGGCGAGAACGACGCCCGGAACCGGTGCCGGGCGCTGACCGCCCGGATCGTGTGCCGGACGAGCACGCTCGTGTCGGCGGCGGCGACCGGGTCCTCCGCGGCGACGCTGACCTCCAGCTGACCGGCGGCGTACTCGGGGTGGAACTGCTCCACGCCGACCCCCTCCGCGGTCAGGGCGGTGAGCAGGTCGCGGGCGTAGTCGGAGACCTCGACGTGGCGGGTCATCCCGTACGCCGGGCCGGTGAGGGCGGGCACGAAGGCGCCCGCCTCGCTGCCCTCGGGCAGGTCGGCCAGCCCGAGCGCCCACTCGACCTCGACGGCGGTCCGCGCGGTGAGCCCGTCGGCGGCCAGCTCGTCGACCAGCCGGCGCAGCAGCAGCCGCGAGTCCTGCACGTGCGGGCGGCCGTCCTGGTCGTAGCGGTCGACCGGCGCCCACGCCCAGCCGGGCTGCGCGGCCAGCACGGTGAGCCGGTCCAGGTCCGGGTGCAGGCGCAGGTCGCCGACGGCGCTGCCGGCGAAGCGCCCGGCGACGATGGAGTCGTCGAAGAGGAAGGCGTCGAACACCGGGCTCATCCCGACGCCCCAGGCCGCGGCGGCCGGCAGCCGCTGCAGCGGCACCGACTTCACCCGGGTCACCCCGCCGGTGTCGACCCAGGGCAGGACGACGCCCACGACGCCGGCCTCCCGCAACCCGTCCAGCGACCGTTCGGCCTGCGCCCGCCGCCGGTCGCGCTCCTCCTGCCGCACCGCGACCTCCCGTCCCGCCCCGCCGTCCCGGGGGCGTAGTGGGGAGCGCGGCACGGGCCTTCCCGTGCGGCTCCCTGCGGGAGCACACTCCTGCCGGCCGACCTGCGCAACGTCGTCCGAGATGCACCGGCCCTCGACGTCAGGAGCTCCGCATGGCCGTCTCCTCGCCCCGCCCCGGCGCCCCGGCGGAGCCGGCCGGCCCGTCCGGCCCGGGCCTGCGCCGCACGCTGTCGGTCTGGCAGGCCGTCGGGCTGTCCGTGGCGCTGATGGCGCCGAGCATGGCGGCCAACATCAACCCGCAGGGCACCGCAGGCACCGTCGGCCGCGCCGTGCCGCTGGCCTTCCTGCTCGCCGCCGTGGGCGTGCTCCTGGTCGCCTACGGGTTCGTGCGCCTGTGCCAGTACTTCCACCACGCCGGGTCGGTCTACGCCTTCGTCGGCGCCACGCTCGGCGCCCGCGCCGGGCTGGTCAGCGGGCTCGGCCTGTTCGGCACCTACTGCTTCTACGGCGTGGTCACCTCCACCGCCGCCGGCATCTTCGGCACCGACTTCCTCGCCGCGGTCGGCGTGTGGCCCGACCCGCCGTCCTGGGCGCCGTTCGTGCTCGCGGGGCTCGCCCTGCTCGGCGCGCTGGCGCTGACGATCGTGCCGGCCCGCCGGGGGACCGACGTGCTGCTCTCGGTCGAGGGCGCCACCGTCGCGCTGATCCTGGTGATCAGCGCCATCGTGCTGGTCCGGCTGCTGGCCGGCGACGCACCGGCGGGCCAGACCTTCACCTGGTCGGTGTTCTCCGTCCCCCGGGGCACCGACGCGTCGGCGCTGTTCCTCGGCGTGGTCTTCGGTTTCCTCTCCTTCGCCGGCTTCGAGGCCGCCGCCACGCTGGGGGAGGAGGCGCGCAACCCGCGCCGGGACATCCCCCGCGCCATCCTGGGGACGGCGGTCTTCGGCGGCGTCTACTTCACCGTCGTCACCGCGATCGAGGTCATGGGCTTCGGCGCGGACGACGCCGGGGTGGCGCGGTTCATCGCCTCCGGGTCGCTGCTCGGCGACCTCGGCCGCGACTACATCGCCGGCTGGGTCGGCGACCTGATCACCGTCGGCGCGGCGATCAGCGCCTTCGGCTGCTGCCTGGCCTGCACGGTCGGCGCCTCCCGGCTGGCCTACGCCTTCGCCCGCGACCTGCGCCGGGAGGGCGCGCCGCCGACCGGGCTGGCCGCGACCACCCGGGCCGGGACGCCGGGTACCGCGGCGGTCCTGGTGGTCGCCGTGATGGCGGTGATCGCGCTGGTCCTGGCCCTCGCCGGGGGCGGCCAGCCGTTCGAGGTGTTCCTGTGGTCGGGGACGATCGGCACGCTGATCCTGCTGGTGGCCTACGTGCTGACCACGATCGGCGCGATCAGGCTGGTGTTCGTCGAGCGGCGGATGCCCGCGGTGCCGAGGTGGCAGGTGGTCGTGCCCGTGCTCGCGCTGGTCGTGCTGGGCTACACCCTCTACCGCAACGTCGTCCCGTTCCCGTCGCCGAGCGACGGCGCGCCCTTCTGGAACCCGGTCGTCGCCGCGGCCTGGCTGGCCACTTGCGTCGTCGCCGTCCTGGCCGCGCCCGCGGCCGCCCACCGGGCGGGAGCCGCCCTCACCGCCGCCGAGCTGGGCGCCCGCCGGGAGGCCGGTGCCCGGTGAGCGGCCCCACCGAGTCACTGGATCCGGAGTCGCTGGAGGAGGAGCTGGCCGCCCTCCCGCTGGTCGACCACCACTGCCACGGGCTGGTCACCCGCGACCTGGACCCCACGGGGTTCGAGGCGCTGCTCACCGAGGCCGACTGGCCCTCCGCGGCCGACCGGCCGGGCCCGCTCGGCGGGTCGCTGTTCGACTCGCAGATCGGGCTGGCGCTGCGCCGCTGGTGCGCCCCGGTGCTGGACCTGGCGCCGCACGCCCCCGTGGCGGAGTACCTGGCCCGCCGGGCCGAGCTCGGGTGGGCCGAGGTCGACCGCCGCATGGTGGCGGCCACCGGGATCGCCACCTTCTGCGTCGACACCGGCTACCTGCCCGAGCCGGTCACCGCGCCGGAGGAGCTGGCCGCGCTCGGCGGCGGCACGGCCGGCGAGGTGGTGCGGCTGGAGGCGGTGGCCGAGGAGGTGCTCGGCGCCGGCTGCTCGGCCGCGGCGTTCGCCGGGTCCTTCCGGGCCCGGCTCGCCGAGCGCTGCACCGGCGCCGTCGGGGTGAAGTCGATCGCCGCCTACCGGGTCGGCCTGGACCTCGACGGCGCCCGCCCGGACGAGGCCGAGGTCGCCGCTGCCGCCGGTGCCCTGCTGCGCGCCGTCGACCGCGGCGGCCGGCTGCGGGTCGCCGACCCGGTGCTGCACCGCTTCCTCGTCTGGTGCGGGGTCGACCTCGGCCTGCCGGTGCAGTTCCACGTCGGCTACGGCGACGCCGACGTCGACCTGCACCGCTGCGACCCGCTGCTGCTCACCGGCCTGCTGCGGGCCACCGCACCGACCGGCGTGCCGGTCATGCTGCTGCACAACTACCCGTTCCACCGCAACGCCGGCTACCTGGCGCAGGTCTTCCCGCACGTGTTCGTCGACGTCGGCCTGGCCACGCACAACCTCGGGCGGCGGGCGGACGTGCTGCTGGCCGAGCTGCTGGAGCTGGCGCCGTTCGGCAAGGTGCTCTTCTCGACCGACGCCTTCGGGCTGGGCGAGCTGTACCTGCTCGCCGCCGCGCTGTTCCGCCGGGCGCTCGGGAGGCTGCTCGCCGCCGGGGTCGCCGACGACGACTGGACGGCGGCCGACGCGCTGCGCATCGCCGCGGCGATCGGCTCGGGCAACGCCGTCCGCGCGTACCGGCTCGGCGACCGGCTCGGCGACCGGCTCGGCGACCGGTGAGCGGACCCGCCTCGGTCCCGGCGTCGCTCGGGGCCTGGCACCAGCTGCTGGCCGACGCCGTGCGGGCCGAGGTGCCGGGCGCGGTGCGGCTGCGCCGGCGGCTGCACGCCGACCCCCGGTCGTCCGGCCGGGAGGAGGACACCACGGCGGCGGTGGTCGCCGCGCTGGACGCGGGGGAGGGGCGGCCGGCGGCGGTCACCGGGCGGGTGGTGCGGGTGCACTCCGGCGCGGCGCCGACCGTGGCGCTGCGGGCCGAGCTGGACGGCCTGGCGGTGGCCGAGGCGACCGGCGTCCCGTGGGCGGCGTCGGGCGGGGTGATGCACGCCTGCGGGCACGACGTCCACCTCGCCGCGCTGGTCGCGGTCTGCCGGGCGGTCCGGCGCGTCGGCGGCCCGGCGCCGGTGCTCGCCGTGCTGCAGCCGCGCGAGGAGGGGGAGCCGTCGGGCGGGCGGGACGTCGCGGCGTCCGGCGTCCTGGACGAGGAGGGCGTGGGCGCGGTCGTGGGCGTGCACGTGCAGCCGCAGCTGCCCGCGGGCGTGGTGGCGGCGACCGCCGGGCCGGTGAACGCCGCGGTCGACCACGTCACGGTCACCGTCCGCGGGCACGGCGGGCACGGCGCCTACCCGCACACCACGGCCGACCCGGTGCTGGCCCTCGCCGCGGTCGTCGTCGCGCTGCACGCCCGGGTGCCCTCCCGGGTCGACCCGGTGGTCGGCGCGGTGCTCGCGGTCACCCAGCTGGCGGCCGGCTCGGCGTTCAACGTGGTACCCGACACCGCCCGGGCCCGTGGCGGGCTGCGGACCCTGCGACCCGAGGACCGCGTCGTGCTGCACGCGGCGATCGAGGAGGTGGCCCGGCACACCGCGGCGGCTCACGGCTGCACCGCCGACGTCGACATCCGGGTGTCCGACCCGGTGCTGCGCAACGACCCCGACCTGGCGCGGGCCGCCGTCCCGTGGCTCGAGCGGGCCGGTGCGCAGGTCGACGACACCTTCCGGTCGTTCGGCAGCGACGACTTCGCCCACCTGTGCACCGACCGGCCGGGCCTGATGCTCTTCCTCGGCGTCGACGGCGGGGAGCCCGACGCGGCCGGCCGGCGGCCGGGCCTGCACTCCCCGCGCTTCCTGCCCCCCGACGACACCGTCCGGCAGGCCGCCCTGGCGCTGCTCGCCGGCTACCTCGGCGCCGCCGGGCTGCACGGCCCGGTGCCGCCACCCGGCCGAGGGGTGTGAACCCGGCCCGGTGCGGCTACCCGGGGGACGTGGACGAGCCGACGACCGCACCGACCCCCGACGGGGACGAGCCCCCCGGCGCGCCGCAGGTCACCTCCGTGCTGGACGGCGACGTCGCCACCCTGACCCTCACCGGGGAGCTGACCGAGGACGCCCGGCGCCCCCTGGTCCGGACGATGACCGACCTCCTGCTCGGCCGGCCCTCCCTGCAACGGGTGCGCCTCGACCTGCGCGGGGTCACCTACCTCAACTCCGCCGGCATCGCGGTGCTGGTGCAGCTGCAGAAGCTCGGGCAGCCGCGCGGTGTCGACGTCGTGCTGGTCGCCCCGCCGGCGACGGTGGCCCGGCCGCTGCAGCTGTCCGGGCTGTGGCTGCGCTTCCCGGTCGAGGAGGCGGACTGACCCGACCGCCGGCGCGGCGACCGAGCGGCGGACGACCGCCCCGCGCGTGGGTGGCCCGATGAGGGAGGGTGGGACCGTGTCCGACCTGCTCGCCGCCGCCCGCGCCGCCCCCGGCTTCATGCCCGACGACGAGGGGACGGCGCTGTACGAGGCCGCCCGCGCCGTCGCCGTCCCCGGGCCGCTGCTGGAGGTGGGCAGCTGGATGGGCAGGTCCGCGCTCTACCTCGCCGCGGCGGCCCGCGCGACCGGCCGGTGCGTGGTCACCGTCGACCACCACCGCGGGTCCGAGGAGCACCAGCCGGGTTGGGAGTACCACGACCCGTCGCTGGTCGACCCCGCCGTCGGGCTGGTCGACACCCTGCCGCGGTTCCGCCGGACCGTCGCCGACGCCGGCGCCGAGGACGTCGTCATCGCCGTCGTCGCCCGCTCGGAGGTCCTCGCCCCGCTGTGGGCCACCCCGCTGGCGCTGCTGTTCCTCGACGGCAGCCACACCGAGGAGTCCGCCCGCCGCGACCAGGACGCCTGGGTGGCCAAGCTCGCCGTCGGCGGCACGCTGGCCATCCACGACGTCTTCCCCGACCCGGCCGACGGCGGGCAGGCGCCCTACGGGGTCTACCGGCGGGTGCTGGCGTCGGGGGAGTTCGCCGAGCTGCCGGGCACCGGGTCGCTGCGGCTGCTGCGCCGCGACCGCTGAGCGGGCGGGCGGGCGGCGCGGACGCCCCCACTCCCTCGTGGGCATGGGAAGCAATACGTGCGTCCGGGCGCCGCAGACGCATGTATCGCTTCCCATGCCTGGCCGGTCAGCTGACGTAGCGGCGGGCGGTGGAGGTCCGCTGGGCGTGCTCCAGCGCGGCGAAGCGGGCCTCGGCGTGCGGCGGCAGCACCTGGCGCTCGCGCAGCACCCAGGGCAGCCCGCGCAGCGCGTCGAGCACGGCTAGCACGCTCAGCCGGTCGCGGGGGACGGTCCGCAGCAGGTGCCCGGTGCGGCGCAGCGCCGGGCGCAGGGGCCGGCGCAGCCACGTCGTCCACAGGGTGTTGCGGATGCCGTCGCGGCGGCGCTTGTGCGGGTCCCGGGCGGTGCTGGCCTGGTGGTGCACGGTCAGGGCCGGCAGGTAGCACAGCTCCCACCCGGCGGCGGCCAGGTCGCCGGCCATGAGCTCCTCCTCACCGCCCAGCCACAGCCGCTCGGAGAAGCCGCCGACCTCGGTGAAGGCGTCCCGGCGCAGCACCGAGGCGCCGGCGAGGAAGGAGCCCAGCGCCGGGCCGGGCAGCCAGTCGGCCCCGCGGACGGGGGAGTCGCGCAGCTCGGGCACGATCGGGTCCTCAGCCCCGCCGGGCTCGACGAGGATCCGCGCGGTCACCACCGCCAGGCGCGGGTGCGCGTCGAGGGTGTCGACCGCGGCGCGCAGCGAGCCCGGGTCCCACCACGTGTCGTCGTCGCAGAAGGCGACGTAGGGGGTGTCCACCCGGGCGACGCCGAGGTTGCGCCCGATCGCGCCCAGGTTCTCCGGGCTGGCCACCAGCTCCACCTCGGGGAAGTGCGCGGCGACCGCCGCCGCCGTCCCGTCGGTCGAGCCGTTGTCCACGACGACGACGTGCGGCTGCTCGGGCAGGGCGCGCAGCCGGGACAGGGCGAGCAGCACCTCGTCGCGGCGCTGGTGGGTGATGACGACGACCGAGACGCGCGGGTCGGGGCGGCCCTCCTGCAGTCGAAGGACCCCGTCCTCGGCCCCCTCCCGGGCAGGCCCCGTCCCGAGGCTCGCCGCGAGCCTGCGAGGCGGCCCCTCGCAGGGGCCCGCCGCGAGCTCGTGAGCGGTGGGGGGCGAGGGGTCCTTCGAGGGATCCTTCTCCGAGGGGTGGGCAGGAGGGGGTCCTTCGAGGGGCCGGCGAGCGGGCGAGGAGTGGGGGGCAGGGCCCTCCTCCTGGGTGGCCGTCACCGCGCACCGGCCAGGACGCGCAGGTCGGCGCGGACTGCGGGCGGGATCGGCCGGCGCCGGCGCAGCGCGGCCGGCAGGTCGGGCAGGGCCCGCAGCAGCGCCCGCCGCTCCGGCCCGCCGGCGCGGAGGGCCTGTCCGACCAGGCGGGCCACCTCCGGCGCGGGCCGGCGCATCACCGCGGTGAGCAGTCGGCTGCGCCAGATCGCCGTCCGCCGCTGCTCGGGCGGGTGCCGCCGGGCCGACGGGTGGTGGTGCACGGTGACCTCGTCGACGTAGGCCATGCCCCATCCGGCGGCGGCCAGGTCGAGGGCCAGCCGCTCCTCCTCGCCGGGGAAGCGGACGACGGGGTCGAACCCGCCCACGGCCAGGAAGGCCTCGGTGCGCACCATCGCGCCGCAGGCGAGGAAGCCCAGCAGCGCCGGGCCGGGCAGGTCGGCCGGCGTGCCCAGCGGGCTGCGCGCCAGCTCGCTGCAGAAGGGGTCGAGCCGCTCGTCGGGGCCGACCAGGACCCGGGCGTTGAGCACCGCCAGCCGCGGGTGCGCGCGCATCACGGCCACGGCGCGGGCGAGGTCGCCGGGCGCCCACCACGAGTCGTCGTCGGCGAAGGCCACGAACTCGCTGCCGACGCGCTCGACACCGAGCGTGCGGGCGTAGGACCCGACGTTGCGCTCCAGCGGGACGACGGTCACCTCCGGCAGGGCCGCCCGCACCGCCGCGACCGTGCCGTCGGTGGAGGCGTTGTCGACCAGCACGACCGGGGCCTCGTGCCGGGGCAGCGTGGCGAGGAGGTCGTCGCGGCGGTTGCGGCTCATGACGACGACGGCGACGTCGGCGGAGGTGCTCACGGGGTGCCCCTGCCCGCGCCGTCGGGCAGCCAACCCGCCGTCTCCTGTGATCCCTCCGTCCCGGCCGGGGGCAGCGCGCCGGGGTCGGTGAACAGGCGCGAGGCCCCGGTGGCGCCGCAGAGCGCGTCGACGGCCAGGACGACGGCCGCGGCGGTCCACGTCGTCCGCTCGACCGGCCAGCGCGCGTCGTCGGCGAAGACGTACCCGGTCCAGTAGGAGCCGTCGCCGGCGCGCAGGTGCTGCATCGCCGCCACCTGCTCGACCGCGGCGTCCGGCTGACCCGCGGCGGCCAGCGCCAGCGCCAGCTCGCAGGTCTCCGCGCCGGTCACCCACGGCCGGTCGGCGACGCACCGGGCGCCCAGCCCGGGGACGACGAAGCGGTCCCAGTCGGCGGCCAGCCGGGCGGCCGCCGCCGACCCGGTGACCGCCCCGCCGAGGACCGGGTAGTACCAGTCCATCGACCAGCGGGAGCGGTCGGCGAACGCCTCCGGCCGGGTGCGCAGCGCGGTGCCCAGGTCGGTGGCGGCCAGCTCCCAGTCCGGCTGCGGCTGCCCGGTCAGGCCGGCCAGCGCCACGCCGCAGCGCAGTGCCTGGAACAGGCTGGCGTTGCCGGTCAGCAGCGCCGTGTCGTCGGGGGTGCCGTCGGGGCGCAGCGCCCAGCTCACCGCGCCGCCGGGCAGCTGCATGCGGGTGACCAGGTCCAGCCCGCGCCGCACCACCGGCCACAGCTCGCCGACCAGCTGCTCGTCGCCGGTGCACAGCCAGCGGTGCCACAGCCCCACGGCGAGGTAGCCGGCGTGGTTGCTCTCCGCGGCGGGGGAGGTCTCGACGCCGGCCCGGTACTCCGCCGCCCACGACCCGTCGGCCCGCTGCCGGCCGGCCAGCCAGCGGTAGGCGGCGCGGGCCTGCTGGTGCTCGCCGCCGACGTCGAGGGCCATCGCGGCCTCGACGCAGTCCCACGGGTCCAGCTGGCCGCCGCGGAACCAGGGCAGCGCGCCGTCGGCCTCCTGCTCCGCGGCGATCGCGGCGACGGTGGCGCGCACCTGCTCCCCGCGGAGCACCCCCGGCAGCTCGGGCAGCAGCTCAGACAGTGGTCCGCTCCAGACCGGGCTCGGCGGCGACCGGCTCGTCCGCAGCGGCGACCGGCTCGACGGCGACCGGTTCGACGGCGACCGGTTCGACGGCGACCGGTTCGACGGCGAGCGGCTCGTCGGCCACGGCGAGCGGCTTGTCGGCGTAGACGACCAGGCTCTTGCCGAGGACCGGGTCGAGCAGCCGCTCGGCGGTGCGGGTCGGCCACGGCCGCCGCGCGAGGTCCCAGACCAGCAGCCGGTGGTAGGCGCGGACGGCGGCGGTGTCCTTCTCCACGCCGACGGCGCACTTGAGCCACCAGAACGGCGCGTGCAGCGCGTGGGCGTGGTGCTGGCGCCCGGGCACCAGGCCGGCGGCGGCGAGCCGGGTGCGCAGCACGTCGCCGCGGTAGATGCGCACGTGCCCGCCCTCGTTGGCGTGGTAGGCGTCCGACAGCGCCCAGCAGACCCGCTCGGGCAAGTACCGCGGCACGCTCACCGCCACCCGCCCGCCGGGCTTGAGCACCCGGGCGATCTCGGCCAGCGCGGTGACGTCGTCGGGGACGTGCTCGAGCACCTCGGAGGCGATCACCCGGTCGACGCTGGCGTCGGGCACCGGCAGGGCCCGCAGGTCGGCGCGCACCACCTCGTAGGGGGCACCCTCCGGCGCCTCCCCGGCCTCGGCGATCGCGGCGAGCCAGCGCTTGGTCGTCTCCACCTCGGGGACGCCCCAGTCGACCGCCACCACCCGCGCGCCGCGGCGGAAGGCCTCGAAGGCGTGCCGGCCCTCGCCGCAGCCCAGGTCGAGGACGGTCGTGCCCGGCCGCAGGTCGAGCAGGTCGTAGTCGACGGTCAGCACTGTCCCTCCGGTGCGACTCCGGGCTCGATCCGCTCCTCGGTCGCCGGCGCCGCCTGCGGTGCTCCCTCGCCCGTCGTCCTCACGAGCACCCCTTCCGTTCCAGCACCTCGGCGTACCAGTCCGCCGTCCGCTCGGCGGTGGAGCGCCAGGTGTAGGAGGCCAGCACCCGCCGCCGGCCGGCCCGGCCCAGCTGTTCGGCCAGCGACGGCGAGTCGAGGACCAGCGCCAGCGCCGCGGTCAGCTCCCCGACGTCGCCGGCGCGCACCCGCAGGCCGGCCTCCCTGCCGACGACCTCGGGCAGCGCGCCGGCGTCCGTGGCGACCAGCGCGGTGCCGCAGGCCATGGCCTCGACCGCGGGCAGCGAGAAGCCCTCGTAGAGGGAGGGGATGGCGACGACGGCGGCGGTCTGCAGCAGGGTCACCAGGTCGGGCTCGGGCAGCGGCCCGGTGAACCGGACGGCGTCGCGCAGCGCCAGGCGGTCCAGCGCCGCCTCGGCCGGCCCGCCGGGGCGCGCGCTGCCCACGACGGTCAGCCGCACGGGCCGCTCGGTGCGCAGCTTGGCCACCGCCTCGAGCAGGTGCACCAGGCCCTTGAGCGGCACGTCGGCGCTGGTGGTCACCACGATCGACGCCGGGTCGCGCGGCCGGTCGGGCAGCGGCGGGGTGAAGACGTCGGGGTCGATGCCGACCGGGATGACGCCGATGCCCGACGCCGGGACGCCGAGGTGGGTCTCGATGTCGCGGCGGGAGCTGTGCGAGACGGTGGTGACGCCGTCCAGCCGCGGGGCGACGTGGGCCTGCATGCCGGTGAAGGCGTACCAGCGGCGCAGGGTCAGCCGGCGGCGCAGGGACGGCGCGGCGGCGAGCTCGAGGTCGCGGTCGATGGCCACCGGGTGGTGCACGGTGGCCACGGTGGGCAGCCCGGCGCGGACCAGCTGCAGCAGGCCCCAGCCCAGTGACTGGTTGTCGTGCACGACGTCGTACTCGGCCGCGCGGGGCAGCAGCAGCCGGGCGGCCCGCAGGCTGAAGGTCATCGGCTCGGGGAACCCGGCGGTGCCCATCATCGCCCACTCGACCAGGTCGATCCAGTCGCGGAACTCGCTCGGCCGCGGGGTGCGGAACGGGTCGGGCTCCCGGTAGAGGTCCAGGCTCGGCACGCGGGTGAGCGGCACGCCGTCGTCCAGCTCGGGGTAGGGCTGGCCGCTGAAGACCGTGACCTCGTGGCCGAGGGCGGTCAGCTCGCGGGAGAGGGCCCGGACGTAGACGCCCTGGCCGCCGCTGTGCGGCTTGCTCCGGTAGGACAGCAGTGCGATGCGCAGCGACCGTCCCATGGTCGGCGACTCTAACGGCCCCTGGTCACCGGCTCGTTCGCCCGGTGGAGACGCGGCGTCCGGGGCCCCGCGCCGAGCCCAGGAGCCGTCGGCGACGACCGGTGCACCCTCAGCGTCGAGGCCGGGTCGACCGCGGTGGAGAGAGCTCCGACGCCGTTGCGGCCGCGTCGACGACCGAGGCGCCGGTGAGGCTGCTCGTGCGTTCGTGGGCCAGCGCGTTCAGCCGCAGGACGAAGTCGGTGAGCAGCTGCAGCTGCTCGTCGTCGTAGCCGTCGAGCACCTGGCGCACGGTGTCGGCCAGCTCGGTGAAGATCCCGCCGAGCTCTTCGACGTGACGGCCGGTGACGGCGACCACCACCTTGCGGCGGTCGTCCGGGTCGCGGCGGCGCTCGAGGAACCCGCGGCGCTCGAGGCGGTCGAGCATCGCGGTGGTCGCCGACGTGCTCAGCCCGGTGAGCTCGGCCAGCCGCCCGGCGGTGAGCGCCTGCTCGTGCCGGGCGAGCACTACCTGCAGAACCCCGAACTGCCCGGGGGCGCCGGCGTGATCATCTCCACCGATGTGCCCGGGGAGTGGGTCGCCGGGATGCCGGCCGGTACGCCGCAGGCCGGGTGCTCCTCGTCGGCGACGCCGCGCACCTCATGCCACCGACCGGCGGGCAGGGCGGCAACCTCGCGGTGCTCGACGGGTACTCGCTCGGCTGGAAGCGCGCCGCGGTCGTGCGTGGCCAGGCCGGGCCCGGGCTGCTCGACAGCCACGACCAGGAGCGGCGCCCCTACGGCGAGGCGGTCGCCGAGTGGCAGTGCGCCAACCTCGTCGAGCGGCAGCGACCCGACCTCGCCGACGCCACGACGGCTCCGCCCATGGACCCGGCGCGGCTGCTGTTCGGCTACCGGTGCCGCTCGGGTGCGGTGCTGGCGGACGACGGTCCCGACGCCGGCGACGAGCTGTTCGAGGACCCGTTCGCACCGTCCCGTCCGGTCGGCCGGGCACCCGCGTCGTCCACGCACCCCTGCAGCGGGGGTCGAGCCGGTCACCGCGCGACCTGCTCGGCCCGTGGTTCCTCGTGCTCACCGCGGACGTCGACTCCGCCGACACGGCACGCGCGGTGGCCGACCGACTGGGCATCGAGGCGCGGGTGCACCAGGTCGACCCGGAGGGCCCCTGGGCGAAGCGGTCCGGGGCAGGGCCGGTCGGCACCGTGCTGGTCCGCCCCGACGGGGTCACCGCCTGGCGCACCTCCGACCGCGCGGACGCCGCCCACATCGACGAAGCCCTGCGGGCGGTCCTCGACCGCTGACAGGCACCTGCGTCCAACCGAGGCACTGGGCCAGGGTGCGGGCCCGGATCAGGCCGCGGTGACGAGGGGTGGCCCGGTGCGCTGGGGCCCGATGAGGATCTCGGTGCCGTCGGGTCGCCGGGTGCGCCATCGGCCGTCGGGTTGTCGCTCGACGCGGAAGCCGTGGTGGACCTTGGTGTGATGGCGTTCGCAGAGGAGAGCGCTGTTGGTCAGCGACGTCTCGCCGCCGTCGATCTACTCCAGTAGGTGGTGCACGTCGCACCACCAGGTCGGCGCCCCACAGCCGGCGAACACGCACCCGCCGTCGCGCACCTCCGCGGCCCGACGCACCTGCGGCGGGAACAGCCGCACCGTGCGGCTGTAGTCCAACGGCATCCCGTCGGGGCCCATCACCACCCGGCTGACCTGCCCGTCGCAGGCCAGCCACCGCGCCCGAGCGGTGGAGATCTGCCCGCCGGAACCCAACTGCGCCGCGCCCGGGCCGGTGGCCGGGTCGACCAGGTCCTCGACGCCGATCGTGACGATCACGTGCGGCTTGTGCCCGCGCAGGATGGGCAGGGTGCCCGAAGCCAGGGCCAGATCGCCCAGCTGCACCAGCGCGTCGCCCAGCTGCTGGCCGCGGGTGCGCTCATCCCCGGCGCAGCGGCCGGCCTGCACCAGCGACTCCAGCGCGACCTGCAGCTTCTCCCCGCCCACCGCATCGAGGTCGAAGCGGCCGGTGATGCTGCCGTCGGCGTGCCGGACGACCGACAGCCGTCGGCCCTCGGTGGGATCGGGCTCCGGCCCGTCCTGGTCCAGCCGCCTCAGGTAGTGGTGCACCGCCCTGGTCAGGTCGACGTGCGGACGGGTGGCCGCGACCTCGGCGAGCACAGCGTCGACCGCGGCCAGGTCGACCTCCTGGTCCGCAGCGGTAGCCAGGTTCTCCGGCTTGCTGATCGGCGCGACCACGGCCACCTGCTCGGCGGTCACCGTCCCGGCGGCGAACGCCGCGGCCAGGGCCGGCAGGTGCTCGATCGCCCGCCCGGTGCGGACCACCCGCCCGGCCTCGGCCGGGGACAGGTGGGCGTGCCCGCGCAGCCAGGAGGCCATCGTCTTGAGCCCGTCGAACTCGGCGGCGCCGGCGCTCTCGCACTCGCGCACGGTGCGGGTGATCTCGGCGGCGATCCGGTTCTGCGCGACCAGCAGCTCGCGCAGCCGATCCAGCAGCGCCGGACCGAACAGCGGAGTCAGGTCGTCGCCGGCCAGAGCGTCCAGTGCCGAGGACAGCTCGCCCACTCCGACCTCCCCGACTCGTCCGAACACGTGTTCGAAGACTATCCGGTCGCCAGTGTCCGTGCAAGCTGAAAGCGCTGCTCAGAGATGTGTAGGAGTGCTTGGAGCAGCACGGCCCTGTGACAAGTCGGCGCCGCCCGTCCACAGGTGGACGATCGGTCCACAGACCCTGTGGCGCTGGTCCTTCCCGCGCGGCTCGACGCCAGGGTCGCACCGAGGAGGTCGGTGGCCGTCGTCCGGTGATCGCGTCCGCTACCGTCCCCCGGTCGCCGTCGGGAGGTGGGGTGCCGTTCTTCGTCGCGCGCTTCGCGCGCCTGCTCCGTCTGCGGCTGCACGGGTGGCGGCTGCCGCTGGCCGTCGCCGTCTTCGTGTTCCTGAGCAGCTGGCTGGCGATGGCCCTGGTCGAGCCGGCCGCGACCGGCATCGCCGCACCCGGCACGTACTGGTGGTACTTCCTCGTCACCGCGGCCACCGTCGGGTACGGCGACGTCTACCCGGCCTCGCTCGGGGGCCGGGTCGTCGGCCTGTACGTGATCGTCGGCGGCATCGTCACGCTCACCCTGCTGTTCACCCAGCTGGCCGCCGCGCTGCAGTCGGTGCGCGGCAGGAGACTGAGGGGGTTGGTCGCCCTGGACCTCGCCGACCACGTCGTCCTGCTGGGCTACACGCCCGGGCGGACCGCGCGCATCGTCGCCGAGCTCACCGCCGAGGACCGCGTGCAGGTGGTGCTCTGCGCGTGGGACGACGTCCCCGAGGACCCGCTGCCCGACCGGCCGGCGGTCCACTTCGTGCGCGGTGACCTGACCGGCGAGGACGTCATGGCCCGCGCCTGCGTGGCCTGTGCGCGGACGGCGGTGGTCGACGTCCGCGACGACAACGAGGCGCTGGCCGTCGTCCTCGCCGTGGCGCACGCCAACCCCGGCATCCACCTGGTCGCCGCGCTGCGCGACCTCGGCCGGCTGGGCACCCTGCGCTACGCGCATCCGAACGTGCAGGCGGTGCAGTGGCACATGCCGTTCCTGCTGACCGAGGAGGCCAACGACCCGGGGATCGCGCAGGTCTACAACGACCTGATGACCAGCGGCGGGCACGGCAACACCTACTCCACCCGGGTGCCGTCCGGGTTCGCGCACGCCACCTTCGGCGCCTGCCAGACGTGGTTCGGGCAGACCTTCGGCGCCACGGTGCTCGCCGTGCGCACCGACGGCGCGCTCACCGTCAGCCCGGGCTGGGACGCCCCGGTACCCGCGGGCGCCACCCTGTACTACGTCGCCGGACGGCGGATCGAGCCCGCCCGGCTGCGCGCCGGGCGTTGAGGCGTCAGGCGCCTCGCAGCCCGCGGAGGTAGGCCGCCTGGCCGAGGTGCTGCAGGTCGTCGGAGAGCACGCTGACCAACCGGACGCCGAGGGTGACCGGCGGGTCCCAGCGTTCGTCGACCACGCGGTCGAGGTCGTCGTCGGTCAGCCCGGCCAGGAACCGCGCCGTCCGCGCGTGCACGGCCTCGGAGTAGCCCAGCAGCAGGTCCACCGACGGCACCCGGACGGCGGCCACCTCCTCGCTGCTCATCCCGTAGCCGGTGGCCGAGACGTCGACCGGCAGGCCGAACCGCTCGGCCCAGCCCTCCGCCGTCCAGACCTGCTCGGTGCCGGCGACGTCGGCGACGTGGTCGTCCTGCACCCGCAGCAGGTGCCAGACCAGCCAGCCGATCGGGTTGGCGTCCGGTGCGACCCGGTGGTCGAGGTCCTCGGGCGTCAACCCCTCGACGCTCCGGGCCAGCGTCTCCGAGACCTGGTCGTAGGCGTAGCGGAGGAGGTCGCAGCTGCGCATGCGCCGGTCGCTACCCGCCGCGGCCCGCGCGTCAACCGGCCGGTCAGCTGGGTGTGGCCGGGCGGTCGGCGTCCGGGCCGTCCCCGGGCTCGCTCTGCGCCTCGAGCTCGGTGGCCTGCTCGGGGGTCTCCATCTCCACGGCGATGTCCCGGGGCTGCGGCGTCTCGGACGAGGGGGTCGTCATGGCCCGAGCCTGCCCCAGGTCTGGCTCGACCGCCCGCGGGGACCGGTGCCGCCGGCCGCCCGCCGCGGTCCTAGAACCAGCCGAAGGCGTACCCGAGGAGGGCGACCGTGCCGCCGACGACGAGGACGAGGACCAGCAGCACCACCAGCACCGGGACGACGACCCAGCGGCGCTTGAACCGCCACCGCGGGTGGGGCCGGGTGTCGCGGTCGGGGTCCGGCCGTCGTGCCTCGGCCGTCGGGGGCCGTCTGTCGGGGGCCGACGTCCGTTCCCCCGGGGCCGGCGCGGGGCTCGCGTACGAGGTCGGGCCCGCGTACGAGGTCGGGGCAGGGGGTCCCTCCGGGGCCGTGTCCCCTCCGACCGGGGAGTGTTCCCCGGTTCCCCGGCGTCGCTGCCGCTCCGCCGCCCGCTTCTCGCCCAGGCGGTCGGCGAGGTGGCGCGCCTGGTCGCGGGCGTCCCGGGCCACCGAGCCGAGGACGGTGGCCGACGCCGCGGCCAGGGCCCTGAGGTCGGCGGCGTCGAAGCGCACCACCCGGGCACCCTCCGGCGGCGGCCCGGGTCGGCGCGACGACGGGTCGGGCGGCGCCCACCGCGGCGCGTCCTCGGCGGAGGCGAGCGCGGCCTGCAGCTGCCGGCGCGCCTGCTCGGCCGGCATCCGGCGGGCCGGGTCCTTGGTGAGCAGGCCGCGCACCACCGACTCCAGCGGGCCGGCGCTCGTCATCGACGCGGGCTCCTCGTAGACGACCGCCATGAGAGTGGCCATCGGCTCGCCGCGGGAGAACGCGAGCCGGCCCTCGAGGGCGGTGTACAGCGTGGCGCCGAGCGACCACAGGTCCGCCGCCGGGCCGGGCTGCTCGCCGTTGGCGCGCTCGGGCGCCATGTAGGACGGCGAGCCGATGATCGCGCCGGCGGTGGTGATGGTCGGGTCACCGGTGGCCGTCGCGATGCCGAAGTCGGTGAGGCAGGCCCGGCCGTCGCCGGTGACGAGCACGTTGGCCGGCTTGACGTCGCGGTGCACGATCCCGGCCTCGTGCGCGGCCTCCAGCCCGGCGAGCACGTCGAGCCCGATGCGGGCCACGGCCGGCCACGGCAGCGGGCCGTCCTTGTCGACGATCTGCTGGAGGCTGCAGGACTCGACGTGCTCCATGATCAGCCACGGCCGCCCGTCCTCCTCCACCACGTCGTAGACGGAGGTGACCGAGGGGTGGTCGAGCCGGGCGGCGGTGCGGGCCTCGCGCAGCGTGCGCTCGCGCAGCACGCGGCGCTCCTCGTCGGTGAGGTGCAGCGCGAAGGTGACCTCCTTGACCGCCACCGGCCGTTCCAGCCGGGTGTCGGTGGCCAGCCACACGACCCCCATGCCGCCGCGGCCCAGGACCTCGCGGAGCGCGTAGCGCCCACCCACCAGTCGGTCGGCTTCCGGCTGCGCGGTCATGGGCGGACGGTACGCCCGCTCGGGCGTCGGTGCGGGGCCGAGCGCGTCCCCCGGACTCCCACCCGTGGCGCTCTCCCGGCCGCTGGTGGCCAACCGCGGCGAGGTCGCAGTCCGGCTCCCCGGCCAGGGGCCGGCCGCCGGCCCCTGAGCCGGTCGACCGTCCCCGCGGTGACGGAGGTCCCTGTCCGGGCGCGGCCGCCGGCCCCCATGCTCGGGCCCGTGCCGGCGGCGCCCGGAGCCGCGGCGGCGAGGTCGAGGAGGCCGCGATGACCGAGCAGGCCGAGCGGGTCGACGAGGGCGCGTCGCGGGTGGTCGTGGGGGTGGACGGCTCCACCGGCGCGCGGGCCGCGCTGCGCTTCGCGCTCGAGGACGCCGCCCGCCGCGGCGTCGACGTCGACGCGGTCGCCGCCTACCGGCCACCGGAGACCTGGATGGACTTCTACGTCGCCGGCGACTACCAGCACGACCGGGCCGAGCGGGCCGCCGCCGAGCAGGCCGAGGCGTTCGTGGCCGAGGTGCTGCGCGAGGTGCCCCAGCCGGCGCCGCAGGTGCGGGTGCGGGCCGTCCTGGGCGCGGCGGCCGACGTGCTGATCCGCGAGTCGGCCGACGCCGACCTGCTCGTCGTGGGCAGCCGCGGGCACGGCGGGTTCTCCAGCATGCTGCTCGGATCGGTCAGCATGCAGTGCGCGCTGCACGCGACCTGCCCGGTGACCGTCGTCCACTCATCGGAGGCGCACCGCGCCCGGCTGCGGCAGCGCGAGGAGGGTGCCCCCGACGACCGGACGGCGGTCGGCTGACCGCCCCGGTGCGGATCCGTCCCGCGGTCCCGGACGACGCGGCCGCGGTCGCCGCCGTGCACGCGCGGGCCGGCCGGGCGGCCTGGTCGTCGTTCCTCGGGGACGTGCTGGCCCGGCCGGAGGTCGCGCTGTGGCGGGCCCGGGTGGCCGAGCCGGGCCTCCTGGTCGCTGAGCGCGCCGGACGGGTCGTCGGGTTCGCGCGGGCCGACGAGGTCACCGGGGAGGTCGCCCACCTCTACGTCGACCCCGAGGCCCAGGGACGCGGCACCGGGCGCCTGCTGCTCGACCGGGTGCTCGACCGGCTGCGGGCGGCCGGGCACCGGCGGGCGCGGCTGCGCACCGAGGAGCGCAACACCGGGCCGCGGCGGTTCTACGAGGCGGCCGGCTGGTGGGCCACCGGCGAGGTCCTCGAGCGGGAGTGGCGCGGCCGCCGGCTGCGGGAGGTCTGGTACGAGCGGGACCTGCGCCAGGAGCCACGGGTCTAGGAGCACGGGTCTAGGAGCCCGGGTCGCCCAGCCAGCCGCGGAGCACCTCGTCCTCGCGGCGCAGCACGACCAGCGCCAGCTCGCGGACGGCGGCCTCGGCCTGGCGGCCGACGAGCGGGGCGTCGACCTCCGCCTCCCCGGTCACCGTCGAACGGGTGCCACCCGCGACCGCGGTCAGCCGGCGCTCTCCGCGCACCACCGCGCTGCGCCCGAAGACCTCCGCCGTGACCTGCAGCCCGCCGCGGTACCCGCGGTCGCCGTCCACCGTCCAGGTCCGGCGGTCGACCACGGCGACCTCGTTGCCGACGAAGCGGGTGAACACCGCGGGGATCCCGGTCGTGGGCACCAGCAGCCGCAGCGTCGTCTGCGTCCCGCCGTCCACGTCGGTGCTCTCGACCGACTGCAGGCGGGCGCCCAGGGCCCGGGCGTAGTCGCGGAGGAACGACTCGTCGCCGAGGACGGCGAGCACATCGTCCGGGCCGGCGGCGTAGAGGGCGGTGTGGTCGATGGGCACGCCGCATCTTCCGCCGTCCCGGCCGCAGGCGCTCGCCGGCTCCGTCCGGCCCGGGCGGCGCGGCACTACGGTCCGACCGTGCCGGCCCGGCTGTTCGCCTACCTGAGCTACGCGGACGCGCCCGCCGCCCTGCGCTGGCTGGAGGCCGTCGGCTTTGCGGTGGTCCGCCGGCAGGACGGCCCCGACGGCGCGGTGCAGCACGCGGAGGTCCGGCTCGGCGACGTCGTCGTCATGGTCGCCAGCGACGACGCCGCCTACACCAGGCCGGCGCTGGTCGGCCGCTCCACTGGGCAGGGGCTCTACCTCCTCGTCGACGACGTCGACGGCGTCCACGCCCGCGCGCTGGCCGCGGGCGGTACCGAGGTGTTCGCGCCGGAGGACACGGAGTGGGGCACCCGCCGGGCGCGCGTCCTCGACCCGGGCGGCACCGAGTGGAGCTTCGGCACCTACGAGCCCGGGGCGAGCTGGTAGCGGGCAGGCGGCAGCCCCGCGGCGCCGCTCCCTGACGCGTGCAGCGCCCGTGGTCAGCCGGGTACCAGGTCAGCCGGGTACCAGGGCCCACACGCACTTGCGCCGGGCGTCGACGTCCGTGCCGTGGCGGACGGCCAGGTCGGCGACGATGCGCAGCCCCATGCCGCCGTGCTCGGCGGGCCGGTCCACGGTCGGTGCCGGCATCCGGTGCGGCGCGGTGTCGGTGGCGATGACCAGCCAGCCGTCGGGGTGGGCGCACAGCTCGATCGTGGCCGGGGGAGCGCCGTGGCGCAGGGCGTTGGTGGCGAGCTCGTCGAGGACCATGACGACGTGCTCGGCCGCCTCGGCCGGGACCCGGTCCGACTCCAGGTGCTCGCGGGCGGCCCGCCGGGCCGCGGCGAGCTGGCCGGGCCGCTGCACGACCCAGCTGCAGCACTCCTCGGCCGCGGGCACGGGGACGGTGTCCCACGGGAGGAGCCGAGGGGGAGGGGAGGCGGAAGTGGACACGGTGCTCCGTTGCCGATGCCGTGGCTTGGCTGGGGAGGACTGGATGCCCGCGCACCGGCCCCCCCACACCTGGGCCGGTGAGGCCCGGTGGAGGGCGGCGACCTGGCATCCGCAGCGCTGTCGTCATCGCGTCGGTCAAGGGGTCGCGGTCGTCCCGGTGCGTGCCCTAGCGTTGCCTCGCCGGCTCTGCAACAGGCTTCGGCTACCACCCGCTCATCGGGGAACGGACCGCAGTCGCCCGTGCGGCGTTGCGGTGGGCCACCCGTGACGGGGAGCTCGGGAGGCGTGATGGGACGAGCACGCGCAGCAGCGAACACCGTCGGGGACGTCGTCACCGAGATGGTCGGCAACGTCGCCGGCACGGTCGTGGACCCGAAGGCGGGGTTCAGCCAGCTCGCCGGCTTCCTCAGGCGGCCCGCTGTGCTGGGCGCGCTGGCCCTCGCTGCCGTGGCCTTCGTCGTCGGACGCCGCCGGGGCTGACCACCCCTCCCTGCAACGAGGTCCCACCGGCCCTCCCACGACGACGACGACGACGACGACAAGGAGCGGACATGGACGAGATCGTCGGCGAGAGCCTGGCCAAGCGGCTGGTCGCCTGGGGCGTGGACACGGTCTTCGGGCTCCCCGGGGACGGCATCAACGGCCTGATGGAGGGGTTCCGCCGCACCTCCGACCAGCTGCGGTTCGTGCTGGTGCACCACGAGGAGGCGGCGGCGTTCATGGCCACCGGGTACGCCAAGGCCACCGGGAAGCTCGGGGTGTGCGTGGCGACGTCGGGGCCGGGGGCGATCCACCTGCTCAACGGGCTGTACGACGCCAAGCTCGACCACGTCCCGGTGCTCGCGCTGACCGGTATGCAGGCGACCAACGTGCTGGGCACCAACTACCAGCAGGAGGTGCACCTGGACCGGCTGTACCAGGACCTGGCCGCCTACAACCTCATGGTGACCAGCCCCCTGCAGATGCCGGCGGTGGTCGACCTGGCGATCCGCAACGCGCTGGCCAAGCGCACCGTGGCCCACCTGACCTTCCCCAACGACCTGCAGGTCGCCCCGGTCACCGAGGACCCCTACCGGCACGTCGGCCCGGGTGAGGCGCCCGCGAGCGACCCGAACATCAGCGTGCCGCAGCTGCCCCCCGACCCCGCCGACCTGGCCCGGGCGGCCGAAGTCCTCAACGCCGGCGCCAAGGTCGCGATGCTCGTCGGGGTGGGCGCCAAGCACGCCCGCGAGGAGGTGCTGGCCGTCGCCGACGCCCTGGGCGCACCGATCATCAAGACCCTGCCCGGCAAGCAGGTCGTCCCCGACGACCACCCGTTGACCACCGGGGGCCTGGGGCTGCTCGGCACCCGGCCCAGCGACGAGGTCGTCGCCGGTTGCGACACCCTGCTCATGGTCGGCACCTCCTACCCCTACGCCAGCTACCTGCCGAAGCCGGGGTCGGTGCGCGCGGTGCAGATCGACGCCGACCCGACCCTGCTGGGCATGCGCCTGCCGGTCGAGGCCCCGGTCACCGCCGACGCGAAGAAGGCGCTCGCCGCGCTGCTGCCGATGCTGACCCGCGCCGAGGACCGCTCGTTCCTGCAGGGAGCGCAGGAGGACATGGCGAAGTGGCGCCGGGAGATGGAGTCGCTGGAGGACGCCGACCGCGACCCGATCGCCCCCCAGTACCTCATGGGGGTCATCGACGACGTCGCGACCGACGACGCGATCCTCACCTGCGACTCCGGCACCATCGCCACCTGGGCGGCGCGGCACTGGACGATCCGCGGCGGCCGGGAGTTCTACCTGTCGGGCAACCTGGCCACGATGGCGCCCGGGCTGCCGTACGCCATCGGCATCCAGCGCGCCTTCCCCGGCCGGCAGGTCGTCGCCTTCGTCGGCGACGGCGGCTTCGCGATGCTCATGGCCGACTTCATCACCGCGGTGCGCGAGGAGCTGCCGATCAAGGTCGTCATCAACAACAACAACGCCTACGGGCAGATCCTGTGGGAGCAGATCGAGCTGGGCTACCCCGAGTACGCGGTGCGCCACCTGCAGCCGGAGACCGACTTCTCCACCTGGGCGCGCGGCTGCGGCGCCCACGGCGAGAAGGTCAAGGACCCCGCCCGCGTGGCCGACGCCGTCCGCGAGGCCTTCGCCTCCCCCGGCCCTGCCCTGGTCGACGTGGACGTCAACCCCAACGAGCCGCCGATCCCCGGCACCATCGAGTTCAAGCAGGCCAAGGCGTTCACCGAGGCGTTCCTCCGCGGGCAGCCGCACAAGGCGGAGACGGTCACCACCATCGTCAAGGACAAGATCCGCGAGTGGACCTCGTGAGCGCCCGCAGGCGCCTGACCGGCTCGGTGACCGGCATGGTGCGCCGCCGCGCGCCCCTGCCGGTGCGCCGCGGCCCGCTGCAGACGGTGCTGCACGACGTGCGCACCGGCCGCTTCGAGCGCACTCTGGCCGCCCTGGCCGCCGGCGGCGCGCTGGTCACCGCCGGCGAGATCTTCACCGAGCACGACTCGGCCAGCTTCGGCAACAAGATGATGTGGTGGCCGGTGGTCATCGTGCCGTCGCTGGCACCGGCCGGGGTCGCCGCGGTGTTCTCCGAGCGCGCGGCCCGGAGGGTGCTGCCGGTCGCCTCACTCGTGGTCATCGCCAACGGTCTGCAGGGCACCGTCCTGCACTGGCGGGGCATCCTGAGCAAGCCCGGCGGGGTGCACAACCTGCGCTACAACGTGGAGATGGGTCCACCGGCCTTCGCCCCCGCGCTGGCCAGCCTGGTCGGCGGGATGGGCCTGCTGGCCTCGGCGCTGCGCCGCGAGGAGTTCTGACGACGTGCCGTTCCGCCCACCGTCGCTGCGCGGCGTCACCCCGCAGGGCCGGGGCCGCTACCCCGGCTACGACGTCCTCGACGAGCTCAAGCGGCAGGACGACGTCACCACCGGCATGATCCTGGCCCGGCTGAGCCCCAACGACCAGCTGGTCTTCTTCACCGCGGCCGAGCAGGCAGTGGCCACCCCGCTGGTCGACCAGATCCTCGGACAGGACGGCGAGCCGAAGGTCCCGGTGCTGCCGATGATCGACGCCCGGCTGGCCTCCGGGGAGACCGACGGCTACGTCTACGAGGGGATGCCCGACGACGCCGAGGCGTGGCGCCGCTCCCTGGCCGCGCTGGACGCCGACGCCCGCGAGCGCTTCGGCCGGGGCTTCGGCGAGCTCGACTGGGCCGACCAGGGCGACCTCGTCGCCGCGGTGCAGCAGACCGAGGGCGCCTGGCACGACCTGCCCGCCTCCCGGGTGTGGAGCCTGTGGACCCGCTATGCCTGCGCGGAGTTCTACGCCCACCCCTGGGCCTGGAACGAGATCGGCTTCGGCGGCCCGGCCTATCCGCGCGGGTACAAGAGCACCGGCATCGACAAGCGGGAGAACTGGGAGGTCGCCGACGCAGCACCCACCGACCCGGTGACCGCCGGGCAGCGCATCGAGCAGGCCCGCGCCGAGCACGAGCGCAACACCCGGGTCCGACCGGGACGGCAGGGCCCGCCGGAGGGGAACGACCCGCCGGTGCAGGGGCAGGACTCGTGAGGCGACTGTCCGACGCCTCGATCCGGGCGCGCAACGCCTCGGCGTGGCTCGTCCCCGACGGCCAGGACCGCACCAACCACCGGCTGCGGGCCGACATGCGCCGCTTCGCCGACGACGACGAGGTCGACCTGGTCGTCGTCGGCTGCGGCGCCGGCGGTGCCACCGTCCTGCAGCGCCTGGCCCGCGCCGGCTGCACCGTCGTGGCCCTCGACGCCGGCCCGTTCTGGGACCCCGACCTGGACTGGGTCAGCGACGAGCGCGGCTCCCACCGCATCTACTGGACCGAGCCGCGGGTGATCAGCGGCGAGACCCCGGTACCGCTCGGGTCGAACAACTCCGGGCGCGGCGTGGGCGGCTCCATGGTCCACTTCGCCGGCTACACCCCCCGGTTCCACCCCTCGGACTTCCGCACCGCCACCGACGACGGGGTCGGGGCGGACTGGCCGATCGGCTACGCCGACCTCAAGCCCTACTACGAGGACATCGAGTCCGAGCTCCCCGTGGCCGGGGAGCCGTGGCCGTGGGGCGACCCGCACACCTACCCCCACCACGCCCACCGGCTGGGCGGCAACGGGGAGACCTTCCTGCGAGCGGCCTGGGCCGCCGGCATCGAGGCGCGGGTGGGGCCGGTGGCCATCCCCAACGGCCGCTTCGGCAACCGCCAGCACTGCATCTACCGGGGCTTCTGCCTGCAGGGGTGCAAGGTCAACGCCAAGGCGTCCCCGCTCATCACCCACGTGCCCGACGCCCTGGCACACGGGGCGGAGGTGCGCGCCGGCTGCATGGTCACCCGGGTCTGCGTCGACGAGCGCACCGGCCGGGCGACCGGGGTGGAGTACCTGCGCAACGGCGTGGCGCACGTGCAGCGGGCGCGCATGGTCGCCGTCGCCGGGTACTCCATCGAGACCCCGCGGCTGCTGCTGCTGAGCGCCTCCAGGCGCTTCCCCGACGGGCTGTGCAACGACTTCGGGCAGGTCGGGCGCTACCTCATGGTGCAGGGCGCGCCGCAGACCTCCGGGCGCTTCGAGCGGGAGGTGCGCATGTACAAAGCACCTCCCCCGGAGGCCTCCAGCGAACAGTTCTACGAGACCGACCCGACCAAGCCCTACCAGCGCGGGTTCTCGCTGCAGACGGTCTCCCCGCTGCCGATCACCTACTCCGAGCACGTCACCGCCCAGGGGCACTGGGGAGCGGTGCTGCGCGAGTACATGCGCGACTACAACCACTGGGCGGTCTTCGGGGCGTTGTGCGAGTTCCTGCCGCAGTACCGCAACTCGGTCACCCTGGCCGACGTCGAGGACCGTCACGGGCTGCCGGTGGCCAACTTCTCCTACAGCCAGTGCGACAACGACGAGCAGCTGGTCAAGGCCGCCGCGCAGACGATGGAGGAGATGATGCGGGCGGCCGGCGCCACCGAGGTGATGACCATCCAGCGCTACGCTCACCTGGTCGGCGGCTGCCGGATGGCGGCCGACGAGCGCTCCGGGGTGGTCGACGCCGACCAGCGCACGTTCGCGGTGCCGAACCTGTTCATCACCGACGGCAGCGTGCTGCCCACCCAGGGCTCGGCGAACCCCGCGCTGACGATCATGGCGCTGGCGGCGCGGTTCGCCGACCGGCTGCTGGCGACCTCGCGCGGCGGGACGCCGACGGGAGCGCGGCGGTGACCCCGGCAGCACCGGCGCGATGACCGCGGCGACCTCCTCGGCCCCGGTGACCGCGGTCGACGTCCAGGTCTACCGGGTGCCACCGGCGTCCCCCTCGAGGCCGACGGGGACGCTCGAGTGACGGCGCTCACGGCCACCCGCTCCCGGGAGGTCTGGCAGCGTGCTGGCGCCTCAGTACCTGCTCAGCTGGTCGCGGATCGACTGGAGCGCCGGTGACATCTCCACGATCCCGGAGTCGAGCAGGTTCTCGGTGATGGGGTGCGCGGCGGGTTCACCGCGCTCGAACGCTGTCAGCATCTTCTGCGCCTGGGCCGGCTTCAGGGTGTCGGCGAACGGGTGCTCGTCCGGCGTGACCACCGCGTCGACCAGTGCCGGGCCGTCGTGGGCGAGCGCCTCGGCCAGCACCCGGGGCGCGTCGGCCGGATCCTCCAGCCGGAAGCCGCGCACGCCGCACGCCTGGGCGACCTGCGCGAAGTCGACCGGGGAGAGCTGGCAGGCGTACTGGGGGTTGCCCAGCAGCGCGTTCTGCTCGTACACCTCCATGGCCAGCGAGCCGTTGTTGACCACCACGACGGTGATCGGCAGGTCGTTCTGCGCCAGGGTGGCCAGCTCTCCCATGCCCATCGCCATGCTGCCGTCGCCGGTGAAGGCGACCACCGGGCGGCCGGGGTTGGCCAGCTGCGCGCCGATCGCGTAGGGCACCGCCGAGCCCATCGAGCACAGCGTGCCGGAGAACGAGTACTGCATGCCGCGGCGCAGCCGGATCCGCCCACCCCAGGCCGTCACGGTGCCCGCGACGCCGGTGACGATCGCGTCGTCCGGCAGCGCCTCGGACAGCTGCCAGGTGAGCACCTGCGGCTTCATCGGGACGTCGCGCGACTCGGCCTGTCGACGCAGCAGGTCCCACCAGTCCCGGGTGTGCTGCTGGGCCTGCTCCAGGAACGAGCGGTCCTCCTTGCGCTCGAGCAGCGGCGCCAGCGCACGCAACGTCGTCCCGGCGTCACCGACCAGCCCCACCTCGACCGGGTAGCGCAGCGCGATCCGGTCGCCGTGCAGGTCGACCTGCACGCCGCGGGCCTGCCCGGGCCGCGGCCAGAACTCGGCGTACGGCGTGGCGGAGCCGACGACGAGGAAGCCGTCGCAGTTCTCGAACGCCTCGTGCGACGGCCGGGTGCCGATCAGCCCCATCCCGCCGGTGGTGTAGGGGCTGTCGTCGGGGACGGCGTCCTTGCCCAGCCCCGCCTTGACGATCGGCGCCCCGAGCAGCTCGGCCACCTGCTCGAGCGCGTCCCCCGCGCCGCGGGCGCCGGCGCCGGCGCAGATCGCCACCCGGCTGCAGGAGTTGAGCAGCTGCGCGGCCCGGTGCAGCTGCTCCTCCGGCGGGCTGACCACCGTGGGCTGGGCGGCGGTCGAGGTGTGGCCGGGCACGTTCTTGGACGACGGCGTGTCGTCGGTCTGCGACTGGACGTCGATCGGGATCGCCAGGTGCGCCGGCGTCCGGTTGGCCAGCGCGTTGCGCACCGCCAGGTCGGTGACCGGGACCGCGTGCGCGCGGCCCATGACCCGCTCGGAGTAGGTGCAGGCGCCGGCGAGGATCCGATCGGAGGGCAGGTCCTGCAGCAGGTGGGTGCCGATGGTGTCGTGGTAGGACAACCCGGTGATGGCGAGCACCGGGGCGCCGTCGATGCGGGCGTCGTAGAGGCCGCCCAGCAGGTGCACCGCCCCCGGCCCGGCGGTGGCCACCACGGCCGCCATCCGCCCGGAGAACTTCGCGTACCCCACCGCGGCCAGCGCGGCCGCCTCCTCGTGCCGTACGTGCACGAAGTGCATCTGGTCGGCGTGGGTCCGCAGCGACTCGAAGAACCCGTTGATCTGGTCGCCGCAGATGCCGATGCAGGTGTCCACCCCCCACTCCAGCAGACGCTCGACGATCAGGTCCGAGGTGGTCTTCGGCATGGGAGCTCCGGTCCCCGAAGGCGTGCGGCCCTTCCCGTGTTCTCGGGCTGCCGCCGCGCCCTCGGGTAGCCAGGCACGGCAGGGCACAAACGCGGTGCGGATGCCCGTCGTCTCCCGGCGCGGGGAGGACGTGGTGGCCACGCTGGCCACAGGTCGGGTCCGGTGCTGGTCACCGCCGCCTCGGTGCAGCACCGTGACACCAGAAGGGCTTCGCTGTACCACCCCGGCGGTGGGCGGTCGAGAGGACCTTCGCCTTGACCACCACCTGCCGGCGGCTCCGACTCCAGCCCGGCGACCAGCGAGGAGGAACGCACGGTCGTCCTGTACAGCGGCTCCCGGCAGTTGCCGTCACGTCCCGACGGCGCGACCGGCCACCGGCAGCGGCCTCCGGGCCGGGGACGACACCCCGCCGAGTCGGGTGGGTGGCGTGCGGTCACGCCTGGCACGGAGGTGGGCGACGTCGACGGTGCCGTGCGTCGTCGGGACCAGCGCCCGGCGGCTGCGGGGAGCCGACTCCGCGGCGGGGTCGTCCGTCATCAGGTGCATCGACCGGACGCCCAGGTCCGCGAGGATCCGTCGCGCCACGAGACAGTCCCAGGCGTCCACGGGCAGCCCCGCACGACCGGCTACCTCCCGGTGATGGCTGAGCAGCTCGTGGAGCCGACCGGTGCTCCGGCCCTCGTGGCCTCGGAGGTAGAGCACCACGCCGCGTCCCGCGGAGGCCACGCGGGCCAACGCCGTCCGCAGCTGCCCGCCGCAGTCGCAACTCGTGGACCCGAGGAGGTCGCCCGGCAGGCACTCCGAGTGCACCCGGACCAGCACGTCCTCCCCGTCCCCGAGCTCTCCGGCGACCAGCGCGAGATGCTCCGGATCGCCCTGGTTGGTGCGGTAGGCGACCGCACGGAACTCGCCGTACTCGGTCGGCAGCCGGGCCGCGACCCCGATCACCTCCAGCTCGGCCTGCCGCCGGTGGGCGATCAGGTCGGCGATGGTGACCAGCGCGAGGTCGTGCTCGCGGCAGAAACGCTCCAGATCGGGACGGCGGGCCATCGTCCCGTCGTCGTTGACGAGCTCGCAGACCACCCCGACCGGCCGCATCCCGGCCATCGTGACCAGGTCGACAGCGGCCTCGGTGTGCCCGGCCCGCTCCACCACCCCGCCGGGCCGGGCCCGGAGGGGGACGACGTGCCCGGGCCGGACCAGGTCGTCGGGAGTGGTGCCGGCGTCCGCGAGGAGCCGGATGGTCCGTGCCCGGTCGGTCGCCGAGATGCCCGTCCCGACCCCGTGTCGTGCGTCGACGCTGACGGCGTAGGCGGTCCCGGAGGGGTCCTCGCTGCGCGGGCACATCTGGGGCAGCTGCAGTCGTTCCAGGTCGGCCTGCTGCATCGGTACGCAGACGAACCCCGATCCGTGCCGGACGGTGAAGGCGAGGAGTTCTGGCGTGGCCGCCTCGGCGGCGAACACGAGGTCGCCTTCGTCCTCCCGGTCCGTCCCGTCGACGACCACGACGGCCTTGCCGGCCCTGATGTCCCGCACGGCCCGCTCGACCCGCTGCCGGTAGCCCGCCTCCGGGGTCTCGGTCATGCGACGGTCCTCCGGTCGGCATCCTGCGGTCCTGGGATGTCCGCAGCGGCGACCACGGTCACCATCGGCGCGAGCAGGTCCAGCAGCGACAGGGCCTCGTCGTGATGACGCTGGGACACTCCCGCGCAGGCATCCCGCACGACGGTGACCGACCGGCCGCTGTCCGCGGCCGCCAGCGCGGTCGCGAGGACACAGCAGTCGGTGGCGACCCCGCACAGGACGAGGGGCGCGTCCGGACCCACCGTGGCGGCGAGCTGCGGCCCCCACTTGGAGAAGGTCGGCAACGACACGACGGGCGACTCTCCCGAGGGGATCGTGAGGTCCCAGGCCGACGACGACGGAGGCAGCCGCATGGTCGACCAGCGGTCGTAGTAGCCGGCCCACGAGCCTGGTTCGGCGGGATCCGGCACGAACCGCGTGTAGACCACCCGCCCGGGAAAGCGCGTCACCAACCCGAGGATTCGGCTGGCCACGGAGTCGTAACCCGGCGCCGCCCACGCGCTGTCCGGCTCCGCGAACGCGGTCTGCATGTCGATGACGACGAGCCAGGGATCCGCGGTGCGCGAGGGCACGGTCACGCCACCCGCTCGCCGTCGGTGGCGGACGTGGCGGCGCCGGCCTCGATCCGCCGGGGGGCGCGGCGGCTGGAGCGCCACAGCGGTGGCAGCCGGTAGGTCAGCAGGTACAGGACGGCGCTGACCGCGAACCCGACGAAGTAGGAGAGGTCGCCCCACTCCGGGTGGGCCGTGGCGAACGGCCCGACGTAGAAGGCCAGCTGCCAGAACGGGACGGACGCGACGGTGCCGCCGAGCCAGGCCACGAAGCCCCAGTTCAGGATGCGGGACTCGTCGTACAGCTCGGGGATGCGCGACTTGTCCCTGCGGTCACCGATGAAGTAGTCGAAGAGCAGGACCGCGCCGAAGGGGGCGATGAGGTACGCGCTCAGGAACAGGAACGTCTCGAACTTGGCCTGGAAGCCGCTGCCGGCCCACAGGCTGATGGCGTAGGCGGCGACGCAGATGAGCACGACGGCGGCCCGGCGGCTGATCGGGATGCGCAGCGTCTGGATGGAGATGGCGCCGCCGTACACGTTGAGGAAGTTCTGCGAGAAGGAGGACAGCAGCACGATGAGCAGCGCCGGGGTGGCCAGCGGCCCGGTGAGGCGGTTCAGTGCGCTGATCGGGTCCTCGCCGCTCACGGCGGCGCCGCCGAGGAGGGCGCCGGCGATGCCGAGCCACGACAGGCTGATGAAGTTGCCGGCCACGGTCCAGATGCCGGCGCTCCGGCTGGTCCGGTCGTCGTCCGGGAGGTAGCGGGAGTAGTCGGAGGCGAACGGCCACCAGGCGATGAGGAACGACAGGAAGTAGCCGGCGAAGGTGATCCAGCCTCCGACGGAGCCGACGTAGAAGGGGGCGTCCGGGTTGGCCTCGATGGCGGTCCCGCCACCCCGCACCACCGAGACGACGCTGATCATGACGAAGCCGGCGAAGAGGACGTACGTCAGAATCCGCTGGAGGTAGTGGATCATGTTGTACCCGTAGACCGCGACCACCAGCTGCAGCGCGACGACGACGAAGGCGCACAGCCACTCCGGGATCGCCGGCACGAGTTCGTGGAAGGCCTTGCTGCCCAGGATCACCGTGACGGCCGCCCACCCCACGCCGGCGAAGACGTTGATGTAGGCCACCGGCAGGAAGTTGCCGAAGAAGCCCAGCGGGCCGCGAGCCTGGATCTGCTGCGGCACGCCCAGCCGCGCCCCCATCTGGGCCAGCAGCCCCTGGACCAGGGCGCCCACCAGGGATCCGATCACGATCGCCGAGACCGCTCCGGCGAAGGACAGCCCGAAGCTGACCGCGGAGAAGCCGAGGACCATGATCGGGAAGTTCAGCCCGGCAGCGAACCAGATGAAGAACTGGGAGCTGCCCTTGCCGTGCCGCTCCGCGTCAGGGATGTGGTCGACGCCGTACGGCTCGACCGCGGCGATCTTGTCCCGATATCCCCGGTCCTCGGGCGCGGCGGCAGCAGCGCTGCTGTCCATGGCTCCTCTTTCCGTCGACTGCCATGATGTATGGCAGAGAGGATGTGGGCGCGCCCACGGCTTGTCAACCAGGCAGCGCCTCTGTCCTTGCGAGTCTCTCTGCGCGTCGTGAGGTGGGCAAGGCACCTTGACCACACGTCCCCTCGCAACGTAGACACGTACCATGGCAAGCCCCACATGCGGTCCAGCGGACGCGTGACCATGGCCCTACCGGCTGCGGCCCGAAAGGTCGTCACGGCGAACCTCCAGGAGCAGGTGACCACCGAGCTCCGGCGGATGATCATCGACGGCGACCTGATGCCCGGCGCGGTCCTCTCCGAGGTCGCTCTCGCCGAGACCTTCGGCGTGAGCCGCACGCCCGTGCGCGAGGCGCTCAAGCAACTGCAGATCGAGGGACTGGTCGAGGTCCGCTCCCGCGTCGGCACCTTCGTCGCCACGCCGTCCCGGCGCGACATCAACGAGCTCTTCGTGATGAAGGAGCTGCTCGAGGGGGCAGCCGCCCGATTGATGGCCGCCCGCGGCGACGTGCCCGAACTCCGGGCGATGCAGGTGAACGTGGCCGAATCGGACCGGGCCATCGCGGCCGGGGACACCGAGCGCTACGCCCAGTTGGTCCACGAGTTCCACGAGCTGCTCATCACCGGGTCGGACAACGCCAAGCTGGGCGGTCACTACCGGATACTGATGAACCAGCTCGCCTACAACCGGCTGGTCCGTACCTCGCTGTCCCAGCCCGGCCGGGCCAGCGCGTCGGAGAACGAGCACCAGCGGGTACTCGACCTGATCCTCGCGAAGGACGGCGACAGCGCCGAGCGTGTGATGCGCGACCACGTCCGCGCCAGCCACCGCGCCGTCATGGTGGGGTTGGACACCTGACCGGGGCGGTGGCATCGCCCGCACCATCCCCGGCGCACCCGCGCTGCGCACGGCCGCACCGCACGACCGCACCGCACGACCGCACCGCACGCATGCCTCCGGTCGCGATGGACCGGGGGCATGCGTGTGGTCTGCGACGTGCGCCGAGATGCGCGGCACCGACCACACGGTCGGACCGGGCCCGGGGCGGCTCCTCGGACGAGGCGGACTACCTGAAGGCAGGCACCACCTTCTCGATGAAGAGCGCGAGCGACTTCTCCTTCTCCGCGTGCGGGAGGCTGTTGTCGCACCAGAAGCTGTACTCGTCCACGCCCAGTTCCTCGTAGTACCGGATGCGCTCGATGACCTCCTCCGGCGTTCCGATCATCGCGGTCTTGTGCAGCGACTCGGGCTCGAACTCCGGGCGGCCCGCGAACTTCGACTCGGGGCTGGGGTCGAGGAAGCCGTTCACCGGCGTGGTCTTGTTGCCGAACCAGGCGTCGAACGTGCGGTAGAACCGCGAGATGGCCCGGGCGGCCGGCAGCCAGCCGTCAGGCTCGTCCGCCGGGTGCACGTGGGTGTGGCGCAGGGCCATGAGCTGCGGGCGGGTCACCTCCGGGTGGTCGGCCACGGCCGTGTCGAACTTCCGGGCCAGGTCCGCCACCTCCTCGTCCCCCTTCATCAGCGGGGTGACCATGACGTTGCACCCCGACCGGACGGCGAAGTCGTGCGAGTCGGGGTCCCGGGCCGCGATCCAGATGGGCGGCCCGGGCTGCTGGACCGGCTTGGGC
Organism: Geodermatophilus sp. TF02-6; assembly: GCF_003319115.1. Taxonomy (GTDB): domain Bacteria; phylum Actinomycetota; class Actinomycetes; order Mycobacteriales; family Geodermatophilaceae; genus Geodermatophilus. Next base: position 22,405 of record NZ_QOHF01000010.1, on the reverse strand, counting down.
ACGCTCGTGGACAGAGGGAACTGCCAGATCTCGCCGTCGTGGGCGTAGTCGCCCCGCCAGAGCTGCTGCACGGCCGGCACGAGCTCCCGCAGGTGGGCGCCTCCGCTGGTGGCGGGGATGCCGCCGGCCATGCGGTCGAACTCGAACTGGTAGGCACCCCGAGCCAGGCCGACCTCCATCCGGCCGTCGCTGATCACATCGAGCAGCGCACACTCCCCGGCCACCCGGAGGGGGTTCCAGAACGGAGCGATGATCGTGCCCGCTCCCAGCCGGATCGTGGACGTCCGAGCGGCCAGGTAGGCCAGCTGCGGCATCGGGCTCGGCGAGATCGTGTACTCCATCGCGTGGTGCTCGCCGATCCAGACGGTGCTGAAGCCGCCGGCCTCGGCCATCAGGGTCAGCTCGGTCAGGTCCTCGAACAGCTGGCGGTGGCTGACCGACTCGTCCCAGCGCTCCATGTGCACGAACAGAGAGAACTTCACGACATCGACTCCTCGTCTCCTGGTGGTGTGCCGGCCGGAGGGTCACGTCCGCGCTCCGGCCTCGTCGTTCTCCGGTCCGACGATCAGTCCGGTCGGTGAGGTGGGGGCTGGCGGGCGTCCATCTCGCTGAGCGTCACGTCGCCGGTGGCCCAGTGCTCGCGCGGGACCTCGCGCACGACCACCCGGATGTGGTCGGACCGGGCTCCCACCGTCCTCGCCACGGCCTCGTGCAGCTCGTGCATCAGGGCGCGGACCTGCTCGGGCGTCCGTCCCGCGCCCAGCGTCACCTCGACCAGCGGCACGGTCAGCTCCGCATCACGAACGGGTCGGCCACCGGCTCTTCGCTGGTGTTGACCCACACGCTCTTGAGCCGGGTGTACTCCCGGATCGTCTCGGTGCCGTGCTCGACGCCCACGCCGCTGTTCTTGAAGCCCTGCCGCGGCGACATCGGCGACATGGCCCGGTAGGTGTTGATCCAGACCGTCCCGGCCTCCAGGCGCGCCGCCATCCGGTGCGCCCGCGACAGGTCGGAGGTCCACACGCCGGCCGCGAGGCCGTACTCGGTGTCGTTGGCCAGCCGCAGGACCTCGTCCTCGTTCTCGAACGGCATGACGGCGGCCACCGGGCCGAAGATCTCCTCGCGGACCACGCGCATCGAGTTGTCGACGTCCACCAGCACGGTCGGCTCGTAGAAGTAGCCACCGAGGCCGCCGTCGGAGGGGCGGCCGCCGGTCAGGACGCGGGCGCCCTCACTGCGGCCCAGCTCCACGTAGCCGGCGACCTTGTCGCGCTGGTCGGCGAAGGCCAGCGGGCCCAGTTCGGTGGTGTCCTCCAGCGGATCGCCGATGCGGATGCTGCGCGCCCGTTCGGTGACCCGCTCGAGCAGCTCGTCGTACACCGCCCTGTGCGCGAAGACGCGGCTGCCCGCGATGCAGGTCTGTCCCGCGGCGGCGAAGATGCCGGCCACCACGCCCATGGCCGCGTTGGCGACGTTCGCGTCGTCGAAGACGATGTTGGGTGACTTGCCGCCCAGCTCGAGCGTGGAGCCGATGAAGCGACCGGCCGCGGCCGAGGCGATCCTCGCCCCCGTGGCGGTGCTGCCCGTGAACGAGATCTTGGCCAGTCCGGGGTGGTCGACCAGCGCCTGACCTGCCTCCGCGCCGAAGCCGGTCACGACGTTGACCGCTCCCGGTGGGAACCCGGCGAGGGTGACCAGCTCGGCCAGCTTGAGCACGGTCGCCGAGGTGTACTCCGAGGGCTTGACGACGACGGTGTTCCCGGCGCACAGAGCGGGTGCCAGCTTGCTGGTGGTCAGCGTCAGCGGCGAGTTCCACGGGGTGATCGCGCCGACGACGCCCAGCGGCTCGCGGGTCGTGTAGTTGAGGACCCTCCGGTCGGACGTCGGGATCACGTCCCCGGTGATCTTGTCGGCCAGGCCGGCGTAGAAGTAGTAGTACTCCGGCAGCGTCGCCAGCTGCCCGCGCATCTCCCGCAGCAGCTTGCCGTTGTCCGCGGTCTCCATCCGGGCCAGCTCGTCGGCGTGCTCGCCGATCAGGTCCCCGAGGCGGCGCAGCAGGTGCCCGCGCCGGGTCTGGCTGAGGTCGCGCCACCGTGGGTCGGCAAGAGCCTCCCTCGCCGCCCGGACCGCGCGCGACACGTCGGCCGCCTCGCCCCGGGCCGCCTCGTACAGCGGCGCACCCGTGGCCGGGTTGGTGCTCGCGAAGTACTCGCCGGAGGCGGGAGGCACCCACTCCCCGCCGATGTGGTGCTCGTAGCGCTCGAGGTCAGACATGGACTCGCTCTCCGATGAACGTGGTCAGACAGGCGACGAGCTCCCGCGGGCGTTCGACCGGGAGCATGTGTCGTGCACCGGGGACGACGACGGCCCGGCAGTCCGGGATCGCCTCGGCCAACCGGTACGTCATCTCGGGGGTGGACCCCGGGTCCAGCTCGCCGGTGACCGCGAGGGCCGGGACCTCGATCCGCGGCAGCTCCGGGGCGATCTCGGCATCGGCCGTGGCGAAGACCCGGTAGCAGGCGAGGTAGGACCGGACGTCGTTGGCCAGCAGGGTCGTCTCGGTCCGGCGGACCATCGCCGGGTCCGTGCCGGTTCCCGCGTACCAGCGCCGCAGCGCTGCAGCCACGCTGGCGGGGAAGTCCGTGGCGGCCAGATCGAGGCGGGCGAGGACCGCGGCGCGCTCGTCCTCGGTGCGCCGGCACACCGAGCTCACCGAGGTCAGGGTCGCCACCAGGTCGGGACGGTGGCGCGCCAGGTGCTGCGCCACGAGGGCGCCGAGGGAGAACCCGACCACGTGGGAACCGGGACGCATCGACCCGGCGACCGCCCCGGCGAGGTCAGCGAGGGTGATCCCGTCCGGTGCCGGCCTCCCGGTGCCGTGCCCCGGCAGATCGGGCGCCGACACCGCGAAGTCGTCCTCGAGCAGCGCCGCGACGGGCTCCCACATGCCTGCGTCCAGCCCCACTCCGTGCAGCAGGACCAGCGGCGGCGACGGCATGACCCCGGCTCACTGCTCGGTGGAGAGCGAGGCCAGTCGCTGCTGCGGGCGCCCCTGGGCGGCGGCGGCGAGCGCCACCACGATCTCGTCGGGGTGCGGCGCGTCGGCGATCCGGACCTCCACCGTCTGGTGGTGCGACCGGATGGTGGCGTCGGTGACGTGCTTGAGCGGGACGTCGAAGACGACTCCGGCGGGGCCTCGCTTCTCGACCGCCGGCAGCAGCGTCGTCGCGTTGGCCGCCTTGCGGAAGTGGTCCCCGAACTTGAGCGTGTGGATGAGCGCGGACCCGTGCTCGACCTCCCCGGAGAGCCCGACGATCGCCGCCTTGCCGTAGGCCTCGGCAGGGGCGTCCAGCGCCGCCATCACCTGCGGGGCCAGGAGGGCGCCCAGGTCGGAGGCGTGTGCGTCGATGCCCGGTTGGAGGTCCTCCACGAACCCCTGGCCCGCCCACGGGTTGGGGATGACGGCGGCGACGACGGCGACGCGCGCGGTGGGGAAGACCTCCCGGCCGCCCTCGGACCGGATCTCCTCGACGATGGTGACGATCTTGCGCACCCTCATGTCAGCGAACTCTCCAGGTTGTCTGCGGTGACGACGGGGTCAGTGGTGCGGTCACCGATACGGGCGTGCGGGCGGGGACCGGTGGAGGCTGCGGCGATGACGACCACCTCGTCCGCCCGGGGCGCATCGGAGACGCGTGCGGCGATGGTCTGGTAGTGGCTGCGGGTCGCCGCATGCGTCTTGTGCCACATGGGGACGATCAGCGCCTCCCCCGCTTCCGCGCGTGCGTCGGCGAAGCAGATGATCGACTCCCCGTCGAGGAACTCGCGCACCAGGTTGCCGAAGTACGGGGTGTGGATCAGCGCCCCGGCATGCTCGAGCTCGCCGGCGGTCCCCACCAGGGCCGCCTTGCCGAACGCCTCGATGCGGTCGGCGCCACCCAGTGCCTCGATCAACCGGTCGGTCAGCAGTTTGGCCAGCAGGGGAGCGATCGTGGCCGCTCGGCCGGAGAGGTCGGTCGCCGGACCGGTGCCGAGCCAGGGGTTGGGGAGGACGGCAGCGACGGCGGCTCGATCGACTCGTTCCGCCGGTTCGCTGCCGGCCTCGGAGAGGACGGCCTCCCGGTAGAGCGTCACCTTCCGGACGCCGGCGGCGGTCACCGTGCTCATCCGGCCGTCGGATTCGCACGTCCGCCCGGTCGGAGTGGACGGGGAGCCCGTCATGAGGCCGCCGTGTCGGCCGCCGTGTCGAACGCCCGCGGTCATCACCCTCGCCTTCCTTCTTGTATGCCAGAGGACCGTAACGATGCCCGCGGTTCGGGTCAAGTACGGGCAGGAGCACGGCGTCGGACGACCGGATCAGATCCGCGTGACCGTGCCGATCCGCCGGCAGGAAGAAGCTGACCGGAGCCTTATGACTGGTGAGAGCCGATGTAGTGCCTCCTCCGAGAAGAGCGGAGCAGTCGCGACGACCTTGGGTGTTGACGCCCGCGTGTGATGTGCTTAACTGCATCTGGCATACCAGATACAGATCCCGATTCCGGGCTCGCGAGGTCCTGGTCGGCGACCGATCCGCACCGTTCACCCGAGTCGGAGCGGCGGACCGACCTGCGGACGCCGTCCCGCACCGTGTCAGAGCGGCAACGAACAGGAGACCCCATGTCGCAACCCGACGCGCGCCGGAAGCTGATCGCGGAGACCTGGACCGCCGCCTGGGACCGGGGTGAGGTCGATGCACTGGACGCGCTGCTGAGCCCCGACTACCGCCGGCGCAAGGACCTCGCCGACGAGGGGCAGGGCCTCACCGAGTTCAAGGCCGCGGTCGTCGCGACGCGCTCGGCCTTTCCGGACCTGTCGACCACGATCGACGAGATCGTCGTCGAGGCCGACCGCGCCGCCGTGCGCTGGCACAGCAGCGGACGACACGAGCGCTCGTTCCTCGGCGTCCCCGCGACGCACCGACGGGTCGAGGTCTGCGGCGCGACGTTCGCGCGCTTCGAGGACGACCGGGTCGTGGAGGAGTTCGTCACGTGGGACCCCAGCGCCCTGATGGCCGCGCTCGGCATCATCAGCGTCGGTCAGGACCGCTGACGGCCCGTCCACCCGCTGCTGCTGCTGCTGCTGCTGCTGCAAGGAGATTCCCGATGACCAGCACCCCCGCCCGCCTGGACACCGATCTGCTGAAGCAGGTCAATCGGCGGTTCGTCACCGGCGTGACCGTGGTGACCGCGATGGACGGCGATGTCCCCAAGGGACTGGCGGTCAACGCGTTCGCGAGCGTCTCCCTGGAGCCACCGACGGTGATGGTCTGCGTCCAACGCACCTCCTCGACGCACGACTGCCTGTTCCGGGCCGACCACCTGGCCATCAACATCCTCTCGGTCGACCAGCTCGACGTCGTCAACCGCTTCGCGGTGAAGTCGGACGACAAGTTCTCCGGCCTGGACTGGCGCCCCGCACCGAACGGCAGCCCGCTCCTCGACCGCAGCAGCGCGCAGATGGAGGTCGAGATCCGGGAGCGGCTGCAGGCCAGCACCCACACCGTTTTCATCTGCCGGGTCGTCGAGGCGGCGGTGACCGACCGCACACCCATGGTCTACAGCGCCGGCCGGTTCTTCGACGGTGGCCGACTCACCGCGCTGGGATGACCAGTCGGGGAGCGTGCTGGTAGACGACCAGCTTCTCCGTCTCCCGGGGGTGAGCACGAGGGAGGAGATCCACGTCTCGGTCTCCGGTGTCGACGAACTGGACATCGCCGGCTGACCGTCCGACTGGGCGGAGTCGTGCTCGTCGGCCATCCCTGCGGGCTCCCTGAGACGGGAGAGGGAGCACGCCGCACGCTGAGCGTGGTCGGCGACTGCCCCCGGGGCCGGCACCCAACCCGCTCGGTCCGTGGAGGTCGCACAGGCAGCGCTGCCGGTTGTGGCGGCGCGAGGGCCGGGTGGAGGACGCGCCTGGCTTCGGTCGCCTGGCCGCCCCGTCCCGGCGCGCTGCGTCCGCGAACCCAGCAGGCCCGCCTGCCGGGGCACCCACCCGCCGCGGTGCGGACCCCCGCCCGGCCAGTCGCCGGCGCCGCGGGCCGGCGCAGCCCGGTCCTGCCCTACCCGAGGCTGGCCGCGGCGTGGAACTGGCGGCTGCTGCTGGTCGACGTCGTCCTGTACCTCGTCGTCACCATCCTGGCCGGGCTGGCGCTGGTGACCGTGCCGGTCGTTCTGGCCCTGCTGCTAGCGGCGCTGCTACACCGACCGGCGCGTTTCCTGCGTCGTTGGCTGCCCTCGTCGCTGGCCGCGCTCGGCGTGCCGACCAGCTCGGTGAAGGCGAACGGCTTGACCAGGTAGTCGTCGGCGCCGCAGTCCGACCCGTGCACCCGGTCGGGCACGGCATCACGGGCGGTCAGCACGAGCACCTGCGTCCACACCTCCCGGCCGCGCAGCGCCCGGCACACCGCGAGAGCTCGAGGCCGACGACGGGTCGGTCTCCTGGACGGTGGAGGTCCTCGGTGCCGACGGGTCCCTGCAGGAGGCGGTCGTCGACGCCGGCGACGCGGAGGTTCCCGAGTCCGAGACCGAGACCGAGACCGAGGCCGAGGCCGAGGCCGAGGACGACGCCCAGCAGGCGGACGCCGACCAGCAGGGCGGCACCGGAGAGGACCAGCAGGACGACGACTGACCCCTGACCGAGCGCATGTGGGCGTCCTTGCCGCTGTCCGGTGGCAGGGGCGCCTCCGTGCAGCGACCGGATCGCAGCACGAACCGGCTTCCGCGGGGTACTGAGCGGCCGACCCGATCCGAGCGACGCGTGCGGAGGGACGACGATGCCTGGCACAGCAGCCGGCGGAGAGGCCGCCGGGTGAACAGACGGCCTCGGCCGCTCCCGCAGCTGCGGGTGGCTGCGGGGCTCTACCGGTTCCGCGAGAGCCTGTTCTTCCTGCCGGCGATCATCGTGCTCGGCGGAGCCGGTCTGGCGGAGGCGACCGCGGCCATCGACCGCGCAGTGGGCACCGACCGTCACGTCCCGCTGACGCTGGGGATCAGCAGCAACGCCGCGACCTGGCTGTTGAGCACGGTGGCCGGCGCGATGATCACCACCGCGGGTGTGGTGTTCTCCCTGACGGTGGTGAGCCTGCAGCTGGCCAGCAGCCAGTTCTCGCCCCGCGTGATGCGCTCCTTCATCCGGGACCGGCTGAGCCAGGTGGTCATCGGGCTGCTCATCGCCACCTTCGTCTACAGCGTGCTGACCATCCGGCACATCGATGGGGAGGCCCCGACACCGGCGCCGCGGATCTCCCTGACCATCGCGATCGCGCTGACCGTGACCACGGTCCTGCTCATCGTCGCCCACCTGGACCACCTCGCCCGCGGGCTGCAGGTCGGCGAGGTGGTGCGAAGCATCGCGGCGGAGGGCGAGCAGGTGATCGACGCGATGGTGCAGGGATCGCGCGGCGAGCGCCCGGGGCGCGACACCGGGGCGCCCGCGGACGCTGCCAGCCTGGTGGTGCCCGCGTACCGCGACGGGTGGGTGACCCAGGCTCCCAGCGAACGGATGCTCGCGGCGGTCCCGCCGGGCACCACGCTCCGGTTCGACACCCGCAACGGCGCCTACATCCACGAGGGCGAGCCGCTGGTCACCCTCTGGCCGGCTCCCGCCGACACCGACGCGGTGGAGCACCGCTTGGCGGCCACGGTCGTGCTGGCCGACAACCGCACGATGCAGGAGGACGTGGACTTCGCGATCCGCCAGCTCGTGGACATCGGGCTGCGGGCACTCAGCTCGGCGATCAACGATCCGACGACCGCCGTCGAGGTCACGCTGCGGCTGGGCAGCCTGCTCCGCAAGCTGCTCGTCCAGGAGTTGCCGCCCAGAGCCGTCTCGGGAGCGGAGGGCCGGTTGCTGCTGCGGCCCTGGGACCTGTCCTACGGGGAGTACGTCGCGCACGCCTTCGACCAACTCCGCCACGCGGCCCCGTCCCAGGTACAGGTCGTCACCGCGCTGCTGCGGGTCCTGCGCATGCTGGTGCTGCACGCCGAGCGAACCCGGCACCCGGAGCTGGTCCCGGCCCTGCGCAGCCAGCTGGACCGCCTGATGGACGCCGTCGAGATCGAGGCCGGGTTGCATCCGCGCGACCTGGCCCGGCTGCAGGCCATCGCGTACGACCCGGTCGACCCCGCCGACCACAGCAGGCACCTGCCGGGAGACGACCCGACCGCCGGCGTCCACCGGTGAGGTCGACGGCCGAGTGCGCCGGCCGACCGGCTACGCGGTGGACGTCGACCAGCGGCCCGGTCAGCCGTCGGAGATCACCGCGCCGCCATCGTCCTTCCAGCGGTGGACCTGCTTGCCCGGAACCTCTCCGGTGTCCCGGTCCGGTTCCGCCGTCGTCGCGGACGGCCGGTCGGCCGCCTCCGCGTCCGGCTCCCCGGCGGACGGCCTCAGCTCGGACTCCGGCCTGTGGGGCGCGCTCTCGGTCATCGGATCTCCGTCTCCTTCCGGCCGCCCGCCGGCGGACTCGCGGGCCTCCCGACCATCGTGCCCGGCGATCACCGCTGTCGCCCCTCGCCGCTGCACCACGCCCTCGAGGCGGCGCTGGTCGACGACACGGTCGGCGCCGGAGATCGGGGTCGATGGCGATGCCGTTCCGCACCGCCAAGAGCCACGCGCGATGACTGTGGCCGGCAGCAGGAACACCCGGGCGACCGCTCGTCCCTGCCGAGCCGCTGGCGAGATCCTGGCCGTCACCCGCGGTCCGAGGCGGCAGCCGGCGACGGACGTCCCTGGTGGCCGGCGTGGATATGGACGGCACGGCCGTCGACGGCGAGGGGCTCGATCCAGCGAGGACGAGGGAGGGTGGCTATCTGGGAATCATTCTCAGCTAGGGCTTCGTTGTCGGGAGCGTGCCGATCATGCTGCTGACCGTGGGAACGGTTCTGTCGACGGTGAGCGGCGGCGTCTTCGCGCTGCGCTGCAGCTCGAGGCTGCGGCTCATCCTAGGGCTGACCGCGGGGGTCGTTCTGGGGGTGGTCGCGTTCGACCTGCTACCGGAGTTGTTCGACCTCACGCAGCGGACCGGGACGCCGACCCGCACGGTGATGGTCGCCTTGGTGGCGGCGTTCCTGTTCTTCCACGTCCTGGAGAAGTCCCTGCTGGCCCACCACGGCGGGGAGGACGAGTCCGGCGGCCAGCACCATCCGAGCGTGGGGCTGGCGAGTGCGCTCGCCCTGACCGGGCACAGCTTCGCCGACGGGATCGCGATCGGGCTGGCCTTCCAGGTCAACGCCGGCGTCGGGCTGGCGGTGGCCGTCGCGATCATCGGCCACGACTTCGCCGACGGGCTGAACACGGTGTCCTTGATGCTCGCCCACGGCAACACGCGCCGGCGTGCCGCGGCGCTGCTCGTCGCCGATGCGCTGGCTCCGCTGGCGGGGGCGGCGAGCACGTTGGCGCTGCACGTCCCCGATCGTGTCCTGCTGCTCTACCTGGGGGCCTTCACCGGATTCCTGCTCTACATCGGTGCGGCCGAGATCCTGCCGGAGGCGCACACGCCACGACCGTCGAGAGCCGCGCTGGGGCTGACGGTGGCCGGTGCCGGGCTGCTGTACGTGATCACCGGGGCGCTGCCGTAGCGGGCAGGAGCTCGACGAGGACCCGGACCTCGTCCACCTGCACGGACGGCGCGCGGCGACTCCCCGACACGTCGAGTTGCCGGACACACCCCCCTCCGGTCACCGTTGCGTGTGATCGGATCCGTCGAACGGGGACTCGCCGCCGGCGCGGCCGGCACCACGGCTCTCACTGCCGCCACCTACCTGGACATGGCCTGGCGTGGGCGTCCGCCGAGCCGTACCCCCGAACGGGTCGTCGACGCCATCGCGTCCGCGGTCGGGCGGAGCGTCCCCGGATCGAGAACGCAGCAGGATGCCCGGCGCACCGGGCTGGGCGCGCTGGCCGGCATCGGCAACGGACTGCTGACCGGCGTACTGGCCAGCACCGTGCGGTCGGCGGGGATCCGGTTCTCCCCGACGGTCGGGGCGGTGGTGGCCGGCGGTGCCGCCATGGCGGCGACCGACGTCCCCGCCGCGGTGCTGGGGGTCACGGACCCGCGGACGTGGTCGTCGGGTGACTGGCTCTCCGACGCCGTGCCCCACCTGGCCTACGGCGTCGCCGCGCAGGCGGTGCTCGAGGCGGTACCGACCGACCGGGAACGGGCCGAGCCCCGGCGCCCCGCCCGCGCCGGGCTCGTGGTGCGGTCGCTGCTGCTCGGCGTGGCCACCGGCTCCCGCAGCTCGCTGGGCCTGGGCGCGCCGGCGCTGTTCGCCCGCCGGCGTCCGGGCCGACCGGGCTGGCGGTCGGCGCTGTCCCGGCTCGGTGCGCTGGCGGTCGTGTCCACCGAGGTCGCCGTCGACAAGCGGCCGGAGACACCGGAGCGGACCAGCGCGGCCGGTCTGCCGCCGCGGTTCGTCGGCGCCGTGGCCGGGGCGTCGCGGCTCGCCGCGGAGGAGCGGATGAACGCCGCGGTCCCGGCGCTCGGCGCCGCGGCGGGCGCCGCCCTCGGCAGCTGGGGCGGCCTCGGCTGGCGGCGGTGGGCGGCCGGCCGGATGCCCGACGTGCAGGCGGGGTTCATCGAGGACGGCGTGGCCCTGCTGCTGGCCGGCGCGGCCTGTCTTCCCGGCCGCCGCAGCCGCTGACCGGGGCGGGCGACCGCCGGCTCCGGGACGCCGCGGAGCGACGTCCCGGAGCCGCGTGGCCTATGCGGCGGCGGAGAGGGACTGCTCCTGCGCCCACTGCAGGATCGCCGCGTCGGCCGGCTGCGCCTGCTCGATGATCGCGGCGTGCGCCCCACCGTCGAGGACGACGAGGTCCGAGTCGGGGATGGCTGCGGCCATCTGCTGGTCCATCTCGTAGGGGTAGAGGTGGTCCTCGAGGCCGACCAGCAGCAGGGTGGGGACGGCGATGTCGGGGAGCAGCGGCTGGAAGTCCGGTCGGGTGGCCAGCGCGGAGGCGCCCGCCAGGTACGCCTCGGTGCTGGCCTGGTCCATCAGGCCGATCAGCTGGTCGACGAGCTCCGGCTCGTCCATCCGGGTCCGACCGGTGAGCATCTCGTCGATGACCAGGGGAGGAACCGCCTGCTTGCCCTGTTCGCGGACGACCTGGGCCACGCCCTCCCAGGTGCCGGCCTCCGGCGGCGGAGCCGGAGCGGCGGTGGTGTCGATGAGGATCATCCCGTCGAAGCGCTCGGGAGCCTGCTGGTACATCGAGAGCACGATCTGGCCGCCCATGGACATGCCGCCGACGACCGCGGAGTCCACTCCGAGGTCGTCCATCACCGCGAGGACGTCGTCCGCGTAAGCGCCGACGGAGCCCTCGGCCTGTTGCCCGGACGTCTCGCTCCCGCCGTAGCCGGGCAGGTCCGGGGTGATCACCTGGAAGCTCTCGGCCAGTTCGGCGCGGTTGCGGGCGAAGAGGTCGCCGGACAGCGGGTAGCCGTGGACCAGGACCATCGGCTCACCCTCGCCTTCGACCTGGTAGTGGATGCGCGCCCCGTCGACCTCGACGGAGCCCTCGGTGACGGAGCCCTCGGTGCTGGAGCCGGAATCGGGTGTGCTGTCGGCGAGGGCAGGGCCTGCCGGGACGACGAGGACGGCGGTCAGACCGGCGGTCAGCAGGCAGCGTCGACGGATGGGCATGGGGATCCTCTCGAAGGGGCGCCCAGGGCACAGGCGCAGGAGCGGGTCGAGGCGGGCCGCTACCCGGCGTCCGCACAGCGGGAAACCGTCTGTCTCCCCGCTCCTCACGAGTCGGCACGCTGCGTCCGCACCGGGTTCCCCAGCGTCGTCCTCGCGGCGGCCGGGAGCCCTCCACCGCGTGGCCGGCCGTCCGCTCAGCCGGCCGGCGGCGGAGTCGGGGTGTCGGTCGCGACCCGGACGTCCTCGCGCAGGCTGGCCACCGTCTCCCGGGGGACCAGCGGCCACGCCCGGCGGAGCTCCCGCAGCGCGGTGACGGCGAGGGCGCCGGCCCCGCCGGCGTAGAGGCCGGTGGCCAGCACCGCCGCGGTCGTCGGGGAGAACCGGCGCTCGAGCAGCCGCAGCAGCAGGGCGGCCGACGTCCCGATCGCCATCGTCCCCAGCACGGCCGCGCCGCCGAGCATCGCGCCGGCCCGGCCCGCCTGCCGGGCCTTGTCCGCCAGTTCCTGCTGGGCGTGCTGCAGCTCCTGCCGCACGAGGGCGGAGAGGTCGGCGCTCATGGCCTGCAGCAGCTCCGCGGTGGAGCTGCCCGGGGTGCTCGCGGTCATCGGAGGTCCTCTCTGCCGTCGGGGACCGTTCCGGTCACCCGGTGTCGCTGGCCTACCCGGCCGGCCGCCGACCAACCGACGCCGGTGGGCGCAGCCGGGGCGCCTCCCGGATCCCGAAGACCTCGCGCAGCGCCACCCGGGCGGCGTTGTCCCCGGCCATCCCGTGCACCGCCGGCCCGGGCGGGGTCGCCGCAGAGGCCAGGAACACCCCGGGGACCGGCGTCTCGTAGGTGTTCCACCGCGGCACCGGCCGGAAGAGCATCTGCCAGAGGGACGCCTGGCCGTTCGAGATCTCCCCACCGACGTCGTTGGGGTTGCCCGCCTGCATCTGCGGCGCGGTGAACGTGTGCCGCTCGACGACGGTGTCCCGGAAACCGGGGGCGAACCGCTCGATCTGCGCCTCGATCCGCTCGGTCACGTCCACGTCGGACCCGTGCGGCACGTGCACGTAGCCCCAAAGGACGTGCCCGCCGGCCGGCGCGCGGGTCGGGTCCACCACGGTGGGCTGGACGGTGAGCACGAACGGCCGTTCGGCGATCCGCCCGGCCGCGGGTGCGGCCTCGGCGGCGACCATCTCCTCGAGGGTCCCGCCCACGTGCACGGTGCCGGCGCGGCGGACCTCGGGGTCGGTCCAGGGGACCGGCTCCGACAGCGCCCAGTCCACCTTGAACACCCCGGGTCCGTACCGATACCGGGACACCCACCGCCGGTAGCCCTCGTGGACCCGGTCCCCGGCCATCGCCACGAACGCCCTCGGGGTCGTGTCCAGCAGGACGGCGGGGACGCCGTCGAACTCGCGCAGGTCGCTCACCTCGTGGCCGGTGACCACCTCCCCGCCCTGCTCCTCCAGCGCGGCCGCCATGGCGTCGGCCATCCGCTGCGAGCCGCCCTCGACCACCGGCCACCCGGCGTGGTGGGCGAGCATGCCCTGCAGCAGCCCCAGCCCGGCGGTGACCGCCCGGGTCAGGGGCAGCATCCCGTGCGACGCCGCTCCGCCGATGAGCGCCCGCGGACCGTCGTCCTCGAACCAGAGGCGGGTCAGCCGGCGGACGCTCGGGAGCCCGAGGACCCCGAACCGGGTCACCGCCGCGACGCTGCGGGTGGGCGGCCGCCGGAAGGAGCTGCCGAGGAAGTAGTCGACGATGTCCTGCCCGTGCTCCACCAGGGGGCCCAGCAACCGCCGGTAGGCCGGGCCGTCGGCGCCGAAGCCCGCCGCCGTCTCCTCCACCGACGGCCGCGAGACCGCCGCCGGCCGGCCGTCGAGCGGGTGGGCGAAGGGGAGCTCCGGGTGCAGCAGGCGCACCCCTCGGGCGGCGAGGTCGAACTCGCCGAAGAACGGGGACGCGGCGGCCATCGGATGGGCCGCGGAGCACACGTCGTGGACGAAGCCGGGCCGGGTGAGCGCCTGCGACCGCAGCCCCCCGCCGACCTGCTCGTCGCGCTCGACGACCCGGACCCGCAGCCCGGCGGCGGCCAGCCGGAGCGCGGCGGCCAGACCGTTCGGGCCGGCACCCACCACGACGGCGTCCGGGTTCCCGTCCACGCGGTCATGGTGGGGGATCCGCCGATCGCGGACCAGTCGGTGGCCGCAGGGTGCCAGCCGGTGGCCGCCGGGGTGTCAGCCCAGCCGGCAGTAGCGCCGTGCCAGCTCGGCGGTGAGCGGGGACAGCAGGTCGCCCACGAAGTCACCGAGTTCCCGGCCGGAGCGGGTCCGCTCCGGCCCACGCCACACCTCCCGCACCCCGTCCCCGACCCGGACGGCCTCCCACCGCGCCGGCGCCGGGACGCAGGGAGCGGCCAGGAGGACCTCCACGAGGGGATCCTGCCCGTCCCGGGTCACCTGCAGCCGGAGGTCGAGCTCGTCGTCCGGGCACTCGACCAGGAGCCCGGTGAGGAACCCGAGCTGCTCCAGCAGCATGCGCAGTGCCACGAGTTCGTGGTCGGCGAGCGAGGCGAGGAGGTCGGGCATCGACGGGCCTCCGGCAGGCAGGGAGAACGTGCTGCCCGCTCAGCACCGCGGCACACGTTACGGCCGGTGCTCCCGACCCGCCAGGGACACCGACGTCCCCGACCCGGGACCGCCGTGGACGCGCACCGGTGCCCACGCCACCTCCGGGACCCCCGGCTCCTGCTGCTGGAGGACGGCCACGGCGACGTCCCGCAGCTTGCGGTGGCTGTGCTGCGACTCCGCCCGGAGCAGGTCGAAGGCCGCGTCGCTGCCGATGCCGTGCCGGGCCATGAGCACCCCCTTGGCCCGCTCGATGGAGCTGCGGGTCGCCAGCGTGCGGTGCAGGTGCTCGACCAGTTCGCGACTGCGGTGGTACAGCTCGGCGTTGTCCAGGGCGACGCCGCCCTGGGCGGCGAACAGCAGGGCCACGTCGTGGGTGGTGCCGTCGAAGACACCCGGCCGGTCGGCGTACAGGTTGAGCGCAGCCGCCGGTACCCGTTCGGCCGCGAGGGGGAGGGCCAGGCAGCTGCCGAACCCCTCGGCGGCGGCCACCGCCCGGAACTCCGGCCAGCGGCTCTCCCGCAGCACGTGGTCGACGCGGCGCGGTTCGCGGTGTCGCAGCGCCTCCCGGGCCGGCCCGTCGCCGCCGTCCCGGAACTGCACGGCGTGGCACCGGTCCACCCGCCCGTCGGTGACCGTCGCGGTCAGCCCGCCCGTCGGCGTGGCCACGGTCAGCGCGGCTCCGGAGCAGCCGGACACCAGCGTCGTCGCGTGCCGCACGAGGCGGTCGAGGACCGAGGCCGGGTCGTCGTCCTCCGCCAGCCGAGCCAGCCCGGCGAGGACGTCGGGAGCGGGAGCGTCCGGAGGCGTCTGCACGACCCCGAGTGTGCGGGCCGCCCGACCGGTCCGCAGAGGGGTCTGGCACGGGCGGCGGTCCGGGACGAGGATGCCCCCGACCCCGCCGGACCGGCCCGCGGGGTCGGTGCGGTCCCGGCTCCGACGGTCAGCGGGTGCGGGACCCCGAACGGGATGCTTGACTGCCGACAACTGTTCGCCGACGGCAGCGGACGTGGGGGTGGGGATGCCGACTCGGGACCAGGTCCTCGCCGCGCTGGACGGCGGCACCGACTACGCGGCCGCCGCCGCCCGGCTCGGCGTCCACCCCGGCCTGGCGTACCTGATCGCGACCGGGTTCCCCGCCGACGGCAGCGACGTCGTCACCGCCGAGGAGCAGCGGCGTCCCGGGGTGCTCCCCGGCAGCAGCCAGCACCTGGCCAACCCCGCGGTGCACGCGCCGGACGCCGGAGGAGTGGTCCACGCCTGGCTGCGCCGCCGCGCGCAGGGCGACGCCCAGATGGCGGCCGCCGCCCGCGCGCGCACCGCGACCCCCGGCCCGCAGAACGACCCCGGGTCGACCACCGACGTGGTCACCGTGCTGACCCGCCAGCACGACGCGGCCACCTCGCTGGTCAAGCAGCTGGACGCGATCCCCGGCCGCAGCAGGGGCGGGACGCCGGCCCAGGCCTCCGAGCGCGAGTCGATCGTCGACATGATCGGCAAGGCGCTGGCTGCCCACGAGACGTCGGAGGAGGAGCACCTCTGGCCGCGGGTGCGCGAACTCCTGCCCGACGGCGACCGGTGGGCCGACGGGGGTCTGCAGCAGGAGCAGGAGGCGACCGAGACGCTGTCCGCGCTCTCCCGGGCCGATCCGCAGACCGAGGAGTTCGACGACCTCGTCGAGGAGCTGATGCCCCGGCTGCACCGGCACGTGGCGTACGAAGACCGGCTGTTCCTCCAGCTGCGCCGCGCCGTCCCCGACGAGGAACGGGCCCGGATGGGGGAGCGGATCCTGGCCGCCCAGCGCGACGCGCCCACCCGCCCGCACCCGGACGCCCCGCGCGAGCCGGGGCCGGCCGTGGCCGCCGCCGCGCGGTCCGCGGCGCCGGTGGACCGGGCCCGGGACGCCACCGGACGGCCGGCGGACCGGGAGGGCCGACCGGATCCGGGCGCTCCGGGGTGAACACGCCCACCAGCTGACCGACCAGCAGCCGCGAGACGGGAGAAGGCGCCATGGGTCTGCGGACCTTCATCGAGTCCTGGCCGGTCTACCGCCAGCTCACCGGGGACGACCCGCTCGGCCGCGGCAGCGCCTCCTACAGCAGGACCACGAAGACGCTGGTCCCGCGGACGGTCACCGCCGAGAAGGTGGTCAAGTCCATCTGCCCCTACTGCGCGGTCGGGTGCGGGCAGAACGTCTACGTCCAGGACGGGCAGGTCACCCAGGTCGAGGGCGACCCGGACTCGCCGGTCAGCCGCGGCCGGCTGTGCCCGAAGGGCGCGGCCACCAAGCAGCTGGTCACCGGCTCGGGACGGCAGACCCGCGTGTTGTACCGGCGTCCGCACGGCACCGACTGGGAGGAGCTGGACCTCGACACGGCGATGGACGTGATCGCCGACCGGGTGCTCGAGAGCCGCCGCGCGGGCTGGCAGGACGAGGTCGACGGCGCGCGGACCAACCGGACCCTCGGCTTCGCCCACCTCGGGGGAGCGACCCTCGACAACGAGGAGAACTACCTCATCAAGAAGCTGTTCACGGCCATGGGGGCCGTGCAGATCGAGAACCAGGCCCGCATATAGCACTCCTCCACGGTGCCCGGTCTGGGCACCTCGTTCGGCCGCGGTGGGGCGACCACCTACCAGCAGGACCTGCAGAACTCCGATTGCATCGTCATCGAGGGCTCCAACATGGCCGAGTGCCACCCGGTGGGGTTCCAGTGGGTGATGGAGGCCAAGGCGCGCGGCGCGACGGTGATCCACGTCGACCCCCGGTACACCCGGACGTCGGCGCTCGCGGACATCCACGTGCCGCTGCGCGCCGGCACCGACATCGCCTTCCTCGGCGGGATCATCAACCACGTCCTGCAGAACGAGGCGTACTTCCGCGAGTACCTGGTCACCTACACCAACGCGCCCGACGTCCTGCGGGAGGACTACCAGGACACCGAGGACCTCGACGGCGTCTTCTCCGGCCTGGACCGGGAGGGCCGCAGCTACACCCCGTCCAGCTGGCAGTACGAGGGGGCGCAGGTGCAGGCGGCCTCCGGCCAGCGGGACCAGCAGTACTCGGAGCGGCTGAGCCGGCACAGCCGCGGGGAGACCACCGGCTCCGGCGGGCCGGTGGGCGGTGAGCCGAAGCCGCAGCGGGACGAGACGCTGCAGCACCCCCGCTGCGTCTTCCAGGTCCTCACGCGGCACTACGCGCGCTACACCCCGGAGATGGTCGAGCAGGTCTGCGGCATCCCGCGAGACCTGTTCCTGCGGGTCTGCCAGGAGCTGGAGGAGAACTCCGGCCGGGACCGCACCAGCGAGTTCGTGTACGCCGTCGGCTGGACCCAGCACACCGTGGGCGTCCAGTACATCCGCGCGGCGGCGGTGCTCCAGCTGCTGCTGGGCAACGTGGGCCGCCCGGGCGGCGGGATCATGGCGCTGCGCGGGCACGCCTCCATCCAGGGCAGCACCGACATCCCCACGCTGTTCAACCTGCTGCCGGGCTACCTCCCGATGCCGTACGCCCACGCCGACGAGGACCTCGACGCGTTCGTCGAGGGGGAACGCGCGGACAAGGGCTACTGGACCGAGATGCGGGCCTACACGGTCAGCCTGCTCAAGGCCTGGTACGGGCCGGCGGCCACGCCGGAGAACGACTTCTGCTTCGGGCACCTGCCCCGGTTGACCGGCAGCCACAGCAACTACGAGACGATCCACGCCCAGCTCGACGGCGTCTGCAAGGGCTACTTCCTCATGGGAGAGAACCCGGTCGTGGGCAACGCCAACGCCACGCTGCAGCGCCTGGGCATGGCCAACCTCGACTGGCTGGTCGTCCGCGACTTCTCCCTCGTCGAGAGCGCCACCTGGTGGAAGGAGTCCCCGGAGATCGAGTCCGGGGAGCTGCGGACGGAGGACATCGGCACCGAGGTCTTCTTCCTGCCCGCCGCCGCGCACACCGAGAAGGACGGCAGCTTCACCAACACCCAGCGGATGCTGCAGTGGCACCACCAGGCGGTCGAGCCGCCCGGCGACGCGCGCAGCGACCTGTGGTTCCTGTTCCACCTCGGCCGGATCGTCCGGGAGAAGCTGGCCGGTTCGCTCAACCCCCGCGACCGCGCCGTGCTGGACCTGACCTGGGACTACCCCACGAAGGGGGCGCTGGCCGAACCGGAGGCCGAGGCGGTGCTCGCCGAGATCAACGGGTTCGACGGCGAGGGCCGGCCGCTGGCCAGCTACGAACAGCTCGAGGACGACGGCTCCACCGCCTGCGGCTGCTGGATCTACTGCGGCGTCTACGCCGACGGCGTCAACCAGGCCGACCGGCGCAAGCCGGCCGAGGAGCAGGACTGGATCGCCAACGAGTGGGGCTGGGCCTGGCCGGCCAACCGGCGCATCCTCTACAACCGCGCCTCGGCCGACCCCGACGGCAAGCCCTGGAGCGAGCGCAAGGCGCTGGTCTGGTGGGACGACGAGAGCGCCAGCTGGACCGGGCACGACATCCCGGACTTCGACCGGCACGTGTCGCCGTGGCACCGGCCGCCCGAGGACGCCACGGGGGCCGAGGCGCTCTCCGGCGTCGACCCGTTCGTCATGCAGTCCGACGGGAAGGGGTGGCTGTTCGTCCCCGCCGGTCTCACCGACGGACCCCTGCCGACCCACTACGAGCCGCAGGACTCCCCGTTCGACAACCTGCTCTACGGCCAGCAGCGCAACCCCGTCCGCCAGCTCATGCCGCCGCGGGAGCACAACCGCTACCACCCCAGCGGCAGCGCACCGGGCGCGGACGTCTTCCCGTTCGCGCTCACCACCTACCGGCTCACCGAGCACCACACCGCCGGGGGGATGAGCCGGTGGGTGCCCTACCTCTCGGAGCTGCAGCCGGAGATGTTCTGCGAGGTCTCCCCGGAGCTGGCGCGGCTGCGCGGCCTGGAGCACATGGGCTGGGCCACGGTCGTGACCGCGCGCGGGGCCATCGAGGCCCGGGTGCTCGTCACCGATCGGATGACCCCCATGACCGTCCAGGGCCGCACGCTGCACCAGGTGGGCCTGCCCTACCACTGGGGCGGCAACGGGCTCGTCCGGGGCGACGCGGCCAACGAGCTGACCCACCAGTCGCTGGACCCGAACGTGCACATCATGGAGACCAAGGCGTTGAGCTGCGACATCCGCCCGGGCCGGCGGCCCCGGGGGGCGGCACGCAACGAGCTGGTACGCGAGTACCGGGTGCGCGCGGGGATCACCGAGAAGACCGGGACGGAGATCTGATGGCCAAGGCGTTCCTGGGCAGCCCCGTCCTGCGGGTGGGCCTCGACGAGGCGCTGCGGGGGGACACCGACCCGGCGACCCTGTCCGGCCACGCCGACCACCCGCCGCGGATGGGTTTCTTCACCGACACGTCGGTGTGCATCGGCTGCAAGGCCTGCGAGGTGGCCTGCAAGGAGTGGAACGCCATCCCGGAGGACGGGCTGACCCTCACCGGGATGTCGTACGACAACTCGGTGGGCCTGGGCGCCGACACCTGGCGGCACGTGGCCTTCATCGAGCAGCGCAAGCCCCTCGCCGGGCAGGTGGCCGGGGTGCACCACGAGCCCACCGGTCAGCTCGTCGGCTCGGGGACGCCGCCGGAGCAGGCGACGGTGACCCCCACGACCCCCGCGGGGGACGGCGGGGAGCCCGGGGACCTGCGCTGGCTGATGTCCAGCGACGTGTGCAAGCACTGCACCCACGCCGCCTGCCTCGACGTCTGCCCGACCGGCTCGCTGGTGCGCACGGAGTTCGGCACGGTGATCGTCCAGGAGGACGTCTGCAACGGCTGCGGCTACTGCATCCCGGCCTGCCCCTACGGCGTCATCGACCAGCGCGAGGGCGACGGGCGGGCCTGGAAGTGCACCCTCTGCTACGACCGGCTGTCGGTGGGCGCCGAGCCGGCCTGCGCGAAGGCGTGCCCCACCGACTCCATCCAGTTCGGGGTCCTCGACGAGCTGCGGGAGCGGGCCGACCGCCGCGTCCGGCAGCTGCACGAGGAGGGGCTCCCCGACGCCCGGCTCTACGGCCACGACCCGGACGACGGCGTCGGCGGGGACGGCGCCTTCTTCCTGCTGCTCGACGCCCCCGAGGTCTACGGGCTGCCGCCGGACCCGGTGGTGAGCACCCGGGACCTGCCGGACATGTGGAAGCACGTGGGCCTGGCCGCGCTGTCGCTGGCGGGCATGGTCGTCGGCGCGCTGTTCGGGCGGCGCTCGTGAGCGAGTCGGAGGTCACCCGTGAGGGGGTGCGGCCGAAGACCCCCGGGCGCGGCGCGCTGACCGGTACCCGCGGTGGGCGCCGGCGGCGGGGCGGCGAGCAACCCGTCGTCCCGGACGCAACGTTCACCTCGTACTACGGCAAGCCGGTTCTCAACGGGCCGGTGTGGAGCGCGCCGGACATCCCCGGCTACTTCTTCACCGGCGGGCTGGCCGGCGCCTCCTCGATGCTGGCCCTGGCCGCCGACGCCACCCGCCGCCCGGGCCTGGCCCGAGTCAGCAAGACCGGTGCGGCCGTCGGGGTGTTCCTGTCCCTGGCCGGCCTCATCCACGACCTCGGCGAGCCGGCTCGCTTCCTCAACATGCTGCGGGTGTTCAAGGTCACCTCCCCGATGAGCGTCGGCTCCTGGCTGCTGGCCGCCTACGGGCCCGCCGCGACGGCGTCGGCCGGCAGCGCGCTGACCGGGCTGCTGCCCCGGACCGGGCTGGCGGCCACCGCCGGCGCGGCGGTCCTGGGCAGCGGGGTGGCCACCTACACCGCTGCCCTCGTCTCCGACACCGCGGTGCCCGCCTGGCACGACGGCTACCGGGAGATGCCGTTCCTGTTCGCCGGCTCCAGCGCCGCCTCCGCCGGCGGGTTGGGGCTGCTCGCGGGGCCGCCGGGCGAGGCCGGCCCCGCCCGGCGGCTGGCCGTGCTCGGCGCGGCCGCCGAGGTGGCCGCCACCCGGCTCATGGAGCGCCGCCTCGGCATGGTCGGCGAGCCGTACTCGGAGGGGAGGTCCGGGCGGCTGGTGAAGCTGGGGGAGAAGCTGCTGGTCGCCGGCGCCGCCGCGGCCGTCGCCGGCCGCCGCCGCCCCTGGCTCGGCCGGGTCGGCGGAGCGCTGCTGCTGACCGCCTCCGCGCTGACCCGCTGGGGGGTCTTCGAGGCCGGGATGGCCTCGGCCGACGACCCGAGGTACACCGTGCAGCCGCAGCGCGAGCGGCTGGACAAACGGCAGGGGCAGGATCACCGTCCCGCCGAGGGAGACCGCTCCGCCGGCCGCTGACCGCGCACGGGCGTGCGCTGCCGCAGGCCGGCCCGGCCACGCCTCCCTCGACCGGAGGAGTCGGCGGTGCGGTCGGCGGGCCGCGCTGTCAGCGGGCCCGGTCGCGTCTGGGGACGTCGGCTGCCCGGGCCAGCCCGATCCGCACCAGTGCGCCGTCCGGGGTACCGGGGCCTTCCTCGCGCACGATCGTGAGCTCGCCCTTCGTCTCGTACAGCACGTAGCGCAGCTCGCCGAGGTCCCGGACCCCCCGCTCACGGAGCTTGGCCAGGACGTCGTCGTCGGTCAGGTCGCAGTGCCGCAGCTGGTCCCGGAGCAGGACGCCGTCGTGGAGCAGCACGCGCACCGGGTGGTCGACCGTCTTGGCGATCCACCGCACCCTGCGTCCCCGCGCCACGACCGCGTGCGCGGCCAGCAGCGTGATGAGGGCCACGGCGCCGACGAGGTAGGACTGGCCGGAGGCGATCGCGGTGCGGCCGACGACCGCCCCGATCGCGACCGCCGCCGCGAAGTCCATGGCGGTCCACTGCGCGAGGGTGCGGCGGTTGGTGACGCGGAGCCCGAGCAGGGCCGTCCCGTACATGAGCAGGGCCTTGCCGACGACGCCCACCAGCTCGTCGGTCTGGCCGCCCAACCAGTTGCTCACGCGATCTCCTCACTCGAGAAGCCGGTCACCGCGGGAGGACCCCGGCGGCGCGGAGGAACTCCCCGCCCCTAGTGTTCCGATCCGGAGATCCGTGCGCAGTATCGGGCGATCTTGTTGAGGATCTGGTCCGGGGTCTTGACCCACTTGAAGGGCCGCGCCTGTTCGTTCCACTGGTCGATCCATCGTTGCAGCGCC